>NZ_JCANTY010000001.1:0-142569 GCF_059568735.1 Dyadobacter ginsengisoli DSM 21015
CCATTGACCGTGCCATCGCTTCCCGCATTGGTGCCCAGGTGCTCACCTGTGTTGTTCCAACCGGTTGGCAAACTTGGTGTCGTCGAGCCGGCCGCTGTCTGATGCAGCACCACGCTGTAAGTGCCAGGCACTACATTGCCGAAGTCATAAGAACCATCGGCCTGTACAGCCACGGTCGCTACTGCATTTCCGGCGGTATCCACGAGCGTCACGTACAATCCTGTTGGAATGGCAATGCCGGAGGTTGTATTAACTGTGCTATCCGTCAATGCGTTGGCATCATGGAATACATTACCTGAAAGGTTGACCAGAGGCGTGGTGAATGGAGCCGTTACCGTGCTTTCATTACTTACCGCGCCACCGTTATCGGTTACCACAAAAGGAACGGAAGCGGTCACATCGCCGTCGATCGGGTCAATCAGAACAGTAAGTCCTGTTACCGGAACGGTCAATGAGTCAACCCATGCAGTTTGTCCTGTACCCGGAGTCACACCTGGGGCCACATACGTAACGCCATTGATGGTCACCGTGGTTACACTGTCAGGGAAGGCGGTGAAGGTAATAGTTTCGACTGTTCCGTCTGAATCCGTGAAATCGAATTCGTCGGAGATATCGACCGTTACCACACCACCCGGGTTGGGCTGCGAAGGTACTGCTGCATCCACTGTGACAGGTGGGACCTGCACCCCGAAGTTAGCGTTGGTCACATCGGTAGTAGTCACCACGATGTTGGGCAAGATACCATTGACTGTTCCGTCACTACCGGCCGCTGTACCCAGGTTTTCACCTGTATTGAGCCAGCCGGTTGGCAAACTTGGTGTCGTCGAGCCGGCCGCTGTCTGATGCAGCACCACGCTGTAAGTGTCAGGCACTACATTGCCGAAGTCGTAAGAACCATCGGCTTGTATTGCCACGGTCGCAACCACAGCACCCGTGCTATCGACAAGCGATGCATAAAGGCCAGTCGGAATGGCAATGCCGGAGGTTGTGTTAACCGTGCTATCCGTCAATGCGTTGGCATCATGGAATACGTTACCCGACAGCTGAACAACCGGTGTTGTGAAATCGGCAGTTACGATGCTGAGGTTACTTTCCAGGCCACCATTGTCGGTCACAAAGAAAGGGATCGAAGTAGAAACATCTCCATCGACCGGGTCAACCAGAACGGACAGGCCGGTTCCGGGGACAGTCAGGTTGCCAGCCGGCCACACCTGCTGACCAGATCCCGGCGTTTCGCCCGGTGCCACATAGGTTGTACCATTGATGGTGATCGTCTCGACGTTTTCAGGGAACTCGGTGAAGGTGATCGAGCTCACGGTTCCATCGCTGTCGGTCAATCCGAAGTGCGAAGTCAGATCAACCGTGGTTGCGCCGCCCGGGTTAGGCTGGGTAGGCTCGGTTCCGCCGGTGGTTACCGGAGGCAGCTGGATACCGAAGTTCGCGTTGATCACATTGGTGCCCGCTACGGTTACGCCGGTCAGAATACCACCGACCGCGTTGTCGCTACCTACACCCGCGCCCAGATTTTCACCAGTGTTCACCCATCCCGAAGGCAGGCTTGGCACAGTGGAGCCGGTCGAAGTCTGGTGTAGCACGATGCTGTAATCACCAGGAGCAGTTACACCGAAGTCGTATGTGCCATCCGCATTCACAGCGACGGTTTTTACAGCAACACCGGTCGAATCCACCAGGGTCACAAACAGACCGGTCGGGATAGACGGATCGGTGGCTGTGCTGTTGACAGTCACATCTTTCAATGCATTGGCATCGTGGAATACATTACCGGTCAAAGTTACCGGAGCAAAGCAAGCCTCAGGTGCGTTGATAGCGACATTGACTTGTTTTACCAATTGGCATTGGCTTGCATTGTCAGTCACGGTTACCGTGTAAGTTCTGGGCGAACCTGTAGTCACTGTCGGATTAGCAATGAATGCGTTGGAAAGACCTACTGAGGGACTCCATACATAAGAATAGCTTCCCGAAGAAGTCACATTCAATGGCAGCGGGGCCGAAGTGCCTTCGCAAAGGGCCACATTACCGGTCGTAGCCGCGATGGTGTTCGGATTTACCACGACTACCACCTCTTTGTAGTTACTGCAACCGGTTGCCGTGTTGGTTTGAGTCAAACGGTAGGTCTGGGTAGAAGTGGCAGCGATCGTTGTAGTTGTTGCGTTGGGGCTGGTTACGCCAGCCACAGGGCTCCATTGCCAGGTACTGTTTGCAGGAGCGGTTCCAGCCAGTGACAGGGTCGCTACGCCGCCTTCGCAAATCGCGGTGTTGCCGGTGATAGTAAAGTTATTAGGCGTATTGACGGTCACTACAACCTGGTCGGTGGTGGTACAGCCATTTAATGTAACGCTCACTGTGTAAGTGGTCGTTACCGTCGGCTTCACAGTTGGCTGGGCCACATTAGCCGCGCCTACAATGCTTGCACCCGTCCAGGAGTAGGTCGCACCTGCGATGGCAGGGGTGCCGATTACAGCAGATTCACCAGGGCATAGGGTAGCGTCGCTGCCTGCATTGGCCGACGGGCTCACTTTCACCTGATCGGTGAACACACAACCGCTAGGCAGGGTCACTGTTACCGAATAGATCATTTCCGAGGTCACTGTGGCAGTCGGGTTAGCCACCGTTGCGCTGCTCAAACCGGTCGCCGGTACCCAAAGGTACGTTGCGCCGGCAGGAGCCGCCGGGTTTCCGGCCGCACCGTATCCGATCGCAATCGGTCCGGCAGGGCATACGTTCTGGTCAGCTAAATCCAGGCCGGTTGCCGGGTTAACGGTCAGTGTCACCTGGTCGGTCAATGGGGTGCTACATCCGGGGTAGCTTACCTTTACCACGTAGGTGGCCGTTGCCGTCGGGTTGAGCACGGTCGGGTTGGCGGCGGTGTTGCTGCTTAGTCCGACCGCAGGCGTAATGCCATCAGCCATAAACCATTCATATTGCGCAAAAGGTTCAGCAGCACGTCCCAGCTGTGCAGGCTCTCCCTGGCAGGTAGTCAGGGCTGCGCCAGCATATTCGCCGGCAGTTACGGTGTTGCTCAAAACTACTGTGTCTTTGGCGATACAGCCCGACAATGGATCGGTAACAGTTACAATAAAGCTTTGCGGAGTGCTGGAAGCAAATTGTACCTGAGGCTGAGCATCGGTCGGTCCTGTGCCATTAGTCCATGCAGCGTTAGATGGTTCCCACGAATAGGTCCAGTTGGTTCCCGACGGGGCAGGAGTACCTAATGTTACAGTGGCTCCATTACAAACCGCACGGTCGTTACCTGCATCGGCAACCGGTGCAGATACATTGACGACTACGGTTTCACGGTTCTTACAGCCGGACGCAGTTTCAGTGATGACAACCTCGAACGGCGTGGTGCCGGTAACGGTGGCCGTAGGGTTGGCAACTGTGCTGCTGCTCAATCCCGCTGCGGGTGTCCAGGCATAGGTAAAGCCGGCAATCGGCGTGCTGCCGATCTGGATGGTGGTGCCAGGACAAGTGTATTTATCTTCTGCGGTAAATACCGGCAATGACCATCCCGGCGGGTTGATCACAATCGATTTCTGGCAAGTGATTGAACCATCATATTTGTTGGTCACAGTCACAGTAATGGTAGCCTGCGCGGTCGAAGTGATGTTTACCGTCGCAGCATTGGCATTGTCCACCAGGTTGCCGGGGCTCCACGAGAAGTTGTAATCCGAAGCGGGTAGGGTGGTTCCCAGTCTTAAGGCCACCGATCCGAATACTTTCGGGCAAGCCTGGTCGGAAAGGGTCACAATTTCAAAGTCGCATCCGCCAGTGCCTGTGCAAGGTTGTACCAGCACGTCGGCAGTACAGGAAACGCCGTTCAGGGTAACTGTCCGTCTGAAACGGGTCACACCGCTGTTACTTTTCAGATAAGCATTCTTGCCATTGCCGGCAGTCTGCAAAACAACGCCGTCGCCGGAGACCACGCTCCATGTATAGGTTGTACCCGGCGCATTGTCTTCGTCCATATGGTTGCTCCATACCGGTCCGCAGACGGTTTCGTCCTGATCGCTGATGCGCGAGTTGAGTACCGAAACTTTTACCTCATCGGTGAATGCACAGCCATTTTTGACGGCCGTAACGGTGTAGTTGATCGATCCGCCGGTCACTGCTGCCGTACCCGCATTGAATACAGGGTTAGCAACCTGCGAAGCCGAAAGATACTGACCCGACGTCCAGGTATAGGCAAATGTAGCATCCGCGGTACCGCCCAGGGTGACAGAGGTATTTTTACAAATCGTCTTGTCGGTTCCGGCAAAGGCCAACGTGTTGTTGGGCGCAGTCACCGGGGTTACGGTCACATCGTCGGTCGTTACGCAAGTGCCGCCTCCTTTTTGCTGAACAGTGACCGTCAAACGGTATACCGTCGTAGCAGTTGGGTTGGCAATAGGTTGCGCACAGGTAGTACAGCTCAGTGACGAAATCGGATCACCGGAAATCGCTGTCCACACATACGAAACCGAGGGGCTGGAAACGGGTGGTGCACCGAGCTGGACACCACCGGCACCCTGGCAAATCGACTTGTCGGTACCCGCATTGGCGATCGCCGGAACTATTGTAACCTGGTCGATATCCACGCAGCCGACCGCGTCGGTTACCTGTAATGTGTAGGTGGTTGTTGCGGTGATAGCTGGAGTGGTCCACGTGCCGGTGGAAGCGAGCGGTGTGCCATTGCTGGTACTGCCTTCGAACCAGAGGTAGGAGTACGCAGCTGTTCCGCCGGAAGCTGTCCCTGCCAGCTGTACCGTATTCGAACCAGGCCCGCAGACATACCATTGTGGTCCGTTGGCATTGGCGATCGGCGATACATCGGTACCGATGATCACCGATGCTACCCCGGAACTGTCTACGGTTTTGAAACCGCAAAAACCGTCGTTGACCTTCACGATCCGGCGGTAGTAAGCCGAAGTGTTCCTCGCCAGCGGCTGCAAATCCTTGAATACCTCGCCGGGCATGTCGACCCACGGCCCTGTCGCGCTTTCGGCAATCTGCCATTGGTAAAGCATGGTAGTGCTATAACCGGACGGCGAAGTAATAGCAGCAGGGCTCGCATTGATCACCTGCGGGATACCCAGGATACAGGCCTGCTGGCTGGCTGGTGAAAGCGTAGTCACAGCGAATTGAAGATCAGGAACGGGATCGGCTGAAAGCTTCCATACATACTGAGAACGGATATTTCCATTCGCCGTCGGGGTAATTGCATACTTGCAAGGGCCGAACTGGGCGTCAGTCGCGTAAACTCCACCCGCATAAATATCGCCCGCCGCGTCTACACCAACGGATAGTCCGTCCTCAAGGGAAAAGGTAGCGCTTGCCCCTCCCGCAGTTTTGATCCATACGAAACCCGCATCGGTGGTGTATTTGCTTACAAAAATATCTGTGCTGGCAAGGTGAGTACCCCGGTTGGTTACTTTGACAACTCCCGCTCCCGGGTCCCAGTCGCGATCCAGGATTAAGGGCGCATTGGTATAGCGACCGGTGGCCAGCAGATTTCCGGCATTGTCGAGGGTAATATCCCCAACAGTATTACCCTGAAACATTCCCCAGACGTAATTCCCGTTCCCATCCCATTTGGTGATGAAACCAGGACCGACTACATCGCTGACACCCGAACCTGGATCCAGGTCTATAGTTCCTCCCGCGCTTCCCCCGATATAGATATTTCCGGCATTGTCTGCTTCGATATCGGTCACGCTGCTGCTGCTGGTATTTGCAATAGTCTTGACCCATTGAAATGTTCCAGTGCTGTTCAATTTTGTGACAAATGCCGTTTGGGTGGTCACCGCAGGAACAGAAAGGGGGCCAAAATCAGAAACTCCGCCATTTGCGGCCAGTGTACCTCCGACAAATACATTGCCATTTCCATCAACGGACAGTGCGGCTCCAATGTCGCCGAATGTTCCTCCCATCCGCCTGGCCCATATGAATGTGCCGTCCGGAGCCAGTTTTAAAACGTATGCGTCAAGCGATGACGCACCACCCGGGGATGTCAACTCGGACACACCTGCGCCCGGGTTGAAGTCGACTGTATTGGCAAAGTTACCGGCAACATAAATATTGCCGGAACCATCGGTTTTGATCTCATTACCGGCGCCGTTGCTTCCAGCGACAGCGGAGGTGTCCCCCAATCGGGCAGCCCATAAATAATTTCCGTTGCTGTCGAGCTTAAGTATAAACGTTTCCGTGCCATTTGACGCTCTGGTCGAAAGTTCTGCAACGCCACTACCCGGGTTGAAGTCGGCAGTTCCCCTGAATGACCCGGTGATAAGCAGATTTCCTGCCGCATCGACCGTGATTGCATTATAGGTGAGCTGAACAGTAGCGCTGATCGATTTGACCCATAACAGATTTTTGTTTTTATCCAGTTTCTGGATGTAGGCATACGCGCCGGCTCCTTCGGTCAAAGGAGTTACACCCGGACCTGGGTCGAAATCGACTGTTTCGAAGTAATTCCCGACCATATAGGTGTTTCCTGTCGGGTCGGTAGCGCCTCCTCGCGGGATAACTTGCGCCCCGGCTGTAACCAGGCCGGGTTCTGCTACCCACACATTACCTACGTCCTGGGCCTGTGTGTGGCCGGATTGTAGCCATAGCATTAAAAGGCAGCTTAAAGTGGCCAGCCAGGCATTGCCAGCCATGCGCGCTGGATCCCCCAATCGCCTGACAGCCAATGCCAACTTGATAAATAATTGTTTCTTCATTTAATGTAGAGTTTGGTTCGTGAAAAGAGCCTTGGGAACATACATTTTCATTTTATCATAGGCAGTGGGTGGGTTAGGATGAACGATTTCACAGAAGTGTGTCAGAAGTGTTTTCGGGAAGTAGTTGATCCGGATTGACATAGCGATCCCTCCGGCCTGTTCAGACAGACCGGGTTAGTTCACAGCATTGCCGGGTATAAATCGGGAACAACTACGACAGGCATTAGCGCTCGACTTTCTTCGCCAGCTCGATGACGCTCGAAACACCCATTTTTTGAAATATTCTTGCCTTAAAGGTGCTGACGGTGTTTGCGCGAAGGTTTAAATCCAGCGCAATTTCCTTAACCCATTTGCCCTTTATCAACATATACATGACTTCTTTCTCTCGATCCGACAGTCCGTTAGCAACTTTCAGCCGCTTGGCCGATGGATTCTTGGTCGATACCGCGTCGAGCAGCCGTTCCTGAACTGCAAGGCTTACATACCGGTTCTTTTTCATGACGGTTGTGATCGCAGTGATCATTTCCGCTTTTTCAGCGGATTTAGACAAATAGCCGTTTGCGCCTGCGGTAATGTACTCCAGTGCATGTGTCTGCTCATCCGCGGCAGAGCACATCAGGATCACGATGTCGGGTTGGAACTGTCGTATGCGTTCTATCATTGACTTCCCTTTCCCCCCGGGGATATCAATATCCAGCAGGAGCAAATCGAATAACGATCCCTGTATATACGATAGTCCGGCTTCAAAACTTTCCGCTTCGGTGACCGATGCCTGGGGATAAAGTTCATTCAGCACGATTTTTTGACTCATCCGGACTAAAAAGTGGTCTTCAATCAATAGAATTTTCATCATTCAAAATCGGTTGGTAACGGGATGCTTTTAATTCCGACGGTTAGTTGTTGTTGTCTTTGTTGATCAAAACCCTGTTGAGTTTAATGGCCAGTTCAACGATGTTATCGACTTCAAGCTTCCGGAAAATTTTACGCTTATAGTAGCCCACACTTTTAGGGGTTGCTCCGGTGATGATTGCGATTTCCTGGTGCGATTTGTTGACAACGAGCAAGTCGGCCATGACTTCTTCTCTTTTGGTCAATTTCTGATTCAGCGGTTTTTCAGCAATGTGGGATAGGAGTTGCTGCTGAATGTCGGCGCTGACGAACCTGACGTTCTTCTCGGCTCTTCTGAGCCCCTCGTTAATCTCCTCGGGCAAGGATTTGTTTGAAAAAAGGGCCGCCACTCCCGCCCGGATAAATGTATACATGAACTGGGTTTGCTCGCCAAGGTTGACGAGGATCGCCGTCTCCGGATTCGCTCTTCTGAATGTACCCAGTAGCGCGGTGTCTTTGGCGTCGGCAGCGCTTGCATCCAGAATCATCGCCTGAAACTTTTGACCGGATGAATGCTCGATTGCACTTCGCAGGGAATTGGTTTCATCGATATTGCCTTGGGGGTACTCACTTTTGATCACCGTGCGTATGGCGATGGAAAACAAATGGTTGTCGGTAACGATCAATATCGTCATGATTTGGTAGGGTTATTCATGTAAAATGGTGCTTGACAATCGGCCGGGGTGCAAATGAAAGGAACCCGGGCAGTGACTTGCACTGCCCGGGAACTATCACGGGTTCATTATCTGGTAACGGCTACTTTGTGTGTGCTGATAGTGCCGTCAAACAGGGTCATGGTTACGATGTACATGCCAGGTGCTAGTTTGCTGACATCTACGCCTTGGTCCGAAACCTTCTGTTGGAGCAGTACATTCCTGCCTGAGGTATTCCTGATCGCTACTTCCTGCACCTGTGCATAGTTGTTGACCAGCAGCTTGTCGGATGCGGGATTAGGGTAGGTGCTGATCCGGGCATCGCTGAATTTTACATTACGGATGGCGCTATACGCAAATGTGTTGTCCTTGTCTACCATCTTCAACCGGTACAGGTTTATTCCCGCAAGCGGGGTGTTGTCGACAAAAGAATAGTCGACGAGTACTGAGCTTTCGCCAGTGGAAGCAACAGCTCCGATCCGGTTCCAGTTTTTGCCATTCCCACTGCGTTCGATCTCGAACCGGTCGCTGTTGGTTTCTTCGGTGGTGGCCCAGGTGAGGAGAGTGGTTTTTCCTTCGGCAACGGCTGCAAACCGGGTGAGCGTAACAGGCATCGGAACGGCAAGGGCAGCAAATGTGTAGGCGGTGTAGGTATCGGGGGCCAGGGGGCTAACGGTCGTGATAGAACCTGCTGACAAGTCGCTGGTGCCGCCTAAAATGGATGTCGTGTCCGTTTTGGAAGGAATGGCCACCCATTCGGTCCCGTTCCAGCCTACAATGGTGAGTTTGTTGAGCTGTCCGCCGGTCAGGGTCGATATCGCGCTGCCTGCATCCCAGGTCAAAGTCAATGGGGTCGCATTCGCCCCGTCGATGTCCCAGTATTCGATGGTGCTGACCACGTCGACGTTGTCGCCCATGGCGCTGGTAGCGAACGGGCCCCCGCTGGGCAGTGCGGTGTAGTCCGAACCAGTAAACAGGTTGCTGGTAACGGCCGTATTAGGGTCTGAGTGAAAATAAGAACCCATGGTGCCGTCGGCGGAAGCGGCAAACGGGCCGAGGGCACCATTGTCCCCGACCGGGAAGACAAATTGGCCTGCCCCGTATTTGCGTACGTAACCGTCCACATAGCCTGCATCCGACGCACCGGTGGAAGTCAGGTTATCGCCTGCGAAGTTGAGTACGCCGAAGTTGCCAGCGGCACGTTCGGTGAGGATCACGCCGGGCTGGGCGCCCCCGCCCCCGGTGACGAAGTTGTAGTTACTAAAAAAGGTCATCTGGGCACCTCCGAAGATGGTGGTGTTGCCCTGGCCGCCTTCCTGTGCCTGGGCGAACTGTCCGAATAAAAGCAGGGCTGCGGAGGCGGCCATGCTGATCCATCCTTTTCCAGATGGGGTGGTATAGTTATGTTTCATTGTAAAATCTGTTTAATGCTCTGAGAATGATAATGGTGTTTTGAAAGCGCCCGCTTGCTATCTCTGAATAACTAGCCAGTGAACATTAGAATGGCCCGATAGCGTAGGTTTCCCGAAACTGAATATCTCCAGAATAATAACCAGTATAAAACCAAAAATAGAGTGTCTGTGGACCTGTCACGGTCACCCGAAACCCAGGGGCTGTATGGTGTGCAGTAGGTACAACAAATAACCATTCTGCTGCAATACCCTCTTGAGTGTAAGTCGAGGCGCTGCTTGACAAAGCTGTGTTGATAAAAGCATGATTCGGGATAGGATGCGTTGTCGCGACGTTAGACACTGACCACCTGGCATAAACCATATAGGTGCCTGCTTTGGGGAATGTTATGGACCCACCCGAGTATTTCTGGTCTACAGCGCCAGTCGGAAAGTTGACGACCCCTCCGGTAGTCCCGTTGATCATGGTGCCGGCCAAAGGATTCTGCCAGCTCGTACCGCCGGCTGCATCCGAAGTCAAAACTTTCCCTGCCCCCTCGGTACCGTCGGTAATGGTTACCTGGCCTGTCGTTTTGTCTACTTTCATCTTACGCCCGGGAGTGGACGCTTCCACTTCCAGGTTGGAATTAGGCTCGATGGTGGTTGGGTTCGTGCCGATTTTTACTTGTGCGAAAACGGTGGAGGAACCAAGAAGCATCGCCGCTCCGAGCATAACAGCGTAAAGTGTTTTAGGCAATAGTTTTTTTGCTTTCATGATTGATAATGGTTTTTTCATGATTAGTAAGGGGTTGATTAATAGTTGTTTCTTACCGGCTCACCGATTTGTTGTTTTCGGCTGCGCTTAATGTCTGCTCTATACGGCTGATACGCTCGTTGAGCTCAGCAAGAGAAGCTGCTTTGCGCGTCAATTCGGCGTTGAGCTGCCCTTTTTCCTTTTCCAGTGACTCCACTTTCTCGTTGAGCTCCTGTACTGATTTCACGAGCATCGGAACCAGCTTGCTGTAATCGACCTGCCAGGGCTTGATCTTCTCATCCTCGCCTCCCACTCTTACGGCCTGGGGATATACTTTATGCAATTCCTGGGCTAATACCCCCGTGGCCAGCGTTTTTTTGGAATCTGCCTTGTAGTTATAATCGTACACTTTGACTGCTTTCAGCGCTTCCAGCCCGAATTTCGTAGCGTGGATATTTTCCTTCAAACGCTTGTCCGAAGTGGTGCCGTAAATCACGCCGCCCGCGCCATTGTATGTAATTGCACCAACACCACCGGGAACGCCACTAACACTAAAGATGATGAACGACTCTTCGATCGTACCCGTGGGCTTGGAAAGGTGGAGTGGGGCGCCGCCTCTGCGCTGGATGCCGACCCACAAATCCCCCCCACCGGCGCTGATCTCCATACCGTCCATATTGGATGTTCCCGTCCAGATCGTTCCGGTTTGTTCGCCGTTTTGTGAAAGAATTTTTGTAGTTCCCCGAATATCCAGCCAGGCTTGCGGCAGTGCGGTGTTAATGCCGACGGCGCCGGATTGCAATACCACCGTATGCGTGTTACTACTGGATTCCACATCCAGATGGGCTCCAGTACTAATCGTGGTCGGGTTTGCGCCTATTTTTACCTGCGCAAAAGAGGTGGTTGCTGCAGTAGTGGCGCCAAGAAGTGCAATAGCGGACAATAGCTGTTTTGTTTTCATAAAAGCTCTGGTTTTGAATTAGAAATCGATGAGAATGGCCGGGAACCAAGCGTACAACCGGGATTGAGGCCGTTTGGACTGTGTCGGTAAGCTAGTCGATCTTCGTAACGGTCATGTAGGCACGTCCGCAAGTACCGGTCCAGATGGGGTTAACCGGTGGCTGTCCATCTGTCTGCATAGTATAGCCATCCAGCGAAATGCCATCGCCGGCAGCTAAATTTCCTGTGTAAACAACTGATTGCCAGTCGCCCACTCCAGCGATTGAAGTGACGCCTTTGTACAACGGACCGCCATTTTCTGACACCACCCAAATCCTGGTCCACAATGTTACACCTGCGCCGGTTGTACTGGTGCAGGATAAGCCTACCTGTACAGAATAAGTACCGTCCGTGGGTACAGTGAATCGCTTGGTAGCCGCGCTCCAGTTTGCTGCTCCCAGCGTAGGCACAAGCGGGAGCCGCTGGTTTATTTCATCGTGGGTTGTGAAAGTAGGAATGATGGCCTGGCCGGTTATCGCTCCGCTGAATGCAGTGACTGGTATCGCGAGCTGAGACTGGCTCTGCCAGGTAGCGACGCCGTTGGCATCTGAGGTGAGTACTTTCTTGTCGCCCTGAGAGCCGTCGGCGATCGTCAGTTTACCGGTGGTTTTATGGATGCTGATCTTTTTGGCCGGATCCGTGCTTTCCACTTCCAGGTTATTATTGGGATCAATGGTCGTCGGATTAGAGCCGATCTTGACCTGCGCGTAAGTAAGGGATGATCCTCCCAGTAGCATGCTCAGCAGTAGTGCGGAAAGTAGTATACGTCTTTTCATAGAATTGATAATAGGGATTAGTAGTGTTTGGTTTTGCGCAATCGAAATCCGGGAACACCGTAAGGAGTTATCGGATTATTCAAATGATGTTTTAAGCGTCGTGCAGGCCTAATCAGACCTTATAACCGGTCCTTGACCCGAAACAAACATAGGCAGACTATATTAAATCGACCCATCGATATCTACAAAAACGGGGAAGAAATAGCTCGATAATTGTAGTAGTAATTTTACAAATTGGATGCACTATTGTTCCGACCTGGCAATTGTCGATTTACAATGGCCGAAAGAGGTCGGCGTTGACGATCGAATGGGTCCTGATATACGACGATGAGAAATCGGCTGCATCTCCCGGTCGGGCCGAGAATTTGAATGAGGTTAAGTGCTTCTTTATGAGTGTATAATATTTGGTAAGTGTCTTTTTTACGTCTGCTCAGAATCTTTCCGGGCTTCAAGAAAATGATGTGATTCAGGTCTGAACGAGCATATCATCTCCCTGCTGCAACAGAAAAGTTGCATTTGTTGCAACTACCAGAATGTAGGGAGATGTCTACAAATTAATTTTATGTTATGCCCGGTCTCCAAGCTCGGAAACACGGTTATGCAAGGGCCCCGGCTATCATACCTTATACAACTATTGCGATAGCTGCAAACCGCCGCATTTAGAATGACCGGCAAGACCGGTGTTGACTCGTGTCGATGTAGTTCTGGCGGTACTCATTCCGACGCCGGCGTATCGGCTTGTGGATGGGTTGGAGCTGATTGGGCTTGCATGAAGTGATCTGATGCAAGACCTCTGTCCTGATGAGGTGTATTTTTAAACCGGGAAGAAGTCAGGGTAATCCCGACCTCCCGACTATTCCTGATCCGCAAAATTACGGATAAAATGATCTAGGGATTTCCGTGTTTTTTGTGAGGTTTTGTCCTCCTGAAGCGTTTGTCTAATTCTACCGCTTCTTTTATCAGCGTGGTTAAGGCAGGAATATCGATTTCATCAGCTGATTGATACACCTTGTAGAAAATCTGCTTGTTAGTTCCGTGCGTTAAATAGTTGTTTGCATCGTTCAGCTGGTTGCCATACCAGAAACCGAACAATACCCCTTTTTTAACGCCGCTTCGGGGAACGGACGATGGAAATATCAAGCAAATAGATTTATTGCCATAGAAGAACGGGACATTGTAGGATAGTTTTTCTTTTCCATATCCATTTAAGGCTTCCAGTGTTATTTGCCGCAGAACATCTACCAGCAAGGCTTCGTCTTTGGGCAAAAACTCAAAGAACTCTATTATCGACCGGAATTTTATTTTTTCGTTTTCCATCCGCTATTATTTTCCTTAATCGAATTTCCGTTCATTTCCCTGATTTTTAATCATCGGATTTGGCCGGGGTTTCTGTTTAATATTCTGGAATCAATAGCAACGATCAGCAAATTTTCCCTGGAATTTTGCCGATCGTTGCTTTAAAACTATCTTTTAGAATTAAAAACCAATCTTTCTAAAAAGTCAATACCCGAATGCTGCCTGCAAGTTATATCAAGGTCAACGATATGCAAATAGCCTATTATGAACTCGGTGCATCCGGGTCGGCTACTGTTTTCTTTCTTCATGGAAACTCATGTTCCGCGGGTACCTGGCGAAAGCAATTTTCGTCGGATTTATTAGCCGCTTACCATTTAATTGCGTTCGATCTGCCGGCTCATGGCCAATCCGATGCTGCGGGGGATCTGGATTACAGCCTGTCGGCGCTTGGCAAGATCATGGCCGAGGCGATCAAACAACTTGCCGGCGGGAAACCTTTTGTCCTTACGGGAATGTCGTTGGGGACGAACATTACTATGGAGGCTTGCCGATGGCTCGGACCTGCAGGTGTTGTTTTGGCGGGGCCTTCGATTATCGGGGATGGCTTTGGGCTCGATCAGATTGCACAGCCAGGTGTAGACCTGAGCCCTATATTTATCGAAAATGCGACCATGGAAGCGATTATCCGATATAGCCAACTGGTATCTGCCTCGATGAAAGAAGAGGACCATGAACATTTCGTAAGGGATTACCTCAACGTAAAGCCAGGTTTTCGTTCAAAGTTGTATGAAGGAATTTCACAAAATAAATATTCGGATGAAATTCGACTTCTTAAAGATCGCAGGAACAATTTGGTTGTATTTGGTGCGGACGAACGGATAGTGCGAGCCAACTACCTGGATCAACTCGCCGATTTTTGCTTTCAGGGAAGTGTTTTCAAAATACCCGGAGCTGGCCATCTCGTTCACATAGATCAGCCGGAGGTTTTCAATCAGCTGATTGCAGATTATCTGGCTGAAATTATTACGCCTTAAAGGTATCTCTCTCGAAACCCATAAGTTACCAGAGCTGTGGCATTGCTAATGCCGGTCTTTTCATGCATATTTCTTCGATGCGTGATGATGGTGTGTTCACTGACAAACATTTTGTCTGCAATTTCTTTGCTGGTTAGTCCTTCCGACATCCACTTAAGCACTTCGATTTCTCGTCTGCTAAATAAACGGTCCGATTCCCCGAGTGAATACTGCTTTTTGAATACTGTCTGATAGCACATCGGGGAGTCTTTGCCTTCGGCTATCCGGACTACGGTCTGAACTGCGGGAGCGGGTGATATTAAGCCGTCTACGTTCAAAACTATTCCCATAGACATTAACGGATTACCCTGTTCGTCGGATTTAACAAACCAGTTCCGTTGAAGCAAATTCGTGTAGCTTCCCCATTTATTGCGGAGCCTGTAACCATAGGTAAATACAAAGTTTCGGTGTTCTTCGGTCGGGTAATTTCTCAGGAGGTCGAGGCGGTCCGGGAAAATAGAATCATTGAACAACTTCATGTCTTCACGATGGTAGATTTCGGGAAGAAGATTGATGCCATTTTGAATAAAAGTGTCGGCTTGCTCCCCAAGGATATTAATCATCGCCTTTGACATAGTCAGATATTTACCCGTTGTATAATCCAGCAGGTAGACTACGGGAATGGAATGATGAAAATAAGAACTAAAAATACGTTGATTGACATCCAGTATATCTTCCAGTTCACGAAGTTCAAGCATACTGTCATCAAGTGATCTTCCGGACGCAAATTGGAGATAGGTCTGCCAATCCATTTTCTTTTTTAGGGCCATTGTAATAGGGTCGAAACGTGTAGGATGTTACTCTAAAAATACCAAGAAGATGGTAGTTTTCAAACGTACGCGAATGATAAATTTGCAACGACATCGGGTTCTGCGGATACCGTATTGAAGTACCTGCACTTTCCGTATTTGGGTTGATCTTATGCACAAATCCGCCAGCTGTTGATTTTGGAGTGTTGCAGGATAAACTTAAACTGACATTTGCCAGTAAATGCCTGATATAAGTAATACACTTGGCAGCAACGGGCGCTTCTGTTATCCCGCATGAAAGTTCAACGGATGACCCTGCCAGCAATATAATGAGTTCCGAAAACGTAAACCCTCCATAAGATGAACCCTGCTAAATCGACAATACTATTCTTCCTTCTTTTGATTATTGCGGCATGTGCAAAAGATGACCCTGCGCCAGCTGAGGAAAAACCGTTGAAAGGAATAAACATGTTTTAGGTCAAGGACAAGTTCTGAATTTCAGAAAACACAACCTTTATTTCTTCAACTTTCAACCGCAAAACAGGTATGGGAAACTTTTGCTTGGCCAATAGGCATTTTAGATTTGGGATCATCATGGCGTTAGCACTTATTGCCAATATCCCTGATGTAACAGCACAATGTAATTTTGTTCCGCTCGGCCCATCTGACGTCAATAAACCGTCCGACGACTATGCTGATGAAATAAAGACCGTCACACACGAAAATGAGATTTTTATTCTCTTCACATTCGAGGGGAATGCGATTGTAAAAAAATGGGACGGCGTTGAATGGAATGTTCTTGGTGAGTCCGTTAGTCCGGCAGCCACTGTCCGTACGGCGGCGATTGCAGTTGATGGGCTGGGTGCACCCATTGTTTTTTACGAAGAATTTGATGGCAAGACTATGGTCAGGAAATGGACGGGCTCCAACTGGATAACATTGGGCAGTGAGACTGTTTCTTCTAATTATGTCAGATCACCATCCATAGCTATTGACGACAATAACACCGTCTATATTGCTTACAGGGATTATGCCAACAATAGCAAAGCCACGGTGCAAAGATGGGACGGAAGTTCGTGGTCACCGGTGGGTACTGCGGGCCTTTCCGCTGGACTTGTCGAGGATCCGGCAATCGCGATTGATGGGACTGGTGCTCCGGTGCTAGCATACGGCGATGGCGTCAATGGAGGAAGGATTACCGTCAAAAAATGGAATGGAACCAGCTGGATTGATCTCGGACCACCCGGGTTTTCTGCTGGTTATGCCGAGTTTACTTCCATTGCAGTTGGGGGTGGAGTAATTCATGTCATCTACAAAGACTTTGTAAACGGATTAAAAGCAACAGTTCAAAAGTGGGATGGTGTGGCCTGGAGCGTGGTCGGTACCCCTGGAATATCCACGAGTGAAGTATCAAGCCTGGCTATCGCAGTGGGCAGTAGCGGAAATCCGTATGTCATTTACCAGGAAGCCCCGTACCGAGCGACGGTGAAAATGTGGAATGGCACTGCCTGGGCTCCGGTTGGCTCGGTTGCCCATCAGGAAGAATCGGCTGGCTTTACTGCGATCACACTGGATGCAGCGGATAATCCGGTGGTCGCATTCCAGGATCTGGGATCCAAGGCGAAGGTAAAGAAGTGGGTGGGCAGCAATTGGATTACTTTGGGATCGGAAGGGTTATCTGACGGACTCGCATACTCCCCATCAATCGTCGCCGACGGTTTTGGAAATCTCTATGTTGCTTATGTCGATAAAGCAGCTGACAATAAGATCACCGTTAAAAAATGGGATGGTAGTAATTGGACGCTTGTGGGCAGCAGGGGATTTGCGAGCGCAGGCATAGTTTCGATCACTGCCGACCATACCGGTAAACCGTATGTGGCTTATATGGATTTTCAGAATTTGGCGATCGTCGTCCGTACATGGGATGGTAGTGCCTGGAACACGTTGGGCGCATCGGACGTAGCTACCGGGCACGCGTCATCTGTCTCGATCGTGATCGACAGTAACGATGTCCCGTATGTCGTGTATATGGGCAGCGCCAACAGTTTCAAAGCCACTGTGAAAAGATGGGATGGAGCGAACTGGACGGCTTTGGGCGGATTAGGATTTACACCGGGTTTTGCCGGGTCCCCCGCTATTGCCTTGGATAAAAGCGGCACCCCATTTGTGGTATTTGCGGACGGCACGAATGGAGAACGAGCTACTGTGATGAAATGGAACGGTACGAATTGGGATCTGGTGGGCGCCGCCGGATTTTCGGGCCCTAGCGCTGCGCATACTTCGATAGCTATTGACCAAATGGGGACACCTTACGTGGTCTATCGAGATTCTGAGGCAGGCGGAAAGGCCACAGCCAGACGATGGGATGGCAATAGTTGGGTGGGAGTTGGAAACCCGGGCTTATCAACAGGAGTGGCCACTTATACGATTATTCGTCTGGATGTAAATGGTGATCCGATCGTTTTTTACCTTGATGGACCATCGGGCAGGCCGACAGTCAGAAAATGGAATGGGATCAGTTGGGACGCAATGGGCTTGCCGGAATTTTCAGCAGGAAACGCAAATTACCCGGCGATAGCAATAGACGCTGTTGGAACACCCTATGTAGCTTACGCGGCTCCCGAGGTGTACGTACAGGCTTTCCAAGCAACCCTTCCCCTGGAATTCAGCTCACAAACGCTTGAACTGGATAATTTTCATGCGCGGACCTTTAAAAATGATTGTGAGCTAATCGCAACGATAACCCCGAATGGATCAGCACCGGCAGGGGGCAGTATACTGGCAAAGGTCTGGATGGAAGGGGTTCAACCGTCTTCATATGTCAGGCGTCACTACGAAATCACCCCGTCCGTCAGTCCTGCGAATGCTACGGCATCGGTGACGCTCTACTTTACACAACAGGAATTCGATGATTTTAACGCGGTCAACGATATACAGCTCCCCAGCGGCCCGCTTGATGCAACCGGAATTGCCAATTTGCTGATTGAAAAAATAGGGGGGCAAAGCAACGACGAAACAGGAACGCCGGGATCTTATACGGGAAGTACTGAAACCTTTCATCCGACCGGTCAAAATATTGTTTGGAACGCGACCGGCGGCCGATGGGAAGTTACTTTTGATGTGACGGGTTTCAGCGGGTTTTTTGTAAAAACGAGCAATAGCCCATTGCCGGTTGTCCTTTCCAATTTTAGTATACGCGATCAGGAAGGCAGGACGCTGCTTTTTTGGGAGACATCCAGTGAAATCAATGCATCGCATTTCGAAATTGAGAGAAGTCCGGATGGCAAATCGTTCCAAAAAATTGGAGTTGTGGAAGCGGGAATTGGTGGGAACAACGTTCAGCATTACCACTTTACTGATAGTCAGAATAATCTGAACTCAAAAATTATATACTACCGGCTCCGTCTGGTAGATATGGATGGTTCCTTCACCTTCTCGCGTGTGCTCTCCCTTCAAATGCACGATGGAGGTGAAAAAATGAGCGTGTATCCGAACCCGGTAGGCAATACATCCTGGTTGACGATCGACCATGACCTGAGTGCGGCAAAAATCAAGGTGTACGATTCCCGGGGAAGATCGATTAAATTGCTTCCTTACCATGAAAATGGTCAAACGAAAATCCATGTCGGCGGCCTTGGCCCGGGGAACTACTTCATAAGGTTCGACACGACAAGCGGACCTGTAACCAGGAAATTTGTTGTCGAGTAATGAAGGAATACATGGAATGAGTTTCGGGGAAGTTTTGAATCGGTAGGGGCAATCAAAAGAAGTGTTTACGTTCAGAAATGCTCACTTTCCAGGTAATTTAGTCGACTCTTCTATCTGTCTGCCGAGAATTTCCGGGTTATTGGATGGCCGTAACGAGTAAAACCGACCATTGGGGGCAATAATGTAAGTAGTTGGAAAAGCGCTGACATTGTACGACTTGATGATCGGATGCTCGCGTAGTTTATCCTCCGTGAAGACATGGTAACCTTTAACCCCAAATTTTGTGATGGCCTTCTTCCAGGTGGTTTGATTGTCCACCGACACGGTTAAGAAAACAACGCGATCGTCATTTTCAAACTGTTTTTTAACAGGTTCTATGGATTTGAAAAGGGCGTGACAGGGTCCGCAAGCGGCGAACCAGAAATCGAGATAGACGGTTTTGCCCCGAAATGACGCCAGGCTGACTTTTTCTCCTGATAAATTTTGAACTGAAATTTCCGGTGCGAAATCTCCTTCCCTTATCAGCGTCGTTTCGGCAAGCATGCCCGTCAGGATCTCCTTTAATCGTTGATCCGCCAATTGCTCAATGGCGTTCTGAAGGACCGGATCGCCAATGGCATTTGTGCTGTTTGAGATATCTGACTTTAATGTTAAAAAAATAACGGGGGAACGTAATTTCCCGGGTATGAAACTGGCTAAAAGCTGATATTTTCGTTCGGCATAATCGGACGTTTGCGGCTGAACGTTTTCTTCCAGGTAGATGGAAGCCAACACTTTGACGGCGTCGGCATAAAATCTGGAATTGTAATGAGCTTCATCAAAAATCAGCAGTTTTTGCATGCTTTGCTTGGAAGCCTCGCTGAGCTTGTCCTGATGCTTCGTCAAAATGTGGTTATAGGAGTCCCCGAAAATTGCGGCCAGGCTATTATGCTTTGCGAGCAGTTCGGTAGCAGACAGGTAACCCAGTAATTGCATGTGGCTCTCGCGGCTCATCGAGTTCCTGAAAAGGGTCATATTTTTATTGACGGCATCTTTCAGACTGTCTATGGAGGCAAACATATAATCCACCGGAAAACTTTGCAGTTTCGCCGTTGCAACGGCCTTTCGTACGAAAACCTTCATCTGGTTGATCGAGGAGGTAATTTCAAATTTCTCCTTACCGGCCCCGTGGTAGGAAATGCTATTGGCAAAGTCGGATTTGTCATAATGAATAACAATGCTGTCACCTGGCTCGACAAATCCTCCGAAATAGTTAGCCCCATCGCTGAAACTCAGGAAAGTGGTGCCGGAGACCTCAAACCGATGGTGAAACTGTCCGCTCTGCAACGGCAAAACGACGCCGAGATTCCCGGTATAAAGAGAGGTGGAGACGATGGTGCATTGAAGGCTTTCCCCACCTGCATTGCGAACGACTCCTTGTATATGCACATCTCCCGCCGACACGGTGCGGACAATAAGGAACATGGCAAAATGCAATAGGCAGATTGTTTTCATGGCTGGTATAGATAGAATGATCCGCGTTATTATCTCGCTTTCGGGACGATAACGCTTTCTTCATCCTGAATGATAAATATTTCTTCAACCGGCTTCCCAAAAACCCTCGCCAGCTTGATAGCCAACACGGCCGAGGGGATAAACTTGCCGGTCTCTATCGCATTGATGGCCTGGCGTGAAACATTCACGCGGTCGGCCAGCTCCGCCTGCGTCATCCGCCTGATCGCACGCTCGACGCGCAGCGTATTTTCCAGTTTGTCGTTTTGCGCACTCAATCCTGACCAGGCTTAATATAAATGACAGCATAATAACGCAGCGCATAGGCAAGCAAAAAAGTGCCGCAAGCCAGCCCAATGATGGCTTGAAAGGTGTTTTCTATCCGATACCCGGGCGTAAAATAGAAATAGGCAAAGGCCGCCAGGCCGGTCAGGAACTGCGCAGATGCGGCAAACTGGATTGATTCCAACCGGATCTTGTAGCAGTACTCGTCGGGCTCTCTGGCCATAAACACGGCAATGATCCCCAGCACGAGGAAACATAATGAAGCGTTGCCGAATACAGCATTCACTTCCCGGAAATCGGACGGATAGGGATAAGAACCATCCGGAAATGTGTTGCCAGACGAAATGACCCTGTACACATTGATCAACCCCCCGGTGGAAGCCACGCAATAACCCAGCAGCCCCGCAAGGGCCACGCATACACCTATTGCCCGATACCGGGACGGAAATAGCAGCACCATTATCTTGAACGTTTTGTGATTTTTCAAATGTAATATATGATTTACAAAATGTAAAGTAAACATTACATTTTTTCTGAGCCCTGCTTAGCCTTCCGCTTGCGCCGATTTCACTGAACAGGATGAATTTGAGCCGGAATACTGTATCTTAGGGCATTTTCCATGTTTGTTTTCCCAATAGGCAGCAGTTATGAAAGAGTACTTTATCCGTTTCTTCACCTTCAACAACTGGGCGAATAAAGCCGTCACCGAATTCATTTCAACAAACGATATCAGGGATGAACAGGTCTTGCTGTTTGCTTCCCATCTGGCGCATGCACAACGAAACTGGTATTTCAGGGTAACAGGTCAGCAAAATGATGTTCCGCTCTGGACACCGCTGCCGCCTTCCTCCATCGCATCGCAGCTGGCGGAGAACGGGGTACTTTGGCTCTCACACCTGAGTGAATTGCAAGATCTTGATTTTCAATCCAAACTGGCCTACAAAAACATGGCCGGGGATCCTTACCTGGATAACCTGGCGGATATTCTGACACACCTGGTCAACCACTCGACGTACCACCGCGGGCAGATCATCTACCTCATACGCGCACTGGGTATAACGCCGCCCGGAACCGACTTCATCCTTTTTGCGAGACAATTCCACTGAGGAGCGGATCGTGAAGGGCGCGAATGATGCTGAAACGAGCCGGAGTCAAACTCCGGGGAAGGTCAGGTCACGACCGGTGTACCCGGGTCCCTCGTCTGGTCCGTTGGGGAGTCGAGTTATCCGGTCCGGCAGGTACACTTCCGCGACGCAGCCTTTCTTCGAAATTTGTCTTTTAAATTGGGGTCGAAAAGCTGCGTGCGTAAACTTGCCGGAGAATGTAACTTCATTCACAAGTGTCTGAGGAAATTGTTATATTGAAGTCAAATCATACATTTTCCTAAATCTGCATTGCAATGAGAATACGCCCACTCTTCGCGATTCTGCTAAAACTTTGCATGGGTGGTGCTTGTTTTCTGATTTTGGTGAATGCAATAAATGCGCAGCCGGGTAATGATTTGCGAAAGTCGAAGGCAAACCTGAGGTTCGAGCAGGCCAGGGACTCGCTGGCCAAGGCGCTGGCCGGGCAAGATTCCATGAAGATGGCGGAATGTTATTATATTTTGGGAAAAAGTTATATCGGCCTGGAAAATTTCATCCAGGCCAGGCACAACCTATTGCGATCCATAGCGATCCGGGAGCGATATGGCCCCTCGGAGGAAATAGCCAGGGCCTACATGCGGCTGACCGAATGCGAACTTTACGAAAAAGACAAAATTAACTTTGACAATGCTACCCGGTATTTACGGCAAGTGCTGTATAATTCCCAAAGAGCCAAATCTCATTTCGGCTTAATGAACGCATACCGCGGAATGGCGTCCATACATGTATTGGGCGCAAAAATGCGGAAAATGGGCATAGAATTGCCTTTTTCTCCATCTATTGACAGTATTCTCTACTATCAGAACAGCGCCCTGAAAATAGCGATCGCCCTGCGTAAGCCGATCGACATTGCGCTTGGCTACGATTTGCTCGCAGATACCTGGTCCTATTTGGGGAATTATAAGCAGGGGATTTTGTATGAAAAGCAAGCAATATCCCTGTACAAAAAACTGGGCAGAGCGGAAGCGAATATTGAACCCTATATGCAGCTCGGAATAAGGTACCTGGAAATGCGGCAATACAAATTAGCTAAGCATTGGCTTGACAGATCAAAAAGTTTGTCGGATAGCTGCAACTGGCGGACTTACACTTACGCATCGGCACTGGCACATTCCTATTCAGCCTATTTTATGGCTGCCGGAGATTCAGGGAAAGCGATGAGTTACCAAAAAGAAGAATATGAACAGAAGCTCAAAGGTGAAGAATCGTATCGAAAGGCAGCCGTTGACGGGATCACGGTATCCCTGGAAAATGATCGGAAAGGGTACCAGCTCGCGTTGCAGGAGAAGGAGCTGGAGAACAGGCGTGAAAAGGCCAGACTGCAATCCTGGCTGATTTTTTCGTCGGTTTTGTTGTTCGTGCTGGCATGCGTCGTCGCAGTTTTGTCTCATCGCCTTTATAAGCGCTACAAAGCGAAAAGCCACAAGAATGAACATCTGTTTTTAGAACAAAGTCACCGGATCAAAAACAATCTGCAGACAATTTCCGATCTTTTGCAATTGCAGCTCGGCGATCTGAATGAGCCGAAGGCTATTCAGGTGATAGCGGAGAGCGTACTTCGTGTGGAGGCCATGTCTTTCATTCATAAGCGTTTGTATGGGAAAAACAGGAGCATTGAAATCGAAATCTCGGAGTATGTCAGGGATTTGGTTAACAGCGTCCTGCGAAGTTACCATGCCTCCGATGTCATGGTAGATTATCAAATCGAAAAGATTCTTCTCCATGCGGATAAAGCCATACCTTTGGGGTTAATCATAAATGAACTGGTCAATAACGCCTGTAAGCATGCACTTGCCGCCCAGCCCAAACCGCGGTTGTCGGTGGGTTGCTATGAAGTGGGCGATGACATTTTCTTGTACTTTGAGGACAATGGCCCTGGATTCGAGGCTCAAAATGCGAAAGACTCATTTGGATTGGAGCTGATCCGGATATGGGTTGCCAATCTTAAAGGGGAGTCATCATTTACTTTTGGAGCAGGGACACGTTTTACATTGTTTTTTAAAAAAAGGATGAAAATGGGCCGGAACTATGAGTCGGAATTTATGCGATGAATTGAAATGATGAAATCTACTTCCCGAATTCTGATTGTTGAGGACGACAATCTGCTGGCTAAGCGAATAGAGAAAGACCTGATCAACGAGGGGTTTGAAATTACCCAAATCGTCGGCAGCATGTCGGACGCGGTAGCCAGCGCAAAAAAGGCGGCTCCTGACCTGGCCCTGATTGACATCAAGTTAGACGGTCCGGAGGACGGAATCGAGACCGGCAAAGAATTACAGAAGATCGTGGACATTCCGATTATTTACATTACCGGAGAGCCTACTTACCTGGACTTGGCCAAACGAAGTGAACCGACCCATCCGGCGGCATTTCTCGAGAAGCCGATCCGGACAAGTGAACTGATCGTTCAGGTGAACCTGGCAATGAATAACTTCTATTACGGGCTTCTTCCGTTATCGAAAAGAGCGATTTCGGACCACGTTGTTTTACTAGTTGAAAGAGAATATGTCAACGTCCGGCAAAGCCATATCCTTTTTTTGGAAGCGGACGGACCTTATACCAAAGTTTTTGTTACGCCGGAGGAGCACGAACGGCTTTATCAGAACCGGCCTTCCGGGTTCCTTTTTGCATCACCTAATCTGGGGCGTATCAGCGCCGGGCTGCAACCTTACTTTTACAAAGTATCGAGGGGGCACATCATTAACTTAATGCACATCAGCCGTCTGAGATCAGAAGAAGTCATTCTGGGCAGTCACAGGATACCGTTCCCCGAGGGAAGGAGCTCAGAATTGCTTAATAGCCTGAATGCGATTCGGAAAACGAAACACTAGCCTGTTGCGCCGTCCCTGTACGCGGCCGGTACGGAGCTATCAAACTGGTTCATGCAAAAAAAGACCTGTTTCGTGCACCCGTTTCCGGCTTTGGACGTCTGTTTGGAGAACGGGTTGATTAAAAGTAGTTACTTGAGGTGGTTTTAATGAAATCCTGTTGTTTGCGTTTACATATATGCGTTAGTTAGCGCAATGCATCGTCACGGCTTGTCAATCCTCCTCTTAATTTTTTGAAATGAGAAACTTTACCCTCTCGTTGATGTGCTTGGTATACACGACCACTTATGCACAGAAAGTGAAAATTGCGCCCGCAATAGGCCCCAATGCCACAATCACCAACATGTCGAAGGCGAGCCGTGATGACACAAAGGCGGCCGCGGGCAATTCGGGTGGTAAAGCAAATTTCCCCCCCTTTTTTAAGTTTCAGGCAGGAGCGCTGATCGACTATGCGCTGAACGAATCCTTCGGGCTGCAATCCGGCTTGCTGATTAATTACAAAGGGTGGAACGTAAAGTCCAGCGGAACCTATTCGGGAGTCGAGGTAACGATCTCGGCAAGGCAAACATTCACTTACCTCGAATTGCCCCTATGGGCTACCTACAGGATCGGGGACAATGGCTTAAAGCTGATCGGAGGCCCCGTCGTAGGGGCGGCACTGGGTGTGAAGGAAAAAAGGAAGGGAGCGGGAAACGGACGAACGGAAACCCAGACTATCAAGGGGGCGATCGGATCGGATCCCGAGGACGATAATGCCAGACCTATTGATTTGAGTATCAGCCTGGGCCTGGCCAGGGAGATAATGATTGCCGACAGGGCTCTTGAGCTTTCGTTGAACGTGCAGCCTTCCATCACCAAATGGAATCCGTCGTCCAGGCTTGACTCGCAGCGGTTTGGGAGACATTTTGTGGTGGGTCTGCGGGCCGCGTATTTCTTTCCGATCCATTGATACAATTCCAGTCTAGACAGGTTGTTTACCTACTGTTATGAAAATTGATAGCATTACCAGACTGCTTTATGCGCTCTTTTGCAGCATTCTTGTTATTTCCTGCATTACCAAGCAGCCAGATGCGCAGGGCGTGGAGGACCCCGCATGCGGCAATGGCCTGGTGTCGCGATACATCAGGAAGGAAACCACCGGACAGAACTATGTATATGAATACAACTACCAGTACACGTTCGACTCCGAAAATAGAATTGCCCAAGTAAAGATGACAATGGGCGGCTCTCATTATAATGGGTTGACAGAGATAAATACCTTCACCTATGATAGTGAAGGATACCTGACGTCCCGGATATCGAGTCTGGAAAACCTTCAGGCGAATATTGATACCTATGACATCAAAGATGAATATTACACTTATGCGAATGGGCGGCTGGTGAAAACCACGGGAGTTATTAAATCCTACACGAAGAACGGGTGGACGGGGACATATCCCATTAAGGACAGCTACGAGTATAATTCCAAAGGAAGCCTGACCAGGCGATCGGACGCCTATGACCGTGTCTGGGTATATGAATATGACGCAAATGAGATGCTAAGCGGTTATTCTGAAATACGGTCGGGCTCCAACTCCGCTAATTCGTATACTTTCACCAATGGTCTGGTGTCGGCCAGGAAAGCACAATATGGAAATGTTACCTACGAAAACCGATATACGTACGATACCGAGCGCCAGTTGACAGAAGACAGCCAATTTCGAAACGGCGACCCATACAGCACTACCAGCTATGCTTATGACAATCAAAAAATGCCTGTAATACTGGATGGCGAACAATGGTACGTGGCCCCGATCGCCTTTAAAGGGCATCCGACAGTTCCGTCCCTGTTCGGAATTCGAAAACATAACCAGGTGTCACAGACCTATAATGGGTTCAAATCTCAGGAGTACACGTTGACGTACGATGGAGAGGGATATCCCATGCAGATTAATTCGCGAATGAATATCGACAGATACACCGGAAAAAGCGATAACGCAGAAACTACTATCGAATACTGTAAATAGGTCATCATCTGATTATGCAAGGTTCTATACTCTATGTCGATCAGCAATACGGTTTTTTGCAGGGATCTGACGAAAACCGCTATTACTTTACAGACAATGACTGGCGTGGCACCGGCGTTCCGCAGGCAGGCCACATCGTCGACTTTCAGGCCGACGGACAAAACGCGCGTGACGTGTACCCGCGGGTTGATTCCCCCGGTTGGCGCGCCGCCGCTCAGGCCGGTCCGGATAACTATTCTGCCGCTGCCAGACCAGCCTCGCCTGCGCCGCAGTCAAAACCCGTATACAATATAGGGTTGTCTGCTTCCGCATTAATTTTGTTAATGACCCTGGTCATTCCGTATGGGGATATGTCCGTAAAGTATCGATTTACCGACACGGGTTTCCAGGGCTTCTATTTCATTTTCCCGGTTGCATTGCTGATCGTTTCCATTTTAGGATTACCCCGGCTTTTCCCGTCACTGATCTGGATGTTGTGTGTCAGTGCGACGGTGATGTCCATTATAGACGACGACAGTCTTTTTTCCCGGGTCAGCAACTTACGTGAGCAAGCGCGAGCGGCATCGGAGACTTTTGGTTCCGTGTTTGGAACTGCGGCCGGAGACACAGTACGGGGGCAATCGCCGGCTATCATGGACCATTTGAATGCGGGCTTCTTTTTGCATGTATTGGCGCTTCTTTCTACCGGGGTATTGGTGCTTTTTTTTAAATATGAAATCAGGGCCAGCAGGATTCAGGTCCAGGGGCTCAGTGATTTGAGTGCCGCCGATCTGACCAATGCGGGTCGGGGCTTACTAGAAGGAGTAGAGCGACTTACCGGGCAACAGGTTCCTACGAAGCAGGAAACAGGCGGGTTCTTTCGAAGCTTTCTGACATTCAATAAAATGATCGCACCTACGATCATCACCGTGATGTATTATCTCAATCTTGCCTTTGTCGTTTTTGTTGGAATCGGGCTGATCTTCTCAGGGTTGTTTGTGCAGCGTTACGGTGGGGGCATGATTGCATTGTATGGTCTGTTGCTACTGTTGTTGGGCCCGCTGTGGGTGCGATTGATCGCGGAATTCTTCATCGTTATTTTCAAGATACACGAACGTTTGACGCGTATCGACGAGAAGACGGCGGGCTAATGAACATGCCATCCCGTTGAAGTTCCAGTTTTATCTTGATTTACCACATGCAACACTTGTCGCCCGGGTTCCCGCTCGAACCCCACCTGATACTCGCAGAAGAGTTGCCCGTACCGCCCAACGCGGAGTTTCGCATATGGCGGGCCTTGCGTGCCGACCTTGGTAAAATGGTGATTGTGAAGATTTTCCCGGACCACCATGTTCTGGTTACTGAAACGGGTTTTACGCCGAAAGCGCCTGGTGATACTTGGGCCGTCAGGCGGGAACCTGAAAAGCCGGGATGGGGTATGGGGCGGCCAGGTGACGCTCCCACGCCCGGACATCCGGCCAGCCAGCGCACATCGGGATTTGAGAGGCCGGATGGTCAGGTGCCAAAGAAGGTTGCCACAAAGCCCTGGCCGGTGTGGTGGGGCCTGACGGCGATCATTTTTTCGGGGCTTGCAGTTGGCGTCGGATACTGGTACTGGTTATATCGATCCGACGGGCCCACCGGTGACGGTCCGCGGGAAATCGACAACCGGCGCAGTCAGGAAATTTTTGATAAAAATAAAAGGGACCAATATCATACGGATTCGTCCGCTATGGCAAAGAAAAGGCAAACGGAAGCTTTCGGAGCGGTGCATGCGGATACGACGGCCGTCGTGATCATCCCTCCCGATGACATTCCGCCCGCAGCCTCCGAGCCAGCGAAAGAAGGTGAAGTGCAGGTCCTCCGGCAAACGTCGGAGCCCGTTAAGAACAGGACGTCGCAATCCGGGGAATCAGCCCATTCTTCGCCCGGCGAAAGGCCGAAAAAGAAGGTGCGAAAGGACACGGGTGTATTTGTACAGGATGAAAATCTTTAACCGATATGAAAATTTTAAAATGGGTTTTGACACTTAGCCTGGTCTTTTGGACAGGCCAGTTGATGACGGGATGTGTGTCTGCAAAGCGAAAATCCCAAAAAGCAGCGACGGCTCAGCGGGGAGAGACCCGAAAAGCGGAGCAAAAGGCCGCAGAAGTACGCAACAAATCGGAACAAGCGGTGAAAGAGCAAAAAATATCCGGCTCAGCTCATGAAAGAATAGGTACTTACATTGAATCGCAGCAGGACAGTATGAGGATGGATGAGGCCGCCCTTGAAGGAGCGTTGACGGACCTGCAGTCGGCTGGAAAGCGTGGCCACAAATCTGTTCCCGATGCGGTGCGGGACGTGGACTTTGTCATTGCCGAATCTGCCAGAAGATTACGCGCATTTGAAGCGAAGACCGCCGTTATTCTGGACTTTCTGGACAGCGACACATTTAGCAAGTCAGAGATGAACACATTGTTCCCCACCGGTGAATATCGTCTCAAACCGGCTCAGGTAAGGCAAGGAGTCAAAATGTTTGCCCCAACTGTGGAAAAACTCTTTCAGTTTTCGGAAAAATATAAGGGCTCCTTCAAAAACCTTGAAGGAGAGATCGTGATCACGGGTTATTCGGATGCCATGCCTGTGGAGACTGGATCGAGGCTATACACCGACCTTGCCTCGCGTCTCGGTCGCGATGACCAAATCCGGGAGCCTACGACTTCGGAGATAAACCGGAAGCTATCCGAGCTTCGTGCCGAATCGGTGAAAACCATTGTTGAGGATATTCTTAAAGACAAGAAAAACAAAGACGATTTTCTCAATATCTCCGTCAGGATGCTCGGCCGGGGGGAAGAACTTCCGCCATTTCTCACGGGTACTGTCACCCGGGACGACAAACGAAGACGTATCGTTACTTTTTATTGGGTTGTGCTCCCGACACTGTGAGCCCCGGATAAGTCTAGCTCCATTACATTATTAATTTGAAATCTGTATGAAGAGAAAAGCCCTGATTTTCCTGATCGCCCTCGGACTGTCGGCTTGTAAAGATACAATCGAGATAGACGCCGACAGGCTTGCCGAAATTGCCTGTGAAGGAAGTCGAACCAGCGATGAGAAGGAGAAGGAGGAATTGCACGATCAATTTCAGGAGTTTGAAAAACATCTGAAGTTGAAGTACAAAGGCCGTGACGGGGACATCCTTCGCATATATGACCTGTATTTCGCGCAGCTGAAAGATTGTCTTGGATATATCCCCGCCAAATAGGTTTGTCGGATAGATATGTCGGTCGGCCTTGGAAAGATAAGTCTAACTAACCTTTAAATCTTCATGAATATTTTCAATGATGTCAAACGATTTGTTTATGCAGTGGCAGCAATAGTTGCGTTGGTTTGCTGCCAAAAATCAACGGTCGATAAGGAAGTCTCGTCATACTTCCTTGAGGCAAATATCGACGGGCAACCCTTCCGGTGGGAGGGGATCGAGGATTATGTACATGAGGTGAAAGCAGATCTGCTCATGGGAGGTGCCTATCCGGGAATCCACATTTCGATCCAGCGCTCCGAACATGAATATTTCTTTTTCGGAACAGACGGCGAGTATACCGGCGGGACAGGGAGTTATCCGGTCCTGGGCGCGTATGTAAAACCAAGCCGTTTCGCAGAGTATGCATCCGGGATTTATAATGGTTCGGAGCGACCAACGAACGGGAGATTTGAAATTACAAAGGCAACCGAAGCCGTCATCGAGGGCACATTTTCCTTTGATGTTTACAGCGACAAAGGGCATGGTACCAACAAAATATCGGTAAAAAATGGCCGGTTTCGCTTGAAATACTAGAAGTATGGATTTTAAAAGCTGCCGGCCTTTTTCGGGAGGCTTCCGTATCGACACCAAAACCAGCCATTTGATTATCATTTACCTGATGCTGCTTGCGTGCGGGCAAGGGTATGGACAAGATTCTCCGGCTCAGGCCCGGCCCCTTCGCAGCGCTTTCGGGATGAGTGGCGGAATGGCTTACCGGCAAGCATCACCGGATCCGTTGCTAGAGAATGGACTGATGTCGATTTTTACTTACCGGGGCAAACCTCAGTCAGACTGGTTTGGAGACTATTATGCAATCAACGAAAAAGGGCAGGTAAAAAAAGTTTTTTTCAGGGAGATTGATTTTGACCTGAATGCCCGCTATACGCTTTTCAACGAACGGGATGGCGGATGGTATTTCAACGCCGCATGTACTTTGCATAGGTACAGTTTTTCGTTTCAGAACGATCCGTCGTTTCAGTTTAAAGGATATGACCTTTCGATCAGAAACGGGGACCTGGAAACATGGGGGATGCAAGTTGGTGTGGCCCGATTCTGGCCTTATTTCCAGGAAAAGCACATTCGTTTTTTCTTTCGGTTGGGCGGGTCATATTATTTTCGACATACCCTTGGCGGATTCAATATTCCGGCAAACGAGTCTTATGTGCAAAATTTTGTTGAGAACGGAACGGGATTTACAGTCAGTTACGGCGACAGGGAGCGGCATGTCTTCGCGTTTGTTCCGGAGATTGGAATGACCCTTAATGATAAGCCGGTAGAAATCGCATTGTATGCGCATGTTCCGTCGAAACAGTATGTTTTCCAGGAAAAGTATAATTTCTATCGACAGAAGCGCTTACTCGATGAAACGTATATCTCTTACAGTACATTTCATACGGCAGTGATCCTGAGGGTAGGCTTTACCTTCTTCAAAACTTACAGATCCGAGCGTAGGCCGGATCCTTCAAAAACCATTGTACCGGAACCTGTCAGGTCGGATACTGATTTTGACCGAGCCACAAACACCCGGCCATTTGAACTTAAGATCTTATTCGAAGAAGGTAAAAGTGAGCTCATGGAGGTATCGTTCGAGAAGCTGGATAAGCTTGCCGACTGGTTATTGGCCCACTCTTCGGTCGTGATTCAGCTCAATGGCCACACGGATCGGATAGGTGACCCGCGTTTAAATCAGAAACTGTCAGTGGATCGGGTAGTGGCGGTCAAGAATTACCTCACTTTGCGCGGCGTGGCATACAACCGGGTCGAAATCAAGGGCTTTGGCGATACGCGGCCGTTGGACAAAAACTGTCCATCCCCCTGTCCGTCCAACAGGCGGGTGGAAATGATTATTTTAAAAAGGTAATTGCCTGGGTAAAAGTGAATAAATTCTGTCGCATTGCCTCCGGGGGAAAGCAAAAAAGGCATGATCACGCTCTTCACAAGCATGTAATGACTTGCGGAGACCCGGTGGTATGCGGATATCAAAAAGTTTTTGCAATGCCGCGAAAAAAGTAGGCCAATGCCACATTGGGGACCCAACATAACCATGCGACGATCACGTACGCTTGGGTAAAATCGTGATAGACCCACATCAGAACGGGCATCCATAGACGGAGTGTCACAGCGGCAAAACAGGTAGCGTAACTAATCATCATTGCTTTGCGATGCAGGTCCAACTGCCCTTTTCGAATACTCACATAGCCCTGCCAGGTGCTGCTAAACCATACGCAGGCAAGGCTGAAAAACCCAGCCATGGCTATGATTCCACCATTAGCATAAAATGCAAGGTACCCGGCTGACAAAGAGCTGCACAGCGCCAGCATTACATACCATTTTCCAATACGACGATGGACGACAGGCCTTTCACGTCGGATCTTTTGGTTGAACTGAGCCCACCCGGTTAACAGGGCAAGCCCACCACAAACGATGTGCACGTAGAAAGCGAAGTTCCAGGGAATACTTGCTAAAAGCACGTCACCTTTGGAGGGTAATATCCCAAAGCTATCCCACAGGAAATACAGGACAGGATAAAGGCCTATGGCCGTCGCCAGTACAACGGCCAGGATTTGACCGGATTTACGAAGTATTGTTTGCGTGCGCATTGCTTTTTTTGCCTACTTGCCAATCTGATGCTTTTATTGATGTCAAAGTTGCGCGGTAGCCTGGAACATTTGTAGCGGTACTGTATATTAAGTAACAGGGCGGTTTCCTGATTTTTGCCACCGTGTCGCATTGCGTGTGACCGTCAACGATGGTTATCGGGATGGCCCGGCACATGGAATGAATTTGTCCGCGGCACTTTCTGGCTGAATGTCAAATAATTTTGTAGTATTGAAAATTCCGCTCGGGCTGGTTCGGAAAGGCTGTTGCTGGCCGTTTTCCCGTTTGCAGGGTCGGGGACGCGCGAAGCCTGAGTTCAAATGTCAATATGCTCAAAAATTTATGGCAGACCAACACATACAGGCTGAATGGGGAAAATTCGGCCACTTGTTCAGGCGGGAAGAAATTCCTGCAAAAACAGTGCTGCTCGACGAAGGGGAGGTCGCCAAAAAGGTTTACTTTATTGAAAAAGGATGCCTTAGGCTCTCGTTCAATAAGGACGGCAAAGACATTACTTTTCAGTTTTTCTTCGAAGGAGAGGGGGTGTCATCGGCGGAAAGTTTTCGTTACAACCAGCCAAGTCTCTATGCGGTCGAGAGCCTGGAACCTTCCGTCCTGCATACGCTTACCAAAAAAGACTATTTCGAGATCATCGAAGCATCACCGCTGATCAGGGAGGCGATGGAAGAGCAAACCCTCCAGCGGCTGCTGTACATGGAAAAACTCTTTCTTTCGAGAATCAAAAACAGTCCTGAAGAAAGATACAAAGAGTTGCTGGAACAGCGTCCGGAAATTCTTCAAAGGGTGCCTCAGTATTACATTGCCTCTTTCCTGGGTGTTACTTCGGTTTCCTTGAGCAGGATCAGGAACAGAAGGTAGGATTTATTAACAATTGTTATCGCCCGCCGGATGCATGGTGCCGATTTTTGTAATGTCAACAGTTTCACATTCAAAATTTAGAAATCATGCAACCATTTAAAATTGAAATCTCCGGCAAAGACATTGATTATCTCAAACAAAGACTTGCCAACACCCGCTGGATAACCCCGACTACGCAGAGCGGATGGGAAAAGGGCGTTCCGGTTGACTATTTACAGGACATCGCAGGCTATTGGCTGAATGAATTCGACTGGAAAAAGCAAGAGGCTGCTCTGAATCAATATCCGCATTTCATTACCGAAATTGAAGGACAGAATATTCACTATTTGCACATTAAATCGCCGAGGGCAAATGCAGTTCCCTTAATGCTGATCCATGGCTGGCCGGGATCATTCGCGGATTTCACCAGGGTGATAGAGCCGCTTGCAAATCCCCAGGACCCCGGCCAGATTGCATTTGACCTGGTTATTCCTTCCATTCCGGGCTTTGGCTTCTCGGTGCCAGTCAAAGAAAAAGGTTATAACATGATCAGGATAGCAACGACTTTCGCCACTTTGATGGACCGGCTGGGCTATGCAAAATTCGCCGTGCACGGAGGCGATATGGGCGCCGGCATCGCGGGGATCATGTTCGGGGTTGCAGCGTATAGCCTGATCGGTACACACATCAATTCAGACTTTTTCGCCGTAGCCGGGCTCGGTATGTTCCCTTCCGACCAGTCATCTTTTACGGATGCAGAAAAAGTCAGGCTGGAACGGATGAAACAATACAAAAAAGACGGCACGGCCTATCTGGAAATACAGGCCACCAGGCCTGATACGATCGGTATTGCGTTGGCGGACAGCCCGGTAGGGCAGTTGGCCTGGATGGTTGAAAAATATAAGGAATGGACCGATGAGGACAAACAACTGCCGGAGGACGCCATTGGTTTGGACCAAATGTTGACGAATGTGTCGTTGTACTGGTTCAATCAGCTGGGGGCGTCGAGCGCGGCGATCCTCTCCGAAAATATGAGCATGGCATTTGATTGGGGCGGCGGCGATTCACAGGAAGCCAGCCAGTGGACACCTCCAAAGGTGCCGTCCGCTATGGCTTGTTTTGGTAAAAAAGAAGATGAAACCCTTTTGAAAAAGCTGACCAGCTTCATGGGGGAACCCGACAGATGGTCTTTTTATGACAAAGGATGCCATTTCCCCGCGATGGAAGTCCCCGATTTGCTGGTAGACGATATCAGGCATTTCTTCTCAGCTATTCCCAAATAATAAACAATGCAACACGGATTCGGCCGGGTGCAATGTCTTCTTGAAATAGCTGTTGAGCCTCGTGACCGATAAGTAACATCCCCATCGGGGTGTCTTTGATGAACCGCGACGCCCCGATTTAAATTAATCGGCCAAACTGATTTCCACAACCCCGGATTTTCCGTTTTCGCCATACTTCCTGATCCCGTCAGATTCATTCAAACTGACCAGATTGTATTTTTTCTCCAGGAGCGTGACGGTCTCGTTTTGTTTCACCGGTACACCATCGACAACCAGATAATTTACCTTATTCAGAAATGTGAATTTGCCGCTGCCGGTAAACTTGTTTCTGGTAACGTTCACCTTAACCTGATCTCCCAAAAAATACAATTTACCGTCGTCCCCCGACCAAAAAAGTTTCGACGCGTAGAATGAGCCTGACGGCAAATCGGAATTCCGTTCGCGAACCGGCCTGTCGTTTTCCGGCTTTGTTGCGGGTTCCGCGATGCGACTGATCATTACCTGGTGGTTTTTAAATACATTCGGTAACTCTGTCGATAAACCAGCCGTGTCCAAAGCCAGACTTGCCACCAGTAACCCTCCCAAAGTGCTTAGATTTTTCATCGATTCTGAATTTTTAGTTTTTTCAACTATGATGGGATTTTCAGAAATGGTGGCAGGGTTGGGGTCGGAAAATAAAAGGCTGTCGGTCATTTCCTTTCCTGAATTGAAACCGGGAACTCTGATGTGCGTTGCACCGGCTGTCGGGTAATTTACCGGAATCATATCTTTGCTGTCGCCAGGGGCACGCATTTCAGAGCCACCCGTCAGGAACGCAGCGGTAGCGATGGTCATAACCCCGGTTTTTAGATAAGTCGTATAGGAAATACCGGAAGGTTTGAAATTCGGAACAGGAGTATCGGACGCACTAAAATTAAGAGAATGCTTCGTTTGGGGTTGAATGGCAAGGCTACGCAGCTTTCCCGCAACCAGGTGATCGATATTGCGGATTGGAAAGGAGACCATCAACCAGATCAAACCTCTTTTGCGCCCCCTGTTCTTCCTGAGTTTCTGATCGAGAAGTTCCCGGATCTTTTTTCGGGCCCGTGCCAAATGCGACTTCGACGTCCCTTCGCTGATACCGAGCCGGGCAGCGATTTGAGCGTGCGTAAAATTGTCGACGACATAGAGATTAAATACCAGCCTGTGATGCCGGGGCAAATAACCTATCACCTCCAATAGCTCCGCCTCGGAAAAGCCGTGCTCGTCGCCGACCGGGTTTTCCTCCTGAAGCTCATCGGCAATGGTCAGGTAAGCATGGGATTCCTCCCATTTTTCTTGCCTCTTTTGCTCCCGCAGGTATTGCAAGGCCACATTGACGGCGATCCGCCTCAGCCATGCCTCAAAAGGCCCTTTGTTTTCAAAACTGGAAACTTTATGGATCGCAACCAGAAACGCGTCATGTGCCAGGTCCTCGGCTGTCTGCCGGTTTTGCGTATACCGACAACAAACGCCGATCATTTTAGCGATGTTTTGTCTGTAAGTGACCTCCCAAAAACTGTCCGACATGTTATACATGATTGAAATTGTGCCTTTCAATGATGCGTTTTTTTCAAATGGTTGCAGTTAATATAAATAATTCTCTTGGGGCCTCGGATTTTGCGGTATATCGGTGCAATGCTTTTATTTAGCAATCACAATTCTTGTATTAGAAAGTCCGTTTGAAGTGTTATGGCAACGAACGGTTGAAAAAATAGCCCGGTAACTACCATTTAATCCATGATCAGCTTACAGTCCCGGAATTTTCCTGGAAAAATTGAAAGTGTACAAAACATGATAAAAATAACGACCGCAGTTCTGTTACTGATTGCGCATTGGCCGGTTGTCGCGCAAAATCTGGATGCACCGTTTAAAGAATGTAATCTGGAAGGCAGCATCACCATCTATGACTACAAGAATAAAAAATGGATTTTCAGCGATCCAAAAGATTCCGAAAAACAAACATTGCCAGCCTCAACTTTTAAAGTTATTAATTTATTGATTGCTCTTGAAGCCGGAACTATCCCCGATGAACAGGCGATCATCAAATGGCCTGGGAAGACCGATACGACGCTATACGGATACCGACCGGAAATTTATAAAGATATATCGGTCAAAGAGGCATTTGAAGTTTCGGCCGGTTGGGCCTTCATTGAAATGGCTAAAAAGATAGACAGGAAAAAATACAGCGAATACCTGAAACGCGCTGGCTATGGAAACGGAAATCTTTCCGAACCAGGGGACGACTTCTGGAACTTTGGTCCGTTTGGAATATCACCTAAAAATCAGGTGGAATTTCTTGTGAAAGTATTTGAAGGCAAAACCCCGTTTTCTAAAAGGAATGTGGACATCCTGAAGAGCGTGATGATCAACGAGAAAACAGAAGATCATACGCTTCTGGCAAAAACGGGCTGGACAAGAGCAAACGATCAGGATCTGGGTTGGTGGGTTGGATACGTCGAGAAAAAGAACAACGCATTCTTTTTTGCTACGCGCGTAAGTAAAAAGCGCGCTACACCGAATCCAAATTTCGGCAGCTGCCGAAAAACCATAACCCGACAACTGCTGGCGGAAATGGGTGTACTGTAAAAATCACCTATACCTGTGACGGAATACCCGCTTGCACCGACAAATAAAGAAAGTGAGCTAAATGGAGTAGGTCAGGTCGTTTGGGCGGTCCTTTAAAAGAGTTGGCGTGGTTTAGCGACGCATCCTGAACATAACGATCAACGGGTGATTCGAGACCATAGGGCCGTAGACACCCATTAATCTGGACTGCCAGGTTTTATGCAGGCTTTCAAATACGCGGTCTTTGGGAATCTCTACATTGAAGCCGAATGATGCGCTATCGAGCTTTGAAATGTTATAATGTTCAATAAGTTGGGTATCTGAATTTTCCAGTCTAAGGGTCGTTTCACTGTCGATGAGATGCCATTTGCCCGAGGATTTTGAGCCGTCGGTATCAGTTTGGACGAATGATCCGTCTTTCTTAAGTTTCAAATCAAATTTCGAGAAGTCTGCCAAATTTACGGGTGACTTATCTGCGTAGACAAACACCGCCTTCATATCCGTTGAAACTGACGCGAGCGTATCCATTCTGGCTAATTTGACGCTATCAACGAGCCAATCTGTTGAAACCAAAGATGTGTCAAAGAAAGATTCGTGGTTTATTTTCACGCTTTGGATTGGGTCTTTGTCCTTACAGCCGGATGTTAGCGCAAAGAAAATCGAGAGAATGATGATGTTTTTCATGGCGGCTACCTTAGTTTATGATATCAGTTTAGCTGTTTAATAGTGCAGGGATTGAACGATGTTGCATTCATAATTCCATTGTTCAACTCACATTGGCAGTGAAAGTAAAAATAATTTGGTTCACCTCTTCATTCGAAGAGTCCATTTTCTGGACTTCTCCAATTAGACGAATGAGATTTTGTATTTCGACAACTCCTGATGTCAATCCTCCGGGTTGGACGGGACGACAATGCAGCTTGTCCAGATCAACCCCTTATTTGCCCACTTGAAGCTATTTCTGCTATAACCCCAAGGTTCGGGGCGGTAGTTTTGAGCCATCAAATCGCAACAGATCTTGGAGCTCATGAAAATTAAACTACTATTCGGCAACATCAAAACTGGCCTGATGATGATGGCCTCGGTACTTTCGATTGCCACGGCCCGGTTGGAACGGGATTTCCAAAGCTGTGGCATGATGATAGTTCAGACAAGAAAGAAAAACGGGCAGCCGCAGGGTAAGGAAGATCATTTATAAAATCAAAAATCATAAAAACAATGGGAACTCATTTGAATTTCAAACGCAACCTAACACGAGTTATAGCCTTTATATTTATCGTCATGCAGTTTATCGACCCATCATCCGCAGCAGCGAAACCATTGGAGAAAACAACAGGTATCGTCACAAAAATAAACCACGTGGAGGATCCATTCGGGCGTATCAAACATATTGAGGCCGGCGTGCTGAATGTGGGCTATGTTGAAGCGGGCCCGGCCGACGGCAAGCCCGTCCTGCTGATTCACGGCTGGCCCTATGACATTTATAGTTACAAGGAAGTGTCGGAAATATTGGCAGCAAAGGGCTTCAGAGTACTCATTCCGTACCTTCGCGGTTACGGCAGTACGCAATTTCTGTCTTCCGCAACGCCCCGCAACGGGCAGCAATCAGCACTGGCGGTGGATATGATCGCATTCATGGATGCCTTGAAAATTGAGAGTGCTGTCGTGGGCGGTTTCGACTGGGGGGCGCGCACGGCAAACATTATGGCGGCGCAATGGCCGGAGAGGGTCAAAGGGCTCGTATCGGTGAGTGGATACCTGATTGGTAGCCAGCAAGGCAATATCAAGCCTTTGGACCCGAAAGCCGAACTGTCGTGGTGGTACCAATTCTATTTTGCGACCGACCGGGGACTGGCTGGTTACCAGGCCAATACGGCAGAGTTCAACAAATTGATTTGGCAGACTGCCTCGCCAACCTGGCAATTCAGTGAGGAGACCTATAACCGTTCCGCCGCCTCTTTTAAAAACCCGGATCACGTGAAAATCGTCATCGACAACTACCGCTGGCGACTTGGCCTGACAAAAGGTGAAGCCAAATACGATGAACTTGAAACGAAGCTGGCGGCAATGCCTGATATTAAAGTGCCTTCGATCACGCTTGAAGGAGATGCCAACGGCGCACCGCACCCGGATCCCAGCACCTATGCAAATCGGTTTAAAGCCCGGTATGCACATCACACCATCACCGGTGGGGTAGGCCATAATTTACCTCAGGAAGCACCAAAGGCATTCGCAGATGCGATTCTGGAAGTGGCCGGCTGGGTTAAATAACGCCTCCCGCCCGGGCAGTGGTTTTTTCACGATGCGCTTTCAATGGCCACTAGCCGGATCTGCTATATTTAATTGTTTTACAGCAAAAAGTTGATATTCTATATCTGTTACAGCCTGTTTAACCATGTTGCTTGTCAAAACTAATCAGTGAGGCTACGTCCGGGGATATGTCTGACGAGCTGATTTTTCTTCAAAGGTATGACGACTTAAAAAGGACGGTTCAAAACCGGATTGATATGCCTGACAAAAACCTTAATCAGATGATCATTTTTTCATATCAAAACAAAAGAACATTTCCGAACCGGAGAAAGAGTAACTTTCCAAAACTTTATGAAGAAGAATTTTCTGCCATTGAGCAGATCTATAAAGAGATTTTTGAATAAGTAAAACGTTGGCCTGAGCGGTTTAGCCCGCTTTTACAAAAAGTTTGAACAGGTGCCAGCCCCAATGCCAGCCGTTTGTCAAGCCACATTCGCCAGGTCGCGGCAAGCCGTGCAGGGCAGCCGCCAGCTTGGGTCGGCATTGTCATTTCTTAGCAGTTGATTAAGGAAAATTGGCATTATCGCCCGGGCGCTTTATATACAGAAACCATTGTGTTAAGTTGGTCACCTTTTACAGGGCGCGGTAGCGCGCCCGATTTCCGGACTTTTTAAACAAAAGATCACGTAAACCGATGAAAATCGCGCTTAAAAGAATAATACTCCCGATGGTTATTTCGGGTTGGTGCATTCCGGCAGGTTTTGCTCAAAAAGCTGATTCGCTGAAACTCTGGTACGCCCAGCCAGCCAAAGAATGGATAGAAGCATTGCCGGTCGGGAACGGGCATATAGGCGCCATGATTTTTGGTGGGGTGGAAGAGGAGCTGATCCAGCTCAACGAAAGCACGCTGTGGTCGGGCGGACCTGTCAAAACGAATGTCAACCCTGGCTCGGCTTCCTACCTCCCTCAGGTTCGCAAAGCGTTGCTTGAAAACCAGGACTACCAGCTCGCCAATGCGTTGCTGAAAAAAATGCAGGGTTTGTACACCGAATCGTATATGCCGATGGGTGACTTGAAAATCACGCAGGACTTCAAGGGCGCCAAACCTGAACGCTATTACCGTGATCTTCACATCGGCAATGCACTGGCCAATACGGTTTTTACCGTGAACGGCGTCGCGTATAAGCGGGAAATTCTCGCTTCGGCCCCCGACAATATCCTGGCCATTCGCTTGTCCGCCAGCAAGGCCGGGCAGCTCAACTTTCAGGTGTCGGCAAGCAGCAAGCTGCGCTACCAAACAGCTGTTTCCGATGGCAAAGAGCTGATCGTGAGCGGGAAAGCGCCTGCGCATGTGGATCCGAATTACTACAATCCGCCGGGCCGTCAGCCGATCGTGTATGAAGATACGACCGGCTGTAACGGCATGCGGTTCCAGTTCAGGATCAAGGCAGTGAACAAAGGTGGGGAGATGACTGTATCGGCTTCCGGCATTCAGGTAAACGGGGCCTCCGAGGTGATTATCTACCTTTCCGCTGCGACCAGTTTCAATGGTTTCGATAAATGTCCCGACAGCGGCGGCAAAGACGAGAAAGCGCTCGCTGCCGGTTTTATGCAAAAGGCCGTGGCCAAGAGCTATAATCAGCTTAAAACGGATCATTTGAAGGATTTTAAGTCGTTTTTTGACCGCGTCAGTTTCAATATAAAAGACACGCTGGGTGTCAATCAAAATACGCTTTTACCATCCGACGAACGTTTGAAATCCTATTCGAAAGGCGCATATGACCCTGGTTTGGAAAGGCTTTACTTCCAGTTCGGCCGGTATTTGCTGATTTCTTCCTCGCGGCCGGCGCTATCCGGCGTCCCGGCCGGGCCTCCTGCCAACCTTCAGGGAATCTGGAACAAGGAAATGCGGCCACCGTGGAGCTCCAACTACACGATTAACATCAACACGCAGATGAATTACTGGCCTGCCGAGGTAACCAACCTGTCGGAAATGCACCAACCGCTGCTTTCCTGGATTCAGGACCTTTCCAAAACGGGTGCAACGACGGCGAAGGAGTTTTATGGGGCAAAAGGCTGGGTAGCGCACCATAATTCGGACATTTGGGGCCAGTCGAACCCGGTAGGTAATGTGGGCGACGGCGACCCGGTTTGGGCCAACTGGTTTATGGGCGCCGACTGGCTTTGTCAGCACCTGTGGGAGCATTACCGGTTTACGCAAGACAAGGATTTTCTCAAAAACAAAGCCTATCCGGTCATGAAGCAGGCCGCGATTTTCACGCTCGACTGGCTAGTAGAGGACACCGACGGCTATCTGGTAACGGCCCCTTCCACTTCCCCGGAGAATCTTTTCAAAGATCCCAAAGGCGGGGAGGCAGCGGTTTCCGTTGCTACTACCATGGATATTTCCATCGTCCACGACCTTTTTTCTAACCTCATCGATGCCGCCCAGGTGCTTGGGACGGACACCGAATTCAGGAACCTGCTGATTGAAAAACGCAAAAAGCTGTATCCGCTAAAAATCGATAAAAGGGGCAGGTTACAGGAGTGGTATAAAGACTTTGAGGAGACCGACACGCTGCACCGGCACGTCTCGCACTTGTTTGCATTGCACCCGGGCCGCCGGATTTCCACCGAAACGCCGGAGTTTTTCGAGGCCGCCAAAAAGACGCTGGAAGTGCGCGGCGACGCAGGCACCGGATGGAGCAAAGGCTGGAAAATCAATTTCTGGGCGCGGTTACTGGACGGCGATCACGCTTACAAGCTGATCCGCCAGCTCATGCGATACACCGATAACTCCAAAGGCAATTCGGGCGGAGGGACCTATCCCAACTTCTTCGACGCACATCCGCCGTTCCAGATCGACGGAAATTTTGCCGGCACCGCCGGGATGGCCGAAATGCTCGTCCAGAGCCATTTATCCGAGCTCTCGATCTTACCAGCACTTCCTGCGGCGTGGAATGAAGGAAATGTGACCGGATTAAGGGCCAGGTCCGGATTTGAGCTCGATATCGACTGGAAGGACGGAAAATTGAAACAGGCCCGGATCAAATCATTAAACGGACAGCCCTGCCAGCTACGCACAAGCGTACCCATCACCGTCGCAGGTATGCAAGCGAAAAGTAAGAAGACGGGAAATGGCTATGTTACCACGGTGAGCATTAAAAAAGGTGCCGTAGTAATCGTTCGTCCGATTTAACACAACTACGCAGGCGATCTGAGAGTGAAGCCAAGAATCGGTTTTGGCTTCATTCTTTCGTGAATTGCGCAATGCGTTTGTTGCAAATGCGTTCGGTGAGTTCTTTCAGCAGTTTCACGCGCTCGCTCAGGTATTCCAGTTCTGCTTTTTCGATTTTGTAATGCATTTCATATCTCGCGTCTATGTACGCTTTTCTTAGAAGTTGAAACAGTCGCTCTTCGTCGGGCGTACTTCTTGGAAAAACGGTCGCGAAGTCGGGATGGAGTTTTACGATTTGATTTCCTAACTCCTCAATATCGTGAATTTTTGGTTTGTAATCGGTGAAAACAAGGAGGATGGAGGTATACAACCTTTCAGTGGTTTGATGCAACAAAAAGGCAGCCTCTTTATAATATGTTAAGTTATCCTCTCCTTTCTGGAAGTACATTTCAAACCCCTCTAAAAAATGGCTTGCGGAGGTAAACCAATTCTCAAAATGCCCTTTGGCTTTTTTCTGCCTTTCCTCCGGGTTCATGCTTTTCGGCTCGGATAACTTAAAATTTTCAGAATCAAAAAGCAGAATTCCCTCCTTCAAAATATCCGCAAAAAAGTAGTTATTCCCTTCAATCTTGTCGTTTACGAAGCCGATGCTGTGCTGGATAATGCTGGTTCTCGTAATGTCTTTACTTCCAGCCAGTTCCTTGTCTAGTTCCCGCCATTTTTTATCCCGTTTGGCGGAAATCCTGTCTTTGGTAATGACGAGAATGTCAAAATCACTCACGTACTCATATTTCTCCTGATAATCCTCAACCCATTCCCCACGTGCATAACTGCCGAAAAGGATGACCATTTCAGCCGGGACTTTGTCCAGGATGATTTGGGTTAGAATTTTTAGTTGGTCTTGTTTGGATTTTGGGAGGTGGGAGAGGGAGGTTTTCATGTGTGTGTGGGAGGTTGGTATGGGAGGTGATCGTCAGGAAGCCAATTTTTTAGGATTGAGTTCTACATTAAAATTCACTTTTGCCCCTAATGCATCAAATACTTTAAGAATCGTTTCCAACCTTGCATTTTTTACACTATTCTCAATTTTAGAAATTTGGGCTTTTTGCACGCCTACAAGTTCTCCTAATTGCTCCTGGGTTAGATTGCGCTCTTGTCTTACTTGTTTTATTGCGTGGCCCAGCAAGTCAATCCTCAGCTCGTTTTCAAAAGCCTCCCGTCTTTCTGTTCCACGTTCTCCGATGTGCTTGTCAATCATTGTATCAAGCGAAACGGTTTTAAATTTATTATCCATAACTATTTCATTTTGCTTTGTTGTCCAAATACTGTCTCCTGATTTCCTCAGCTTTCTTAATCTCTTTTGGCGGCGTCTTCTGCGTCTTTTTTAGAATACCATGTGTCGCCACAACCAACGTTTCCTTACCATCAATTTTGTCCCAAAATGAAAAAAGTCGATATGCCTTGCTATTGTATAGCGTCCTGAATTCCCAAATGAAGTCGTTAAGTTTTTTGAAAAGCTCGTTGTCATTTACAGATTGAGATTTTCTGATATTATAATAGATCTTCTCTCTCGTTTTATCGTCAAGAGCCTCTAAAAACTCGACAGCTTCCGGCAATAATTGTATTTCGTAGTTTGGCTTCATCCGCAAATTCAGTTAAAGGTATAAATTTCCCGATCGGGAAACAATTTGTTGCCGTAAATTTTGATAGAGGGAGGTTTTCATGCGTGTGTGGGAGGTAATCTTCGTCCTGTTCTAAGCTGCTTCTAAGTTAGTGCCTCAAATGGAGGACAGTAGCATGATTTGAATGCCGTACGTATCAATGGATAGAAGTATTTTTCAAACTGTATATTTCAGCGAATCAACGTTACCCATGGCCAATCCTCAATACGTCACACCCACTTAAAATTCCCGTCCAGCGCAGCCTAAGGATGGTAGCGGTATCGCAAGCACTTCGACCGCCGGGCGGCCCCGTCCACTCAGTGTGACGGTGTTAAGATATTGATTTAAAGTATATTATAGCACAAATAGACACTAGCACAGGCGCTCCTGTCATCCTGAGCGCAGCCGAAGGATGGTTGCATTGACGCTAACCCCATTAGTCGGCGACATCATCTTTTTTCTTCGGCAGCCTAACATACCAAACAAATTTTTAGTTAAATTTTTGTAATTTTCCAAACAATATATTGCTGACTGGTTACTTATTGATTATTAGTTCTGTTTGAGATTTGAGCGAGGCTTATTCGGATAGCGACAAATACCTGGTACTCTCTGCTTCACAGGGTAGTCAGGCCGCTTTTGTTGCGCTTTTTCACCGCTACAAAAGCAAACTTTACGGCTACACCCTCCGCCTCACCAGCTCCGAAATGCTGGCCGAGGATATTGTTCAGGATGTTTTCATGAAACTATGGACAGATCACGGCTCGCTGGCTTCGATCGACAATTTCGGCAGCTACCTTTTCCGCATGTCCAGAAACCACGTGCTGAACCATTTCAAGCGAATGGCACACGAAACAGCCATTGTATCGGAAATGTTCAGGGACGGCGAGCCCGGCAACAACAATACGCAGGAAATGCTCGCGGCCAGAGAGGTTGAGGAGGTGTTGCTATCGGTGGTAGAGACCTTGCCTCCGCAGCAAAGGGCGGTTTACCGCCTTAGCCGGGAGGAGGGAAAAAGCCACGAAGAAATCGCCGACTTGCTCAAAATTTCCCCGAATACGGTCAAAAATCACATTGTTCAGGCTATGGCGACCATCCGTACCCAACTCCGTCGCCATGCCGATTCGCTGCTTGTGGCGGCGATGCTGCTCTCTTTGAAAAAATAATCCCAAAATTTTTCACACTGACTAGTCCCTCGGTGTTCGCCGGTTGTCTTTCATTTGGCAATCGGGTAGAATCGTTTGCTATTGGCTCGAAAAGATATCCGGATAGCCAAATTAAATAATGGTATTAACCGGAATGAAGATATTTTATGCTTGACGAACGGATCGAAATTTTAATAGGAAAACTGATCGACGGAACGCTGGACGTGCCGGAGAAGCAGGAACTGGCCGAATCGGTACGACTCAATCCCGGCGATGAGCGCTTTGCCGGGGCGCTCGAACTTGCCTGGGAGCGGTTCGAGCCTGAGCAGCCGATGCCCGAAGCCATGTCGGATCGCATTATGGCCAACATTTTTCCTGCCAAAACAGTTGGGGAGGAAGAGGAGGAGCGAAGCGGTGGCATTGCCTGGCTGTGGCCGAAACTGGTCGCCGCAGCATTGGTGATCGGTTTTGGTGTGTATTGGTGGGCCAGCTACCGCGGCAGCCGCGAAATGGCGCAGCAGGAGAAAGTGGTGAAGGTGCAACTGGCCGACATCCCGCCCGGTGGTAACAAGGCTATTCTCATCCTCGGCGACGGATCGAGCATTGCCCTCGACAGCGCCGGTAACGGACTGCTCGCCAGCCAGGGCGGAACAAGCGTGACTCAGTCGGGGAAAGGACAGCTGGTGTACAAATCCGGCCATGATACCGAAAGCGCCCCGGTGCTCAATACCGTGACGACCCCCAAAGGCGGCCAGTTTCATATCGTATTGCCCGATGGGACCGGCGTGTGGCTCAATGCGGCTTCGAGCCTGCGCTTCCCGACGGCATTCACCGGCAAGCAACGAAATGTGGAGATCACCGGCGAAGTGTATTTCGAAGTGGCGCATAACAGGCAAATGCCTTTCGTCGTGAAAAACGGGGCGACGGAGATCACCGTGCTCGGGACGCACTTCAACGTAATGGCTTATGACGACGAGAAGATCATGCGGACGACATTGCTCGAAGGCGCTGTGAAAATAACACGCGGCGCAATGGAAGCATTGCTCGCGCCTGGCCAGCAGGCGCGGATCAGCGCGGCCACGGGTAGCGTGCGCGTAGTGGATGATGTGAATACGGAAAAGGAGCTTTCATGGAAGAATGGCTATTTCCAGTTTGAAGATGAGAGCTTGGAAAGTATTATGAGGCAGGTTTCGCGCTGGTATGACGTGGAAGTTAGGTACGAGGGCAACAGCCGGGGCGAGAACTTCACAGGCCGGCTCACGCGAAACTCGAATGTATCCAGTGTAATGAAAATCCTCTCGCTGAGCGGAGTGAAATTCAGAATTGAAGATAAAACCATTATTGTAACACCATAACCCCCTCTGCCTATGACCGAATAGCGACTTCCTCCGCCGGCCTCTGGTAAAAAAGAACGGGAACGTTGCAACCGCTCCCGATCTGGTAAGAGCCCGGCACTTGTAAACAATTGTCCTACTGTTTAGTACCAACTCTCAAGACAAAAGTATGAACCACAACTCTTTTATCCAAAAGGGGATAGGGTCCTCGTATGCCCATGAAGGACCTCCCTGCTCTCCCTTTATCAGGGCCATCCGGATTATGAAACTGATCTTTATGATTTCGCTCGCATGCTGCATGCAGGTAAGCGCCAGCAGCTTTTCGCAGAAGATTACCATTCTGGCGAAGAATGCGCCGCTGGAAAAGGTTTTGAAGGAGATTGAAAAACAGAGCGGCTACTCGTTCTGGTATAAGACCGAGCTGATCCGGAAGTCGGAAAAGGTGACGGTTTCCATGCGGGAAAGCTCGCTCGAAGAAGTACTGGCCCAATGCCTGGCGAACCAACCGCTGGAATATTCGATCGTGGACAAAACGGTGGTTTTGCAGGCCAAAAAGCGATTTAAGATAGCAACTCCGCCCCCCAAAGCCGTGCAAATAATCAAGGGGCAGGTAGTGGGCTCGGACGGAAAGCCGCTCGTAGGCGTGACCGTCGTTGTAAAGGCCAGCAAGCTCGGTACTGTGACGGATGCCGACGGGAATTTTTCGATCGATGTGTCGGATACGGATGTACTCGTTTTTTCCTACATCGGGTTTGAATCCAAGGAAGTCCTGGTCGGCAAGCAAACCAACATTTCGGTTTCATTAACAGAAAGTAATACGACATTGAATGAGGTGGCGGTGGTTGGGTACGGCCAGCAGTCGCGGAAAAATCTGACGAGTGCGGTCAGTACGGTCAAAAGAGAGGAGCTCAATAACGGTGCCATTACCGATGTGGGACAGTTACTTCAAGGGAAAGTGTCGGGACTTAACATCACGGCCAGCGGTGACCCGAATAAGCCAGCAGCGGTAGTGATGCGCGGCGCGTCCACGATTAACAGTGCGCAGGGGCCGTTTTACGTGATCGACGGCGTGCCCGGGGCCGATATTGCTACCATAGCGCCAGATGATATCGCTTCTATCGATGTGTTGAAAGATGCGGCTGCAACGGCCATTTATGGTAACCGTGCTGCCAATGGTGTCATCATGGTCACCACCAAAAAAGGAAAAGCGGGGACGATGCAGATTTCCTATAACGGTTATGTGGGTATCGAGAAGGTTTCGAACAAACTTGACATGATGAACGCGGACCAGCTGAGAGCTTTTCTGGACAAAAACGGCATTGGCTTTACGCCGGCGGATGACAAAGGGGCCAATACAGACTGGCAATCGTCTATCCGGAAAAGTACGGCGGTTTCCACCAATCACAACCTGTCTTTCAATGGCGGCGGCGAGCACACGACTTACGCCGCGAGTTTGAATTACGTGAAGAAAGACGGTATCCTGCTCAACAGTGACCTGACCCGTGTAATCGGCCGCCTGTCGATTGAGCAGCGTGCCTTGAAGGACAAATTGAAATTTGGCTTCTCGGTCACGAACTCGCATAGCAATGCGAACGACATTCCTTATCGTAACACCGTGTTGCTGCAATCCACATCTTACCTGCCTGTTTCACCGATCAGAAAAGAGGACGGTTCCTACTTTGAAAATTTTCAGAATACCAACTATTACAATCCGGTGGCGATGATCAATAACAGTGAGATGAATACGAAATCGAACAATCTCATCGGAAGTTTCAAAACGCAGGTAGAGCTGCCTTTCGGGCTAACTTACAATCTGGACATTTCGTACCTGAATACCAACTCTTTGCAAGGCACTTACTACAATAAATATTTTACGAATAATTACAACAACATGTACGACAATCCCGATCCGGGCCTGGGTTTCCATGCTGTTCAATCATTCGGTAAAAATGGGCAGGCAAACAGAGGTTCGTATCAGAATACCAGCAAAATCCTGGAAACTTACCTGACCTGGAACAAGGAATTCGGTGATCATTCCATCAATGCGGTAGTGGGCTACTCGTGGCAGAACAATAAGGTTGGCCAGGGCTTTCAGGTGACTACCAGCAATTTCCCGGTCGATAACATTACCTACAATAACCTGGCTTTGAGCAATCCGTACGGCACGACAGGCTACCAGATCAGCTTTGGGCCGGATGGGGTTTATCAGGAAACGCAGCTGATTTCCGATTTTGCCAGATTTAACTATAACTACAAAAGCAAGTATTTGCTGCAAGGGTCGGTCAGAAGAGATGGCAGCTCTGTGTTCGGCGCCAATAATCAGTGGGGATATTTCCCATCGGTAGGCGCCGCGTGGAGAATAAGCCAGGAAAGTTTCATGGAAAGCCAGAATGTATTCAGCGACCTAAAACTGAGGGCCAGCTATGGCGTTACCGGCAATGCAACCGGATTCAATGCCTACACGGCACAATTTATCTCCGGAGCTTTGGGTACCTACTACTATAATGGTTCGCTCACTGGTGCTTATGGTCCGACGAAGTCGGAGAACGCCGACCTGAAATGGGAGAAAACGGCCACAACCAATGTCGGTCTCGACTTTGCTGTACTGGGAAACCGGGTAAATGGCTCGCTTGAAGTGTATGAGAAGAACACCACGGGGATGATTTATTCCTATACAGTGGATCCGATCCTGGTGCCATCGGGAAGTATTGTAGCGAATGGCGGAAGCGTGAATAACAAAGGAGTTGAGTTTAACCTTAGCGCAAAAGTGGTGGACAAGGCCAATTTCAGCTGGACGAGCGGAATCAATCTTGCGCACAACAAAAACGTCATCACCAGCCTTACCAATCCCCTGTTTGCGGGCGGCGACTCCGTATTGCTGTCGCGTCCCGAGGGCGGCGGTCAGTCGGGAAGGTCACTCCAGATCCTGAAAGCGGGCCGTCCATTGGGACAATTCTTCTCGTTCCAGTACGCCGGAAAAAATGAAAGCGGTGTGTCCCAATTCGTGGCTGCAGACGGTAGCCTGACGACCACGCCGGTTGTTGGAAAAGACTATCACTACCTGGGTAGCTCGCAGCCAAAGTTGATGATGGGCTGGACGAACAGCCTGAGGTACAAAAACTTTGATCTGAACGTATTTATAAGAGGTGTATTCGGGAACAAAATCTTCAATGCGACCCGCGCCGACCTGTTCAGGCCAAGCACTGCCCAGTATTCCAATATCCTCGTGGATGCGGCCAATGAGCCGGTGAGTGATTTCAATGCTTACGCTTACTCGTCGCGCTTCGTCGAAAACGGAAGTTTTGTGAGGCTCGACAATGCTACCCTCGGCTACAATTTCAAGAAGCTGGGGCCATTTGTCAAAAATCTGAGGGTTTATACTTCCGTCAATAATTTGTTTGTCATCACCAAATACACGGGTGTTGATCCGGAGGTGAACCAAGGCGGGATCGCTCCGGGAGTTGACTATAACAACTTCTATCCGAAGACCCGTACGTTTCTATTCGGTCTGAACATATCCATCTAACATCGAAGCAGGATCATGAAGAATTCATACATAAAACTATTTTTCTCAACGCTGGCGGTAACCACCCTGTTTTCCTGCCACGACCTGGACGTGCCGGTCACGACCGCGCTGACGACCGACGTTTTCCCGAGCACGGATGAACAATTCGTTTCCGCTTCCGGGCCGGTTTATGTGGCATTGAGAGGGAATTTCGGAGCGGAAGCATATCAGATCGTGTCGTACAGCACCGATGAGGGCATTATGCCCGCGCGGGGAGGAAACTGGTATGACGGCGGGCAAAACCAGACATTGCACCTGCACACCTGGACAGTGGATAACGGCTATGTGAACGGACACTGGACCTGGTTATCGACCATTATTGGCGTTTCCAACCAGACGATCTCCATTCTGGAACAGAAAATGCCGGACGGCGCAGCGAAACAGACGAACCTTTCGGAGATCAAAATGGTACGTGCATTCGCCTATTTCATGATGATGGATAGTTTCGGAAATGTGCCTATCTACACGACTTACGGTGATTTTGCACCCAAAACCAATTCGCCGAGGACAGAGGTTTTTAATTTTATCGAAAAGGAAATCCTGGAAGCGATCCCGAATCTGAGCGAAGTATCGGGCACGACTACGTACGGAAGGCCCAACAAATGGACCGCCTACGCCTTGCTGGCGAAATTGTACCTGAACGCCGAGTACTACACCGGCACAAACCGGTATAACGATTGCATTGCCGCCTGCGACAAAGTGATCGGTTCGGGATTGTATGCGTTGGAGCCCAGAAGCAGCTATTTGAACATGTTCTATCCGACGAACGGACCGCAGATGAAGGAGTTTATTTTCGCGATTCCTTACGATCCGGCGCAAACCAATACTTTTCCATTCAGGAGCGTCAACATTCGCGCACGATACGACATTCCGAGAAGCATGGTCAAGAAGTTCAGTCTGCCGTACACGCCTGCGGGGAGCGCAAGTACACTGCCGGAGTTTTATGCCAATTTCAATGATGAGGGCGATATCAGGAACAAGCAATGGCTGACCGGCTTGCAGTATATGAACGACGGCGTCACACCCCTGACTGTTACTACGACCAACATTGGCTACGACCAGTTTTACAAAGGGAACAATCCGTCGGGTCCATACACTTATCAGGTGAGACTGACGCCCGAGGTGGTACTCCGCCAGGATGTGACGTCCTTTGATGCGGGGAACGACGAAATTGCCTGGCACATGGGTTACCGCAATATGAAATTCTACCCGGATGCGAGTTCGCTAAACCGAAACCAGAACAATGACATCCCCATTTTCAGATATTCGGACATCATTCTGATGAAGGCGGAGGCGATACTGCGCGGCGGAAGTCCGACATCAGGCCATACCGCACTTTCGCTCGTGAATGAGTTGAGGGCGCAACGGACCACTTCGCCTGCTTTGACGAGCGTGAACCTCGAATTTATCTATGCCGAAAGAGCGCGTGAATTTGCCTCGGAGGGATGGCGCCGCAACGACATGATCCGTTTCGGGAAGTTTGAGGGCAAATGGGGCTACAAAACCGATTCAGACATTAACCACCGCATCTTCCCGATACCAAGGGTGGCGTTGCAACTCAATCCTGCATTGGTTCAGAATCCTGGTTATTGATTACAACGTTCTCCGTATCTGTATTTCGGGTACGGAGAATGCCTTCATTCACATCGTTCCGGTCACCGCATTTCGCTGTCGACAGGGCCAATCATTCCGTATTTTAAAATGAATCATTTCCGTAATGGTGGTTCTTCTCCTCGATGGTTGAGAAGAGTCAACCTGTTTTGTCTTATCTTTTTGCTGAGTGTCCTCGCGAAGACCTCCATCGCCCAGGCGGTGGTCAATTCTGCAAACTCCCTGATACAGAGAATAGTCCCCACGCACGCTTCGCATTTTCAGGTAGAGGAGCTGCATTCGGCTTCTGGCAAAGACGAATTTGAAATAGAAAGTATGGATAACAGGATCGTCCTGCGCGGCACGAGCGGTGTCGCGATCGCCTCCGCCTTATACCATTACCTCACCGAATACGCCCATTGCCAGATTACCTGGAATGGTACCAACCTTGCATTGCCCGCGAAGCTGCCCGCCGTGCCTGCCAAAATACGGAAGGAAACGGTGTACCAATACCGCTATAACCTCAACTATTGCACATTCAATTACAGTATGAGCTGGTGGGACTGGGACCGCTGGCAAAAGGAAATCGACTGGATGGCCCTGCATGGTATCAATATGCCGCTGGCCATTACCGGCGAGGAATACGTGTGGCTGCAAGTGTACAAGGATATGGGTTTTTCGGAGGATGACCTGAAAGACTTTTTCAGCGGGCCTGCCTACTTTGGCTGGTTCTGGATGGGGAACCTCGACGGCTGGGGCGGGCCGTTGCCACGGAGCTGGATGGAGACCCACAAGACCTTGCAGCAGCAGATCGTCCGTCGCGAGCGGGAGCTGGGCATGAAACCCGTGCTGCCCGCATTTACCGGACATGTCCCGGCGGCTTTCCGGAAAAAATACCCCGGTGCGCAGTTAAAAGCCACCAACTGGACCAACGGATTCGGCGATACCTACATTCTGGATTCCCAGGATCCGCTGTTTGCCGAGATCGGAAAGCGTTTTTTGAATAAACAGAAAGAGCTTTACGGTACCGATCACCTGTATTCGGCCGATACATTCAATGAAAACGAGCCGCCTACCGATGATCCCGCTTACCTTTCCAAACTCAGCGAACGCATTTACGAAGGAATGCGCCAGGCCGATCCCGATGCCGTATGGGTAATGCAGGGCTGGCTTTTTTACAGCGACCGTAAGTTCTGGAAAGCACCACAGATCGAGGCGTTACTGAACGCCGTGCCCAACGACCGGATGCTGTTGCTGGACCTGGCGGCCGAAATCGAGCCGGTGTGGAAACGGACGGAAGCCTTCTACGGAAAACCATGGATCTGGAACATGCTCAACAACTTCGGGGGGAATGTGAACCTCTTTGGCCGGATGGACGGTGTGGCCCAGGGCCCGGCAACCGCCTGGAACGATCCCGCCAAAAAGCGTATGGAAGGCATCGGACTGACGATGGAGGCGATCGAGCAGAATCCGGTGATTTATGAACTGATGATGGACCATACCTGGCGCACTACGCCCATCGATCTCGACGAATGGTTGACCAAATACGCACGTAACCGGTACGGAAAACACGACGCTGAGCTGGTAGAAGCATGGCAAATCCTGCGGATGACCGTCTACAACGGCAAAGAAATCCGCGACGGGGCAGAGTCGATCATTACCGGAAGGCCTACGCTCGACTCGACGACCGTATGGACCCGCACCAGGTTGAATTACCCGCCGGCCGACCTGCTCCCGGCCTGGGATCTCTTCATTAAATCGGCCTCGAAAGGCCCGCATACCGACGGCTTCCTGTACGATCTGACCGATGTTTCCCGCCAGGTGCTGGCCAATTATGCATTGGTCGTCCAGAAGCAATGGGTGCAGGCATTCCGCGCCGGCGACCGCCGGGCCTTCCAAAAACATAGCCGTGCATTTCTGGAACTGATCTCGGATATGGATATGCTGCTGGGGACGCGTACTGATTTTATGCTGGGCCCCTGGATTACCTCCGCGCGAAAATGGGGAAACGATACCGTTGAGAAAACGCTTTACGAAAGAAATGCCCGGGACCTGATCACGCTCTGGGGAGATGCCGGCAGTCCGTTGCACGAATATTCGAACCGGCAGTGGAGCGGCTTGCTCAACGACTTTTACAAGGTTCGCTGGCAAAAGTTCTTTGAAATGCTGAGTCGCTCAATGCAAACCGGCATTGCGCCCGATTACGAGGCTTTCGAAAAATCGATCGCTCAGTGGGAGTGGCAATGGGTGAATGCCCGAAAGGACTATCCCGAGAAACCTGCTGGCAACAGCATCGAGGTTGTTTTTAAACTCAACGCAAAATATCGGACGCAGATGTACGAAGCCTATCAAAAGTAGGAGCAGCATGTTCCCGTCCGAAAAAGCTGCTAGCTTTTGTCGAAGAACCATTAGTTCAGGATCAATCGCCCTGTGGCAGTCCCGGGCAACAAGCGGATTGAATCCAGCCGTCGGATGTGAAATTTTTGCTCATCTAGATTCGCTGGTTTAAAATGTTGGCACTAATCCCTGAAATATTTGAAATAACTTTCCCCGATGTAACATAGGCTATTGTTTCTGTAACATTTTTGAAATCCATTTTGGATTATGGCAATATATATTTGTGTTCAATTATGCTGATAGTCATAAGTAACTGCTCACAAATTCTATAACCTTAATTCATTATGGGAAGAAAACTACGGCTTTTTTTACAATTGTCATTTTTACAATTAATGATAATTGCAGACCCGCTGGGCGCTCTTGCCGGGCGCCTTCCGGGCAATGTTAACGGCGCCGTCCGCGCAGCGAAAAAGGGCGCAGAAAGGAAAGTAACAGGCACGGTCACCGACGAAAACGGGCAAAAGCTACCCGGGGTCAATGTGGCAATTAAAGGAACAACCCGGGGCACTTCCACGGACGTGAACGGCGTCTACTTTCTGGACGCGGTCAACGATCAGGACGTGCTGGTATTCTCATTTGTGGGATATGTAGCCAAAGAGATGCAGGTCGGAGCATCGACTAAGATCGATATTGTCCTGGCGCCGGATACCAAGGCATTGGAAGAGATTGTGGTGGTCGGCTACGGCACACAGAAGAAAGCAACGGTGACCGGAGCGATCAGCAGCATTAAAGGTGATGCGATTGCCCAGGTTCCGGCACCCAATATTTCGCAGTCCCTCGCGGGCCGCGTCGCCGGTGTGAGCATGCGTCCGAACGGCGGGCAACCTGGTAAGGACGATCCCGATATTCACATCCGAGGCATTGTTACAACAGGCAACAACAAGCCGCTGGTAGTCGTGGACGGGGTTAGACGGGACAATATCCGCCAGGTGGACCCGGCGAGTATCGAAACCATCACTATTCTGAAAGATGCCGCCGCCGTAGCTCCTTACGGGATAGGCGGGGCCAATGGCGTTATTCTCATTACCACCAAAAGGGGAAAAACAGGTAAGCCTCAGGTGCGGATCAGTTCGTCTTACGGCTTCCAGAACCCCACTTACCTGCCCGACGTGCTCAGTGCGAAGGATTATATGGCCCTTCAAAACGAAGCATACCTGAACCAGACCCCGGGTGGCACCAGCCTGCCCAACGACCCCGCGATAGTTGCCGACTACGAGAACCTGCATCGCCAGGACCCGTGGAAATATCCAAGCTCCAACTTCCTCGAAGTGTTCAATAAGAATGTGCCCTTCCAAAACCACAATGTAGCATTCACCGGCGGGACCGAAAACGTGAGCTATCACGCCGGAGTAGGTTATTTTGACCAGAAAGGGATATTCGATCCGGTGAGCTACAAGCGTTACAACTATAACCTGAACCTGGATATGTCCGTGACGAAGACCACCAAAGTCGGGATGTCGCTGCTGGGGAGTATTGAGAATACCAGGGACGTGGATGCCGATGAAACCACTTCGGGGCACCTTTTCAGAAGTTTTTACAAATTTTTACCGACGCAAAGTCTGATCTTCCCCGAAGGAGACAAATGGGGAGAGTCTTCGGCCAACACGCCGGTAGGTGTGCTCCGGTCGCCGGGATACAGGAGAAACAACGGCAATACCCTCCTGGGGACCGTATTTGTGGAGCAGCAGCTGGCCAAAGGGTTGAGCATCAAGGGGGTATTTAGCTACGATCCGTGGGAGCAGAGCGTGAAATTGTGGCACGTTCCGTTCGTCTACCATAAAATCGATCTATCACAAAAACCCTACACTTACACCCAGGCTATCTCCTTGCAGGAAGGCGGCGGAAGGCCTTTCAGATGGTTGGGGCTGGAAAATCAGAAGCGGACGAATTTTACCTATCAGGCTTACCTGAATTATAACCGGACCTTCGGCAACCATGCCGTAACGGGCCTTGCGGTGATGGAAGTGCGCAAAACCAAAGCCGAAATGATGTCGACGCGCCGCAACAACTTCGCCATCGGTATCGATGAGCTCAGCTTCGGAAGCTCGGATAAGCTGGATTATGACAACTCGGGCAGCTCTTCTACCGGCAGCGAGCTGGGGTATGTTTATCGCCTCGGTTATACGTATAAAGACAAATACATCCTCGAAGCAGCCGGACGTTACGACGGCCACTACTACTTCGCGCCGGGCAAAAGATGGGGTTATTTCCCGGCATTCTCGGCCGCATGGCGGATTTCGGAAGAGGGTTTCATGAAGAATATGCGGTTTATAGACGAATTGAAGCTTCGCGGTTCGTGGGGGAAAGCCGGGATGCTCGCGGGTGGCCCGTTTCAATACCAGTCGGGTTACGACCTTCGCGGAGGCGCCTATGCATTCGGGAACGGTACGCTCGTGCAGGCGTCGAGGGTGCCGCGCGAGGCCAATTCCAGGATTACATGGGAAATTTCCACCAAAACAGACATTGGTTTCGACCTCAGCATGTGGAACTCGTTGCTGACCATGGAATTCGACTATTTCCACGAAAATCGCAGCGGAATGCTGCTGGCGCCGCAAGTGACATTACCGGTCGAATACGGCCTCTCATTGTCGGAGGAAAACAAGGGTAGAATGAATGCCGACGGTATCGAGATCAATGTGGGTACGAGAAAACGCGTCTCGAAAGATCTTGATTTCTCACTGAACGCCAACGTCAGCTACTCCATTAACCGGATGCAGGAAGTGTTCCAGACCGACGCAGAGGCCAAAAATCCGAACCGGACAAGGGTAGGAAGGCAGTTCGGCACACCTTACGGGTTTAAATCGACAGGCTTGTTCGGGAGCGCGGACGACACGAACAGCGACGGCATTATCGACACCAAGGACGGTTACAATATCACCCAGTTCGGCGCATTGCACCCGGGCGACATTCGTTACACCGACCTGAGCGGGCCTGACGGCAAACCGGACGGGCTCATCGACAACCACGATCTGACGGTGATCGGTAACCCGGTTTATCCTGCGCTCACGGTTGGGCTTACGCCGAGCGTGAACTGGAAGGGCTTCGATGTGACGCTGTTTTTTCAGGGTTCCGGCAAATCGAGCATCAACGTGCGGCAGTTCCTGACCGTGCCGTTTGAAAACAATGGCAGTAATACCGGTTATGAGTACTTCGACAACCGCTGGACGCCGGATAACCAGGATGCCAAATATCCAAGATCGACGCCTGCACCGTATGCCAATAATACCAAGGATTCCGATTTCTGGTGGGTCAATTCCAGCTATCTGCGACTCAAAACCGCCAGTATCGGCTACACTATCCCGAAATCGGTATTGGGCAAATTGAAAATGAGCTCGGCGAGAATCTATTTCACGGCTCAAAATCTTTTCACGATCAGCAAGATCAAGCACGTAGACCCTGAAATGGGTTATACCGACCGCGAAACCGCATATCCGGTGATGAAAGCCAACACATTCGGCATTGATCTGACATTTTAACCAGCTAACGACCATCATCATGAGTGTTTTCAGAAACTATATCAAAATATGCTGGATGGGCATCACCATGCTTTTCCTGTCCACAGCCTGCGATTCGGACGAATTTTTGGAGAATGTCAACAAGGCAAATCTCACCGACAAGACGCAATGGGAATCCGAGACCAATGCAGATGTTTTCCTGAACGACGTTTACAGCGAAATCCCGAACAAGCTCAATCAAACCGAGTCGCTGGATTACTATACCGACGATTATAACATCAGCCATTATTACACGGCGTCCAACTGGCGCCAGGGCGTGTGCCAGGTGCCGGGAAGCAGCACCGACAACCCCTGGGGCGGCACGCAGGGGCCAACTTACGGTTATACCTGGGAGCAATTTTTTGTAAAAATCCGCAAATGCAACACCTTCATCCAGAAGCTGACAGAGAATAAGGCCAATTTTTCGGAAGCGTATTTCAACAAGCGGATCGACGAAGCCAGGTTCTTGCGGGCATTTTTTTACAGTGAATTTTTTGTGCAAGTAGGCGGTTTGCCAATCCTGACCGAGCCGCTCGACCGCAACAAAATGAGTCCTGAGGAGTTGCTCAAACCGCGCGGGACTTTCCAGCAAACGTTTGATTTTATCGTGGGTGAACTGGATTTGGTGGTTAAAAATAAATTTCTGACCATCAAATACGCCCCTTCCGAAAAGGAGGCCGGCCGGGCTACATTGGGCGCCGCACTGGCATTGAAAGGTTGGGTAGAACTTTTCGGGGCGAGCCCGCTCTTCAATACCGCAACACCTTACCTGCCCGATCCCGGGAAATATGTTCACTTTGGAAATGCCGATCAGGCACGCTGGGCAAAAGCTGCGGCAACCAACAAGCAGTTTATCGACGAATATGGCAACGGTAAAAATTACAACCTCTTCACCGACCTTAAAAACTTCTGGCGCATCAGCAACGAATACAACCCCGAGGTGATCTGGGACCGGCAGGTGGTGGCCAATGTGTCCGGCATGGGGTCGAGCTACGAGGGCAGGGGAGGACCTACTTACGTTTTGGGTGAATACCGATCGTGGGGTAACTACAATCCCACCCAGGAGCTGGTCGACCAGTTTGCGATGGCCAACGGTAAACCCATTACCGACCCGACCTCCGGCTACAATCCACAAAAGCCCTATTTGAACCGTGAAAAGCGTTTTTACGATTTCATCGTGCACGACGGCGCGGTTTACAAGCAGGACTGGATGCCACGCGTCGACACCATTTATACGCGCATCGACGCCACCTATCCTAATCCCGACCGTACCAACCAAATCGACCTGGCCGGCAAAACGGACGTGGGTGATTCGGGTTATTACCAAAGGAAAAGGCTGAATCCCGACGCGGCGCCAGGCAGCGACGCCAGCGGCCAGAACTATGTTTTTTATCGCTATGCCGAAGTGCTGCTGAACTTCGCCGAGGCCCAAAATGAAGCTTCCGGCCCCGATGCCTCGGTTTATGACGCTGTCAACAAAGTCCGCGCGAGATCTGAACTCTCCGCATTACCTGCCGGCCTGACCAAAGACCAGATGCGCGCCGCTATCCTGCGGGAAAGAAGGGTAGAGTTTTGTTTTGAAGACAAACGCTTCTTGGATAACAAAAGGCTGGCAATGGCCGCCCAGGTCATGGGCAAACCGCGTCACAATATGGTGATCCGCAACTCGGTACCGGCCAACAATTCCGGCGTTTGGGTTTACACCGTGGAGCAGGAGAAGAAGTATTCCGTGAAATTCGAGCCCAAACAATACATGAGCCCTATTCCACAAAACGTGCTGGATCAGAATCCGGGTATCAAACAAAATCCGGGATATTGAGCATTCTATTTTGAATTCCGTCGGACTGGCATTGGCGGTTAATGCAGTGCGGGGCGTGCACTAGTAAGAAGCACGCCCCATATGCTTTGCTTTTTGGAAAAAGTGTAAGTTGTTATGAATAAAAGCGATGGGATCCTGCGGCGAATATGCATCCTGACCCTATGGTTGGGATACATCTCGGCCGTTTCCGGGCAATCTGTTAAAATCTTTACCGTCGAGCACGGGCTGTCGAGCAGTATGGTCACGGATGTCCACCAGGACCGCAGTGGCTTCATCTGGGTGGGTTCACAGGATGGTTTGAGCAGGTTCGATGGAGTGAAGTTCAAGATTTACAGACACGACAAGCGGGACAGTTCGGGCATCGTCAATGACTGGCTGCGTACGCTTTTCGAAGACCGGTCGGGTAGCATGTATATCGGCACCATCGACGGTTTGCAGCATTACGACGCGCCTACGGACTCATTCCACGCCATTCAGTTCGATCTCGCCAACGGGCAGAAGGCGGGCGTACACGTGCATACGATTTTTCAGAGACAGAATGGAGAAATCCTCGTAGGAACGTCCGGCAACGGGATATTTAAGATCGTCAGAACAGGCGCAAAGCTATTTGCGAAGCGATTACAATTGGGAATTCCCACGGATCTGATCGTGAAGATATTTGAAGACGATGCATTCAATCTGTGGATTTCGACGGAGGATAAAGGCCTTTACAGGATTGGGAAAGGGTATAAAAAGGCCTATTTTCAAACCAAAGGGGTTCAAAACAATGTAGTGACCAGCATTTGCCAGGACAGGTATGGCCGGCTGTTCGTCGGTAATATGAGCAGCGGACTGTACCGGTACGATCAGTCGGAGGACGGTTTTTTGCCCATTCCCTATAACGGCCGCACCAACTTGCCGGTAACCGATTTGCTGGTCGGTAAAAATAATCAGCTGCTGATCGCGACAGATGGCGAGGGTATCAAACGGATCGACCCCGCTTCCGACAAAATAGTCGATATGGATGCTTCTGCGGCCAGTTTCGACATGAGCAAATCCAAATTGAAATCGATTTTCGAGGACAAGGCAGGCAATATCTGGCTGGCGGTGTACCAGAAAGGGCTGCTCCTCCTGGCCGACGATCATAACCGGTTCGGATACATAGGAAGCCGTTCTGCGAGCCGCAATTCAATTGGCAGCAGCGCCGTGACGGCCCTGGGGCAGGATAAGGCGGGCACGGTGTGGGTCGGGACCGACAAGGATGGCCTGTATGCTTTGCCTATGGGCGCGACGAAGAGCGTGCATTATGGAAGTAACGGACCAGGCACGACGGCCCCGGACAACATTATGACGGTTTTTGAAGATTCACAAAACACGTTGTGGATCGGCTCGTACCTGAATGGATTATTAAGCCTCGACCGCAAAACCGGAAAGTACACGCGCTTCGACAAGCTCACCGACGCCAACGGGGACAAGGTGCAAAGAGTGCACAATATCAAGGAAGATTCCCGCAAACAGCTTTGGATCGCTTCGATGGGATCGGGACTGTTTTGCCTCGACCTGATGACGGGCGGGCTCAGGAATTTTAACGCAGCAACCCGGAAGGGCGACCGCGCGGACGTCAATGGACTTCCCAACAACTGGATCAACTGTTTGTTACCTACGAAAGACAACAAATTGCTGATCGGCACATTCGACGGGCTGGCTTGCCTGGATCTTCAAACGGAAAGTTTTGTCTCCACATTTGGCGGCAACCGGTTGCTGAAAGGGTCGGTAGTCTATTCCGTTTTCGACGATAACCAGGGAAATCTCTGGGTCGGAACAGCCAACGGACTGAAAAAAATAGTACGGTCGACGCGGGAAATCACAACTTTCGATATGGAAGACGGCCTGCCGGGCAATCTCATCTGCGCCATCCGGGCCGACCGCGCGGGCAATTTGTGGATAAGTACCAACCGTGGAATGTCCAAAATGGACCCGGCCAACAACTCTTTCCTTAATTTCTACGCGGCCGACGGCTTGCAAGGCAACGAGTTCAGCCCCGGCGTGTCGATGGAGACGCAGAACGGCGACCTGTTTTTTGGCGGGATCCACGGCATTACCCACTTCAAGCCCGAGGAGATCCATGTATCGGACAAGCGACTCGACGTTCGGATCGCCGACTTGTACATTCATGACAAGGCGGTCAAAAAAGGCATGAAATCGGGGCGGTACATGATTGTGGATACAACCGTGAGTGCGGCGCGTGAATTTCACCTGGCGTATTTCGACAACTCTTTCGGCCTGGAATTCTCGACCCTGGATTTCGTGAACGGCGAACGGGTCTCCTACATTTATTCGATGAACGACAATGGTTGGGTGAAGTTACGGCCGGGAACAAACCGGCTTACATTCGATAACCTGGCGCCGGGCAAGTACATTTTCCGTTTGAAAGCGCAGGCGGATAAGAGCAGTTCGGCCGTGAATGAGGTGACCATCGTCATTCACCCGGCCTGGTATTTCTCGGCCTGGGCCATGCTGGGTTACGGGCTTCTTGCATTGGTCCTTTTCCTGTATGTTTTTAAAACGATCAGGAACCGCCGCCGGATCCGGAAAGAAATGCTCGCTCACTTGCAGCGTGAAGAAGTGAATGAAGCCAAGCTCGATTTTTTCATCAATATCGCGCACGAAATCAGGACGCCGCTGACATTGGTGGCTACGCCGTTGGAAAAACTCATCGTGCAGGATTACGATTCGGAGCGTTTGCGGATCTACGACATTATGTCCAGAAACACAAAACGTATATTGGATCTCGTTAACCAGCTGATGGACATTCGGAAGATCGAAAAGGGGCAGATGTCGTTGCAGGTTTCCAGTGTGAATATGAATGCTTTTATCAGGGAGATCGGCGGGTTGTTCAATGAGCAGGCCAGCGCAAAGCGGGTCCGGTTCTTGTTCGACCTCCCCGCGGCTGCGATCTGGGCGCGTATCGATCCGATGAACTTCGATAAAGTGCTGATCAACATGCTGGCCAATGCATTCAAGTTTACCCCGGAAGAGGGTATCGTAAGGGTGGTTTTGAATATCAAAACCCATGTCGGCAAGGCCGACGAGCTTGTGCTTTCGATCGAGGACTCGGGGCAATTTATCAATGAACATGAGACGGAGCGGATATTCGAATGCTTTTATCAATCGGAAGCACAGCGGATTTATAATCGTGACGGGACGGGCATTGGCTTGTACCTGGTGAAACAACTGGTGGAACTGCACGGCGGAAGCATCCGGGCGGAAAACATGGAGCAGGGCTGCCGCTTCGTAACGACACTGCCCATCGAACGGATCGAACCCGTGACGCCGGCTGAGCCATTGTTCACACCCGAACCGCGCGAAATGGCCAGGGCGTCCGGGGAAGACGAGCCGCCGGTTAGGAAGCGCAAACGCGTGGTGGTGGTCGACGACGACAGCGAAATCCGTAATTACCTTTCCGGGGAGCTGGCCACCGAATACGAAGTGCTCACTTATGCCAACGGGGAAGAAGCGTATAAAGGAATATTACGGGAAAAACCCGATCTGGTGATCAGCGACGTGATGATGCCGGTGATGGATGGTATGGCCCTTTGTAAAAAATTGCGGTCCAATCCGCTGACGAACCACATGCCGGTCGTGCTGCTAACGGCCCGGACGGAAGAATCGATGAATGCGGAAGGGCTCGAAATGGGCGCGGACAGTTATCTGACCAAACCTTTTAACCTTCAGATATTATCCAAGACCGTAAAAAGTCTGATCAGGAACAGACAGATCCTTAAAAACAATGAAAACGAACAGCAGTACGAGGAAGAATTTATTTCCAGCATTACCATCAAAGCAGCCGACGAAAAGCTGCTGGAGAAAGTCCACATATTCATCGATAAGCACATTGCAGACCCGGCGCTGAGTGTCGAAATGATCGCAAACGACCTCGGTATCAGCAGGGTTCACCTGCACCGCAAGCTCAAAGAACTGACGAATATGACGACCCGGGACCTGATCCGGAACATTCGCCTCAAACAGGCCGAAAAGCTGATGAATACGAAGGGGCTTACGGTTTCGGAGGTAGGTTTTGCCGTTGGATTTACCAACCTGAACAGTTTTTCAGTGGCATTTAAGGAGCTGTACGGCGTATCTCCGAAAATGTATGGTGAATCAATCCGTGAGGTGTGAAAATGAACAAGCAATTTATTCAACCGTTTTTGGTATTTAAGTGCCTGAAATACAGAGGAAATGATCCGATGTTTTCAACAAAACAATAAACTAATCAACCAAAAAAATTAACATGATGAAAAAACGACTATTATTGACCATGGGCCTGATCATGTTCCTGAATTGGGCATGGGCTCAGAATGCTTCTATGGAAATGCCGAAGGGATTTGATGCCGTGCGGCAAGGCCTCGCAGCCGGGAAAATCGATTCGGTAACCTACAAATCGAAGACCGTAGGCACGGCGCGGAAGGCGCTGGTGTACACGCCGCCCGGTTATTCCAAAAAGACCAAATACCCGGTTTTGTACCTGCTGCACGGCATTGGCGGCGACGAAAAGGAGTGGTTGAAAGGCGGTAATCCGCAGCTGATCCTGGACAATCTGTATGCCGACAAGAAGATCGAGCCGATGATCGTGGTAATGCCTAACGGCCGCGCGATGAAAGACGACCGTGCTACCGGCAATATCATGGCTCCCGACAAAGTGACTGCATTCGCCACGTTCGAGCAGGATCTGCTCACCGATCTCATCCCGTTTGTCGAAAGCAAGTATTCTGTGTTCACCGACCGCGAGCATCGCGCCATCGCGGGCCTGTCCATGGGCGGTGGCCAGTCGCTGAACTTCGGATTGGGCAATCTTGACAAATTCGCATGGGTGGGCGGCTTTTCATCCGCACCTAACACCAAAAAGCCCGAAGAGCTGATTCCCGATCCGGCGGCAGCGCGGCAGAAGTTGAAATTACTGTGGCTTTCCTGCGGGGACGACGACCGCCTGATCACATTCAGCAAACGCACGCACGACTATCTCTTCGCTCACGATGTACCGCATGTGTACTACGTCGAGCCCGGTGTGCACGATTTTAAGGTTTGGAAAAATGGGTTATTTATGTTTTCCCAATTCCTTTTCAAACCGGTGGATGTCAAAATCCTGAACAAATACACTGTTCTCGGATCACCGGCTGAAACCAATATCCGCTCGGCCAAATACCCGCAGATCCTGCCCGATCACCGGGTGGTGTTCCGTACCAAGGCGCCCGGCGCACAGAAAGTGCAGGTGGATTTGGGTAAAAAATATGACATGCAGAAGGATACGGCCGGTTTCTGGTCGGTTACCACGGATTCGATCGGTGCCGGTTTCCACTACTATTCACTGCTGATCGACGGCGTGGCATTGGCCGACCCGGCCAGCGAGACGTTCTACGGCATGGGCCGCATGGCCAGCGGTATCGAAATCCCGTTTAAAGGAGGCAGTTATTATGCGCTCAAAGACGTACCTCATGGCGAGATCCGCATGAAAAAATACCTTTCCAAAGCCTCCAACGCCTGGCGTGAAATGTATGTGTACACGCCGCCAGGCTATGAGCAGTCGACCGAGAAGCTGCCGGTGCTTTACCTGCTGCACGGCGGGGGCGAAGATCAGCGCGGCTGGGCGATGCAGGGCAGAACGGGCCTGATCCTGGACAACCTGATCGCAGAGGGGAAGGCCAAGCCAATGCTTATCGTCATGATGGATGGCAACTTCGGTGGCGGCGGTATCGCCGGGTTTAATGAGAATTTGTTGAAAATGTTTGAGAACGAACTGAAACAGGGTGCAATGCCATTTGTGGAAGCGAATTTCAAGGCCCGTACGGATGCGCAGGGACGGGCGCTCGCGGGGCTGTCGATGGGTGGCATTCAAACCTTATATGCAGGCATTAAAAACACCGATCAGTTCGCTTACCTGGGCGTATTCAGCTCGGGATGGTTTGCCAACAACCCGACACTGTCCGAATCGCATTATGCATTGATCAAGAACAACACCAGTACCATTAACACCAACCTGAAACACTTGCGCATCTCCATGGGAGCGAAAGAGGATATTGCTTATCAGAACTGTAAGATCATGCTCGGAAAGTACGACGAGGCCGGTGTTCGCTACCAGTATAGCGAATATCCGGGCGGTCACACCTGGCCAGTATGGCGGCACGATCTGTACGAATTTGCCCAGGTGCTCTTTAAATGATTTCAGGTAAAATGTATCATTGATGATGATGACAAAAAATCATTTCCATGTCGCGTTGACTTCTGTTCTATGCTGCGGAATTTCCTTTCTGATAACAGGCCACGCATCGGCTCAGAAAACTTTAAAGGAAGCGTACAAGGACTATTTTCCGGTAGGTGTGGCGGTCGCGCCAAGGAACCTGACCGGGCCCGAGGCCGAGTTGATCGTGCGCCAGTTCAATAGCATTACCCCCGAGAATGCGATGAAAATGGGTCCCATACACCCCGAGCCCGATCGCTATGCCTGGGAAGCGCCCGACGCGATCGTCGCGTTCGCGCAAAAGAATGGCATGAAAGTGCGCGGCCACGCGCTTTGCTGGCATAACCAGACACCTCCGTGGTTTTTCACCGACGGCGCGGGCAATCAAGTGACACGCGAAGTGTTGCTGGAACGTTTGAAACAGCACATTACCGACGTTGTGAGCCGCTATAAAGGCCGGGTATATGCCTGGGATGTGGTGAACGAAGCAGTTCCCGACACGGGAACATCCATTTACCGCAGTTCAAAGTTTTATGAGATCATCGGAGAAGATTATATTGAAAAGGCATTCGAATACGCGCACGCTGCCGACCCGGACGCGAAGCTTTTTTATAATGACTACAATACCGAAAGCAAGGCCAAGCGCGAGAAGATTTTCCAGGTGGTTAAAAAATTGAAAGAAAAGAATGTGCCTGTTCACGGCGTCGGATTGCAGGGCCATTGGTCTGTGTATGAGCCCTCCGCGAGTGAATTGCAGGAGTCGGTCAGCAGGTTTGCGGGCCTGGGCCTGGCTGTTCAGATCACCGAGTTGGACGTTTCGGTGCACGTGAAAGAGCACGGCCGACGGGAAAAGACCGCAGCGGATAAGCGTGTGCTGACGCCAGAAATTCTCTCCAAACAGGCCGCGCAGTATGAAATGATTTTTGGAACGTTGCGCAGGAATCGCGGAGCGATCACCGGGGTTACGTTCTGGAATGTATCCGACAAATCGACATGGCTGGATAATTTTCCTGTGCGCGGCAGGAAAGATTACCCGTTGCTTTTCGATGAACAGCTTCAACCGAAGGCCTATTTCAACAAGATCGTGGATTTTTGATTTCGTCGGTAGGCGCGGGCGGACCTGGAATGGCGTGCCAGGTTCGTGCCTTTTTTTGCCGCTTGGCAAATGTACGTTAGATGTGGTAGTGTATTTTGGCCGGACGCTTTGAGCTTCCGGCTAACTTAGCTTATTAGCGAGGTGGTAACTATGTCTGAGAATCTATATTCCATGCTGCCTCCCTGGATCGTCAGCCGGCATTACCTGTTTGAAAAAGCTTGCAGGTAGGTAGCCGGTGTCTTCCCGGTGATGTGTTTGAACTGTCTGTAGAAACAGGTGATATTTTGAAAACCGCTTTCATAACAAATCCGCTTGATTGTCATATTATTGTTGATCAGCATTTTACAGGCATTTCCAACCCGGATTTCGATCAGGAACCGGGAAAACTGCTTGCCTGTCCGGGATTTGAAATACCTGCAAAACGAGTTTGGCGACAATCCTGCAATGGAAGCTACCTTTTCCAGCGGGATCTTTTCATTGAAATGGGTAAGTGTGTATTTGTAGATGGCATTAATTCTTTCGTTTTCCTGTTCGGGATTGTCATAGCGAAAACCCAGCGAGGCCAAAGCACCTTTTTCCCCCGCCTGACTCGCCGCTATCAGGCATTCCATCAGAAGTATTACCCTATACGGGCCCTCTGCGTGGCATAACTTTTCTATCAGTGCGGCGATGGTATTGCCTGGTTTCCCCTTGATCGACAATCCGCGTTTGGCCTTGTCGAGTACATTTCGCAGGACTGCGTTCTCGGCGAGCATTAAAAAGCGTTCTCCCCAAAAATTCTCGGTGAAATGTACCACGGTGGAAAAAGGTGTCGGGTGGGTTTCATCTTGATGATCAAGGTCGTAATGCCAATAATGAGGCAGATTCGCACCTACCAATACGACGTCGCCTGCATTGAAACGCCTGATGTCGTCACCGACAAACTGGGTGCCGCTTCCTCTGTGAAAGCAAATCAGCTCTACCTCCTCATGGCAATGCCACCGGCTATTGATGTTGGGAATCAGTTCCTGTCTGAGACTGAATGACCTGTTAGGCGCAGTGGCAACCTGCAGCATATGAGGTTTCATATGTAGGAAAGATTTTAGGCGCAGTCACTTCATCGTCAATCAGCCCGTTTGGGTAGATAAGAGACTTCTGGTAAGCGCCTGAGCCTGAAATTTGGATTGAGAAACACAAAAAAGGCTTGAAATATATCAAATGCTAAGATAGCTTACTAATACGGGGAGATTTGAACTATGGTAAAATCGAATGAGGTTTGGTTAAAATTTAGCCAAATCTTCATTAAGAAACATTATTCCTTTGTATTGTTTAATTTTTGATTGCTTTCTTCTAAAACTGACGCCGCGTAAACCCGCCTATGCCAAGCACTTTTGTCAGCGATTCTCAATTAACGCTCGGGCTCAAAGCTGGTGACGAGGGTGCTTTCAGGCAGATCTATGACCGCTACTGGCATAAGCTCTATCGTGTGGCGGTGGGCAAAGTGAAAGTGACCGAGAATGCGAAGGAAATCGTGCAGGATATCTTTCTGGACTTGTGGGTGAGACATGCCGATCTGGAAATTGAAATCCTTGACCATTATTTGTTAAGTGCTGTCAAGTTCAAAGTGCTTGACTTTTTCAAGCATGAGATCGTCCGAAAGAACCATCGCGACTTCCTGCTGTTCAGTCACTCGGATGCCGACTGGGATACTGAGCAGGAGCTTGCTTACAACGACCTGAACCAGGCTATCATCGCCTGCATTGATCAACTGCCGCCCAAGACCAGGCAGATCCTGGAATTAAGCAGGCTGCAGCACAAATCAAACACCGAGATTACCGTCCTGCTCGGTATTCCCCACCGGACGGTAGAATACCACATCGCCCAGGGCCTGCAAAACCTTCGTGTCTATCTGCGAGACTACATCATCCTGCTCCTGGTTGCATTACTCCTGTGGATAAAATAGCCGGAGCCATTTTTGGCTACCTGTAAAATTCCAATCAATCAGGCCTGGAATTGCCTTTTTTATATAATTTTTCAAATATTTTTTAAAACCATATGTGGCTGTTGCATCGGTCCGTCTACTTCTATATATAAATCGTCTTATTTGAAGTTTCGCACTATGGTTAATAATTGGAAAGGCCTTTACCGCCTGCTGGATCAATACCAGAAAGGAACCATTAACCCGATCAAAAGACAGGTAATGGACTTCTGGTACGATTCGCTGGGATCGGAGCAGCGTACTGAACATTCGGAGGGGCCTACCGAGCAGGAGCTGCGTTTGAAAGACGAAATGTGGGTGAGTATCAGGCAGGGCGCCGATGAGAGGCCTGTAGCGGAGGTCCCCGTTGCCGGCAGGCGCTGGTGGCAGACGGTTTATGTTAAGCTTGCCGCGGCGTGCCTGGTTCTGATGGTCGCGTTTTTTACTTACAAACGGTTCTCCGGAACCGCTTCGATCATCGCACAAGTACCCGACAGCGCCATGGACGGGATGCTGCAATCGATCAATTCGGATGATAAAAACAAAGTTGTAAGGCTTTCCGACGGCAGCACGGTTTCGCTTCATCCCGGAGCGGTTTTGTATTACCCGCAAACTTTCGCCGGGGCTCAGCGGAAAGTTTACCTGAAAGGCGACGGTCTGTTTGAGGTAACACCAGATAAATCGCATCCTTTCCTGGTATATTCGAACCACATAATCACACGCGTGGTCGGGACCAGTTTTGTCATCAGGCAAGACCAGAAAGGAAGCGTGGAGGTGGCAGTTTTGACTGGAATCGTCAAGGTTCAAAAGAATGTTGAAGACAGCGAGAGGACAGGCAGGGCAGAGGAGGTGACTTTGACCCCGAACAAGAAAGTGACCTTCTTTCCACAAACCCAAAGACTGATAACGGGGCTGGTGGAGCACCCTGTTGTCATTGAAGATGTCATTAAAGCCATCGACGAAACGAAGTTCAACTTCAGGGATGTTGCGCTTTCCGACATTGTCCTGGTTCTGAAAAAAGCCTATGGGGTAGACATCGAGCTTTCAGATGCGAAACTTAAAAACTGCAGTATCACCGCCGACGTGTCACAGCCAGGCTCCCTGTTTGAGAAACTGGACATCCTCACCGGGGCCATCGGCGCACAATACGAGGTGACGGGCGAGAAGATCGTAATCGCCGGGGACGGCTGCCCTACCGAATAATCGTATCACCAAACCTTTGACCCTATGGAATAAAATCAGCAAAAAAAGAAAGACCGAAGATGCTGGAAACATACTTCGGTCCAGACCCAAACCTGCAAACGAGGCTATTTCATTCTGGAAAAATGAAATGCTGGGAATCGTTTAAATCAACACCTTGATCAAACAATGTAAAGCAATGAAAAAAAGGCTACAAATCATAGACCCTTGGTGGACTATCATGAAAGTGTCAACATTACAACTCTTCTTTATCATCCTTGTGGCGAGCTATGCCAATGCCGGCAGGACGCACGCGCAGGAACTTCTGATGAAGAAGGTGTCCGTGGAAGCCCAACAGCAACAGATCCTGGAAATCCTATCGGAGCTCGAACAGGCAGCGAATGTCAAGTTCGTATATAGCAAACAGTTACTTCCGGTTTCAAGGAAGGTGACCCTGACCGCCATCAACAAGCCCTTGTCCGAAATCCTCGATTTGATGTTCAGTCCCGATAATGTTACTTATCGTATTGTCAAAAACAGGATCATACTGAAACTGGCCAAACCGAGCGCCGCGCTTGACGGCATAACGCAGCAGGCGGTTGCTATCGATGATGAGCAAAGCAGGATCATCGAAAAAAAGGTGTCGGGCACGGTCACATCCGCGGGCAAGGAAACATTGCCGGGTGTTAACATCACGCTGAAAGGTACTAACCGAGGCACTACTACGGACGTTGACGGGAAATATTCGATAGACGTTCCCGAACAGGATGCCATCCTGGTATTTTCGTACGTGGGCTACGAAAGCCAGGAAGTGAGGCTGGGCGCGGCTTCTGTGGTGAATGTGGACCTGAAATTCAACGATAAATCGCTGGAAGAAGTGGTCGTGGTAGGCTACGGCACGCAGCGCAAGTCGGATCTGACCGGGTCGGTGACCAGCATCAAAGGTTCCGAGCTCACCAAGATCGGGGGAAGTAATGCAGCCGAGGGGTTGCAAGGCAAAGCGCCGGGCGTATCGATCCTCAATCAGGGCGGACCGGGCGTTGCGCCTACGGTTTTTATTCGCGGGCTAGGCACGAACGGTGACGCCGGCCCGCTGTATGTCGTGGATGGCATGATGGTTAACAACATCGTTTACCTGGCCCCGGGCGATATTGCTTCCATGGAAATTTTAAAGGACGCGTCCGCAACGGCTATTTATGGTTCGCGTGGAGCCAATGGTGTTATTTTGATCACCACTAAAAAAGGAAAAACGGGTAAGCCTGTCGTCAATCTGAGCACTAGCCATGGATTTCAGTTTTTGACCCGTAAATATGAAGTCGGTACTGCCAGGCAATACGGACAGCTGGTAAACCTTTTCAGAACGAATGCCGGACAAGCGCCGCTTTACAATGTCGACACGCTCGGAGAGGGTACCGACTGGACGAAGGAATCGGTCCAGAAAGGATATGTGGGCGACTACCAGCTCTCCGTCGGCGGTGGTACCGACCGGGTTACCTACAATGTGAGTGCATCGTACCATAAGGAAGATGGCGTGCTTAAATACACCAGTTTCGACAGGCTTACGCTGCGTGCCAACAATGAGTACAAAATCAGCAACAGACTTACCCTGGGCAGTAATTTGTCTTTTTCGAGCAGCAACTACAAAGGAAATGCAGGCTGGAACGGGGGGAGGGGAATCAATTCGCTTTACAGGATATCGCCTCTGATACCGGTACGGAAAGCTGACGGTGGTTTTTCGGCAGGGCAGGACCCGGATGTTGTCAATCCGTACGCCGCCTTGTATTACGGCAAAGACGTGCATACCCGCCCGATGCAATTCGTGGGTAATGCATTCCTGAACTTTGAAATTTTCAAAGGCCTGACCTTCCGCAGCAGCTATGGGACGGATTACACTTTGAACAAAATCAATTCATTCGTTCCTGCATTCAATGTGTCCAGCCCGAACCAGATCCAGGCGAGTAATTTGCTCGACAGCGGGTTTGAAACCAAATATTCCTGGCTTTGGGAGAATACCCTTACTTACGATAAGCAAATAGGGAACGATCACCATTTGAACCTGCTCGCTGGCTACACGTCGCAGAATTATGATTACAATATCCTGAATTACACCGGGACCGGTTTATTATCTTCTGCGCCCGACTACCGGTATCTCCAAAGCGTGCCGTCATCGAGCCTGAGCGTAAATCCTGCCTTGCCCACGAGCGAATCGATCCTTTCCTATCTGGTGAGGGCCAATTATACGTTCAAGGACCGGTACCTGCTCACAGCGTCGTTCCGTACCGACGGGTCGTCGAAATTCGCTCCCGGCAATCGGTGGGGCAGCTTCCCGGCCGTCGCATTGGGCTGGCGTGCCTCGGAAGAAGCATTCCTGAAAGGTGTTCACTGGATCAATAACCTGAAATTGCGCGGCAGTTGGGGACAAATCGGGAATAATAAGATTTCCAATTATCAGACTTACAGTACGTTGTATCAGGAGCCTACTTACAATGGCGTGTTCAACGGCGTATTTTACAATAATGCAACCATTACCACGGCGGCCAATCCCAGCATTACCTGGGAGTTTTCCCAGCAGACTGATCTGGGTCTTGAATTTGCCACGCTCGGGAACCGCCTGAAAATTGAAGCGGATTATTACAGTCGGGATACTAAAAATCTGCTTCTGGTATTGCCTATACCGGGCAATTCGACGGGCCTGACCTCCGCGGGCTTTTCCAATGCGGGTACGGTGCGTAACCGGGGGTACGAGTTTACTGTGAGCTGGGAGGACAATGCCGGTGATTTCAACTATGGCGTGAGACTGACCGGCACGGCCAATCAAAACAAGGTGCTTGACTTTTTGGGCCAGACCGTCTACACCGGCGATTGGATGGTCCCTTCTACGCATATGTCGAAAGCGGGCCTTCCGATCGGCGTATTCTATGGCTATAAGTCGGCAGGCATTGCTCAAACCCAGCAGCAGATCGACGAGCTCAATGAAAGGGCGGCATCCACGTCGGGTGTTGCCGGCAAGCAATTCTGGCCGGGTTTGAAACCGGGAGATCTGCTTTTCCAGGACCTGAATGGTGACGGGTTCATTGATGTCAAAGACAAAACCGAGATCGGATCGCCACATCCCAAATTCATTGGCGGCATCACACTCACCGCTTCCTACAAGGGATTTGACCTCACGGCCGATCTGATGGGCAGCTTTGGCGGGAAGATCAACAACAGCACACGCAATCAGTTTCTGGCTTCGGGTCTTACCAACCTGAACGTCGAATGGCTGAATTCGTGGACACCGGAGAATACGAACACCGGAATTCCGCGGTATGCATTCAACAGCTCCACATCCCAGCAGTCGGACTTTACCATTGCCAATGGCAATTATTTCAAGGCCCGGTTCATTGAATTGGGATACACATTAAACCCCGCAGCGCTGGCGAAATGGAAGATTTCAAGCCTGAGAATCTACGCGAACACAACCAATCCTTTTTATCTGACCAAATACAAAGGCTTTTCCCCGGAAGTGTCCAATTCGTATGGGGTGACTACGATGGGCGACGATTTCAGGACCTACCCGGTTTCAGGAACTGCTAGAATTGGTTTGAATGTGACATTCTAGGGAATTTAACTTGACTTACAGATGAGATCAAATATAAAACTGTGTATAGTTTCCTCGTTGCTGGCTTTAACGCTGGGCTCCTGCGGGGAGGATTTTCTGGATAAGGCGCCGCTGGGCACATTGTCCACGGCTTCATTCGAAAGCGATACAACCACGCTCGGACTCGCCGTAAACCGCTTGTACGGCACACTGTCCTGGCGTGAATACACCATCGGTCGCCAGCAGTTCAGTACACATGAGCTGTCGGGGGATGATTTTGTGTCGGGCACGGACGCCAATATGAACCTGTTCCAAAGCTATGCCTACCTGGCCGACAACGCGTATATCCAGCAGTATTGGGACAGAACTTATCAAAACATCCATTATGCCAACGTGGTGATCGACAGGACGGCCGCGCTGGCTGAGCGGGCGCCGACTTCCGCTAAATTATTTGAGGCGCAGGCGAAATATTTCCGTGCCTATTACCATTTCGATCTGACAAACGTTTTTGGTGATGCGCCACTGAGGGACCACGACCCTGCTGCGACCGAATACAATATTCCCAAAAGTTCCCACGCTGACATTATCAAGCTCGTTATCTCAGATTTGAAATATGCCATCGAGAACCTGCCTACCAGGACTCAATGGGGTACTGCCCAGCTCGGGCGGATTACTAAAGGCACTGCTCAGGGTTTGCTGGCCAAAGTGTATTTGTATGAAGGTGACTATGCCAATGCGAAAGTGTATGCCGATGCGGTGGTGAATGGCGGTGAATACGGCCTGGAACCGGATTACCGGGCGGTTTTTAGTCCTGAAAAACTATATGGATCTGAGAACATGATGCCGGGAGGGTACATTTTCAACTCCTCGATCAGCCCCGGCCGGTGGTACAATCCGTACCTGCAATACCAGGGACTGCCGGGTTTTGCCAACGGCGTCATTTATCCTTCGCAGGGTTTGGTTGACAGCTATGAAAACGGCGATCCGCGCATGAAAGCGACTATTTTTACTAAAACCGATTCAATCACGGGCTATAACAGCAACAAGCCCGTAACATTTCCGGCGAATACCAACTTCGCCAACAAAAAGGTGATCTGGCCATTCTCTTATTGGAACCAGTCGAATTTCTCTTTCCAGAACGTAAACCCGATGTTTTTGCGGTTTGCGGATATCCTGCTGATCGACGCCGAGGCAAGCAACGAATTGGGCAACACGGCGGATGCGCTTAAATACCTGGAACAGATCCGTTTCCGTGCACGCGGTGGCAAAACGTTCAAGGCGACTGTGGACGCGGGATTAAATGGAGGTAGGGGTGTTCTTCCCGAAATCACAGCCACCGGCAAAGCGTCCCTGCGCCTGGCGATCTGGCGTGAACGCCGCGTCGAGATGGCGCTGGAATTCAACCGCTGGTTCGATCTGGTGCGTTACAATAAAATAGCTGCCGCAGACGGCAGCGACGGGACGGGCTACACGGAGGCGTTGTTGAAGAACACCTACGGCCGGGCTAATTTCAATTTTGAAAAACACAGCCGTTTCCCGATCCCTGCCGTCTACATCACTTCCTCAAATGGCGTGCTGGTGCAAAACAAGTCCTGGTAGCCAGCTGTCGGGCAGTTGAACAGTCTTTGGCCGCCTGAGGCCTCTTCCCAGATTTTCTGACATTATCCAGACCGCCGGCATTGAGCCGGCGGTACCGGAAGGCCGTGGCCGCTTTCCGAAGAAAGCCAATTACCCATTGCTAATCCCAAACTTAGATAACATGTTAAATTCATGAATAAGATATACTTCATATTATCGGTCATCCTGCTTGGTCTGGTATCCTTTCAAGTGCATTCGCAATCGATACATCCGGGCGTTCCCTTTAACGCTCAAGACCTGGCTCAACTGCGAATTGATATTAACTCGGAGCCATGGAAAACACCTTATCAAACCTTTAAGAATGGCGCGAATCTCTCGTACATAGCCGCTCCGGCGGTGGAGGTCAGCCGTGCTCCGAATATTGACGCCGCCCGTACGGCTTGGAGCCGCGATATGAATATGGCTTTCAATTTGAGCATGGTGTATGCCCTTACCGGCCAGGAATCTTACGCCGCAACCGCAAAGCAAATCCTTGTCGACTGGGCGCGGGTTAATAAAAAATGGAGCGGTGATGAGGACTTTCTCGACCTGGGTGATTATGCCGATAAGTTTACCGCCGCGGCAGACATTCTCAAATCGACCTATCCCGGATGGACTTCTCAGGACACCGAGTTGGTGAATGGTTGGTTTACGAACGTGCTCTGGCCCGTTGTGGACGTTCCCAATCCGACCAGAGGCGCCAATCAGGGGGCTATCCAGCTCAAAGCGGCGATAGGAATAGCGGCGTTTTTACAGGACCCAGCCAAATGGAATGCCGCCGTGCAGTCGCTGAGGGCAGGTGCGAGCGGTTTGGCCAATAGCCTTGCAAACGGACAGGTTGGGGATTCGGGACGGGACGAAGGCCACTGGCGCGGGCAGGTGGAAGCATTGGCGTGGTGTCTGGAGGTTGTCTGGAAGCAGGGCATCGATCTGTATTCAGAACTTGACAACAGGATGCTGCGAATCGTCGAGCTTTATGCGCATTTTCATCAGGATAAGACGCCCTTCATCAATCAATATATTCTCTCGGGCAGCACTTATGCCTGCTGGACCAATTGGGGAAGCGATGGTTCGGCTAAATTCAATCTGAATGCCTATGAGATCATCCGCAATGCCTATACCCATCGAAAGGGTATTGCTACGCCCTATGTCGATATGTTTTTGCAAAGACCGGAAGGCGTTGTCAATACAGGGAATTTCTTTTATCACAAAACGTCGGACAATTCAACGGCCGCGCAGTTACCTGCCATAGTGCCGCCCGCCGTGCAACCGGTGGGGACGTTGACCAATCTTGCAGTAGGAACAGTCGGAATTGTTGGCTCATCAGCTCTCAATGCGGGCACCTGGACGGTCAAAGGTGCAGGCACAGGCCTGCCGGTACCAGCCCTGACAGATCCGGATGGTTTTAACTTTGCATTTCAAAAGCAAACCGGTGACGTGGTGCTGGTAACCAAGGTCAATACGGTAGATGGTCCTGCGAATGCCCGTGGAGGTATTCTGATGCGGGAGTCGCTGGCTGCTGATTCCAAATATGTGGGGATTTTTATCAATGCGCAGGGAGGTGTCACTTCCACCTGGCGTGGGGCGACTGCTTGGAGCAAGACCAACGTTTCCTGGAATAATCCGCCTCGGGGATTTCTGCCCCATGGCTGTTTTTCGGCTCCTTATTGGCTGAAAATGCAGCGGATAGGTAGCCGTGTAACCGCATTCGATTCGCCCGACGGTGTGAACTGGACGGCTTTGGCGGAAGTCGAAATTCCGATGAATGACGATGTGCATGCCGGTCTTGGCGTTACCTCGGGGAGTACTTCGGAAGTGGCTACCGCTACATTCTCGGAACTGCAAATGTCCAGCTCCGCGCCTGACGGTTCTCCGGTTATCCAAAGCGCCACAGCTGAGTCGGCAGCAGTGGGTGCAAATTTTCAGTATCAAATCCAGGCTAGCGGTACTCCGACTGCATTTTCAGCAGACGGCTTGCCAGCTGGTTTGGCAATTGATACCTCAACTGGAGTTATATCAGGAATTCCTACCGGAACGGGTAGCAGGAATATAACCCTGGGCGCGACCAATGCGTCGGGCACGGGTAATGCGATCCTTGTCCTTGATGTTACGAGCGGCACAGCTCCCGCCCCGCCTGCTTTGACGAGCGCGAGCCGGACCGTCGATGATCGGATCAATCTGACCTGGGCTGCATCGGTTGACGCCAATACCTATACCATCCGGCGCTCTGCGACACCCGGTGGGCCGTACCAACAGATCGCCTCCGGAGTTAACTTGACCTTTTTCACAGACCTTACCGCCGAACCAGGCATGAATTATTATGTGATAACGGCGTTTTCGGGCGAACTGGAAAGCGGCTTGTCCAACGAGCTTTCCGCCGAGCTTCCGCCGCTGGTGCCTTCGCGCCCTGTTGTAAACAATGGTGATGCTCAGGTGACGCTGAGCTGGCAGGCGGCCGAAGCAGCGGCGACATATAAAGTAAAAAGAAGCAGCGCGGCCGGCGGTCCCTACACCGAGATCGCGACGGGCGTTATCGACACGAGTTTTACGGATCAGTCAGTCACTAATGCCAGTCTTTACTACTACGTCGTCTCAGCGGTGGGTATTACCCTCGAAAGCAACAATTCACCTGAGAGCCTCGGGCTGCCGGGAACGACGTCGAGTATGTGGAAAGTCAGCCCGGCCAGCAAGCTATGGTCGGACGCAGGCAACTGGTTGGGTACTGTTCCGGTATCTCCGGCACTGATCTATTTTGGCGCTTCACAGTCGACAGCCGTTTTACAAAATGACATGGCCAACTTGTCGGTGGCCCGGATGACGTTTACCGACAGCGCCTATCAGCTTGCTGGAAATCAGTTTACGCTCCTTGACGGTGTGGAAAACAATGCAACCAAAACACAGGTCGTTCAGGTACCGGTGGTGTTGGGCAACAATGTGCAGATGATCACCAACGGTAATGTACGTTTCGAAGGTGTAATTTCCGGAAGCAATGCGATCACCAAATCGGGTGTGGGCGTGTTGCACATGAACGGGCTGAATACCTACGCAGGCGGAACGGTGGTGACCGCCGGCACGCTCAAAGTTACAGGCGGGCAGGACGGTTCACCGGCGGGCCCGCTGGGAAGCGGCCTGGTGACCTTGAAACACGGTACGGTGCTCAATTCGACGGATGTAACCAATACGTATATCCCCAACGACATCAAGATTGAAGGAAATGTGCTGTTCCTGAATGGCTGGGAGGCAGATTATGTCAAAATCAGCGGCGGGCTGAAAGGCAACGGTAACATTACCTATGACGGTTCCAGTTACAGCGGACTGGACCTGAACGGGGATAACAGTGAATTTACCGGCACGTTTTCCGCCGTGCGGCGAAGCAGCCGGCAGCGATGCAACTTCACAAATGCCAAGGCCGGCAGCGCGAAAGCCAGCTGGTTTCTGGATGCGAATTTCAGTCGCGATAGCCAGCGAATGCTTTTCAGTGGTGAAATTGAATTTGGCGCATTCTCGGGCGGGGGCACCATTACCGGAGGCCCTGCACCGGTCTTGAAAATCGGGGCACTTAATACGGATACCGAGTTCAGCGGGCAATTATTGAATGCAATATCGCTGATCAAGGTGGGAACCGGCTCCTTCACCATCACTGGCTCCAATTCGAATACTGGCTTCCTCAATGTCGAACAGGGCGGTGTTTTTGTCAATAACAGTGGCAAGGTTTCGAGCGTGGTAACTGTGAAAGGTGGCGCATTCGGGGGCGATGGGAACTGCACGGCGGATATCATCGTCGGCACTGGAAATGGCGGCCAGTTGGTACCGGGCCGAACTCAAAATGCCATTGGTACGCTGACGACCACAGGAAAAACAACGATTAATGCCGATGGCGGCCTGGTCGTTCAGCAGGATTGGTCGGAGATGTTTACCGATAAACTGGTAACCAGTGGCCTGGTTCTCAACAATGCGGCGCTAACGGTGACCAATCTGGGTACTGGCGCGCCTGCCGCAGGCTCACGGTTTTTGGTTGTGGACAATACTTCCGCCACTCCGGTAGCGGGTACATTCGCCGGGCTTGGGGAAATGGCGCTGCTTGATGTCAATGGCTCTCCGTTCCGGATCAGCTACATTGGCGGCGATGGGAACGATATCATTTTATTGGAAGCAAGCACGGTAACCAGCGTTGTTCCCCAGAAAATAACAGGCCTTACTGCAACCGGCGAAAGTACCAGTTCAATTCAGGTTTCATGGATCAAGTCTGCTGATTCGGATGTGGTTTCTGCCTATATCCTGAAAAGAAGCAGCTCAGCGTCCGGCCCGTTCGAGCAGATCGCGGAACTGACCGATACCGTCTTTACCGATACGGGCCTGGATTACGAAACCACCTATTATTATACGGTTTTAGCCAAAAACTACGTAGGCGAAAGTCCGGCTTCGGATGTCGCGTCGGCAGCAACGAATGAACTTCTCGCTCCCTCAGTATTAGGAGGGCTGCTCGCGACCGGCGCCGATGCCAAAGTGTACCTGGGATGGACAACGCCCGTCGATGTGACCGGCTATAAGATCATCCGTGCCACCTCGGCCGACGGCGTGCAGGGCCGTACCGAGTTGAGCGCAACGGCAAACCCATTTGTGGATTCGGGCGTGACCAATGGAATAACATATTATTATTGGATTTCAGCCGTCAATCAAAAAGGAGAGGGACCGCAATCGTCATTTAGCCCCGTGACGCCGGAGAGCGGAAGGCATTTGTATTATCAGTTCGCGGAGACGAACGGGGCCCGGGCCGTGGATTCATGGTCCAGAAAGGATGCTACCCTGGGAGCGGCAGCTTCCCGGGTACAGGGAAAATCGGATAACGGGGTACAACTGATCGGTACGCCAATGTCCTTTGTTTCCGTGCCGAATGGCGTAATGGATGGCCTGACAAACTTTACGGCCTCCATCTGGATCAGACTCGATGCCAGCAACAATTGGGAACGCGTTTTTGATTTCGGGGCGGGATCGGCATATATGTTTCTTTCATCGCGCAACGGAAATACCGGGACTGTACGATATGCCATCAAAGCGGCAACCGGTAACGAGCAATCGGTGACAGCGCCGGGACCTGCGCTGCCTTTGAACACCTGGACACACATCGCCGTCACCCAAAATGGCAACCTGGTGATCCTGTATATCAATGGCGCCGAAGTGGCGAGAAATGCTGCGCTGACCCTGAACCCTTCGGTGATCGCAGGCTCTGCGAAAAACTATCTGGGTAAGAGCCAATTCACCAGCGATCCCAATCTGAATGGAACGATTGATGAGTTCAGGATTCACAACAGGGCACTTTCCGCTCAGGAAGTCCAGGATATTGTTAAGCTTAATCTCGGCAAACCACAGGTAGTTACCGGGCTCGCAGCTACGGCCCAGGGCGCTACCTCTGCAACTATCAGCTGGGCGCAGGCTCCCGCTGCGGATCTGGTAACTTCGTACGTGATCAAACGGGCTACCGCTGAGACAGGACCTTTTGAACCGGTCGCCGAAACAGCCCAGACTACTTATCTGGACAAGCCGCTGGTAGCCGAAACGACCTATTATTATCAGGTCTCAGCCAAAAATATGGCAGGAATGAGTGACGATTCGGGTGTAGCTTCGGTGACCACGGGAGAACTTCCCATGCCGTCGGAAATTACAAACCTGATCGCCGCCGGTGCTGATGCGAAGATTATCCTGACCTGGACGCCGGCAGCCGATGTAGAAGGTTATAAGATCATCCGGTCGACCTCATCGGATGGACTGCAGAATAAGGTCGAATTCACTTCCGGTTCAGCGAGTTTTATGGATACCGATGTCACTAACGGCACCCGTTATTATTACTCCGTGCTCGCTTTCAATGCCAAAGGAAATGGCCCGGCAGGTGCCTGGCAATCGGTTTCCGCTGTCCAGGGACGCCACAGCTATTGGAACTTAAACGAGTCGGCGGGGAACAGCGCACTCGACTCCTGGTCCAGACGCGACGGCACGCTCGCCGCAGGGGCGGCATGGGCTGTGGGTAAAACCGGGAATGGGCTGAAATTGAATGGTACGGCGACATCCAATATGCAGCTCCCCGCGGGCATAGTCAACGGCCTGACCAATTTTACCATTGCCATGTGGGTAAAACTGGATGCAGCCACAGACTGGATGCGAGCATTTGATTTCGGGTCTGGCACGACCAGCTACATGTTTGTTACTGTGCGGAATGGCGCCACTAAAACCATCCGGTACGCGATCAAGCAGGGGAGCCCCGCCGAGCAGCAGCTTACCGCGCCGGGAGCGGCTTTGGCGGTCGGCGCCTGGACCCACATCGCCGTCACGCAAAACGGACAAACCGGTGTCTTGTACGTGAATGGGGTCGAGGCAGCCAGGAACACTGCCATGTCCCTGAATCCATCCTCGTTGGGTAATACCACGCAAAACTGGCTGGGGAAAGCCCAGTTCAACGATCCGGTGCTGAATGGCGTGATCGATGAGTTTCAGATCTATAACCAGGCACTGACCGTGACTGAAATCAATGAGCTGATGGCGAACAATGCATTGCCGGTCAATCTTGTGCATTTCTCCGGGCAAGCTGGCAGGGAAGGCAATGTGCTTTCCTGGACAACTGCCGGAGAGACCAACAACAGGGGATTCGAGGTGGAAAGAAGCTGGGATGGCAAGCATTTCGGGAAGATCGGTTTTGTAGATGGCGCAGGAACGTCAACTGCACAAGCCAGCTACCAATACTTGGATGCCAAGCCGCTCGCAAGTGCATATTACCGCTTGAAGCAGCTGGATTTTACCCAGCGGACCGAGTTCTCGCGGATCATTCACATAAAAAATGATTCGGGGTTGCAGGTGCGTGCCTTTCCCAATCCGGTACGCGGTTTGCTGAACCTGGATGTGCCGGAAACCGATGGTCACCTGGTGGTCCGTAATATGGCAGGTGTGATCGTCGATGAAAAAATGAATTATCAGGCAGGCAGCTACGATACCTCCAGGCTTTCAGAGGGGACCTATCTGGTCTCTATCGGAGAATATACCTTCCGGGTATTCGTCCGGTAATGTGACGTCAACTACTCCATGAAGCCGGTTTACCCGGTTTCATGGAGTAGTTAGCCGTTTAAAAATAATAAATGTAAAACTTACACTTATTTAAAATTTATATTGATATTTGCGGACTTTCTATGAAACTATTGTGAGCTGCTGAAAGTGATTGTTTTAATATAAAATTAGCCGGTGATCTTTTCCCGTATAGTATGCGGACGTATCATTGTGTAAATTTTTATAAATGTCAAATTGACATATAAAATATAATCAATGAACCAACAACCAATAACTATATCAATGGGTTTTAACAAAGTGCTTGAAGATCTGTTTCCGACAGAGCAACAAATTCCCACGGAATTTGACTTGCCCGGACAGGTCCATCAGCGGGAATACCTGAGTGCAGGTGAAATGAAAATCTGGAATGGCCCTGTTCATGAGGTCTTTTCCCCGGTCTGCGTGAAAACAGAACAAGGCTTGCAACGAAAGTTGATTGGCAGTTACCCGTTGTGTACGGCAGCCGAAGCCGCAGAGGCGCTTGACGCGGCTGTTGCAGCTTATAACCATGGTCGCGGCGAGTGGCCTACGATGGGAGTAGCAGAGCGCATCCATGCGGTGGAGATTTTTACAGGCCGAATGATCGAGAAAAAGGACATTATCGTCAAGCTCATCATGTGGGAGATCGGAAAATCGTTTGCCGACTCCGTAAAGGAATTTGATCGTACTGTCGAGTACATCTATGCTACGATCGATGCGCTCAAGAATATCGACCGTGACTCATCCGGATTTCAGATCGTCGACGGCATCGCTGCACAGGTGAGACGCTCACCGTTGGGCGTCGTGCTGTGTATGGGGCCGTTCAATTATCCGCTTAACGAGACATTTACCACCCTGATCCCGGCGCTGATCATGGGTAATACCGTGCTTTTCAAACCCCCAAAATTCGGGACGCTGCTGCATTATCCGTTGCAAGATGCGTTTCGGGATTGTTTTCCCAAGGGTGTCGTGAACATCATTTACGGCAGGGGCAATGCGATTGTGCCCGCATTGATGCAGTCGGGAAAAATCAATGTGCTGACGCTGATCGGATCCAGCAAAGTAGCCAATGAGCTCAAAAAATCGCATCCCAAGGTAAACCGGCTGCGCGCTGTGCTTGGCCTGGATGCAAAAAACGCGGCTATCGTTACCGCCGACGCCGATATCGACCTGGCAGTTAAAGAAGTTGTCACCGGCGCATTGTCCTTTAACGGGCAGCGGTGCACGGCTTTAAAGATTATCTGGGTACACCGCCTTATTGCCGACGCGTTCCTCGAAAAGCTTGGCAAAGCCATAGCGCAGCTCAAATTCGGGATGCCTTGGGAAAAAGGAGTGTCGCTGACCCCACTTCCCGAGCCGAATAAAGTGGAATACCTCCATGAATGCATTGCCGACGCCGAAGCCCATGGAGCATATGTTGTCAATGAGAACGGAGGAAGCTCCCGCGGATCGTTCTTTTACCCGGCCGTGGTGTATCCTGTTAATCAGCAAATGAAACTGTATCATGAAGAGCAGTTTGGGCCTATTGTACCGGTAGCGGTGTTCGACGAGCTGGAAGAACCGATCCAGTTCCTGATCGATTCAACTCACGGGCAGCAGGTCAGCATATTCAGTGAAAATGCCCGGGAGGTTGCTTCCCTGATAGACCCGCTTATCAACCAGGTGAGCAGGCTTAATATCAATAGTCAATGCCAGCGCGGACCGGACATCTTTCCGTTCACGGGCAGGAAAGACAGCGCTGAGGGGACGCTCTCGGTTACCGATGCCATCAGGGCATTTTCGATCCGGTCGCTCGTCGCATTTAAGACCAACGCGTCTAATCAGGACATGGTCAATCAGATAATCCATGAGGGCCACTCCAAATTTTTAAGTACAAAATTTATTTTTTAGGTTAAGCTGGGTAGGTAGTTTTCATTGACCGGAGGCCAACGGCTTCCGGTCAATTTCTTTTGATCGCTTTTCACGTTTGCATTGGCCGGTTGAATTTTGACGTTTACTGTATAGCGTTCCTGTTTCAAAAGTCTGCATTAATTTAGCCTAACCGAAGGAATGATTGTGCCCCATAGAGAAACCGTATATGAAAGTTCAGTAAGACAAATAGGATATTGATTTCTCTCTTCATTATTGTCGCTCCTTTTGATGATGCCGGTCCAGGCCAATTAAAATCCTGTGAACATTGGTTTGTGGGTTTCAGGAAACTGGTGTTTTTCTTAAAGGATATGGGAGCGATGAGTGGGGAGAGAAGGGGAAAGGGAGGATTGGGAGGAAAGGGAGGATTGGGGACTGGGCGCTCTTTTTTGTTGCCAGTAGCCCCGGCAGGTAAAAAAATGCCGAAATGTATTGTGCGCCAGCGAATATCTGCATTTGTTTTTCCCGTGACGGAATTCAAACTCCGCTGCATAAATATTACAAACCCGAGATTTATTTTTAATTTCCGCCTAAGTACTTAATCATTCAAACTTAAACTTCTGAATTGACATGAAAACAAAACGCTACATCTTGCTGATGGTGATCGCAATCAGTGTATGCTCGATCGCAACACGAAAGGCAGTCACGGCTGATGACCTGGTTGGCACCTGGAAGTACCTGATCAGCGACGTTCCTCCGGAATACGAATCGGGACTTTTGGTTTTTGAGCAAAAGGATAATAAGACAGTCGGGTACGTGGAGGCCGCCGAAAAGAATGAAATGCAGGAATTGACAGTTGATCAGGGAAAAGTCACCTTTACAACAGAGAACCAGAATGGCGTCTTCAAATACAGCTTCGTGCAAAAAGGCGATACACTCACCGGAATGATCGGCTCCCAATATGGAGATTTTCCGATCAAAGCTGTGAGGCAGGCTAAGAAGTAATTTTCTACGAACCTGAGATTGCCGCAAAACACCCGGATATTGTCACGATCACCCCGCATGTACGTACCTCGGTCATTCTAGATTTGTGCAAACTTTAAACCAATTGCAAACACAATGAGAAAGGTCAGGATCATGGAGCATGTTTCACTCGACGGGGTGATGCAGCACGACGCCAGCGAAGGTTTTACACATACCGGTTGGACGACACCATATCGAACTCCGGCCGGGTTACAGGCCGTAATGGAGGCGCAGGGGAGCGCCTTCGATCTGTTGCTTGGCCGCCGCACTTACGATGCCTGGACCAATTACTGGCCGAAAGCCGGGGATAACCCGATGGCCAATGCGCTGAACGCCGCAACGAAATACGTCGCGACACATAGGCCGCACAGCCTCGAGTGGGGACCGGTACAGGGCTTAGGCACGGACATCGTAGCGCGTATTCAGGGTCTCAAGTCAACGGACGGCCCAGACCTGATCGTAGGCGGAAGTTCGACGCTGACATCCCTGCTGCTCGGGCAGGGACTGGTGGATGAGGTTGTGCTAATGGTGTACCCTGTATTGCTGGGTCATGGCAAACGCTTCTTTTCGGATACCGCCGATCCGCGCGAACTGGCTTTCGTGAGCACGAAGGTGACGCCTACCGGCGTGCTCATCAATACTTATCGGTACGTGGGACCGCTGGCCAAGGCGGGCATGTAGATTTATTTCGTCTGAAGGAGAATACACAGATAAAAAGGAACAATCCTGTTATTTTAGGACTGTTCCTTTTCTTACTTAATATCTTTCCTGATTAATCATGCAGGAGATTCATCCTCTTGCTGAATGAGCTACTGTTTTACAATCTTGAAAGCCTTTCCATTAACCTTCAGAAGATAAATTCCCGGCTGAAATTTGCTGATATTCAGTCCTTTTGCGGGCTGACAGCGTGGGTTGATGTACGATTTTGGACTGCCCTTTCAAAATTCAGCGGGGTGCCATTTGATAGCGAAAATTTCAACGGAATCCGGTGGGCTGGGCGATTCGATGAATAACAAATTGGTTGGGGGGATTGGGGTAAACCTTGATTTTTAGATCCTCTTCAAACCGGATGGAAACTGTTCGTGAAAAAGCGCATGCACCGTCGTTGTGGTCCGCCGCGCGGTCGATCTGCTGTATTGTTCGTCGCATTGGATGAAGCGGTCAATGAAATCCATTGTGTGCCGTCCCAACCGACGAGCCGCAGGTTGGCCGCCGTAGCAAAGCTGGAAACTCAGGAATGGAAACGGTGGACAGGATCAGAACTTTAGTTTCAGAGTGAAAATTTCTGATATGATGGATGAGCATGGTGAGGTCATTGTCCGGCATAATCCAGCAGCATCATGCACAACCCAAAGCGGACGATACTGTGATCGTGGGCTGCTAAAACTCTTTTCATCATGTCGATTCCTGGCCATGTAAAGAAATGGCTTTTCCGGAAGCGAAGTTTCAATCCAGGTCGAACGCAGCCACAATCTACGCGGCAAAAGCGACCTGAAGCGTCTGAATTACTACAATGTTTGTGTAGAAAAAAACACGACAAGGAGGCGATGGCACTCCCGGAGTCATCGAATAAAGCTTTCGAGTTCCCACCTGATCCCTTCCATCCAATATCCCCGATCATCCATTTCTGCATATTCTTCCTGTCTGAAACGAACCGTCCAAAATGACGAGGTTGGGGAATTCTCATCGGGTATACGGACGGTTATATCAGGATTGTCTTTCGTTGCTGGTATCGACGCAGCAATTTTCTTCGCTTCTTCGATTGCCTCTTTTTGTGTCATATGGCGTGTTGTTGCAAGATTTCTCAAACTCTCTACCGGTAAAGTAGATAAAAGATAAGTAAATTTTGTGCTGCCCCGGCGGAGTTTTTTAGCGAAATATGTAGCGGCTGCGTCAATGGCGGCGCGAAGTGTTCGGATAGCTTTCTGTTTGAAAACCAGCGTTTTTGATATCTGGTGCGCTGGCCTTGTCTCGGTGGTAATGTGCTTGTATACACGTGGTGCCGGCTTGTTGTGTTCGGTAATCGGTAAGGCGTATGGGGGCGTAACGATGCATCATATGGTAAGTAAGCGGGTTTCTTCGCTTTATACATCATGGCAAAGAAACAAACCGCAATTGCAGCCAGGAATGCAGATTCAACTACTCAAACCATGGATTCGAACCCACTTTTGACCCGGCGCGAAATGCTGGGAATAACCGGTATGGCCGGTTTATCAGCCCTGACAGGAAGTACAGCCTTTGTTTCTGCGCAGAAACGGCCTCGTATCGCCTGTCTCGTTACCTATTGGGGTGCTACCAGATCGCATGCGGACTGGATCGTCACCAAGCTGCTGGACGGCTATTGGTGGCAGGGTGCCCACACGCCTTCGCGGGTGGATGTGGTGTCGGTCTATATCCATCAGTTTGAAACAAGCGGACTGGGCCAGAAAATATGTAAATCGAAGAACATTCCGATCTTCAAGACAGTAGGCGAGGCCGTTACGTTAGGCGGGAAGGAACTTGCGGTGGATGGGGTCGTGATAGTGGGGGAGCATGGTGAATATCCGACGAATCTCAAGGGACAGTGGCTCCTGCCGCGCTGGTGGATCTACGAGAAAGTAATGCGGGTTTTCGAACAGAGCAAGCGCTCGGTGCCGGTTTTCAACGACAAGCACCTCTCTTACAATTGGGACGAGGCCAAATGGATGTTTGACAAATCCCGCGAGCTGAATTTTCCTCTGACCGGCGGTTCCTCCATTCCGGTGTATTTTCGCAAGCCCGAGATCGAACTCGACATCGATACGCCCGTCAAGGCATCGGTAGTTATTGGTGGCGCTTCTGACGAAGGAGCCCTTTTCCATTGTGTGGATGTGTTGCAGGCCTTTGTGGAGCGTCGCAGGGGAGGAGAAACAGGGGTGAAATCGGTGCAGTGTATCCGGGGGCCGGAAACATGGAAATGGACCGAACAAAATCCATGGGCCGTGAAGCTGCTGGAATCAGTACGGACGAAGTTTGATCTGAAACCGGGGCATTTTCAGGAGATTGCCAAACCAAACGTGTGTATCGTGGAATATAATGACGGGACAAAAGCGGCAATATATTCAGGGCAGGGAGTGGGGTGGACCTATGCCGGCGAAATCGAAGGGCGCATGGACCCGACGATCATCTCGATGCTGGACTGGCCGGGCCCCTTCTCGCAATACCACGCCTCCAACTCCCAACCGCACTGGATTACCGAGATGATGGTGACCGGAAAAGAGCCGTTCAATGCGGAGCGGTTGCTATTGTCGACCGGGATCACGGCGTATAACATGGAATCGAACTGGGAGAACGGTAAGTACTCCGCCGTCGGACGTCGCATTGAGACGCCTTTTATGAATATGAAATACCGCTCGACGCGCGGCGCGCAGTTCAGCACGGGAGAGCGCCCGCCGAATGTGCCATACATGCGCGGGTTTGCGGAGTGAGTTTTCAATTTTGAATGATTTCGGTCTGGAGCCGGAAGGATACTGACTTCCTGATCCCACTGCAAAAACAGGCCGAATCGTTTTAAAACTGGCGAATAATCTTATCTTTGTGTACCAAAAAAAGTACACCATGGCAATAATAGAAACAACCAGCCGGCAGTTCAGGGAGCGGCAAAAGGATTTTTTTGAAATGGCCGATAAAGGGGAGAAAGTGGTCATCAGGAGAGGTCGCAAACAATCTTATGTGCTTACTCCCGTCTCTGAAGATGATTTGTACTTTACTCCGGAGATGATCCAACGCATAAAAGACGCGCAACAGGAGATCAGGGAGGGAAAGTCTACCGTCATCAAGAGTAAGGAGGAGCTCGATGCTTTTTTTGACAACCTGTGATATATACAATCATTTTTTCAGATAAAGCGAAAGAAGATTTGCAGTTCCTGAAAAGATCTGAACCACAGGCTTATAAGAAAGCAAGGCTGCTAATAGAAGAATTCTCGGAACATCCTAAAACAGGACGGGGGAAACCGCAGCTAAAAAAGCATGATCTCGCAGGATTATATGCCAGAAAGATAACCGACAAGCACAGGCTGCTATACTCTGTTGATGATGATACCATTACAGTAGACATTATTTCTGCCAGGGGGCACTATGATGATAAATAGTGCATGGTGTTTTTTGTACTTTCTTTTCATTTAATCCGCAATTCCGAAAGTAGCATATACTATGAACTAATTAATCAATGAAACGCAGAGACGTTATTAAGAGCCTGACACTTTTGCCGGCTGCCGGTAGTATTCTTCCAAAGCAATCCTCATTATCGGTTCCTGTTGCCGGAAATAACCTTCCTCCGAAGCCGATGCCTGATTTGCATCGCGATGCATTCGTAATGGACGGGCATACGCATGTCATGAGCCGCGAACTGATCTTGAAAACCGATATCGGCCAGCGGTATCCGGATGGGACAGTGGATCTTCCAAGGGCAAAAGAAGGGGGATTGGATGCGATGTTCTTTTCGGTTTATACACCTGAGAACTATTACCCCGGAAGGTTTGAGACAAAGAACACTTTTCGTGTCGTGAATCTTGCATTGGATCAGATCAAAAAGAATAATGCGGTAATAGAGCTCGCACTCACCGCTTCCGACATCGAGCGGATCAATAAAAAAGGCAAAATGGCAGCCTTCCTGGATTTGGAAGGCGGTTACGACCTTTATGGAGATCTCGACCTGCTGCGCGCTCTTTATAAGCTGGGCCTGCGCTCTATGCAGCTGACCGCTCACAGTACCACGAATGCTTTTATAGACGCCTGCAACGATGTGTACACCTGGGGCGGCATTAATGATCATGGCAAAGCGGTGATCAAAGAAATGAACGATCTAGGCATGGTCATCAATGTGGCCCACGCATCCAATGACGGCATCATTCAATCGGTGGCTGCCAGCCGTCACCCGGTGATCTATAGCCATGGTGGCTTTCACAAAATTGTTGATCATCCCCGTTGTATTACCGACGAAGCTGCAAAAGCAATCGCCGCAAAAGGGGGCGTTATCGGCGTGCATTTCGGCAGCCTCTTCAACAACCCGAAATACTGGGCGTGGCAGAGACCGAACAACCCAGTCAGGGTGCAGCCCAATCCGCAGCCTAAAACACCGCGGATTCTTGCACCCCAGGTTACCACGCAAACCATTGAAGAAGTTGACAAGGAGTTTGCGCGCGAGCTTCCATTTACTTTCAATGGCACCATTCCCGACGAATACTGGATGCATGTAGATCAGCTGGCGAAAGTGATCGACTATGGCGTGAAGCTAGTTGGCGAGGATCATATTGCCCTGGGCTCCGATCTAGACGGCGGGCCCGAATTGCCGCGGGAAATCAAAGACATCAGCGACTTTCCACAGATCACCATCGCGATGCAAAAGCTGGGTTACAGTGATCAGCGAATCAAAAAGATACTTGGGTTAAACTGGCTCCGTGTAATCCGGCGCGTAACCGAAGGAAAATGAGCATGTTGAATGTCCCGATCCGACCGGGGTGCCGAGCCCTTAACAATGCAAACCGCTTTGTCAGGGGCTCGTTCTTATTCAGATTTCAATTTTCGCTTCTTCGATTTTTTCGCTATTTCATTAAAATCAAGGCATAGGTTTATAAAGTATTCAAAGTCTTTTCTTGCCTTAATTCCGTCCGGACTTACGTAGCAGTAGCCTTTGTATTCTTTTCCTTTCATCAGCATTGTCTGGTAGCCATTTTTCTCTGCAACTTCCTCCTGCAATTTTGGATCGAAACGGCACATTAAGTTTTCTCCGCTTACACAAACACACGTTTTCCCGTTTACCATAAAATTCAAACCATTGAACATTTTCTTTTCTTCAATTTCCAAATGGGGAATTTCGGCAAGGTATTCTCTTACTCTTTCGGCAAGTTTTATATCGTAAGCCATGGATTGTAAATCAAATAGGTGTTTATAGGGTAGTCAAAACCTCCTTCTGTTCGGTATCTGGACAATATATTGTTTTCTTTTCAATTACTGCGTTTCGGAGCGTCATAAGAAATATAGCCTTGCCACTTCCAGGGTATGCAGGTGTCTCCGATCAGGGTCTCTATAAGTTCCTGAAATATCTTTTCACCGTTTTCGCTGTTAGTCATTATGATAATGGATGTGCCTTTGTCTGTAAAATTGATGTTGTAGTTTCTCCACGGACCTCCGTTTCCTTCTTTAAAGAATGCTTTCCCATATGGGCACTCCATGAGCCCCCATCCAAGCCCGTACGATAAATGAATGGCATCATTCTCATGGGTAGTCTCTTCTGTTATTGGCGGGAACTGTGTTTTGGAATGAATGGCAATCTGCGGCGCGAGCATTTCTTTGTACATATCCCTGCTTAGTCCTTTTTGTTGCATCACATTTTCGATAAACCGCGCGTAATCGGCGATGGTTGTTACCATAGAGCCACCGGAGACGGATACTGTCCGCTTTCTTTTTTTGTCAATACCACCATCATTCATGTGTCCGACGGCCACGTTGTCGTCACCAAATGATTCATGCCACACATAGCCGGTTCTGGTCATTCCTAATGGCTTAAAAATTTTATCCTGAGCTAGTTCGTCAATATTTTTTTGAGTGATCTCTTCAATCGCCAACTGAATGAGCTTGAATCCCTCTCCCGAATAGGCATATTTTGTTCCCGGTGTAAAATATATTTTAATAACACCAGCCGAGTCAAATGCCGGGTCCGGCAGTGTGGGATTGAACCATCTTACATTGGGTAGTCCCGTAGTATGGCTTAAACACATCCGCGCTGTTATCAGCTTCCAGCTGTCATAGTCCCTGAGGTCGGAGAAATACTTGTACTCGCCGATAGGCTTTTTCAGATACTTGTATAACGGCATATCCAAGTCGATAACCTGTTCCTCCACAAGTTTCATAACCAGGTATCCAAACACGGCTTTGCTGAACGATGCCCCGTATACTATCGTAGATGTGTCCAGAAGGGTGTTTTGAGGCTTGTTTTTAAAACCGTAAGATTTAGCGAACACAGTTTCGTTGTCGTTCAGGATTGCCAGGCCCACGCCTTGCACATCGGCGGCTTTCATCAGTCTGTGTACAACCGTGTCGATTTCGGAGACGGTAATCCGGCTTCCGTCGAGCCTCCTGACCGGTGCCTGAGCCCAACAGCAGCTGGTAACGAGTAGCAATGAGAGCACAATTATTGATTTCATGGCTTTGAATGATTAGTTAAGTTGGTGACAGGCAATACCGGTGTGTCCGGTGCCTTAGATTTTACTTTGGAAAAGCTTGCCAAATCCCCCGAAAGGCTCCCAAAGGCATTTAAATGAATACCGACCCTAACCGGCCGCCCGATTTCGGACAAAGTATGTCCGGATTTGCATCCCTGTTCACTGCTTCAATAGTAGCATCTCCGTGAGGTGATATCCGAATTCAACTTGTGCTTATCCTTCATCCGGCCCCCAATACCGGACGGTACTCCCATTGGAGGATTGAAATGAAAACAGGTCAGCAAACTGCTTGCGCGATAAGTAATGCAGGCAACAAAGACTGGTACACGCCGGCTACGTGTCAGGAAACCGGAGACGTAGCCGACGTTCGCTCGCAGGTCTCTGGCTATCACCTCGTGCCCGGTGGATTTAATCACGATTTAAACTGGCGGATTCATCTCCCGTTTTTCAATATTTCCTTTCGCCCCGAACAGCGGCAGCAGAAAAAACAATAATTTAATAAACAAAAGTTTAGTATTTATAAATTTTTGCCACAAATTTGTTTTGCCTCCACTTGCCCTTACCCGGGTTTTGTTGAGGTATCTGTACACAACTTTGGTTGGAGTGGTGGCCCGATCGGATATTCAAGCCGGATCCGGCGGGCCACCAGGGAAATATTAATCAATCATCAAATCAGTTTAAATATGGTAAAAATGGCAGTTTTTGACATGGCTGGCACCACCGTCAATGAGCATAATGTGGTGTACAAAACACTTTGGAAGGCTATCACAGAGAAAGATCCCGATTTCACGCTGGAAGAGGTTTTGGCCGAAGGGGCGGGTAAGGAAAAGCTGCACGCCATCAAGAGCGTGCTCAGCCTGAGAGATATCGACGATCACGAGCTGGCGGTCAGCATCTTCAACCGGTTTCTGATCCTCCTTGCAGGTGCTTATGATACCCAGGAAATCGGGGAGCAACGCAATGCGACACTCGTTTTCAATACTTTAAGGGATAACGATATTGCCGTTGTCCTGAATACCGGTTACAACAGGCAGACCGCCGAGGCACTGGTTAAAAAAATCGGCTGGGAGGAAGGTGTACACTTCGACTGCCTGGTGACGGCATCCGATGTTGCCGGCAACCGGCCAAAGCCCGATATGATTTTTTATGCCATGGACCGGTTGGGTTATACCGAGGCGACTGAAGTTATCAAGGTAGGTGATTCGACAGTTGACATCGAGGAAGGCCAAAATGCAGGCTGTGGTTTGAGTATCGGTATCACCACCGGGGCGCATACCCGTGAACAGTTGGATCAGGCTAATCCCCATTTTATTATCGACGACCTGATCGAACTGTTGCCGATCGTCATGGTGTAAATTCAGGAAATTTTTGCATAGGCTACCTGTTCCAGCCTTTAAAAACTCTTAACAATTTGGTAAAATATTGTTTAGTATTAATAAACAAATGTTTTTCACCTTTGTATCATCAATCTGACATCGAGAACATTAAATGAGCATAGCCAATATTTTAATATTCAACGGGCCGGGAGAAGACATGCAGTTGCTTGAAAGAGAGCTGCCGGCCGCAGGTACCGGTGAAATTCTGGTACGCAATTTATATACGACAATCTGCGGGAGCGACCTTCATACCTTTTGTGGAATGCGGCATGAAAAAACACCGACGATCCTTGGGCATGAAATTGTAGGAGAAGTGGTGCAGATAGGCAGAGAGCATTCGGGGCTCGATTATGCCGGCAAGAAACTGGAAGCAGGTGATATCGTGACATGGAGTATTTTTTCGTCCGATCCGGCGTCTGAAGCATCCCTGAGGGGTATGCCTCAAAAAGCAGGTGGGCTGTTTAAATACGGCCATGCGCAGGTAACGGAGCTTGACGCCTTTCATGGTGGATTGGCAGAGTATTGTATTTTGAAGAAAAACACTGTAGTGCTGAAACTGCCCTCCGGTATTCCTGTGCCTGTGGCGGCGACCATTAACTGCGCAGTCGCGACGGTGGCAGGAGCGCTTCGCCTGGCAGGGAATATTGAAGGGAAACGGGTGTTGATTACCGGTCTCGGTTTGCTGGGAATTGTTTGCGCTGCGATGTGCAAAGACGCCGGGGCGGCCCGTATCGTCACGGCCGACATCAATGCGTCGCGACTTGAACTATCGCGCCGGTTTGGGGCGGACGGTACCTTTACCTTATCCGGGAGAAACGACCTGGCGGAATTTACTTCGGATGAGGAAAAGGTTGATATTGCATTCGATATGAGCGGGGCAGCGGATGCAATGGAAGCTGGCATTGGAGCGCTGGGAGTCGGAGGGACTGCGGTTTGGGTGGGCGCGGTTTTCAATACCAGGCCTGTTGAAATTGATGCTGAGCAAGTTGTGCGGAAATTGATCACGATAAAAGGCCTCCATAATTACAATTATGACGACTTCATAAATGCAGTTGAATTTATGGGTAGCAATCACAACCATTTCCCATTCGATCAGGTGATCGGTAAGGAGTTCAGTCTGACGGATGCACAGTCTGCGTTTGAATACGCACTAGAGTATAAACCCTTGCGCGTGGGTATTCGCCTCGCCGAACTAAAAACAAAATGACCCAGACGTTCAGAAGGCAGCAATGGAAAATGTTGATCCTAACGATGATCTGCTACCTGTTTTTTTACACAGGACGGCACAATTTCGGCTGGGCGGCACATGGAATAGCAGCGGATTTCGATGTGCCTTTTGCTACCATCGGCTGGATCAGTTTTGCAATGCTGGTGGGTTACGCGGTCGGGCAACTGGTCAATGGCAACCTGGCCGACCGGTTCAGTGCCAGGATCATGATGCCGCTGGGCGCCTATCTTTCTATCGGGGCCAATGTGGCGGTCAGCTTTGCCGAGTCATTGGAATGGGTAATGATTCTCTGGGCGTTGAACGGTTTTTTTCAATCAATGGCCTGGGCGCCGGGTGGCAAGATCATTTCCAATTGGTGGGGCGCGGAAGAAAAAGGTAAAGCTTTCGGGTTTTACACGATGGCCGCAGGGCTTTCTTCGGTGGTTACCTACCTGCTTTCGATTTTGATCCTTAAACAGGATCAGGAGTGGCGGATGCTTTTCAGGTTGCCGGTCTTGCTGCTGCTCGTGACTTCCACACTATTTCTCGTTTTTGCAAGGGACAAACCATCGGACCTGGGTTTCCGGGACCTGGACGAAGAAAACACTTTAAAAAGTAGCGAAGACAGCGAAAATTGGCTGACCCGTTACCGCAATGTGTTAAGTAACCGCCGCTTCCTGCTGGTTACACTGGCATTTGCATTTGAAAGCATGGCGCGTTATGGGTTCATTTTCTGGGTACCGGTGCATTACCTGGGAAGTAACTGGAAAGAGAACCCGCATAACCTCTGGGTTACCTTTCTGTTGCCTGTTGGAATGGCGGCGGGAGCCATTTCATTTGGTAATTTGTCCGATACACTTTTTAAGCGAAACCGCATTGCCTCCATCCGGTTCGGGATGATCGCCAGCGCATTCATAGCATTGGTTATTTACGTCGCACCCGCCGAAAACATCGGCTTGCAGGCCGTGGTGATGCTTTTAGCAGGTTTCTTTGTATATGGGCCACAGGCCAACTTCTGGACTTTGTGTCCGGAAATGCTGGGCAATCACCGGACGGGAACCGGCATTGGAATTATGAACATGACCGGATACCTGTTTGCGGCACTTGGTGAGCCGCTATTGGGAAGATTGATAGATATCACCGGAAATACGGCACACATATTTCTCCTCATTGCATTGATCTGCCTGGCATCCGGCCTGGTTATCTCCACAGTAAAAAGCAGTTCGTATATATTTTACCGGTAGTTACTTGCTGCGAGTTCTTTGGCCGCCTCCCTCTAAGGACAGCTTGATTTCTACACCATTTTAAATATTACTATACTTATGTTTAATATTAATTAAATTTTTTTGAGAAGTGCTTGCGCATTCTTAAAAGTTGATATATATTTAACAAAAGTTTATTAATACTTAATTTTATCCCTTTCCTTTTCTTAAAACCTAACGTATTATGAAACATGCTTTACGGCTTGTAATGCTATGCTGCTGGCTGACAGCCTGCGTGCAGGTGTGCTGGGGCCAATCGCGGGTCAGTGGCGTTGTACTCGACGCCCGGCGAAGCCCGGTGCCCGGTGTGAATGTGGTTCTCTCTGAAACCACGAATGGTACCACGACGGATACCGACGGGAAATTCTCCCTTTCGGTGCCGTCATTGAATGGGAAGTTGGTTTTTTCTTCCATCGGTTACGAACGTCAGGAAGTGGCGATGAATGGAAAAGCGACGATCGAAATCCAGCTGGTCGAATCCGCAGCGGTATTGAATGAGGCGGTGGTAGTCGGCTACGGAACCCAGAAAAAGGTCAATCTGACGGGTGCTACAGAGCAGATCGGGAGCGAGATTCTGGAAAACCGGCCGGTAGCCCGGATCAGTCAGGCTTTGCAGGGTGCGGTGGGTAACCTTAACATCACGACCGGAACCGCCGGCGGGGCTCCTAACGCGACCCAAAACATCAACATCCGCGGCTACACGGGGCTGGGTACCTCCGGTTCGCCGCTGATTGTGATCGACGGTATCCAGGGCGGCGATCTGAACTCGATCAACCCCTCCGACATCGAATCGATTACCGTCCTGAAAGACGCTGCGTCGGCTGCCATTTACGGGTCAAGCGCTCCCTATGGTGTGATTTTGGTCAATACCAAACAGGGCAAGAAAGGTAAAGGGGCCAGCATTACCTATAATAACAACCTGTCGTGGGCGCAGACGATCAACCTGCCCAAGATGGTCAATTCCCTGGATTTTGCCAATCTATACAATGAATCCTTCAAAAATGCGGGACGCGCCCCGGCCTTTGATGAGGAGACCCTTCAGCGGATCAGGGATTATCAGGCCGGCAAGATTACCAACGAAACGGTTCCTATTCCCACAGCCGGCGCCAATGGCTGGCAAACCTGGGCATCCAGCAACGCCAACCACGATTGGTTCAAAGTCTATTTCAAAGACTTTGCATTCAGTCAGCAGCATAATGTAGGGGTTACCGGCGGGTCGGATAAAACCACTTACTATGTTGGAGGCGGTTATAACTACCGCGGCGGGATGTACAATTTTGGGCACGACACTTACAAGCGATTCAACATCCGCGCCAACATTACTTCCGATCTGACGCCGTGGCTGGGTTTCAGCTTCCGCAGCAGTGCCTCCCGGCAGCTTCATGATACCCCCAATTTGTATGGAAACAAAACCGGGGGTGGTAATGAAGCCTACATGCACCAGATCGCCAGGAAGTTTCCGACGGTGGCACTTCTCAACCCCGACGGCAACTATTCCTCTACCAGCGATGTGCTGCTTCATAACGAAGGAGGCCGGAACAAGTCCGTCACGGACCAGGTAATGCTTACGGGGGAATTCAATGTGAAGTTTACCAAAGACTGGACGGCCACCGCGAATTACACATTGGACGGCAGTTTTTACGACAATCAGTCGCATCAGAAGACTTTGTACGAAATCCTGCCCGACGGAAGCAAGGCCGTGATCGGCGGCACCTCGCCAAGTTCGTTTTCAAGGAGCAACGAGCGCAATTTTCACCATATCGTCAATGCATTCACGACTTATGAAAAGCAGCTGGGCGGTCATTATTTCAAATTGCTGGGTGGTTATGTACGCGACCTGACCGAATTCCAAAGCTATTCCGCGTCCAACTCGCAGCTTTATTCAGACAATATCCCCTCGCTGAATACATCTTACGGCACATCGCCGACGATCGGTGACTACATTCGTAAACTGGCGTCAGAAGGATTTTTTGGCAGGGTTAACTATAATTTCAAGGAAAAATACCTGTTGGAGGTCAATGGCCGGTATGATGGCACTTCCCGCTTTTTGAAGGATGTGCGTTGGAAATTCTATCCGGGAATTTCGGCAGGCTGGAATATCGATCGCGAAAGTTTTTTCGAACCGCTGGCCAAAACGATCAATGCATTTAAAATCCGCGCTTCCTACGGGTCTTTGGGCGATCAATATTTTCTCGATGTCAACGCGCCTAACTGGTATCCGTTTTATCCCAGTCTGAGTATTACAAAACCAACTTCCACTTCCTGGCTTTTCGGATCCGGGCAGGAGGCGGCCGTCAATTACCCGGCGATGGTGAATCCTGCGCTTACCTGGGTTACGACCACTTCCACCAACATCGGGACGGATATTGCATTGCTAGATAACCGGCTGACGACCTCGTTCGACTGGTACGTCCGGAAGGCCGACGATTTCGCCGGGCCGTCGCAAGCTTTGCCCGGGATCCTGGGCGCCTCGCCGCCTACCGCGAACAATGCAGCCATCGAGACACGCGGCTTTGAGCTGTCCATTGGCTGGAATGATCACATTGGTGAGGTACGCTACGGGTTAAGGGGTGTTTTGAGTAACTACTCCGGAAAGGTGCTGAAATACCCAAACCCGAACGGAACGCTTTCAAGCTACTATGAAGGGCAGAAAATGGGCCAGATCTGGGGTTATCAGACTGTGGGCTTGTTCCAAAGCGATCAGGAAGTAGCAGAAGCGCCCGTGCAAACCTACCTGTCTTCCGCTGCCTGGACACCCGGCGATGTGCGGTACGCAGACCTGAACGGGGATGGTAAAATCGACGCGGGCAACAGCACGCTTGCCAACCCGGGGGACCGGAAAGTGATCGGCAACAGTACACCCCGCTATTCGTACAGCTTCACGGGCGATCTGGCATGGAAAGGGTTCGATCTGCAAATTTTCATGCAGGGCATTGCAAAAAGGGAAGTTTTTATCGGTTCCAACTACTTTTTCGGCATTGTCGGCAACGAATGGCAAAGCTCCGTTTTTACGGTCAACCAGGATCGCTGGACGCCTGAAACCCCCGACGGCTACTACCCGAAATTTTACATGAGCGATCAGAATTCGAAGAACACGCAGACGCAAACAAGATACCTGCAGAACGCGGCTTATCTGCGCATCAAAAACCTGCAACTCGGATATTCGCTGCCGTCTTCCGCCATGAGGGCGATCAGGCTTCAACGCATCCGGGTGTACGTGAGTGCGGAGAACCTGGCGACTTTTACCAAGTTAGTGAAAACGCTTGATCCCGAACTCTCGATCGGGTCCGGCAAGATTTATCCATTGCAGAGAACATTCTCGGCAGGACTGAACGTGACATTCTGAAACCCTTTTTGAGAAACAAAATGAAAAAATATCTCGTATCCATCATACTTGTAGCCTATGCGGGCCTGCTGGCTGGCTGCAAGGAAGGTTTTCTGGACAAAGCGCCTGAAACCAGTATCAGCGACGCGGAATACTGGAAAACCGCCAACGATCTGCAGTTGTACGTGAACAACTTTTATTCGGCATTTCCGTCCACGATCGGTTCTTACGGAACCATTGGTATTTACGGTTATGACGCCGACGAAGGCAGCGATAATATGATTTACACCGGCTACAATACCGCACTGAACGGTGAACGGGTAGTGCCATCCAACGGTGGCGGCTGGGCTTATGCAGAATGGTCGGCGCTGCGTAGTATCAATTATTTCCTGGCCAACTATAACAAGGCGGCAGAAAGCTGGGACAACAAGAAGAAGTTTGTAGGGGAGGCACTTTTCTTCCGTTCCTACTTCTATTTTGCCAAACTGAAAGCATTCGGTGATCTTCCCTGGGTAAACAAGCCCCTTGATCCTACCTCTGCGGAGCTTAAAAATGGCCGGCTTTCGCGGAGCGTGATCGTGGATTCACTGATGAATGACCTGGAGAAGGCAGTCGAATACCTGCCCACCAAATCGAAAGGCGTGCCGATGCGGATTAACAAGGAAATTGCCCAGCTTTTGCAGGCACGTATCGCATTGTATGAAGGTTCCTGGGAAAAATACCACGCAGGTACAGCATTCGGGGTAACCGGCTCGAACGGGGAGAAATTTTTGAAAAAGGCTGCCGAAGTGAGCGATGCCCTGATCAGCAGTAGCTCCGGTTATCAATTACAATCGACGCCCGGCGAAGACGGTTATTGGAGGCTATTCAATCAAACCGACTACTCCGGCAGCACGGAAATTATGCTTTGGCGGAAATTTGACCTGAACCTGAACGGGGGGCATTACTGGCATCGGTACACAAATACCGGCGCCGGGCGAGGGCTTACCAAAGATCTCGTGGACGCTTACCTGTGTGCGGATGGGAAACCCGTTTCGACAAGCCCGCTCTATAAAGGGGATGCGACGCTGCAGGCCGCGGTGGCCAATCGTGATCCCCGTCTGCTGCAAACCTTGTACGTACCGGACGGTAAGCACGTCATCACCAACAATCGTCCCGGCGGGGCTGCACCTGCCTTATTCGAAGTTCCGTCGTTTTCGGCTGCCAACGAAAACAAACCCGCTACGGGCTATCAGGTTTACAAAGGGCACAACCCCGACTACAACCAGCAGCTCGACCGCGGCACAACCGGGCTGATTCTGTTTCGCTATGCCGAGGCGTTGCTGATTTACGCAGAAGCCAAAGCCGAATTGGGCACATTTTCCCAAACGGATGCAGACCGTAGCGTTAACCTGCTGAGAAGCCGTATCGGAATGCCTGTGTTAACGGTAGGTGCCGTGGTGGGCGATCCGAATCCCGAGTTCCCGGCACTGAGCCCCCTGATTAACGAAATACGCCGTGAAAGAAGGGTAGAGCTTGCCTGCGAAGGGTACCGCCACGATGACCTGTTTCGCTGGGCCGCCGCGGATGAAAAAATCGTCGGATGGAAGCCGAAAGGAGCGACGCGCGCACAATGGGAGGGTAAGGTTCCGGCAGCACAACTGGCGACATACCCGATTGATAACAAAGGTTATATCGAATTTTACCAGGGCATTGCGGGCATGAGCAGCGGTTACAAGTTCAACGTAGGGCGGGACTACCTGGCACCGCTGCCACAGGACCAAATGGTTTTAAATCCCGATATGAAGCAAAATCCGGGGTGGTAATATCTTTATATCGGCGCGCGTCGTATCAGACGCGCGCTGTTTTAAACATAAATGAACAAAATGAGCAATCGTAGTATCAGGTTTTTGAGTATAGTATTCTTCTATTTTGGCATTATGCCGGTTTTTGGGCAGAAAAAAATCGAACATGTGATCCTGATCGGTGTCGATGGCTTCGGTGCTTATGCTTTTGACAAAGCCAAGGTTCCAAACCTGCGGGACCTGATGAAGAAAGGCTCCTGGACACTCCAGGCCCGCACGGTATTGCCCTCATCCAGTGCTCCCAACTGGGCTTCCATGGTGATGGGGGCAGGGCCGGAATTGCATGGTTATACGACCTGGGGAAGTAAAAAGCCGGATTTGCCGGCGCGTGTCCTCGATGAGTACGGCATGTTCCCGAGCATTTATGCATTGCTGAGAAAGGAAAAGCCCAAAAGTGAGATTGGTGTGATTTATGAATGGGACGGGATAGGATATCTGTTTCCCAAAAAAGCCGTAGATAAGGACCAGAACTGCGACGGAGATATTGCCCTTACCAAAGCCGCCACCAGCTATGTCAGGGAAAAGAAGCCTAACTTTCTTTTTATACACCTGCACGATGTCGACAGAGTCGGCCACAATGCGGGGCATGGAACTCCCGACTATTATGCAGCCATTGAGCGTACGGACACCCACATCGGCAGCATTATCAAAAGTATCGAGGAGGCAGGGATCATGGACAAGACCGCCATTATTTTTACCGCAGACCACGGTGGCATCAACAAGGGGCACGGCTCTATTTCCATGCAGGAAATGCAGATTCCCTGGATCATCAAGGGGCCGGGAGTTCGTCGGGACAACGAAATCACGCAAAGTGTCATGACCTTCGACACCGCAGCGACCATCGCGGCGATTTTTAAACTCACACCGCCGCAGGTCTGGATTGGACGACCGGTGGCGGCAGCTTTCAGATAACGCTTATTGACAGGTAATTGGCCCGGACGGAACCCGCCCGGGCCAAATTTTGTAACCAATAAAAACTATTTTTTGCTTGATTGCTAACTAATTTGACTGATATTGCAATCCCGCAGGGAAATCAACCTTAATTGTTCTGATCTGCCACACATCGAGGCGTTTTCATGCATTGGTGTTTGAAAGATTCGTGAAGCGCAGTTGGTCGGTCGCTTCCCAAACTGAAATTAAATCAGGCCGCTTATGAGAAATGGCTCCAAAACATTTACGTCACCCTTCGTTAGCGGGTGGGCGTCGAAAACTGGTTTCGGAAAAACATACGGCTCAAACCAGAACCGCTTCTCCACGCAGGTGCTGCTAAATCTGGGCAAAGGCTTTTCCTTTACACTTTATCTGTTGGTGCGTTTTGTGATGAGGTACCGGTTCGCCGTGCTCCGAAAGAATCTTGAAACCTCTTTTCCGCGCAAATCGAAAGACGAGATCCAGGCGCTGATCACAACTTATTACCGGCATCTGGCTGATCTGGTCGTTGAGCCTGTGCTTTTTACGATGGCCGGCCGCGCAACCCGTAAAAAGCTGGCGACATACACCAACAAGGAGCTATTAAACCGACTGTACCGCGAAAACAAGCACGCGATCCTTCTGGCTTCGCATATAGGCAACTGGGAGTACCTGATCAACCTTCCCCGTGAAACGGACTACGAGGTTTATACGGCATATACACCTATTTCAAACCGGTATGTCGACAATTGGGTGCACAGAATGCGTTCGAAGTTTGGTGTAACGGTAATCCTGAAAAAAAACTTTTACAGGAAAGCATTAGCCGTGCTGAAAGGAAATGGTAATCCTGCCCTTGTCGTCGTGATTGCCGATCAGAGGCCTGCGCCGGGAAGTGTGAAGTACCACCTTGAATTTCTGGGGCAGAACACCAGTGTGCAGGTCGGTGCGGAACGGCTCGCACAATCCTCAAATGCGGCAGTGTTGTACCTGGAATGCACCAAGGTCGAGCAGTTTCATTATAAATACACATTCCACCTGGTGACCGAAGCGCCGGCTGGGAGTAAACCCCTGGAAATCACTGCGAAATATTATGAAATGATGGAAATGAATATTTCGTCCCAGCCAGGCAATTGGCTCTGGTCGCATAAGCGGTGGAAGCAGATCACCTCTTAGTTAATCCTCACGCCCGTTGTGAACGAACCCTGAGCGTGTTTACTAATACTGAACATTTTTTATCATGGATGAATCTGCTTGAGGGATGTATTTTGCATTTAATGACCGTTGTGATGTTGCGTATACTAGTGAGCGTCATTTCAATTACGGATGAAGGTGGGTTTGCCTGTATCAGGCGCGCTGGTCGAAGAAATAGAGTACCAGCAGTGTACAGGTTTCCGATGAAGCGTTTTTGGGGACGTGTGGAAGCCTGCCATCGAAAAACAGTGAGTCGCCCTCTTGCAATAGCAGCGTTTGCCCGTTAACATTGTAGTCTGTTTGTCCCTTTACCACAAAAATGAATTCGTAGGCGTCCGTGGTAACTTCTTCGCGGTGTGCGTCGGCGGACAGGTCCAGCAATGCGAAGTCGATCGTGCTCGCAGGCAGGTTGCGCATCATCATGCGTCGGTAACTGAAACCTTTTGCCTCTTCTTTTTCGAATGGAGCGTAATCGGCTTTGCGGTTCAGCAAAATCGTTGGTTCCAGCAGGCTGAGTCCCTGAAAAAAGTCACTTACCTCAATTTCCAGCGATTGAATGATACCGAGCATGACCGGCAGGGACGGTATCGTTCTTCCATTTTCTATTTGTGATACAAGTCCCTTGCTGACTCCCGACTTTTCGGCGAGTTCCTGCAAAGTCATTCTTTTTTCCAGCCTTTTCTGTTTGATGCGGCGGCCAACCTCTAAAATGAACAATCCTTCCATGAATAAGAGCAAAAATCTTGATAATATGGTTTCAGCAGGGTACCTGAAATGTATAAAGCAGCAAACGTGTCAAATCTATTTTTGATGTACTATTTTGCTTTTAACAGATTCTAATTAATTTTAATCGGATTCTAATTTTGTTTAGTATTACTAAATAAATAGCTAAGACGCTCCAAGGTACACAGAATTCCGGGAGAAGTGACGGAACCGGGTGGATAGAAGACCGGCTGTTTTTTCAGACTAAAATGCTTTATTAAAATGGTAAGATGGATGATCATGGTGGTCTTTTGTGCCTGTAATGTAACCGGTTGGGCCCAGGAAATACACACGATCGGTTTTTTCAAAAGCTACCCGGTCGGGAAATTCGGAAAGTCAAAGCTGAATGGGGGAGGGTTTGCCACGGATGGCTGGGGTTTCCTGCTGGAAAACAACTCCTCGCTGGCCATTTTACCCCGAAATCTGACCATTGGAACACATTTCAGCTACCAAAAAAACCGGATCGATACGCAGGAAATGGGCCGGAAATTTACCGACGCGCTGGGTTATCGCGCGAATGTGGAGGATGCGCAGTACGAGCCGGTGACGTTGTTGATAGGCCCTCATTACACCCTGAACTTATCGAAAATCATGCATCTGGATATCAAAACGGGGCTGGGGATAATGTTTACCAATGTCAATTCTTTCCGGATAGATGTTGTCGATCCGCAGGGAGGTACTTCTCGTCTAATGGCAAGGTCCCGGATTCCCGGGTATGGCGCGACCTGCCACTTAGTAAATTGATCGAAATCGTTAAACCGTACCCCTCGGTGCAGACGGTGGTGTTCTACTTTTTCGGCGAAGGGCTTTATCGCGGCACCTATTATGACACCCACACGCTGGACAACTGTATGAAGCCGGGCGCACTCCTGGCCCGGGAAATGAATTACAAGCCATTAACAGAGCTTTATGGCGCACCGCTCCGGTTGCGGGTCGAGAATCAACTTGGCTACAAGATGGTCAAATGGATCGAGCGGATTGAATTTGTCACATCACATGCCACTGTGAGCAAAGGTTACGGCGGGGAAAATGAAGACGATGAGTACTTCGATCTGATCGCAAGTACTTAGCCGACAAAATGCATTGGGAAACAGGCATGTGCAGGCACACGTATGAGACGGTTTTACCAGCATGCCCGACCATGTAAGTGATAGTAGTTGAGTTTATTATATAAGAATCTTAAATATTTTTGTTTTAAAGCAGATATTTTAGATGCTTTGAACCTTTTATTACCGTATTCCGGCACCGATCCTGGTTGTATCAAGGGGTGTTTAAGTTGCTGTTCTCGGTTTTTATTTAGGTTTTGCTAAAAAGTTATGAATAAGCTTCATCTCAAAATCGCGCTGCGCGCTTTTCTAAAATCCAAAGGATATAACTTCTTGAATATAATAGGATTGGCGCTGGGCTTGGCCACATTTACTTTTGTCTCGTTATACGTTGATCATGAGACCAGCTATGACCGGTGGAATAAGAACCTGGACCGGATTTTTCTGGTGGAAAGGGAAATGCCCAACGGACCTTCGCCCTACACACCCGGTAAACTGGCTGCGGCCATAAAAAGCGCGTGTCCGGAAGTTGAAGAAACGGGCCGCATGAATACCGCACTATTTCAGTTGCCGTTCTTTACCGAGTCAGGAAGGTTCCTGATCAAAAAGTGGGTGGGGGCCGATTATTCACTGGCCAGCATATTAGGTATTAAACCCAAAGGCTTTCATTTAACTCCCGGCGACGCTGCTCCTACTATTTTGCTTTCGAAACAAACTGCCGAGGTGCTTTTCCCGGGAGAAGACGCTATTCACAACAAAACGGTGACAATGATGTCCAGGAGCGGTATGCCGATGACCATTGCCGGCGTTGCCGATGACCATTGCCGGCGTTGCCGATGATGTCCCGGGCAATACCAATTTCAGTTTCGATTGTATCGGGTTCAGCGGGGACATCACGCAAGGCAAGGATCAAAGCTATGCCAATCAGATCTACCAGACTTTCCTGTTGGTAAAACCTACCACGGATATTGGTTTGCTTTCAAAAAAAATTGACAGGATTTACAAGGAAGCGGCATTGGCAGACACCAGTCTGCTGGCAAAAGAGTCCTTAGCGATGTCGGCAGCGCCGGCAATCTATCTGGACCCTTTGAAAAACCTGCATTTAAAACCTCATTATGGCTCTCGTGTAAATGACCAGATCGTAAAAGGTCTCGTCGTGCTGGCGATTATCATATTGATCGTCACCGGCGTAAATTTTACTAACCTGTATGTTTCACAAGCCAACAGGCGCTCAAAAGAGGTGGGGATCAAGAAGGTTAGCGGCATTAACCGAAGACAGATTGTCTTTCAGTTCCTGACGGAGATCTTTTCCCAATGCCTTCTTGCTTTCATCGTCTCGTTCGGGATAGTGGTCGCTGGCCTGCCTTATTTCAGTCAGCTGCTGGATGTCGACCTATCAATTTCCGGCATAAACTCCGAAATAGTCATGCAGCTTCTGCTTGCATTAATCGCACTGACCTTACTGGCCGGGGCCTATCCGGCGCTGGTGATGGCAGGGTTCAAGACTGCCGAAGTATTAAGAGGAAGTCAATTCGATAAAGCGGGAAGATTCTCCTGGACAAAAGGTTTGATACCTGTGCTCCAATTTACATTTGCCATTGCCTTTGTGATAGTTCTGGTCATCATTAATCAGCAGGTGAGTTTTATGAAGTCCGCAGACCCCGGCTTTCTGGCTAAGCAGGTTATATATGTTGATAATCTGGGTATTTATAACAACCCGGTCAGTTTCGAGTCTGTGAGCGAGCGTATCAAATCGGTTCCCGGCGTAAAAAACGTAACTGTTGCTTCTCATGTGCCGGGTGGGATCATGCCGGCCTCCTATGAATATATGGTTCAAAATAAGGCGTATGCCATGCAGACAATTGCCGTCGGTTACCACTATTTTGAAACACTCAATATCGGGTTGAAAGAGGGGCAGACCTTTTCCTCTTCATTTCCGGTAGACTCCGCGAATGCGGTGATTAACGAGACCGCCGCGAAGGCAATGGGCCTGACGAAGCCCGTCGGCACGGTTGTAAAAGGGCGTGGCGGTAACTACACGATTATTGGGGTTATTAAAGACGTCAGGGCGGCCGGTTTTGAAGCGTACACGCAACCGGCTATTTATCTGATGAACGATCCGCTGGGAGTACCCAAGACGCAAATTATGATCAGCGCGGAAAGTAAGGCCATACCGGCTATGCTCACCACTTTAAGCCGTGAATGGAGTAGTATCAATAAACTGGATGGAGACAATTTTAACTATCATTTTCTGGACGAATTATATGGAAAGCTATTTGTAAAGCAGGAGCAGTTACAGTCTGTACTCACCTATTTTTCAGCGCTCGCCATATTCATCGCATCGCTGGGCTTTTTTGCTTCGGCGGCACAAGCCATTCATTTGCGGATGAAGGAGGTTGCCGTTAGAAAAGTGTTCGGTGCAAGAGGCAGGCAGCTCATGATCACATTGGGCAAACCATTTTTCTACATTATGTTCATCGCTAATGTAATGGCTTGGCCTGCCGCTTTTATAATCGCCAATAAATGGCTGGAAACCTTTGCCTACCGGGTTGACATTTCTTTCGCCCCTTTTATGATTGCCATGGTCATTTCAATCACGATAGTTGCAATAACGGTTTGTCTGCAAATTATCCGAGCGATTAACTTCAACCTCGCCATGAAGTTAAAGGCGTGAAGTATCTTTCTGATTCATTTTTCAGAATCAGGACCCAACGCCGGTTGATCTACACGAATCACGATAGATTGAACTGTTAATGAATGCCGGAAGTGCAGGCTGTCGATGCCCGGCGCCATTTCCCGTGCGGACAGGATATCGCAAAACTCAGTTCAATGCACGGGAACGAGCAGCGTTCTGGTGCTGCTGGTGGTCTGTATATTTAGTACCTAACGGTTACACGTTGGGCATTGAATATATTTCGTATTGTAATGACTATCAGGCAGCTCAGACTTATTAGTATTTCTTATTTGATGTTACCCAATTTATTGTTCTTTCATTTTTGGACGGGTCAATTGATCGGTGTATTAGGTTTAGGAATTTGCGCCAGCATACTTTTTTATGAATTTCGGGATAGCGCATTTTCAGGAGAAGTAATTTTCAATGCGAACGACCTGTCGAAGATTGCCCTGTGCTCTGTAATGTTTTGTCTATTGTCCGGGGTATGTGGCGTTTTTTATCAGACGAATGATCACTGGGCTCATAACACCAAGTTTTTTGAGCTTTTTAAGTATGACTGGCCGATACGCATCCCAACGGGAGGGCCGGTAGTTGGCTACTATTACGGCTACTATCTTGTTCCCGCGCTCTTTTCAAAAATGGCAGGGTACTTTAGCGAGAGTGCAATCTTTGTTTGGACCGTCCTGGGTATGGCACTGGGAATTTGCTGGCTATACACATCCGTAGGGCAGAAGCTCAGGTATGTGCTGCTCGTTTTAATGGTTGGCGATTTTGCCCATGTTTGCAATTCATTGTTTTCAAAGTTGTTTCGATATCCCTACTCATTCGGAGATTTTGGAATTGAGGTGTGGTCTAATTTCGAGAATCTTTTCTGGGTGCCCAATCAAATTATTCCCAGTATGATCGTGGGCGGCATGCTGGTCCATTGCATTAGGTCGGAAATTGCTCCGGAGCGGATGGTTCTTCCAATCTGCTTGTCTTTCTGGTGGGCTGTGTTTCCGGCATTCGCATCGTCGATTCTTGTTGCCATCCTGATTATCAAAAAATGGATAAGCCGATCTTTACCAACTTCGGCCCCTGAATTTACTTGTACTATTCTGTTGCCGTGCATTTGCGTTGTGCCGGTGTTGCTTCTTTTTCTGTCCCACGAGAGACCTGCTGTCGTGGGTTTTATCTGGGACTTTGCCGATCGGTCCAATAGCCGGATACTGGAATATGTCCTTAATGTGGGAGTCAATGCCACAGTTTTAGCCTTCCTTTTCCGGTACTTTTCAGTAAATGACAGGAATCAAGCATCGGCTTTTCCATTCTATGTTGCGGTTTGTCTGATCCTGACAATGCCGCTGGTCCGCATCGGAAAAGTCAACGACTTTTTATTCAGAGGATTTATGCCTCTACTGGTTGTTGCAGGCCTTTGTATATATCAATACCTTCCGAATCGCGGCTTCAACAGGCGGTTCTCTTCAGTGAAAAGGGCAGGGTTTGCCTTCCTGATTTGTTTCCTTGTCGTTGGGCCGTCGTTTTTAGCGATCGGTCGGGTGATCAGGGCATCGGAATTTAATCGGATAACCGCCAGGATATTTCCGGGGCGTGTCCATTTTGAACCAGTGCCGTATGATTTCTATCCCAATGTGTACGAGGCACTTCGGGCAAGGTGGTCGCAAGCAGAAGCCGATCAGTATTTAGGTAAAAAAAACTCAATTTATGAACGCCTCATTGCACCAGAATAATGCCTGTTAGCACGATGACGGTCGGAGTTCGCGGTGTACCAGCTTCCCGTTGTTGGCCGGACGGACAGTTGGGCGTCTACACACGCCCATGGTGCCAGCAGGAACAGATACAGCGGAATCCTGACTTTTCGGGACGCGGTTGCGTATATAAGCGGAGCCGAATTCCGGTCACCTGATCAGCATCAGATTGCCCTTGATCAACGGTTTGGCAGGATCAAGGCGGATCGTGTAAGGATAGGCTCCGGCCGAAAGGAATTGTTCCTTATATTTTCCACTAAAAGGGGTTGAATAAGCTTTGGAATAAAATATGACCGATCCCCAACGGTTAAAAATAGTCACTTCCGCATCGGGATAAGACGCTATGCCGCGCAATTCCCAGGTTTCGTTAATGCCGTCGCCATTCGGTGTAAATGCATCCGGGATCAGCACTTTAAAAGAGATATTGACCGCCACTTCATCCTGGTTCGAGCATCCGTTTTCGTCGGTTATCCTTAATGTATAAGTAGTGTTCTGTGCCGGGGTGACCAGCGGGGCCGATTTGGTGTGGTCATCCAGGCCGTCCGGCGGTTGCCATAAGTAAATTACCTTGTCCAAAGGTGGAGCGCCGATCGTTGCACTTTCACCTTCTCTTACAAAGACATCGGCGCCTGCCTGGGCGACAGGGGAAGGGTAAACGGTGATGCTGGTTTTGGCGCTGCTCTGGCACACCGACGTCCCGCCCAATGCATAAGTGATTTCATGAATGCCCGGTCCTGCTTTTTGGGGATCAAAAGTTTGGGCCTCCACGCCATTGCCTGAAAATATGCCACCCGTTGGGGTTGCAACCAGTGGGATTATGCCGTTTTCGGTTTCACATACCGGATCTACCTGCTCAATGTGAACCGCCGTTTCATTCAACTTCGATATTTCAACCGCATTTGTTTTATTAATGCATCCGGATGAATCCACGATTTCTACCTGATACGATCCGGCGTCGTCAATGTAAATGGATTTCGTATTTTCAGGAAGTATCTGACTGTTTTTATACCATTTATATTGGTAGGAAGGTCCTTCTGACGCAAGCAATAATAAAGAGTCGCCCTGGCAAATCGTCGTTCGGGAATCCGACGGGGATAATGTGGCAACGCTGGGGGGGACAATCTGTACGTTGAGCGTGTCGGAAAGGGATTTGCAACCCTTTACGGCATCGCTGGCAATGGCCCAGTAGTTCCCGGGTTGTGTCACGACCAGCGAATCGGCATTGCCGGGAACCTTCGCATTGTCTTTAAACCAGTCGTAGGTATACCCGGTGTTTTTAACGGCATATAGGGTTAAGCGGCCGTTTACCGAGCAAATAACCGGTTTGCCATTTGACTTGAGATCGAAATTCAATTGTGTGACATTGATCTTGACAATGGCGGAACGGCTCGTTTTGGAACAGGTTCCGGCCAATGATGTCACCAACTGGTATTCGCCGCTTTCCGCCGTTGAAAGTTCGGACGAAGTGGCTCCTTCAATAATTTTGCCATCCTTCTTCCATTGATAATTCCAGTCGGCATTTTTTATGGCCGTCAGCAAAACCGACTTCCCGTCGCAAACGGACACTTCGGTAACTAGCTGGTTATCCACTTTGATAGTAGGATCGGGTGGCGCGACAGGTGGGCAATCCACCACATAGAGCTGATAATCCCGCTGTACCGAACCGATCACGACTCCGTTGCGGAGCTCTTCCACTACCACCGAGAAAACAAAAAGGCCCAGGCGGTTGGGCGTCACCTGCAATTCTCCGGTTTGGGGATTTACATGAAGGGCGGGATTGCCGGGAATCGCATTGTTTGCGTTATATCCGCTGCTCCATTGGGGTTGGGAATTAGAATTCGAATTATATCCCATCGGGTTTTGCATGGAGTATCTTAATTGATCTCCGTCCGGGTCTTTGGCATTAAATGGAAAGCGGAATGGCTCGTTGACGCAGATGTAAGCGCCGTCCAGTTCCTCAAAAGCGGGAGAGGAGTTCTGAAATGATTTCCCCGACAGGGTAAGCGGCGGAAAGTAAGTGCGAAGGTTTGTTGTTGTGACAGTCGGATCCTGAATATTAATAATATCGCCATTGCGGCAACAGTTATTCCAGGAGAGATAATAGCCGGCGGGATCGGTGTATTGAGCCGGATCTAGTTTTATCTCCTTTTCATATTGGGCAAATAGCGTTTTTAATCTTCGGGTCTCGGTACAGGTTTCATTTTCATAAATCACAAGCTTGCTGGAGGTGAGCGGAATATTAATAACCTGCATTTCTGCATCGTCCGATTTACGGAAAATACCGATAAAGTGATCGGACTCGGCATTTGTTATCCCGGCCAGATCTATATATACTTTCAGAATAATCCGATATTGATCCGGTGCGCTGCCAACTTTACTTAATTCCAGATTGCCGCCCATAATGTGGGTTGCAAGGGCGGTAGATTTACTAATAAATAGAAATGCAGATGTAAATAGTAATCCGAAAATTAAACGAATCATTATTAGCAGGACTTGTTTTAAGAGGAGTGTTGAAAGCGTATAGTGCTTATTCTTACACAATAATAGGTATTAACAGCCATAACAGATTCCGTAATGAGTGAAAATAAAAAATATTTCTACAAATTTGTTCGCAATTAAAATATTAGTTTTACATTCGCAATGTAACCATTCCATACTCTATCGTTTCAATTATACCCCTACATGAGATTTTGCTTCTGGATGCAAAGAATTGCGATTCTTTTGCTGAGTATCCCCGCCTTATCCCAGAGTCCCACTGAAAATTATGTATTGTCCCGCACTTATCGTGTGCGTGGAGGAGAAGTATCTTCCGGAACTAAGTATTGGGGAAACCCTGATCAGGTTCAGACTTCGGTCGGTTATTTGGACGGTCTTGGAAAGTCCAAACAAAATGTAACAGTAGCCGGTACTCCGAAGAAAAAGGATATCGCCAGCGTGAGCCTGTATAATTCAATGCACGAATTAGAAAAGGCGTATTTACCGGTGGCGATGCCGGATGGCAAGGGCGATTTTAAAAGTATATCTAGTATTAATACAGCGGCAGCCAGTTACTATAACGCCGCTGCCAATGTTGGTGATCCCACTGCCAACGCTTGGGTAGAAACACTTTACGACAACTCCCCATTGAACCGGGTGAAAACCGAAAAGGCACCTGGTGTAACCACCGGCGTCCGGAAAAGCTATCGTACCAATCAGAGCGCTATTCACAACTATATCAAACTCTATAAATTTGCAGGTAGCGGTATACTGGACGAGGTTTTCGATAACTATGGTGAGGGCACTTTAAGTGTGGTTGAATCGCTGGACGAGGACGGGAAAAAGGTGGAGGAGTTTGTGGACCGGAATGGTCGGATAATATTGAAAAGAGTGGCCGGACAGGAGGATACTTATTATGTATTCAATGAAAAGGGGCAGTTGCGCTATGTCCTTCAGCCCCGATTTCAGGATGGGCCCGGAACGTTCATAGACAAACTGGCAAGATATGCCTTCCAATATACTTATGATCACAGAGGGCGCATGATTACCAAGAGGATTCCGGGGCAGGGTACTTCCAGCATGGTGTACAATGACAATACGGACATGCTTGTATCTCTCAAAGATGGTAATAATCAGGACTTCTATTATAAATACGACGGCCTGAACCGGCAGACCGAAATGGGCTTTATGAGTGGAACGGTGGAGCAGCCGCTGGTGAAAACGCAATACGACAACTATACCGGTGTTAACAGCCTATTGGCGTTCAAAAGTCAAAATGCTTTTGAGGGTCAGGAACAATGGCCGGATAGCGATGGTTTTCTGGGACTTCCAGCTTCTGATCCTAAGAAAGGCCTGATAACGCAGGTAAGCGCGCGGGTACTGGACGCCAAAATACCAGGGAGCGACTGGGTGACCACTGTATTCTATTATGACAAAAAGGGGCGCAAGATACAGACGCAACGGAGTTTGCACGGCTTGGGAGCGGATGCGCGCGAACAGATCTCTTATCAGTACGATTTTGCCGGCAATGTCGTCAGAGAGCATACGTTGCACGATCTGTATAATGCTGAATACCACTCGGAGAAAGCGTATACTTACGACCACCAGAACCGGCAATTAAGTATCATACATACTTTCCATCCGGAATCAGGTCCTGAGGTAGTAGCCACTCCTTATACGCATGTTAGTAATACGTATAATGATATAGGTTTACTGGCTGCAAAGTCCTTTCATAACGGCAAGCAAAAATTAGGATACCAATATACGCCGAGAGGATGGCTCTTCAACTTGCAAAACAAAGAAGGGGGAAAGACCTATAAATTTGATGTCCGTTACAATGCCAACGGAAATATCAACAACCTTGTATGGCAGACCGATGGCTTTGGTGGTAGTTTCAATACAATGTCGTATGACGGCTCGAACCGCCTGACGGGTGCGCTGGGAGCTCCTTACAGTGAGTATGATATTTCATACGATAAAAATGGAAACATTCTTGCACTGAAAAGGGGTGAAAATGGCTCGATTGACAATCTCCAATACCAAAATTTGAATGATGCCAATGATCCTGGAAATTATCAGGGAAATCAGTTGATGCGCATCACAGATACCGGTGGGCCGGAAGGCTTTAATAATGGCAATTCGGGTACTGGGAACGATTACGCCTATGATCAGAATGGCAATCTGCTGAAGGATGAGAACAAGGGCATAACCGACATCGCTTACAACATCATCGATTTACCATTATCGGTAACAATGTCGAATCCCGCAGGGACGCTTCGGTATGTGTATGATGGTGCCGGTAATAAGCTTGTATCGACATCTCCTTCGAATACTACTGTTTATGCAGGGCCTTTCGAATATACTTCGGGCGGCCAGTTATTACGTCTGAGCTTGGAAGAAGGGCAACTCGTGCCGTCGGGCGACGATTTTGTAGTGAACTACTATTTGCGTGACCACCTGGGCAATGTCCGGATGGTGATCGATCAGAATGGGGAGGTGTTGCAGGAAACGGAGTATTATGCGTTTGGCATGCCGGTGAGGCGCAGTGGGACGGATGCGAGCAATAAATATCAATTTTTGGGAAAAGAGTCCCAGAACGAGACCAAGTGGATCGATTTGCAGGCGCGTTTTTATGATCCTACAACGGGTAGGTTTATGTCAGTGGACCCTGTTACGGATGGGCAGGAATTCTATTCGCCTTATCACTATTCTTTCAATAATCCGCTTAGATTTTCGGATCCTGATGGGAAATGGCCGGGTGAAGGGTTTTGGAAGGCTGTTAAGGCTTATTGGAACAGACCATTGACGAAGGATCAAAGAGCGATGAGTCGTGCATACAATATAGCCTTAACCGGACAGGATTTTGAATCTTCAACGCAAGGCGAGTTGAACATGAGAATCCTTGGTGTCGGCATGATGTATTCAGCCTCGCATGGAAAGCCAGGTGCGACATCTAATAGGTCATTGCCTAGAAAGATTATGCAGCGAAATGCACCATCGAAATCTCCGGCGGCGAAATCATCAGCACCAACCGGCACGGCAACGGCAGGTGTAACTACCGGTAAGCAAAATGCTGCTGGAGCGTCCGTAGTGACGCAGCTACTGGAGTTCTCCGGTACAGACAAAGCTTGGGCGACGGGTGCGACACCGAACTCAAAATATACCTATTTAGATGGTACAGGTCAGATAGCGGTATCTAATTATATCTATGATGCGGACGGAAAGGTTATCTTTCAGGTCGATTTTGGAATGCACGATAAGAACAATCCGTCAGGACATGGTCATGAAATGACTACACCGGGAAATTTTGCGAGTGGTCATAAACCTAGTAATCACGTAGCACCTGCTCAGGTTAATCCAGAGTATAAAAAAATTCCGGAAGGAATAAGGTATTCAAATCCACCAGTAGAATAACATTTGAACAATATGTTAGAGGAAATAGCACGGAAATACGGAAATTTTCATGATGCGGTAATTTTGGAAATTAGGTATCAATCAAACGAAGGGTATAGTACTGTTGAAATAACAGTTAGCTGTATGAACAGCGAAAAAGACTATGATTGGGAAGTCATTCGGATCAAATGCGGTAAATTGACTCTTTTTCGTTTTGAGGAAAGATATAATACATCAAGTACGATAATAACTTCTGCATTAGTCAAAGGTGAGAGTGACTTGATGACTATTGATTTCTTCCCAAAGATTATTGGCCGCGAGAATTTTGAAAATCCTGAATCAGATTTCATAATTAAGTTCAAAGAAATGTCTTATGAATTGATCGAAGGTTGAAATGTCAATGTACTTATTTTCCCTAATAACTAGACTATTAGAGCTTTGTCAGTAACTTTCGCGGAAGCAATATGAAATACTTTTTCCTATTTTTTTGTGCTACATGTTGCCTAAACCTGTGTTCGCAAAACAGTTTGTTATATGCGCAGGACACAGACAAAATTCACATCGTAACGAACGTCTCGGGTGTCACGAAAGAGCCAAATGTGTCAGTAAGAATTTCTACTTCTCAACAGACAAATGGAAGCTCAATGAGTCAAAACGTTGTCGGGGAGCAGCAGTCAGTTGCGGTGCCGGGCCAGCGCATCCGAGTGGAATTCACCAATCTCCCGGAAGGCTACTACCCCCTCCCGGGCGAATCCACGGTACAATTCGTAACCGCCCCCGCGGAGGTTTCATTAAAGTTGTACAACCCTTCGCAGTACACGGGTAAAACCCCAACTGCAGTACAAGCGGTTTACGGCCGGGGCGCATTGAGCAACCAAAAGATTGGCAGCATCACCTCGCTGGTGACCTATCCAGCCACGAAGTCGGATAGCATGCATTATAAGGCTTTGGGGAAGGTTGCTCAGACTGGCTCGATTTGGGGCCTGGCCTACGACCGGCAGGAAAAACGGCTTTTTTCGGCGGCTTTGGCCAAACGGCATAGCGCCTTCGGCAGTCTGGGAAGCGGCGGGATTTATATGACCGATGTGGAAACAAAGGAAACCAAACCATTTGTAAGCCTGGATGCATTAGGCTTTGCCACTTCGGCAGGTCCGATCCAACGTGATTTGACGGAAGATTGGAATAAAGCCGATCACGATTCATTGATGTTTGGGCTGGTAGGCAAGATCGGCCTGGGCGGCTTAGATGTTTCTGACGACAGCCGTTATCTGTATACGGTCAATCTGCATGATCGTAAGTTATACCGGATCCGTCTGAATGGAGAAGGTAAAGCACTGACTGCCAACGATGTGGCTGCTTATCAGATCCCGTTAAAGGATGACAAAACGGGCCATTCGCGCCCGTTCGCGGTAAAATACTACCAGGGGAAGGTTTATGTGGGTGTGGTAATGGATGCGGAGCGTTCGGCCAAGCCTGCGGACCTGATGGCGTTCGTCTATGCGATGGAGGCCGATCAAGAGGATCCGGATAAGGGGAAATTTAAAGAGGTGGCCCGTTTCTCGTTGGATTATCCTCGCGGTGTATTGGATTACGGCGTTAAGGGCTGGTTTCCCTGGACTGACAATTATCTGAGGACCTTGGTTCCGGGACAAGTAGACTGGATGATTTATCCTCAGCCGATGGTGGCGGACATTGAATTCGATACCGACGGCTCGATGATCGTGAGTTTGATGGACAGGCTGGGGCACCAGACAGGGGACGGCCAATTATACCGGCCTCATGCAAAGTCGTTCCTGATGACATCGCGCGGACTTTCAGGAGGGGATGTGATCCGGCTGAGCAGGCCCAAACGGAACTATCAAACGGAAGAAAATGGACGAGCAGGTGACAGACTCTCCTTAAAAGGCGAGTCGAATGGTGAAGGCCCGGGTGGAGGAGAATTCTATGTGGATGATGCATTCTCTCATGCCGGCACGACCTGGCACCGCGAAACCGCAGCTGGCGGGCTTGCATTGCTACCTGATCAGGATCGTTTATTGGTATCCGTTAGGGAGCCCGGGAAATATGTAACAGGTGGCGTGAAGTGGTTTGACAACAGGACCGGGGCGTCTACGGGCGGTTTTCATATTTTCCCCAGCGGCCTGAAAAAAGGATATTTCTGGAAAACCAATAATGTAGGGGATATCGAGCTGATTACCGATTTACCTTCGACCGAGATTGGAGACCGCATTTGGCTGGACAACGATGGCGATGGCACGCAGGGAGCGGATGAGCCCGCATTGCCGGGCGTAGCGGTACAGCTGTACAGAGGCGATCAGCAAATCGGCGCAACCGTAACGGATTCGCTGGGGCGGTACTGGTTCAATGACAAAAACGTCTCCGAACTGATTAAATCACGTACCGAATACCAGATCCGTGTTCCGATGACCCAACCGGTAGGCAAACTGGTGTTGACCGGTACACGTCAGGGCATTTCACCGGAGCTGGACAACGATGCCATTGCGACGAACGGGGAGGCGGTTATTGCGGTCAAAACCACGAACCCGGGCGAGAATATCCATCACGCCGACGTTGGTTTTCAATGTAACGATAAACCAAGCGGAAGCGTGAATGTTCTGTGCCAGAACAATCAGTTACAGGTAATGCTGACGGGGACCAAAGCCAGTGAGCGATACGATCTGACGCCTTCGGGCTATTATGAAGGGGTAGCAATTTACAAAACGGCGCAAAAAGTCCCTGCAAACGGGCTGATCGCGAAGGCGGCTCTGAATGTCGATGAACCTTATGAGGCGACGGTACGCGTGTATGCGCCGTCGGGCTGCTATAATGATGTATTCATCAATTCGGCCAACCAGCCTGGATGTGGGTTTGTGTCTGAAACATTGTCATTGAAAGAGCCTTACACCATGGCGGTGTACCCCAACCCGTCGCAGGGACATTCCCGACTGGCTTACCGTGGCGGCGCGTCGGAAGGAAAGGTTCAGGTCCGTTTGACAGACCTGAAAGGCCGGACGATCACCAGCGAAAGCGGTACGCTGGTACAGGGTTATTACCATGGCGAAATCAATCTGGCGAAACAACCTTCGGGAACCTACCTGATCACGATCAAGGAAGAGGGAAGGCAAACCACGAAAAGTGTGATCCGTCAATAAAATATAAATAAATCTCATCTCTCAACTCAGTGTTCCTCATTGCATGAACATATTTACTGCCAGTAAGTTGCCCGGAATTTGCCGATCAGGGCGGCGTGTCCCGGGTTTGGTATTTACCCTTCTTTTTGCGTTGTCCGCGTTTGTTTCCCAAGCTCAGTTTCAGAAGCAGGACATCAGCGGACCAAGCCCTAATGCAGCCAGTCTTGGCTTGTATGGTGAAGTTCCTGTATCCTTATATACGGGAACGCCTAATGTCGATATCCCCCTGTATACAGTCGAAGAGGGCAGGATCAAAGTCCCGATCAGTCTGAGCTATCACGCATCCGGTGTGAGGGTGAACCAGCGTTCGGGGTGGGCAGGCGTGAACTGGAATTTGAACGCGGGTGGGGCAATCACAAGGACTATTAAGGATAAGCCTGATGAAGAGGACCGCACTCTGAATGGAGTTCCTGCCAAATATGGGTACTTCTTTAATTATACACTGTTTAACGACGGCACTCCAAACTGGGATTCGAAGGAATTTATTACCGCGCTGAACACTCCGGGTTTCAAGGGTTATTCATTCGCATTATCAAACTTGATCGATACGGAGCCCGATGAGTTCTCATTTAATTTTCTGAATTATAGCGGTAAATTTTATCTTGACCACCAGGGGAAATGGCAGGTCCGATGTGACCAGCATGTAAAGGTCAAGCTAATGGATGGGGATATGCTCGATATCCCTAATGACATAAATTTGCCAGACAGCCCTGGCGCACACCTTGCCGACTATGGCAAGTACAAGGCCAAAACCTACGAGTCGGTCATTAAATCATTTAAGGGGTTCATTATCACCGCGGAGGACGGCACGCAGTATGAGTTTGGCGGTAATGCGAAAGCAATCGAATACTCGCTCGATTTTTTCAATCAGCATGGAGACAACTGGCATGCGGATTCCTGGAATTTGACCCGGATCATCACACCGGAAGGAAAGAAGGTGGATTTTGTGTATGAAACCATCGCATTGCAGGATGGTAAGTTCACCGCAACATTTGCCCCGTCGATAAATTTCCAGGTAAAAAGCAGGACTGAGGTAGGCGAGGGGACCTCCATGCAGAGTTGTGTTACTTCTGGAAACATGTCGTATGCCACAAAGAACCATTTTTATAGCGGGCAGTTGATACGCCCCAGTTACCTGCGCTCGATCGAGGGGGATAATTCCAAGGTGACTTTTGGCATGGAAAATAGTGTGGAAATGCGGTACCCGGATCGGATATTCAGCCAGTTTAATGACAATTGGGGGTCGGAAGAGGGTGGTTCGCTGTGTAATGTTTTCCCGCATCTCCATTATGTAGACCAGCCAAGGAACAAGTGCATCGGGAGCAATGTCCAGTTGGACGGGCTTAATCCGACTGTGTCTGACATTATTGCCAAGCTGGTTTGGAAAAAGCTAAGTTCTATAGATGTACAGGAAAAAAGCACCAGTCAGAACATCAGGAAATTTTCTCTGGTCTACAATGATGAGTTTGGCAAGCGACTCATGCTCAAGTCTGTCAGGACGCTTAGCAAGGAAGATCCTGCTTGTTATTACAGCCACGACTTTGAATATAACGACTCTACAGGGTACAGTCTTCCGGAATACCTGGACGAATTTGATCAGACCGATCACTGGGGCTTTTTTAATAAGAACCCAAAATCCCTCACCAGCGCCAATTATTTGGCAAGTATCAATACGAACGGCGAGACGCCTGCGGCCACGAAAAGCAGTATTTTTGCGGATTTCTTTAATCACAAAGAGGCAAGCACGAATATAGAAGTTTTGAAAGCCGGTAGCCTTAAGAAGATTACTTATCCGACAGGCGGCTACACCTTGATAGAGTATGAGCCACATGATGCCTCCAAACGCTTTGAAGTCAATGAGGATGGTAGTGTAGACGTGGTCCCGGTGTCGGGAATGAAGATCGGGGGTATCCGTATTAAATCCCTGACCAGTGATGACGGTACCCAAAAGAAAATCAAGACTTTCGAGTACAAAAAGGGAGGGATATCCAGCGGTATTTCCTCAGGGACGCACCAATACTACTGGCCCGATTATCAAGCCAGGTCTGCCAGCGGGACAACCCATAGGTATTTCCGGGAAATGTTTACTTATCAGAGCCTGTTACCTACCGGGATCAATGCGATGGGCAGCCATATCGGATATAGCGAGGTTACTGAACGGGACAGCGATGGCGGGTATACGGTGTATAAGTATACCAATTACGAATCGGATTATCCCGTAAACGCTAAACGGCATATGGATGAAGCCATTCCGTTGGCTGTCCGTGCGGACGTAGCCGCCGCTAAGTATGATGCCCGAATAGACAAATCGTTTGAGCGGGGGAAATTACTGGAAACCAAGGTCTTCAAATCCGGAGGGCAATTGTTGAAAAAAACGCGGACGGCCTATACGACGGTGGGGAGCGGTTTCGTCAGGGCAGCCCGGGCTAGCTTTGTCGAAGTGAAATGCGAAGAAACCTCTACACCCGGAACAGTGCACCTGGGTCATCCATACCGGTACCATACATACCAGTTCAAGCCACAACAGGATTCTATTTATCAGTATGATGAATTGAATGCGGGCAAGTACACGCTGACTGTCAATAATTACACTTATAACCCGATCGGGTTACCGAGTGAAATCCGCAGTATCAGCGGTGGTAAAACAACGCGGACGCTGAACAGGTACGTATTTGATTATGCCGATATTCCATCTCCGTCAAACGAGGGTGAAAGCAGTTTGAATGCTATGAGGACAATAGGAATGTCAGGTATTCCTATCGAGCAGCAAATCTGGAATGACGAAAGCGGAACGGACGCTATGGTGGACGGATATATCAATTTTTATAGACGATACACCGCTGCATCGGGTTACAACAATATACAAGTCGAGAAAACCTATCGCTTTGCAAGTGCTGCGCCGGTAACCGGCGTCACCTTATCGACGATACTTGCGGGGCATTTTAACTTTGATTCCCGGTACAACTACGTGATAGTTGACTACGGAAATCAGAATTTACTAGGTTACACCACGACCGGCGAGCCTAAAAAGTATAAAGGGTCGGATGGCATAGAAAATAATTTCGCTTGGTTTGACGGAAGCAAATCAGGGCTACTACAGTCTAAAAAAGTAGGTGACCAGGAAACGACTTTTGAATATGCCAATCCTTTGGTGGGGGTATCGAAAATTAACGACCTGAACCTTGGTACCTGGACAGATTATACATACGATAGCTTCAACCGGCTTAAGACCATCAAAGATTATAAAGGAAACCTGGTAAAGTCCTTTTCGTACAATTTAAGGAATAGCAGTTGCCAGGATAGTTTGCAACTTGTCGAAGTACCGGAAGAAGAGTGCGTCGTCAACAAAGTACGCCTGCGTTGGCGTTCAGCTGATTTTGTCCGTCTGAACGGTGCAAAAATTCAGGGATCGAATGATGGTGCTACCTGGACGGATATTTACGCCATTAACGTGAATGCAACGGGAGCCTGGCAGGAATTCACCTTCGCCAACACAACAGCTTATCAACACGTTAAATTTGCGTCAGGTCCAAACGGTTACGGTGAACTGGTTGAGATTGAATTTTACAATGGTACCGCGAAGCTAAGCGGTACGCCGTTTGGTTCGGAACCGAACGTTGCCGGCATGGGTTGGTTCAATGCGATCGATGGAACCGAATCGGGCGTGTGGCACGGCGAGTACCAGGGCGTAGGCGCGCACGGCGGTGCGAGCAATTTTGTTGGTTTGAGCCTCAGCTGTGCCACAACGTGTATCAAGCCGGAGATTATCAAAACCGCCGGAACTGCGGTGTGCGCATCAACTAATCAGCCGGTTACTTTAATGGCATCGGGTTGTTCCGGAACAGTAACATGGTTCCGCGATGGCGTTCAGGTGAGTACGGGCATTTCGCTCACGACATTGGTGGCAGGCAGCTATACAGCCAAGTGTTCATCCGGCAGCTGCACCAGCGCAGCTTCCAATGCACTGGTCATTACCCAGGCTTCGGGCTGTGCGCCTTTGTGCGTTGTCAACCGGGTTCGCCTGCATTGGAGAACGTCAGATTTTGCACGGTTGAACGGTGCTAAGATCCAGGGATCCAATGATGGAACTACCTGGGCTGATATCTATACCATTGGGGTTAACGCGACGGGTACCTGGCAGGAATTTACATTTGCCAATACTACCGCATATCAGCATATCCGCTACGCTGCAAGTCCGACGGGCGTAGGTGAATTGGCCGAAATCGAATTCTATAACGGAGAGGTTGAACTTTCTGGCACGCCGTTCGGTTCGGAGCCGAACATCAGCACGCTGCCCTGGCAGAATGCCATGGATGGTAATACGGTAACAAGCTGGCATGGAGAATACCAGGGACAAGCCGGACATTTGGGACAAAGCAACTTCGTTGGACTGAGTTTGACAGGCTGCGCGACTACCTGCATCACACCGACGATCGTGAAAACGGTTGGCGGGACAGTATGCCAGTCGGAGGGAGAATCGGTAACTTTGATGGCGTCCGGCTTCACCGGCACAGTGACCTGGTTCCGTAACGGATTGGCTGTCGGCACGGGATTGACCTACATCACCAGTATTCCCGGTAGCTACACTGCCAAAAGCTCGAATGGCACATGTACCAGCGCTGTTTCGAATGCGATCGCGGTTGCGCAAGCTGTCGGTTGTGCGCCGATATGTGTAGTGAATAAGGTAAGATTACATTGGAGAACCGCGGATTTTACCCGCTTGAACGGGGCGAAAATCCAGGGGTCTAATGACGGTATCAATTGGACGGATATTTACACGATCGGTGTGAATGCAACCGGCGCATGGCAGGAATTTACTTTCGCAAATACGGTCTCTTACCAGCACGTACGCTTTATGGCCAGCCCCACAGGTATTGGAGAGCTGACGGAGCTGGAATTTTATAACGATAATGAAAAATTGGTTGGAACCGAATTTGGCTCTGAACCTAACATTTCGACCTCGCCCTGGCAAAACGCCTTTGACGGTAATGTTACGACGGTATGGCACGGTGTCTATCAGGGAGTAGGTGCCCATATCGGACCTAGCAATTTTGTAGGGATCAGTTTGCTGGGCTGCGCGACGACGTGTATTCAACCGGATATTATTAAAACCGCAGGTACCACGGTTTGTCCAACCAATAATCAAAGTGTTACGCTGATGGCTTCCGGATGTTCCGGTACCGTAACCTGGTTCCGGGATGGCACGCAGGTGGGTACGGGCGTCTCGTTTACTACTTCGGTTGCGGGAACCTATACCGCCAAATGCTCGTCAGGCGCATGCACAAGTGCGGAATCCGCAGGGTTGGTTGTGACGCAGGCGCCCGGTTGTGCTCCTGCAACGGCCTGTTTGGTGAACAAAGTCCGGATTTTGTATCGTGACTCCAATTTCCAGCGACTGAACGGAGCTAAAATACAGGGTTCCAACGATGGCGCAACCTGGACGGATGTCTATACCATTGCGGTCAATGGTACGGGTAGCTGGCAGGAATTTACTTTCGCGAATACTACTACTTATCAGCACATCCGTTATGTAGCGAGCCCCACCGGATACGGGGAATTGAGAGAAATCAAGTTTTACAGCGGGGATGTAATTCTCTCGGGTACAACTTTCGGATCGGATCCGAATGCAGCAGAAATGGGCTGGCAAAATGCATTTGATGGAGATGAAGTGGGTTTGTGGCATGGCGAATACATAGGTCTCGGTACGCACGCTGGTCCCAGCAACTTTGTCGGGATGAGCCTGAGCTGTGCGACCACCTGCATCAAGCCGGATATTTATAGAATAAGTGGAACAACCGTTTGTCCGACAGGCAATCAGCAGGTAACGCTCATGGCATCTGGATGCTCGGGTACCGTGACCTGGTTCCGGAATGGTGTGCAGGTTGGAACTGGACAAACTCTGTCGACATCCATTGCCGGCACTTATACGGCAAAATGCACTTCCGGTTCCTGCACGAGCGCAGCTTCGAACGGGTTGGTCATCACACAGGCGGCAGGATGCTTCGCGACTGATAAATGTATTTTGAACAAGGTTCGTTTGCTTTACCGCACATCCTTCATGGAACGCCTTAACGGCGCGAAGATCCAGGGTTCGAACGACGGAGCAAACTGGACCGATATCTACACCATCGCTGTCAACGGCACGGGTAACTGGCAGGAGTTCACATTTGCGAACACAACCTCATACCAGCACATCCGGTATGCGGCCAGTCCAACCGGGGCTGGTGAACTACGGGAAATCGAGTTCTACAATGGTAATATTATGCTTACCGGTACGAAATTCGGCTCTGATCCGAATGTTGCGAACCTGGGATGGCAGAATGCGATGGATGGGGATGAGGCGAATTCATGGCATGGCGAATTCCAGGGAATGGGTGCGCATGTCGGCCCAAGCAACTTTGTGGGGTTGAGCCTCACGGATTGTGCAACAACTTGTATCAAACCCGACATCATCAAAACGGCCGGAGGGGCGGTCTGCACCTCGGCCAATCAGCAGGTAGTATTAACGGCCTCCGGTTGCTCGGGCACCGTCTTGTGGTACCGCAATGGCAGCCAGGTTGGTACGGGACCAACGTTGACGACATCCATTGCTGGCTCCTACACTGCCAAATGTTCTTCCGGTGCATGTACCAGCGCGGCATCCAATACGCTTGTGATCGCTCAGGCAACGAGTTGTCAGGCAATTTGTGTGGTCAACAAGGTCCGTGTACACTGGCGTGCATCTGACTTTACCCGACTGAACGGTGCCAAAATTCAGGGATCCAATGACGGATCAACCTGGAATGACATTTATACGATCAGTGTCAATGCCACCGGTGCGTGGCAGGAGTTTACGTTTACGAATACGACTTCCTATCAGCACGTCCGCTACGCAGCGGCACCGGGAGGATCCGGTGAGCTTACCGAACTTGAATTCTATAACGGTAGCACTAAATTGGAAGGTGCCCCATTCGGTTCCGAGCCTAATATTACCGGCCTGGAGTGGGAGAACGTCTTCGACGGAGATCTGGTTGCGATGTGGCACGGTGTATATGTCGGACCAGGAGCGCATTTGGGACCAAGTAATTATGTGGGCCTGAGCCTGGCGGGTTGTGCGACTACCTGTATCAAGCCGGAGATTATCAGGAAGGCCGGATCAACCGTATGCGCTTCCGTGAATCAATCGGTGACCTTAATTGCAACCACCGGATCTGGAACAATCACCTGGTTCCGTGATGGTACGCAGGTAGCGACCGGGGATACGCTTACAACCACAACGCCGGGCTCTTATACTGCCAAAACAGTGATAGGCTCTTGCACAAGCGCGGCGTCCGATGCCTTGGTGATTGCACAAACGGCTGGTTGTTCAGCTGTAAACTGTGTGCCGAACAAAGTGAGGCTCAAATGGAGATCCGCAGACTTCTCTCGGTTGAACGGTGCCAAAATACAGGCGTCGGCAGACGGGGTTGCCTGGGTGGATTTGTACACGATCAATGTCAACGCCACAGGTAACTGGCAAGAGTTTACATTCAGCAACACCACGGCCTATCAGCACGTGCGATATGCATCCGGGCCGACCGGATACGGTGAGCTCATGGAAATTGCGTTCTACAACGGAGCAACCAAATTACTGGGTAAAGCATTTGGGTCTGAGCCTAACGCAGGAAGCCTCGTTTGGCAGAATGCAATTGATGGGGATACTACCACGACATGGCATGCCGCCTATCAGGGTGTAGGGGCGCACGTTGGGGCAGGAAACTTTGTCGGACTTAGTCTGACGGGCTGTGCGACAACCTGCATTAAGCCGGAAGTGATAAAAACACTGGGAACAATGGTGTGTGCGTCCGGAAATCAGCTCGTTACATTGACAGCGTCGGGATGCTCTGAGACGGTAATGTGGTACCGCGACGGTGTTAAAGTAGGTACAGGTCCTGCATTTACGACGTCATTGCCCGGGAACTATACGGCGAAATGTACGTCAGCAGCCTGTACGAGCGCGGCATCAAATGCGCTCGCGGTTACCCAGGTCGCGGATTGTGCACCGCTGTGCATTGTCAATAAGGTGAGGCTTCACTGGCGTCCGAATTTCTTCGAGAGAATAATTGGTGCAAAAGTCCAGGGATCCAATGACGGTGCAACCTGGACAGACCTTTACACTTTTAATGAGAATGCTACGGGTAGTTGGCAGGAAATCACTTTCACAAATACCACTCCTTATCAGCATATTCGCTATACGTCTGGTCCGGTAGGAATCGGCGAGCTTGTGGAGCTTGAATTCTACAATGGAGCGCACCGGTTGTCCGGAACTACTTTCGGGTCCAGCCCGAATATCCCGGGGATGGATTGGCAAAATGTATTCGATGGGGAAATCACCACATCCTGGCATGGCGTATACCAGGGAGACGGAGCGCATGTAGGGCCAAGCAATTTTGTGGGCATGAGCCTGACCGGATGTGCTACGACTTGTATCAAGCCCGATATTATCAGAACAGCGGGAACAGCCGTTTGCCCGACTTCAAACCAATCGGTTACCTTAATGGCGTCCGGTTGTACAGGTACGGTAACCTGGTACCGGGACGGCACGCAGGTTGGTACGGGACAGACGCTTATTACGTCGATCGCCGGGACTTACACTGCGAAATGCACTTCGGGATCATGCATAAGTGCCGCATCCAACGCCATCGTGGTGGCACAGGCGGACGGTTGTTTTGCCGCCAACAAGTGCGTGGTGAACAAGGTCCGCGTCCTGTTCAGAACGGCTAATATGGACCGCCTGAACGGAGCGAAAATTCAGGGTTCGAACGATGGTGCTACTTGGGCTGATATTTATACAATTTCAGTTAACGGTACAGGAACCTGGCAGGAGTTTACATTTACCAATACGACTTCATACCAGCATATACGCTATGCGGCAGCACCGGGAGGTTCAGGTGAACTGAGGGAAATTAAGTTCCTCAACGGAAATGTGCTTCTTACCGGGACGAAGTTTGGTTCCAGCCCGAACGTAAACGGCATGGGCTGGCAATTGGCCATGGACGGCGATGAGCTCTCGACGTGGCATGGAGAATTCCGAGGCATGGCAGGACATACAGGTCCTTCGAATTTCGTCGGATTGAGCTTAACCGGCTGCGCCGCAACTTGTATCAAACCGGAAGTGAGAAAGACGGCGGGAACAAACGTTTGTCCGGGAGCAGGTCAGCAGGTTACGTTAACTGCCTCCGGATGTTCCGGCACTGTAACCTGGTTCAGAAATGGCACTCAGGTAGGAACGGGAGATACATTGAGAACAGACATTGCAGGAAGCTACACTGCCAAATGCTCGTCGGGTACATGCAGTAGCGTCGATTCAGCACCACTGGTAGTTTCGCAAAGCGAGGGATGTTTGCCCGCGAACAAATGTGTGGTGAACAAGGTGAAACTGCTTTTCCGCACTTCGTTTATGGAGCGTCTCAATGGAGCGAAGATCCAGGGTTCGAACGATGGTGCTACCTGGTCAGACATTTATACAATCAATGTAAATGGCACAGGAAACTGGCAGGAGTTCGCATTCAGCAACACCACATCTTACCAGCACATCCGTTACGCGGCCGCACCGGGTGGGTCGGGAGAACTGCGTGAAATCGTGTTCCTCAATGGAAATACGATTCTGACTGGTACCGAATTCGGTTCTTCTCCGAATGTTCCAAATTTGGATTGGCCGCTGGCGATGGACGGGAACGAATCCACGTCATGGCATGGTGAATTCCAGGGAGTGGGTGCACACACAGGGCCTAGCAACTTTGTCGGCCTGAGCCTCACCGGCTGTGCGACTACATGTCTGAAACCAGATATTTACAGGACTGAGGGTACCATGGTTTGTCAGACTGCCAGTCAGACTGTCAAGCTCATAGCCTCAGGATGTTCGGGAACAGTGAAGTGGTATAGGGATGGTGTTGAGGTAGGTTCAGGACAGATTTACGTCGCGACCCTTGCTGGTTCCTATACGGCAAAATGCTCATCCGGATCGTGCAGTAGCAGCGCTTCCAATGCTTTGGTGATCAGTCAGACGGCTAACTGCGCGCCGCAAAATGGGTGCCTTGTCAACAAGGTGAGATTGTTGTACCGTACTTCCGATCTGCAACGTTTGAACGGAGCCAAAATCCAGGGCTCGAATGACGGTGCCAACTGGGCGGACATTTACACCATCAATGTGAATGGAACTGGGATGTGGCAAGAGTTTACTTTCTCGAACACAACGACCTACCAGCACGTGCGTTATGTGTCCAGCCCTACCGGCATTGGCGAGCTACGTGAGATTAAATTCTATAACAACGACGTTCAGCTCACCGGCACCAAATTTGGTTCGGATCCTAACGTGGATGAAATGGGCTGGCAGAATGCGATGGATGGAGATGAAGAGAATGTTTGGCATGGTGCATACCAGGGGGGAGGAGCCCATATCGGACCAAGCAATTTTGTCGGATTGAGCCTTGCCGGTTGTGCAAACACTTGCATCAAACCCGATGTATTTAAAATCGAGGGTTCGGAAGTCTGCCCATCCACGAACCAGCGTGTGAAATTAATCGCTTCGGGATGTTCAGGTACGGTAAAATGGTATCGTGATGGCATCGAAGTCGCAAGTGGTCAGATATATTCCACATCTACACCAGGTACTTATACAGCAAAATGCAGCTCGGGCTCTTGCACCAGTGCGCAATCAGCCGGGCTTGTTGTAACCGCTACATCAAACTGCGCCGCGATCAACTGTGTGGTTAATAAAGTGAAAGCGGCGTTCCGATTTGGAGGTGAATGCTGTATGGACCGTTTAATTGGGGCGAAGATCCAGGGCTCGACCAACGGCTCTTCATGGACTGATATTTACACTTTCACTACACAGGGTAACGGTTCTGCGATAGAATACAGTTTTGCCAACACGACGGCTTACGGGTTCCTGCGATTTGTGGCGGGTAACAGTGGCTATGGGGAACTGGCTGAACTGGAATTCTATAACGGATCGACCAAACTCCAGGGTAGTGCATTTGGAGTAGGTAACTATAACCTTGCTTTTGACGGAAACCCGGCGACGAAGTGGGAGACTGGTACCATGGGAACAAGCAATTACGCTGGATTGGCATTAACCGGTTGTGGCAGTTGTGCCGCACCAACTATCGGCATTACCTCACCCCAAAAAACCGCTTGCGTGCCGAAAAACCATCGGGTGACGCTTTCAGCGACAGGTTCGGGAACAATTAAATGGTATAAAGATGGTGTATTAGTCGCATCGAACGTTGCTGCTTACGAGACCAATGTTCCGGGAACTTATACGGCCACAGTTACGCTGGGCAGTTGCGTTAGCGCTGCATCGCAGACACTCGTCGTGCCGCAAACACAGGGTTGCACGGATGTTGTCACCCCTGTGACGCCGACGTTGTCGATCTGGAAATCAGGCGTCGATGGACAAAGGTCCAAGATCAAGGATCTTGTGAATAACGATGTAATTCTGATGTCCGACATCGGCGGGCGTGACCTCAACTGGTTCCTTGCAACCAATGGACAGATCACCAATCCGGCGGCTAATGGCTATTACACTGATGTCGAGCTCAGACTCACAGGGCCGGGCATTAACTTCGGATGGAAGAGCGGCATTACCGGTACCGATACTGGACCGTACGGGCTTTATTCGAGGGATGGAGGAATAGCGGCTGTTGTTGGTGACTACCAACTCAAAGGAACGATCTATAACGGTACAAATGTGGTAGGTACGACGACGATTAATTTCAAAATCTTCAACTCGTGTAATCCGGTTTGGATCCAACAAATCGAAGGGAACACCGCTTGCGTAGCCAAGAATCATTCGGTAAAACTTTCGTCGATTGACTGTGCTGCGACAACGACCTGGTACCGTAGTGGAACGCAGGTTGGAACAGGCCCGACCTATACGACGACTTCACCCGGAACTTATCAGGCGAAATGCTCTGGCGGAACCTGTGGTGAAAGCTGGTCTAACCAGATTACCGTTTCCGAAACACCTGGCTGCAATGATCTTCCACCGTCTGCTGTGACTTCGACGATGTCGATATGGAAAGGCGGACCATCAGGGACCCGGCAGAAAATAAAGGATCTTGTGGGTGGAGATCAGATACAGCTCAGCAGCTTTGCGGGCGGAATAGCTAACTGGTTTGTTGTTACGGACGGTCAGAATACTAATCCTGGGGCCGCGAAGTACTTCGATCGCATGAGTGTAACACTGAGTGGGCCAGTCAATGGCTCGTGGGAGGAGCCGATGGCGGGGCAAGATGCCGGACCCTATGGCGTATTCAGTCGTGACGGCGGCGCTACTCCGATGGCGGGTAACTACACAATGCAAGTGAAAATCTGGAACGGTTCGACGCCTGTTGAAGACAGGACGGTCAGTTTCTCAATAGTAGCGCCAGTTTGTACAAGCCCGACCATTACTTCAACGGGAACAACTGTTTGTGTTGAAGCGGGACAATCTGTTACATTATCAGTGGCCTCTGGGTGCAGTAATGTAGTATGGTTTAAAAACGGCGGAAACATTGGCACGGGCTCTCCAATACACACCGGTTCTCCTATACAAGTTTTTGGGCCGGGTACTTATTATGCTTCTTGTGGGACTTGTACTGCACCTATGTCGAATCAGATAATAGTTACCCAAGCAGCCAATTGCGGAACAATCAACGCATCGAACCTGGTCGGAATGGACTATGCACCCGGCGATGTGGACGGACGATTCTACTTCTGGTCGGCGAATGGAAAAACAGTCCGGGGCTCGATGACGAAAATATACACGGGTGATGATCATTATACCTATACGACAGCAGGAAACAGAAGTTACGCTTCTATCGTAGAAGTCGCCATCAAATCTGAAAATGGTACCCGGTATTGCTATACCTGGTATTCGGATGGCACCTGGTCTAAAGGGCATTCGGATAACCTGGGGCAATTGGAGACAGGTACGTATACGTATCGCGTGGGCAAGACTCCGGCAGACATCGTCGGTATGGCGTTCAATAGCGAAGGAAAGCTTTACACCTGGTGGAAGGACGGCATCATATCGATGGGAAACAGGCAAAACCTTGGCGCTGAATCAAGCGATGTAATACGTTATGTTCTCCCACCGGGAAAAACAACTTCGCAAATCCTCGGGATGGGGATTAATGATGAGGGGCACGTGATTACATGGTACAGCGACAATACGCTTTCCATTGGCTCCTGGTTGTTTCTGGGCAGCACGTCAGCCTCAATAGGATACGATTAAAACTAATTGTTTGTGATTGCGAAAGGAGCCGTTTTAAAAGATGGCTCCTTTCTTTTTTGGGGTTTATGAATGCTGATTTCCTTCATTGTATTATCCGTCCCGTGATTTTATCAATTCGCACAAGGGATTTTGACGTGGCTGGTTGATGCAACTTTCAGTCATTTCAAACTGGGTCGATACTGCTTTCAAGCATCGAATCAACCGTCTTTATCTATTTCAGTGAGAATGTCCCTACGTTGAATTCAGAAAGACGGGTATGATTCGGCAATGAATATCTTTCAATAAAAGATACATCCGCATGCAGGGACATCCGACTATCCTCTCGGGAACACATAAAACGCCAGCGCTTTATTCCTGAGAGCATTTTGCCCTTTAAGGCGGCATTCGCTTATACACTGTCTAATGGAACCGACCAAAAACATTGCTGTCCTGATCGACGGCGATAATGCCCAGCCGAAACTCATCCAGCAGATCCTGGAAGAAGTGGCCAAATATGGAAAGGCGACAATCCGGAGGATATACGGAGATTGGACCCAAAATGCCATGAATGGATGGAAGGAGGTATTGAACCAACATTCGATAAGCCCTGTTCAAAAATTCGCTTACACGGTCGGGAAGAACTCTACGGACGGTGCCCTGATCATTGAAGCGATGGATATCCTGCACGGTAAAAAGACAGAAGGATTTTGTATCGTGTCCAGCGATAGCGACTATACCGGCCTGGCGAAGCGGATCCGGGAGGAAGGTTTGTTTGTGATGGGTATTGGTGAGAAGAAGACCCCGGTGGCTTTTGTACAATCGTGTGAGATTTTTACTTATTGCGAAAATATCACCGATCCTCCCAGAGTAGTCGTTGAAAGGCAGCCCAGAGCGAAGAAAAAAAGTAAGGCTAACGATCCTGTGGCAAACGGCTTGGAACCGGCTCAATCGATAATCGATAAAGCTTTTGATATCTCGGTCAATGAAGAAAGTCAGGTCCTGGTTTCAAAGCTCGGTTTTAGCCTTCGAAAAATCGACCCCAGTTTTGATCCGAGAACTTATGGTTTTAAAAGCCTCTCACTGCTCCTGGAAAGCCTGCCTAAATACCAGATGGCAAAAATCGAGATCAACGGAAACAGCCATCCTATTGTCAAATTGAAATAACCGGCCAGGATGCGTCGCATATGGATGGTCTCGTGCAGGTCTGAACTACCGTACATTCCATTTCTGCATGGATGGCCGGGACTGGAATGTCACTGAGGCTGCGTACTGTCCCGTTTTTTCCAATGGTATGCCGCAATCGAATTCTTCCAAAAGTATTTTTCCGCAGCTGCGGGACCTTTCTCCTGAAAATATGCACGGACGAGATGGAGTCCATCTGCGAAAGGCAGCCATTGATCGCTGTTGGGCCAGTCGCTGCCATATAATACTCTGTCAGGCCCAAAAAATTCGTAGAGCTCATCCAGTCGTGCGCGATAGAAATCCAGGCTGGTCGGGATCTGCCCGTCGACTCGGCGTAAAACCTCCGAGATCTTTACATATACTTGCGGGCGCTGACCGATTTCCCTCAGATGGGCTTCGCAAATTTTTTGTGTCGCTTTATCCTCCGGAACTGCCATCTGGGGCAAATGATCTATGACGATCCGCAGATCGGGCACCAGATCTGTCAGCCTTACCACCGCAGCCAGCAGCGCGGGATTCGGGTTGGCTGTGTCCAGTACCAGCTCCGTCCGGGCAAGAGATTTAAGGTCGGACACGAACCCCGGATTATCCAGTTGCCTGGTGATATCATGCTCCCAAAGATTTCCATACCGGATTCCAACAAACAGCGGATTCATCTGAAATCGGTCTAGCTGCTTTCCAAAACCCGCCTTGCCCGGTTCAAGATTCCCAATAACCCCGACCATTATTTTGTCTTTTGCAGCCGTGTCCAAAACCCACTGATTGTCTTCGGGCCAGGGACTTGCTTCCACGACAATCGCACCGGCAATTCCGAGCGGTGAGGCAATCGCGCGGTAACGCTCGGGAAGTGTAGGTTTGTAAAGAATTTTATCATTTTTACCAGGCCACGGCACGCCTTGCGCACGGTTTGTGTCGAAGAGGTGAATATGGGTATCAATAATAGGGATGGACGCGGCATGCTCCGCCCGTACCGCCTGAAGTCCGGCACCCAGGGAAGCACCGGCGGATAAGGCGAGAAATTTTCTCCGGTTCATAGGTCGCAAACAGTTCTTTTACATGTGGGTCTCATTCCGACCGCAGTGATCGTACAGGATTAAGCAGCGCAGCCTTAATGGCCTGGAAGCTCACAGTAACCAATGTTACCAGTATGGCTCCCAATGCCGACACGGCAAAAATCCACCAGCTTATTTCTGTCCGGTAGGTGTATTTTTCCAGCCAGCCATTCATGAAATACCAGGCAACTGGCCCGGCTATGAGACAGGAGATCAGCACCAGTAGCAAGAACTCGCGGGACAAAAGAGCCCAAAGTCCGGCTACGGAAGCACCCAGTACCTTGCGGATGCCGATTTCCTTGGTCCGCTGCTCGGCTACGAACGACGCCAGCCCGAAAAGTCCGAGACAGGAAATCATAACTGCCAAGATAGCGAACAATGTGGTAAGTCTGGCAATGCGTTCCTCATCGCTGAATTTTCGGGCATATTCCTGATCAGCAAATGCATATTGGAACAAATTTTCCGGATCATATTTCTTAAAAACGGATTCGATCCTGGCGGCAGCCGCCGAAGCGCTGGCGGATGGTTTTATTTTGATATTGACCGTGTTGAGCCGCTTGTAGTTGAGGAAGAAAATGGTCTGCTTGGCCGGTTCGTAGGGCGATTGCGTCACCAGGTCCTCCACGACGCCGATTACTTTATACTTTTCATGATCACCCCACTGGATCATTTCGCCTATGGGGTTTTTCAATCCCATGTATTTCACCGCTGCTTGGTTGAGGACAAAACCCATGGAATCGGTGGCGAATTCTTTCGAAAAGTCGCGTCCCTCCCTGATTTTCCAGCCCACGGTTTTGCCGAACTCGTGGGTAATGCGGAGCGTTACAAATTCATCGGTCATGGCCGGGTTTTTTCCTTTCCAGTTGAAACCGCTGTTGGTAACGTAGGTGTTGGTCACGGGGGAGTCTGTGGCCGTCACTTCTTCTACCACGCCCGTATTGAGCAGGTCGTTCCGGAAAGCGCCATAATGGGTAATGATCTCGTTGGATTTGATCGGGCTATTCAGCAATTGCTGACGGCTGTACCCGATGGGCCGGTTTTTCGCGTGTTGCACCTGCCGGTACACGATGATCGTTCCGATGATGAGCGTCACCGAAACGGTGAACTGCAGCACCACCAGCACCTTGCGCGGAGAGCCGGCTAGCTGGCCACTCTTTGGTTTTAAGGAAACACCTTTTAACGCTGCGATCGGTTTGAATGACGACAGGTAAAGCGCAGGATAAGCGCCTGCAATAATGCCGGTTAGCAGAATGAACGCGATGCACGCAAGCCAGAAATAGGGCTGAGCAAATGGTAAAGCGATCTGCTTGTTGACCAACTGATTGAATGCAGGCAAGGAAACGACTAAAATGAGAAGCGAGAGCGCGAATGCGATGGCCACGACCATCAGCGACTCGCCGAGGAACTGTATGGCCAGTTGTGTTTTGGCTGAGCCCACTGCTTTGCGTACACCGATTTCCTTCGCACGCTTTTCGCTCCGGGCTGTATTGAGGTTCATGAAGTTGATGCATGCAAGCATCAGTACAAACAAACCGGTGATCCCGAACAACCATACCAGGCTGATCCGGCCGCCGGTATTTACACCGTTTTTAAATTCGGAGTACAAATTCCATTTGCGCATCGGCTGCAAAAAGATCAGCGGATCATACTTCGCTTCTTCCTGGTCGATGCTGTTGAGCTTCGCTTTTGCAATAGCGGCTGAAACCTGGTCCATCTCGGAGTGATCGCTGATCTGCACATGCATATCAAACCAGTTGTTTCCCCAGCCAAGCCAGTCGGGCAGGTCTTTTTCCAGCAGCTGCCAGGGAGTGATGAACGCCAGACCCGCGAAGGATGAATTGGAAGGCAGGTCGGCATAGACTCCCGTTACCTTTACCACGTTTTTGTTATCGATCTTCACAATCTTGTCCATCGGATCCTTGTCGCCGAACGCTGCTTTCGCGGCGGATTCGGAAAGCAGTACCGAATTCATTTCCGTAAGGCCCGACCGGGTCCCTTTCAGCATTTTCAGGGAAAGCATTTCTGCTATTTCCGGGCCCATGTAACGGCCGATCTGAATGAGTTTTTTATCTCCTACACTCAGCAGATGTTCGCCACCACCGCCGGTAAGCGCAATGTATTTGAAATGGCTGCCATATTTGTTCCGTAATTCCCGTTCGAGCTGCTTGGGCACGCCGTTACCCGTCCGGATCGTACCCCCGAAGTTCTGGCTCTGCATCACCTGCGCGATCTTGTCGTAATGCGCGTGGTTCCGGTCAAATGACAATTCATCAAAAACCCACAGGCCGATCAGCAGCGCCACTGCCATTCCCACGGCCAGGCCGGTAATATTAATGCCGGCGTAGCCTTTGTTTTTAAGAAGATTCCGGACCGCGATCTTGAAATAGTTACGTATCATGACTAAGCTAAGTGAATTACCTGATGAATATTTCTCTTTCCGTTTCGACCGCGCCAACGGCCTGAGCAGTCTGAATGTATCGACCACGTAAAGCCAGTCCGCCTTACGTTTTCCAAACTGTTTCAGCCTGTACTGATACATTTCCAGCATATCGCCGGTTGTTTCTTCCAGCGTGTCCGGATGTCCTAGCCAGGCCAGCAGCCTGTTGCTCCATGCAGGAGGATTGCGAGTAGTCGGTTCCCGGAGGTCGGCCATAAATGTTTCTGTTAAAATAAAAAGCCTTATTCGACCCTCAGACTTTTTACCGGGTCGAGCCGGGCCGCTCTGACACTCTGGAAACTAACGGTCAGCAGGGCGATCAGCGTCATGAGCATACCTGCCGCCAGGAACATCCACCACGCAATTTGTATCCTGAATTCGAAATTCTGCAACCAAAGACTCATGACATACCAGGCAATGGGCGAAGCGATCAGGAACGCGATCATGACCAGTTTAAGGAAATCCCGGGACAGCAGGCCGACAATGCTGCTCACCGACGCACCGAGCACTTTCCGTACACCAATTTCCTTGGTACGCTGCTCGGCAGTGAATGTCGCGAGTCCGAAGAGCCCCATGCAGGCGATGAGGACCGCGAGAAAGGTGGCGACCTCAATCAATGAAGAAGTGCGCGTTTCCGACTGGTAGGCCTTTGCCAGCGTTTCGTCCAGAAAACTGTATTCAAATACCTGATCGGGGAAAGCCGCGGTCCAGGTTTTTTCGATATGTGTCAACGCCGTTGTGACCGAGGCTGCACTCGGGTGGCCTTCCTGCAGTTTCAAACTCACCTGATAATAGTTGTTGGGTACCACCTGTATCACCGTCGGATCGATTTTCTGATGCAAAGAATTGACATTGAAGTTCTGTACTACGCCCTTGATTGTTGCAAACTGATCCCCGTCGCCGTAATACACCCGTTCACCGATCGCCTGTGTAGGGTGGACAATGCCGATGCGTCCCAGAAAGATTTCGTTAACAATGATCTTAAAATCGGTCGTATCGCTGTCTTTGAGCGGTTCACCGGCGAGGAGCTTTATGCCGTAAGTGTCCAGGTAATGCGAGTCGCCCATTTTCATTTGCGTTTTAACCTGCACTACCTCCGACCCCTGCCGGTATTCCATGGATTGCATCCAGTTGCTTTCGGCGGATGCGCTGTTGAAGGAGAAACTTGCTTCCCTGATCTGCGACGACCGAAGTAGCTGGTCACGAAGCATTTCCAGTTTCTCAGGCTTGTTGTCGGGTAGTCCGACTGTAATAATAGCCGATTGATTGAAACCCAGGTCGGCTGTGCGGAAAAAGTTGAGCTGGCGATTGATAAGCATTGCACAGCTGATAAGCACCAGCGACACCGTGAACTGAGCCACCACCAGTCCCTGACGCATGGAAAACCATTGATTTGTCTGTGATAGCACATTGCTTTTCAATGCCCATATCGGTGCCATGCCCGATAGCCGCATCGCGGGATAGATGCCTGCCAGCAGCGTGGTAACAATAAGCAGCACAGCCGAGAACAATGCGGTTTCCCGCGTAAACAAATCCGTCGTCGTCAATGGAATGGCCAATGCATTCGCGAGCAATGGCAGGGCAATCACGCTGAGTACAACGGCGGCCACTCCGGCAAATAATGTAATGAGCGTAGCCTCCGTCAAAAACTGGTACACGAGCGATTTCCGGTTACTCCCGATCGCTTTGCGAATTCCCACTTCCTTTGCCCGCTTGAATGCCTGCGCTGTGCTCAGGTTGATGAAGTTGAAACAGGCAATCATCAAAACGAGCAATCCGATTAATGAAAGCGTTTTGAGCAGGCTTACATTGGCGCTTCGCCCGCCGAGGTTGCCGGAATAATGAATGTTCGACAAGTGACTGAACTTGAATCGCTTGTGTGCCAGTTCGTCTTTGCCCATATATTTTTGAACCACAGCCGTGAAACGACCGGTCAGCTGCTCCGGGCGAATGCCCTTTTTGAGCAACACAAATACTTGAAAATTGTCATTCCAGCCATTCCAGCGATTCTGGTCGTAATCCGGATTGACGTTTTTCAGTGTCAGGAACGATACGAGCATGTCGAACGGAAAGCTCGTGGTCGAAGGATAATCCTCTACCACACCTGCGACGGTCAGGTCCTGCTTGTTGTCGAGGCGTATGGTTTTGCCAACCACGTCCGTCCCGCCGAAATACTTGACTGCATATCTGCGTGTCAGCACGATGGTATTCGGCTGTGCCAATGCATTGCCCGGATTGCCGGAAATCCATTGATAATCAAATGTTTTGAAAATGGTATGATCTGCAAAAACAAAAGGCTCCCTGAACCGCTTGTCCGTGACAGCCATGGTACTTCCACCGATCCTCAAAAGGGGAACTACCGTTTCGGCCTCAGGCATATCGGTGCGCAACGCATTGGCCATGCCTGCGTACGTGCCGGGATAGGTATGGTTTTCTTTGATGTTTTCTGTTTCGACACGATAAATCTGGTCAATGCGCGACTGGTGCAGGTCATAACTTGTTTCATGACGCACAGCGAGGAAGATCAGAATGGCACACGACATCCCGACGGCCAGGCCGGATACATTGATGAAAGAATAGCCTTTACTCTTGAAAAAGCTTCTGAATGCGATGGTGAAATGGTTCCTGATCATGGCTGGGGTTAAGGAAAAGGTTTTAGGGTAATCATGGGGGCGCCTGCGATTTGCAAGAGGTCGTAACAGTTTCAATACATTCCAGATATAACGCCGGTCGGCCTGAGCCTGACCGCCGGTCTTCGTCCAGTAGGCATGCAGTTCAAGCAGGTCGCCTGCTATTTCTTCGGCCGCCCGCGGATCGGCGAAAAGGCGGAGCAGGCTGCTTGCCCATCGCGGTGGCTTAGGATCGGAGTTGTTGCCTGAATATCCCATTTCAGTTTCCCATCAATTGCAAGGCGGTAGGGGACAAGGCGCTCCAGAGGTCCTCACGCACCTGTTTTACTTCAAGCAGGGCTTTCCGTCCAAAAGCGGTAATTGTAAAAAAACGTTTGCGTCGTCCTCCCCGCTCGGCGGTGGCGCCACCCATCCGGGACGAGAGATAACCTTTCTCTTCCAGGCGCTGAAGAGTGGTATGGACCGTACTGAACCCGACTATCCTGCCGGTTTTATTTTCGAGTTCCTGGGTTATCGGCACGCCGTAGGCATCCTCTCCGAGCACAGCAACGGTAAGCAGGACTAATTCCTCAAACTCTCCTAAAAATGTTCGTTTCATGGTGTAGGCTATTTCCTATGATAATGCCGATCAAATGCTGTGCCAGTGATGGAAAATGCTTCATTGGACGTAACCAGCTCAATTTTTTTTGAACAGGAATAAAAAAATGTCCGCTTTCGGACGCCAGGCGTGCCAAAACGGACATCTGTACGGAAAGACGGAGCAAACGGGTGATTTACAGAAGTTGATTAGAAATAAGGGTATTGGAATCCGGTCACCCAACCGGCGGTATTTGAATTACAGAAAAGTAGATCACTATGGAAATGTCCTGAATTATCTATGTAACAATTGAAGGTCTTTTGATTTATAAAACGAATTTTATTTAACTAACATATTTTAACTAATATTTAATTACAAAGTATTTCAATGCCAAACAGATGGTGGATAAAGTGATTGTAATCATCCCTGTGCTTGATTGTCATCATTTAATGCGCATATAAATTGTGATATATTTAAATCAATTAGCTGCACATAGAAAAATCATTTCTCTCTCTCAACCTATTTCATTACTACTAATGTTTATTAAAGCATTATTGTATTGATAATGAATCTATTATAATCATGTTTTTGCCTCATGTTCCAGGCGTTATCTTTTGGTAACATCGGAATTTTGTAGGTTATTTTTGATTATTAGTTGAATTTATTGGACGTTAATTTTAGAAATAGTTCTAATAAAAAATTTCGTATAATTAATATATTCTACGATCAAACCCTCTGTTAATTATGAAAAATGTTTATCTCCAAACTGTGATCTGGATTGCGTTATCCAGTGTCTGTTATGCACAGGATTTTACGTCAAATCTTCCCATTGTGATTATTAATACTATATCGGAACCAATTAATGATGAACCCGGCGTTGTGGTCAATTTTGGTATCATTAACAATGCGGATAATGTTAATCACAGTACGGACCCGCCCAACGAATATAGAGGAAAGGCGAAGGTTGAATTCCGGGGTTGCACCTCGCAACACTTCCCCAAAAAGTCGTTCGGGGTGGAGCTTAGGGACTCTTTGAACACAGCCAGTGATATCAGCGATGATTTATTCGGTTTTCCCGCCGAAGCCGACTGGGTACTTAATGCCTCCTACACCGACAAGTCCTTTCTCCGCGAAACCTTGCCCTTTTACATGTCCAACCTCGCTGGTGACTACGCTTCCAGGACGAAATATGTCGAAGTGATGCTGGATGGGGTTTATCAGGGCATCTACGTCTTTCAGGAGAAAGTGAAACGTAACAGTGGAAGGATCAATATCAAAAAGCTGGAAAATGTGGATGTAAGCCTTCCTAAGATCAGCGGGGGATACATCCTTAAAATCGATAAGAACTGTGGTGATGAAGTTGTCAATTGGAATACCACCTACGACAGCCCCGGCGGTCTGCCTGGAAAAAAGTATGGATGGGGCGTCGATTACCCCAAAGCGGACAATATTAATCCGCAGCAGCTTGCATACATCCGCGATTATATCACCCAATTTGAAGACGCACTTCACGGTAATTCCAGCTGCGATTCGGTGAATGGATATAGTAAATACATTGTGGAAGCATCGTTTATCGATTACATCCTGTTTCAGGAAATGTCCAGTAATGCCGATGCGTACAGGTTCAGCACGTTTTTCTCCAAGGACCGGGATGGCAAGCTGCGGGCGGGGCCTGTGTGGGATTTTGGGCTGGCATTTGGCTTTTTGACCAACCCGCTCAACGGGTATTCACAAAATTATCAGGGATGGCGGTACAATGGGGAAGGGGATTCCACCTTCCCTGTGCCGTTTTTTTGGGAAAGGCTGCTCAGATGTGCAAGGTTCCGCCAAAAAGTGGTGGACCGTTATCATCAGCTTCGCGCCGGTGCATTGAAAACCGAAGACCTAACCGCTTTTATCGACACACAATTTGCTACCCTTCATCAGAATGGGGCAGGTGCTTACCAACGGAATTTCGAGAGATGGCCCATCCTGACAACACAGATCTGGACGGACGTCCCCTCTTTCGTCGGTGGGACCCTGGAAGCCGAAAGGGATTATCTGAAAAACTGGCTTACGAATAGACTGGCATGGATGGACGCCAACATAGCCTCGATTCATCCCGGGGAGGTTATCCCGCCGGCCTGCGATTTCAATGTCACGGCCAGTCCATCGACAACTACGCCCCTGTGTTCGGCAGCGATGAGCCTTGCCGCCGGTTGTACAGGTGCGGATTGTTCCGGAGTGGGTTATCAATGGAGTGGGAACGGCATTAACCTGTCGGGCATGTCGGTGAATATCAATGCACCAGCCACCAACGGCTCTTTCACTTACACGGCCACTGCATCCCGTAGCGGCTGTGCTAACAAAACGGCCACAGCTTCCATTACGGTAGCTAACTGCCAACCGGCTGTCACGCAGGTGACACAGGCATTCAGCCTTTGCCTGGAATCGGAGGATTCGAATGGCAACGGCCCTGTTACCGGCGATCCCAATGCATCGGGGGGCAACACGAGGGGGGATAAGAACAACTACGACCACTATGTGGA
>NZ_JCANTY010000001.1:143644-1693235 GCF_059568735.1 Dyadobacter ginsengisoli DSM 21015
GTGTACCAGCTGAAATTGCGGTATTACGCATCGGGAAGCCCGTTGGTGCGTGTGTCGGTGAATGGGAGCGTGGCAGTGGCCTCGCTGGCCCTTCCATCGACGTATACCTGGAACATCGTCTGGCGGGAGGAAACTATCCCGGTTACGCTGGCTGTGGGCAACAATACCGTGCGGATCCAGGGGTTGCCCGGTGCCAGCACCCGACAGGACAAGGTATGCGTAACAGGTGGCGCGTCGGGTAATGCAAGACTCGCAGTAGCTGAAAACCAAGCGGGGGATTGCAGTATCATCCAGGCATTGAACGTGTTCCCCAATCCGGCGGTGTCAGAGTTCGCGGTCAGTTTCAGCCACACCCGCACCGGGGAGAGCATTCTGACTGTCATGGATATGCAAGGGAAGGTCTGGTTTGATCAGAAAATAAAAGGCCATGGCAATCACCAGGAAAAGATCAGATTGCACCAGGCGCCTTCGGGAATTTACTTTTTGCAAATCAGGCAGGGTGACCGGGCCGCAATTAAAAAGGTACTCATTACGAACTAGGTGAACTATTACCTGTGGCCGCGGGAATTGATCCAACTGCTCGTGAAGGATGGTTTGGGTCAGTCCCGCGGTTATTGATGAACTCTTATCAGCATGATCATGGCAGCCATACAGAACGGTGCAAACGGGATGAATACGGACGGGTATGTGCGGGTATTGCTTTTCGAACTGGATTATTTGAAACAGGAAAATGCTAACCTGAAAAACGGGCTTTCCAAGGCGCTGCAAAACAAAGCGAGCCGCAATTTTATAGAGAAGGCCGAAGAGTTTCAGCAAATGTTCATTAACAAGGATCAGGTGATCGACCTGTTCCGGCACGAAGTAACGTCACTCGCGACGGAGAGCCCGCTTGATGGCATGAATGGGCAGGAGTCTGAAAAGGTCGTGCAAATGCAGCAGGAGATCGAAGTCCTGATTACCTGCTTTTTTGAAATGAAGACCACGTTCGAAAAATACCTGTCGGAGATTTAACCTGTTGATCCTTAGTTGTGCATGCCGGCCAGCTTTCTGTAATTGAGTATACGGATATGGCTTCCTTCCAGACTGATCAGGTTTTCATTTTTAAAATCACTCAGGGTTCTGATCAGCGATTCTTTGGCTACGCCTGCAATGGATGCCAGGTTATCCCGGGACAGGTCTATGAAATAGCCTTCTTTTTTTTCTTTGTTGTATTTTTCGACAATTGTTACCAATGTATCCGCTACTTTTTTTCGCAGGGAATTGTATGCCGTAGCCAATAGTTTATTCTCTTTTTCATTGATATTTTCAGCGAGTATTTCAATGAATTTTTTCATGAGAGACGGGCTGTTTCCAAGTACTTTTTCGAATTCGAACCGGGGGATGACGGCCAGTTCGGTATTTTCCAGCGCCTCCGCAGATTCCCGGTAATTTACATTTTCCAGAACGGCGGTGTAACCGATAAAATCGCCCTCGCTGTACAAGCCTACGATCAGTTCTTTTCCGTCTTCGTTTTTTCTGAAGGTTTTCACCTTCCCTTTGCAGATGTAGTAAAGCCGGGCCGGATGATTACCCTCGGTATACACCATTTGTTTTTTCTTGTAATGATTGATATTCCTGTTTTCTTTTAACCTGTCGAGGCATATTTCGCCCGGTGGCAGATCCGTAAGTTCGTTGAGTCCGGGCGTATCCTCATGAATTTCGCTTTTGAGTTGTGCATTTTTCTTTAATCGCCGCTCGACTGCGCTGAGCAATTCGGAGCCGTCGAAAGGCTTGGTAATGTAGTCATCGGCGCCCAGGTCCATGCCCTTTCTTATCTCGGCCCGCTCGGATCTGGCGGTCAGAAATATAAACGGAATATTCCGGAGTGCGCTGTTTTTCTGTACGAGATGCAATACACCATAGCCGTCGAGCTCGGGCATCATAATGTCGCAAATGATCAGGTCGGGCATTTGTTCCAGGGCCGTACTAATGCCAATTTTGCCATTGTCAGCGGTCAGAACCAGGTAATTAGCCAGCTCCATAATCTCGGCCATGTTCTCTCTGATCTCCGCATTATCTTCTATCAGTAGTATTTTTTGCATAACGGGCTGCATTAGTGGTTTTCAATCGCAAACGTGATCCTGAAAGTCGAACCTTCGCCGACATTGCTGACGCAGCCAATGGATCCGTTCATTAACTCCGTGTACTTCCTGATGATGTGTAGTCCCAGACCTGTCCCCTGGATATTGTTGACGTTACTTCCCCGGAAAAACCTTTCGAAGAGGTGTTTCTGGTCCTCCGCCGAGATTCCTATTCCTTCGTCGACGACGGAAAGCACCAGGCTTTTCGCGGTCCTGGCGCTGCTAATGCCGATTTGTTTTCCTTCCGCTGAAAACTTTACGGCGTTGGAAATCAGGTTCATCATGATGTGTTTGAGCAATTCGGGGTCTAGCCATATGATTGGGCTGCCTTCGTGTTTATAAGTAATGTGCTGGCCTTTTTTAAGGATACCGTCGAGTTCGCCGATCAGGTTCCTGATGTTCTGCCGGATGTCGAAATCGGTGTTGCGTACCTGTATTTTCCCCTCCTCGATTTTACCTACGGAAAGGAAGTCGTTCAGGATATTGGTGAGCATATTCACAGAGGACACAATGCGCTGCACGTGTTTTTCCCTTTTTGAATAGTCATCGGCACCCGGGTATTTAGAGATCAGGAAAGCAGAGGAAAGTATCGTGCTCAGTGGCGTCCTGAATTCATGGGAAGCCATGGAGACAAACCTCGATTTTAGTTCGCTGAGGTTTCTTAGGAAGCTGTTGGCCCGGTTCAGTTCCAGATCCTTGGCCTCAGTTTCAACCACCAGCCTGGCGAGGTTTTTGACTGTATCCGTCAGCGACCGTGTCCGTTCTTCAACGATATTTTCGAGCCGGGCATTCAGTCGGGCCAGATCCTGTTCCGCTTTTCTTTGACGGGAAATATCGCTGATGCAAGCCATGACTAACCTTTCGCCGCCCGCTTCATACCCCGTCAGATTTATTTCAACAGGAAAGCGGCTGCCATTCTTTCTGACGGCAAATACGTCCTGCCCCGGCTCCATGGCCAGTTTTTCGGGGTAGTTGTTAAAATGCAGCAAAGCAGAATGTTGCGCATCACCGAAGTACGACGGAACCAACTTTTGAAACGGCTGGTCGATGAGTTCGGCACCCTGGTAACCGAATTGTGTGAGCAAGAAAGGATTAGCCAGGACAATCCTGCCCTGTTCATTGGCAATAACGATCCCGATGGAAGTATTGTCAAATAATATGTCAAAGGCTATCTTGACATCAGCATACATTTTTCAGAGAGAAGAGGGGTAACCTATTCCAAATATACAATTACTTTTTGATAAAAACTGACGTATAACTGGTTAAAAATAAGGGCATTAAAAGGGTTGTTAAAGACGGCGTGACGGTAAGGTCCAGTCGCGGCTCTGATTTTCCCCGCCTTCTAATCCGCTATGCTGGATGACTTAGTGATTTTTACGTTTGCATATTGCCAGGACTGATCAAAAGCGGATTTGACCGCTTGCGCTTCGGGGGTATTTTTTTGCTGTATCAGGGAATTGTAGAGCCCGATCAGGGCCCAGCCGTTTTTCTTCCAGGTCAGCAAATCCTGCCGGTAAACACGCTCTGCTTCGGCATTTTTCCCGGCTTTGAGTAATACGGCCCCAAGGTGGTGCCGGACTGAGAAAAACCAGTCCGGCGGTTCATTATAGTTGAGATTGTCTTCGAGGGCAATGGCGTCCCGAAGCAGGTTCGCGGATTTGTCGAGCTGGTTTTCCTGCACGGCCAAGCCTGCTGACAAAACTTTGGAAGCAATCTGAACCAGATCATGGGTTGTGTTGATGTTCCAGATCGTGAGATGTTGCAGCGTGGTATCCGCCGCCAGCGAACCGAGTGCTGTCATTTCTTCCCGCGCATGAATACGGTCATGTTTCCCTAAGAATGCCATGCCTCTCGCGTAATGCCAGATAGCCCTCGGATACACCAGGTCATTGCCGGGGTTAGGCAGGGAAAGAATGCTATCCCACATCGAAAACTTTACGGCTATGTAATACGGTACGGTATAATAATGCTGAAGCGTACCCCACCCGGGTATACGCATGACCTCTTTTGCAGTGTATTGCTGAATTTTTTGTGCGGCCATCCATGCCAGGTCAGCGTCCCCTTCCAGCGTAGCCGTAGCCGCCAGGAAATGATAATTATGTGGAAAATAAGCCAGCGGATAAGCGCCCTGGGCATGGCAGGCGGTGATGTAGCTGCTGTCGGCTTTCACCGCCCGGATATTAGAGACAGAGCCCAGATGATAGTCACCGGTATTGATGTAAATGTGCGATGGCATGTGTAGCAGGTGACCGGCACCGGGAACCAGCGTGTCGAGCAGGCTGGCGGAACGCAGGGCCTTTTCTGGCGTAGCCGAGGTTTCCAGGGCATGGATATAAAAATGATGCGCGCCTGGGTGCCCGGGATTTTTTTTCAACAGGTTTTCCAGTACGGTCATCAGGGCCGGTGTCCAGGATTTGGGAGTCTTTGTCTTCTTATCATAGAGATCCCAGGGATGCAAATCCATCATGGCTTCGGCATACAATGCACCGATATCAGGATCGGAGGGGTATTGTGAATATACTTTCTCCATGGCTTTGGCATAGGCGATATCAAGCGGTAGCCTGTTTGCCGGCGGCTCTTTTGCATACCGGGCAGCTAGTGCCCCTATCAGCGCCCTTTCTTTCGGGGTGCAGCCTGCGGCCAGCTGCTGTGCTTTCATGCTGGCTTTCCAGGCACGCGGGAGATTATCTTCTTCCATCCCGGCATTATAATTGGGGCCCAACACATAGGCAATCCCCCAGTGGGCCATGGCGCAGGTAGAGTCCAGCCGGATGGCTTCGTGGAACGACCGGGCGGCCTCGGCATGGTTGAAGCCGTAAGCCAGCATCATTCCCTGGTTAAAATATGCCTGTACTTCCGGATTGGAAGTCGAGATCTTGAAATCGATGCCTTTCAACCCATCCAGCCTGGGGGCCTTTTTCCCAGAACCATACCAGTCAATGTCGGTTGTTTTGGGATTGTAACAGACCGTGATCCGCGAAGTACTGTCGGATAGCTGGTTTTCCTTCGCCTCCTGCTTTTTGAAGCAGGCTGAAAGAGTAATAATAATGAAAGCGAGGTAACAATGGCCGAGTTTCATAAATGTAGAAGGTTGAGTCATAGATCATCTGGATTGAACTCTGGGATCGCCTGTTACGGCATACACAAAAATAAAGGAATACAATGCTGTAAATGAGTGATTTGTGTACTTTTTAGTGTACGGTCGGTATGGGCTGTGCTGGCTGCATTTCAGCGACTTGGTATGGAGTTGCTCGTAGTAAGGTGACGGAGTTGCGTGGAACGGTGTAACCCTAAAAGAATTTGTTAATTTACATCCGAAAACACTTGGTAACGTTACTTCTGAACGTCTGAGTGCCGGTTGGGTCTAAGCACCTTTTCTTAATATATTCATATGATGGCCATTACTAAAAAAGCAGCGCTATGAAAATCCGAAGAATGACATGGCTGCTTTACCTGCCATTTTTTATCGCGCAGGCAGGATGCCGGCAGGAGGAAGAGCCCGGGGAACTACTATGCACATCGGATTTAAAGTATTTTACACTGAAAGTTTCCGGCAGTGCTTTGACGGACTTTTACACGATTCGCCTGTCCAATTCCGACACAATCCGGCATACCGCGAACGTGGACCTCAAACAGAATGTCTATTTGGTGTTGGATGACCGGTATCGGGAAAAACTGGAAAATCAACAGGATACTTTCCGTTTCATTGGCAAACGTGGGAACGGGATTGCAGTTCAGGAGGATTATGTTTTCCAAGCCGACCATTGCCATATCTCCAAAGTGAGCGGTGCCAGCGAGATTTAGCGGAAAACCGAAAGACAGTATTCCCGCATTGTATAACGTCAGGCCGGCACCGGATGAATGCAGTCAGTGGCGCGGTTGTTGTCTGAAAAACCCGATGTTCAGATGTCTTTGGCCTTGTGCCCGCCGGAGCTGGTGTCTTTGAGAAAGGGCGTTAACGGCCAGAAAATTGCAGACACAATGGCCTTGGCCCAGTTGGGATTGTTTTTTCGTGACTCCTTAGCGCAATACCAAAGCAGAACGGTTATTGCCAGTATCCAAGCTATGATCATGATCGCTTCCGGTTAAGATTGTGTGAAATTTAATGTTAAATGCTGTTTTGTAATTACATAACAAAAAATGTTCCATAAAGGGTAACATCGCCTGACTGCTGGTAATGTTTCTGAACACGCGATTTTTTGTCAGACTCTGAAACGACCGCTATTAAGATACATTCTTGGCAGAAGAGGCGCGGCCAGATAATTATTTTGCGTGCCTGTTTTGAATTCCTTTCAAAATAAGTAAAATGCAGAAATTTTGCTTTTTTGTCCTAACTACAGGCCAGGCTAATGCCAGATCTTACGCTTCCGGATTCAGAACTTTGGTGCCTTATTAAAGAGGACGACCAGGCCGCTTATGCCACGCTCTTCCGGAAATACTACCCGGCACTGCTCGGTTATGGTAAATCGCTGACCAGCCAGCACGGGCTTGCGGGTGATTGTGTGCAGGAAACGTTTATCGAGATCTGGATATACCGGAGGAACCTGGCCGTTCCATCTTCCGTGAAAGCCTATCTCCTGGCCGGTGTGCGTAGGAGGATTGCGCGGCGCCTGGAACGGGACAGGATCTTCAGACATGCGCAGGATATCGGTGAGGGTGAGTTCTGCTTCCATTTCACACCGCTTGATCAGATGATCTCCGATGAGGAGACGCACAGGCAGGTGTATCAGCTCAACTTGCTCCTCAACCAGCTACCTGTCCGTCAGCGGGAGGCACTTTATCTCCGGTATCACCAGCAGCTCGATATCGACGACATTGCCCGGCTGATGCAGATCAATCCCCAATCTGCCTCCAATCTCCTACACCGTGGCATTAAGCATATCCGGGCCGCCTGGGTGGGAGAGTTGCATACCTTCGCATTGCTCCTTTGCCTGTATTTCTGAAGTTTTTCCGGAGAAATTTGAAAATGGGTGAGTATCACCCGGAATTGCCGTCCTCTCCTGCTTGAAAACCTTTAATTCATGCAGCGAGAGAGCTATTCTACGGTTACGCAATTCTGCGATGATGCTTCGTACCGGAACTGGGTTGTTACAGGTCGTGATGACGCTGGCTGGCCGCAGTGGCTGGAAGCGAATCCCGGCAAGCTAGCGCTGGCGCAGGAAGCGCGGTATCTGATCCTGGCGGTTGGTAGTGACGCTGCCGGTGTCACGCCCGACGAAACGGACAGGGCGCTGGAACAGGTCTGGTTGCAGATCCACGAACGGGAAAACCAGGTACGGCCGTTGAAGCTTGCAACCTGGTGGCGTGTGGCCGCAGCCGTTCTGATTTTTGCCCTTGGTTTGACCTGGTACTTCGCGCGCAGCAACTCCCGCAGCAAAGAAATTGCTCTGCGGCCACAATCCGCAATACCGTTGGCAAGCAGAGATATCGAGCTGTACAACGATTCGAAAAGTGCGAAGCTGGTTAATCTGGAGGATGGAAGTACCGTCATTCTCCAACCCGGTGGAAAGCTGAGTTATCCGGGAAAGTTTGCGGTGGAAAAACGGGAAGTCCATTTGTCGGGAGAGGCGTTTTTTGAGATCAGTAAAAACCGGCGCAGGCCGTTCCTGGTCTACACCAACGACATTGTCACAGAGGTTGTTGGGACGAGCTTCCGCATCAAAGCTGCCGATGACCAGCCCGAAGTGGAGGTGTTTGTTAAAACCGGGGAGGTTCATGTACGGCAGATCAAGACAGAAAATCCCCAGGCGGAAAAGGTAATCCTGCTTCCGAACCAATCGGTTAGTTTTCTGAAATCTACAAACCTGTTTGAAAAGCCGGAGACCAAAGATATTCCGAAGCGGGCCATCGAATACCTGAATTTTGACTTCACCGACGCACATATCGAAACGATTTTCTCGGCCATCGAAAGCGCGTACGGCGTCACGATCGACTATCCCGAGGAGGCCCTGCGCAACTGCTACCTTTCCACTTCGCTTTCTGATGAACCGCTCCTGTCGAAACTGAAAATCGTCTGCGAAAGTATCAGCTCCGGTACGCAATTCCGAATGGAAGGCAACCATGTGATTGTAGAATCTTCAGGATGCAATTAATAGCCCACTGTATGCCTATGAATTAATTCCCGCACGCAAAAAAAGAGCCGGACAAGTTTGCAGCGCGCCCGGCTCCTGAATACCACAACTCCACTAGCATAACGCCTCGGGAGAGGGGTGCTATTGCCCAATTTTTCTGTCGAATCGAAACAATAACCTGTCAAATCTATGAAGAAAACTTTGACTGCCAAGCACCTGTTGTGTCAACTCTTGATGAAATCGTTACAACAAATCTTCCTGATGATCGTCTTAGCCCAGATGGCAATGGCCGGGCCGCTGGCTGGTCAGAACCTGTTGGAAAAAAGAGTTACACTTAACCTCAACCGTACTACGCTGGGCACCGCCCTGCAGCAGCTCGAAAAAGCTGCCGAAATTAAATTCTCATACAACTCGCGGACATTGCCGTTGAAGTTCACGGTCAGCCTGAATGCCCAGAATGAGCCGCTTGCAGCCGTGCTCGACAAACTGTTGCTCCCGAACAAGATTACGTACAAGCAAGTGAGCAACCGCATTGTGCTCCGGAATCAGCCAGAGGTGATCAATACGGCTGAACCAGCCAGGGAGCCCGTCGTTTCACCGTTTGTGACGGTTGTCGAGGACAGGCCGGTGGTGGGAAAGGTTTCTAATGACAAAGGAGAAGGCCTGCCCGGGGTGAATATCGTGATCAAGGGAACCCAGCGCGGGGCGGTAACCAATGCGGACGGCAGTTACAGCCTGCTCGTGCCCGAGGGTGCCCAAACGGTGGTTTTTTCATTCGTAGGGTATTTTTCGCAGGAAATCGTGGTTGCTCCTGATCGTACAGCGCTGGATGTCTCCCTTAAAATTGACGAGAGGGCACTGGAAGAAGTGGTAGTAGTGGGTTACGGAACCCAAAAGAAGGTGAATCTGACCGGATCGGTAGCGACGGTCAATATCGATAACATGCAAAGCAGGCAGGTGAGCAACAGCCTGGCCGCATTGCAGGGACAGGTTACGGGTCTGCGCATCAGCCAGGGTACGGGTATGCCCGGGCGTGAGAGCGTTTCGCTACAATTGCGTGGGGCGAGCTCGTGGGGGACCAATACAAGCCCGCTGGTATTGGTAGACGGCGTCGTAGGATCGCTGGATGTGCTGCCTATGTCGGATATTGAAAGTATTTCCGTGCTTAAAGACGCAGCTTCGGCATCCATTTATGGTGCGCGTGCAGCCAACGGGGTGATCCTGGTGACGACCAGGCAAGGGAAGAAAGGCAAGCCCACACTGACTTATAATATGTCGCTGCGGAGCCAGTCGCCCACAGGTGTCCCCAACCAGATTTGGAATTCGGGGCAATACATGGATCTTTTCAACAAAGCTGTCGCACGGAATGCAGTGAGCGCAGTGCCTTTTCCTCAGTCACTGATCGATAAGTACAAGGATCCCAATCGTAATAAAGACCTGTTTCCCGACTACAATTGGGCAGACGCGGTCTGGAAATCGGCGCCGATGCAGGAGCACAATGTCGGGATCAATGGCGGCTCCGATGTTTTCAAATACAATATGTCGGCCGGACTTATCGATCAAAAAGGGGTTTTGATGGGGCATAAATACAAACGTTTCAATGGGTTGGCAAATCTTTCTACTACGATCAATAAGTACATTACCGTCGGTACGAATGTCAGTTACATGAAGGGTAACTCGGTTTCGCCCTATTACGAAAACCAGAATTTCGTATTGATGACCATGACGCAGGCCCCGCTCGTGAAGCCCTATCTTCCCGATGGCAGCGGCCGTTATACCGACAAAGCAATTCCCACCGGCGTAGGCGGTACCCAGAATAACCGGAATCCATTCTGGATCGCCAACGAAACCTACCGGGACTATGAAGACTGGCAAGCTAATATACAGGGCTGGCTCGATGTAAATTTCCTGCAAACTGAGAAAATGGGCCTGAAATGGAGTTCCAAATATGCGACAAGATTTGCCGAGCAGTTCAGGAATGTCTATCACTACGGCGCCGATGCCTATTATTACCTGCCCGAAAACGAATACACGTCCGGCGGTGCCAATGTGTATCAAAAAGGAACACCTTTCGGGCCGGAGGCATTGGGTGTGACCAATCAGAATTATCGCACCCTGCTGAATACCTTCTATTCGTCGTTGAACTGGAACTGGAACCCGGAGCGGCAGGACATTTCACTGATGGTGGGATATAGCCAGGAGGAACAGAAATATCGCTGGCTGGGCGGAACCCGCAATGTTTTTCCAGTCAAGAACATGTACGAGCTCGACGGGATGGGCCCTTTGAACCAGACCTCCACCGGTGGGCTCACCGAATGGGCCTTTCAATCGATTTTCGGCCGTGCTACCTATGCACTTGCACAGAAATACCTATTGGAAGCCAATTTCAGGTATGACGGCACTTCCCGCATTTACAAAGACAGCCGCAGGGGCTTTTTCCCTTCCGCTTCGGCCGGATGGCGGATCAGCGAGGAGGCTTTCGTACGGGAAGGTGCCAACTGGATCGACAACCTGAAACTGAGGGCGTCGTACGGGCTGCTTGGAAATGCCAATATTAGTGAGTATCGGGTCGGAAACACGAATCTTGGCGAATATCCATGGCAGGAGACCTATGTTTCAACCACGTATGCGTTTAATGAAGCGCTTGCGCAGGGCGTCCAGCAAACTGCCTTCAGGAACCGGTCGCTGAGATGGGAAAAAACCACGATCGCAGATATCGGGCTGGATTTTAACCTCAAAAACGACCGCATTTATGGTACGATCGACTGGTATAACAAACTCACTACCGGCATCCTGGCGGGTGCGATTATCCCGGCCGCGGCAGGTATGTCGGCTCCGGTTATTAACTATGGTACGCTCCGAAACTATGGTGTGGAAGTAGAGCTGGGGCACAAAGGCAAGATCGGCGCAGTGGAGTATGGAGTCAATGCGCAGGTTTCTGTGAACCGGAACAAAGTGGTGAAGTTCCCAGCACCTGCATACAGCGACAGGATCATCCAGGAAGGCCTTCCATACCGGGATTATTATCTGTATGAATACACCGGTCTTTTCAAATCGGAAGAGGAGTTGAAAGCCGTTGTAACGCCCGGTAATCCACAGTTGGGCGACATCAAGTTCAAAGACCAGAATAATGACGGCAAGATCGATGGCAACGATCGCACGCGCGTGAAAGGTGCCTATCCGAACTTTATTTATTCATTCGGAGGTAACCTGAGGTGGAAAGGTTTCGACCTTGCTTTTTTCTTTCAGGGTGTTGAGGGACAGAAGGTAAGGACATATTTCTTTGGGGAAGACCCATTTTCGCAGGGTTCTTCACCCCATCCCAAATTCCTGGACGCCTATGATCCTGTGACCAATCCGAATTCGGATATTCCGGCCATTTACGGCTGGGGATATGCACCGATGACCGGCGGAACGGCCCAGAATTCGACCTATTTTCTTAAAGACGCCTCGTATCTGCGCCTCAAGAACTTACAGATCGGGTATACGATACCGGCGTCCATTACCAAAAAGGTGGGTATCAATCATTTGAAGATCTTCCTCACGGGCGACAACATTCTCACATTCACCAAGTATCCCGACCTCGACCCCGAACGCGCTGGCGATGGCTGGCATGCCCAGTATCCACAGCTCAAAGTATACTCTGTGGGGCTGAACGTGAGATTCTGATCGGTTTAAACAGATGTCATTTGATTTATAAAGATATACTCGATATGAAAACTTTTCTGAACCATATTCTTTTGCCGGTTTTGCTAGCTACCACCTTAATGAGTTGCAGTGATTTTCTGGATAAAAACCCTCCCCAGGAAATTGCCGCCGGGCAATTCTGGACCTCGGAGGGCGATGTTCAGATGGGCGTGGCCGGATGTTATGCCCGGTTGAAAGGTACTTACCTGACCTGGCACCGCAGCTATTTCGATGCGACTGTCGACAACGGCTGGGCACAGCATTATGGCGATATCCGGCTGATGCAGTCGGGGACACTCGACCCGGCCAATTCCGGAGCACCCAAATCACTTTACCTCTCGTGCTACGAGGGGATAGCGAGCTGCAATACTTTTCTCAAGAATTTCACAAAAGTGGCTTTGCCGGACGCAGCGGCGAAAGCCTATGAAGCCGAGGTGCGGTTTCTGCGGGCCATGTTCTATTTTGAGCTGGCCCAGCATTGGGGCGGAGTGGTGATTTACAGAGAGGTGCCTTCGGATATCGAGCAGTTGAAGATCGCCAAATCCTCCAAAGAGGACGTTTATAAATTCATTGCTGAAGACCTGGCTTTCGCAGTTGCGAATCTGCCGGACGATGCATATAAGTCGGGGCACGCCGTTAAAACCAGCGCCTTGGCGTTGCAGGCGCGGATTGCGCTGTTTCAAAGCAAATGGGATGATGTCATTGCATTGACCTCTTCCATCATTTCTTCCAATAAATACGCGCTCGCAACCGACCTGGAATCGCCGTTCATCAAGGGAAAAGGGCAGGCCTCGTGCCCGGAGATTATTTTTTCTGTTAAATACATCGAAACCAGGGACGGGCGCCAATCTGCTGACGGTGGCCAGGAAGTGGAGTTCTTCCGTTGGGGCGGCCTCGCGCCGACCAAAGACCTGATAGACGAATATGAAACGGGTGACCTTCGTCTAAAAAAATGGTACTATTTTTCTCCGAACAAAACGACTTTTCAGCGGGAGGACGGTTTTAAATTTCAGACCGAGTTTACGGCCACGAATTATGGTTTGATCAAATTCGCGGCGATCTGGGACCCGGCCCGCTTTATTCCGAGCGAGCGCGACATCCTGACTGGGCATGATATCGTTCTTTTCCGGCTTTCGGACATTTATCTGATGAATGCGGAGGCACAAATGGAGAAGGCGGGGGGCACCACTTCCGACGCCAGGGCCCTTTCTTACGTGAACGCCATCCGAAGCCGCGCGGGCGTACCCGCATTGCCAACGCTTACCCGAGCACTCGTGCGAAAGGAGCGTAGGAGAGAGCTGGCATTTGAAGGGCTGCGGCTGTTCGATGTGATCCGCTGGCGCATCGGAAAGGATATCAATGACAAACTGATCCACAGCAATATTAAGCTGAAATGGGACGATAAATTCTATATTTGGCCATTCTCCCAAAGTGAAATAGATATTAACAAAGCCCTGGTACAAAATGAGGGATATTAAGAATCGTTTTTCCTTGCAAATCATGCTTGCCGGCGCATTGCTGTGCCCATTTTGGGCCAGCCACGCCCAACCGGCTGCAAAGCATAACCTTCGTTTCGAAAAACTGGCCAGAGTTTGGGATGAGGCACTTCCGCTCGGGAATGGTACTATCGGAGCGTTGATCTGGGAACGGGAAGGCAAGCTGCGTTTCTCGCTCGACCGGGCCGACATCTGGGATAAGCGTCCGATGGCCGGCCTGCACCGGGAGGAATTCAGCTATAAATGGGTGCAGGAACAGGTTCGTAAAAAGGAATATAAGCCTGTTCAGCAATATTTCGATGCGCCTTACGACCGGGAACCTGCACCTTCCAAGATCCCGGCGGGTGCGCTGGAATTCAACCTGCCCGCAGAATGGAAGGTAAAAAGAGCAGAAGTACAACTCGCATCGGCGACTGCCGAGGTGGAGTGGTCGAATGGAATGGTGCTGAAAACCTTTGTTCACGCAACCCAACCGGTGGGCTGGTTTCGCTTTGAGCATGTGACGCAGGATATGGTGCCCGAGATCGTCGCGCCTCGGTACAGCGGTGCAGTGAAGGAGGGTGGTGAGGTCAATTCGCTGGTGGGAGACGACCTGGCGCGCCTGGGGTACAAACAGGGCACCATCACCCGTGGCACAGGCGGCATTACCTATCTCCAGGAAGGCTGGGGCGGGTTCAGCTACGAGGTTTCTGTGCAATGGAAGCCGCTTCAAAACGGTGTGACTGAAGGGGTATGGAGCATTTCTTCGCACGATCCGAACACGACGGTGGCGCGGTCAACGGTGGTCACTTCTGATGCATTAAAGGATACCTACGCGTCTGCCGTTGCGTCACATACTGTCTGGTGGAACAAGTTCTGGGGAATGTCGTCGGTATCGGTTCCCGATCCGCTTATTGAAAAACAATGGTATCTGGAACAATACAAGTTTGGCTCGGCAGCCCGGCGTGGTGCTCCGCCCATCTCATTACAAGCGGTGTGGACAGCCGATAATGGCCGGATTCCGCCGTGGAAAGGGGATTACCACCACGATCTGAACACGCAGCTCAGTTACTGGCCCGCATACAGCGGTAACCATTTGGAAGAAGCCCTGGGGTATCTCGATCATCTGGACGAAAACAAAGACAATTATCTGCGTTATACCAAACGCTACTTCGGTGCGGATGGACTGGCCGTTCCCGGCGTAACTACCCTCGACGGTACGGAAATGGGCGGATGGATACAGTATTCACTTTCTCCGACAGTCTCGGGCTGGCTGGCGCAACATTATTATCTGCAATGGCGGTATGGGATGGACAAGGCATTCCTGAAAGACCGGGCTTATCCCTGGTTCAGGCAGGTTTGCGGTTTTTTTGAGAATATCACGATTAAAAATGAAAAGGGGGAGCGGCAATTGCCGATCAGTTCGAGCCCGGAGATCCGCGACAACAAGCTGGAAGCCTGGTTTTCGCACACCACAAACTATGACCTGGCGCTGATCAGGTTCGCGTTTCAGGCCGGGTCGGAGATCGCATTGGCAGCAGGAGACCGGGAACAGGCCCAGAAATGGCAGAAGATGCTGCTCGAATTCCCTGCATTTGCGTCAACAGCGAATAGTGAGCTCATGTTTGCGCCATCGCTCGCCTACAATGAATCCCACCGTCATTTCTCCCATCTGATGGCCATTCACCCATTGGGTCTTATCAGATGGGAGGATGGCGAAGAGGCACGGAAAACGATCCGAAGTTCCATTGCATTGCTCGATAAAATCGGTCCGGATTACTGGTGCGGATATTCGTACTCCTGGCTGGCCAACCTTAAAGCACGTGCCAAAGACGGCGAGGGTGCTAAAAAAGCTTTGGAGACCTTTGCCCGTGCATTTTGTCTGCCCAATAGTTTCCACGCCAACGGCGATCAGACCAAATCGGGGCTGTCCAAATTTACTTACCGGCCATTTACATTGGAAGGGAATTTCGCATTCGCAGCAGGCTTGCAGGAAATGATGCTGCAAAGCTATGCCGGTTTTATCGAAATCATGCCGGCCATACCTGCGGAATGGAAAGATGCCGCGTTCAAGGATTTGCGGGCGGAAGGAGCGGTGCTGGTCAGCGCAAGTAAACGCGACGGCAGGATCGTGTCTGTGAAGTTGTCGGCGGAACGGGACGGCGCTGTTGTCCTGAAAAAGCCTTTTGAAAAGTACCGCGTCGTATCGGCCAATGGAATACGGATCGTCAGGGATGCGGGGGGTATGATAAAGCTCCAATGTCAGCCGGGCGGAAGCATAGCATTTTCCTCATCTGCCCGATAACAAATGCAAGATCAGTTTTATTGAAAAAATGGTTAGCGAAGTGTTTGCCTTTTTATTATGAAAAAGCACATTGCCAGGACCTCGCGAACGATCCGGAGGACATTCCACTCTATTAATTACCTGCGCCCAATAGCTCAGCAAGTCTGGTGTTGAGCTTCTCTCCCCGAAGGTCCTTCGCTACGATCTTTCCGGAAGGGTCGACCAGGAAGTTCTTCGGCACGGATTCAACACTGTACATTCGGGACACTTCGTTGTTCCAACCCTTGAGATCGGAAACCTGTGTCCAGGGTAAACCGTCTTTGGCGATGGCTTTCAACCAGGCGGTTCTAGCATTTTCTTTGTCTAGTGAAACCCCGATGACCGTAAAATTCCGGCTTTGATATTTGTTGAATGCTTTAACGAGATTTGGGTTTTCTTGTCTGCAGGGGCCGCACCAGCTTGCCCAGAAATCGATCAGAACAAATTTACCCCTGAAGTCTCTCAATGACACCTTTCTGCCGGAAGTATCGGCCTGGGTAAAATCTGGTGCCGGTGCACCAACGTCAACCAGAGCCAACTGATGGAGTTTTCGCCCATAAGCAAGGCCGACAGGGCTCTTTCTGACCGATTCGTCAAGATTTTCGAATAGGGGCCGGACCTGAGAAAGTTGCGGATTGGCACCACCCACATTTGCGATTGCGTAAACCGCAGCAAGGTTAGCGGGATTGCCGCTCGCAAAAGCCAGGTAAGTGGAATCTGTTCGGGCCGCAAAAATTTTCATTTGCCTGTCACGCTCTATGGAAAGAGACATATTATCCGGCTTCGCCTTAATCTCGACGCTTATTTTCTTAACAAAAACACGTCTTTCATGATCGATGGCATCGATCATTTTCCGAAGTTTTACGAAATGATCGTTCAGCATTCCGGCGTTAACAAGAGCTGATGGAAGCGAGTCCGGACTTTCGACGTTCATTTTGCCCGGCTCTAGATACAGGTCCAGTCTGTTGTGGTCGGGAACAGAAAATAAGATGGCCTTCAACGGTACGCTCAATTCGCCGCGGAAGCTAAAACTGCCTTTTGGGCCGATCAGCGATGAATCCGTGCGTGAAGTTCCGGTAATGATATCCGCGGTGTAAAGATATATTTTCTCGGCGCGCGAACTGCCAAGTTGCCCTTGCAGGGTAAAGCGACCGGTTTGAGCATTCGCGACAACGGGAAGTATCATAACCAGCATGAGGATACAGCGAAACATACAAGTGAGATTTTATTGAAACCTAACAAGCGCATTGGATACAACAACAGAAGAATTTTGTCCGGGTAAGTTACTCTTTTTTACCTTAATTGACTTGCAGACATAAGCACCATCAAGTCATCACCGGACTTATCGGGTAAACCTACGGCTACCAGGTGATAATTTAAGAAAGAGCCGCAGCAAAAAGCCCTAAAACGGTGATGTTTGTCACGGTCGAATGGTGACAAACATCACTGAAAACTGGGCGGGGGAAGTGGATTTAAGGAACGAGTGCAATTGTTTCCTTGCCCGGCTTAGCGTTCTTTTGCCCGCGGAGAGTAGCTTGAATGTTAATCGGCGAGCGATATTTTCGGGTCATCACTTACCCTGCTGTGACTGCCGGGCAGGTTGCGGCAGACGGCGTTTCAGGACGTCGTCCCAGGTGATGTAGGGATAAATGTTGTATTTTTTGGCCTGCTCTTCAAACAGCGCTTTGAGTTCTTCCAGCTTTTGAGGATTCTTTTTGGCGAGATCGTTGCGCTCGTTGAAATCCTCATTCAGGTTGTAAAGCTGCCATTCATTGTTTTCGGGATTGGCGACGCTGATCGCGCTGACGAGGTTACCTAGCAGCGAGGATGCAGGCTTGTAGGCAAAGCCGGCCTTCCAGCCATCATGATAAATCGAGCGCGAGCCGAAAATGTAATAGTACTGTGTTTTGTGGCGCGACGCAGCTTTTGCATCACCGAAGGAGTAAGCCAGCGATGTACCCTGAACGGTATCCTGCTTAATGCCCCGGATCAGTTCCGGAGTCCCTACACCCGTCACTTCGAGCGTAGTAGGCAACAGATCGATCACGTGGCCGTATTGGGTGCGGATACCGCCTTTGTCTTTAATACCTTTGGGGTAGAAGGCGATCAGCGGATTGCGCGTGCCGCCTTCCGAATGCGCATCCTGTTTCCAGTATTTGAATGGCGTATTGGCCGCCTGCGCCCAGCCAAGCGGGTAGTTGGCGTTAGTCCCTTCCGGCGCACCAATCAGCTCGATCTGCGCCAGGTTATTTTTGACCTGCTCTGCCTCCGATAACGGTGCCGCAATAGCAGCAGCCGATGACCTTGCAATGACACCACCCAATGCACCTTCCTTGCTTGCTCCGTTATCACCGATTACCACCAGAATGAGCGTGTTTTCCAGTTGGTTGATTTTTTTGAGGTGATTCACCAACCGGCCTACTTCGTGATCGGTATAGGTCAGGTATCCGGCATATACTTCCATAAACCGGGCGTATAGTTTCTTTTCGTCGGCCGACAGACCGGCCCAGGCCCTGATATTCGGGTTACGTTCCGGCAGGATAGTGTTGGCCGGGATAATGCCCTGTTTCTTTTGTTGAGCAAAAACCGTTTCGCGGAACACGTCCCAGCCGCTGTCGAACTGGCCTTTGTACTGGTCACTCCATTTCCTGGGCACCTGGTGCGGAGCGTGTGTGGCTCCGGGCGCATAGTAAAGGAAGAACGGCTTATCGGGTGCCGCTTTTTTCTGACGGTCGATAAAACTGATCGCCTTATCGGTGATCTGCTCGTTGAGGTGACGGCCGTCAGGGGCGATGTGTGCGTTGTCCTCGACGAGATCAGGCTTGTACTGGTCGGTTTGCGAGCCGAGGAACCCGAAAAAATGGTCAAACCCTTTGCCCGATGGCCAGCGGTCGAACGGACCGGCATCGGTAGCATCCTGATCGGGCGTGAGGCCATATTTGCCAACCGCGAAAGTATTGTACCCTGCTTCGCGGAGGATCTCGGCGACGGTTCCCTTATCGGACGGAATGCGGCCGTCCCACCCCGGAAAACCGAATGATGCCCAGGTATGCGAGAAACCGCCTTCATGCACCGAATGGTGGTTGCGGCCGGTAAGCAACGCTGCACGGGTAGGGGCGCAGATGGCCGCGGTGTGGAAATTGGTATAACGCAGGCCGTTATTGGCCAGGCTGTCGAATACGGGCGTGCGGATCACCCCGCCGAATGTACTCGTAGCGCCGAAGCCCACGTCGTCGAGCAAGACCCAAACCACATTCGGAGAGCCAGCGGGAGCTTTCGGCGGATTGGTCCATACTTCTTGGGAATCGGCGAGTCCCTTGCCCAGGGTTCCGGTAAAGGGCTGTTGTTGTTGAGAAATGTTTTGTGCGGAGGTACGCGACGACACCAGGCCTGCCGCGAGCAGTGCCGCGAAAAGTAGTTTTTGGGAATACATATCAATATGGTTTGTGTAAGCAAAATACCCGGGCGAGACGTTGGTGGCAGGCTGAATGGTGTCTGAGGCCCGGAGCGGTTTTATTTAAATCTATAAAATCGATAGATAAAGTAAAATATTATTTGAACAACTAGCAAACACTTCGTAGCTTTTGGTCCAAAATTTCTGCTTTTTCTTAATTTCAACGCATGAATAAAACAGCATTGATCACCGGGCCTACATCAGGTATCGGCCGTAAAGCCGCCATGGAACTTGCACGCAGGGGATATGATCTGATCCTCGTCGCCCGCAACGAGGCCAAAGCCCGGCAATTACAACAGGAGATAGGCGACCGGGTCCATACCGGCTTTGTTCATTGCGACCTTTCCAGCATTACTTCGACAAAACAGGCCGTCGAAGAAATCAAAGCCAATTATCAGCAAATCGACGTGCTGATCAACAATGCGGGCCTGATCGTGCAGCACCGGCAAACGACCCAGGACGGTATCGAGCTCACATTCGCAACCAACCACATCGGGCCATTCATCCTCACCACCGGACTGGTCGGTCTCCTGAAAGCTGCCGACAGCGCACGTGTTGTGAACCTGGCCTCCGCTGCACATTTCTTTGCATTTCGCTACCAGACGGCCAAGCTCGCCAATCCGCCACATTACCACGACCTGGTCATTTACGCCCGGTCCAAATTGGCTAATATCCTGTTTTCCAATGAACTGGCCGAGCAGCTCGCACCTCATGGCATTACTTCCAATGCAGTGCATCCCGGAACGGTGTCGAGCAATTTCGCAGCTGACGGCAATGGTGCTACTGCGCTGTTTATGAGATTGTTCAAGTCATTCCTGCGTACACCCGGGCAGGCGGCTGAGGGTATTGTCCATCTGGCTACCGCACCGGAACTGCATGATGTCACAGGTCGTTATTTTGCCAATTCCAAACCTGCGAGGTCGTCGGGCAAAGCCAAAAACAGGGCATTGGCTCGTGAGCTTTGGGCGTATTCGGAAATGCTTACGGGCAGTAGGTTGATATAAATCTATTAAATCTATGGATTTTAAATGCTTTTTTATTGAAATGCTTGGAAGTTAGATCTTTCATGCATTAACTTTGTCTCAAGTCGTAAATTAATCGAGCTGAGAACCACCCGAAGCTGATCCATTCACAATGACATTGGATATGCATTCGATTCCATCACATCCCATCTCTGCGCCCGGCCATCCGGGAGCTGTTCTGTTTCCTACCCAGGGAGCATCCTGCTGTTGTTGCTAGTCAAGTATCTTCCTTGTCCCACGCCGACCGGCCGGGCAAAGCGCCATTATTTTCCTTTTTTCAACTGTCGCTCCGCACGGGGCGACCCTGACTTCCTGCAACATGAAATTTACAGACAGCCATATTTATTACGAGATTCTCATTCTTTTTGCCGTAATCAGCATTGCCGAAGCATTCACCGGTCTTTATAAAAGTGAAAAATGGTCGAAAAATGAGTGGTATATCAACTTCGCGGGCCTTTTCCTGTCCAGCACGATCACAAGGCCGCTCAGTTTCCTGCTGTCGGCTTATATCCTCAACTTCTTTTTCGCGGACTATTACAATGTATTCGAAGATGTGCCGCTATGGGCTGCCGTGATCGTTACGGCATTGCTCGAAGATTTTACGCAATACTGGTGGCACCGGGCGGCCCACACTTATACCTGGCTTTGGAAGGGACACCGCGTACATCACAGCGCGCCCGAAATGAGCGTTTTTCTCACCGGTCGCAATTCGTGGGTATACCTGCTGTTGTTCCCGCCCCGCATGGTCTCTACGATACTGATCTTCCTCGGTTTTGGCCAGGCATTCCTGGTAGGTTATTTTTTCAAAGCACTGATCGGTATCTCCGCCCATTCCAGTGTACGATGGGACAAGCCGCTCTATGCGATCAAATGGCTGCATCCGGTGATGTGGGTACTGGAAAGAACCATATCCACTCCTGCGACACATCATGCGCACCACGCTGCAACCGACGCCGACGGCATTGGCGTCATCAACGGAAATTATGGCAACATGTTCTTTATCTGGGACATGCTCTTCGGGACCGCGAAAATCACCCGCGAGTTTTCAGAACACATTGGCCTCGAAGACTACCACGAGGAACCGTGGTATGTGCAGCTGGGATATCCGCTGTTCAAATCGAAAGACGAACGGAGTGAGCTGAGCCAATAGGTCCATTCAGTCATTTAAAACCAACGGACACCATGACAAAACATCTATTCACAGTTGCCCTTCTTCTCGCCTTAACCCGGGCCAGCGCTCAGCGCGCGATGTTTGATGTCCTTTTGGCCGGGCATTCCATTGGGTCGGTAATGGTTTTGGAGCAGGAGGGGCGCGGACGTTTGCGGGAGCGAATCGAGGCAGAGTTTAGCGTACCGTTTTATTCCGGCAGTTTTGTGAGTGAAAACCAATTTGCCGATGGCGCACTGCATAGTTCGCTGACCGAACAGGTGGTCAACGGCAAGCGGCGCGAGCACACCGTCACGACCCGTTTGTCGTCGAAGCATTATCGCTTCGATCAGGCACAGAAAAGTGCTGAAACACGCAAATGGGAGGTAATGGCGCCCATTGCACACACGATCACAGGTCTCTATTACCAGGAGCCCAATCAGGTACAGGATGTTTATTCCGAGAAATACGGCGCGATGTGCAGGGTCAGAAAGCTCGATAACGACAGTTATAGGGTACAGCTGCCCAATGGAAAGGAAAGTATTTACAGTTACGTGCGTGGCGAATGCGTACGTGTCGTGCCGGAACTCGCCGGGGTGAGGCTTAGCATTGTGAGAAAGCAACGGTCGCTCTGATTCGGGAAATAGACGCAAACATCCAGCAATGCGAACGCCGGTTGCGTATAACAACCGGCGTTCGCATTGCTTTGCCATTTTGCTTTTATTCGGACGGGCCGTTGACAAAGCGTGCGGAAAGTTACCGTTTGGCTTTAACGGTTGAAAAAGGACTTAACCTTGCCCGATCACCCGTGCGGCGCGACAACCTGAGATGGCGGCCTCTCCCGACCAATGTCGCATGGAGATGAGTTCGCTTTGCCGGTTGTCCGAGGTATTGTGGGGATTGGATCCGGGCGGGGGCAATGCCTCAATCGGTACGTTAACTAATGATTTTGATCTTCTGGAGGTAAATGCTGAATTGTTTTTGTTCTTGCAGTTACATTCATGAAACCTAAACAGATTTGACGGTTACGTCTAGATGAAAATTCCACTCTACCTCCTCTTTGTTGTCACATTACCCGTTTTTGCGCAATCTTCCAAAATCGACAGCCTGGAAAACCTCCTGGCCAGGGAGCGGTCCGACACCACGAGGGTTAACCTCACTTTTGAGATCGCGATGGAGTCGTGGAGCACTGCTCCTGAAAAGACATTGGCTTATGCTGAAAAAGTACTGGCGATGTCGAAAAAAATAGGATATCCAAAAGGCGAAGCGGAGGGTGAATATGCGCTGGGCGTTTATTTCTGGCAAAAAAACAGGTATCCCGAAGCACTTGCACATTATTCGAAAAGCGAGCGGATTTCACGGGACATTGAAAGCCGGATTGGTATCGGTAAGGCCATCGCGAGTGCGGGTATCGTCTATGGTGAACAGGGGAATTACGGCCAGGCGCTGGACAATTACCTGCAAGCCCTGGCTATTTTCCAGGCCCTCAAAGATCAGAAACGCAGCTCTAACATCCTCAACAGCATTGGTAATGTCCATAAAAACCAGAAAAACTATGATGAAGCGCTGATCTTTTACAAGCAGGCGCAGGCAATATGGATAAAATTGGGTGATAAGAAGTCGCTTGCAGGCTCTTACATCAATATCGCTTCGATTTACATCAGGAAAAAAAACTACGATGTCGCGCTCGCCAGCGCGAAAAAAGGGTTGGAGCTGTTCGATCAGTTTAAGGATACAAACGGCCAGATCATCTGCCATAATAACCTCGGGGAAATCTATTTTCAGACTGCTAGATACGATCTCGCCGCCATGGAGTATGAGAAGGCATTAGAGATTAATCAGGAATTTCAGCGCAAACCGGCGATGGTCAGCTCCTATAATGGATTGGGACATGTTTATTCCAAAACCAATGAATATCAGAAAGCGCTTGCCAGTTATCACCGGGCGGAAGAACTGGCTAAAGCCAATGGAATACGGCCGGCATTACAGCTGGCATACGAGGGACTGGCCCATGTTTACGGACAGACCGGTAACTTCGCGCAAGCATTTCGTTTCCAGGAATCGGCAAGTGTTCTGAAGGACTCGCTTTTCAATGAGGAGGGTACCATTAAGATGACCAACCTGCGGGTGCATTACGAAAACGAGCGAAAGGAGTCCGAAATCAAGTTACTGGAAAAAGAGAAGGACCTTGGCGATGCGACGCGGAATACAATCATGGTCGGGTTGGCGGCGATACTTACGCTGGTGGCCCTCGCTTTTAACCGGCAAAGATTGAAAGTAGCCAAAGACAAGGAGCTGTATGTTGCCCAGAAAGCCCTTTCGGATATTGAAATCCGGAATAGCCTGGAAAAAGAACAGCATCTTCAAAATGAACTGGAATTCAGAAATAAAGCGCTGACTACCCATACTTTGAACCTGATTCAGAAGAACGGCATCCTGGAAGATATCCGCCAGACGGTCTCTCAGGCATTGAAGTCAGGTCCGAGAGATGAAAATACCCCTCTTTTCAGCAGGCTCATCAACCTCATCGATTACAGCTTCAACCTGGATAAGGACTGGGACGAATTCAAAACCTATTTCGAAGGAGTTCACCCTGATTTTTTTTCAAAACTTAAAAAAGCGAACCCGGAACTGAGCGCGGGGGAACTCCGGCTCTGTGCACTGATCAGGCTGAACCTGAACTTAAAGGAATCTGCCGGGCTGCTGAGCATCTCACCCGACAGCGTCAAAACGGCCCGGCACAGGCTTCGGAAAAAGCTTAAACTCGGCGAGGAAGGTAATCTGTTGGACTATCTGATGGGTATCTGAAACCTGATTACCTTTTGTATACCTCTATTTTTTGCGGTTGCCGATTAAAATCGATCTCTTTGTTCATGCATATTCTTCATCATTGATAAACAAATAAACAGTGACAGACCGGAAAATATTGATCATCAAAACGACATGGAGCTACGCCATTGCCCAGCCGGAAACGACAGGGGAAATGTTCTACGAGGCCCTGTTCGAACTCGATCCGAGCTTACAGGCCATGTTCCCGCGGGACATGGAGCAGCAGGTAAGGAAGCTGACGGATATGATTACGTATATGGTTAGCCGTCTGCAAACGATGGCCGGGATCCAGAAAGACATCGATGCCATGGCCGTCCGACACGCAGGATATGGCGTCCGGGATGCGCATTATGCGACGGTAGGGAAAGCATTGCTGCAAGTACTGGAACAGCGTCTGGAAGACCAGTGGGACGAAGAGGCCAGCCAGGCATGGAGTGAGCTTTACAATGTTTGGGCGACTTCCATGATTGCTGCTTCACGTCAATAATGCCATTTCGGCCCCCACTTTGTTACTGCGATACCGTTTCAATCAAAAAGGCTGTTCCAGTTAATTGGTGCAGCCTTTTTTTGATTCTGATCAAATACCGGTCAACTAGCTTCTTGCCCAGAGATATCCGATGATAAAAGCCAGGACGAAGCCGATCGGTCCGTAAACAAAAATACAGGTCATACTGGCTTCAACACCCCTGTCGTGGCTGTTGGAAGAAAATTTTCCAATCAGGTAATAGCTCAGGGCCGCTAAAACCACGTAGCCGATTAAACCGGCGAGAAAGGCAATTCCAAAATTTTTCATGGTGTAAAATGTGATTAAGTGATACTCCTGTTAATCTGCAAACCAGTGCAGGACCAGCAGAAGTAAGGAAACAAGTATGAGCGCGACGATCTTTGTCCACAGGTGGGGGGCGACATTAAGCCCGATCACTGCCAGTAAAAGTAAAAAGCCGACGATTTTAATGATCCATTCGACGCCCGGCATTTCGTGGCTGGGATTATTGGCCTGCAGAAATGCCCATACTACCGATGATCCGTATATGACGATCAGTATCCAGTTGAAATAAGTGATGAATTTTAAAGTTGACATGAATGGACCCGGGTTGCGTAGTCCTGTGTAGCGGACCGTGTGAAAGGTTACACAAACGTAGGGAGGAATGAAAACGATGGCAACTTTCTGGGGTATACAAAAGGTGTACGAGCCTGATTCTCTGACAAACCCGGCAGAAACTGAAGTGTCGAAGTCCGGACAAGTAAGCCATCACCGTCGTCAGGGGTATTTTATCGACGTACACCTTTTGTATACGCCCATTTTCAAAGTCGTTGACCTTTTGTGCACCCTCCGAATTTGCTGCGGGCATTTATCCGGTCTAGGTTTGCATTGCCTTCCGGAACACGCATTGCTGTGTGTTCAGCTGGCAGCTCCGAGGCGGCAAGCACATTGGGCAATCCCCTTATTCAAATCAATATCCAAACTTATCATTAGTCATGAAAAAAATCATTACCACCAGGCCGTTCCATTATTTCATTCACACACTGACGGCGGTTTTATTATTGTTAAAAATTATCACGGCAAACGGCCAAACCAAATGGGTACACCAGTATCTGACGCCACAGCAGCAACTCTTCGACCTGGCTTATGGAGCAGGCAAATATGTAGCAGTGGGTGCCAACAGCAAAATCTATACTTCGACGGACGCCGCGTCGTGGGAAACCCTGCAAACTGAATTGAGTGAATACGGCACACTGTCCAGCATTATTTATGCCAACAACCGGTTCGTTGCGGTCGGCGGGCCGGGAGTGATCGTTACTTCCCCGGATGGGAAATACTGGACCAGCCGGGTTTCAGGGACTAATAACACCTTGCAAAGCGTCGCCTATGGTAATGGAACTTATGTCGTTGTAGGTTCAATCGGATCGATACTGACATCCACGGATGGCGAAAACTGGACGCAACGGCCAAATGGACTGGATTACCTGCATGACGTCACTTTCATGAACGGTATGTTTGTGGCTGTGGGGTCGAATGGGGTGATCAAGACTTCGAATGACAATGGCGTGACGTGGGCTACGAGGGGATCGGGTACTAACAAAGAATTGAGAGCTGTAACGGCAGGCAAATACGGAAGCTTTGTGGCGGTTGGTGATTACGGGACGATCCTGTATTCAGGTGGAGGCATCGATTGGAACCTCATGCCGGGCCCGGACAAGACCATGTTCTTCAGTGGCGTCGCTTCCAATCCTGCCAATGGCCGGTTTGTGATCGTGAGCTCCAACAAGCAAACCGCACTCGCTTCTCCGGACGGTATCTATTGGGGAAATACGCCTGTACCGACCAACTCCAACCAAGTTTTTTACCGTGTACGTTTTTTACAGAATTCCCTGGTGACCGTCGGAAGCAACGGAACAATCCGGACGTCGTACAATAGCGGGACAAGCTGGACATCGGCGACCGACTACCGTAACATGCAATTGAACGGTTCCGCCTATGGTAACGGCTATTTTGTGGCCGTAGGAAATGCATCCGTTGGCAGTGCTATACCGACTGCGGCACAAACGGGTGTTGCAGTCGTTTCATATGGCGGTACGGATTTTACCGTCGGGGAAACGGTGAATCTGATTGGCGGCGGACGTTTCATTCATGATGTAGCGTATGGAGACGGGCTATTCGTGGCAGTTGGCGCCGACGCGCTGATACAAACTTCTTCCAATGGCAAAAAATGGAGCTACGTCCAGGTAGAATTCGGGAAAACGCTTCGTGGCATTGCTTATGGTAACGGAAAGTTCGTCGCAGTCGGCGATAATGGCCTTATCCTTTATTCCAAATATGGTAAATACTGGTCAAAATCGACTTCTGCGGCCATTTACTCCTACAATAACGTCACGTTTGCGAACGGGATGTTTGTACTCGTTGGCCCGGCTGGGGTGTTGGCTACTTCAACGGACGGCAATTTCTGGATGTATCGCTACACCGGAACGAAAAACAACCTCAAAGGAGTGGCTTACGGAAATGGCAAATGGATAGCAGTGGGGACGAACCGGACCATGGTAACCTCTTCAAACGGTCTGCAATGGACCACTGTTTCGTCCAGCACAGGTGTCGACTTTGTCGGCTATACGGATGTCGTCTATGGTTCCAACAAATTTGTCATCACCGGGTTAGGTGGCAAGATTTACAGATATGTCCCCAACGCATTATGGGACACTCCGCCGACGTATACATACGACAATTTAAACACCATCACTTACGCCAACGGACGGTACATTGTCGGAGGAAACGGGGGGAATCTGCTTTTTGCCTACGATGATACCTACTTTCCCAGTCCTGCGCCTGCCGGGGCACGGGAATCCTGTGATACCTGCATGACCGAAATCGCCACGAGGATGCCAGGCGAGGAAGAAAACACGAAAGTTGCATTCAATGCGTCAACCTATCCGAACCCTGTGACCGATCAGTTTTCAGTGAAGATCGAAGGTGCGACCGGCGATAAAGTGAGGTTACAGCTGATGGACGTTTCGGGTGGGTCAGTCCTGGATAAAGTAGTGCATGTGGGAGCCGGTGCATACGAGGAAGCAATTCCGATGGCACAAAAACAAACGGGAATGTATCTGCTGCGGGTCAGCACGGCCACAGAAACGCAAACATTGAAGATCTTAAAGCGATAAGGTGAAACGCGGGCAGGGAATATTGCTGGTTTCTTCTCGCTTTTATTCTTTACCCATTCGGGCTCCTTCCTCGCCGGCCAGCGGTTCTTCCAGCTGCATGCCGGCGAGTTGCTTGTTTTGGAACATACTACAGGTTATTTGAGGGAGTGTAATCCCATCTTGTTTCCTTCACTATCTGTAAACATGGCGAAGAAACCGATTTCAGGTGTGATTTCGGTTTTCGGTACAATCACCTTTCCGCCGCTGGGTTCAATTTTGTCTAGTACTTTTTGAAGGTCTGCTCCCCCGTTGAGATAAGCAAGGGTACCGTCTTTGGAAGGTTTGTAGCCGGTGCCATTAATTAAGGCCACGCTCACAGCGCCCTCTTCCCCGGGAAATAAGCCCATTTGCGTTCCCTGCATGTCGAACTCTTCGATACTGACATCGAGAATCGACTGATAAAATTTGACTGCCCTTGGAAAAGAGCCGGTTGGAATTTCTACGATTGAAATCAGATTTTTCATTTTACCGGATGTTTTGTTTGGAGGCGATTGAATCGTCATTGCCCGGGAGCCGGAATTGTTTTGATCGGAGCAGGCGGAGAGCCCAAGAGCCAGGACGATTGTCGCACGCATTGCAGTTCGTTTCATGTTTCCCTGTTTACAAGTACAATGCAAATCTACACCGGGCATTGCGTTTGAAATTGTAAAATTGCGACACTATTCTCCTGAATACAGAAGTGCAGAAAGGGCCATTGTACTGTCACCGATAAAATGCTTTGGACTTGCGCCGGTAAATTCCCGGAAGTCTTTGATAAAGTGGGCCTGGTCGTGATATTCACGCTCGTAAGCAATGTTTGTCAAATCACCGGACTGCTTGGAAAGCAACATTTTCAGCACGGCTTGTAACCTGATCATCTTGGCAAGTTGCTTCGGGCTTATCCCGATCAGCCTTGAAAATTTGCGTTCCATTTGCCTCCTTTTTGATAAATCGGCTTTCAGAACCGAATGGATCGATATGCTTCCCTTTGCCGAAAGCAAGGCTTCAACAGTCGATTTCACTACCTGGTCGATTGTTGCTTTGTTTTTCATTCTTTCCAGCAAAAAACCTTCCATTATCTGGATTCGTTGCGCGGTATCTCGGGCGCTTATGATTTTCCCGCTCAGGCGCCCGGACGTTTCTGTTCCAAATAACTGTTCAAGAGCCGTTTCATTATTGTTCAGTTGAGCGATCGGAACGGAAACGAAATTGGCAAAACCGTAAGGGTAAAAGCGTACGGCGAAGCAGTTTACATAACCGGTGGGTTGAATAAAGTAGGGCTCGGTAATTTGGCCAAGCACCATTTCGCGGGGTTGGATGATAAACTCGTTTTCGGATGTATAGCGCCTTACATTGTCTCCAAGAATAAAGAACAGCTCAATACATCCGTCGGGTAAAATGCGTTGTTTGGGGGTGTCGTTTTGGGCTGGGACCTCCAAAGTCCAATAGCATTTTACAAATGAGCTCAGATCCGGATGGGGTGGAAAGGTTTCGTAGTTCATGAAGCGTTGTGAAATTATTAAACAGTACGAAAATCAGGCGCTGGTATCAAACAGGATAAGTTCTGATCAGGACGTGTTACAAACGCCACGCCCGCGACGAGTTCCTGTGTCCTTTGTATAGGGCTGAATGACCCCTTAATATACTACGCTATTCTGTTCAACTAAAAAATACCCGCCATGAAACGGATTTTGAAGAAAATAGTAATGCTGACATTTGGCCCGCCGGTCAAATACATCATTTCACAAATGGCTCTGCACAAAGAGACGAATCACAAACTGCATTTTCTTGAACAACGGATCCAGGACATCTATCCCGATCAATGGGTGCTTCATGAAAGTACGCTCCGTGAAATCGACAGGATCAAAAAGGTGCTCGGTCTCCCGGAATGCCTCGATGCGGGCATTTCCAAGAACGATATGATGGTCCTGCATTTTATCAACAATGGCTTCCCGATCGATGCGGCTGTACGCGCGTATCTGGTCAGGGGCGCGAGTCTGCTGGATATTGTTACTAAAACGGCCGAAAAGAAATGGGGACCGCGTTGGACGCAGCAAGCCCGCCCATTCCTGGACTTTGCCTCGGGATACGGAACATTGGAACGGCATTTGGTACACGTGCTGCCCCCGCACGACATTTATACGGCAGATATCAAACGGCAGGGAGTTGATTTTCAGGTCGAAAGATTTGGGGTAAATGGCATCGAATCTTCATTTGCCCCGGAAGAATTTCGTCCTGCAATACAGTTCAGGTTCATTTTTGTAGCCTCGCTGTTCAGCCATTTGCCCGAAGATCTTTTTCGCAGGTGGTTGAAACAGCTTTGGGGTTGCCTGGCACCTGACGGGATACTCGTCTTTACCGTGCACGACGCTTCATTGCAACAATCAGACCGGGATTTCATGTATGTTACGGCAAGTGAAGATACCGATAGCGTGGTTGCGGACAGCATTCAAAATGCCGCGTTTTATGGAACAACCTTTGTGAGCGAGCGCTTTATAAGCGATTGCTTCGCAGAATTAGGTATCGGGAAGGAAAATTACACCCGCTACCGTCGGGTCAGCTCCGGTTTGCAGGATATCTACATCGTCAGCAAGGACGGCAGTCCATTCGAGGGCATCAGCTATAATTCCTACGATTCGGAGGCTTTGTAGCTACCGAAAATAACAACACACGGCGTGTCAGGCGCCATTATAAGGTTTTCATCATGTAAGGTGTCGTTCAGAGTATTGTCTCTCTGAACGACATTTGTGTTGATAAGCGGGCCAGTTTCCGCGCCGTGATTGTTGGTGTTGAAGAAAATAACCGGTAGTGAGTAGAAGGGAAAACTGGTATCTTTTGATGGGTTAAAGTCGAGTGGAATCGCCATGCGGGGTGTTGGTGCTTACATACGATCGGGCCTATGGTTTCAAAAAAGTAAAAAAGTATTTTTGTAGGATAAACACGTATATTGTTGCGAATATTTTCTATGTCACTATTAGACATATTATCTAATTGTGCTCTTGTGAGATATCAGATTGCTCTTGAACGGTTTATGAAACACGCTTTACCTGTTTTATTCTTTCCGGGCCTTTCTGTGCCATCGGTTTTCGACCAGCGGGAAACCGATCTGAAAGCAATGAATACCCTAACCCACCTTTTGCTATCTTCTTTTCAATGTAGGATTATTCTGATTTTCCTGGTTTTAACAGGAAGCTTCATGGGATGCAGCAAGTCGCAAAAAAGCGACCAGCATGCACAATTAAAAACAGAGATCGACAGCCTCGACCGCAACTCGCGAAAAATAGGTATCCGAAAGACGATCACCCTGCTTGATTCGCTCATGGCTAACCTCAAAAAAAGGAACATCCACGATAGCATTGCCTATTACAAATTCATGAAGGTATTGAGTCACCGCGACTCCACGATGGCTCATAACGCACTCACTTATACCGACAGTCTTCTTGGACTGTTCGCATCCGCGCAAGTCCGCGAGGAGAACCCGGCCGACTATTCCAAAGCATTGCTTTTAAAAGGGGACGATCTGTTAAAGCAAAAGGAATATTATCTGGCATACCGAAACTATTACAAGGGGAAATCATTTTTGACATCGCTCGGCGAAATCTGCGAATGTGCACGGTATAGCAGCAGGATCGCAAACATTTCTTTCAAGGAGGAAAATTATTACCAGGCTATTGAATATTGGAAGCAGGAGCTGACCGAACTGTCTGAATGCAGAGAGGCGGATAATTTTCAGCTGGAATTTATTGAGAAGCAGGGAAGCATGCGGAATATTGGAACTGCCTACCTGCGCCTGAATGAACCGGACAAGGCGCTTAGTTACTTTAATCAGGCGAATCAATTCATCAGCCGCGTTGCCAGCCGATTTCCACGTGAGCAAAACTTTATCAGGTTTTCACGAATTGTCATTTTAAGAAATCAGGCGGAAGCTTATGCTTTAAAAGGGGATCAGCGTATGGCTGAAAAACTGATAAAAAAATGCCTCGCACACGACCCGGATATTGATTGGTCTATTGACGTGGAGAAAGAATCCCGTCAGATACTGACTCAAATATACATTGATACCCAGGAGTACGCCAAAGCCCAGGAACAGCTGGATACGCTAAGGCGTTTGCCCGTTGCCGCAAATGACGCAGTGACAATCAGTTTATACCAAAGATTGCAGGCTTATATTTTGTTCGGACGCGGGGAATTTGAAGAGGCCGGGAAATTGTTACTGGCTGACCTTGAAACAGAAAGTGCCAGGAAATTAAAGAAAAATGCAGAAAACAAAAGTAATGTCGGGCAGCTGCTGCAACAGATCCAGCGTGAGCATGAAATAGAGCTGGCGGCCGAAAAAGATGTCCGGGAAGACTTAATCCTCAAATTTGCCCTGCTGATATCCATTGCTATGGGTATCATCATATACCTGATCTGGCGTAATGCGAAAAAGAATATCGCTAACCTGCGTGCTGTAACAAAACTGAACGGTGTCATCACGCAAAGCAATGTCGCTCTTCAGGACACCGTCAATGCCCTGGAACAAGCCGAAGTTGAAAAAGAAGAGGTGTTGCAGATCGTTGCGCACGATTTAAGGAATCCGATCGCCGCGATGATCTCGGGCTCGGATATGCTTTTCTGGGATCAGGTGCCGTCCGATGAACAGGCCATGATCGTCGACGCGATTCAGCAGTCGGGGCGGCTGGCATTCGGATTGATCGGACAAATACTGCAGTCGAGCCCGGACAGGAAAAGGATTATCAAAAGTGAGGAAGACTTAGCAGAGATAGTCCGCTCCTGCATTGACATGCTGAGTTACAAAGCAAAGGAAAAGCAACAGACCATCCATTATGATTATGAGCAGGCAATGGTGCCTGTTGACAGGGAAAAGATCTGGCGTATATTTTCCAATTTACTGAGTAATGCAATTAAGTTTTCTCCAACGGAAAGCTCCATTCTGGTGGATCTCCGGAAACGCCCGGACACAACGCTGCTGACTATCAAGGATAAGGGAATCGGGATTCCGGAAGACCTCAAAGCACAGATTTTCCTTCCTTCCAACGACGCCAGAAGAGTAGGGACTGCGGGTGAACAATCCTTTGGTATCGGACTGTCGATTTGCAGGCAAATTGTCGAGGCACACGAAGGGAAAATCTGGTTTGAGTCGGTAAACGGCGCAGGAACCACCTTCTTCGTGGAACTGCCAGGCTAGTTTATTTTTCTCCTGCGAATGCTGTTCAGGCAGGGACGCGGGCCGACTTATCTTCGAAAAAGGTCAGACTGATTTGTACCCCATTGTGCTGGCTGATATTCAAAGTGCCGTCGATTTGCTCACTCAATCCGCGAATCAGGCTCATACCAAGCGTACGGCTCTGTTTGGGATTTAAATCGGCCGGAAACCCGATCCCGTCATCGCTGAGTATAAGCCGGAAGGTTTTACTTTCTTCTTCCGTCAATTCAATACGCAAAGTACCCGGGCGCCCCTCGGGGAAAGCATATTTTAACGAGTTTGTCACGGCTTCATTCAGAATCAGTCCGAGGGGAACGGCATACGCGATGTCCAGGTCGACCGGAGCGACGGTAATCTTTCTGTGGATATCTGCCCGGTCAAATGAATTGATCAGATAATCAACGATTTCCTGAATATAATCGACCATTGGAATGCTGGACAGCCGATCGGTCTGATAGAGCTTCTGGTGAATCAATGCCATCGCATGTACCCGGTTCTGGCTTTCCCGAATGGCGGCAAAAGCTTCTTTATCTTTGAGAAAAGATCCCTGTGAGTGTAACAGGCTAGTGATGATCTGCAAGTTATTCTTAACCCGGTGGTGCATTTCCTTTAACATCCATTCCCGTTCTTCCAGGAGATTGTCCTTATCCATCAGCAGTTGTTCCCTATCGATCAGCAAATGGTCTTTCTCCTCGACAATCAGTTCCAGGGAGTGATTTTTACGGTTGATTTCGATTTGTTTTGCTTCTAGCAAGCGGTTGATGTGTTTTTTTACCTGATAGCCTTTGAAGCCCAAACCCAGCAGCAGGATCAGCAGAATGGCTCCCGCGAAGATACCGTTCCGTGTATTAGTAGCCTGTTGCAATTGATTTTGCTGAAGTAAACTCTTCTCCGTTAAAAGTTGGATGGCTTGTTGTTTCAGTTTAAGGTCCAGATCTTTTTTCCCGGTTTCGTATTGAATGCTCAGCTGACTAATTTGCCTGCTTTTTTTCTCGTTGAAAATCGAATCATTCAATGCCTTGTATTTCTGGTAGTGTGTAATGGCTGGCAGATAATTATGTTGGGCCGAATCCACTTTGAAGCGCATCCAGTGAATTTCTATTTGATGACTCGGAATGATCTTTTTGGGAGGAGCTGCCAGTAACCTGTTCAGGTACGGATCAGCCTTTTCATACTGACCAAGGGCTACGTAAAACTGGCTGATTTTTCGCCAGGCGGTATATTGAAACCCGGACGTGATCTCTTTACTCCATACGACGCTTCTGAGGTAATATAATTCGGCCAGCTTATATTGTTTCAGGGCATTGTAACATGCTCCGAAGGATTGGGCCACAAGCAGATTATCCTCATAGGTATACGGCAGGTCCTTACGCACAACGTCCTGCAAAAACCGCAAAGCTTCCCGCGGCTTTCCTTGTCTGAGCATGGTGACGACCATCCGGTTGGCTAACCCCATCTGGACCAGGAATATGCCCCTTTGACGGCTAAACATTAGGGATTTCTGATAGTAGATAATGCTTTTATCGAATTGTCCTAACTCATAATAAGCGTTTCCCAACCGATAATAGGCGTAGTCCAGCTCATCCACCTGACCGCTATTCTCTGCATTCTTAACGACTTCAAGGATGTAGAACAGTTTTTGATTCAGATCGCCTTTGGCCTGGCTTAAATCGGACAAAAAATAGTAGGCATTGGATAAATAGCCATACTCGCCCGGCATTTTATAAACACTTTCTGCTGCCAGCGCATGGTAAGCCCGGGTCAACGGCAGGGAACCGATCTGCTTTTGAATGGCCAGCACTTGTAAAGCTTTGCGTTCAGCCTCTTGGGTATCACCTCCATTCAACTGGAAATCCTCATAACCCATTTCCATCAGGATAAGCATCTCCAGGGATTGGTCGCCGATCTGGCGGGAGAGGGCCAGGGCTCTTTCCAAAGCGGCCCTGTTTTCCCGGCAGTCGTCGCAAAACATCGTGGTAGCCATCCTAAGCAATGCCCTGATTTCTCCGGCTTTGTCACCTCGCATTTGCCGCTCCTGGATGACTTTCATAAAGTAGCCTTTCCCCTTCGGCCAGTTGTTACTTAGCAAATAGGCTATGCCAATCAGACACCGGCTCTCTTCCAGCCATTTTTGATTGCCAATCGTGCTGCTGATCGTTTCTGCCTGTCGGAAAAAAATAATTGCGCTATCCCGGTTGGCATTCTGGGTATAGGTTGGCCGCAGCTTTTTCTTGCCGAGTTCCAGCAGCTGCCTGATACGACTGGTATCGGGCGCGCCGAACGCCGGGTCATTGGTCAGCCTGGATGTGTCAGAAATCGGGATGAATTGTGCCTCCGTTGGGGTGGCCCAAAAGCCAAGCCATGCTACCAGAAAAAAGAAACGGACCGATCCAGGGTGACGCATGGTAAGTTTCACGAAGTTTACCGTTGTGGCCTTCAGATATTGTTAGGAATCAGGAGATTGAACTGTCAGCATCTTGCGGATACCCATTTTTTCCATACGATATTCGAGCGTCGTTGGCCTCAGATTCAATAGCTCTGCGGCGCCACCGGCACCACGGATGCGCCCCTTGGTCTGATTCAGAATGGATAGGATGTATTCCCGTTCGGTTACCCGCTGCATCTTTTTCATTTCGGACAAATCCTTTGGTGAGCCAAGCGCTGCCTGTTCGTAGACTTTGCCATGTTCAGGCTGGTTAAGCGCGGCATTGCGCGAAAACAAACGCTTTTGAAGGGGCCTGCCCAATGCCAGCGGCGCTTGTCCGTTGTTTAGAATGACAGCCTGTTCAATGACATTTTCCAATTCACGGATATTTCCGGGCCAGGTGTAGTTGTTTAACTCGGGAAGGACCATGTCGCCGAACCCCAGAAATGGTTTTCCCTGTTTTCGGGTTAGCTTTCGGGCAAAGAAATGAGCGAGGAGCCCAATATCCTCCTTGCGCTCACGCAGCGGAGGCAAGGTAAGCGGAAATGTTGCCAGCCTGAAAAAAAGATCCATACGGAAACGGCCTTCGGCTACTTCCACTTCCAGGTCCCGGTTCGTTGCAGCTATCACGCGTACGTCTGTTTTTATCGACGTTTTCCCTCCAATACGCTCGATTTCCTTCTCTTGCAGGACACGCAGTAATTTCGCCTGCAGTTCCAGCGGCAACTCGCCGATCTCATCCAGGAATATGGTCCCCCCGTGAGCCAGCTCGAATTTGCCGATCCGCTTTTCTATCGCTCCCGTGAAAGCGCCTTTCTCATGGCCGAATAACTCTGATTCGATCAGACTGGCGGGGAGTGTTGCACAGTTAATCTTGACCAGGATCTTCCCCTTGCGGGACGATTGGTTATGGATAGCCCTGGCAATCAGTTCTTTTCCTGTGCCGCTCTCGCCCATCACCAGTACCGTCGTATCGGTCGGGGCCACCTGGGTAACCAGTTTAAACACATGCAACAGACTTTCGCTTTTCCCTATGATCTCATCAAAATTAGCGAAGGTCTTTACCTCCTCCTGCAAATAGGAATTTTCCTGTTGCAGCTTTTCGCTGAGGCGGGCTACTTCTTCGTAGGCCATTACCCGCTCAAGGGTTAACAGCAGGGGTTGTTCAAGCCGCTCCAGCAGAGCCTGGTGCGAGGCCATGTAGGTTTCAGGATTTCGGCTTAAAAAATAAATGGTGAACCGCTCACCATTTCGGAGGCTGAAAGGCATTGTCAGCGCCGATTGCAACCGGAACGTTTTGGCCAGCAGCTGCACTGATGGGTCTGTCAGGAACAAAGTACCCATCTCTTTTTCGGAGTAACGTCCGGGCCCTTTTGGAAGGTGCTTCTCCGGCGAAAGCAATGGTGGAGTGCTCTTCGAATTTGTCATTTGCTGAATATCCTGGACGCTCAGCACTTGGTATTCCTCAAATCCTACCCTGTAAAAATTGAAATCCTGTGTTGCAAGCGAACGTTGGTGTCTGACGGTTAAAAAATCGAAAGGAATATGTTTTTGCAACAGTTGGGCGGTTGTCAGCAGCCTGCTCTCCCAGGTTCCCTGGTCCGACAGGGCGTCGGTAAGTGCAATCTGCAGCGCTTTTTCTTCCCGCAACTTCACTTCGACGCTGTGCGAATGCCGGTATCGGCCGATTTCCAGCGCTGTGAGGATATCTTTTTCACGGAAAGGTTTGACGATATAACCGCTTGGCCGCGTAGCTTTGACCGCTTCGAGTACACTCTGACTATCATTAGCGGAAATATAGATAAACGGAATGTCGATTTCTTCCAGTTGTTTGGCCAGGTCGATACCCGTTTCATTTCCCTTGAGATAGATATCCAGTAAAACCATATCGGGACGTTGCTGCCCGATCAGGGCCAGTGCCCTGGCCACTGAATTTGCAGCTCCCAGCACGGTATAGCCAGCATTACTTAGTATAATTTCAAGATTGTTGGCAATGATATATTCGTCTTCCACTATTAGGATCTTATAGGAAGAAGAATTGATTGAAGGGCTGGATGTTGACTGCATTGTTTAAAATGGCTAGAGTTTTCGAGGTAACGACTGATTTCATTTTTAAAAAGAACTGTACCTTTTTTCTCACTTATTGGTACCAGCTGACTGACAGGTTGGTAAAGCGATCGGAACCTGTCGGTAAGGGGCTAATTTACTGTGTGTTACATTTTTTGTTAAGTGCACCTATTATAAATATATCATGTTTTCTCTGTAATTCTGACGTATCATATGAGCTTTCCGCAGGGTAGTCGGCCCGATCATACAGGCCGACGACTACGGACGATGGCAATAACTCCAGTTTTTTGGATATCTCCAGATAACGCCCCGCCGGCGTCGTTTACGGTATGATTTGATTGCGAAGAATATCATTCGTCCAATATTTTGGATTTCCTCCTCGATTTGGATTAATACGATTCGTTTGTGAGCGCCATTTTATCTGGGGAAGGGCATTTAGGAGCAAAAACAGCCTTTTTTTACGATTGAGCTGACTTGGCACGTGCTTTGATTCTTCCGTAGTAATCCCAGCTTATTCTACCGTAAATTAAGCTATGCATATGAAAGCACCTACAAAATCCAAACCATTCGTCGTCAACTATGCCGAAGTGGAGCCGGCAAAGGTGCCGGTCATCGATTTTCGAGAGGGTTTACAACGCATTATGTTGACGTATAGAAGAATGCGTTCGGTTGTCTATTCATTCACCTTAAAATTTCGGCGACATGCATATTTTCTCACATATGATCGATGCGGATCTGAAAAACGAAGATCGCAATCCATCGGATGATCGCGTTCCGAAAATCGTCGGACATGACCATCAGGCGAATACGAATGAAGGAAGCGAGTTTCTCGACGATGCGATCAGGCTGGCTGATCAACCCTTTTACGCGCCTGACAATACCTGATCTCTTTCCGGGGAAGCTATCAGGTGGAGGCCGTCTGTCCACGGAGACCGCTCAATCAATAATCTATTCAATCAATTTAATCAAAACAAAGATGAACGAATTCCTGTTGACAATCCATCGGGACCTTACAAGCAAAGATGCCAATCCATCTCCGGAAGAAATGAAATCGGCCGCGAAACCTTATCAGGACTGGATAGCCGGCATTGCAGCCCAGAACAAGTTGGTTGATACACCCAAGCGCTGGGATTTGGACGGCCGTTTTGTAAAACAGGGTAACGTGGTCAAAAACGGACCTTATGCGGAGGTCAAAGAATCCATAGGCGGTCTGTTTCTGATCAGGGCAAACGATTACGACGAGGCGGTCGAGATCGCCAAAGGGTGTCCGATCATCCAATATGGCGCTACTGTGGAAGTACGCATGGCGATGCTGCCCGCGCGATAAGGTGCCGGACTGCCTTCAACAATTCTGTGAAGGCAGTCCGAATTGTAGTGGTACGGGGCGTTTGATGGAGCCCGGACAGTTGATCGGGCCTGTATCAAACATGCTTTATTGACAAAGACCTGAACATAAAGTTTCGGGACTCACACGATACCCATTGATCAATTTGGAGCTGTAACGTTTTTGAAAAGCAGATAATTAGGCTGGCGAAAGCAAGTTTGGACACCATATGACTCTTTATTAGAATTTGCTATTTAACAGGCTTTACAAGGTATAAAGGGGGAATATGCGTCTTTGCTGATCAGACCAATTATACTTTTATCTGCTATTTCATGAACAGATATCGCTATGTCGCTACCTTACTGTTGATGTTTGCTTGCGGTTTTAAAGTAAAAGCATCATTTCTTTTTCCCCGTCTTTCCAGGGCTTTTGCTGACAGTGCGGTTCTCGCAATTCCGCAGAGCAGGGCCGATACAAATCGTGTGATTCTGCTGTTGAAGCTTTCCACTTTTTACATTTATAAACCTGGTGAGGACAAAGCCGATATGGATAGTGCAAGCACTCATCTTGTTTCCGCATTGGCTCTGAGTAACCGGTTGAACTATAAAAAAGGACAAATAATGACCCTGATGACCTGGGGGATTTTATTTTCGGAGACCGGCGAGCATGCACGTGGCGTGAGGATTACCCAAAAGGCGATCGCTTTAAGTGCAGCCGGAAAGGAAACGCTGCTTTCCGGCATAGCCTGGTTTTATTTGGGAGAAACCTACACGCAAAGCAAAGAAGGGCTGATCGATAAAATCAGGTGCTATCAGCAGGCAATGGCTTTCTTTGAAAAAGCCGGTGATAAGGAGTCGCAAATCGATATGCTGGGCCGGATCGCCAACGTACATTATGTGCAGGGAAATTACACACAGTCACTTCGTGAGTTTGTGGATGTCCTGGCGCTGTTCCGCTCCATAAACGGTCCCTTGCATTTGACCTACAATATGTTGACCGAAGTAAATAACTGCCTGGGTAATTACCAGGAATCGATAAAATATGGACATGCTGCTATTGAAAGTGCGAAAGCGGCCAGGGACACGACGGCCCTGGGTTTTTTTTATTCAAAACTGGCCACCGCTTATTATGATCTGAACCAATGGGAGCCGGGGATACGATATCTTGAAAAAGCGCTGGCTTATTTTGCCCGTCAGAATGAAACGATGATGGTGCTTAGTACAGGGAATGGGATTTGCAGAGGTATGGTGAACCTGGGCCGGGCCAGGGAAGGGCTGGTGTTTTATCATGACCTTGTTAAAAAGAATCCCCCGAAGAACATATTTTCTAGGCTAACGGTGGCCAAAACCTATGGACATTGTTACATGGGCTTAAAAGATTACCGGTCTGCCGAAAAGAGCTATCTGGTTATCATTTCGTTGCTGAAAAAAGTGAAGAACGAAGAGATCGACTTTGTGGACCTTTACCGGGACATAGGTAATTACTATTTGACCATGAAGGAATATAATAAGTCGAGGTACTATCTGGGTGAGGCGCTGACGATCAATCACAGAAATGGCACGGTGCGGCTTGTGTCCCAGCTCCATGCAATGCTCTTTAAAGTAGACTCGGCGCAAGGGAATTATCTGAGCGCTATAAGGCATCAGCAGCAATTCAAATTGTTGAGCGATTCGATTTTTAATGAGGCCAAAAGCAGCAAGATCGCGACTTTGCAGATCCAGTATGACAGTAAGGAAAAAGAACAGAAACTAGCGCTGCTCAACAGGCAAAACGTAATCCAGCAGGCCAGCATCCGCCAAAAAGAGCTGGAAAGAAATGTTACGATAGGAGGGGCGTTTATGCTTCTTTTACTTTCCGGGCTCATTTATAACCAATACCGCATCAAACAGCGAAGCAACGAACGGCTTACCCAGCAGCAAATCGATATCAGTCAAAAAAACAGCGCTCTCCTCAGCCTGGTTGAAGAAAAGGAATGGCTTTTGAAAGAGGTGCATCACCGCGTAAAAAACAATCTTCAGACTGTGATGGGGTTGCTCGAAATGCAGCTTGCCCATCCCGGCCAGAGCGTGGTCACGGTGATCAGAAACAGCCAGAGGCGTGTTTTCGCGATGTCATTGATCCATCAGAAACTTTATCAGTCGGATGATGTAAGGATTGTTAAAATGAACCTGTATCTGAAAGAGCTGGTGGAATATCTTCAGGATAGCTTGGTTGCGGATAAATCGATCCGTTTCGAATTGAATCTCGAAACGGTCGAGCTGAAAGTTGCTAAGGCTATTCCTTTGGCACTTATTTTAAACGAGGCCATTACCAATGCATTGAAATATGCATTCCCCGATCAAAATGAGGGACGAATTGTTATTTCCATGAAAAGACAAGCGGATGGTCAAATTTATTTATCCATATCCGACAATGGTATTGGACTGCCCGAAGATTTGGATCGACGGAATATAAACTCTCTGGGGATGAAGTTGATGGCTGGGTTGAGCGATGACATCGACGCCGATCTTACGATTGAAAGCAAACAAGGCACCACTGTTCGCCTGGTTTTGAGGCCGGAGAAACCCGACGCCTGAGCGCTACGAAATATCCCGGACAAATCCCTGGATGACAGCAACGAATACCTTGGAAGGTCCGTGCGTATAGGTCCGATGTCGGCGGGCTGCAGTGAACCTGCGCCTGGTTATCCGGCAGGTTCAGCTTTTACTGGCGGAAGAGGCTTTCGCTTCATGGTTTTATACTCCGACGGCAGCATGTTGAATTTGGCTTTGAAAGATTTTGTGAAATAATTGGGTGTGGCAAAACCAGCCGTGTAGGATATCTGCGAGACGTTCATGTCACTTTTTTCAAGCAGCAGGGCCGCTTTTTCCAGCTTGATCGAGCGTATAAACTCGATCGGCGTTTGTCCGCTTATTTCCAGCACCCGGGTATACAGTGTTCCCCGGCTCATTCCGACGTGCTTGGCCAGCTTCTCGACGCTGAGCTGCGTCGAGTTCAGGTTGTCGTCGATGTAGGAGAGAATATCCCTGAGCAGCCTGACATCACTGGATTCAACCTCCGCGTGGCCTCCGGAGACCTGGATTTGCCTGGAATACACATTCTTGAGAAGCCGGTTCAGGAGCAGCAGGTTGTTGATTTTGACATGCAGTATTTCAAAGTTAAAGGGTTTGGTAAGGTAATCGTTTGCACCAGAATTAAGTCCTTTAAGCTGTTGCTCCTCGCCGCTCGATGCCGTGAGGAGTATGATCGGAATGTGGCTGGTCCTTTTATCCGATTTGATCTTTTGGCTGAGGTTGATCCCGTCCATTTCCGGCATCGCAATATCGCTCACGATCAGGTCCGGATGATGGCTCAACACTTTTTGCCAGCCTTCCTTGCCGTTGCAGGCTTCCAGTACGCGATAGTGCGCGTCCAGGTTTTCTTTGAGATAATGCCTGAACTCCGCATTGTCTTCAACGATCAGGACCTTAGATGTTTCATCCTGATCTGCCTGAACCGTTTTTTCTGCCGGAGTGATGGCGATTTGCGGCTGGACGAAATCGGCAAATGGAGCGGGGGGAGTAATTTCGACGGGGTTGAAAGCCATTGCTTTGCAGGGCAGCCCGACTGTAAAAACGCTTCCCTTGCCCGGGGCACTACTCACGGTAATAAAGCCACCATGCATCTGCACAAATTCCCTGACGATCGACAAGCCGATTCCGCTGCCCTGGTTGAGGATCGTCGTGTCGGCTTCATCCTGAAAGAAACGATCGAAGATCTTGTCATGATGTTCCGGGGAAATTCCGATGCCTGTATCGGAGACGTTGATATAAAGCTGGTTTTCCTGCGAATGGTCAGTGCCATAGCTCAGTCGAAGTGCCACTTCGCCGCCCTCGGGCGTGAACTTGAAGGCGTTGGAAAGCAGGTTGAAAAGGATCCGTTCCATTTTGTCGGCATCGAAATCGATCAGCAAATGTTCAATGGCACTGTCGAAAATAAAACGGATACGCTTTCGCTGCGACAGGTCGCTGAACAAATCGCAGGCCTCGCGGATGAAGGGGACGATGTCGTTCTTTTGCAAATCTGCCTTCAATTCCTGATCCTGTAAGTTTCTGAAATCCAGGAGCTGGTCTACGAGGTTGAGCAGTCGTTTGGCATTGCGCCGGATGGACATGATCTGCGGCTGATGTGATGACTCATGGCTGAGCAGGTTCTCAACGGGTGCGAGGATGAGGGAAATAGGTGTACGGAATTCGTGACTGAGGTTGGTGAGGAACTTGATTTTCAGCCTGTCGAGTTCTTGCGCCCGCTCGTTTTCCCTGCGGGCCTGCTCTTCCCTGAATTTCCGGTTCAATCTGCGGATACCACGTCGGCGCATCAGAAATACGACCATAATGGGCGCCAGCACATAGAAAATGTAGGCGTAGGTTGTGAGATAGAAAGGTGGTTTTACAATGACCGCGATCGATGCGGGCATGGAGCCCCAGTCAGCATCGTCACTGCTGGCCTGCACCTCGAAACGGTATTCCCCTGGGCTGAGGTTGGTGTAGCTGGCCGTCGTAGCCGGTCCGGCCTGTTGCCACTCATTTTGCAGCCCTACAAGCCGGTAACGGTAAGTAGTCTGTTTCGGATTGGTGTAGTTCAGGGCCGCATATCCCAGTGAGAAATTCTGCTTGTAATCCAGCCGGATCGATTTGGCAATGGTAATGTCGGCGTCGATCATGTTGGAATCGGCGGAAGTGATCGTCCGGTTTCCTACTTTCAGGTCTTTCAGGATAACCGGCGTCCGGCTCAGGTTCTTTTTCAGGCTCCGGGTGTCAAAATAATTGAAACCGGCAATGCCGCCGAAAAAGAGCATGTCGTCGGACGTACGCAGGCCCGCACCCAATGCGAAAGTGTTGTTTTGCAGTCCGTTATATGCGGTATAGTTGGTGAATTTCTTTTTATGTACATCGAAAAAGCTGATACCGTCGTTAGTGCTCACCCAAATGCGTCCCTGCGCATCTTCCAATACCTTATTGATCATTCCGCTCGAAAGCCCTTCCTTCATTCCATAAGTCGTGAATGCCTGCTTTTCCGGGTTGAACAATGCGAGGCCCTCACCGCCGGTACCCGCCCAGATGTTACCGTGGCTGTCTTCGAGCAGGGAGAGCACATTGTTGCTCGGCAAGGCGGCATTTTCTTTGTCCAGCAGGACGGATACGCGTTTTTCGGAATCGAAAACAGCGATTCCTGTGCCGTGGGAGGCGATCCAGAATTTCCCATGCCGGTCTTCTATAATGTCGCGGATATATGCGTTCAGGGGTATAATGCGCTTGCGAAGGGTGGTGCCGGGACTGAATAGTCTTTCAAATTGTCGGGTATCGGGGTGAAAAATGTTAACACCTCCTCCGTTTGTGCCGATCCACAGCCTTCCCTTTTTGTCTTGGTGAAGGGCAAAAATGTTGTTGTTGCCCAGCGAAGTGGGTTCCCGGCTCTGCGTGAATTGCTCGTACCGGCCCGTCGAGGGATCAAGCCGGAAAAGCCCGTCCTGAAAAGTCCCGATCCACAGCGCATCGGGGGCGGCGAAGGCCAGCGACAGGACTGCCAGGCCCGACGAAGCTGCCTTGTTGTTCGGATTAATGGGGAATTTGCTGAAAAGGTTAGTCTTGCGGTGGTAGAGGTTTACCCCGCCGTCGTCGGTTCCGACGAAAATATCGCCGTTGGTGTGTTCGGCAAAAGATGTTACAAATGGCGCATTGAGGCCGTATGGATCGTAAGGATCGCATCGTTTCAGGCCGAATAACGTCAGGTTCCGGTCATATTTGTTGATACCTCCTTTGTAGGTTCCGAGCCAGCAGATGCCTGCCGGGTCGATCAGTATGCTGCGTATAGACTTGTTCGTTATGCTGAACTGCGTCCGCGGGTCGGGCGCATGGCGGGCAATCCGGCCTGTGCGGGTATCCATGATGTTCAGTCCCCCGTCGGTACAAACCCACAGTTCGCCACGGCGTTGTGCTCCGATCGCGAAAATCATATTGCTGCTGATCGACTGAATGTTTTGGCGCTCATAGTGGAAACTCTGTATCAGCTTTCCTTCTGCCGAAAGCATATGCAGGCCATTCTGCGTACCGATCCAGATCCGCCCCGTACTGTCTTCGGCAATCGCCGTTATGAAACTGCTGCCCTCCTTACCAGCTTCTCCACCCAGGTAATCGACGGGCACAAAACGGTTTTGATCGTTTAAAAACCTGAAAAGGCCATCACTGGTACCGATCCACATTCGCCCATTGTGATCACGGAATACCCTATGTATGTGTTTTTCAGCTACCTGTGCAGGTATGCGGTGGCTGGGAGCGAATTTAGTGGCAACCTGTGTTTCGGGATCCATGATAATGAGGCCCTGCGTTGTGCCAATCCACATTTTCCCCTTTTCATTTTCACAGATCGAATTGATACTATGGTGGGTTTTGATCCTCCAAAATGAATCCTTCCTGCGGTCGTATACATGCAGCGAGCCGATGATGGTGCCCACCCATATGCGACCGGCGCGGTCTTCACAGAGCGCGGAGATGTCGTTCGACTTCAGGGAGGTGGAGTCATTTTTATGATGCCGGTATACAGTGAAACCCGTACCATCGAATTTATTGAGACCGTCGTCGGTGGCGAACCAGAGCAGGCCGTAGCGATCTTTCAGAATCGCCGTGACCGTGTTGGACGATAGCCCGTCCATGGACGTGATCGCCGTAAACCTGGGCGGCTCGCCTTGGGCGTCAACCATCCTGCCTGCGCTGGTCAGTACCACCAGCAGGCAGATCTTTAATAGGAGAAGCGTTGGGGGCTGTTTCAAGGCTGACCTGGGGATGGCGATGGTGTTTTTTTATAAGACGACAGAAATGCACTTCATTCCGTTAAGAGGATCTGTTTAGTACAACTTTGTCTCCGAATCCGTCTTTTTTGGCGAGATTTTAAACATTTGTGTCCATAATTTGAACAAATGTGCTCACGGCCGACCTGTGGGCTGTACTACTTTTGTCAACAATTATTTAAATATAATCTCCGGAAAGTTATGCTGATTTTGCCGGCGGCCATATTCGGGAGCCGGGTTTGCCCCGATACTCCTGCGATTTCTTTTTAGCGCGTTCATTGATGTGTTAATATAAATTATTGGAATCATTATGTTCTAAAAATATAATGTCAAAATGACAAATAAAAATTTTCAACAAAAACCCTGCAAGCCTATGTGCTACTTTTTACTGAATAAGAGAAACCGGCTGAATGCACTGCGGGCCATTGGATTGCCGGTGGTGTTGGCCATCGTGGCGAGCCCGGTCAGTTTAGTCCGCGGCTCGGGCATCGAGCGGAGCCGACACGAGACGGGACATTTCCGGGCGGCGGAAGTCGAAATTGCCGGGAGGGTCACCGGTGAGGGGGGCGACGGACTACCCGGCACCAGTATTCTGGTGAAATCTACCACACGCGGTACGATTGCCGATGCCAACGGTAATTTCAAGATCAATGTTCAGGATGACGAGAATGTCGTGCTGGTGTTTTCGCTCGTCGGTTATGTTTCCAAAGAGGTGGTCGTAGGCAATCAGAAAATGATCAACGTGTCGCTGGTTCCGGATCATAAGGTGCTGGAAGAAGTGGTGGTAGTCGGCTACGGAACGCAGCGCAAACGGGACGTAACCGGCTCGGTGGTTTCAGTGAGTGAATCGACATTGAAGGAAGTTCCTGCGCCAAATCTGATCAGCCAGTTGAAAGGCCGGGCGGCGGGCGTGTCCATTGTCAGCAACGGAAGCACGCCCGGTTCGCAGGGACAGATCAGGATCCGCGGTAACAGGACGCTTACCACCAGTTCGGGATCCAGCGACGGGCTGGATGGTCCGCTGGTGGTGGTCGACGGGATTCCTTTCGGTGGCCTGAACGACATCAACCCCGACGATATCGTCAGTCTGGAAGTGTTGAAAGACGCTTCGGCAACTGCCATTTACGGTTCACGGGGGGCCGGCGGAGTAATCCTGGTGACGACCAAAAGAGGAAAAGTAGGAAAGCCGGTATTCAGCTATGATGGTTACCACGGCGAAACCCGGATCATGGGCAAATTCAATGTCATGAATGGCCCGGAATATGCGCAGTTCAAAGCGGACGCGGCCAAATACAACCGGACGAGCCCTGGTACCTCGGGCTATTTGCTCACGCCGAAAGAACAGGAGGCGCTTGACAACGGCGTATCCACCGACTGGCAGGACCTGATTTATAAGCCCGGCTTTATGTCCAATCACCAGCTGGGCATGCAGGGCGGGGTCGAGAACACGCAGTACTCGCTGGGTTTGGGCTATTTCAATGAAACCGGCATTGTTCCTAACCAGAACTTCCAGCGGTTCAATCTCCGCGCGACGGTAGACCAGCGAATTGGGAAAAATATAAGGGTGGGGCTGAATACACTCAATACCCTGACCTACCAGAATACACCGGGCGGAGGCGGGGTACCGGGCGGGCTGGTGCGTCTGACACCACTCGCATCACCTTACAGCGCCGACGGCAGCGTGAATACGTTCCCCTCTGAAGGCTCCATTGACGCAGCCGGGGTGAGCCCGCTGACGATGCTGACCAAAAAAGACTCGTTTCTCGGTCGCACACGCTCGATGAGGACATTCAACAGCCTGTACGCAGAAGTGAACATATTGCCAGGGTTGAAATACCGTTTCAATGCAGGTTTGAATTTCAGCCAGTCCAATTACAACGGTTACAATGGCCCGCTGACCTATTTCAACTCCGCCACCGTGCAGTCTTCGTCCACGGCTGAGATCAGCAATACCGAATATTGGGACGTAAACCTGCAGCATCTGCTTTATTACGACAAAACGTTCGCGGACAAACATAAACTGGGTTTTACCGCACTTTATGAATATACTAAAAACCATTCGCTGGGCAGCCGCTTCACGGTAACCGGTGTGCCTGCGGATTATATCAAAACTTCGAATTTCTCGCTGGCATCGGGCCAGCCTGTCGCGAATTCGGATTTTGGCAATTCTTTTTCGGAAACCGGGCTGCTTTCGTACATGGGTAGGCTTAATTATAGCTATGCCGACCGCTATTTGTTGACATTGACCCTGCGCAGGGATGGTTCTTCAACGCTGTCTCCGGGCAACCAGTATTTCAATTATCCGGCCGTCGGCCTTGGCTGGAATGTGGTCGAGGAAGGTTTTATGAAGGCGATCGGCTTTGTTTCCAATCTGAAACTGCGTGGCGGCTGGGGAATATCCGGCAACCGGAACGTGGGCGCCTATTCGACACTGGGTGCGTTATCGGCCGGGTACTACAACTTCGGAACAGGTACCGCAGGACAGCAGCTGGCCTACACGGTTACGAGCCTTCCGGCCAGCAACCTGAGCTGGCAGTCGACCTCGCAGGTGGATGTGGGTATCGACTTTGGTTTCCTCAACAACCGCATTACCGGTTCGATAGACTGGTACCATCAGAAAACGAAAGACATATTGCTGTCCGTACCGCTCCCGCCGAGCAATGGCGCGGGTTCTACCCTGAAAAACCTCGGGAAGACCGAAGGTAAGGGATTGGAAGTAGCCGCCACTTTTGAAATTGTGAGAAAACCGAAAGGCTTCAACTGGAGCATAGACGCAACCTACTTCTTCAACCGCGAGAAAATCACCCAGCTGACCACACCGCAGGAAAAGGCCAACCTGGGTGCGGGATGGTTTGTAGGACAGCCGCTTTCGGTGATTTATGATTACAAAAAACTGGGAATATGGCAGCTCAGCGATGCGGAGAACGGGACCTTGGCCAGGCAGACTTCTCCTGTACAATTTCCAGGACAAATCCGGGTCGAGGACCTGAATGGCGACGGAAAGATTGACGCAAGCGACCGGCAGATCCTGGGTAACTTCCAGCCCAAATGGGAAGGCGGGCTCACCAGCCGTTTTAGTTTCAGGAATTTCGATGCCTCGATCGTCACCTATGCACGCATGGGCATGAAGGTACTTGTGCCTTACCTGACGGGCAACAGCACAGGATCGGGCGGCTTTGCATTCTTCAACCAAAGCCGCGTCAACCAGGTAAAGGTCGACTATTGGACGGACACCAATCCGACCAACGCGTTCCCGGCTCCCGACGCCAGCAGCGCGGTGGCCAACTTCGGATCGACGCTGGGCTATTATGACGGCTCGTTCATCAAATGCCGGAGCATTAACCTGGGGTACACATTCGCGAGCGACATCATTAAGAAGATCGGTGCGACTTCGGCCAGGATCTATGTCAACCTGACCAATCCATTCATCATTTATTCCCCTTTAGTGAAAGACGATCTGGCTGTCGACCCGGAAGGAAACAGCTATGCCAGCGGGCAGTCCACGCTCAACCCGCAAGGGGCCAGCGAACGTGGTGCGCCGGAGCGTCAGATCTCGGTAAACCTGAATAGTCCGCCAGTACGGCAATTCACTGTAGGCGTAAACCTTAAATTTTAATCCGACCATGAAATCCATAAAAATTCTGATCACCGCGGGCCTGATCGTTTCATTAAGCGCAGGTTGTGAAAAAGTGCTCGAAGAGCATCCGCAATCCCAGATCGTACCCTCATATTTTAACAGCCCGTCGGGTGTGCTCGGAGGCATTGCAGGGGTTTACAACGACATCCGCAGCCAATGGGGGACCGAAGGGTTCACCGTCGAAATGCAGGCGGGGACCGACGAGTTCATTCAGGGGCTCAGCGCTGGTACACCGATTCCTTATACTTACAACGGTTTGAATGGCAGTAACTTCGGCTCGGCCTGGGGTGTTGCGTTTCAGGATATCAATACCCTGAACGGCGTGCTTCAATACGGCCAGACGATCGAGCTGCCGGAGGCAACCCGGAAGCAATACCTCGCCCAGGCTAAATTTCTCAGGGCGTTCTGGTATTTTTATCTGGTTCAAACGTGGGGCGATGTGCCGCTTCATACCGAATTCATCACGGTACCTTCTCAGGCGGCGTCACGCCAACCAGCTGCTGCGGTTTATGAGCTGATCATCAAAGATCTCACGGAAGCGGCGGCAGACCTGCCCAACCAGCCTACCGCGCCTTTCCTGGGCAAGGCGGCTACGAAGCCTGTTGCTCAGTTCCTGCTGGCGAAAGCTTACCTGACCCGTGGCTGGCTGAACAATACCGCGACTGATTTTAGCAAGGCAGCAACTTTATGTGATGAGATTATTGCGAACAAATCAGCTTACGGACTTGATCTCTGGCAGGATTACGGGGACGCATTCGTGCCTGCGAATGATTACGGCAAGGAAACGATGTTCGTCAGCGATCATGTGCTGGATCCGAAATACGGCTATTACAGCGTAGGAGGGGCTGCAGGCGGTGGTGCGGCACAAAACCTGAGCCCCTGGTTTACCAACTGGAACTACCCCAACAACAGCGGTATCAATTCCATTAAAAATGCAGCGGGAGCATTTGTCAACAGCGGTACTTCCGGGATGATACGCGATTCTTATTATGGCCGTCCTTACATTCGCATGCGTCCGAATTCCGACAAATTGGCTACGGGTCCGCATGCCGGCAAGAACTATTTTCTCGACCAGGCATTCACAAACCGGAATGTCGATTCGCGTTTCGCCAGTTCGTTTTACACTGTTTACATTTCGAACACTGCGATTACCAATGCCGCCAACGCTACCAACAATGCCCGCGGGATCGGCTATACCACGGTTCCGGGCGCAGACACCGCCGTGTGGCTGCCCGACTATGAAGTTCCGGGAGCGCCGCAGTTTATCGGCACGAGGCCCTTTAAAGGCATTGTGGTGCCGCCAAGCCTTTGGAACAACGGGATTTTTCCTGCTTTAAAAAAATTTATGGACCCGAGCCGCGGTGCCAACTTCAACGACCCGTCCACACGGCCCTGCGTTCTGTACCGTTTTTCGGATGTTTACATGACGGGTGCAGAGGCGTATTTCAAGGCTGGTGATGCAACGAAAGCCGCAAACCTGATTAATGTGGTGCGGCAACGGGCGGCATTCCGGAAAAGCAATACTACGGCGCAGAATGCCGCTGCTGCGACGGCGATGACCATTGCCGCCGCCGACGTGACCCTGGATTTCATCCTCGATGAGCGCAGCCGGGAGTTTTTTGGGGAATGGCAGCGCTGGCACGACCTGGTGCGGACGCGTTCGCTGGTGCGGCGCGTGAAGGAATGGAACCAGGAAGCGGCCCCTTATGTGAAGGATTTCAATATGCTCAGGCCAATTCCTCAGTCGCAGATCGATAGAGTCGTGGAAGGACCTGCTTTTCCACAAAATACCGGATATTGAATCATATTAATCAAACCCATTTATGAACCGCAGTCTTTTTCCGGTCGGATTGATGACCCTGGTGGCGATAAGTGGCATAGGCCTTGAAACAGGTCTATGTCAGCAAGCCAAAGTGAAACCATTGATCAGCGACCTGTATACCGCCGATCCTTCCGCCCATGTTTTCGAGAGTAAAATTTATGTTTATCCCTCACACGACATCGAAGCCAATGTACCGCAGGACGATGAAGGGGGGCATTTCAATATGCGTGACTACCACGTATATTCGATGGACCGGATAGGAGGGAAAGTGACGGACCATGGCGTGGCGCTGGATCTGAAAGATATTCCCTGGGCCGGCCGGCAGCTGTGGGCACCCGACGCGGCTTTCAGGAACGGCACGTACTATCTCTATTTTCCCGTGAAAGACAAGGACGACATTTTCCGGATCGGGGTAGCCACATCCAAATCCCCGGTGGGTCCTTTCAAGGCGGAGCCCACGGCAATCCCCGGGAGTTACAGCATCGATCCGGCCGTTTTTACCGATACCGACGGGCAGAGTTATATGTATTTCGGGGGGATCTGGGGCGGACAGCTGCAACGCTGGCATTCGGGAAGTTATGACAAAACGCTTTCCACCGATTTGGGTAAAGGGCATGACCAGGAACCCGCATTGAGCGCTAAGGTGGCGAAAATGAGCGGGGATATGCTGACTTTCGGGGAAACACCGCGTGATGTACAGCTATTGGATCAGCAAGGTAAGCCGCTGCTCGCAGGGGATCATGACCGCCGGTTTTTCGAAGGGGCCTGGATGCACAAGTACAATGGCAAATACTACTTTTCGTATTCCACCGGTGACACGCATTACCTCTGCTATGCCGAAAGCGATTCGCCATACGGGCCATTTACCTACAAGGGTGTGCTCATGAAACCGGTGCAGGGTTGGACCACCCACCATTCCATTGTCGAGTTCAGAGGAAAATGGTACATCTTTTATCATGACACCGAAATTTCAGGAAAAACCCACTTGCGTAACGTGAAAGTGCAGGAACTTGTGAGGGGTAAGGACGGGGCGATGCAAACGATCGAGCCCTGAACCGGAAATATAAGCGGTAATGCTGGTAAATGCGTGCAGCTACGCGCTTTTTACAAAATCCAGACTGGTGTCCATACCGGCAACCTCATTCAAATTTTCAATCAAACAGGTTATGCAAATCGAAAGACGGGATTTTTTATCAACACTTACACTGGCGGGCGCTGCTACATTGTTTTCCGGAAACCCGCTGCTTGCTGCAACCGGTCCGAAGAAAGACAAGCTGGGTATTGCGCTGGTTGGCCTGGGCTATTACAGCACCGACCTACTGGCCCCGGCACTTCAAATGACCGAAAAATGCTACCTCGCGGGTATCGTCACCGGTACGCCTTCCAAAGCCGAGACCTGGAAAGCCAAATACAACATCCCGGATAAGAACATTTATAACTATCAGAATTTCGACCAGATTGCCAAAAACCCGGATATCGACATCGTATATGTGGTGTTGCCACCTTCAATGCATCGCGAATATGTAGTCAGGGCCGCCAAAGCCGGCAAGCATGTGTTCTGCGAGAAGCCGATGGCACCCTCGGTGGCCGACTGCGAGGCGATGATCGCCGCCTGCAAAAGCAACAAGGTGAAGCTGGCTATCGGCTATCGCTGCCAGCACGATCCGAACATCCAGGCTTACATGAAAGTGGCCAAGGAGCAAAAATTCGGGAAAGTGAAAATGGTCACAAGCGCTGCGGGCTATTTCGACGCCCGGACCGACCACTGGAAGCAGAAAAAGGCGCTGGGCGGTGGTGTTATGGGCGACATGGGGGTGTACGCATTACAGGGTGCCCGCCTGGCGACAGGCGAGGAGCCGGTCAGCGTATACGCGCAGGCTTCGACCACCCGGCCGGAGATATACAAGGAAGTGGAAGAAACGATGATGTTTATGCTCGACTTTCCGAGCGGCGCGAAGGCTTCCTGCCAGACGAGCTTCGGCATCAATATGAATTATCTTCAGGTGAACTATGAAAAAGGCTGGCTGAAACTGGAACCGCATTCGGGCTATAACGGGAACAAAGGCAGCATGTCGGATGGGACCATTATTAACTTCCCCATCAAAAGCCAGCAGGCGAAGCAAATGGATGAAGATTGCCAGGCTATTATGAACAATACCGAGCTCATTGCTCCGGGAGAGGAGGGATTGCGTGATATCCGTGTGGTGGAAGCCATTTACAAGTCTGTTGCTTCGGGTAAAAGCGTGAAAATTTAAACTGTATCGGGCTGGCCGTAACAAGGCCGGCCCGATGGCGGCAATCCTCACCGCTGAAAAAGGCGACACCGATGTGATGCCGAACGGAAATAGGAGCGACACCCAATAATGTCACTTATCATTCGCCAGATAAGCTTCCAATATATCCAGCCTCATCCTATTGAGTTCGACTGCATCCGTATTGGAAAGTAAAATAAGTGTGACGTCCCGGTCCATCAGGTGGACCCAGTTTGACTCATGTCCATAGCCGCCGCCCTGTCTTTCCGCAAAGATGGTCTCGTAGCCCCCTATTTTCTTCGGATACACCCAAAAACCAAAAGCTGTATCAGCCAGGTGTTTATAAGGAGTGAGCATCAGTTCGACCGTTTCCTTTTTCAGCAGTGTATGATTGAATATGGCCTGGTCAAAAACGAGCAGGTCAGCCGGTGTGGCGTACATCGCGCCGGCTGAAAAGTGGTTGTCCATGTAATGATTGGTGGGCATGATCAACGAATCGGAGCCGGTCCCAATGCTTCGGTAACCCTCATCCAGATTTTGCACAATATCTTCGTGTCGGAGATAGTTGGTATTATGCATTTTCAAAGGAGTGAGGATATTGTCTCTCAAAACCTCGTCGAACGGTTTTTTACAGATTTTTTCGATGATTCTTCCCAAAATGATGTAGTCCCCGTTATTGTAATTGAATTTTGTCCCGGGGACATCTATTAACCTTTCGGAGCAATACCTGGCGATAAAAGTGTCCACAGGCCAGAGATTTTGATCATAAGCTTCTGCGATAAATTTGCTTTGCATTTCCCGGATGTCCCTGCCGCTGCTATAAGTCAGCAAGTTCCTGATCGTGGCTTTACGTCCGGCCTCACCCTTATATTCGGGATAGTAAGCGGAAATCGTCGAGTCAAGGCTGATTTTGCCCTGTTCGTAAAGCTGCATGATTAAAACGGCGGTAAATGCCTTGGTGACCGAAAAAATCTGGAATCTGGTTTCGGGGGAAAACGGAATGCCATAGTGCCGGTTCGCAATGCCGGTGTACTTCAGATACTCGATTTTGCCCTTCCTGGCAATCAACACAGCTCCGTTAAAATTCCTGTTCTGCACATAAGAACTAACCACCTGATCGACACTTTTGTGTTGCGCCGTGGCGAGCGCGGAAATCAGGACGAACAAAACAGGGATGAGGTGTTTCATGCTGGAAATTGATCGGGTTGAGGAGTAGCCTGCCGGTAACTGTTCCGTTTTTTGGTAAAAAAAGCAATAATTGTAGCATGTACAATTATTATTAAATTCTAATATTTACAAAAGTGTTCATAAAACAAGTTGAGATGCGGCGATATAGCTCAGGCTCGCGCCTCCCGGGGAGCGTTGGATAAACTTTTTGTTCATCAATCTATGTCACTAACTTAACGGGACAATTCGTCAATGGCACCTTTCCAATCTACTGCAAACGCACATGATCAGCAATTACTTTAAAATAGCGCGGCGCAATCTTGCCAGGAACAAGGCCTACTCTGCAATCAACATCGGTGGCCTTGCGGCCGGGATGGCGGTCGCTATGTTGATCGGGCTGTGGATTTATGATGAATTGTCTTTTAACAAATACCACAAAAATTACCGGGAAATTGCGCAGGTAATGCAGCAGCAAACCCTCGACGGAAAAGTAAACACGGGCAGCAACGTCCCGGCTCCGTTGGTTAAAGAATTACAAACCAGTTTTGGAACAGATTTTGAGCGGGTCGTGATTGCCTCGTGGCTGCAAAGGCATGTGCTGGCTTATGGCGAGACCAGTTTTACCAAACCGGGGAACTTCATGTCTGTGGGCGCAGCTGAATTGCTGTCCTTGAAAATAAAAAGCGGAAGCGCTTCAGGGTTAAAAGATCCGGCAACGATCCTGCTGTCCGAATCCGTGGCAAAAGCATTTTTTAAGAATGCCGATCCGGTCGATAAGATGATGAAAATCAATAATGACCTGGATGTTAAGGTGGTCGGAGTTTATGAAGATATTCCTTACAACTCGGAATTTCATCAACTGGGATTCATAGCGCCATTTGATTTATTTGCCTCATCTACCCCATGGGTGAAGGATGCGGTAGAAAACAATGAGTGGGAAAGCAGTTCATTCCAAATCCTGGTCCAGCTATCAAAGAATAGCGACGTAAAGGCAGTTTCCAGCAAAATAAGGGACATCAAACTTAGAAAGGCCGGTGAAAGTGAGTTGAAATTCAAGCCGCAAATACTGCTGCATCCGATGAGCCGCTGGCACCTGTATTCTGAATGGAGTAATGGCTTGAATGTGGCCGGGCGCATTCAGTTTGTATGGCTTTTTGGCGTCATCGGTGTGTTTGTATTGTTGTTGGCGTGTATCAATTTTATGAACCTGAGCACCGCACGTTCGGAGAAGCGGGCCAGGGAGGTAGGGATCCGGAAGGCGATCGGTTCGGTGAGGTCGCAATTGGCAGGCCAGTTTTTCACTGAATCCTTCCTTGTCGTATCCTTTGCTTTTTTCCTTTCATTACTACTGGCCTGGCTGATCCTGCCATTTTTCAACGAAATTGCGGACAAGCAAATGCGCATTCCGGTAAACGAACCGGGTTTTTTGCTGAGCGGCATCGTGTTCACGCTCCTGACCGGACTTGTTGCAGGCAGCTACCCGGCACTCTACCTATCTTCATTTCAGCCCATCCAAGCACTTAAAGGTAAATGGGCTCCTCCGGGACTCCGGGCGACGTTACCGCGGAAAATCCTGGTGGTAGTACAATTCACTGTTTCCGTCACATTGATCATTGGTACAGTTGTGGTTTACAAACAGATCCTTCATGCCAAAAATCGCCCGATCGGGTACGACAGGCGGGGCCTGGTGACGATGCTGGTAAACACTCAGGACATTCATAAGCATTTCGATGCTGCTATGGATGACCTTTTGAAAGCCGGAAGCGTGACATCCATGGCTGAATCGGCTGGTCCGCCTACCGAGGTTTTTTCGGCCAACGTCGGTTTCAACTGGAAAGGGAAGGATCCGGGGCTGCATTCCGAATTTGCTACAATCGGTGTTTCACATGATTTCGGAAGAACGGTTGGTTGGGAGTTTATCGCAGGGCGTGATTTTTCCAGGACTTTTTCCTCTGATTCCGCCGGATTTGTGATCAATGAAGCGGCGGCGAAGTTCATGGGTATCGGGAACCGCGATTTGAATGATGCGATCGGGGAAACGGTGACCTGGGACGGGCGGGTATTCAAGGTCATTGGTGTGATCAAAGACATGATCATGGAATCACCGTACGACCCGGTCAGGAAATCCATCTTTTTCATTCATCATCGCGGTGGCAGATTTATTACAGCCAGGCTCAATCCAACCGCTGGTCCAAGTGCAGCATTGAAAAATATTGAAGCCGTTTTCAAGAAGTATAGTCCCGGTTCACCATTCAATTTCCAATTTGTGGATGAGGAATATGCTTTAAAGTTTGCTGCGGAAGAAAGGATCAGCAAGCTGGCAGCTGTGTTTGCAGGTTTGGCAATTTTTATCAGCTGTCTGGGTCTTTTTGGAATGGCTTCATTCATTGCGGAACAACGGACGAAGGAAATAGGTATCCGCAAAGTGTTGGGTGCATCGGTCGCCAACCTGTGGCAGCTGCTGTCGGGCGATTTTTTAATGCTGGTGGTCGTATCCTGCTTTTTAGCTACGATCATCGCGGGGGTTTCTATGGAGTCCTGGTTGGAAAAATATACGTACCATACTCAAATTTCCTGGTGGATTTTTGCGGCAGCCAGCCTCGGTACACTCGCGATCACGCTCCTCACTGTAAGCTATCAGGCCATCCATGCAGCAATGCTCGATCCTGTGAAAAGCTTGCGCAGCGAGTAGGGTGTTTTCATTTGAAATGCAAAGCCTAATCTTTCCTGACGAAATCGGGAAGCCAGGGTTATGAGGTGTGGATCGGGATGAAGAGGAATCCTGACTTCTGGTTGAAGACACGCGCCCGGTAGCGGACAGCGACATTCATCTGTATTCCCATAACCTATAAGACAGAAGCGAATGGGGAGGCAAGGTCGGTGTACTTTCTCCTGGGTGTGGCAATACTTGTGCTCCTCAGTGCCTTTGTCAACTACGTGAATCTGACAACGTCCAAGGCGCTCGATCGGGCGCGGGAAATCGGTGTCAGAAAAGCAGTCGGCTCTACCCAGGGGCAGATCAGAACACAGATCCTGGTGGAAACAGTCCTGGTCAACATGCTGGCGGGAGGAGTGGCTGTGGGACTGGTCGTGGTTTTGAGGCCGGTATTGGTGGACACTGCGGGCTTGCCAGAAGGATTTTCGGTGCTCGGAGGCGCGTTTTTCTGGAATAGTACCGCAGCTTTCCTGGTGTTGATATCCATTGGCGGCAAAACGATAGCCACCGCACTCCTGAATCCGGTTAAATCATTAAGAAGTGAATAACCGGTTTTTGTTTGGCACATTCCGCGGCCTTAAACCCAGGAATCCATTGTTGTGGAAATGAACCCCTTTGCCAGGTAGGTGCTACTGACTATCCGAATCTCCGATGAGATCCGTGGCCATTAAGGGGCCCGATTTGCGCGGTTTTCCTGAAAGAAATCAATCGCTATTCTGCTCAGAATAAGTCCTTTTTCATCAGGCATCTCGTGATCCGTGTTCGGATAAATACATAGCTGACCATTTTTAAGCGATCTGAAAATCTCGATGCTGTGTTCCAACTTGATCATGTCACGGTCCCCGCGGACCACCAGGACAGGAATATCGATTCCGGACAGTTTATCGTCCGGAACCTTGATTTCCCTTGCCCACATTTTTTGAGTGTCCTCCCAGAATTTAACCCATTTATCTGGTTGGGGATTCATGCTCTGGTAATGTTTCAGCCAATCTCCGTCTTCTCTTACCGCTTCCACGGTGTATTCCTTCAGCAGGTCGCGGCCTTCTTGTGTCAGTCCACTGGATTTTGTATTGGAAGCTCCGCTTACTACCTTCTTTATCTTGTCAGGTCTGTTTGCGGCAAGCAGGAGTGCGGTATTTCCTCCCATGCTCCATCCCAAGACGTATGCACTATCCAGTTGAAGTGAATCGATTAATACCGAACAATATTCCGCCAGCAAATCGCCGCTCAGACTGTCGGCTTGTTCGGATCGTCCGTGCCCGGGAGCGTCGGGTGCTATTACCCTGAAATGTTCGGACAGTTGCGGAATGATGCCGCCCAGGTTCTCTATGGACCCCAGGCCCTGATGTAAAAGCAACAGCGGAGCGCCGCTGCCGTATTCCTCGTAGTAGATCCTCGTTCCGTGTATGGTCAGATATTTTCCGCCATTGGAACCGTACATGACGGGCTTTTCCGGCTTTTTGGGATCACTGCAGGAAGCCAGGAGCCAACAGAACGTCAGGTAACAAAGAAGTCGCTGCATCCGCGCGCTAGGGTTTCTGTACGACAAACTCGATGTCCATGAGCCTTCTTTCCGCCGAGGTTCCTTCAGGCAGCGGAAGCGGATTGATTTGAACGCTATCGGGTCGCACCAACCCGCTCTTTGCCAGTTTTTCCTGTGAGGAGAATAGCAACTCGCGATTAAACAATTGCCCCTTCTTCACGTCCAGTAGCGGCCTCACATCGTCCGACATTGACTTCTCTCCGCTCTTCACGGTCAAAATGACGTCGTTGATCCAGACGCGCTCGTCTTCCTTTACATTCAGCGTCAATTCAATTTTGTCTCCAACAAGTTTTTCTGCGATATCGGTGTAAAAGAAGAGGTAGCCCTCATTCATGTAAAGACTGGTTACCGACCCGGTCCGGCCTACGAGCATGTCTCTAAACTGGCTGGGTTCGTACCGATCACCTACTTTGATGGCTAATAACTTGTTTAGCTCACTTTCTGAATGTGCATGGATTCCTGTCCAGGTAATTTTCGAGATGACTGGCCCGGTGGTCGGGGTAACGATGACGCTTTGAGGGGTGGCCGGCGTAGTCCGCCCCTGATCGACACAGGCAGATAAAAACATCGCAGTTGCAGCAGCCGGGACAAGTAAAAGTAGTTTCAGGCTTTCCATAGCATTGGTTTTGGGTTTGTTTAACATGGCTATCCGGCGAAAAAATTGAGAATTGGAAAAGGTATGAGTAATGCGGTTTGCAGTTCTGCCTGCTGCCAGTGTGACCAGAAGTTGTTGATAATCTGTGACCTGATCGCCGGATACGGCCCATCGGTCGGCCAGGAACTCGTGGACGTCCCGCAGGTATCTGAACAACTTTCCGACAAAAGGGTTGAACCAAAAAATAGCGGAGACCAATTCGAAAAAGATATTGTCGGCACTATGCATTTGCAATACATGCGCTTCTTCGTGGCGGCGCACGGTTGCCAGCTGGCTTGCGGGTAACGACAGTGTGTGAACGTTAAGAAAAATGTTTCGGCCGAAAGAGAAGGTAGGCAGCCGGCTTTGTGCCCATGTGATCGCTGTTTCATCACGACTTAACAAGTCGGCCTCGAGATGGATAGCACGAAGCTGTGCAAATGCTTTCAATGAACGGATTACCATCAAAGCAACCCCCAACCAGTAAATCAAAACGATCAGTGGCCATGACCAGTCAGAAAATTGCAGAGTACTTGTCGGCCCTGTTCCAATAGCCCTTTTTGCGGCTCTTAGATTCACCAAATTGGGCATATCAAATGAAGGGTACGGACTCAGATTTTCCGAACTAAACAGCCCGCGCAGGAAGTCTGGTGCTATCAACGGAAACAAAAGGCAGGCAAAGGTTCCGCCAATCAGGATCCAGCGATTCAAGACGAAGAACGTCCAGCTACGAAAAAAGCAGGAGAAAACAATCCACAAGACCACTAACGAAAGCGAAGCCCCGAGCAGCCACGAAAAAAAAGTTACATCATTGAACATCATCGCCTGTTTTGTTTATTTCCTTCATAGCTCTTTCAATTTCTTCTGCGGAAAGGTCCTGCTCTTCCAGCATGAAAGAAAGAACATTCCCTGAGGCCCCGTCAAAATAATTTGCAACGAAATTTCGGAATGTGAAGCTGCGATAGGCCAGTTTAGAGATCAATGGGAAATATTCGTGGGTTTTGCCATAGGCTTTGTGACCTACAAAACCTTTTTTTTCAAGAATACGGATCAATGAGGATATGGTATTGTACGGTGGTGAAGGCTCACCCATTTGATCGATGACATCCTTCACAAACCCGCGCTTCAAGTCCCACATGATCTGCATCACCCGCTCTTCTGTTTTTGTCAGTGTATCCATACAACAAACATATAACGTATTTTTAAGTTTAACAACTATTTTTTACGTTATATAACGTATTTGTGCGTTATGTGCTTTAAATCAGCGGTTTGTGGCGTTTTTCGCGGTGTGAAAGCGTCCGTGTTATCTGTCGCGTCCTTGCTAATAGTAGACTTTGTCCACTATTTTTTACTTTTGTGCGGCACGTATCTGTTCAAATTCATGCAAATAGAAGATATCGTACTGGAGATCAGATCATTTAACAGGTTTTACGTCAATTTGATCGGCTTGCTTAAAGCAGATGGATATCACAGCAATTACACATTGGCAGAAACCCGTGTGTTACTTGAAATAAATGAAGCAACCTGTATGCAGGCATCTCAGATCATTAATAAAATCCAGATCGATAAGAGTTATTTGAGCCGGATTCTAAGAAGACTGGAGAAGGACGGTTTGGTAAGCCGCAAGCGATCAGATCACGATTCGCGCGTTGTAATGCTGTCTCTGACGCAAAATGGAAAACTAGAGATCGAAAAAATCAATCACGCTGCGTCAGATCTGGTGAAGAATCAGATTGAGAGACTGGATCTAAATGGCTGTCAGCAGCTGGTTGGGCACATGAAGGCCATTACGGACTTATTGAGCTTTGCACGATGAACTGCACCGACGAGCTGAAAATCGTATCGGCTACTTCGGGGCGGCATTTTGATGAGGGCAGAAAATTGCTCGTAGCGTATCGCAATGCTGTCAGTTTTGATGCTGGATTCGAAAACTTCCGCACAGAATTAGCGTCATTCGAGACACGCTGTGCTGCATAGTATACGTGGAAAAGAAATTAATATAGACCCAATTCCCAGCCCGGCTAAATCAATTGTAGAAAATGAATACAACAAACAATGGCTTCATAAGCCTGGCGGATCATATATACATTATTGGTAATGGAGTAATCGCCAAGGCTTTGGCTGTGGCATTGTCGGTCAATGGCAGGAAGGTGACTATTCTCCGCGGCTCTGTTGACCAGCATGCTGTTTCCTATGAACACATCCGGGTAGAGACAAGCGACCAGACATTGGAGGCCGATATTGAAATTGCCTCGATAAGCTCCTATGAAAAACTGGACGGAATAATTTTACTCACGAACAAGTCATTTGGCAATGAAGTGTTGTCCGGGAAGTTGCAGCACAAAGTGGAAGGCTGCCCCATTGTTTTTCTTCAGAATGGCTTACATATCGAGAATTGCTTTATCGAAAAAGGTTTTAGTCAATTGTATCGGTGTGTACTATTCGCGACCAGCGAGTCAATCGGCGAGAATAAGGTTAGGTTTAAATTGGTATCCGCTTCGCCGATCGGCGCAGTTAATGGTTCCGAGGCAGCTTTAAGCCGGGTTGTTCAGCAGCTTGATACCAGCATTTTTTCCTTTCGGGCTGAGCCGGACATACAACCGATAATTTGGAAAAAGGTCATTAGTAATTGTGTGTTCAATTCCATCTGCCCCTTACTGGAAACCGACAATGGAATATTTCAGCGTAATAATGCTGTTTTGGACATTGCCAAAGTCGTGATCAGCGAATGCCTCTCTGTCGCGAGGGAGCATGGCATACAATTGACTGAGGATGAAGTTCTGCAAAACGTTCTCATGATCAGTAAGTTCTCTGACGGCCAAAAGATATCCACCTATCAGGATATATTAAACAAGCGGCAGACCGAAATAGCGTCGTTGAATTTTGCTATCGCTGATGCTGCAAGGCGAGGAAGAATCCCGGTTCCGGTCACCTCACTTTTGGGTAATCTCACAAAGATCAAGTCGGAACTAGTGCAGAATAATTGGAGCGAATCGTCAGATAAATAAAACAATAACTGATTAGCAATGATGAATGAGCCAAATCCCTGGAATCATATCCCTTTGACTGACTACGAATCACATATGCAACATGATGATGTAGGGCAGGCACAGCTACTTAACTGTCTTGCCGGTAAGTATTTGAAACAGCACAACCCGAAGAATGTGTTGTTTTTAGGGGTGAGCGGAGGCAATGGATTGGAACATATAGATGCCAGTTCGGTGGAAAGGGTCTGCGCTATTGATATAAATGGCTCTTATCTGGAAGAAACAAGGGGGCGATTTGGCGATAGAATCAAACAGTTAGATCTTGTGCAAGCGGATATTGGCTCATCACCAGTGTCTTTTATTAAGGCTGACTTTGTTTGGGCAGCTTTGATCTTCGAATATGTCGATATTGAAAGTTGCTGTCGGTTTCTGGTCAACAATACCCGGGAACCTTCCAGGTTGATCGCAACGATACAGTCTAATAATGGTGTAAAGAGCGTAAGTCAAACTGGAGTCGAATCCATTAAATCTGTTGCCAGTATTTTTAGGGTCGTCGATAAGCAGGATTTGCAGAAGAGTGCCGCGAATCATGGATTCGAATGTGTTTCTTCCGAAGAAAACTTTCTACCCAATGGAAAATCTCTTCTTTCATACGAATTCATAAGGGGTAAGTAAGCGTCTACGTAAACCACCATATTGGTTTAAGTCGTCTGATAAAATGTCGGGGAGTGCTGGATAACTGCTAACGGAAAGGTTGACCCGCCAATTCGTGTAGGAGAGCCGCCGTTCCTGCCTGCATATGTGACAGAAATTGAAACAACGAGCGTAATGAATATGACCGTTGTCTTCATTTTGATAGCAAGGATGTTACAAGCAAAATAAAAGTGTGAAAATTCGGACTTTTATTTGAATAATGTCAAACTGAGCGTTGGATGGCTGCTTTACGCGCATTCAGTTTCAAGAGCGGAGTTAAATTCTCCCAGGTCCGCCATGGATGGATGCCTGACGGATATAGTAATCCCGACACCCTGGTGTGTCCGGCAGCATGACTCCAAGTTTGAAAAAGCATGGTGCTTTCAGCAAACGTCTGTTGGTGTTTTTTTTGTAAAATAGCAAGTTTTAATATGGGGATTTTCCTTTCTGCTTGTCTGTAAGAGATGTATCACAATTTACATCCTACGAAAAGCGACATTTATGAAAAGACCAATCCGAATGATGGCCCTGTTGATTGCATTGACAGGAGCCCTGAATTTCTTCGCCAGTGCGCAAACCTACAACTGGCGGCCCGTAAGAATAGGCGGGGGCGGTAACGTCACAAGTATTAAGGCGCATCCGAAAGTCCCAAACCTGTATTTTATTACTACCGACGTCGGCACGCCTTACCGCTGGAATCATGCTGCTCAGAAATGGGAAGATTTGATGTGGTACAATAAGATGCCGACCACCTACTGGAACTGGGAAGCTGCCGCCAAATGCGGGGATATTGCTTTTGATCCCAGCGATGCAACCGGAAATATCCTGTATGCGACCCATCAGACAGGCAAGGGAACGGTACCCGGAGGGGGAACGTCTCCCGGAACGGTCATGAAGTCGGTGGACCGGGGTGCTACCTGGACCGACTGCGAGCTTCGGATAACAGTATTGCCTAATAGTGATCAGACTTTCACAGACCGTCTGGTTGTCGATCCAAACAACAGTAATGTAGTATATGTAACAAGCCGCGCAAATGGTACCTATAAAAGCACAGCCGCAGGAGCAGTAGGATCATGGACGAAGGTGAACACCTCTTTGCCGGATTCAGTATCAGGCAGGTTTATCTTTTTTGACAAAAGTGGTGGTATGGTCAACGGCGTTACCAGAAATATTTTTCTGGGAGCCAAGGCTGGCGTATATCGCAGTACAGACGGAGGAAACACGTTCGCATTGATGATCGGCAGTCCGGCCGAGCCGAGGCGCGCCAGCATCAGCAACGACGGTACTTTTTTTGTGACACGCTTACCAAAGGCTGATTATCGTCCATTGGGTGCTCATTCATTACACAAATGGAATGGAAGCAGTTGGATCGATATTACACCGGTTGCTGGCAAGGAGTTTAGTGGCGTAGGAGTTAATCCTTCGAACAGCAATGAGGTGATCGTGTCAACGACGGGCACCTGGAACCATGATGCCGCTTACCGCAGCATTAGCGGTGGAAGCCAGGGCAGCTGGTCGTCAATGGTACCGGCAACCCGTGATGCCTCGGAAGCGCCGCATTCAGCTGGAAACGGGGCCGACGGAAATATCGGTCATAATATCAATGGTTTTGCCTGGGATCCCTTTAATGCCGGACATGTCTGGTTTTCAGATATGCTCGATGTCGGCCAAACGACCAATGTCTGGGCAAGCAGGGTTACCTGGAAACTACGTGATAACGGACTGGAAGAAATTGTAGTGGCCGGTCCAATGGTTTGTCCGCCATCGGGTCCCAATTATCTGGTTTCTACGACAGGCGATGTAGGTGGTTTTGACCATAAGTCGCTGGATTCCCCGCCCGCAAAAGGAATATCCGCCTGGTTTGCAACCCAAACCGGTTGCAATACATCCGGCGGGGCTGTTCAGTATACAGATCCGAATTTTATTGCGCGTGTAGGAAGCGACGGCTGGAATGGTGTAGGCATTGGAGGTTATTCTACCAATGGCGGAGATTCTTACGTGAAATTTGCTTCGATTCCGGGAGCAAGGGGCAGGATCGCCGTTTCTGCTACCAGCAGGAATATGGTCTGGGTCACGCAAGGCGGGTTGACTTATCGCTCCGATAACCTGGGTGCCAGCTGGACAGCATGTAACGGCGTTCCCAATGCGGTTTTAAAGCCAGGTGATATTTACCAGATATGGGCTGGAATGCAGCCGTTGGCAGCCGATAAAGTAAATGGCAACGTCTTTTATATTTATGCCAGCGGTAAGATTTATAAAAGCACCGATGGCGGGGTGAATTTCGCGCCAACTGCGGCAACTAATTTACCCAATGTTGGTAATGTGGCCCAAATGAACCTGGAAACCACACCCGGCAAGGAAGGCGATATCTGGATGGCATTCTCCGGTGACGGCCTGTTCCACTCCACAGATGGCGGCCAGAGCTTTACCAAAGTCAATCCTACCGTCATTACCCGGGCTAAATGGGTGGCTGTCGGGAAGGCGGATACGACGGCCGCGTCCAATCCGGTGATCTATGTTAGCTCGGAGGGCACGGCCATTAATGGTGTCTCGTACGGAGTTTTCCGGTCTGACGATAATGGTGCCACCTGGACGACGATTGTTAACCCGGTCCCCGGCATTGTGAGTACCATGGCCGCCGATTTGCACGGCCGGGTTTATCTGGGGATTGGAGGAAACGGGATCTTTGTTGGACAGCCGTCGGGCGGACCGGTCGTTTCTGTGGCGGTAACACCTGCTGCTGATTCTGTGATAGTAGGTTTTACAAAACAATTAAAAGCTACGCTTACCCCGACCTACCCCACTAACAATGCAATTAGCTGGGCCTCGTCTGACCCGAGCATTGCAACCGTTAATGCGAGCGGATTGGTTACCGGCGTCGCTCCGGGCGTTGCTACCATTACCGTAACGACGCAGGATGGTGGTAAAACTGCCCAAAGCAGTATCAAGGTTACGCCCACCGTTGGCGTGACCAGTGTAACGCTCGACCCGGCCATCACAATTGGATTAGGCACCAGCAAAAATCTCACCGCAACGGTGCTCCCTGCCGACGCAACGAACAAAAAGGTGAGCTGGGCTTCGTCAGATACAACCGTTGCCAGGATCAATGCCAGTGGGCTGGTCACCGCCCTAAAACTGGGGGCAACGACCATTACCGTCACCACAGAAGACGGGGCCAAAACGGCGACATCGCTGTTGACAGTCGGAACGGTTGTTGTCGCGAACAACTGCGGCGGCCCGACCATTGGAAATTTCGTTGCTGATTCACCGCAGTCGGGATACCAGTGGACCACATCCACAACAACAGCTATTGATTTAACCGCCATAAGTTCTCCTGCTCCGGCGGATGTATACAGATCACAGCGCCACAGCGGTCATCCGCTTATTTATTCCTATGGAAATCTGGTGCCCAATAGTTTGTATGTTGTCAGACTTCATTTTGCTGAAATTACTACAACAGTCACTGCCGGAAAAAGGAAATTTAATGTGACCGGCACCAGTGTAGCTGACACATTGCTTAAAAACTTTGATATTATCGCGCAGGCAGGTGGCAGATTTAAAGGCATTGTCAGAGAATTTTCGGTCCGGTCAAATGCCTCAGGGGTACTTAATGTAGTTTTCAGGCCCATACCGAATTTTGAGTTTCCTGTTGTTAGTGGTATTGAAGTGGGACTTACACCTGTTGCTTCTGTTGCTCTAGACCCCTCCACTGCTTCCGTGGGCGTAGGCGACACGACCAGGTTGTCGGCCACCATACTGCCAGCCAATGCCACTAATCAAAAAGTCGTTTGGAGCTCCTCGAATACATCTGTTGTAAGTGTGGACGGAACAGGGTTAGTGAGGGGAGTATCCCCCGGCACTGCCACGATCACCGTTACCACTAACGAAAGCCAGAAAACGGCCTCATCAACAGTTACAGCAGCCAACATTGCAGTAAGCGGTGTTACGGTCACATCCACGGCCTCTGTTGGCGTGAATAATTCAATAACCCTTGTTGCGGCTGTCCAGCCTGCCAATGCTACAAATAAAACCCTGACCTGGTCTACCTCTGACGCAGGCATTGTCTCAGTTAGTCAAAGTGGCGTATTAACCGGCGTTTCGCCGGGAACTGCAACGGTTACAGTCACTACACAGGACGGAGCCAAAACAGCAAGCAGTACGATCACCGTATCTAACGTCTTGATCACATCCGTGACGTTGAGCAAACCGGCTGTTACCGTTGGCGTGGGCGATACAACTACCATCAAAGCGGCGATAGCTCCCGCTAATGCGAGCAACAAAACAGTGGTTTGGAGTTCTTCCAATCCCTCGATCGCTACGGTGAATGCGACAGGAATTGTGACGGCCGTCGCCGTCGGCAGTGCTACTATTAATGCCACTGCACAGGATGCAGGCGGTGTTTCGAGTGGTTCGGCAGTTACCGTCGTCAGCGCCGGATCATGCGGGGTGCTTACCAACAATGGCTTTGAAAGTGGTTTTGTAAACTGGATCAGAAACCCGAATACGGCCGCTGCAACCATTGGCACATCAGCTCAGAGCGGATTGAAGAGTGCCGTCATTACAGCGGACGGCGGAGCCATCAACTACGGAAAAACTATTGCAGTGACCGGTGGTACAGAAATCACATTCGACGTCTGGGCCAAAGTGGAAGGAACACCTAATCCTGCTAATTCTTCCCAGTTGATATTGCCCTGGTGGGCCGGGATCGGAATCGATTTTTATGATGCGCAGGGAGCCAAAATTGCAAGCGGTACCACGCAATTCCAGGTGCATCCGTTTGATCCGCCCAAAACAGCATATACCAAGTACTCTGTGACCAAGCTAGCGCCTGCAAATGCGGCAACGATCGGTATCTGGGCCTCAAAGGCTGGTCCCAACGGAAAGTTTATACTGGATGATTTTTGTCTGACAATTGCAGCCCCACCGATGATCGCACAAACCGTTTCACTGGATAGCTTGTCGGCCAGGACATTTGGGGATGCCGATTTTGATCCGGGAGCGGTGGCGAGTTCCGGGTTGCCGGTGACTTACACAAGCTCGGATACGACGGTAGCCATCGTTTCGAATGGCAAAGTGAAGATTATCGCTCCGGGTACAACGGTGATCACCGCCTCGCAAAATGGTGATCAGACATACAGCCCGGCCCAGCCGCGGAGCCGTACGCTGGTGATCTCGTCCGGCTTGAAAGTGCTTTACAAAGACGGCGATAACGGCCAGGTCAGCAATAATACCATCAAACCTTACCTGACCATTTCCAACGAAAGCCCTGTTGCAATCCCCTACGGCGAACTGACCGCGCGTTACTGGGTAACAGCGGAGAACTATGCGGGCATCAGCAAATGGATCGACTATGCCGAAATGGGCAATGGGAAGGTTTCTATGACGTACGTGGAGCTGGATAAGCCGCGCCAGGGTGCACTCGGCTACGTCGAATATGCATTCAATGCATCGGCAGGTAACCTGAACGCAGGCGGAAATTCCGGAGCGATACAGTCGAGGTTCGCGAATACGAACTGGGAAAACCTGGCGGAAACAGACGATTATTCATTCAAATCCGGGTCCGCATACGCAGCCAACGACCATGTCACTTTGTACAGAAACGGCAAGCTGTGGTGGGGTGTTGAGCCCGATACGGCTGCTGCGGTTTTAAATTTGAAGGTTTATTCGGAAAACAAAAACACCAGTGCCGCACCCACCTCGCTGAGCACCTGGCTGAAAGTAGACAATGCCGGAAATGTGCCGGTTGATTACGCCGACCTCTCGGTACGCTACTGGTTTACCGCCGACGGTACGGCAAGCCTGAACTCCTGGATCGACTTCGCCAAACTCGGCGCCGGCAACATTTCGGGTCAGTTTACAGGTAACCAGCAGAAAGCCAAGGCCGACACGTATTTTGAACTGAAAGGTGCGCCGTCGCTCGGAAAACTGTATCCGCTGAGCAGTACGGGGAACATTCAATACCGGATCGCGAAATCGGACTGGTCGGTAATGGACGAAAGCAATGACCATTCGTATAAGACGGCGGGTGCATTTGCCGAAAACAATAAGATCACGGTTTATTACAAAGGCCAGCTGGTGTATGGTGAAGAACCGGTAAGCCAAAGTAATGGGCGGTTTGGCGTACTTGAAAGTGAAGTGGCGCCAAACAAACTGAACGTGACCTTGCTGGGAAATCCCGTAACGGGCGACCAGGCGGAGATCGTGATCAGCGGGGCGAATGCCATACCGCTCAGCGTTACTATTGCTGATGCGAATGGCCGCTCGCTGTTTAAAAAAGCAATTGATAAACCTGTGGACAACGATCGCCATGTATTGCCTTTGGGTAAAAACGGCGGGCTGTACCTGATCAGGGTCGCGTCACCGAAAGAAGTAGTGGTATTGAAGGTCGTCAAGCCTTAGAAACCTCTTTAATATTCGATTCATTTCCGTCCGGATCAGCCCAGGTTGATCCGGACTTTTTATAGCCTTCCCGGAGGCCATTATGATGCCCGTGTTTTCAAATTGAATTATTTATTGAAAAAAAAATATTATTTATAGTATGGGGATGGGAATTACCGACTTGTCTTTATGATCAGACTACAAATCTGCAATTGGGCTAACGAAACGCTATGGCAATTGATTCTACCAAAAAAATACCACTCCAGCCGCCCGGGGCAATGGGGCTTTCCGTGCAGGATAACGAACCGGTGATGGTCCATGACGAATACCTGATAAGGGAAACGTTCAGCCAGGACCCCAAAAAAGGATGCGAGCTGCTTTTCAGAAAGTATTATACCAATTTATGCAACCACGCGATCCGGTTTGTGCATTCTGGGGAAGTAGCCGAGGATATTGTTTCTGAGGTATTTGCCGCATTCTGGCAAAACCGCTCTTTTGAGCAGATCACCTCTTCCTACCGTGCCTATCTGTACAAGTCCGTCCGGAACCGCTCGTACAACCACCTGAAATGGGAACTGAACCGGACATCCCCGATCGAACTGGTTACCGCACCTTTTGTTGCCCAGGCGCTCAACCCGTACGAGGCTTTGCAATACAGCGAGTTACATCAGCAGATCGAACGCATTGTGCAGGAAATGCCGCCGCAATGCAGAAAGGCCTACCTATTGAAACGGATGGAAGGTAAAACGCTGGAAGAGATTGCGGCCGAACTTCAGATCACTCCCAAATCGGTGGAAGCGCTAATCACCCGAGCCATTGCAAGACTTCGCAATGGATTAAAAGACAGCTGGTTTGTATGCCTTCTGTACTGCTTACAATAAAAGTGTCCAACCCGGCATGGGGTTGCGTATACTGTACTTGTCTGTTCTTATAAATAGTCAAAATGAACATTGCCGTGTCCCGTTAGATCGCGGTTTTGTGGTTGCTCTGAAATCACCCAAACAGGCCCCGACCGGACTGTAAATGCTAAAAAGTATAAGATGAAAGAATCCCTATCCAAAGATGTCCTGTTCGATTTTTTTGACGGAAGGACCACATCCATTCAGCGCAAGCTCGTCGAGGACTGGCTTGCGGACCCCCAAAATGAAGAGCTCTATCACCAGTATCTGGACGAATGGGAGAGCCGCCATCCGCAGTTTTCGCCGCAGATAGAAAATGCGCTGTCCGATTACATTGCATTGATGAATGATGAAGACACGGGCAAGGAAATTCCTTTGTCCCCGCCAGAAGTGAAGCGATCCGGGATCTGGAAAAGTCCGTGGCTCTATGGCGCGGCAGCGGCATGTTTGCTGATGGTGGTTGGTTTTGTTTTCAGAAACGAGCTGATGTACAGATCATTGGTGTCTGAAAATGGGCAAACATCCTCTTATCAACTTTCTGACGGCACAAATGTAGTGCTCAATGCCAACTCTGTTTTACGGGTTCCGAGGATGGGTTTCGGTTCGGGTAACAGAGAGGTGATGCTGGACGGCGAAGCGGAGTTTAAAGTAGTTCACACCGAGCGCGACAGTCGTTTTATTGTTCGGATGAATGAGAACTATGTGATAGAAGTTCTTGGTACCGAGTTTGTTGCATTTTCAAGAAAACGGGGTACCAAGGTTTTTCTGACGAAGGGAAAAGTGAAGCTGAGCTTACCCAAAGGAAAGCAGCTTTATTTGAAACCCGGTCATCTCTTCGCCACAGGAACGAATGGCGCATTTACCCTCACATCCTCCTCCACACCGGCCGCGTTTGTGGCCTGGAAAGAAGACATGTTTTATTTCGACAATACACTTTTGTCCGAGGCGGTGGAGCAAATAAACGACCGCTTCAAGGTGAATGTGCGTATACTGGATCCCGTTCTCGGGAAGCGCCGGATCGGTGGTGTGTATAAGGTGAAACAGGCCGATGACCTGCTGGTCATATTATCCGAGCTGCTCCATCTGGAAGTGGTAAAACATGAGGAATTTATCGAATTGAGAAAATCAGTAACCAATACAAATCATGAGTAGCAGATTTCTACAAAAAACACGTATCGTGCTGACCATGTTATCTGTTCAGCAACTTTGTGTGGCGCAGGGGATTTCTTTGGCAAGTCGGCCGGTTGCGGCCCAGCCGAATGCGGCCCAACAGGCACCAGTCCAGGCACAGCATGGAGAAAGTCGTAACAGAGCCAAGAACCTGAAAGACCTGTTGGTTGACCTGGGCAGGCAGCACCAGGTGAGCATATTGTTTGAAGAAGAAACGGTTAAAAATATTGTGGTTACCGGCGCAGATTACCGGCAGGAGGGAAGCAAGCTGGAAAGACAGCTGACCGACTTACTCAAACCGTTCAATCTCCGTTTCAAAAAAGCGGGAAAAGAAGCCTATGTGATTGTGCCCAGATTTGAGAAAAAGGACCCGGAATCCGGTATCGCTACGATCGAAAGCGCAACCATCGCGCCAGCAGCCTCGCCCGGGGCTTCGGACAATCCCGACGCCTCCATTTTAAAAAATATCAAAGCCGGTCGGGAAGAAGTAACTGTAAAAGGCAAAGTCTCCGATGAGCATGGGGACGGGCTTCCCGGCGTAAGCGTCGTACTCAAAGGCTCCCAGCGTGGTGTTACAACCGACATGTCCGGGAAATATGAAATAACCAACGGAGGTGCCGACGCTATTCTGATTTTCTCGTTTGTGGGCTATTTGCCCAAGGAAGAGCTGGTCGGTAATCGCTCGGTGGTGGATGTTTCGCTTACGGTAGATACAAAAGCATTGGAAGAAGTGGTGGTTATCGGCTATGGAACGGCCAAAAAGAAAGACCTTACCGGCGCGGTTTCAGTCGTAGGCCGCAAGGAGTTTGGCGATGTGTCAGCTACATCCGCCCAGCAGCTTTTGCAGGGAAAGATCGCCGGTGTACAGATCGTCAATACGGGTGGCTTGCCGGGTTCCAATGCCAAAATCATTATCCGTGGTGTAGGCTCACTTACGAATTCGGATCCGCTATATGTGATCGATGGCATTCAGGGTGGTGATATTAATTCGGTTAGTCCCTATGATATTCAGGATATTACGGTTTTAAAGGACGCTGCCTCGGTGGCTATTTACGGGGCTTCCGCTGCAAACGGCGTGGTTTTGGTCACTACAAAAAAAGGAAAGGCCGGAACGCCCAAAGTGACCTACAACGGCTACGTGGGCATATCGCGGGCATGGAAGAAGCTGGATATGCTCGATGCAGCACAATATGTCCAGCTGGTAAAGGACATTGATGAAACACAGGGAAATAAAGTGCCCGACAAGCTGAATACACCCGATGTACTGGTGACCCGCACCGATTGGCAAAAGGAGATTTTCAGAAACGGAAAGATAACCGAGCACCATGTGAACGTGACGGGAGGAAGTGAAAAGGCGACTTATAATTTCTCCGCCGGGTATACCAACCAGGAAGGTATCATGAAGGATTACGGCTATCAGCGGATCAATCTGCGGACACAGCTTGAAGAGCAGATCGGCAAGAGAATCCGGCTCGGACAAACCATTAATTTCAAATACAACAGAACGACCGGCAACGTCGCGAGCTTCGTGGAGGCGCTCCGGATGCCGCCTTATGCGCCTACGATGGATCCCACGAACCTGGGCGGATACAGCAGGGTAACGACGATTCTCGACCAGAATGACGCATTGAATCCTTTGCCCGGCATTTACCTGACTGAAAAACTGTCCCGGGGCGTCTCGAATCTTTTTCAGCTCTGGGGTGAAATAGACATCCTCAATGGTCTGAAATTCAGGACGCAGGCGAATATTGGTCTTTCAAACAGCAACAGTTACAATTATACCGGCGAGTATCTGAACGGCAACACCAGAACGGATCGGAAGATTGATGAAAGTTATTCCTTTGCGGTATCGCCAATCATTGAAAATATCCTCACTTATACCCGAACATTTGGTCGACACGACTTCTCTGTCATGGCGGGAAATACTTACAACGAAGGCAATAGAAGCCGCAGCGTGAACCTGACCGGGGCCGGATTTACGAATGACCTGATCAAACAGATCGGTGTTTCCAAATCCAACAGCATTACAGGCGCTGGTTCTGGGATTTATGCGTCACGCTCCTATTTTGGCCGACTTACTTACGCCTTTCACGACAGGTATCTCGTCAATGCGTCTATCCGGCAGGATATTAACCCGGCGTTCGGAAAAGCTTACCGGAAAGGAAATTTCCCGTCGGTAGGGGTGGCGTGGAAGGTTGCCAATGAGGACTTTATGAAAAATGTAGCCTTTATTTCCGACCTGAAACTCCGGGGCAGCTGGGGCATTACCGGAAACGCCAACATCGGCTTGTTCCTCACCGATCCGACCGTGTACCGGGGTTATGGAAACAACAACATCGTGTATTCTTTTGGAGAAAGCAAAACATTTCAGCAGGGGGCTACGGTTACCCGCGTGCCTAATCCTTTCCTGAAATGGGAAGAAACCACACAGGTCGATTTCGGCGTCGACTTTGGCCTTTTGCGCAACAGACTTCAGGTGAGCCTGGATTACTACAAACGCGACAGCAAAGACTTGCTGCTGGATGTGAAATTGCCGGTTTCAACAGGTCTGGGTGATGTTTATAATGACGCCAGCATGGTACAGAATGCAGCTAATGCAGTCAACAAGGGTTTTGAAGCCGCGGTTTCGTATGCGGGCCAGGCCGGAGATTTCAGTTACAGCATTTCCGCCAATACCGGTTTCAATAAAAACAATGTGGTTTCACTGGGTAACGGTGCGCCGATCATCAGCGGCAATACCAATGGCGGGATCAATATTACCAAGACCGACGTAGGTGCGGCAATCGGTTCGTTCTATGGTTTTAAGGTAGATCATGTAGTTTCCAGCTCCGCTGATGTAACCAGGTTGAACGAGGAGGCAATTGCCAAAGGCTTTAAAACATACCAGGATGGTTTGAAGGCCGGAGACATCGTTTACAAAGATTTGAACGGCGACGGACAAATTACTGATTCAGACCAGGCATTTCTCGGTTCGGCCATTCCGGTCTGGACTTACGGGGGCTCTGTCAATTTATCGTACAAAGCATGGGACCTTTCGATGGGCCTGGCCGGGATCGGTGACGTGAAAGTTTACAATGCATTGCGTTACTGGACAGAAGGTACAACCCGCCCGTTCAACTCATCTACGGCCGTTCTGAACGCCTGGAAAAAGGACGGGGACATTACAGACATGCCCAGGTCCGGACAAAATACGCCTTCCAATCTGCGTGCTTCTGACCGCTTGCTCGAAAATGGTTCATTCATGCGCCTGCGTAACCTGACCCTCGGATTCTCTGTTCCGAAGTCATTGCTGAATTCTACCAGTGCAAAGGTCTTTTCAAGTTTCCGGATTTACGCCACGGCGATGAACCTGCTGACCCTCACCCATTATAAAGGATATGACCCCGAAGTAAGTGCGAGTGTAAACGATGCAAAGTCATTCATTTTCACCAAAGGAGTGGATACAGGTCAGTATCCGCAGCCAAGGACTTTCCTGGTAGGGGTTCAGGTCGGGTTTTAAATTCTTTCCATTCATTCTCATTCAGTCATCATGAAAAAGCAGATACTTTCACTGGGAACGCTGGCCTGCCTGGCCATGGCCGGGTGTGACAACTCGCTGGATAATGTCAAAAACCAGACGAGCTATAACGATGATACCTATTTTACCACGCCGGCCACCATTTCGGAAGCGGTAACCGCCGCTTATGGCCTGATGCTTTACAAAGGGTTGTATTCGAGGGACTTCTACTTTCTGATGGACCTCACCGGCAATGAAGCCGAGGCGGATGCGCCGCTTTTGGGCGATGTTTTGCAATTGCACGATTATAGTTATGCTCCAAACCACGCACAGATCAATGATCTCTGGTCTACTGCCTACAAAATGACATTCCGGGCTAACCTGGTGATCGACAAAGCGGCAAAAGTAGTACCCGCTTCGGATGCCGATAAAGCGAAGCTCGCCCAGTATACCTCCGAAGCATACTTTTTAAAAGCATATGCGGAGTTCTTACTGGTAACGCTCTGGGGCAGAGTACCCATTCGAAAGGATTACAGCGGGAACAGCGAGTTTTATCTGCCAAGGGCCAGCACGGAAGAGGTTTGGAAACAAGTAGAATCGGACCTGGCCCATGCGATCTCCGGGTTGCCCGTTGCGTATGCCAACAGTGCGACCGATCTGGGCAGGGTTACAAAAGGGTCGGCGATCGCGCTACTAGGCAAGACTTATTTGTACCAGAAAAAATACGCCGAAGCCGCCGCGCAGTTTGAGTTGCTTACCAAAGCGCCTTACACATACGACCTGGTCGGTAACCTGGACGAGCTCTTCACCAAATCGCCGGTTAAAAATGCTGAAACGGTTTTCGACATTCCCCATAAAGCATGGGGTGGATGGGCCGAGGGAAGTCCCTATTACATGTTCGGGTCGCAGGAAGGATCAACAAGCGGGAAAAACACACTGACAGGCCGGGCTATGGAATACGGCTGGAACGACTGGCGAAATGTATTTATCTCGGACGCTGCCGTCCATGCATTTACTTACAAGGACGAGGCTGGAAAAACCTACGTGGATCCCCGGGCCAAAAACACATTTTACGGCGATAAGGCAAGCGGGGGAGATGTTACCTTTTGTGACAACTGCGCAGGCGGAGCCAAACCTTATCCATATGCGGAAAATGGCAATGGGTACCGTTGGAGAAAATATGAACCTTATGAATACAAGGAAAAAGGCGAGTTACCCCAGTCGGATATCAACTCGCAGGTGATCCGGTATGCCGATGTTTTGCTGATGCTTGCGGAAGCGCAGATCAATACCGGTAAAATCGGCGAGGCATTGCCGTTGATCAACAAGGTACGCGCGCGCTCCGGCGCCTTCGCCTACACAACGCTCGGCAGCAAGGATGAAGCGATGAAAAAGATCATGTTGGAACGCCAGCTTGAATTGTCCGGTGAGCAGGTGCGTTGGTTTGACCTGATCCGCTGGGGCATTGCGAAGCAGACGCTTAATGCAGAGAAAAAAGCGAAATATCCGACTTCGAGTCAATCTTTCTTTCAGGATAAACATGTTTTATTTCCTATTCCCCTGACTGAAAAGAACACCAATCCGCTGGTTGCAAAAGACATCAGCAATGATTGGAACTAGATTGTGAGATTTAAAACCACGGCCGGAACATGCTTTTTCAAAGTGTTCCGGCCGTGGTTTTAAACAGCTGATCCGGCAGGTTTTCAGATCATAATACTTTTACATAAGATGGTGCTGGCGGTCGTGTCTGAATCGGTCCAATTCCTGCCGCTGCCCGCGTTGGAGATGCCGTTAAGGCGCGCAATTGTAAATTTAACCAGTTGAAGTTTAGCCGGGGGGGTGTTTTGCTTTTTCATCAGATACATTCATTTTGGGTTGATAGATACCATGAAGTTAGCTGGCAGAGGCGCATTGTTTCATCTTTTTATACCAATCCGCGGCAAGTTTCGACCAAAGCGCTTTTAGCATCGTGCGCCGGTTATTCTACCGGTATTTTTATAGTCACACTGAATTCGCCTGCCGTTTCGGTTTTCTTAAATTCATACCGGCCAGGGTAATAAATTCCGATTCTTCTTTCCAGATTTACCAACCCGATTCCCCCGCTGGGATGGTCTTTGGACCTGTTCGGCAATGCTTGTGCAGGTTTGCTGTTGGCAATCGTAAATTCTAACATTCCCGATGAAATGCAAAGCCGGATGTAGACATACGAGTCTTGACGTGTGGCGTGTACGCCGTGCTTAAATGCGTTTTCAACCAGTGTTATCAGCAAAAGGGTCGGGACGCGGTGATGCGCTTCTATTTCTCCATGTTGCTCCACACTGATCTTGCATCGGCGGTTACTTCGTATCGAATCCAGCTCGAGATAAAGATTCATGTAGGCGAACTCCTTTTCGAGCTTAATAAATTCGTCGTTCATCTCGTAAAGCGAAAACCGGAGGATTTCAGAGACTTTCTGGAGATATTCGGCGGCATCTTCCGAAACAGGCAGCGTTTTGGCGTATGCAGCGTTCAACACGTTAAAGACGAAATGCGGATTAATCTGCGATTTCAGGGCTTTCAATTCCATATTAAGCGCATCATCCTGAAGTTTTTGCCGCATGATGTGCTCATTGGCCGCGTACTTGGCCGTTTTGAGCGCCGCAGGCAAAATAAAGAACTGTGCCTCGGAGAGGTCGTTGGTGAATACCAGCCAGGAACTCACATCCCGATAATCGAACGGTTGAAGGTATAGTTTGGCAAACAATCTGAACCGGTCCGGCATGTTTTCCAACCCCAAAGCATAATCCACCCAGAGAAACAGCAACGTTGAAAAAAGGTGATTTATCAGAATAGCCGCGACGAACAAAACCAGGAAAAGAACGAATCCGCGAATGTATTTGCGGAGCAGATAATATAGCCCCACGCAGAGGTAATACTCGGGGATGATTTTCAGGAAATAGAGAAAACCCGCGATGGTAACACTCGCATCCGAAGCCTTTCGGGCCAGTGTGGGTAGCGCATAGGCGTAGTGCAGCAATACAAAAAGAACCCAGAAACACACGTGGTATAAAACCCTCAACCCATGGGTGCGGGGAAACAGAAGCCTTTCAATGAGTGGGCCTTTCTTTGTGATGCCGTTCATCCCTGCTCTTTGGGTTATTTTTCCGTCAACTGCCTGAAAACCTCGTCGCGCGTTGGCGAAACGGCGATCGATACCTTCATGCCGTTCAGCATGGTAACCATGTTTCCTTCAATCATCTTGATCATGTTGCGGTTGATAATATAGGACCGGTGTGTCCTGACAAAAGGGGGAGTGGGCAGGCGGGTCATCATGACGGCCATGGAGGCGAGCGTGACCAGTACGCCGTTTGTATAGTACACTTTCACATAGTCCTTCAGTCCCTCAATGAAGTAGATGTCTTTGAACCAGACGCAATACATTTTGCGGTCGGCCCGTATCCACATATATTCCTCTTGCCCGGTGTCGGCCTTGCGTTCGGAGGCTTGTGCGGCCGACGGGCTTAACGGATCTGGCTGGGATATATCGGCACCTGCCCCTTCGGTATACGGGCCGGTCCGATCTTTTTCCTGATGCAGACTATCGCCAATAAGCCTTCTGACTTTGGTGACAGCCTTCAGAAACCGGTCGAAGCCGATGGGTTTCAACAAAAAAGATGTAACATCGAATGTAAAGCCATCTACTGCGTATTCGGGATAAGCCGTTGTCAGAATCACGTGCGATCCGGGAGCCTGAACGATATTAAGCAGATCCAGACCGGAGAGCTCGGGCATATTCACATCGAGGAAAATGATATCCGGTTTTACTTCCGGTATCATATCCAGTGCCTCCAGTGCATTATAGCAGCTGCCTGCATGAGCTAACCAGCTGATTTTTGCGATCAGAAATTTGAGAACTTCATGAGCCGGTTCCTCATCATCGACAATAAGACAACTGATTTTTCCTGTCATATTTGAACTGAATCCGGATTGAGATTTATGACCGTTACTGCCCATGTCGGGCGAGCCTTTTTCGAAACGTCAAAAAACCAAATGCGGCTACATTTTGTCAACAAATATGAGCATTATCATTTAATAATTATTAGTCATTGTTCCTGTAGAATGCCACCTGTATAGGTTTTATTCCTTCTCGCCAACTTCGAGTCATAATACTTTTTTAAATAGTGATGGACAACGAGCTCATGCTCGCGCTGTTGGGAGATAAACAGCCGGTTCAGGAACATATGTATCAGACTACCAGCCAAGTTATTCAGTGAAATCTCCATTGAGAAGGAAAGCTTCGCCATGGACACCCTCATGCGGGCAGACCTTTTTTCAAATAGCCTGATTGCGTCTTCGATACCGTTTGAGGAATCCAGGGAGGGATCGAGAAACGACTGGATTTCTTCCGTATGCAGGCGGTACCTGTTGTTCATCTGGACGTTCAGTCCTGTGTCACCCCGGAATTCCCGGAAGAAATGATCCTGTAAATGCCCTATGAGCATCTTTTTGTCTTCCAGCCTGAAATCCAGATCATTGAGGAGCATATCCACTCCCCTCAAACCTATCAGCCATCGGTAGCGCTCTCCCTCGTCTCCTGACAGCATGCTCAGAATGCCCGCCGTTGTGTGGCTATCTGCAAAAAAAATGGATTCGAACTCTTCGAATGCATGATGCCCATAGCGCTCCAGTTCCCTTTTGTAGGTATCGACTTGCATTTTGTGGACCGTACCGTTGAGGAGCAACGGATCGACCAGCGTGTGGAGCTCGGTAAGGACCTTCTGCCAGAATGATGTGCAGCAACCGTTATAAAATCGGAGCCGGATATGGTGGTCGGGGTCTTCGTAGCGGACAAAAAACCATTTTTCGATAGTGCCTTCGGTGAGAAGGCGGTCTGCCAAAGGTTTGATCAGCGATGTCAACAGGCCGTCTGCAGTTCTGGTCCCTGCGTAGATCTTAACATACAGCCATTCGCTACCGACCATAAAGTTCCGTTTCATGGTATTGGATTGGCCCCTATCCACTTGCCGTTCAAAAGTTCGTGGTACAGGCGTCGAATCCTTCTGAGACAACAGCGGCAATAAAATTTCATTGGCATAACGCTTTCCCGGTTCTCCTAGAATTCCATTTTCTGCACCATCAAGGAACTCTGTCAGGGTTAGGCTGTCATACTTCCGGAGTGAGTCACAGAGGATCTCCACCGCAAAATCGGAGTCTCCGTCGATGAGAAATTCGCTGTCGCCCTGACGAAGCTGTACAAACCGGGGGATATTGTAAATACCCCTTACCACACGCCATTCTTTGGCTGTGAGTACATCTTTGCCGAGAAGCCTGATAATCCGCTCCCTTTCGATATTCCAGGTTGCGCGACTAATGATCCAATGCTTGTATTCGATGCGGGGCAGAAACGTATTCGATGAGAGGTGCCCCCAGTTCCAACCCAGGTACTGGTAATCATGCTCATATGCCAGCTCGCAGAGAAAACGGTAGACCGGCAGCGCGCCCGCAAAGTTATGTGCATTGGTGAGCCGCGGAAACACCCGCTTGTTTAGCCGTTTCGATCGGAGTATGACCTCGCCCGACATCGATACCGAAACCATCAGGTCCTCCGGCAAGATCCGGTCTTCTTCGGGCATGGACGAGCCGGCGAGGTAGGGGATCTCGAAATTCCGCAAATGGGGCCGCATCAGCACATTGCCTACCCGGGCTTCGGGGAGGTGTGCTATTTCGGCAAAAACCACATCTTCCCGAAGCCGTTCTTCCTCACCGACCGCCTTTTTTACCCACTTACAGAGCTCTTTGTGGCCATGACAAAACCGTCCCAGCAGCTTCATGCCGGAAGGCCCTCCCATTGCATTGAAAGCAAACTTGAAATTCCCGTCATCCAGATCTTTCTGTGAACCTGCTATGAGATTGCCGAACAGGTAAAAGCTATCCGGTGGGAGCGCGGTTTCATTCACCGTTTTTCGCAACTCATTCAGCATGCTGTCTGTGAGGTAAACGGACATCGCTCCGTCGGTGACTGTTTGTTGACAGAGCTTTTCACGGAAAGTTGCAAGCGCTGACATATCGACGGCATTTGTCTTCATAGCTTCCGGTAGCTGTATTTCGTCCAATAGCGGAAGATTATCCATCCTTCCGGCCATTGCATCGCCATAACCGATCCCGGTTTCACAATCCAGTGTTTCCAGCAACGGCATTTCACGTTGCTCGTACCTTTCGAGAAAGCGCTTTTTGAACTGGTCCATTTCCGGGAGAGGATTCCGGTGGCCCAAAAACGATATGTTTTGGTACTCTTTCGTCAGAATCCCGATCACCCGCTCGCTCATGGTGCACGACAGGGTTGGGAAAAAAATATCGCTCTGAATCAAATCCTTACTGCCTGCCGACACAAAATGCCTCGCTACTACGGATTCGATTTTCTTGTATTTGCTGACACCAGGCTCCTTGGACTGCAACAAACCCGAAATCTTATTCAATTGGCGTAGATCTTCCTCCGCTCCTTCAATACCCTTCAGTTTCGCAGCGACAGTGAAAAAAAATTCTTCCCCCGTCACTGTGGCGGCCAGTTCGGAAACTAATATCTGCGCATTAATGATCGCATCGACATACTGGGCTGCCTCGTCCCCGCCGATATCTTCGGACACGATGCTACCTACCAATTCGCTAATGGTCGCGCCACTCCTGGCAACAGAAATGATGCGGTCCAGATATGTAGTGCAATCCACGGAGGCTAACACGTACAACCTCCTTTTATTATGGAGTGAACTTTCGATGTACCGGTAAGTATTACCAATCCGGTAAAGGCTTGTGTTAAGAGAAAATTTCAGCCGACTCCGAATGGCGCTTTTTGTTAAAAGTCCTTCCGCCATTTCGGCTACGTAATTCATGTCTAGCCTTGTATGCGCACGGCAGGAGAGAGTCTCGTCAAATTCAATGCGGGTTTCATTTCCCAGTTCTCCTATTGCACATCCGGCGAACAGGCCGTATGGTGTGCTGCGGGAGGTCATTCTGACGAGGTATTTATATAATGTTTTGAGTAGCTTGTGTACTCCTGTCCTTACCCTTCCTTCGATCAGGCCGGTGAAGGAGTCATATAGCTCCGGCGATGCTACATAGATAGCTTCGAGCATGGCGGGTTGCGAAAAAAAGCGGATAAGTTCCTGCTCGAACAACTCGGGTTCACCGTTAACCCGCTCATTAAATCCATAAAGAACATCCAACGGCAACCGGGGACGCCTCAGCACAAAAAAACCTTGGGACACGATAGACATGGGCAGGTAGGTTGAAATGGTGGGAAATAAGAATTAGCCGCTATCCGAAAGGGGACGCACGGACCGAAATCAATCAAACTTGCCAACCAGTTTATCCATCCCCAAACTATTTATATGATTGCTCTGCTTTCCTCGACCAACCTGATACTGCGATCGAATAACGGGCGATCATGCCCTCTCTCCAAAGTTGTTTCCCAATTCGTCGAAGCACAAAAAGAATTGGTCTAAAAAGTTGTCATCCGACGATGAGACGTATACACATTTGCCTGGAGAACCAAATGAGAGCGATAATGACATCATCAGTAATATCGGGGCTTTCGGCTATGATCGCTGCGGCGAAAATCGAGGAAATCTATGAAGTTGTCAGTATTCACAAGCAACAGCTGAGTAGTTTTGGCCTTTCCCGCGGGTATCTCGGTGTGTCCGTCTTTACTTATTTGTATGCGGTGCATTCCGGCCGAAGCCGATATCTGGAGGAAGCCAGGCAGGCATTCGATCAGGCCTGTGACATGATAGACAGCGACCCTCAAAAGGCCTATCCGCAAGACTTTGCAGACCTGGGCGCAGTTTCGCAGTATCTCTGCCAGGTCGGTGTGCTGGACCTGGATCCCAACGTCTTTTTGGGTGACGTCGATGCCATACTGCTGAAAAAGATGCGTACAGAATTGTACGCCGGTAATTTGGGCGGATTCACGCATGGAGCGCTGGGATACGGCCTGTATTTTCTTCAGCGAAGCTATTACAACAGGAAAGTAGCCCAATCGATTATCGAAGAACTGATCCAGGGCATTGTACGCAATGCAATTCAAACGACTCAGGGCTGTTACTGGGAGTCAGGGTTGAAACAAAACGATCAAAATACCAGTCTTTTCTTCCCAGTTGGCTCCACAGCAATATTGCTTTTTCTGTGCAGGGCAATAGAAATGGGCCTGGCTCCCGCCGGTGTTCTGGAGGTAACTGCCCGGGAAGCCATCGTCTATATCGAAACGCAACGGCTAAAGGAAGAAAAGCTTCCAGTTGACGTTGTCAGGAATCATTGCAACGGCAGGCAGATGTCGTATTATAACAGTGTCGACACCGGCTACATGCTGCTACGGGCCGGTGCTGCATTTGGCAATGCCGGCTGGTCAAAAGAAGGGCGGGCTATTCTGAAAACTTGTTCCATGCGCCACCAGGAGCATGTCAACTGCGTGCAGGATGCCAGCATGGGATATGGTGCGGCCGGACTAGGCGTGATATTCGATCGCATCGGGCAAGTTACCAACGATCCTGAATTGGCAAACGCCGCCAGCTACTGGTATACGCAAATCCTCCGGTTTGATCTTCATTCCGACGGGTATGCCGGGTACAAGGCTACCAACGGCTCACATGACACCCAAAACAACCTGGCATTTAGTCGCGGGGTGATCGGAATCGGCTGTGCATTGGTAAAGGCCTTGCATCCGGGCAAAGTTAACTTCAACGACATGATCTGGCTGCTTTGAACTTGCCTTAAGAGCGCAGGGTACCGAAAAAAACGAGAAAAATACATAGACAGACTTGTCTATATTGTATGTTTGTTTTACCTTTGGGATATGACAAAGAAAGTTGGGCCGAGGGAACGGATTCTGGAAACAGCTTCGAGGTTGTTTCATAGCCAGGGATATAATAACACCGGGATCAATCAGATCCTGGCGGAAGCCGATGTGGCCAAGGCCAGCCTGTATCAGCACTTTGGATCAAAGGACGAGTTGGGGGTTATTTATTTGAAAGAGGGCAGGACGGAGTGGTTTTCGGGACTGGATCAATGGACAGGTGGCAAGAAGGCGCCAGCTCAAAAGCTCTGCGCGTGTTTTGATTTCTTGGAGTACGCTTTGCAAAAAGATGATTTTCTGGGCTGTAAGTTCATTAATATGTTATCGGAGGTTGGTAGTGGCAGCCCGTTGATGTCCAGGGAGATAATTGAGCATAAAGCAAAGCTAAGGCAGTATATGAAAGGTTTCGTTGAAAAAGCACTGGAAGGTAGCAATGAGCTGGATATTGATATTATTGGTGACTCGATCTATCTTTTGTTTGAAGGTGCTATTGTGGAATCTAAGATCTACCGGGATACCTGGCCAGTGAAAAATGCGAGAAAAATGGCTGAGATGCTGCTGGCTAAGAATTAATATTTTTTTACAATAATGTAGACAGACTGTTCTGTATATTTAAATTCAATTGACATGAAACGAATCGCAATTAATGGATTTGGGAGAATAGGCCGGGCGGCCTTGAAGGTGATCATGGAAACCGATGGCCTTGAAGTGGTAGGGATCAACGATATGATGAGTATCGAGAATGCTGCCTTCTTGTTGAAGTATGATAGTGTTTACGGAAGATATGACAAGAAAGTAAGCTTTGAGGGAGATTTGATTTCCATAGATAACAAGTCAATAAAGTACACCACAACCAGGAGCATTGAAGAACTGCCCTGGAAAGAGCTGAATGTGGATGTGGTGATCGAGAGTACCGGTGTTTTCACAAACTATGCCGACGCCGAAAAACACTTAAAAGCAGGGGCGCGTTTCGTGGTGATTTCCGGACCGACCAAGGATACACCTACCATTGTTCACGGAGTCAATACGGAAGATGGAAAAGTGTCGATATTTTCTTGCGCAAGTTGTACAACTAATAATATCAGTCCGATCATCGAGATCCTTGGACGCAGGATTGGTATTAAAAAGGCGATTTTGAATACAACACACGCTTACACCGCTTCACAGGCCCTGGTGGACGCGCCATCGAAAAAAGAACCGCGAATGGGTAGGGCAGCCGGCATCAATCTGGCTCCGGCCGCGACTGGTGCCGCCATTGCTACCACGAAAGCGTTGCCGCAATATGCAGGCAGGTTTGATGGCGTGGCGGTGAGGGTACCCGTTCCGGTGGGTTCCATTTCAGATATTACGTTTATTGCCGAACGTTCAACCAGTGCGGAGGAAATCAATGCCATTTTAACCGAAGAGGCAGCCTCGCCGAGATATGACAAAGTCGTATCGGTTACCGACGAGCCACTTGTATCGACCGACATCAAACAAAGTCCGTATGCCGCCGTTGTCGACCTGGAAATGACCCGGGTAGTGGACGGGGACCTGGTGAAGGTAATGGCCTGGTACGACAATGAGTGGGGTTTTACGAATCAGATGATACGGCAGATACAGGAACTGGCTTAGCCGGTGAACGGCGACTTTTGAGTTGATAATTAAAGTATAACCACCTGATTTTAATAGACATTATGGAACAAAAACCTCCCTTGCCGCCTTTCACGCTGGAAACGGCGCTTCAGAAAGTGCAATTAGCAGAAGATGCCTGGAATAGCCGGGATCCCGAAAGAGTATCGCTGGCCTACTCCATCGATACCGAATGGCGTAATCGTTCGGAGTTTGTGAACGGACGCGATGAGGTCGTCCAATTCCTTACTGCAAAATGGCGTAAAGAACTGGATTATAAACTTAAAAAGGAGCTTTGGGCATTTACCGGCAACCGGATCGCGGTTCGATTTGAGTATGAATACCATGATGCCGGCGGTCAATGGTACCGTGCATATGGCAACGAGAACTGGGAGTTTGATGATCAGGGGCTAATGTTACGCAGATTTGCGAGTATCAACGATTTGCCCATAAACGCTGCTGACCGGAGACTATCTTTGGATGCGAACCCCATCGGGTAATTACCTTTTTGAATATCACCAGCCCGGATAATACCTACCGGCCGTAGCAGGACCGGGCTGGGCTATGCTATCGCGAATAACCTTGTGAGAAACAGCAGCCAGTATTCGGGCGACGATCAGCGATCCCTGTCTGCAGCATGTAATGTAGCATCGAATGAGCTGTTTAGCCCGCATGGGCAACGACCCTTGCTTAGCGCCACCCCAGGCCGATCTGGCAACCACCCCAAGGCGAAAATTTGCTGTCCAGAAAAGGGACAAGCCGAATTTTAAACAGATATATCCACCGTTCCTTCACGAGGTGAAACCGCAAACCCAGCAGCGCAGCAGCTGCGAGATTTTTCTCTTCTTTTTTCAGCTTATGTGGAAGGCCACCGTATGAAGCTTGCAGCAACGTAAAGCCGGAACCGACTTCCAGATAGCATTCAAAAGCGCTGTAACCCGGGGTGGGGTTGCATAGATTCCTGTGATAGGGGTTCAGGATCACATTATAAGTTAGTGCCGAAGCCAGAGACGGAACAAAAAGGGGAGGCTTGCCTGTCTTGCCGATACCGGCCTGAATATTCCAAAAACTTTTCTTCTGGTAAAGAATGGGTGCTTCGGCCGAAATCATAGCGACTGGCGCAATACCCCAGGCTTCGAAGGTCACACCGGCCCGTAGCGGCGTGTATAAGGGTTGCGCGATGGTTTCCACCGCAGATAAGATGAAGAGAAGGAGTACGATACGCATAAGTCATGTTTGCCCTTCGACTTAACGTGGTTATAAACCTGATATTATTCATTAGTAATCGATCGGAGACATGGGTAATGACATAAGTAATGGAATAGAAGTACAAGTAAATTGGTCACATGCCGGAATGTCGGCGCCTAAAAAATTTACATTAAAGCAGAAAATTTTTTGTTTTATCAATATTTAGTTAGTTTTGATATGTTCAAACATATGAACATAAAAACACTAACCCTTTTTAATATGTACTGCCGCAGGATATTCGTATTTGTGTTGTCAGTTTTTGCTTATTTGCCCGCTATCGCTCATGCGTCACCCTACAACATTGCTTCCAAAGCCGAAATCACGGCGTCGAGTACGCTGAATGCGAAAACGTCGTCGCAAAATATAGCGGACGGACTTATAGCCGTCGACGGAGCGGGCGAGTGGGCCTGCGAGGGCGACACCACCGATTGGGGGTACGTACGTTTCCCCTGGGTACAGCTGACCTGGAAAGCCCCCGCGAAGATCAATAAGGTTGTTCTCTACGATCGCCCCAATCTCAAAGACCATATTGCCGGCGGCAAGCTGCTTTTCAGCGATGGCTCGGTGATTTGGGTCAATGAAATCCCCAACGACGGACTGGCGAAGGAGGTAAAATTTGGGACAAAGACGGTGACCTGGGTCAAGTTCGTAACCACAGACGGCAAGGGACGCGATATTGGTTTTTCGGAGGTTGAAGTTTTCAGTACCGAAAACACCGATTTTGTTTCCTGGGTCAACCCATACATTGAAACCAACCGCGGCCGGTATTTCTTCTTCATTCCCGGACAAAGGCCTTTCGGAATGGTCGGGGCGGCTCCGCTTACCCGTAATAAAAACCAGAACGGCGGAGGTTATAATTACAATGAAACTGAGATACTGGGCTTTGAGCAAATTCATCAGTGGATGGTGGGCGGGCTTGAAATAATGCCTTCGACGGACAAAACCGATCCCAGGGCGGGGCAACAGGGATGGAAGTCCAAATTTTCGCACGCGGGTGAGATCGTTCATCCGGGATACCAGCGCCTTTTTCTGGAAAAGGACAAAATATGGGTTGAAAATACGGCAACCGAACGCGTCAGCTTCTACAAATTTACTTATACCCAAACCACAACCGCCCATATCCTGACCAACCTGGGTGGCTACGTGTCCAATTGCACAATGGCCGACGCCAGCGTGAAGAAGACGGGTGACAGGGAGTTCGAGGGGGCGTTCAGTACCATTAAGCGATACTGGGGCGGTCCCACCGACGTGAAAATATATTTTGTGATCCAGTTTGATAGGCCCTTTGCCGCCTTGAATGGCTGGCAGGACGGAAAGCTGCTGAAAGATGTAGAAACGGTGGGTGGCGATCACGCAGGTGTTTCTGCCATATTTAATCTGAGGGGCGGGGAGGAGGTCCGGATGAAAATCGCGGTATCGTTTACCAGTGTTGAAAATGCCCGCAATAACCTCGCTAATGAATGCACAAGCTGGGATTTTGATCAGGTGAAGGACGAAAGCCTGCGGACTTGGAATGACGATCTTGGTAAAATAAAGGTTACCGGCGGTAGTAAAGATCAGAAAACCAAGTTCTATACCGATTTATGGCACGTGTTGCTGGGCCGGCATAAGATCACCGACATTTCCGGCGATTATCCCGACCGCACTACCGGAAAAAGGGTAGGCAACTTCACGGAAGCCAACCTGAAAATCCGCCGTGTCCCGAAAACCGAAACCGGCGCCAACCGCTTTGATATGTATACTTCCGATGCGTGGTGGCTCACCCAGTGGAACCTGAACGTACTCTGGGGCCTGGCCTGGCCGGAAGTGATGGACGAAATGTCGGCCTCGATGGTGGAATATGCGAAAAACGGCTACCTGTTGCCGCGCGGGCCGTCCGGCGGAGGCTATTCCTACATTATGACGAGCTGCCCGGCCGTAAACCTGATCGCCTCCACGATTCAGAAAGGCTTGCTCACCAAAACACCGGTTGAGGACGCCTACCGGGTTATGAAGCAGAATATGCTCCCAGGCGGAATGCTCGGGGACTCGGCAGATATCGAATTTTATACCCGAAATGGCTATTGGCCCGGTAATGCCGGGATTACCCTGGAGGCTGCATTTCAAGATTATGCGTTGTCGGAAGTGGCCTGGAAGCTGGGCAAGACGGAAGATTATCAGTTTTTCAGCACCAGGTCAAAAGGCTGGAAGGCACTTTTTAACCCAAAACATAACCTGCTGTTCCCCAAATCGGCAAAAGGAGAATTCCTGCACGACGATCCATTGTCGGGAAGCGGCTGGATCGAAGCCAATGCGTGGCAGGCCACCTGGGCCGGGTCGCAGGACATCCCGGGCCTGGCCAGGCTCATGGGTGGCAATGAGGTGCTTTGCAATAAGCTGAATTTTGCATTTACCAAAGCTGAACCCTCCGATTTTGTATTCGCTTACAACGACGGTTATATCAGTTACGCCAACCAGCCAGGCTGCTCCGACGCGCATGTGTTCAACCATGGCGGTAAGCCCTGGCTGAGTCAATATTGGGTAAGGAAAGTGCAGGAAAAAGCCTACGGAGGCGTTACGCCGGATCTGGGATACGGCGGCCACGACGAAGACCAGGGCCAAATGGGTGCGACCAGCTCGCTGATGTCGCTCGGCTTGTTCAGCCTGAAAGGGAATGTAGATCGTGAACCCACTTACGAAATAACAAGCCCGGTGTTCGATCGCATTGAAATCGAGCTGAATCCGAGGTATTACACCGGGAAAAAATTTACGATCATCACCCGTAACAATTCAGCCCAAAACATGTACATCCAAAGCGCAAGCCTCAACGAAAAGCCCTTGCATACCTACTGGTTCAGGCATAGCGATTTTGCAAAGGGAGGGGTACTGAGACTGAACATGGGCGCCCGGCCCAACACCCAATGGGGAGTAAAGTGATGACCTGTCTGTGAACATTGGAATAGTCTAAAAAATACTAAAATAAATACCTGTAAAATTTTGAATGTGTGAAATATTGCGCATATTTGTTTGTTCATATGTTCATACATATTAATTCCTTCTCTTAATCCGCTTCCCATCCTTTAACCTTCAAACCCAATCATATGCAAAGAGTAGTACGTCATTTAAAACTGATCTTTTGCCTCGTCACCCTCCTGTGTACACACGGGCGTGCCGGCGCCAAGGATCCGGCGGTTGCCGACCTTGATAAAACGGTTACCGGAAAGGTTAGCGCCGCCAATGGCGAGTACCTTCCGGGCGTAAGCATTACGGTCAAAAACACTACACAGGGAACGATTACCAATGTGAACGGGGAGTTTTCGCTCTCTGTGCCGGGCGATGACGCGGTGCTGGTGTTTTCATTTATAGGCTATCAGAGCCGAGAGGTGGTGGTAGGCAGCCAATCGAACTTTACGATCCAACTCAATACCTCGGAAAAAGCGCTGGATGAGGTAGTCGTGATTGGGTATGGTTCGATGAAGAAATCGGATATGACAGGCTCGGTTGTGTCGGTGAAGTCGGAGGAGTTGAAAGCGGTGCCTGTCACCACCTTCGATCAGGCGCTTCAGGGGCGTGCGGCGGGTGTACAGGTAGTGCAGTCGACCGGCGCGCCGGGTGGGGAAACCAATATCAGGATCCGGGGAACGAGCTCGGTGAATGCAAGCAGCGAGCCTTTGTATGTGATCGACGGCATGCTCATCAACAGCGACGGAGGTGAAATGTCGGTTGGAGGGCGCGGGCCCAGGATCGGCGCGTTGTCGACGATCAATCCCGGCGATATCGAATCCATTGAAATACTGAAAGATGCTTCCGCCACAGCGATTTATGGTTCGAGAGGGGCTAACGGAGTAGTACTGATTACAACCAAAAAAGGGAAAAACAATACCGGAAGCATCAATTTTGAAAGCTATTACGGTACCCAGGAGGCATCTCATACGTTGAAGCTGCTGCGGGCAGATCAGTTTGCCAATCTGGTGAATGAGGCGAATATCAATGCCGGGCGGAACCCCGTTTATGTGAACCCCGGAACGCTCGGAAAAGGGACCGACTGGCAAAAAGAATTGCTGCGGCCGGCACCCATAGCCAACTTTCAGTTATCGGTGAACGGGGGAAGTGCCAAAACAAAATATGCGCTTTCGGGCGGTTATTTTACGCAGGACGGCATTGTGATCGGGTCTAATTTCAAACGCTATTCGTTGCGGACGAATCTCGAAACGGAGGTGAACAGATACCTCTCGGTCGGAGCCAATCTTTCTTATAACCGGCTTTCGTCGGATGGCGTACTCACCGGGCCAGGCCAGATCGTACCCGGCGTGATATCGGGTGCGATGCAGTTCAATCCGATTGCCACGGTTTATGATCCCAGCCAGGCGTTGGGCTACACTTATGAGCATTACCTGAAAACAGGCATTGCAAACCCGGTAGCGGAGGCTCGGGAATATCAGGCCAATACAGGTACTTCGCGGTTTCTGGGTAATGTATTTGCGCAGATCAAGCTCGCTAAAAGCCTGAATTTCAGGTCCAGTTTCGGAATGGATGCGTTGAATACCAAATCCAACACATTTGGCCCCTATGGTCTGAAACGCACCGAGAACAGTCTGGGTGAAGCGAGCAGCGGGGCGTTACAGGCATTTACCTGGCTCAGTACCAATACGCTGAACTTCGACAAGGCAGTAGGGAATGGGAGTTTGAGTGCACTGGCTGGATTTGAAGTACAAAAATTCAAAAACGAATCGGTACAGCTGCTGGTGTTCGACTTCCCTGATCCGCGCTCCGGCTATCATAACCTCTCGGCCGGCCAGAACCCGCAGCCGCCGGTTAACGGAGAAACGCAATGGAGCCTGATGTCTTACCTGGCGCGCATCAACTATTCCCTGGCAGATAAATACCTGATCACGGTTTCGGGCCGGGCCGATGGTTCTTCCAAGTTTGCGAAAGGCAACAAATATGGCTTTTTCCCGTCCACAGCCCTGGCCTGGCGTGTGTCGGAAGAGGATTTCCTGAAAGGGAGCAATGTGATCAGCAACCTCAAACTGCGCGGAAGTTACGGCGTTACGGGTAACCAGGCCATTCCGCCTTACGGTTCCCTGGCGCTTATCACACGGTTTGGTGAAGGAGTTTTCAATAATGGAAGCGGCGATCCGTCGATCATTTACGGGCGGGAGCCGTTGTCGTATCCCAACGAAGACCTGAAATGGGAAACCACGCGCCAGATGAATCTCGGGATAGATTTATCGGTACTGAAAGGACGCGTTTCGCTGACGACCGAACTGTATCACAAAAAAACATCCGATCTGTTGCTGCTGACGCCTATTCCGGTTACCACCGGCTTTCAGAACACCCTGCTCAATGTAGGTAATGTGGAAAATAAGGGGGTGGATATTGAACTGAGCACGATCAATTTCGAAGGTAAATTCAATTGGAACACTTCGCTGAATGTTTCGCTCAACCGTAACAGGATCACCAATCTGGCAGGTGGAGGCGACGTGCTCCTCGGCGGTGGCAATATCCTGCGCGAAGGGCAGCCGCTCGGCTCATTCTACGGTTACGTGTTCGACGGGATCTATCAATCCGATGACGAGGCGAAGAGCAGTCCTGCCATTGCCGGACAAAGCCCTGCTGCCGGCGACCGGAAATACCGCGATATCGGCGGGCCGGATGGCAAACCCGACGGCGTGATCAACGACCTGGACCGGACGATCATCGGTTCGGCGCAGCCCAAGTTTTACTGGGGGCTCAATAACACCCTCAGCTACCAGAATTTTGAACTGAATTTCTTCTTCCAGGGATCGCAGGGCAACAAAATGGTGAATATGAACCTGCTGAACCTGCAAAATGTGAACGGGCAGCAGAATGTACTGCTCGAAGCTTACGAAAAACGCTGGAGACCGACTGACCCCAGCAATGAATACGCCCGTCCGCTGGCTACGGCCAACGATAACATTTTCTCCTCGCGGTTTGTCGAGAATGCCTCCTATCTCCGTTTGAAGAGCCTGAGCCTGGGCTACAATCTACCCAAAGACGTGCTGGACAAGATGAGGCTGAGTCGCTTAAAGCTGTACATAAGCGCCGCGAACCTGTGGACGCTCACCAATTACAGCGGCTATAATCCCGAGGGAAATGCTTACGGCTCCTCGACGAATGTAGTGGGTGTGGACGATGGCAATTATCCGCAAACCAGGACCTTTTTAGTTGGAATAAACATCGGACTCTAATGACCACAGCTATGAAATATGCAGTATATCAAATCAAAACGGCCTTCCTGTTCTTTGTGCTGTGTTCAGTGAATTTTTCCTGCCAGGATTTTTTGACAGAAAACCCTCAGAACACAGTTTCCCAGACCAATTATTACAAAACCGAACAGGACGCGATAGCGGCGGTAAACGCCATTTATTCCTACCTGGGCTCGTACAACCTGGATTTTGCAGGACCCTTTCCGGGGAATACGGCCGGGGCTTACCACAGTACTTTCTGGATCACGGCCGATCTGGCATCGGATAACATGAAAAATAACCAGCTGGGGGCCATTTACAACGACCAGCTTGCCACATTTTCTTATAACTCGGATAATGCCAATCTGTTGGAAATCTGGCGGATACATTACAAAATTATTTACCTGGCCAATATTGCGGTCAACCGCATTCCGGGCATAGCCATGAATGCGGCCACGCGCGACAGGCTCGTGAACGAAGCGAAGTTCCTGCGTGGATTGATGTACTTCAATCTGGTAAGGATGTTTGGGAAAGTGCCGTTGCTGATCGGAGAAAGCAATCCGCTTGAACCCGCTTCCGCTACACCGGATGCGGTGTATGCACAGATCATGCAGGACCTGAAAGACGCTTCCAACCTGCCGAAGGACGGCCAGATTCAGGAAGGGCGTGCTACCCAGGGTGCAGCGCAGGCTCTGCTGGCCAAGGTGTACCTCACCCGAAAGGATTTTACCAATGCATCGGCGGAGGCCAAAAAGGTGATCGACTCCAACGTATATAGTTTATGGACAAGTTATGCCGATGCATTCAAGCTTTCGAGCCGGGGTGGTAAGGAAGCCATTTTCTCGGTCGGGTTCGGGGACGGAGGCGGTACCATTTCTTTCTGGGAGGTAGGCCAGTTTAATGTACGGCTTTTGCCGGTCGAACTTTCGACGGCCAGGGATAAAGTGAACAATACCCAGGGCTGGCAGACCGTCACCAAAGACCTGTACAATTCTTATCTGCCCAATGATGCCAGAAAAGCAGCGACTTACATGACCTCATTCACCGGCGACGACGGTAAAGTGGTGACGCTGAGTAATATTTATATTAAAAAGTACTGGGACGAGGCCGCCGACCCCACAGCTGGCGGTTCTACCAATGACTTTCCTGTTATCCGTTACGCGGATGTCCTGCTCATGTATGCGGAAGCGCAGGCGGAGCTGGGCAATTTCCCGGCTGCCAATGAATATCTCAATAAGGTGAAAACCCGGGCGGGACTCACGCCGGTGACGATCAATGCGATCGCGGCTTTCCGGGACGCCGTTCTGGACGAGCGACGGAAGGAGTTTATCGGGGAAGGACAGCGCTGGTTTGACCTCGTGCGGATGAACAAGCTGGGCGACCGGGTTCATAAGGCCAAGGACACCGAATACACCACACCGATTCCGGTGCTGAGTGAAAATTACCAGGTATTTCCGATTCCGCAGCAGGAACGGGATGTTAACCCCAATTTGCCGCAAAACCCCGGTTTTTAATCTCTAAAACGCATTCAACATGATCAGGATTTCGAAATATATGCGCCTGCTGATGGTTCTATGGCTGTCTGCCGTGAGTCTCAGCTGCGAAGATGAGAAACAGACGCCGGCGGATTACTTTGATAACGACGGCTTTAAAGTGGAGCTGGCTGCCGACAAGGCGCTAGGACACGGACAATACAGTCTGAAAAGTGAATCGGGCAGACAAGTTGCCGTGAAAGTAACGGTGGAATCGCCTGCCGGGCTCACGAGTCTTAAGATCAGGAAAACAAAAAACCTGATCGTGGACGCCAGCTATGGCACCAATGGCGAAATGACGGTGAATGCAAATGGAAATTCGTTTACCTACGATTTCACTTATCGTACCCTCAGCGCGGATGTGGACCAGCTTGTGGGATTCTCGTTCGAAGCGGTGAATGCATCCGGGGCCAAAGAAGTTTCGGACCTGACGATGCAGGTAAACCTCTCGCCCAGGGACAATATTCCGCAAAAGAAATGGAGCCTCACCTCCATCCTGCACGTGAACGAGAAGAACAAGGAGGTTATCAATGATTGCGAGAAGGACAATGCAATACTTTTCAACCAGGACGGCACGCTTAACTACTTGTATGGGACCGACACCGCCACGGGCAGTTGTCAGTTCGATGGCTTCAATGTGTATGACAAATGGGTACTGAGTGCCGACGAGAAAACATTTGCGATTACCTATCACGGGCTCTTTAACCCGGCCACAGTGGTGGATACCTACAAGGTGCGCTTGCTTACGACCGACGAAATGAAGCTCGAACTCACTGTGGACCTAACCGCATTGGGACTGGGCATTGAAACGTTCCTGTACACTTACAAGGCAGGGCCGAAATAACTGAATAGTATGTTCATACATATAGACATATTCAATTATATTTAACAAAAAACTAACCCTGATGAAATACTGTATCCTGTTTTTCATAACAGTCCTGTTTTCCTGTGGTCCGCAATCCTCTGAGGATAAGCTCGATGTGTCCAGGCCGGAGATCGATGAGAAGGAATTTACAGCAGAACCGGCCCCGGAATGGACCAATTTGTTTTTGAGGAAATCGGGCTGGTTTGGCGGCGACGGCATTTTTGCTATCCCGTTTTCGGGAAAGGATTCGGAAAAAGGCGATAGCCTGTTGTTCCTGTTCAGTGATACGATGGTTGGCGAGGTAGCGGGCGACAAACTGAAACCAGGCTATGTGATGATCAACAACTCCATGGCACTGCTGAAAGGCAAAACACCCGATTCAACGCACATAACTTTCAGAATGGCGAAGGAAAATGGGGCGTTCAAAGCTGTTTTTACACCCAAAACGGATAAATCGGATAAGGATACCTATTTCTGGCTGGGTGATGGTTTTGCCAATCCGGATGTGAACAAGGACCTGTTTATTTTTGCCTACAAAATCACCAATACCCACGATAATTCTGCATTCCCCTTCAAGGAAACCGGCAATGCGCTCATCCGGATTCCGGCGGGCAGTCCCTTTCCCTATTCGGATCAGGAGCAATCAGAACTGCCGTTCAACAATTATAAAAGCGGGGAGGAAACCATTTCTTTTGGAGCGGGGGTATTCAACAACAGCGCGTCGGCGGGAGAAGCCGAGCCGGACGGTTTTGTTTATGTATATGGTACCAAAGGCCTGACCAAAAAGCTGGTTTCGGCGCGCGTAAAACCTGCGCAGGTCGGGGCGTTCGATCAGTGGGAGTTCTGGAATGGCAGCGGCTGGTCGAAAGACGTCAAATCGGTGGCGGCACTGAGCGACTCGGTTTCCAATGAGCTGAGTGTGAGCCGTCTGTCGGAAGGTAGGTATGCCCTGGTGTATCAACTGGGCAGTCTTTTTCCGGAGATATGCATGCAGGTAGGGCCTACTCCGGTGGGACCATTCGGGCCCAGGATCGTTCTGTATAAAACCTCGAATGACATTCAGGACCCCGACCTCTTTACCTACAATGCGAAGGCCCATCCGGCATTGTCGGCCCCGAGTGAACTGTTGATTTCCTATAATGTCAACAGTTTCAAGTTCTTCGAGGTCGTGAAAAGGAAACCCAATTTATACCGTCCTCGGTTCGTTCGCGTCAAATTCAAAGAAAAAGCTTCATCTACAAACCCTTGACCATGATCGATCAGCAAAGAAAAGCGGTACCGACGGAAAATAACCTTCCGTACATCATTCTCATTACCAGCGTTGCCGCATTCGGAGGGTTTCTGTTTGGTTACGACACCGCCGTTATTGCCGGTGCGATCGGGTACTTGCAAACGAAATTCAATCTCTCGCCGTTGATGGTCGGCTGGGCCGCCAGTAGTGCGATCTGGGGCTGCGTGCTCGGCGCGATGACGGCCGGCTACCTCAGCGACCGGTATGGCCGTAAAGCCGTTTTGATCGGCACGGCAGTCCTTTTTGCCGTGCCTGCGTATGGCTCAGCGATTGCCAACGACCTCACGACCTTCATTATCATGCGTTTGCTTGGCGGGATCGGGGTAGGGGCGGCGTCGATGCTTTGTCCCATGTATATTTCAGAGATCGCGCCTTCGCACATACGGGGCAGGTTGGTGACGTTTTACCAACTGGCTATTGTATTGGGAATCAATATTATATATGTAATCAATCTCAAAATCAGTCAGGCGGGTGATGAAGCCTGGAATGTCGAGTATGGCTGGCGTTACATGCTCGGCTCGGAGGTGATTCCGGCCTTTGTGTTTTTCGTCCTGCTGTTTTTTGTGCCTGAAAGCCCGCGCTGGCTCGCGGCGCAGTCCAGGGAGGGGTTGGCCAAACAGATCCTGGAAAAGATCAACGGGAAAGCAGTCTCGCTGGAAATTTTCAGGGAAATTACTGACAGCCTGCGCGATGAAAAAGGGAGTTTGAAAGATCTGATGGACACAAAATTGCGCAAGCCATTGCTGATCGGCGTTGTTCTGGCGCTGTTTTCGCAGATCACCGGAATCAACGCGGTTATTTACTACGCTCCGGAGATATTTAAGAGCATTGGTTTCGGGGCGGAATCCGCGTTTACCCAAACCATCATCATCGGATTGGTGAATATGGTTTTCACCCTGGTGGCCATCTGGCTGATCGACCGTGCAGGCCGGCGCAGTTTGCTGATCTGGGGTGTGGCGGGGATGGTGATCTGCCTCTTTGCCACAGGTATCTGTTTCCATTTCCACTTCGATCAGGGGCCATGGCTGCTTATTTTCATACTCGGGTACATCGCCAGTTTCGCGGTTTCATTGGGACCGATTCCCTGGGTATTGATGTCGGAGATATTCCCGACCAAGATCCGCGGGATCGCCATGTCGCTGGCGACGCTGGTCTTGTGGATTGGTGTCGTGGCCATTACACAGCTTACCCCGTTCTTCCTGAAAACATTCGGCGGGGCAACGACTTTCTGGATATTTATGGTCAATGCAGTCATTATCTGGATTTTCACGATCAGAAATATCCCGGAAACCAAGAACAAGAGTTTGGAGGAAATCGAGCGGAGCTGGTAGGTCAAAAAAACAACAATAGTAATAATTCAACAGTAAAGAGCCGACGGCCAACTGCCGAAAGCCGAAGTAACAATGAAAAACATCACCATTGGTGTCGATTTCGGAGGCACACGGATTAAGCTCGGGCTTGTTTGCGAGGGCAGTATCCTGGCAGACAGGAATATAGAGGCTGCTTCCGGATCAACTTTCGAAGAAAGATTGAAGGATATTGTAGTGGAGATCAGCAGTTTGCTGGCTGGCGGCGACTATCGGCTTACAGGAATTGGCTTTGCCTTTCCGGGGATTGTCAATTTTTACACTGGGGCCATTTTATCCAGATATGTGAAATATCCCGGCGCCGAAAACATAGACCTCAATGCGTGGGCAAATACGCATTTTGGCGTGCCGATCGTGGTCGAAAATGACGCGAGGGCTGCGTTGATCGGAGAATGGAAGCATGGTGTGGGTACCGGAAGTTCAGATCTGGTACTGATAACCCTGGGTACAGGCGTGGGTACTGGCGTGCTCGTGAATGGTGCGCCCCTGCGCGGAAAGCACTTTGTGGGTGGTAACCTGGGGGGACATACCACGATCAATTTCGAAGGAGATGTGTGCAACTGCGGGAATATCGGCTGCGTGGAAAGCGAAAGCTCGACCTGGGTACTCACGCAGATAGCACAAAAATCACCGGGCTTTCCGCAAAGCAAGCTGGCCGGCCTGGCAGTAATTGATTTTAAAAACCTTTTTCAACTGTCGGAAGAAGGAGATCGGTTAGCCATGGAATTAAAAGACCGCTGCCTGACAGTATGGGCATTGTGTGTGATCAATCTGATTCACGCCTACGACCCTGAAAAGGTCATCTTTGGCGGCGGCATTATGAAAAGCGGCCACATGATTTTACCCCATATCAGACAAATGATCGACAAACACGCCTGGATCAACTCGACCGATGTGGAGCTCGTGGTGGCATCGCAACCGGAGTATGCGGGGATATTGGGGGTATGTGAATTAATAAATCAAAAAAATACTGATAATGCGTTCTAATTACGACAAGTTTCCATTTGTTAAAGTAAGTAAATCATCAGACCAATGCCTGGTGGGTTGGGGGGAGATCTTCCGCGAAGTGAAGCATTTTATTGAAACTAAAAACAAAGCCAAAACGGTGATCTGCCTGGATTTGTACCACGGGGTGGCGGCTCAGGAAGTGTTGAATGCAGTAAAGGAAAACCTGGAAGGTGCAACGTTGATCAATACCAATGATTTCCTTAAAAATCCCGCCGATATCCGTGCGATGGCGTATCCGTTTGTGACGGACGATCAGGTTTTCGGAAAAATGAACAGCCTGGAAATCACGGATTTCTTTCATATGGATAACCTTCACCGGGAGCAGGAGCGCGTGCGGTCGCTGGATTCGGGCACGCTCGTGATCTGTGGTGAAGGGGCAGCTCTTTTTGCGGACGCCGACCTGCTGATCTATGCCGATCTAGCGCGCTGGGAGATCCAGAAAAGGATGAAACGGAACGATACAGGAAACTTCGGAGTGGATAACCGGGATGAAAGTTTCGCATTGAAATACAAACAGGGCTATTTCCTCGACTGGCGCGTATTCGACCGCCATAAAATGAATTTTTTCACGCGGATCGACTATTTCATCGATGCCAATACTCCCGCCGAACCCAAAATGGTCGGTGCGGAGATCTACCACCAGGGATTGAATGAAGCGGTCAACCGGCCATTCAGGGTCGTTCCGTTTTTCGATCCGGGCCCCTGGGGTGGCCAATGGCTCAAAGAGGTGGTGGACCTGGACCGGGAGGAAGTCAATTACGCCTGGGGTTTCGACTGTGTACCCGAAGAAAACAGCCTGCTCTTCAAATTCGGCGAACACACTTTTGAGCTTCCGTCCATGAACCTGGTGCTGGCCAGGCCAAAACAACTGCTCGGTGAATCGGTTTACAGGGAGTTCGGAGCCGAATTTCCCATCCGGTTCGACTTCCTCGATACAATGGAAGGCGGTAACCTGAGCTTGCAGGTGCACCCGACGCGCGCATACATACAGGAACAGTTCGGAATGGGTTATACGCAGGATGAAAGCTACTACTTTTTGGAAGCGGAGGACGATGCCTGCGTGTATCTGGGTACGCACAAGGGGGTCAATGCGGCCGATATGATTGCAGACCTGGAAGAAGCGCAGAGCGGTTCGGCAGATTTTGATGCGGAAAAATATGTGAACAAGCTGCCCGTCAAAAAGCATGACCATATCCTAATCCCCGCGGGTACGATCCATTGCTCCGGAAAGAACGCCGTTGTGCTCGAAATATCTGCGACTCCCTATATTTTTACATTCAAATTGTGGGATTGGGGACGTTTGGGGCTCGATGGTAAGCCGCGGCCTATTAATATTGAGCACGGCAAAAACGTGATCGACTGGACCCGGGATGAGGATTGGGTGAAAGAAAACCTTTTCAATAACATCACTGAAATTTCCGGGGACGACCATGTGAAGGAAGAATCCACAGGCCTGTATGCTTCCCAGTTTATCGAAACAAGAAGGCATTGGTTTGACACCAAGGTAATCCATTACACACACGGAAATTTGAATGTGATCAATCTGGTGGAAGGAGAAGAGGTAGTCGTAGAGAGTCCGGAGGGGCTTTTTGAACCCTGTGTGATCCATTATGCGGAGACATTCATCGTCCCTGCCAATGTGCCGGCCTATACGATCGCCCCGTTCGGTCAATCGGCCGGGAAAAAATGTGCGACGCTGAAAGCTTATGTAAGGGCCGATCATTGACCATTTATATAATCCTATGCTAACCAAAACGCCCCTTCTGTTCTCCCTCCTGCTCCTGCACGCGTTAACCCTGGCAGGACAGGTGCGGATGCCGCAGATTTTTACGAACAATATGGTGTTGCAGCGCGACAAACCCATAGCGGTGTGGGGGTGGGCAGCTCCGGGCGAGCAGGTCGAGGTCGGGCTGGAAGGGAATGCCAAAGCGGTTCAATCGGATGCGAAAGGCAAATGGCTGGTGAAACTGGATGCGATGCCTGCGGGCGGGCCATATTCGTTAACAGTGAAGGGTAGGAATGAGCTCATGTTTTCAAATGTGCTGATCGGCGATGTCTGGATCTGTGGCGGGCAGTCGAACATGCAGTGGAAAGTAAAACAGACGGGTTTTCAGGAAATCGACACAGCGTTCATAAGGGCAAATAGGATCCGTTTTTTTACGGTACTCACTGAAATGGATTACCAACCCCGTGAGGATCTCAAGGGCATAGGCTGGCAGGAACTGAGCCGCGATAATATCGAAGCGTTTTCGGCGGTAGCCTATCATTTTGGCAAAAGCGTGAACAAAGACCTGAATGTGCCGATCGGACTCATTAGCGATAACCTGGGTGCTACGGCAGTCGAGACGTGGATGAGCAATGAGTCGCTGTTGCAGTTTCCGGTTTTTCAGGAAGAAATGCGGCCAACTGTGAGCACCGGTAAGAGTTTTGCAGAATTGAATGCCGATTTTGAGCGGTATAAGAAGAAATGGTATGGCCGACATTACTACCGGGGGCCGGGTGTTAAAGAGCGATGGTATCTGCCTGAAACCGATTTTTCAGACTGGAAAGCCATTAATCTCTCCGGCAATACCTGGGAGCAGGAGCCCGATCTGAAAGATTTCGACGGGGCTGTTTGGGTTAAAACCACCTTTGACTTTGACGCAGGCAAAACACAGGATTCTTTAAACCTTCAACTCTCGCAAATCGATGATTACGACATTGCCTGGGTCAATGGGGTGAAAGTGGGAGAGACCTTTGGCGCGCACAACCATCGCAACTACAAAGTGCCGGTTTCTGTGCTGAAACCAAAGGATAACCTGCTGGTAGTGCGGGTATTCGATACCGGTGGCATTGGCGGCTTTACGACGTCTTCATTCTGGGGAAACCCGGTGTTGTGGGGGAAATGGTTTTATAAAAAAGGGTCCGCCATTGAGGCCGCGAAATTTCCGAAACCGGTGGTACCCGATGCTACTCCCTTTTCTTCCCCTGGTGTTTTGTTTAATGCGAATATCGCGCCGCTGGGTAGGCTGGCGATCAAAGGGGCGATCTGGTATCAGGGCGAATCCAATGCCGAGAGGGCTGAGGAATACCGATCGCTTTTTCCGGCGATGATCCGGAGTTGGCGCAAGAACTGGAATGACGATCAGCTACCCTTCATTTTCGTGCAACTGGCTAATTATATGGAGGAAGCAGCGGAACCGAAGGAGAGTACCTGGGCGGAACTGAGGGAAGCACAGGCCCTGGCACTGCAATTGCCGAACACCGCCATGGCCACGGCCATCGACCTGGGGGAAGCGGACGATATCCATCCGAAAAAGAAGGAGGAGGTCGGGAAAAGGCTGGCTCTGGCCGCATTAAAAATGGTGTATCGGAAGGAAACAGATGCGCAGGGGCCGGTATTCAGCAAAATGGAGATCAAAGGCAGGGAGGCAATGATCAGTTATCAACCCACTGCCGGCGGCATGCATACGACGGATAAATATGGTTTTGTGAAAGGTTTTCAGATAGCCGGTGCAGACCGGCAGTTCCATTGGGCGCTGGCCCGTATTGCGGGCGACAAAGTGGTGGTGTTTTCGGATCAGGTACCTGCGCCCGTGGCCGTACGCTACGCATGGAGTGATAACCCGGGTGACCTCAATTTATTCAACAAAGCCGGACTACCTGCCAACCCTTTCCGCACCGACCAGTGGAAAGGGATCACCGACGGCAAAAAATTCCAGGCCGGTCCCCGTTTCTAGGGAGCCGCCCAGGTCGGGTCGGGCCGCGCGGGCAAGCGAACGGATTTGCAGGGAAAGATTTAAATTGTGAGTTTATTAACTTTGGCGTATGGAAATACAGCACAACGCAGAAGCAGACCCGATCGAATTCAGAATTGACCATGGCAGTCCTCTGCCGCTTCACGTTCAGGTCGAGAACCTGCTCCGGACCCTGATCGAACTACCTGAATATAAAAATGGCAAAATGCTTCCCAAAGAAGTGGAGCTGGCCAAACGCCTGGGCATATCGCGCAATACCATACGACAGGCCACCAACAAGCTTCAGAACGAAAACCTGCTCGAACGCAAAAAGGGAGTAGGTACCCGCACCATCAAGAATACGGTTAGTACCAAGCTCGTCAACTGGGTCAGTTTCAGCTCTGAAATGAACAGCCAGGGAATGGACTTCCATAATTTTAATATCAGGATCGACTGGGTTAAAGCAAGCAGCGATGTGGCCAATATGCTCCGGATACAGAAGGATAAGGAAGTATTGCGCCTCGAACGGTTGCGAGGCCTGGCCGACGGCCCGTTTGTTTTGTTCGTTTCGTACTTTCATCCGCGTGTGGGGCTTACTGGCAAGGAAGATTTTTCCAGGCACCTGTACGAAATCATGGAGCAGGATTACGCCACCGTTCCATTTGTTTCCAAAGAGCAAATCAAAGCCATTGCCGCAGACGAGCACATCGCGCACCAGCTGCACATCCCCAAAGGCTCGCCCATCCTGTTCAGGAAGAGACTGGTGCTGGACCCTGGCGAAAGACCCATTGAATATAATCTGGGTTATTACCGGGGCGACAGTTTTACCTATGAAATCGATATCAACAGGTAAGCTTTCTGCTGGAAGTGAATTGCCGGACTACCCCTAATCTTTGAAACTGGCACCTGCCGCCCTGTCATGGAGCTATTACTTTCGTCGCAAAGAAAAGATGATGAGAGAAATACTAACCAAGATTGTCCTGGACAGGGGATTACATGAGAAATGGCTTAATACCCTTTCGTTTATGGAAAACGCAGGGGCACGAAAGATTTCGGCCGCTGAGGATCCGTCGAGCGTAAGCATCGTTCAGTTGAAACATGCCGCGGAAGAGCATCGCCATGCCTATTATCTCAAAAAGCAGATTCAAAAGCTCGATGGGGGTGATCACAGCCGCGATCCGTCTTTTGAATTGCTGGCGCCTCTTCACACCAGGCAGTACCTGCACAGCCTGGATATGCAATGCGCCCGCTATCTGAAAAAGCATTTTGGTCTGGTCGGGAATGCCCTGAAATACGCATCCTACCTGTTTGTGACCTATGTCATCGAAGTTAGGGCCGACGTACTGTATCCGGCCTATCAGGATGTGCTGACGGCGCAACGGTCAAAGGTTACGGTGAAGTCAATTATTGTGGAAGAGGAAGGTCATCTGGAGGAGATGACGACGATGCTGGCGCTTTTTGATCAGAATTGGCAAGAACATGCCTCTCATCTCTCCGCCATAGAAACACGACTGTTTGAGGGCTGGCTTAATGCGATATCGGAAGAGATTTTTGGTCATGAACACGCTGGAGTTGCATTGGCATAAAGCCCTGATCAGGAGGAAGGAAGAGGGGCATTTACGTGAGTTGAGATCAGCGGGTACCGGTGTCGATTTCTGTTCCAACGACTATCTGGGTTTATCGGCGGACGTTGATTTTCAGCACATTATTTTAGATGCGATCCGGAGCGACACCCGATGCCTCACAGGAGCTACCGGAGCCCGGCTGATCAGCGGAAATTCTTTGGCAGCGGAAGAGGCGGAAGATTTTATAGCGGCGGCACATCGGGTGGAAAGCGCGTTGCTGTTTCCTTCTGGATATAAGGCCAATCTGGCCCTTTTTTCCTGCATAGCCGCCAGGCACGATACGATTCTGGTCGACGAACTGATTCACAGGTCGGTTCATGACGGCTGCCTGATGTCGAAAGCCGAGAGATGGAAGTTTCGGCACAACGACATGTCCCACCTGGAAGAATTATTAAGAAAGGCAAAGGGCAACGTGATCATCGCTGTGGAAAGTCTGTATTCGATGGATGGTGATTTTGCTCCGTTAAGCGCCATTGTGGATTTGTCCAGGAAATACGGCGCAGGGGTGGTAGTGGATGAAGCGCATGCGGTGGGTGTTTTCGGAATGGGCCTGGTCCATGCGGTTGATCTGCAACGCGACGTTCTGGCAACCGTCGTCACATTTGGGAAAGCTATGGGCGTCCAGGGAGCCGCAATATTGGGCAACCGTTTACTGAAAGACTATCTGATCAACTTTGCCTCTCCATTTATCTATTCCACCGCAATGCCGGACATACAGGTTCTGAGTATCCGGGTAGCTTATGAATATCTGGATAAGCACAGGCATCTGGCCGTCAGCCTGCAAGCGCGTATCCGTCATTTCAGAAAGTACCGGTTATCGGGTATTTCTCAGGAAGCAAGCCCTGTTCAGGTCGTTCGATTTTCTTCCACACACCAGTTGAGGGAGGTTGCCAGAACGTTACAAGAGGCTAATATCCAGGCGTATTCACTCTTTGCGCCTACTGTCCGGGTGGGTGTGGAACGTTTACGTGTATGCGTGCATGCCTTCAATTCAGATCAGGAAATAGACAAACTGTGCACGATCATAAAAAAATATGAATACCAATAGAGGGCTGTTCATTACCGGCATCGGGACCGGCGTGGGAAAAACGGTCGTATCGGCTGTGCTTGCTCAGCATTTCCAGGCCGACTATTGGAAACCCATACAGTCGGGGGACCTTCTTCGTACAGACAGTATGATCATCGGTGAATTGATTGACAGTCACTTGCATATATATCCCGAGCGTTTTCGCTTCCGGCTCCCTGTCTCCCCGCATCAGGCGGCGGCGGCTGAAAACACCGCGATGCGACTTGGAGATTTCGAGTTGCCGGACACCGCGCGACCGCTCGTTGTGGAAGGCGCAGGTGGGTTGTTTGTACCGGTCAACGACCATCATTTCATCATCGATCTGATCGCGCAGCTGAAACTATCGACGGTTTTGGTGGTTCGGGACTACCTGGGATGTATCAATCATACCTTGCTGTCAATCCATGCATTGCAGTCCCGATGTATACCGATAGCCTATGTGGTATTTAACGGCCCGTTCAATCCTGCAACCAGAGCTATTCTGGAAAAACATACCCCGGCAGATACGAGGGTAATCGAGCTGCCGGAAATGGCGCCGTTAACCAGGGAAGTGATTTACAGCGTTGCTCGGGAGATTTCGCGAAAGACCCGTGCGGATTGAGTGCCAACGCAATTTTGAGCTTTAAAATAATAAACATGCAACAGGAACTGATCCGACGCGACCAGCAGGTTAACTGGCATCCATACACGCAAATGAAGACGGCGCGGCCGATTCCCATCGTGAGAGGCGAGGGGGCCTATTTATTTGACGCCAATGGCAAGCGATACATCGATGCCGTTTCCTCCTGGTGGGTAACGTTACATGGGCACGCACATCCCTACATTGCCCGAAAAGTTTCGGAGCAGTTGCAAACGCTGGAACAAGTCATTTTCGCCGGATTTACCCATGTGCCCGCCATCGAGTTGTCTGAAAGGTTATTAGCATTACTGCCCGGCAATCAGCAAAAGGTGTTTTATACCGACAACGGCTCGACCGCGATCGAAGTAGCTCTGAAAATGTGTATCCAGTACCATCAAAACCGTGGTGTTCGCAGGAGCAAGATAGCGGCCTTCCGCAATGGATACCACGGCGACACGTTCGGAGCCATGTCGGTGAGCGGGCGCGGCACATGGACGGCACCGTACGGGGAATTCCTTTTTGAGGTTATGTTTATCGATACACCCTCAAAAGGCAATTTGTCTGGGCTAAAAGAGGTCATAGACCAATGTGCGGCCGAATTGGCATGCTTTGTTTATGAACCGCTCGTACAAGGCGCCGGTGGAATGCAAATGCACGATGCCGACGACTTATCGGAACTGATGGGTTATTGCCGGTCAAAGGGTGTTTTGCTGATCCAGGACGAGATTTTTGTAGGATTTGGCCGGACAGGAAAACTGTTTGCATCCGATCACCTGTCCTTTGAACCCGACGTAATGTGTTTTTCAAAAGGATTAACCGGGGGGACCATGCCCATGGGACTGACTACCTGTACGCAGGAAATATATGACGCCTTTTATTCCGATGATAAAACAAAAGCACTGTTTCATGGACATTCCTTTACGGCTAATCCGCTGGCATGCAGCGCTGCATTGGCAAGTCTGGATTTGTTATTGCAGGAGTCTACACAGAAAAATATAGAACGCATCTGCAATCAGCATGCTGCGTTTGTCAGGCAAATCGGGGGCTACCCGGCCTACCTGGCAGCAAGGCAATGCGGAACGATCCTGGCCGTGGAGTGGAAAACCGAAAATGAAACTTCCTATTTTAATTCAGTTCAAACCCTTCTCTACGATTTCTTTCTGGACCGGAATATTCTGATACGGCCTTTGGGGAATATTCTTTACCTGGTGCCTCCTTATTGCATCTCGGAGGAGGATTTAGCCTATATCTATCAGTGTATTTTTGATTTGATAGCATTAGTCAAACCGGACGTCGACATCAACTCCCCGGACCAGGGATTGATAAACAACACAATATCTTTCAGTTAGTTTTGTGAGGGTTTGTATTTGTTCAGGAGTTGCGCTGGATTCCAGATGGAAAGAAAGGCGTATCTGTTTAAACCCCACAGGAGCTTCTTTTGACACACCTATTGTCCCGCGGAAATCCAGATCGCCTTCTGCCCTAACGCAGCCTCCGGTTATCTCGATCCCGATGGCTGTCGACACCGCACTCAGCGTCACACCCGCGCATGCTACGAGCGCCTGCAGAAGCATATCACCTGAGCACGCGAGCATACCATTGCCTCCGGTGGCAGGGTGCAGTCCGGCTTCTACCAGCGCCCTGCCGGTTTCGACTTTACAGGAGATCCCTTCCCCAATTTCGCCCTGCGCTTTGAGGGTAATCATGGCGGTGTCCGGGTGCGTGTTGTATTGCTCTTTGAGCGGACCTTGCAGGTTCTTTAATTCTTCCGATTTCATAAACCACAGTTTCTTATTGGATCTACTCAGATCTTTTTTTCGAATCTGCTGTAAGGTATCACTATTGTCCGCAAAGTGATCGCTTTGAGGTAATTAGTCTTGAAGAAGATGTATTTCACGGATCAGATGGACTGTTACCGGATTTAATGCCGTGCGTCACCCCATTGCCTTCTTCAAAATCTTCATGGTTTCCTCCTGACGATGCCGCACGAATTGCTGGGCCTTCAATGCTTTTCTTTTGGCTTCCGACGGATTTTGCGCCATGGCCAGCACTGCGGGCTTAATGCGTGCTACCTCCTCCGGCTTATCCATATCAAAAAGCCAATCGTCGAGGCCGATATCGCGCCACATGAAGCCTTTGGTGGTTTGTTCGGTAAAACGACCGACAATGGCAGGGATACCGTGGCCAATGCACATAATAGGGGAATGCATTTCAAGGCCGAACAAGCCTGCGGACCGAAGGTAGGTACTCAATGCCTCATCGGTGAGCCAGTAGCGGTCGCGCCATACTACCCGGCTCCGGTACTGATCCGGTATTTTGTCGAACAGGACGTCCTTTCCCAGCTTGACCTGTGTTTCGTCTTCGGGGCAAATGAGTATTTTTAAATCCGTTTTTTCCAGAACGGCGATCATCGCTTCCCGGATCGGTCCATTGTCGTGTTCCCGCATTTCCACATTCCTTCCGTCTTTGAAAGCGTCATAGGGCGTATTCCTGGATTTGACTTCCCAATAAGGTGTGTAACGCTGGCGCGGAATCACACATAGAAATTTGCCAGCTTCCAGGCCGTGTTCACGAAGAAAATGATCCGCCTTGGTGTAGTTGAGGAGGTCTACTGCAAAAGCACCATCCGGGGCGAATCCCATGACAGGACATTTGACACCATGAGTACGTGCACAGTCAAGGGAAGGAGTGTCCCTGAAAAAAGCAAAGCGCGCGTTGGAGAGCAACTCGGTGTCTGTTTTCAGGGAAGCGATCTGTTGTTCTGTCGGAGTGCCATAAAATCCGGGAAAGGTAATGCCATATATACCATAGGGTTTGGCGGTTTCCTCCTTCCATTTTTTGACGTCGTTGCGGGCAACAAGTGACGGCCCCGACCCATGCAAAAAGAAATCACCCTCGGCGAACGCCTTACGGACGAGCTCCGGCGTGTCAAGGATACTGACTTTCGGAAATCGTTTTTCAAGAATTTCCTTCACGCCATTCCCCACGCTGGAAGGCCACAGGCGCACCTCCACATCGGGGAGATATTTTTCGAGGATGGCGAGTACACCGGGTGTGTGACCGATGTCGCCGATATTGACAGTCTGCCAGGACGATCGGAGGATGATCACCCTGGGTACAGCGGAATGGACATTGGCCAGCGAACCGAGCAGCAGGCCGGCAGCCAGGGGCATATCTTGAAGGAATTCTCTTCTTTTCATGGTTTAATGATTTTTTGTGCGGCCTGAAAATCCTGTACGGCCTTTTGAACAACGACGATTTCGCTTACCGATAACATTTTGACGATACTTGTCACCCTTTCAGATTGGGACGGATTGTTTTTTAAAACCGAAAGGATCTTTGTCGCCATCCAGGGATTGGCTGCGTCGAGTTCTGCGGCCAAAGTGCCGTACCATTGCGCTGAAAGCGGATAAGCAGGCTTGATGACGGTAAGTATTTCTGCTTTCTGGGCCTGATTTTGGGTTTGATAAATAGTTGCAAAACGATCTTGTACCCCGGGTGATGAGAAGTTTAAACCGCGCAATGCGGCAAGCGCTGGCACCCTGAGTGCAGGATCGGCTGTCCCGGCCAGCGCATGAAACACGAGTGATTCGATCGTCGGGCTTTGCGGGAGTTGCCCCTGGCCGAACAGATCGAGCAGAAATGGCTCGTACCGGGCCCGGTTAACTTCAAGGAGTTTGTCCGGCAACTGGTTTTCTGACAAGCGGCGTGCGGTCAGCTTGGCCAGTTGTTCCTTCTCGCCGAGATGGATCAGGTGCCAGAGGGTGTGGGTCGTATACACTGCTTTTTCAACCGCTGCTTCCGCGATTTCATGCTTGGTAGCCCCGGTCACGGCATCTACGCCATCCTCTTTTTTTTCGTCCACGAGCTCGCTTAGCGCGTATTCGCGCAGGGACGACCAATCGTTTTTCAGGATGGACATCAGCTTGCGGTAATCCCAGGTCGTGAAGTCACTGTGATCCGTTTTGGTCAATGGCTCCTTAAAAACTTCCAGGCCGGCGAAATCACCGGTACAATCCCAGAAAATACCCACATCGATCGGCCGGCAGTCACCGGTGAGGCATACTTCCGTCGCAACCCGCCGGTACCAATAAATGAGGCCATCGGGGCCGTTATACTCCTGAACAGCAACCGGTTCCCTGTTGTCGTTTTCGATCGTAAGCGGTTGCTGGTGCTTGTTTAATGCCAGCGATTCCAGGCCGGGGCTTTGGTAGTATGTTTTCTCGGTCCCTTGCCCTGGCGCCGGCAGGGCGAAGAGAATGACCAGCAGCGACCACAAATGTTTCCGGCGCATTATCGGGTTGAATGGGGTTGTAAGGTACTTTTTGTTTACTTATATCTCAATGCTTTTCTTCAATGCTTTGCCAGGGCGCGGAAAGGAGAGCCCTGCCAGATGTTTTTTCCATGCTGCCGCATTGTATCCCCATTCCTTGCCCGTTAGCTCCCGAAGCTCGTTTAATGCAAAAGCTTTGTAATTGAAATGCAAATCTTCCAGGTATGCGTTCAGGAGTTCAAATCCTTTCCGGCCTCCGCACCGTGCCATTGCTGCCGCTATGCTGATTTCGAGCGAGCCGCCGTACACCTGCCAGCGGACTTTGTCATATTCGGATGTCATAAACCCGCCAATGTTCCGGTCGTTCAGCAGGTTTTCGAAGCCCTCCACCAGGGATTCGTCGGGCAGCCTTTCGGCGTACATGCACAAGCTCAGAATGCGGTTATGGAAGGGCACGATCTTGATATCGATGCGTTCGTTGTAGTAGTCGTTGGTTCGTGGCACCATTCCGCCGCCTGAACCGGTTTTTTCGAGGATGCGCCGGATCGTTTTGGTTTCGGAGCCGTTTCCGGACATCCCCAGCAGCGCAATATTCTGATTGATTTTCCAGAACAGCCCTTCCAGTTTGTTCTTTTCCCTGCCCCGGATGCTGTCGTAGTCGTCAATATACCCTTTCGGATAGCCATCCTCCTGTTCGAGCTCGAAAAGCTGGACCAGTTCGCTGCCGATGAGGGTATTACCGCCGCTGTCTCCAAACCAGGCAAGCATTTTTGCCAGCAGCAGTTTCCCTTCCTGGCGGTCGGTTTTTTCGAAACGAGCTTTGATCAGCGGAAGGATCAGCGACTTTTCAACACGGCTGCATTCATACAGGTATTCCGCCGCCCCGGATTCGAGTTCCTGTACACGTCTCTGGATTTCCTGCGGATCGGCCCGTTTATCGCCCGGTTTCCTGGTAAGGCATTCCTGGGGAAGGTAGCCGAGTGCAGCCCACTCTTTCTGGATAGCCGTGACATGATAATCTCTCGGGCGGATTTTCTTCCAGGCAATGTCCGCGGCGATCTGGCCTGTGATGTACCCCAACACCAGCAGATCGGCCGTCATTCGTGTGAATTGCAGGGCATTACGGCTTTGCCCGAACCCCCGGCCCGATATCAGTAAGCCGTCCAGTTTTTGGGGTACGATAGACCGGTAGGGAATCTCTACGGTGATGTCGTTGGAATGCGGAAGCAGAAAGCCGCATTTGCTGTACTCCGACGAAGCCACATTATGCGGGTCAAAATCGCTGCTTGCGAGCACCAGCACGTCTTCGAAGTGTCGTTTTTCGACGCAATCGATCAGGTCTATGTTGTAGATCCCGTCGATTCTGCGCGATTCCCTGACGGTGAGGAAGGGGTGGAAGTCATAGAAATGCGCTTCGTAATGAGATATGAAAAATCCCCGCTGCTGTTCGGATATCTTCCGGTTGTCGAGAATATCGTAATCGCGGTTGGTAGCGGAAGGAAGCTTGCCTGCACCGGCGATGTCCCATTGGCTGTAATTTTGTGTAAACCCGATCCGGGAGTCGCCGATCTGAAAGGCGGCGCCTGCGAAAGCCGCCACGTCACCATCCCCCGTTCCGTCGATCGTCACATCGCCGAGCACCAGTTCGAGTTGACCATAGCGGCATACGATCACACCTTTCACGGCATTGTCGTGGGTCACAGCCCCGCAAAGTATTGCGGAAGTAAGGAACTGTCCTCCCTTGTCCACAACCGATTGAAGATGATAGACCTGCCGCCCGGTTTTCTTATTCATATTGGCTTCGAGCGCAAGTCTTTCGGCTTCGTCATTTTGTTTTTTGAAGAAAACATTGTCCTTCACGCCATGGTAATAACCCATTACGCCGCCCATGGTTTTGGTGCCACCCAGGTCGTTGAAATAGTCGGCAACGATCGTGTCGGCGCCTTTGTCCACCGCTCCCTTGGCTGAGAGTGCGCCTGCCGTACCACCTCCGGCGACCACCACCTGGGTTTGTTTCTTTGCGTTAATGGCGGCAAGCCAGTCTGTTCTCACAGCTTTCAGGGGAATATGAAAGCCTGGTTCGTCGATATCCTCGAATTGTACTTCTTTAATGGCCAGTTTCCTGCCCGGCAGCAGGAGGTTCTGAGCGGGACCCGGCGTCTGGATTTTGATGCTGTCTACCAGTTCCTGCGCTTTTTGCTCGATGCTGAGGAGCGCTGCCGCCGAAGCGGGTAGAGGGCTATCGAGCAGGTAGTGGCCTTTTAATGCAGGTGAAGGTGCCGTATTGTCCGCCAGTGTCAGTGATGTTTCCAGTGCATACTGGCCTATCTGTGCTCCGGTGAAGCTGTCGCCGAGCGATTTCATCCTGATGCCCAGCTGGGTTGCTATTTGCCGCGCTTTATGTTCCACTTCTTCAAGCCGGTCGGTGTCCGCCGGATACTCGAATGCCAGAAATGCCTGATCGTCGGCAAGCTTGCCGGGATGCACAGTCAGCTTGTTGCCGGCGAGGCCAAACGAAGGATCTGTTTTTATTTCTTTGAAAGAAGGTTTGTTCACTTTTTGCACTTCTATGACGAACCCTGCCTGCTTTACCCGGGGCGATTGTCCGGCAAGCCTTCTGCTGAACATCCATTGATCCGAAGCGTCGATAAAACTGTTGCATTGGACCGAAAATATGCCCTGCTTGGTGGCCAGCAAGGCACCGCTTACCTGACCTTTGTGTTCCAGCAGCCCACAGGTATCTGTCATCAACAGGAGGTCTACCTTTCCCAACAGGAGGTTTCGCACCATGCCTTTGCGTATGCTTCCCTTGAAAAGGGCAATGTCATTCCCCAGCCGGCTTTTTCCCGTGCCGGAGCCTTTGGTATTCTTGATCTCCTGCTGTTCCTGGGCGGGCAGCAGCAGTTCCTGTAAGTCGGGGCGGAGGCTGTCAAAACCTTCTGCATTGATCCAGAGCTTGCTTTTGGCTGCGAATTCATAACCGGGGCTGGATCGTTTTTCGACAAGGAGTACTTTTTTGCCTTTCGAGGCGGCACGCAGGGCTGCAAAATAGCCCGCCATTCCCGCGCCGTTGATGAGAATGTCGTAGCTTTCAACGGGCGCGCCGCCGCCGAACTGGCGGCTTATTTCGGCCATGGCCTGCTGGTTGAGCAGGGAGTTGGTCAGCAGCACAGCGCCTGTCGCCGGGAGTGCCAAATGTAAGAATTTACGCCTGTCCATCATGGGCATAGAGAGTTATACTTGTCAGAGACAAGTGTTCAGGGTTTTGTTTGGTCAATGATATTCCGGAGATCGGCGATGTAGACGCCTCGGCTGTTGTCGTCGTATCCGTTGAAGATCACATACCTGCCGGTGCGGTCCCAGGTAGGGTGGGCGTCCATCCGGAATGAGTTATCCTTTACGTCGGGCACTTTCACCCTGGCGATAATGGTCTCTTTGCCGGTTTTGATGTTCATCAGCCGAATAGGCACGATCCCGTCGTCGTTGGTAACGCTCACTTCGTGGCGGTAGGCGTCGGTTATGATGAGAGGTAGGCCTTTGGGATGAAAACTGGGATGGCCGGAGCCGGGAGAAAACACGGTTTTCAGTTCTGCCCCGTCGTATCTGGCCGTGATCAGTTCCAGGCCGAAACGGGTGCTGTCGACTTCCAGGTTCATCGAAAAATGTTCGCCGTCTGGCATCCAAGCCATATGGTGTCCGCCCCTGGCATATTGTTTCGTGGTAATGGCAGTTCTGATGTCCGTGCCATCGGGTTTCATGGTGACCAGGGCCACCTTGCGGGGGCCGCCGGATTTCGGACGAATGATGAGGCAGGTCATCAGCCGGGTACCCTGCGCGTTCCACATGGCTTTGAAGGTGTATATCTCGTACTGCTCCGGATCATCAATCCCGATTTTAGGCCGGGCTTCTTCAAAAATCCGTTTGATGGAAGCGATCATGCTCGTTTTACCACTCGCGACATCGGTCACGAAAAGGCCGTCATTGGTCACGACGCCTGCATTTTTGTTCCGGTATTGCTCGGGGAGGATCACTCCGTAGCCCGACTGGGCATATACAGAATTGACCATATTGTGGCTCGCCGTCTTTTTCCCATCGGGTGTGACCATAAATGTTGCACCTTCCCATTTTCGTGATTGGTGGCGAACAGGGTCATGCAAAACGGTATAGCTCTTCCAGGTGTTGATATTTACCTGATTATAAAACAATTCATGATCCGAGGCGCCCCATTGCACGTTAGCGCCCACCTGCATTTCCCAGCCATAGGATTTGCCCACCACGCTTTCCTTCCCGGTAGAGAGATCGACCAGTACCACTTCCCCGGGCTCTCCGGGCTCCGGGTAGCGGTCTTCAAAAGGAATTCTGAACAACGCAATATACCGGCCGGATGGGCTGATGGGCGAGGTGTCGTGGAACCGGTGTATGATTTTCCCGGAAGCTACCTTTCGGATGGGAACGTCGGCGGTCGGCGGTTCAGCGAAATTTGCCCCGACCATTATAGCTGCGAGTACAACCGTGGCCGACAGGATCATTAATCTTTGTTTAAAATCAATACCCTTCATTTTGGCGGAGTTTAGGGTTGGCATCCATGTCGGTTTGCGGGAACGGGAACAGTGTATGGTGAGGCTGGATCTGCGGATTCCTGTTGAAACTGGTTTCCGCTTTTACGGCTTCGATGAGCTTTCCGGTACGTAACAGGTCGAACCGCCTGTGGTTTTCAAATGTGAGTTCCAGCCGCCGTTCCAGCCAAACTGCCTCTCTGAATGCCTGATAGGAGAGGTTGGTTATCGCTGCGAGCCGCGCCCTCGTCCGCACTTTGTTCAGCGCGGCATATGCTTCGGGTGTCGGGCCATTATTGATCTCGTTGAGCGCTTCGGCGTAAAGCAGCAGTATGTCGGCATAGCGCAAAATGGGGATGCTCGTGCCCTCGCCGCCGCTCGTTTTGGCAGTTTTGTCCCAAAGCTTCTGGAAGGATGTGGCTTTGGTGAAATCCGGATTGGTGACGGATAGCTCCACAGTAGTGCCGTTGTAGGCATAGGAAGTAAGAAAAGTGACAGCTTTTCTGGCATCCTGTTCGGAATACAGTTTGAACAAACTTTCGGTCGGGCGAGCTATCCCGCTTCCCCCGCTCGGGTATATGAGCGCGCTGCGTACGCCATAACCTCTGCCCAGGCCGTGCCCGCGTACATCCGTGAGGTATTGCACTTCGAAAATATTCTCTTTTCCGCCCCTTGCCGCAAGCGAAAATGCGTCGGCGAAGTTCGCATACAGGTCATATACGCCCGAGTCGATAATCTGTTTCAGTTTGTCGGCGGCCAGTTTCCAGTAGTTGGATTGACGGTCTGTCCCGGCCATTGTGATGTACACTTTGGCCAGCATACCCATGGCCGCTCCTTTGGTGGCCCGTCCCGCGTCGCTGGGCGGATATTTTGCGGGCAGGATACCCTCAGCGGCCGTCAGTTCCCCGATAACGAACTTGTAGATTTCCTCCGCCGGTACCTTTTCAACTTCCAAACCGTCGAGCGAGGAAGTTTCGGTGGTTACCAGCGGCACGCCGCCATACCAGCGCACCAGGTTGAAATAATGCACTGCGCGCAGAAAACGCGCTTCGGCGATGTAGCGTGTTTTGAGTGCCTCATCCATTGGAATGGAGGGAAGACGGCTGATCACGGTGTTCGACCGGTTGATCCCCCGGAACCCGCCCGCATAATAGGCTATGAATGAATTTGCTGAAGTAATCTCGTACCGCCAGAGCTGCGGCCGGTCTGCGGCACCGGTCAGGAATGGAATGCCGTCGTCGGTGGTAACCAGATCTGCAAATGGATCCAGGTTACCGATGGCGCCATAGCACGCACCCAATGCAGCTTTTGCGTCTTCCGCTGTTTTGTAGTAGGTGGCGTCGGTCAGGTTGGTGACCGGAGTGAGGTCCAGCTTGCTTTCGCATGAACCCAGCATGATCACCGGAAGGAGGTAAATGAGTTTGAATTTCATGGGAGAACTTTTAAAAAGTCAGATTCAGTCCTACAAGAATGGTTTTTGCTGCCGGGTAGCCGCCGTAATCGATGCCCTGGCTCAATGAAGAGCTGCCGTAGCGGTTCACTTCAGGGTCGTAGCCGTTGTACCTGGTTACAGTGAAAAGGTTCTGCGCCGCGATGTACACTTTCGCTGCCTGTGCCCTGAATTTGCTCCGCCAGTTTTGAGGCAGGTTATAGCCTATTGAAATATTTTTGAACCTCAGGTACGATCCGTCTTCCACATGGAGTGACGACAACAGCCGTGAACCACCGGCAGCATTGGCCCTCGGAATGGTATTGCTGGGATTCGAAGGCGTCCAGCGGTCCAGCACGCGGGCCGACTGGTTGTTCCCTCCTGTGAAATTGAGCTGGTCGAATGAGCCGTAGTTCAGGATTTCGTTTCCGTAAGAGCCCTGAACAAACACATTGAATTCAAATCCCTTGTAAGTGAGCGTGTTGTTGATGCCTCCGAAGAAATCGGGGTTGGCATTCCCCAGGATATCGCGGTCGTCGTCGTTAATGACGCCGTTACCATTGCGGTCTACATAGCGGATGTCGCCGGGCTTGGCGGTTTTCTGGGCGGAATTATCGACTTCCGACTGGCTCTGGAAAATGCCGTCCATGATGAGCCCGTAGTAGTTGCCCAGCTCGCTGCCCACCCTGAGCAAAATAGGATTCTGCGAAGTATTGGAAATGGTCGCATCCGCCCCCGTCCTGAATTCCTGGCGGCCATCGAGGGTCAGGATTTTATTCCGGTTAAATGTGATATTGAACTCCGAATTCCACCTGAAACCTGCCTTGTCGATATTGATGGTGTTGATGGACAGTTCGATACCTTTGTTTTGTACGCTTCCGATGTTTTTCAGCGTAGTGGTAAATCCGGAGGATGTGGGCACGCCCACGTCGAAGAGCAGATCGGAAGTCTTTTTGTAATAATAATCGGCCGAGATATTGATGCGGTTACGGAACAACCCCAGGTCGAGGCCGATATCGAATTGTGCGTTTCTCTCCCATCTCAGGTCGGGATTGGCGATGCCTCCCGTGGCGGAGCCTGTGTTAAGTACGCCGCCAATCACGTAGGGCGTGGCGGAAATATTGGCCAAATACCTGTAATTCCCGATTTCCTGGTTACCGGACAACCCATAGCTGGTGCGAAGCTTGGCCTCGGATACGGCGGGGATACTGGCCATCCACTTTTCATTGTGAAGCTTCCATGCCAGCGCGCCCGAGGGAAAGAAGCCGAATTTGCGATTGGGCCCGAAGCGGGAGGAGCCATCCCGGCGTCCGGTGAGGGTCAGCAAAAAGCGGTCGTCGTAACCATAGTTGACGCGGGCCAGATAGGAGATCAATGCCCACTCATTGGCTGCCGAGCTGGGCGCGATGAGCGTGGAACCGGTGCCAAGGTTGTTGTATTCCGCAAAATCGTTGGAAAAGGTATTGGCGTTGGCGACGGCATTCTCCCCCTTGATTTCCTGGATCGTGTAGCCTGCCAATGCGCTGATCGTATTTTTGGGGTTAATCGACTTCGTGTAGTTTAAAGTATTCTCGTTGAGCCAGTTGATACGCTGTGTGGTATTCACCGACGCACTTCCCTGCACGCTCGCCCCGACGATCGCGTTTCTCGTCACATAATAGTTGAGTCGGGAACTTTGAAGATCAGCGCCCAGGCTGCTCCTCAGGTTCAGCCCTTCCGCGATCTTGATATCCACATAAGAATTGGCAAGCAGCCTGATCAGGGAGTTTTTATTGGTGAATTCGTACACCAGCGCGAGTGGGTTGTCGGCGCCGAGGCCGTTCAGCTGGCCCTGGTTTTTGTAATAGCTGCCGTCATCATTATACATTTTGAAAGTAGGAGAATAATTAAGTGCAGCGCTGATCACGCCTGTGTACGAAAGGTTTCCGGTAGGTTCGGTCTGAGCATCGTTGCTTTGGGTATATGCACCCTGAAATGTCAGGCCGACCTTGATGCGCGGTGATATTTCGGCGTCGATATTCGATCGTAGCGTATAGCGTTTGAAATCAGAGTTTTTGATAATACCATCCTGCCCATAATAGCCAAACGAAATGGCATATTTAGATTTTTCGGACCCTCCTGAAATCCCCAGCTGATGATTCTGGATGGGTGCTTTTTGCAAAATGGCTTCCTGCCAGTCGGTACCTTTACCGATTTCCGCCGGTAGCGGCCGGTCGGCTGAGGAGCCGTCGAAATAGGGAGCACCGCCATTATTGACCTGGGCATCGTTCACGAACTCGGCAAACTGCTGTCCATTGAGCAGCGGGATAGTCCTTCGTACCGATTGCACGCCATAATAGCCCTCGTAAGTCACTACGGTTTTTCCCGCTGCGCCTCTCTTGGTGCTCACGAGCACCACGCCGTTGGCCCCGCGTGACCCGTAGATGGCCGTTGCCGACGCATCTTTCAGGATTTCAATGGATTCGATGTCGCTGGGATTGATGGAGTTGAGGTTGTCGGTTGGAAATCCGTCCACGACGTAAAGCGGGTCGTTGCTGGCATTGACCGACCCTGAGCCACGGATGCGGATGGTAGAACTTCCGCCGGGTTTGGCCGAGTTGGTGATCACCTGCACCCCCGCAGCCCTTCCCTGCATGGCACGGTCGAGGGATACGATGGGCGTGGCTTTAATATTATCTTCGCTGATCTTTGAAACGGAACCGGTCAGATCGCTCTTTTTCACGGTGCCATATCCTACCACCACCACTTCTTCGAGTGATTTGGTATCCGTTGCCAGTTGGACGGTCTGGTACGATTGATTGGTGATCCGGATTTCCTTTGGAATATATCCCACGAAAGAGAAAACCAGGGTAACAGGCAGGTCGCTCACAACCAGTTTATATTCTCCCGCGACGTCGGTGGATGTACCCTGCTGGGTACCTTTTATCATAATGCTCACACCAGGCAAGGGGCCGCCGGAGTCGTCGGTTACTTTCCCCGAAATGGCAACCTCCGGCCTGACCTGTGGAGCATTGGCCAGGCCGTGGGAGGCCTGGCCAATGCCCGGCTGTGACGTAGTCGGATTGTCGGCTGGTGATATAATGGAAACGGGTTTGGCCGGGTTTGTACCTGGATTCTTATCGATGATCAGGTACGAACTCTTGTTAACTTTTTTATAGGTCAAACCCAGCGGCGTCAGTATCTGATCCAGGTTCTTTTCGAGTTTCCATTGTTTGTTAATACGAAAGTTCAGGACCTGCATGCCGTTGGTGGCCTGGGAATCGAACAGGATATCTACCTGAAAATGTTTTTTCAGTTCTTTCAAAGCGTCCCTCAGGAGCAGAGGCTGGGACGGGCGGGCTGCCGGGCTATCATCCTGTACCGGGTGTTGGTGCATGGCTAATACCTGGGCGCCCGACGGGCAGGAGAAAAGCAGATGGAGAACGAGGGTGATTCCCCAAATGGAAATGAGGCGTAAACTTCTGGACATAATAGGGTTGTGTTTACAAAGGATCGGACAATACGGGGGCGAATCGAAGGAGCCCGGAAGACCTTCGGATTATGGACCCGTTATTTCAATTTTCAGCGGTCGCTGAACACTACCTTGTTATTTTCACGGCTTACCGAAAGATCCAGGACTTCTGCAACGGATTGGAGGAATTCGTCGATGTTTGTCCCTTTAAAAGAGCCCATCAGACGCCTGCCGGCGATTGCCCGGTTGCTGAAAGTTACTTCCAGGCCGTACGTTTCATGCAGCTGATAGGCCATTTCTTCCAAGGTGGTTTCATCGAACACAAACCGTTTGTTTTCCCATTCCGAATAGCTCTCGGGCGCTTCGGTACGCGTGATCTCCATCGGTTTGTCTTTTCTGAGTTTGACGACATCCCCGGGTTTCATAATGAGCTCCCTGGCGTCTGTGTTTTCCTCGTAGGTAAGCTTCACTTTGCCGTTGGTCAGCACCACTTTTGAACCAAACTGCCTGGCCGACATGGTGAATTCCGTACCCAGAACCTCCACCGTGAAGTGCTCGGGTGTGCTGATAATGAACTTCTGGTGGTTTTTGAGATGCCTTACATGGAAACTGGCGTCACCTTTCAGAAAGACCTCCCTTTGGGTTTTTCCAAAGCTCCACCGGGGGATTTTCAGCAGCGAGTTTGCATTGAGCTTCACGCTGCTGCCGTCGGGTAGCTCAAACCGCTGGATTTCCCCGTATGCCGTTTGATACGAAGTGTATTGAATATCGTTACGGTTGTACCAGGCAAGTCCAAACGCAATTGCAACTACGGCAGCAATTTTCCCGGCGTGTTTTTTTATCCAGTTCCCGAATTGATTGCCGACAAATTCCTGATTTTCAGGTTCGGATTCTTCATAACTGTCGACGATCGAAAAAAAACGTTCTAGTTCGGCTTCGCTTTGCGCATTGTATTGCAGATGACTGCGTTCCCACTCTTCCAGCCATTGGTAGTAAAGCTCTTCATTGTCCGTGTCGGCCAGCCAGTTCTCGATCGCTGTACGCTGTAACGGGGAGGTTTTGTTTGCAAAATGATCGAATATGACCGCCTTGCTGATCGTTGGTTCCATATCAAATCCAATGTTCTTTTAGACCCTGACGCATCGATATCAGCGCGCGGCTGATGTGCACCTCAACTGTTTTGATCGAAATCCCTAGCTCGTCCGCGATTTCCTGGTACTTCTTGCCTTCAAAACGGCTCAGAAGAAAGATTTTGCGGCATTGCGGGGGGAGGCTGTGCACGATCCTTTCGACGCGTTGCAGCACTTCTTCGTATTGTGTGATCATATCCGGCCAATGTCCGCTGCCCGACATCTGGTACTCGGCGGCTTCCAGCTGTTCCATGGGCTGAAATTCGAGCCGGATATAATTGTAGGCCTCATTCCTGACGGAACGGAAGAGATAAAAACGGTAGGAGGTGTTGATGCTCTCGTAAGCCCTGGATTTCCATAGCTTGCAAAAAACGTCGCTTACAATGTCCTGGGCTACCGCTTCCGAATATACGAATCGTGCGGCGTGACTGCACAAAACTTTGTGATAACGTGTGAACAACAATTCAAAACCATGTCTGGCGCTCCTGTCGAAACCGTTACGGATAACCCATTCGGAGTCCGGCGGCCCGTCCGCTACCGGCATGGTCGATCCGAGGTTCCGTAACGGACCTGTCTCGCCGCCGCTTCCGGATGTCTGGGGTAATGGATCGTCATTCATATGGAATCGGACAATTTATTCTTTGAATCGGTCAACTAAATAACAAGACAACTTTTAGAAAATACCCCCTTAGTGTCGTCCGTTTTTTTTCCGATTTTTTTATGGCCGGAAATAGGAACCTTGTCCGGGTTGTAGATTTTGTTCCTGCAACGCTCGGCGTCGCAGGAACAAAATCTTGGCTGAATGCATTGCTTCGCTTAGTTTTCAGCGAGTTCAGCACCGACCAGTTCGTAAACCGCGCTGACATAGTGGTCATAGGCAATGAACACATCCGGTTTGACCATGAATTCGCGGGCGCCCAGGTTTCGGCACTTATCCCGGGTGGCCGGAATGGAGGATGTGGAGGTTGCGATCACCCTGATCTCGGGGTGCCCGCTCTTTACTTCCGATATGATGTCATAGCCGTTTTTTCCAGGCATATTCAAATCAGTGATAATCAGTTGTGGCAACTGAGCCGGACTATTTTCGAGCCATTGCAGGAGCTGGTCGCCATTCCCGAATTGGCCCACGATCTCAAAATTGCCAAAGGCTTCAAAAGCTTCAATCATAAAGAAGCGCTCGTCATCATCATTTTCGACTACGGCCAGTTTAATCATGTTCGTAACGGTTATATTGTGGCAGGTTTATTCGCTGGTAATGTGATATGAAAACTGGCACCCTGTCCCGGTCGTGATTCGGCCCATATTTTTCCGCTATGTCGCTCAACGACCTTCTTGCAGATTGCCAGTCCAACGCCGGTGCCGGGATATTGGCCGGGAAAATGAAGCCTTCTGAAAACCCCAAATATCTTTTCCAGGTGCTCTTCCGGAATCCCGATACCGTTGTCGGTCACCACAATTGTTACAATGCCATTCTCGGAAGATGAGTGCACGGTCACCTCTGGTTTCTGCTCATCCGTAAACTTCAGGGCGTTACTTAAGAGATTCTGAAACAGCTGGACCAGTTGCACCCGGTCACCGAGCAGCTCAACGGAACCGATGTCCAGACTTATTCCGGCCCCGCTTTTTTGGATAGCTTCTTCCAGGTTTTGCTGTGCTTCCATTACGATGTCCGCCATGTTGAGTTCTTCACGATTTAAATCTGTTTTGCTGATCTGTGAGTAATGCAACAGGTTGTCGATAAGGTCCTGCATTCGTTGGGCGCCCTGGATACTTTTCGCTACGCTTTTGTCGAGCAGCTCATATTTTTTTTGTTGAATGTGTTGATTTATAAGATGTAAAAAGCTTTTGACAGTCCTCACCGGCTCTTTCAGGTCGTGGGAAACGATGGTTGTGAATTGTTCGAGCTCCCGGTTAGCAGCCGATAACTGCCTGTTGGTCGTCCATAGCTCCTGCACGAGCTGCCGGTATTTGTTCGAGCTTTCCTGAAGGCTTTGCTCCGCCAATTTCCGCTCGGTGAGGTCCCGGGTCACTTTTGAGAATCCGGTCAGCCGGTGTTCTGTATCATAAACTGCCGTGATGACGATATTGGCCCAGAACCGGGTGCCATCCTTTCTCAATCGCCACCCTTCTTCTTCGTATTTGCCCGTGGTCCGGGCGATCCGCAACTCGCGGGAGGGCTTGCCATCCACGATGTCTTCCTGGGGATAGAAAATAGAAAAGTACTTACCGATCACATCCTCAGCATTATAACCCTTGATCCGCCTGGCGCCTTCATTCCAGCTAATGATCCTTCCCTTCGTATCCAGCATGAAAATACCATAATCTCCCACCTGTTCCACCAATGACCGGTACCGGGCCTCGCTTTGCCGTAGCGAGTCTTCATTTTGCACACGGTCGGTCAAGTCCCTTGTTACTTTGGAATATCCGATGAATTTATTCTGATCGTTGAACAGGGCCGTCAATACAACGCTCGCCCAAAACAGCGAGCCGCCCTTTTTGACACGCCAGCCTTCTTCGCGATAAGCGCCGGTTTGCTTGGCAATTTCCAGCTCCCGCTCCGGTTTATGATCAAGCAGGTCACTGGTTGTGTAAAACATCGAGAAATGTCTTCCCAATACCTCACTTTCGGCATATCCCTGAATCACTCCGCCGCCGTCATTCCAGGTCAGGATATGGCCATGCGGATCGAGCATGAAAATAGAGTAATCCTTTACCGCCTCGACCATCAGACGATAGCGTTCTTCACTTTTAAGCAGTGCGGATTCAACTTGCTTTTTTTCGGAAATATCCCGCAGCACAACGCAAAAGCCGCAATGCCCTCCTGCATCAAAAATGGGTGCATAGGATGTTTCCGACCAATATTTGTTGCCATCCTTCCTCATTTTCCAACCTTCCACCACCACCTTCTTTTTTTGCAGGGCCTGGTCAAGTTCGTATTGGTACTTGATCACATCGCGATCATCATTCCCCAATTTGTGAAAGGGCTCATTTCGGATTTCGTCCTCCTGATAGCCGGTAATAGAACTGGCAGCCGGGTTACAGGATAGGATTTTGCCAGTTGGATCAAGTACAAAAACACCTTCATTCAGGTGCCGCAATATAATATCATTCGTGATGGGCATAGTGGCCATTCAGCTTTAATATGAAAGTCGCAAGAACACAAATAAATGCTTGCTGCAAATACTGTTCCTGCGGTGATTCAGTCATTGTGGTTTCTTTCTCATAGGAAGTGGGAATTACTACCCGACCCATTTTTTAGCTATGGTCATGATTAACCCAGGCGCCACACTTCCTGATGAGTGCCAGCTTATCCTTCATTGCTCAGATGTCATCAACAAACTTTTCAAGTGTGCGCAGGTTATCGAGTGCTGCGCCCATAGTGTTATTGAAATAAACATAAACCGCCTTCCCCGAATCCAGCCACCCCGAAATGTAACCTGCGTATTCATATAACAAGCCCAGGTCATAGCTGCCTTTGTAATTTCCCTCTGGGCCATGGAAACGCAGATAGATATGTTCGGCGTCCAGATCGGGCTGGGGAGATTCGCTGCCTGATTTATCGTGATAAACCATCGCCGCATGATAAGCATTGAGCAGTGCATAAGTTTGCCGCGTGTACCAGGAGGAGGTTGGGAATTCAACAGCGACAGGCCAGTTGTCCTTATTTGCCGCTTGCAAGGCTGACAACAATAATTCGACCTTTTCAGACAACAGCGGTTTTACGAAGGCGGGAAATTGAACCAGGATACATCCCACTTTTTGTCCGGCGCCTGCAATTACCTCAAAGTATTTTTGGATGTCGGCCTCGTCGAAGCGGAGCGCCTGGCTATGGGTGATTTGTTTCCAGAGCTTGAAAGTGAACCGGAAATCGCTGCCCACAGACCCAGCCCATTGGCTGACGGTAGCTGGCCTGGGTAGTTTATAAAAAATAGAGTTGATTTCAATTGAATTGAAAAGAGTCCCGTAAACTGCGATCCGGCTTTTACCTTCCAGTTCCGATGGATAGGCCTGCCTGTTCCTGTAAGGCAAAACCAAACCGCTCGTTCCCATGTATAGTGATCCCCGTTCAGTCATTGTCGATGCGATTTTTGTCTTCCGGAAACCCGTCAGCAAAAATCCGGCCTGCTTGCATTTTCATGAAGCTGATCAGGTCACTGACGAAAACGAATATGCTCCTGCAATCCTATACCCCGCTTCGTAACTGAAAATAAATCCGTCGCGGCCGGCAGCGTTTTTGTTGACGTGTGGTGTCCATGCTAAAACGAAAAATATAAGGGATTTTAACCTGCCGGAAAATTACCGCAGGTGGCCAAAGCCATTAAAATTTATCCGAGAAAGGGTCTTCAAATATATGGCAGCCCTACAATTGAAAGTAACCGTTCCGCTTAATAAGGATATTTAAATTTATTAAATAAAATTTCTATTTTAAGCAGCGTCAACATGTTATTGGGCCGGGCCAATAACACACCGGGCTACCGATAACTCATGAAGATCCTTGCCATCCACAACATTCTCTGGTCCCATTACAAGGCAAGGATTTTTGTGGGTCTACACCAAAAACTGCAAAAGCAACAGATAGAATTCTACGTCCTGCAACTTGCGTATAGCGAGCGTAGCCGGCTGGCGCTGAAGGCCGACCTGACCGTCCATACCTATCCGCATAAGGTGCTTTTTCCGGCCAAGGCGATAGAAGATATCCGGACCCACGAAAAAATTAGCGGCCTTTTATCACAAATCATCCGGTACCAGCCTGATATCCTTTACCTGAACGGCTATTACGATCCATCTTACTGGGTAGTGCTTGCATACTGTAAGCTCAAAGGCATTCGGATCGTACTTGACTTTGAAAGCAATGAAATCAGCCGTAGCAGGATTTGGTGGAAGGAGTATATGAAGATCTTCTTTCTCCGGCAATGCGATGGCCTGGCCTGCCTTGGCAGCAAGGCAGCCGAGTATGCGATGAAACTGAAAGTAACGCCTTCCAAAATCCTCACCACCAAAAATGTGGGTGTAGACAACGATGCGCTCTCTGCTATCTACGCCACGGAGTTTCCGCTACGTGAACGGCGGAAGACCGAACTGGGATTGCCCAGGTATAACTTTCTGTACGCCGGGCGCTTTGTGGAAAGGAAAAATCTGGAAAGGCTGATCAGGGCGTTCCATCATGCAAGAAAACAGTCGGTCGAGGGAAATGAATGGGGCCTGATACTCAGCGGAGAGGGTGAAGAGAAGGAGAAGTTGCAGGCTATTGCGAACGAGTATCCTGCAGGGGCAATCACTTTTCTGGAGCCTTGTGAATGGTATGAGGTCCCGATCAGGTATACGTTGGCCGACGTCGCAGTTCTTGCCAGTACTTTTGAGCCATTTGGATTTGTAACGAATGAAGCGATGGTCTACGCAATGCCGGTTCTTGTCTCGGAGCGCTGCGGCAGCGCTCCCGACCTCGTGGTTGACGGATACAACGGCTTTCAATTCAATCCGTTTGATGAGGCCGATCTCACTCAAAAGCTGAAAAACCTGATGGAGAACACCGGGAAATTTGCCGAATGGGGTGCCAATGGAAGAAAAATAATTAATGAATGGTCGCCGGAGATCATTGAAGATAAACTTATCGATTCCCTCTTAAAAGTGTATGTTCATGAATAATTACTACGAAAAAAAAGTCCTGGTAACCGGCGGCGCCGGGTATATTGGCTCCGAGCTGGTCAAAAACCTTTTGCAGGAAGGGTTCCATGTTACCGCATTTGATAACCTTTCTTTCGGCGGCGACCCTTTACTTGGTTTTTGGGGACACCCCCGTTTTAAATTTATTAAAGGCGATTTGCTTCGCAAAAAGGACGTTAAAGAAGCCCTCGCCGGAATTAACTACGTTTGCCACCTCGCTGCCGTAGTAGGTGAGCCGCCATGCCGTAAATACCCACAAAAGGCATTAAAAGTAAACTGGGAGGCCTCTGTGCAATTGTACCAGCTTTGCAGGGCCGCCGGAATCGAGAAATTTGTATTTGCTTCCACGTGCAGCAACTATGGAAAAATGGCCGATCCCGGTATGTTGCTGAACGAGAACGGAATATTAAATCCCATCTCGCTCTACGCTGAAACGAAGGTGAATTTCGAGCAATACCTCCTCGCGTTCGACGATCCGGACATTACGCGGGTGATACTCCGTTTTTCGACGGTTTACGGCGTTTCACCCAGGCTTCGTTTTGACCTGACGGTGAATGAATTTACCCGCGACGCAGCACTCAGGAAACCACTCCTGATCTATGGTGAAAATTTCTGGCGGCCCTATTGCCATGTAAGCGATCTGGCCAATTCGGTCAAAATAGCGCTGATCTCAGATCCGGAAAAGACGGCTAATCAGGCATTCAATGTGGGTGATACCAGTCAGAATTACACAAAAAAAATGTTGATGGAGGAAATCAAACAAGTGATCCCCTCCTTGCAGGTGACTTATCAGCCGGTCGTCAATGATCCGCGTGATTACAAAGTGAATTGTGACAAAATACGGGACGTATTGGGATTCAAGATCACCAAAACGGTGCCTATGGGCATTCGGGAAATCGCATCTTTGGTACAAGGTAAAGTCATCCGTAAACCTTTCGGTAAAAAATATGGGAATATCTGACATAGATGCTGATGGCCCTATACCGCTTTGCGAGCCCAATTTACCTGGCAATGAAAAACAGTACGTTGCCGATGCGATCGAGAGCAACTGGCTATCGGGCGGTAAGTACCTGAACCGCTTTGAAAAAGAGCTGGCACAGTTCACGGGTGCAACTTATGCAGTGGGCATAAGCAGCGGAACGACGGCATTACAAATATCACTGCTGCTCGCGGATGTCCGGCCGGGCGATCTGGTGATCGTTCCCGACCTCACATTTGTAGCGACAGCCAACGCCGTTAAACACACCGGTGCAGAACCGATTCTGATGGACATCGATCCCGGCACCTGGGTAATGGACCTGAATTTGCTGAAAAGGTTCCTCGAAGACAGTTGCTATATTTCAAACGGGTGTTGTTATCTGAAAGAAAATAACCGGCAGATCAGAGCGCTGGTCACCGTTCACCTGCTTGGGAATATGTGTGACATGCGGGAGCTTTTGCAGATCGGAGCAGACTATCAGCTTAAAATCATTGAAGACGCTGCATGTTCACTAGGCTCCTTCCAGTCGGGCAGGCATTCGGGCACGTTTGGTTTTACGGGGACATTGAGCTTCAATAGCAACAAGATCATTACAACTGGCGGAGGTGGCGCAATATTGACCAACGATGAAGCTGTCGCCAGGAAAGCCAGGCATTTGATAACCCAGGCCAAAAGCCATCCGGTAGAATATTTCCATGATCTAGTCGGCTACAATTTCAGGTTAGTCAATCCGCTGGCTGCTATCGGTGCGGCGCAAATGGAACTACTGGATGAGTTCATCCGTGTAAAAAAAGATATTGCCGAATATTACCGGACCAATCTGCCCGATACGGGGATCAGGTTTCAAAAGATCACGGATCACACGACTTCGAACTGCTGGCACCCTGCGCTGCTCATTCGAGGGAGCAGAGAGCTGGTTGCATTTTTGGCGGAAAGGAAAATCGAGAGCAGGCCTTTGTGGAGACCTGTTCATGAACTGCCTGCGTATCAAAACGACATTTTTATTACTGAAAACAACCACTCCGTGAAAGTATCGGAAGCTGGTATTATGCTCCCATGTTCCACCTCTGTAACACCCCGCCAGTTGGAGCGGGTTTGTAAAACGATTGCGCTCTTTTTAACTCAATAGAACTCGTTAAACGACTCAATAGGTATGGATAATGATATAATCAGCCAAAACGTATGGCCTGTCAACGTTGTAATCATGGCCGGAGGGAAGGGTACACGCCTGCAGCACTTTACAAAAAGTAAACACAAATCGCTGGTAGAGGTGGCTGGGAAGCCAATCATCCGCCACATAACGGAACACCTCAGCCGGCTCGGGGTCACGGAGCTGTATGTGTCGGTGGGGCACCTGGCGGAGCAGGTCATGGAGTACCTTGACAGCGGGAACGACATAGGCCTCTCTATCCGTTACGTCTGCGAAAGGGAGCCTATGGGCAGTATTGGAGCCATTACGCTTAAAAAAGACTGGCCATATGACTCATTTCTGGTCATCAATGGCGATATTTTTTCCGATTTCGACGTCAACTCGCTCGTCTCGTCATTTTTTTCCCAATCGGCCGATCTGGCGATTTTGACAGCCCATAACAACATAGAAATTCCATATGGCGTCCTGGATATCACTCCGGACGGCCAGGTACAGCGATTTTATGAAAAGCCTTCGTATGAATTGCGAATCAATACGGGGATTTACATTTTCAACAAAAAAGTATTCAAACTGCTACCTGAAAACCAGCCTATGGAAGGCTGGCAGCTCATTCAGTCCGCGCTGAGCGCACAATGCAAGACAATTGCCGTGCCGCTGGGCAGCAGCTATTGGATAGACATTGGAACAATAGAAACATTGGAAAAAGCGCAAACCATCGAGAACGGAAAGATCTGCCAATAAATGTAGGTGTCGCCTGCGTCAGAGACCCTGCCACAGGGAACCGCGCGACGGATTTTTTCATTGAATTGTATTAATTTACAAGAATGAAACAATTCGGGATTTAAATGGGCTTACCCGATAATCTGGCAAAAAAATACTTTACGGCCCTGATGTGGCTGTTAATTGCTATCGCCTGCTCACCTGGCGACCGGCAATTGGTCGGGATCTGGCACACAGAATTTGAAGCCATTCCCAATCTTAAAAGCGCTTTTGATTTTGAACTGCGCCAGGATTTGTTCAACAGGAAGTGGAGCGGACGGTTTGAGCTTGCCGAGGTAATGATCGCGGCGGATCTTCCCGGTGTCGAAGTTAACAACCAGGCGATCAAACTGGACCTTGGAGCCGGTGCTACATTTGATGGCCGGATATCAGAGGACAAAACGGCGATCAACGGGATATTAATGGTCCCTGGTCAGAAAGCGGATACACTCCGTTTTGAGAAAGCAGAACGATGGTCATCGCAACGACCGGCACGAACCGATTCCAATATGCAGCCGCTGAAGGCCTGGGAATACCGGCGCCCTCATTCACTGGATGATGGCTGGGAAGTCGGAACGATGAGCAAGAGTAGTCTCGGGTCGAAACCCATACAGGAATTGTTCCGGCAAATCCTCCAAGGCAAATACCATGGACTGGACGCTTTGCTTGTCGCACGAAACGGCCGGCTGGTACTTGAAGAATACTTTTATCTGGGTGGCCAGGACAGGATTCACAGCATTCAGTCGGCCACAAAAAGTGTTACGTCACTCCTAACAGGTATTGCCTCCGATCAGGGGTTGATCAAAAACCTGGATGCTCCTCTGTGGAGCTTTTTTCCGGCATATTCCGCAAAAACAACGAATGCTTCACCTACCTTGCGCCATGCCCTAACCATGTCTGCCGGGTTGGATTGGGCGGAAGACATCCCTTATACTGATCCGCGAAACGATGCCGTCAGAATGAACCAGAGCAAGGACATGTATGAATATGTGTTGTCCAAAAGTCCGGATTCAACAGACAGGCCAGGCGAAAAATTCGAGTACAACAGCGGGCTCTCGGTACTGCTCGGCGGAGTTTTACTGAAAGCTACGGGCAAGCCGGCTGACCAATACGCGCAGCAGACGCTGTTTAAAGACCTTGGAATCGGAAAGTATTCCTGGTCATCCGGAAATGGGCAGGTGCATACCGGAGGCGGGCTATTCCTGAAACCGCGTGATGTCTTGAAAATGGGCCAACTGGTGCTGGATGAGGGGAAATGGCGAGGGAAACAGGTCGTTTCTTCATCATGGATAAAGGAAAGCACGGCATTCAATCTCCCCGTCAATGCCTTTGGCCGTGATTCGGGCTATGGGTATCAGTGGTGGCGCGGAGCATTCCGGGTTGGAGAAAAGACATTTCCGGTAGTATTTGCCTCCGGCTACGGAGGGCAGATGTTGTACATAGTGCCTGACCTGAATCTGCTGGTGCTCACCCTGCATCATAACCCGTCGGATTTTAACGGCAGCCATAGCATCACCTGGGACAAGGTCGAGAAGATGATCCTTCCTGCTTTTAGTGATGCCGGGCAAGATAACTAGCGATACCATGACCCTCAAATTATTCATTTGCGCCCCCTGTAAAAGCTTCAATCTGCTGGTGATGAGCTTGTTGCTTGTCCTGTGCACCTGGGGGCAGGTATTTTCGCAATCCAGTGTTAAAATAGCGGATACGGCAGATCAGCACATTTTTGCCGGACGGGAAATTCAATACCTCGAAGACACGGAAGGTATCTACACATTGGAGCAGGTTTTGTCCCCCGCACTGAACGGGCGTTTTGTAACCGGTAAGACGAATACGCCGCAGAATTATAATCTGAAATCAACTTATTGGTTCAGGATCAGGATCCGGCATAATCCAGAAAGCAACAAAAACTGGATACTGGAATTTTTCGATCAGACGATCGATGACATTACCGCATTTTTGCCGGATGAAAACGGGAAATACAGCGTGCGGCGAATGGGCGACCAGCTACCTTTCAAAAACAGGGAGTATGCACATAAAAACTTCGAACTCAACATTCCCAACACCGCAGCATTTGACGGTACTTACTATTTCAGGGTAAAATCACACCAGACAGCAGATGCCATTATCGTTTTGAGGTCCGTAAACCGCTTTATTCAATACGCGCTCGACGAGTATTTTATTTTCGGGATATTCTATGGTATGGTGCTGGTTTTCAGCTTCTATAACCTGATGATGTACCTGGCGGTGAGGCAGGTGCAATACCTGTATTACGTCCTTTATAACCTTTGCGTTGGTCTTTTTGAGATGTGCATTGACGGCATCGCCTATCAGTATCTCTGGCCCGATGCACCGGGCTGGAACCAGTACGCTTACGGCATTGCCTTGTACGGGATCAGTATTTTCGCGCTACAGTTTACCCGGACATTGCTTTATACGCATAAAAAAGCGCCAAGACTGGATCGCTTTATCATTTTAGTGATGGCATTGCGGACACTCTTCTTTGCTATCTGTTTTATCGTTGATACCAACTGGTTCAGCTATAAATTCATAGAACTGGTTCCGCTCGCAGTGGCCTTTTATACCGGGATTTACATTTACAGGCAGGGATATTACCCGGCCCGTTTTTTTGTTTTGGGCTATACATTTCTTTCTATTGGTTTCATACATAAGTTATTACTGATGCTGCACGTCGAAGGGCTCAACTTCGGTGTCGTTACTTATTATAGTCTGAGCATTTGTTTCGTGATCGAGATGATCTTCCTGTCTTTTGCGATCGGCGATAAAGTGCGGGTACTGAAAAAGAAGAAGGATAAGGCACAGAGGCAAATCATCCATCAGATGAAGCTGAATGAGAAACTGAAAGATTCGCTGACGGTCCGGCTTGAATCGCAGGTGGAAGAACGTACAAAGGAAGTACTCGAAAAATCGGCCATTATCGAAGCGCAAAACCAGGAACTGACGGAGGTGAATGCACTTTTGCAGCAACAAAAGGAAGAAATCCTGCAAATGAACCTGCTGCTGGAAAAAGATAACGAAGTACTGCATACCAGTGTGGCGAAGGTAACGCAGGCAAGGGTGATGTCCACCGAAGTGAATTTTGAAGAATTCAGCAGGATTTATCCCGACAACGACAGCTGTTTCCGGTTTCTGGCTGGAATGAAATGGGGCAATGCCACTGAAAAGGACCACTATGAATGCCGGAAATGCGGGCACGATCATTATTTTCACGGACATAACCCGTACAGCCGGAGATGTGCCAAATGTGACTACGACGAGTCCGTCATAGCTCATACCGTTTTTCAGAACACCCGCATTCCCATCAACAAGGCATTTTATATGGTCTTTTTGATTTATACCACCAAAGGCAAAATTTCTTCCCATAAGCTCTCCGAAATCCTTTCCATCCGGCAAAGTACCTGCTGGGCTTACGCGAGCAGGATCAAAAAGGTAATGCACGACCGGCGCAAAGAAATCGCTGCATCCAAGTCGGGCGAAGGGTGGAGTTTACTGGTTTTGGACCACTCCCTGGAACCGGCCTGACTCGCAGCATCCGGCAATTTTCTTTCCTTACCTGTTCCAATTCGCGGGTCGATAACAACCTCTGGCAAATTTTTTGTACAAAAAACGGCCGGTTTGCAGGCGTATCAGTTTTGTTGCCCCCCTTCTTCAAAAAGCACTTCTCATTGCTTGTAAATCAGTTAAATCGCCCTGCTTCCATAACGGGGCTGAACCGTATCATTATGTTCGTAAGTTGCTATTTTACAGCATTTTATATAAATATTGGTGTATTGAATTTATCAAAGTATACCTAAATTTGCTGCATGGAATTGTCCTAGAAATTATTAAATAAATTACCAATAACTCATTAACAAATTATGGGAAAGAGAGTTACGATGTTCATTGCCATGATTTTCGCGGTGGCCGGCCTGGCGTACGGGCAGGATATTGTCGTGAAAGGTGTGATCAGGGATCAGCAACAGCAGACACTGCCCGGTGCAAGTGTTCTGGTGAAGGGGACGCAATCAGGGACTGTAACAGATGTAGACGGAAACTATTCGATCGGTGTGCCTAACGGGCAGGCTGTGCTGGTCGTTTCATTTATCGGTTACGGAACCCAGGAAATTACGGTCGGAAATCAAACACAGATCGATGTAACGCTTACCGCAGATCTGAGGAATCTGGATGAAGTCGTCGTAATCGGTTACGGCACACAAAAGCGTGGAGATGTCACGACGTCCATCGCTTCGGTGGATACAAAGGACATCGAAGAGCGGCCCATTTTGCAGGCAGCCCAAGCATTGCAGGGAAAAGCAGCGGGCGTGCAGGTAACGCAGCCGTCGGGTAAGCCTGGAAGCGCGTTGTCCATCCGGGTGCGCGGGGCCACTTCGGTGCAGGCGGGTAATGAGCCGCTGTACGTGATCGACGGTGTTCCCACGATGGATACACGCGACCTGAATGTGAATGATATAGAGAGTATCCAGGTATTGAAGGATGCGTCCTCGGCCGCCATTTATGGGGCGAGAGCTTCCAATGGGGTTGTGATCGTGACTACCAAAAGAGGGAAAGCGAATCAGTCTCAGGTAAGCTTCGGGGCCTATTACGGATTTTCAAACATAGCCAAGAAGATTAATGTGCTTAATCCCCAACAATATGCCGACCTGATGAATGAAATGGGCAATAATGTGACGGTGGGCAGCCAGACTACCGACTGGAACAAGGAAGTTTTCACAACGGGACATAACCAGAATTACCAGCTTTCTTTTTCCGGGGGTACCGATAAGAACAAATATTTTGTGTCCGGCGCCATCTCGAAAGATGACGGGATTATCAAGCCAGCGAGCTACAAGCGGTATTCTTTCCGTATGAACCTCGACAATCAGATCAAAAGCTGGTTCAAACTGACGACCAATATCAGCTATGCAAATGCGCGGATCAGGGATGTGAAGGACAATAATAATGCAGGCCGCAATGCGGTTGTTCTGGGCGCGTTAGGTGCTCCGCCTATCATGGGTGTTTATGCTCAGGACTCGGTAAGAGGTACCATTTTCACTACCAATCCACTCAAAGCCGGCTGGGACAATCCATTGGCCGCAATGTACGGGCCTACGCAGGCAGCGAAGGACAACCGGGTTTTTGGCAACGTGGCCGGAGACCTGACGTTGGCGAAAGGACTGGTGGCGCGTTCCAATTTCGGGATCGACTACATGAACCATTCCAACGATTATTACCTGGATCCATACCGGACCACGGAAGGGTGGGGAAGTGAGGGAAGCACCCACGGACTCGGAAACGCGACCCGAAGCAACTCGTTTACCTACCTTTGGGAGAATACCCTCAACTATGAAAAGAAATGGGAGAAGCATGATTTTTCGGTACTGGCCGGTACCACTGTTCAGAAAAATAACTGGAATAATTCGTACATGGCGGGCCGCGACTTTCCTTCCGACGGCATCGTGAAAACGATCAATGCAGCCAACGAAATTACCGATGCGTACACCGAACAGTCGGAATGGTTCCTGAATTCTTACCTGGGACGCGTGATGTACAACTTTGACAGCAAGTATCTGATCACCGCCAATTTCAGGGCGGACGGTTCGTCCAAGCTGGCAAAAGGCAATCAATGGGGCTTTTTCCCTTCAGTGTCTGCCGGATGGCGTATTTCTGCCGAGCCGTTTATGGAAGACCTGAAGTTTATCAGTGACCTGAAATTGCGCGGAGGATGGGGCCAGAACGGTAATCAGGAAGGTTTGGCGAACTATGCTTCCTATGGTCTGAACAGCTACACGCGCCGCACGCCAACAGTTCCGCCTTCGGGACCCGCCGTTACGCCGCCTACCTACGCGCCTAATCCTGACCTGAAATGGGAAACGACCACGCAGACCAATATCGGTATCGACCTGAGCATACTGCAAGGCCGTGTGACTTTTACGGCGGATGCCTACCTGAAAAAGACAAACGACCTGCTGCTGAATGTGCCGTTGCCGAACACGAGCGGCTACACCTATATGCCAAGAAACTCCGGTAAGCTGGAAAACAAAGGTCTGGAATTTGTGTTGTCGACCGTTAATTTCGACAAATCCGATTTTCAATGGACCACCGATTTCAACATCGCTTTTAACCGGAACAAGATCACGGAACTACAGCTGAGCAAGATTTATCGCTACGCGGATGTCGAAGGCCGGAGCGACCAGATCATCATTTTGCAGGAAGGCGCTTCGCTGGGTACATTCTATGGATACATCGCGGAAGGTGTAAATCCCGAAACCGGTGATATGATCTACAAAGACGTGAACGGAGACGGCACTTTCTCGCCTTCCGACCGCACCGTGCTGGGCTCTGCACAGCCGAAGTTTACGTACGGGATGAATAATAACCTGACTTATAAGAGTTTCAGTTTGTCGTTCCTATTCCAGGGTTCGCAGGGAAACAAGGCATTCAATGCTTCCAGACTGGAAACGGAGGGAATGTATGACAGCAAGAACCAGTCGACGGAAGTGTTGAGACGCTGGCAAAAGGCCGGTGATGTAACGGATATTCCGAGAGCAACCGATGGAAACGTCAACAACTCCCTGATCTCGTCCCGCTTTGTCGAAAATGCTTCCTTCCTGCGGATGAAAAGCGCTACCATATCCTATGCGCTGAACAAGGAATTTGCTAACAAAATCAAGCTGAGCAGAGCTACTATTTACCTGACGGCCCAAAACCTGTTTACCCTTACCAAATACAAAGGGTTTGACCCTGAGGTGAATGCATTTACGTCCAGCGGTGCGACCCTGGGAATCGATTACGGAACCTACCCGGTTTCCCGTGCATTTGTAGCAGGTCTCAATGTTCAGTTTTAATTCAGGAATTTTATGAAAAAGATCAATTATATAGCGCTTTTACTGGGCTCGTCGATGCTGCTGCCGGCTTGCCAGGATCAACTCGATTTACAACCAATTTCTCAAACTGTGGTGGGAGGAAGCGGTACCGGAACGGCGGGTTCTTCCATTAAGGACGCCGCGAGTGCCGAGGCAGCGCTGGCTGGCTGCTATTCCATTTTTAAAAGCGGCTCGGCGGAGTATTACGTAATGGATTACTTCATTCTGGGCGACGGGCAATCCGACAATTCCTATGCCGGTGCGGATAATGCCGCGTGGTTTGAAGTGGACGAGTTTCGGATCCTTTCGACGAATGCCGTTGCTGCAAGGGACTGGCAGTATCTGTACAACCATGTCGCGAGTGCCAATTCGATTATCGCTAATGTACCCAAAGTTACGGGTGGCGGGTTATCGGACACCCGTAAGGCGCAGATCGTCGGTGAGGCGAAGTTCATGAGGGCGCGGGCCTACTTTGACCTGGTCCGGATTTACGGAGACGTTCCCCTGGTGGTGGATGAATTGCCGACCATTACTTCTTCCAATGTTGAGGAAATTTATGGCAAGCTTTATCCGGCGAGAAGTTCGGCCGAGGAGGTTTATGCGCAGATTATCAAAGATCTGGACGAAGCTGTGCCGGTTGTTCCGAAGTCGGGACCGGACAAGATGACCGTGACGCCCGGAGCTGTGCATACATTACTGGCAAAAGTCTACGCCACCAAAAAGGATTGGGAAAAGGTGAAAACGAATGCGGATAAGGTGATCGCGCTCGGTTATACATTGCTGCCCAGCTTCGAGGATCTGTGGGATGGTAAGCATGAAAACAGTGCCGAGGCTATTTTTGAACTGAATTTTGAAGACTGGTCGACGGGCGGAAACTGGGGTTCTTCGATGTTTTACGGTACCGACTGGAAGAAGTTCAATACGCCTTCCAATGATCTTTTGAAGGCATACGATGATGAAAAAGACGTGGTGCGCAAAGCATCGACTATTTTTACAGCCAATGTAACCGGCAAATGGTCGGATAAATACTGGGCGTTGACGCAATTTCCATTCGCCTATAAAATGCGCAACACCGACGCATCCCAGAACATTGTGATGTATCGTCTGGCGGATGTGTTGCTTTTGAAAGCCGAAGCTTTGAACGAAACCGGCGATCTGGGCGGTGCGCGCACATTGGTGAATCAGATCAGGACGCGCGCAAAACTCGCTGCGACTACTGCCGCTGACCAGGCTGCGATGCGATTGGCGATTGAAAAAGAACGCCGGCTGGAGCTTGCATTTGAAGGCCAGCGCTGGTATGATCTGTCTCGGACCGGTAGGGTAATCCCGGTAATGGAAGCGGTGAAGGATGGTTCGGGTAACAGCTTGAAGTATAATCTCACTGAAACCAAATTACTATGGCCGATACCACAGGGAGAGATCGATAAAAACGCCAATCTGATACAGAACAAAGGTTATTGAGGGAGCGAACCAGGTCATGCCGGAAGGGGGGCGGTGTATTGAGACGCCCGTTTTCGGCATGACTTTCATTTTAAATCAAATCCATGAAAAAATTTCTGATAGCGACTGTCGCCTGTTTGACGGTCGCGCTAAGCAGCTGTTCCGGAAAATCGTCGGATACCGATAACCCGCTGCCCACCGACACCACCGCCACAAACAAGGTTGCGGTTTGGGTTACGAACGGCCAGCAGAGCAAGCTGCTCAAAGGTGAAAGCGCGCTTTCCATTGTGAAAACCGGCTCGGTGACGCCGGCCGCGAACCTGATCAATATCGATTTTTCAACAAAACTGCAAGAAATAGAAGGCTACGGCGCGGCTATGACGGGCTCGTCGGCATACCTCATCAACAAAAAGCTGAATGCTTCCCAGCGTGCTGAGTTGCTTAAAGATCTTTTTGACCCGCAAAACGGGATTGGAATGAGCTATTTACGCATTACCATGGGAGCCTCGGATTTTTCTTTGGAGGATTTCACTTACAATGACTTACCTGCCGGACAAACAGACCCGACTTTAAGCAAGTTTTCTGTTTCAAAAGATCAGGCAGACCTGATACCGGTTTTGAAATCGGTTGTCGGCTTGCAGCCGGCGATCAGGATTATGGCTACGCCGTGGTCGGCACCGGCCTGGATGAAGACGAGCGGAAAGCTGGCAGGCGGTAGTCTCAAACCGGAATGGTATGGTGTTTACGCGAACTATTTTGTGAAATATCTCGATGCCTACAAGAGGGAGGGCATTGCGATCGATGCGATTTCCGTACAAAATGAGCCGTTACATGAAGCAGCTTACCCGTCCATGGGTATGGATTCGGCAGCGCAGGGGAATTTTATCAAAAATCACCTCGGCCCGCTTTTTCAGGTGAACGGGACCAAAACGGAGATCCTCCTCTACGATCACAACTGGGACCGACCCGGATACCCGGTCTCGATTTTGAACGACCCGAAAGCCAGTCAGTACGTGGCCGGTTCGGCCTTTCACGCTTACGGTGGAAATGTTTCGGCAATGAGTGAAGTGCATCAGAAATTTCCGGAAAAGGGTCTTTATTTTACAGAAATATCCGGAGGACGCTGGGCGATCAATTTCTCGGACAACCTGAAATGGAATATGTCCAATATCTTCATCGGAACGGCGAACAACTGGTCGAAAAATGCGCTGTTATGGAACATCGCGCTGGACGAAAACGACGGCCCGAAAAGCAAGGGTTGTGACAATTGCCGGGGCGTGGTGACTATTGCCTCCGACGGCAGCATTGCAAAGAATGTGGAGTATTACACCATTGCGCATATGTCGAAATTTGTGCGTCCGGGAGCTTTCCGGGTGCAATCTGATAAATTCAGCGCTTCCAGTCAGCTGGAACATGTGGCATTTATTAATGGCGATGGTTCAAAAGTACTGGTGGTGTTGAATCAAGGTGCTGATAACAAGAAATTCACCGTGACAGTTGGTGAGGATCAGTTTAGTTACACGATTGATCCAAATGCGGTGGCAACGCTGGTTTGGAAGTGAAAGGGCGAGGCGATTGAACTGGATGATTTTTTGAACAGTGGAAGAAGGCTTAGCAAACAAGATCAAAGATCCGATTGTAAAAGATTGGATAATTAATAGCCAGCCCGTTTGTGGGCTTTGCCTTAAACGCGATATACAACTTCGCGAATGCACATATTAAATGCGCCTTTTGCTTACTCAATATCGTTAGATGGAAATTACGTTAGAAATTTTTGCAGCCAAACCAGGTCAAAATACCTGCCGTTTTTGTAGCCGATTTTCTCGAAATTTCCACATTCTTTGTAGCCCAATGCCCTATGAAAGTTTAAACTGGCTGTATTTTCAGATGAAATATTGACCAAAATATTCGATATTTTTAAATCCCTGAGCTCACTTTCCAGAATATTGTAAAGTTTGCTTCCTATTCCTTTTCTGGTAAAACCATCTTTTAACCAATATGTCAGTTTAACTGTTTGCGAAAAGGTGCTTTCGGGTCTGAAATTATAGGCATACCCAAATCCAACTAGCTCCTTGCCACTAAGGACTACGTACCTCGGAAGTATACTCTTGTCATTTAACATATCTGAGATGCTGCTTTTTTCTAAAAGCGTTTGAGAAAAGTAGGCAGTTGAATTTGCAACATAATAGTTGATGATATCTAAAATATTATCCGCATCGGTTAAGGTCATTGCCCTAAATGAAATGTTTTCCAGATTCAAGGTATAAGCTATTTTTGTGGTTCTAACGGGATCTTTGTGTTGATATTATTTTGAGGTACATGGCGGCTTAAAGATCATTCTTTTGACTAAGTTCTCAAATATCCCTCCCTCATTTTATGCGTATTATTGGAAATGGGTGACGAATCAAAATAAAGGATTTAAGAGAACGACAAAAAGCGCGGAGAAGGCGAGGACGGACTGGATCATAAAATTGAAAAGGCAGCTGAACTCCGGCTGCCTTTTCAATGCAGTTGATGACCGAATGCAGGTTAGAACCCCGGATTATTCGGTAACAAGTTCGGGTTCACATCCGACTCTTGCCTCGGAACAGGGAACAATAGCTGCTTTTCCGCGAAAGTTGCCCCGAAAACGGTTTTATGACCTACAAAATCGTCCCAGTTACCGGTCACATCGTTGTGTACTTTCCGGGTCCTGACCATATCAAACCACATTTTGTTTTCAAAGCAAAGCTCGAAATAACGTTGCAACCAGACCTCATGCTCGAATGCAGCCTGGTTTAATCCGGCGACAGGGGCCAGATTAGCACGTGCACGGATCGCATTCACATATTGAATGGCCTTGCTGTTGGGGGAACCTTCGGCGCGGTTGGATGCTTCGGCATACATCAGGTAAACATCAGCGAGCCGGTACAATGTGAAATTGAGGTCGGATTTAATAGAATTGGTCACCGCATTGGCATCAAACCATTTATAGATGTATGTGTTTTTGAACTTCACGGGCTGGCCGGTTTTAATGCTCGGCGCCGTAGTGTAAAAAAACTGCTTTTCCTCCACCCGCTTATCGCCCGCCGGAAACGATTTGATAAACTCGGGGGTTGGGTAAACCGATCCGTATTCATCCGCATATTTTGAAATTCCCGAATAGTTGGGAATGGTAAGCGGGGTAAGTGGGTTGGTCAAAGGCACGCTGGCGGCGTATTGCACCTGGAAAATGAATTCGCCCAGGTTCTTGTTCGCCGGGTTGATCATGTCGGTATAATTCTTGAAAAGCGAATAACCGCCGTTCTGGATCACATTCAGGGACCGTTTGGCCGATTCGGCATAGTATTGCTGGCCACCGTTGATCGCCGCACCCGCGTAGGTCAGGTACACATCCGCCAGCAGCGATTCTACGGCGGACATCGAAACCATGCCCGTGGTATTCGACCATGGCAATGTGGAAGCTTCCGCCGCGAGCAGGTCCGGGATGATGATTTTGTCATAGATTTGCTTCGCGGCTGTACGTGGGAGGTTTAAATCCAGGCTGGTCGGGACAGCCGTGACGATCGGCACCGCACCGTACATCCGCACCAGGTAGAAATAGTAGAGCGCACGTAATGTGTGGACCTCGGCGAGCATGTTGTTTTTTTGTTCGTCCGTGAGTCCGGCGGCATTGATCCCGGGTATGCTTTGCAAGGCAAGATTGCATGCCCCGACACCGAGGTACATTTGCTGCCACCAGGTATCAAAATAAAACGAGGTATTGGTATAACTGAGATTTTCGAAGTTGATAAATCCGGTCTGCCCGAGGTCGCTGTTTGCTTTGCCGGTGATAAATTCAAGCAAATTGTAGGTATTTCCGCCATAGGACGACGGCTGGCCGGCCAGAAGCCCCTGTAAATTGACGTAGGCAGAATTCGCATAGGCCCGGGCCACTTTACCACTGGACACCTCCGAACCGGGCGTCAGAAAACCCGTTGGCGTTTCTTCCAGAAAGTCGCTACACGAGCCGAGGGTCAGCAGAGATGCGGCCAATAATATATTTTTCAGCACTTTCATATCTTTTGTAGTTGCGGTTTAAAAAGTAAGTGTCAATCCCAGGTTCCAGACCCTTGGGCGCGGATTGGAAAAGAAATCCAGGTTTTGAGAGAACCCGGTGTTGGAACCATAGGTCGAGTTGAAAGTGTCTACCTCGGGATCGTATCCGGAATACTTGGTGATCACGAACAAGTTCTGAACACTGGCGTATAGCCTAAGCCGTTCCATTTTCAGTTTTTCCAATACGGGCTGGTCAAAGGAATAGCCGAGCATGAAATTCTGGCCGCGGATAAACGAGCCGTTTTCGACCCACCAGGTATCAAAATGTGAATCCTGCGCAAATTTGTAGTTGCGGACTTGTGAGATCATGGTATTCTGGTGATCAGGCGTCCACGCGTCCAGAACGGTGGCGAGACTGTTCGCAATGGTCTGCCTGTCCTCCACGGAATGCTTAAAGGTCGCCGCGGTATTCAAACCTTCCACGAAACGGATGCTGAATGCAAGATCCCATCCTTTGTATTTCATCGTGCTGTTGAAACTTCCTGTCCATTTGGGCGTAGTTCGACCGATAATACTGTAATAATTGCTTCCGTCGGCGTTGTAGATGTACTTTCTGTCACCCGGTTTCAGGTTATGTTCAGCGGCGAGTGCTGCCTCATCCGAACTGTAAGTACCGAGCCTGGTCATGCCGTACAAGGAACCGATCGGTTCGCCGACACGCAGGATATTGGTTTGTCCCAAAAAGTTGGGCCCGGGGAAAATATCGGCGTTGCCGCGGTTTAGTTTCAGGATCTTGTTTACGTTGGAGGCAAAAATGAAGTTGGTACTCCAGGTGAAATTACGCGTTTCGATGTTGGTGGTATTCAAACTCACTTCCACACCCGAGTTCCTGACCGAGCCTATATTCTGGTATACATTCGCATCGACTTCCCCCGCCGACCAGGGGATTGGCGCTTGCAGCAGCAGGTCCTTGGTCACGCGGTTGTAGTAATCAACTGTCAGGTCGATCTTCTCACCCAGTCCCATTTCGACCCCGGCATCGAACTGCAGAGACTTTTCCCATTTCAGATTGGGGTTACCCAGGTAGCTGGGCAAAAGCGTGGATTGCAGTGCGCCGTTCAATATGGTGCTGGTTGCATTGGTGGTGCCGGGCTGGATCTGGGCGATGGACTGGTACTGGCCGATCTCCTGGTTACCCGAAAGCCCATAGCTGGTACGGACCTTCAAGTTGGTAATGGTTTTATTCCCTTTCAGAAAAGCTTCTTCCGACACGCGCCAGGCTGCTCCGACAGAGGGGAAAAACGCATACTTATTGTTGGCTCCAAACTTGGAGGAACCGTCGTACCGGCCGGTCGCCGTGAACAGATATTTCTCGTCCAGGGTATAAGTTGCCCGGGCGAAGTACGAATTCATGGTCCATTTGTAATCGGCAGAGGTGGAAGAGCTCCTCACAGAACCGGAACCCAGCGTGTGCCACTGGAATATATCGTCAATGAAGTTTTGGGTTTCTACAAAATCGGTTTCCTGGTTGTACTGTTGCCATGAAGCGCCCAGCAATGCTGTAAACTTGTGGCGCGTATTGATGGTCTTGTTGTAGGTCAGGTAGTTTTCCGACTGCCAGTAATTGTTCAGGTAGCCCCTGATGTTCGCCACCCCGCCCTGGTCGGCAGACATATGCGCCAGGTTTTGGGAAGAGAAATAGTTATTCTTCTGGGATTGCAGGTTAAATCCGAAATCAGTTTTGAAATCCAGGTCTTTTGCAATGTGAAACAGCAAATAGGTATTGCCCAGAGATTGGAGCGTGTTGTTGATGGTGTACCGGTTATGAGCAATGTTGACCGGGTTCGGCCCGCCTTCGAGCCCGGCGATATCGTTGTTGCCGGCCCAGGTGCCATCGGGGTATTTCACAGGCAATATCGGTACTTCCTCCGAAACCATGCGCGGCACATTCAAGCTGCCGTTTCCATCGGAGACCAGCCGTTGTCTGCTGCTGATCAGTGACAGGCTTCCACCTACTTTCAACCACCTGTTTATATCCGTATCCACTGTAAACCGGACATTGTACCGCTTAAAAGCGGAAGTCGCCATCAGGCCATTCTGGTTCAGATAGCCCAGCGACAAACTGAACAAGGTCTTATCATTGCCGCCCTGGAAATTGAGCTGATGATTGTTGGAAACGGAAGGTTTGTAAACCTCTTTTTCCCAGTTTGTATTGTACAACGGTTTGTCGTTGTTATCAAACAGTAGTGGGAAGTTGGCGTGGTTGAGCAGGGCGGGCGGCGTCCAGGTCCCACCGGCAGGGTCGAACTTCGTACCATTGGCGTACGCCTGGTTATAGATATTCACAAATTCCTCCGAATTCAGTGTTTTCACATGCCGGTAGAGGTCGCTGACGTTGATATTGCCGTCATAAGAGACCCGCATCCCGCCTGCACGACCCCGTTTGGTGGTGATCATGATGACGCCGTTCGCTCCCCTGGCGCCATAGATCGCCGTGGAGGAGGCATCTTTCAATACTTCCAGAGAAGCGATGTCGTTCGGATTGATCGCGTTCCCGTCAACACCGATGACCCCGTCGACCACGTAAAGCGGGTCGAGACTGGAGTTAATGGAGCCGGTACCCCGGACGCGTACTTTGGCGGCCGCGCCGGGCGCATTGCTGTTGACGCTTACTTCCACACCCGCAATTTTACCTTGCAGGGCCTGGGACACGTTGGGGACCGGTTTGTCCATCAATTGCTCCCCTTTGATGGTGGCCACTGCGCCTGTGAGGTCCGATTTACGGACGGTACCGTAGCCGATCACGACTACTTCGGTGAGTGCTCTCGTATCGGAAGCAAGGTTCACATCGATCACAGACCGGTTACCGACCGTGATTTCCTGCGTTTGGAATCCTACAAAGCTGAATACCAGAACGCTGGACTCATTGGGGACGGCAATTTCGTAGTTTCCGGAAGCGTCCGTCGAAGTTCCGGTGCCCGACCCTTTGATCAGTACATTTACACCCGGAAGCGGAGATGAATCTTTGGGATCCAGTACTTTACCCGTAATTTTCTTGTCGGCGGCGAGGGGAAGGCCGCCGGTATTGGCATAGGAGACCAGGGAAATCAGCAATAGCAGGTTTAGCAGGACTATTTTCGTAATCCTTCCCGACCGAACGACGGGCCTTTGTACATAACGTTTCATGTAGAAATTAGTTAGTGTTTTTTAAGCGTATTGTTTTCAAAAAATGGAAGCTAGTTCGTGCGCGGAAAAGCAGGGGAGCGGATATAGGGCATGATTCAAACAGGTTTAGTTAAGTTTCGATTTTAAGTATACCAGGCCACAGCCGGACCACGTTGGCCGGGCCACGTTGGCTGCTCACGTTGAGCGGACCACGATGGCCAGGCCATGGCCACAGCAATCACCCTTTGCCGTAAGCAGGCGGTATTTGAAATGAATGTTAGGGGAGGGGAATTATTAATATTTTTAAAAAATATTGTCCAAAAAAGGCCTCGGCAAATTTAAATGCAGTTAAAATGACCTTAAATTAGGATTAAAATACACCTTGGGAATTGGGCGGGAAAGTTAAAGTACTGGCTTATAGTGCCATGCAGGAAGGTGAAATGCGAGGTGCGATCGGGCAGGTGCCGGCGCGTAGGAAAGCGCCAGCCGGCAGGTAAGATGGGAAACTAAACAGAATGCTCACTGGCGACGAGCCTCATTGGCTTTTTCGTACGCTTCCAGGCAAGTGCGAAGTGGTTTGCCCTGGTTGTAAATGCAATCACAGAAACTATTGCATGCCTCCGGATTACTGTTACCGGCACAGCCATTGGTGCATTCGAGCTGGGAATTCCCCGGCCGGATGTCATATAAATAATGGTTTACCACTATTACGGAAGCGACCATCGCAAGGACACATCCAAAAAAGAGCGCCGGAAACCTGTTGCTGTGCGTTTTCGGTTCGGCGGAGTCGTTGCCCGTATTGTGTCGTTTCAATGGCAAAATGTATTTCAAACGGCCATAGTCCCAGCAGAGCAGATATAAATTGGCCAGGAGCATAAGGGTGGTGATCCGGGTACCTTCGAAACGCACCGCGTAAGCCAGCACGCAGATATTCAGTATAATGGGAAAACCCGTGAGTGCGCCGAGGAGTGCTGTCCTCGGAATGAGCAGGAGCAATGCAGTCATGAGCTGTCCAACCCCGATAAATGTATAGTAGTAGCCTGTGAGGTGCAACGCATCGAAATAATGGCCGAGTGGATGATTCGCAGGAAGCGCGGTGAATCGTTCGCCCATTATTTTCACGACACCCGACGGAATGAAGCCTAATGCCAAAGCCACACGGCAAAAAGTTGTGAAGTAACGAAACCACTTATTTCCCCTGGCTTCATCGTAGAACCGTCCAAGACCGTGTAGTACATTCATATGGCGACGCTGTTTATAAAGGTTAAGTGATTATCCTGATGTGGCCTGCCTTTTTGTCCTGAAAGAGGTAGCTATGCCGTAGGTGCAAAATCAATTCTGCGGCAATTTTTAAAAAGTACTTTGAATTTCAAAGTTATTAGCTGAAAAAATAGTTAAGCCGGTAGAATGATGCACCGGCTTAACTTCTGAAGGATTTTTCTGCTGTGACTTATTCGAACTTCTGTATAGCTTTCAATATTTCAAAACCCATTTGTGTCTGGAAAGGATCGGGGTTCAGTGAACTGTTTGCCAGGATGACGACACCTGTTTTGGAGGCCTTATCAAACCCGACGAAGGAAGTGTAGCCTCCGTTTCCGCCGTTTTTCCAGACCACATGCAGATTATCCGTGGTGAAAAGACTCCATCCAAGACCGATGCCATCCTGATAGTCACCCGAATGCCCGAATGTACGCTCATGCGTCAGCGTGATCGCATTTTTGAGTGGGTTGCTTTCCGGATGCATGTTCGCCTCGAGGTAAATAAGCATGTCATCCATATTCGATATCAGCGACCCGGTGCCTTGCAGGATATTTTCCATGTATTTGGACCAGGATTCGACCTTTTTGTTGCCGTGATGCCCCTGTACCAGATTTTGAAGCTGATCATTCGTGAACGAAACTGTGGTATGCCTCATGCCGAGCGGTGTCAGCACGCGTTCGGTGATCATCTTCTCGTAGCCCGATTTGTGATGGATACTCAGGATCTGACCAAGCAACCCATATCCGACATTCGAGTATTCAAATTGAGTACCTGGCTCCCGGGTTAATGTATAACCATTGATGAACTCGTACATTTTTTCCTCGGAATAGCCCACATAAGGATTGAAGGCGTCTTCGTCCATGTTTTTCGGGGCCCGCGGAAATCCCGAAGTGTGGTTGGCCAGGTGCCTTAGCGTGATCTTCGTCCCGTTGTAAGAAGGAACTTTGACGTGCGACGGGAGGTATTTTTCAATAGGGTCGTCCAGATTCACGCTATTTCGGAAATGCAGATCTGCTAATGCGATCGCGGTAAAAGTTTTGGTGATCGAGGCCAGTTCCAGGACAGACTTTGATGTAATTTTATCACCGGTTCCAAGTTCTTTTTCTCCATAGCTGAGTATCGTTTTTGAGCCGTTTTTGATCACACCCACGATTACGCCCACATTGGCACCGGTCACGATATACGGATCAACCGCGTTGGTGACTGCCTCTTCGATAGTGGCGGGTACAGGAGCTTTGTCTTCACATGAATAAAGTAATCCTGTGCAAGTCAGTACGATGACTTTCAGGTAATTTAATGTTGCTATTTTCATATCTATTTTGCAATGCGATTAATGTTGCGATCGATGGAAATCCGGATTCCGGGAAATACGTAGTTATAAACAGAGAACTCCTTGTTAGTTTTAGATATCGATTGAATGTCAGTTGACAGGTAGAGCTGTGTCGAGACGTAATAGGAATGGAGCATTTTGAATTTCACGCCTACGGCCAGGGGGATACCGATGCTTATCTTATTGATATATTCATTAATGTCAGTCGTTTTATTGTCGGCATATTTGACTTTTGTCCGGACCAGATAACCGAGTTCTATACCGGATTGTATGGTGAATATCAGCTTTCGGTGCGGCGATGAATTGTACCCCACCCAAACAGGTAATTTCAAATAGTCCAGGTTTGTTTTTCTTTGCTTATACCCTCCTCCCTGCAGTGAATAGAGAAGGTCGGCCCCAATGCTTAATTTTTTCACCGGGTTGTAAGTAAATCCCACTCCCAGTGTAGTTCGTATCCTGAAATCATAAGGTGCCGTTTTAAGGAAATCCAGAATTGGAACTCCGGTATTATATCGGAATGTGGTTGCCGAGGGTAAAAACCTTAGTCCGACAGCAAGCTCATTTTGAGAATAACATAAGCTGCATGACAGCAAGAGAAGCAGGGTGAACGCGATTTTTCGGATAATTTTCATAGCTAATCATGTAACGGTAACAAACAGAAACTCTGAGATGAGTGATCATTGACGGCACAAAAGTAGTAGCCCCGAAAACGCTAAACGTTCCGATTTCTGGGTTTGTTAAAATTTTAAATGATTGATTATTAACGACATGATAAACCGGAACCTGGTTTACATATTTCCGTTGGCGGTTTGCTCACGAAATGCTCTGGGGGAACATCCGGTATTTTTCTTGAATGCGGTATTAAAAGCAGTTTTGGAATTAAACCCCGATTCGTAGGCGATGCTCAGGATGCTCATATGGTCGTATGCGCTGTGCGAGAGCATCCTTTTACATTCTTCCAGCCTGTACCGGTTGATGAAGGTGTAAAAGTTCTCGCCAAAGCTGCTATTGATCAGGTAGGAAGTTTGATAAGTGTTAAGCAGCAAGATTCTTCCCAGTTTGGGTAATGTAATTTCACTATCCATGTAAGGCTTCCGGACTTCCATAATTTCTAAAAGCCTTTTCTCGTATTCTTCCAGCTTTTCATCGCTGATCGTTTTTTTCTTAACCAGTAAAGTATTTTCACTTTCAGCCATATTGACCGAAGTACTGGTGTCGGGCAGATCGAAAAACACTTCTTTTGTGACCACAGCCGGCTGATCGTTCAGCAAATCGGAAAAGCCCTCTTTTTGTCCCTCTGAAAAACCAAATACTTCCTTTTGCCTTGCAACCTGGGTGCCTACGTAATAAAACCCGAAAAGATAGATGAGTGGGAAGAATGCGGATCTTTGTCCGTGATCAAAAATAACCTCCGCAAACGACACGGCGAACAATGCGCTGAGACCGATGATGGTATTGTACAACCAATGGTAGTCATTATCCGGTAAATTTGATACAAACAAGGGGAGCTTCCTGCGGTGCGTGTTTAACGTTTTGATGGAGTAGTATTGATAAAAAACCACCTGGATAAAGAACAGGGATATTAACACCATTTCAAGCGGATCACTGCTATTGGAAGCGGCGATATTACCCAGCGTTTCATTATCGTAATCCGTAAAAGCGTAGGCTTTCAAATACAATCCGAGTATAATGAAGTAAGGAATGAAGTGATAGACTGTCTTTACAGATATGCGCGGTGATACCGAGGTCAGGTAAGCAACCGACAAGTAAATCAGCGGTGCAAACGCATAGAGAACGGGTTGTAAAAGAATTGCCAGCAAAGGATACCGGGAATACGAGCCGCTGGCTGCCAGTGCTTCATCGATAAAATCAAAGGAGAGAAAAATGAAAAGCAGCGCGAGAAAGCGGTAGCCGGTGGAATTGTGACTTTTCTTCGATAGAGCCAATACAGCTAAAAAGAACAGGCAGCTTACCGTAGCTGTATTGATTAACACACTGGCCATAGAGTTTCACTTTGGAACATGCAAATTAACTACATCCTTGTTGCGATCCGTACAGAGGCTGGTTGGTTAAATAATGTGCCAATAGCCGTCCGTTTTATAATGACCTGAAACCAGGGTTGTTAAAAAAGCAACTTTGCATACCTCGTGTTCAGAACCGGACGGTAGGCGTGCGGTGGCGGGGTGGCGCGCGCGATTGATCCGGAAATGATTTTTTTGCTCAGAGCAAGACAGCGCAGGACAGTTGTGAAACCGTGAAACTGCTTATTTACATTCCGATAATTAGAAATATTTGTACAATACAAAGTGATTTTTTGCGGATTGATGTGAAGTTTTGTCCCGGATTTGCGTGAAACAAGCAGCATATTTACATGATACCTATGTGTCCGAACGATGGTCAATGTTCTGCGAAGGGGACGTTGCGGCCTTTGGTGACCTGTTCGACCACCATTTCAATGCACTGTATCATTATGGCACGCGGTTCGCGTTGGATAAGGACCTGATCAAAGATTGTATACAGGACCTGTTCCTGGAAATCTGGGAAAAAAGAGAGAAACTGGACCACATTATTTCGATTAAGCCTTATCTCTTTCAGTCCCTGCGAAATAATTTGATTGCCCGGCTCAAAAGGCAATCCAGGTTTTCGGGCTTGCCGGAGGATGAAGAGCTGTTTTCCAATGACATTACCACGGAATTGCACTGGATCGCGGACGAAACCGAAACGCTGAACAGCAGTCGTCTTGTAAACGGGATGGAAATGCTCCCCAAAAGACAGCGGGAGGCCTTGTACCTGAAATATTATGAGGACCTTTCCCATGAAGAAATAGCCCATATCATGGGATTGCAACGGCAGGCGGTCGCCAACTACATCCATTATGGCCTGCTGAAACTACGGAAGTACTGGAACTACAAAACCATTCTGCTGGCAATGATCATCGACTTCGTGGTCTGACGACGTAATTAGGGGACATCAGAATTTTTTTCGAAATTTTTTCACAAAGCATGGGTATGGAAAAGCAGGTGGTCACTCATCGTGCCAGAAGCGGATATTTTAAATAATTCCATGAATAATTATAAGAACTTTGAGGTGAAGGACTGGGTGGACGATCCTGGTTTTCGTAAATGGGTATACAAAGGCGAAGAGCCTGCTTTCTGGGATGCGGTGCTTGAAAACACGCCTTCCCAGCTCGACAATATAGAACAGGCCAGGGAAATACTGCTCCTGGTCCGCGGCGAACTCGATGATGTCCCCGCGCAGGAACTTGCTGCAAGGAAATCTAAACTGCTGGATCATGCCATGCGCGAAAGAGAGGTCCGTACCTGGTGGCGCGGAAGGTGGTTCCAGGTTGCCGCGGTGCTGTTGCTCACACTGGGCTTTGGCGGGTATTACTGGAAACGGCTTTCGTCAACTCCCTACAATGCCATCCTCACACGCGCAGGGGGCGTCGCCATTACCGAGGTCATCAATACCAGTGAAAAGGCGAAGCTGGTAACCTTGCCCGATGGTAGTTCCGTGATACTCAAAAAGGCCGCGCGGATCAGCTATCCGAAGACATTTTCTGCGGATAGAAGAGAAGTGGTTATGCTGGGGGAAGCGTTTTTTGAGGTGCAGAAGAACACGGACCAGCCTTTTTACATCTACTCCGGTGAAATGCTGACCAAGGTCACGGGAACGAGTTTCAGCATCAAAGCCAATGAAAAAGAAAAACAGGTGCAACTGGTGGTGAAAACGGGTACGGTGGAAATTTCAGTACACAACGCGGGTAAGGAAAGCGGCGGGCGCCCTCTGGCGTTGAATCCGAACCAGCTGGTTACCCTGAACCGGGAAAGCGCCGAATTCGCGACACGGAATGTAAAAGAACCGGTGTTGATTGGTCTTCCCGTTGAGTATCAATATTTTGCGTTTAAGAAAAGTCCGGTGAAGGACGTTTTCAAGGCCCTGGAACAGGCCTATGGGGTGACGATCAGTTTCGACCGGGAGATTACTTCCAAATGTAACATTACAGCCAGATTGGGCGATGAACCCATCCGGGAGAAGCTCCAAATGATCTGTGAGGTGCTGGACGCGCGGTTTGACATGCAGGGTAGCGTGGTTTCGGTCTACTCCGAAGGGTGTGAAAAATAAGCGATTTATAAACAACCTAACTCAGCGATGCCTATGAAGTAGAATGTCTCCTGCAAAAAAAGCCGGCAATGCTGAAACATTACCGGCTCAATTGACATCTCCAATGCGGTCTTCATGATCCGGTCTCTTACACCGGGTATTCTTCAAAATGGCCATGGAGGAGGTTTGTAACTCTGATATGAAGAACACAAAACCTAATTCAAAATTATGCAAAAAAGCCGAAACATCGTCATGGTTCGGGCTCGTCTGGTGGCGGCCTCGATCGGGCAAATGATACTCGTCGTTCTGCTGATGGGCACCACCCAGGCAAAAGTTCCCGACAAACAGAATATCCTGAATCAACGTATATCGATAACAGTTACCGGAATGGCCCTGGATCAGGTGCTGGAAAAAATTGAAAAGCAGGTCAATGTAAGGTTCGTTTACAGTCACCAGATCATCGATGCCGACCGGAAAGTTTCGGTACAAAATGCCGATAGCCGTTTGGAGGCTGTTCTGAAAGGCATGCTGGAACCGCTGGGCATTACCTACAAATTATCGAGCCGGAACACGATCCTGCTCAAACGGGGTGCTGTTAAAAACCCTGATTCGAAAACATCGGACAAGGCAGATCATAAACTGTCGGGATCACTTCCGGACAGCAGCTTTGTAATCAAAGGCCAGGTTTTCGACAACCGCGAACCACCCGTTGCATTGCCGGGAGTTACGGTCCAGATCAAAAACACCACGCGCGGGGGCACTACAGACGTCAACGGGAATTTTGAAATCCCGGTGAGAAACGGCGAAGTGCTCGTCTTTACGTTCATTGGTCTGGATGCTAAAGAAATCGTAGTGTCGGGTTCGAAAAACCTGGTCGTGTCCCTGGCCGAGCAAAACACCGCCCTGAACGAGGTGGTCGTTACGGGTTATTCCGAGCAGAAAGCACGTAACCTGGCCAATGCCATCGGGAAGCTGGATGTGAAAGCAGCCGTTGCAAACAAGCCGATCACCCAGCTGTCACAGGCATTGCAGGGCGGCGTGACGGGGCTTACTGTCATGCAGGGGAGCGGTATGGCCGGCGAAGACCGTTCCAATATCCTGATCCGGGGCATTTCGACCATAGGCAACTCATCGCCCCTTGTCCTCGTCGATGGCGTTCCTTTCGATATTAATTCCGTCGATCCGACCACCGTCGAAAGCATTACAGTGCTGAAAGACGCAGCGGCGGCGTCCATTTATGGTGCACGTGCCGCAAACGGCGTGATTTTGGTGACCACCAAAAGGGGTATTCCAGGCAAGCTTGCAGTGACCTACGACGGTTACGGCGGCGTCCAGAATGCCACCTATCTTCCCAAATTCGTGGATGCGCCGAAATATATGACGATGGTCAACGAGGCATATGCCAACATCGGCGGCCTGGAACCTTACAGCGAAACTACCATTCAGAAGACGATCGAAGGCAGTGACCCGGTCAGCTATCCGAACACAAACTGGTCGGAACTGATGCTGAAAAAGAATCCGGTCATCCAGAGCCATTCCGTCAGCATTTCGGGAGGGAACGACCTGGCCCGTTTTGCCGTGAGCGGTAACTACCTGTATCAGGACGGGCTGACGTTCAAGCGCGATTATGAAAGGTTCTCGTTTCGAGCAAACACCGGGGTTACCCTTACCAAGAACGTTTCCATGCTGTTGGATCTCGTGGCTACCAGGGGCAGAAACCGCTCGGAACTGGTCAGGTTCGGGAATTCCCTGCACCTGGTTTACACCACACCGCCGAACATCGTCCCCAAATATCCGCTGAAAGACGACGGTTACCAGGCCTACGGAAATTTCGGGGAAATGATGAACCCGATGGCCGAGTTGGAAAGGGGAGGGTATGCACAGAACAAGTCCGACCAGATCAATATCAATTTTCAGCCGGTATGGCAGATTACCCCGGAACTGAAAGTAAGGGGGCAATACCTGTACCGCGTTAATTCGAATGGCTACCTGGACAACCGTAATTCCTACAACTTTCTGGATTATTACACCGGAAACCTGGTTTTTACGTATGGTAATTCCAAAGGTTCCAGTGTGGGCAGAAGCACCTACAACTACCTGTCTTCCAATCTGGAGTTTTCTCAGACCTACGGAAAGCATTTTGTATACGCGATCGGCGGACTCTCGCGGGAGGCGAACTTCATTTCCAATTTTGACCAGGCGAACCTGGCGTCCTATTTCGTCAAGTTCAATTATGTTTTCAATAATAAATACCTGCTCGAAAGCACGGTGCGGACGGACGGCTCTTCCAAATTTGGCCCAGGTCATAAATGGGGGACATTTCCCTCGGTGGCATTAGGGTGGAATGTTCATAATGAGGAGTTTATGAAGAATTTCAACTTCATCAGCAGCTTCAAACTGCGGGCTTCCTACGGCCTGATGGGCAATAACGGCAGAAACGATGATGTCAATGAGCTCTACCGCTACCAAAGTCTGATCAACGGCGGAAACGGAACGGAAACGTCGATCGGAAACCCGGAAATCACCTGGGAAACGGTCAAAATGCTGGATATCGGCACCGATATCAGATTATTTCAAAACCTGGGCCTGACGATCGACTGGTTCAGTAAAACAACGGACAACATTCTGCTCACACCGCCATTGTCGCTATCCTCCGGTGTTGCTACGCTCCCGATCAACTCCGGCTCGGTATCCAATAAAGGCTGGGAACTGATGCTTAATTATTCCAGGACATTTAACAGGGATTTCGAAATGAGCGCCAGTGCCGGCTATTCGTACTACACCAACAAAATCCTGTCACTCCGGGGCGGGCCATATATCGGAGGCAACGGGCTGGACATTAACGAGGTCGGTTACCCGGTGAACAGCTACTATTTGTACAAAACAGACGGCTTGCTGACCCAGGCCGATATTGATGGCGGGGCGACCCTTTTGCCGGGACAGCAGATCGGTGATATCAAATACCTCGATATCAACGGGGATAAAAACATAGACAAGGCCGACAAGGTAATATCCGGTAATCCCAATCCTCAGGGCAGCTATTTCGCCAACCTGAATTTTGCCTACAAAAGGTTTTCGCTGGAAACACAGGTTAATGGCTTTACCAAAAGTCTGGCCTATTACACCGGCCGGTACCAGACGCCACTGAATGTCACATCCAATTTTGACGGAGGAACGCCCATGCAATTTCAGACCGACTACTGGACCCCGCAAAATCCGGATGCGATGTTTCCAAGACTGGCCCCGGCACCGGGCAACAATGTTCTGCCAGCCAATTACTGGCTCACCAACGCCGCATTCCTGCGGGTGAAGTACATCCAGCTCGGTTACAACTTCAAGCCGGAGTTGGTGAGGAAAATGAGGATCAGCAATCTACGCGTATTTGTAAATGCCCAGAATGCGATCACGCTGAGCAAAATGAAATATTTCGACCCCGAGACGAGGGGAAGCGAAGCGAACTACCCGATGATGAAAGTCTTCACCGTTGGACTGAATGTCAAATTCTAAAACGCAACTGAACTATGAGAAGGACCTATATTTTATTGGCAACCCTGTTTTTCCTGAGTTCCTGCAATGATGAATTCCTGACCAGGGATCACCCGACCGCTACCACGGACGAGAATTTCTGGAATACGGAAGGAGAGATCAATACAGCGCTCAACGCGATCTACGACCAGGTACCGACGGGCCAGTTTCAGTACAGAAGAAATACCAGGATCACTTTCGAGGGCATGACCGATAATGCAGTCTGGTATGCCAATTTCTTCGGGGAGGTCAATACCATCGCCCTTGGAAATGCGAATTCGCAAATGCGGGGCGGCGACTGGTACGCGGTACAGCCGGTTTGGGAAGAAAACTACATCGCCATACGACGTGCCAACCGGTTTTTGGAACATGCCGGAAAAGCGTTGATAGAGCCGGGTTTAAAAAAGCGGTACTTCGCGGAGGCGCGCGCCCTCCGTGCCTGGCTTCACCTGGATTTGTTTTTGTATTATGGCGAAGTGCCGATCGTGACTACGGTCGTACTTCCTACCGAAACGGACCTGAAAAAGAATTCGAGGCAGGAAATTGTAGACTTTGTAGTCGCGGAACTCGATGCCGCCTCCGCGGATCTGCCGGCGACCTATCCAATCAACGATGTAAAGAGGATCACGAAAGGTGCCTGCTACACGATGAAGACAGTGGCATTGCTCAATAACCGCCAGTATGCCGAGGCAGCCGACGCAGCCAGGCGGGTCATCGACATGAACCTTTATAAACTGCATCCGAATTACCTGACTCTGTTCAATTATGAGGGCCAGGTCAATGAGGAGCGGATATTTATCAAACAAGCGGGAAACAACGACAGTTTTTACCGGAGCGCACCGGGCTACCTGGGCGGAAACGCCTGCCTGAACCCAACCGGGTCACTCGTGAATGCCTATGAAACCAGGCAGGGCAAAACACTCGCGGAACTTGGGGCAGACAGTGCGGATATTTACAAGCAGAATCCCAATTACAGATCTAACCGGGATCCCCGGATGGACGCCACCATCGCCTATCCGGGCTCGACCTATTACGGGAACCTGGATCCCTGGGACGATTCACCCAACAACCCCAACAGGCTGGCCGCCATTTATTCTTCCAAAACCGGTTATTGGCTCCGGAAATATGTCGATCTGGCGGACAAAGGAAAGGGAGGCTCGCTGGATTACATGGTGTACCGTTATGCAGACCTGCTGCTGATGTATGTGGAAGCTTTGGTGGAAAGCGGTAAATGGAATGACCCGGACGTGATCAAATACCTCAATCAGATCCGGAACCGGGCAAAAATGCCCAGTGTGAATGGAGCCGTTTATAATTCGGAAACCAGGATCAGGGAGCTTTACCAGCGTGAACGCCGCGTGGAGCTGGCCTTTGAAGGAAGCCGCCTGTTTGATATGAGGAGATGGAAAATCGGCGAAAAAGTGATGAACGGTGTTGTGGAAGGCGCGGTTAATCCCAAGACAAAAAAGCCGGTCAATGTTGAAACCCGGACATTTTCCATGAAAGATTACCTATGGCCCATTCCGGCCCGGGAAATGGAAGGAAACCCGAACATGACGCAAAACCCCGGTTATTAGCAGAAATAGGTGAAAGTAAAAAAGGGCCGTCCGTGGATCTGTTTCCAGCGGACGCCCTTTTTCGTAAGTAAAAGGCACAATAACAGCTTGTGTCCGGGATTAAGAAAGACCTTCCAATTGCCTGAATATCGGTATAAGCGCTTTTCCCTTGTCGGATAACCTGTATTCGATGTGCAGCGGTTTTTCTTTCACGATCGTTTTTTCGATCAGCTCCTGCTCTTCCAATTCCCTCAATGCGGTGGCGACGGACTGTTTGTTGGACCCGTCCAACTGGCGAAGCAATGCGTTGAAACGTACCGGTTTATGCAATGCCAGCCTGAAAATCTGTGCTTTCCATTTCCCTGACAATTGTTTCAAAACGGCTTCGGCCGGGCATTCATTGGGCTGGTCTTCCTGGTTTATCATGACGTGATCTGTAACTGACATCGGGTAGTCAGAAAAATCTGACTAATTGATTGATGATGAATGTAAAGCGAATTTTGTGGAAACATTCAATGCGTTTTCATTCTCAATCTATGGAAAATCAATTTAATAACCCGCTACTCTGCGACATTGAATCGGGAAGTTGTGAAATGCCGGGTTACACTTCGTCAACAGCAGACCGCCTCGTTCTGACCCATGAGAAGCCGCTTAAAATCATCTATTTCACCGATCCGATCTGCTCCTCGTGCTGGGGGATCGAGCCGCAGTTGCGTAAACTCAAACTTAACTACGGGCACCATTTCGATATCGAGTACCGCATGGGAGGCCTCCTTCCCGATTGGAGCTACAACAGCGGGGGCATCAGCAAGCCGTCCGATGTTGCGGGCCACTGGGACGAAGTAAGTCTTCATTACGATATGCCTATCGACGGCGATGTTTGGCTGGAAGACCCCCTGGACTCGTCTTATCCACCCTCGATCGCCTTCAAAGCCGCCCAGTTGCAGGGAGAGAAGCTGGCGCTGACCTTTCTCCGGGAAGTCCGGGAAATGGTTTTCCTGCAAAAAAAGAATATTGCCAAATGGGAGCACCTGTTGTCCGCCGCCAGAAAAACGGGCCTGGATACCGATCAGTTTGAAAAAGATTACAATGGTGCTGCTCCGGAGCTTTTCCGGCAAGATTTGGACCTGGCCGGGCAGTGGGGGGTAAGGGGGTTTCCTACACTGTTTTTCACCGACGCCGCGGGGACGCGGGAGCGTGTGTATGGAACAAAGCCTTATGCGGTATATGAAAATACTTTGCGCGGGCTGCTGCCCGCCGCCGCCCGGACATCCATCGACCCCGAATGGGAAAAGTTATTCGGGCAATTCCCGACGCTTACGTCCCGTGAATTTTCGGAGTTATCCCAAACGGAACGGGCCCAAAGCGAGGCGTTGCTGCAAACATTGACTGACGCAGGGCATCTAAGCAGACTGGTAACGAAGAACGGGAGCCTGTGGGTGAGGAAGTAGCGCTGCGTGATGGGCAGGCTGGTGAGCACCGGTGCAGTATTGCCGGTGCCTGATTTTATATAGAAGTTAAGTTGCTTTTTGGCTCATGAGGCGTGCCGCATCCCGGCAATCTCATGGGTCTTTTTATTGAGGTTCGCCGGTCCGGGCTTGCTTGCTCATATGCATTGATTTGTAGTATAAATTCTATATTATACGACAATTCATGTACCGGTTTACTGAGATATGCCAACTTCCGGATGACGACAGATCGGTAATAACCGGCAATGCGAATCGCGGCGTGTCCGATAGAGCGATCGAAGATAACTTTATCCGGTTTGAGGCCGTCTTACCCGTAACGCTCGTTTTGTTTCGGGTAAACAAGACAAGGATTTTTGCTTTCCCGCATGGATAACCGCCACTGAAACGAATAGCAACCGGATGATCGTTTCGTCCGTAAGACCAGTATATTTGTCACGATGTATGTAAACCCGCACCGTTGAGTTTGCATAGAAAAGCTGCTTTGTAGTTAAAATTTATTAGAATTATTACTACAATTTGCGTTATTTGTCGACTTTACTATTCTTATTTTTTTCAGGTAATGAACGTCCTTATAGTTGAAGATCACTTTCTGGTTCGGATGAGTATGAAAATTGTTCTGCAAGAGCTTTATAATCAGGCGACCATCGACGAGGCGGAGAGCTTTGATCAGGCGATGAACCGTATACAGGGCGGCCAGTATGATTTGATACTGCTCGATATCGACATACCCGGCAGCCAGGGTGCGGCTATGGTAGGGCGCATCAGGCAATTTCAATCGCAAACCCCGATTCTGATTTGCTCTGCGGCAGATGAACAACAAAACGCTTTGCACTTCATTTCCGCAGGGGCAAACGGCTTTCTTCCAAAAACTGCCGAAAAGGCGGAGACGATTAAAGCGATCGCGACCGTCGTCAAAAAAAGCCGCTATGTAAGTCAGGCCGTACAGGAGCGACTACTCGATGTGACTTTCGGCAAACAGACGCAGAAGCCTTTCGGGGCTCATAGCCTTTCAGGTCGGGAGCGAGAGATCACCGAACTGCTGATCGCCGGAAAGTGGGTAAAGGAAATTGCTGCTCAGCTGGATATCCAATCCAATACAGTTAGTACCTACAAGGCCCGCATCTTTGAGAAAATGGGCGTAAACAATTTGGTGGATCTGGCTAGAAAAATCAGGGAGCCTGGATCGTTGTAGCACCTGTGCTTTCCGGGTTCGACGAGAATGCGTGGAAGACGATCGTTACCCGTGTTCCCTGGTTTAGCCGCTCAATCCATATGTTTTCGGCTACTGCGGGAGCCAATTCCTTCACCATAGCCAGTCCGATTCCTCCATGGGAAGTCGCCTCCGGCAGTGCAGGGCCGGTTTTGAACCATTCGATAAGCTCCCGGGGAATACCCCGCCCGGAATCTTCGATTATCAGCCGCAATCGATCGTCTTCTTTTGTAACGTAAGCCTTTATTAAACCGCTGTCGGTGAATTTGTTGGCATTGTCGATGAGATTGTGGACAATTATTTTCAGCAGCTGCGCATTGGTCACAACGAAAGAGTCGACAGGGACCAGGTTTAGAAATGTATTGGCGTTGATTCTGGTGTTTTTCCCATACAATTGCATATTCTCTTCCAGCAGATCATACAGGGCAATTTTTTCCGCTTTTGGTTCATATTTGTAAACCTGGATTTTAACGTACGCTAACAATTCTTCCAAAGAACCCTTCACACGCCTGATCGCATCTGCAATGTTTTTGCCAAAAAGAGACACCATGTCGTACTGCCCCCGCTCGATCATTTTCTGCATTTCATCGGAAACAATAATGGCCGCTCCCAAAGGCGACCGCACGTCATGCGCAATCGAGGCCATGAGCCTCGATTGAAGATGCATTTGGCTCAGCAGCTCATTCTGCGATGTTTCGAGGTCGCGCAGGGTGACCTGCAATTGACTGGTTCGCTCGCCGACCTGCAGTTCCAGCAGTCTGTTTCTTTGTTGAATGGCCCGGATCCTGTATTTTGAATATACCAGAGAGGAAATAATGAACGTGAATAGCGCCAGGAGATAAAACCACCAGGTCTGAAACCAAAGCGGAGGAACATCTATGTCGACGGTTTCAAAGCCATAATTGCCTGTTCCGAAACCATTCATTTTTCGGACGTATAAAGTATAGCGGCCTTTGCTTAATGTCGAAATGGTGATTGTCGCCGTATTCGCTGTTGTAACATCCACCGTCAGCCAATCTGATGAAGTGGGCGTTTTGCCTTTCTCCTCAAGTGCATACGAAAACTCCACATTATTCTGGTTCCCGAAAAAGGGGGTGCTGAACTGTAATTTCAGCTGTTTTTGACTTTGCGGAAAGATGACCTGTTTCTGTCCGGCTGGCACGATCTTCCGGTCGATCTCAATCTGATCGATCAGGATTTTTTTATCGGGTACTTCGGCGGTTGTTCTCTCGGGCTTAAACCATATCAAGCCGTTCATCGAAGGAAGAGAGACAAATCCTGAGGGCAATCGCAGCGCGCAAGGCTGGCAGCCCCCGTTGAACTCATTGGTGTTGAAGCCGTCGGTTTTGGAATAAAGATGATAATATAGCTCTCTGGGCTTTTCCGCATATTCCAAAAGGTCTTTCTTCAGAATCTGGAATAATCCTCGGTTGGTCGTAATCCAAAAAAATCCCTTGCTGTCTTCAATAATGCAGTGTGCATTGGCGAGATAGCTCTTTGCGTCGAATGGGAAGTGGGTGAGTTTCCTGTTTTTGAGCAGATAAAAGCCATTTTTGTAGGTAGTAATCCAGGTCTCAGCCCCGTCCGGGGATATGTGCAGGCTTCGGATGTACAGGCCTTCGAGACCCTTGATTTTAGACACGGAGCTGGTTTTTCGTGCAATGTAAAATAGCCCGTGACCGGTGCCGACCGAAATCGTACCGGACGGCTGTTCGGCGATGTATGATATATTGGTTAATGGCCCCTTCAAAAACAAAACCGGGCTGCTATGATCTGCAAAAGGTGTTTTCAGAAAGAATAACCCCGAATAGGTGGTTGCAATCCAGATGGTTTTGTCGGCACCCTGGTAGAGCTGGCTGATTTCTGAGGGCAGTGTCCAGGAAAACTTCATCCGGGATCCATCCCGTTCGATCACCATCAATTTGTTCTGATGCTTGCACCAAATGTAACCTTCTCCGTCGACCAGGATGCTGGATTTGTCCCAGAACACTTGGTTTGTTACCAGCGTCAGTTGCCTGGCTGATGCTTTACCGGTGGCCCCGTCCATAGAGTAGGCAATGCCCTGGCTGGACAAAACGCTGTTTGTACCCATCGGAGCCTGACCATAGTAAACCTGGTCAGCACCCGGAAAATTTTTTGCTAAGGAAAGGAATTTGTTTTTGGTGAACACTAAAAGGCCATTTAACTGACTGCCCAGAAAAATTCGCCCGGTCTTTTGATTATAATAGATTGCTCTGATTTCCTCTTTTTGAAAGTTGAAATTTTGCAGGATCAGTTCCGACGTAAGGTCACCATTTGCTTCGGGCTTCATATGGTAAAGCGATTGGCCGGCCACGATAAACGTCTGGTTCATTGCATTGTTCCAAAAAACCGCTACATCTTTTGATTGTTGGTAGAAGGGGTTCCCGATCAGTTCGCCTTTGATATGCGCCTGTTCAGCGCTAAACGGTACGGGGCCGGCCGGAAACCTTGTTAGTTTGCCATTCTCGAAATGATATAAGTTATTGTTAAGCCGAAAAAACTGCCAAATGCTCTTGCCGGCCCAATTGAGCCGTCCCATTTTCTTTTTTTTATCGTAGTAATCGAGCGTCTGTTGATTATAGACGAAAAAACGGTCCGCACCGGCGGGGACGACATAAAAGTTGCGGTACGGGTTGCCATAGACAAGGGTTGGCAATCGCTCGGATACATATCCGGTACCCTTTCTGGGATAGGGAAATGGTTGAGTTTTTAGCTTTTCGAATAGCGATGTGTCAATCACAGCGCGCCCCTGATCAATGTGAATGAAGTTTTGATCCTGGTTCATGGCAAAAAAGCCGGTCGCTTGCGGCCTTGGATCAATATGAAACGAGCGAATAATTGCTGCCTCAAAGGTCTTGCCGAAATTGTCAAAGACCTTAAAATTTTTACCGTCAAACCGGACCAGGCCCCGCTCCGTGGCAAGCCATATGAATCCCAGTTCGTCCTCCGCTATGGAGTATACGCTGTTTTGAGGCAAGCCATCCTCATCGGTATAATGCTCTGAATGAAAATCGGGTAAAGCATGTGGGTTTACTTTTTGTGGCCAGACATGCTGAGTTCCCGCCAGTATGAAAAATGGGATAAGAAAAGCAAGAACAATGCGTGTACTCATTTTAAAGAAGGCAAATGCCGGACTAACGGAGTGTCAATTTAGAAATTATTCTATATTTTTCGTTCTTATAGAATTACTTCTACTCTAATATTGGAGGTTTGATGCAACCTTTAGCCCGGAACGATGAGCCTGCCCCGAGGGCCGGTACATTGCAAAAAATGGTTGTCAATTTTTCGGTTGTCCTGCGCGAGTACTGTTGGTAATTTTGGGCAGTCAACACTAAAATCAATATCATGAATCTCTCAGCCGATCAGATGTATCAGGCCATTATCGAAAAAGACACCCGGTTCGAAGGTGTTTTTTTTACCGCAGTGAAAACAACGGGCATCTTCTGCCGCCCGACTTGTAGCGCCCGGAAGCCGAAACAGGAAAACGTCGAGTTTTTTACTTCGTCCAAGGAAGCCTTTGCAAAGGGATACAGGCCTTGCAAGGTTTGCAGGCCATTGGAGAATCTCAATCAAACCCCGGAGGCCATCAGGCTTTTAATGGACGAGTTGTTCGAAGACCCCTCGATTAAGTTCAGGGACGCGGATCTGTTGCGCAGGGGACTCGAACCGAATGCCGTCAGAAGATGGTTCCTGAAAAACCACCAGATGACATTTCAGGCATACCAGCGGATGTTCCGAATCAATTCCGCCTTCAAAAATATCCAGCAGGGTGCTACGGTAACTTCTGCGGCTTTTGACTCGGGATTTGAGTCGCTCAGTGGTTTTAGCGATTCATACAAAAGCATTTTTGGGTTTTCTCCTGCCAAAGGGAAAACGCAGCAGGTAATCGATCTGAGGAGACTGGAAACACCGCTCGGAACCATGTTTGCCTGTGCAGTGAAGGAAGGCATCTGTCTTCTGGAATTCACGGACAGGAAGATGTTGGAAACCGAGTTCAAAATGTTGTCCAAAGCATTGAATGCAACCATCATGCAAGGCAAAAACGACCATTTTCTGATATTGGAGCAGCAACTCGGAGAATATTTCGCCGGCGAACGAAAATCCTTTACGGTACCGTTGGTCACACCAGGGTCTGATTTCCAGAATCTGGTCTGGAAGACGTTACGGGAAGTCCCTTACGGAGAGACCAGGAGCTACCGGCAGCAGGCGCTCGCCATTGCACGTCCCGGGGCAGTACGGGCCGTGGCTAATGCGAACGGCATGAATAAAATCTCCATACTGGTCCCTTGCCACCGGGTAATTGGAACCGATGGCAGCCTGACTGGCTATGGCGGTGGCTTGTGGCGCAAGCAGTGGCTGCTTAACCTGGAAAATACCCACAAATAGTCTTCCCATCCTGTCCGTCTTTCAATCCCGAGTTCCATGAATAACGCCTATTCAAGGTGGCTGGTGTTGTGTGTTATCCTGACAGCACCGCTGCTCTATGTCATCGATATCTTTATCATCAACATGGCCATTCCGGTCATTAAGCTGAAATTAAATGCGAGCCAGAGCGATGTACAGCTGGTGATTGCGGGCTACCTGCTTGGAAGCGCCTGTTTCCTGATCCCGGCTGCCAGGGCAGGGGATTTCCTGGGCAGAAAGAAAGTCTTTTTCCGGGGTATGTTCTTCTTTACCCTCACTTCCTGTTTTTGCGGTTTGGCCTCGTCTCCGCTACAATTGAATATCGCCCGTTTTTTTCAGGGCGCCAGTTCGGCATTGATGGTCACACAATCGCTGTCGCTGATCCAGGAACTGTTTCCGCAGGCGCAGGAACGGGCGAAGGCAATTGGCTGGTATGGCATTACGCTGAGTATCGCGGCTATTATCGGACAAATCCTTGGGGGATACCTGGCCGAAATGGATGGTGCTGTCGCGGGTTGGCGGCTGATTTTTTTCATCAATGTGCCTGTCGGGCTCGCCTCACTATGGGCGATTCGCAAGTATATTACAGAAACTCCGCGCCGGGATTCGGCGAAATTTGATCTGCCTGGTGCCGGTATACTCACACTGGGGCTGGGAGGGTTAATTTACGCATTAACCGCGGGTCGGGAAGCCGGTTGGCCTCTATGGAGCAGCCTGCTTGCCCTGGCCGGCGCCATTTTGCTGATATTTTTCTTCCGGCATCAGAAACGGCAGACAGACCGGAACGAAATACCGCTGATGGATGTGCGTATTTTCCGGCAACGCAGTTTCATTGTGGGTCTGACGGCTGTATTGTTCCATTTTATGCTGCACACCGCCTACCTGCTGATGATTGCCGTATATCTGCAATCGGGCAAAGGTATTTCGCCGCTTCGCTGCGGGATATACTTCCTGCCGCATGCCATGCTCTTCATGCTGTCGTCGTACATGGCTTCGAAATTGCTGGTAAAATTCGGAAAGAATATCCTGCTGCTGGGTCTGGGGTTCATTTTGATATCCTTTGTCCTCCATGTTCTGCTTCTGGATCGGACGGCGGGTACCTTCACCGTCATTGCGCTCATTGGCCTGTACGGCTTCGGCAATGGTGCGGTGCTGCCCTTTCTCCTCAACATGGTATTAGACAATGTGCCAACCCGCGACGCCGGAATCGCGTCCGGTATTTTCTCCACTTTTCAGCAAATAGCCTCCGCTATGGGAATCGGGCTCATCGGCGGTGTGTTCTACAACAGCCTTCACGGGTTTTCTTTTGAAGCGTATCAATATGCATTACAAAACGGATTGCTGGCCGGAATGGGATGTTTGTTGGTGGTAGCGGTTATGCTGTGTATGGTCGGTAGCGGAGCTGGCCGGTCCGTTTTGCCTGAGGCAGATCTCGTCAATCCCGGGTAGTGCGTTTTCCGGCGGACCCGCTATCCCGGACGCGCACGTTCATGCCTTGTTGAACGGAATTCACAGCCGGCCCGGCAGCATTCACATTCCTTTCTTTACTGCATTTCCGAAAACAGTTTTTTTGTCGTTATAACTTCGACAACATGAAAAACGCAATTTTGTTTCTTTGGGCCGCGATCGCGGCATTTACTCCGGCACGGGCGCAAATCAATTGGGCCGACTATTACCAAAGCTTTCCGGTCGGAATCCGGGAAACTCCTTCCGCCGTCGCCCTGATATTGGCCATTCGCAAAGAGAATGAAGCATTCAGGGAAATAGTTGGGAAAAGCAGGCATTTGGATACATTGGAGAAAAACCCGGACTTTCGACGGTTACGACCGCACGGAATGATAGCCCGCACCACTTTTGACACGACCAGCGCCCAGTTCTTTCTGCACGGAGTGAATCCGCAAAATGCCCGCGCATACCAGTTCCGGGTTACAGAATATCCCGGCAACCGGATTGTGGTGCCCTGGAATGAAATCCATGTATTTACGGATTCGGTACTGATCAGGAGTTCAGGTTTTCCGAAAATGGCCTATTTGGGAGGCTATAAAACCAGGCTGGGCTCCGTGCTGATCGTGGATGTCAGGAAAGTGGAGAGCAACCGTATCGTGGCCACTTCGCTGGTTGCCTGGGAGCCGGTCAAGCCGGAGATTTCGAGCATCTATACGTCCGAAACCTTAGATGAATTTTTTCGACAATTACAATCTTCATGGCTGCCCGATAAACAATCCGTAGGCAGTTTCCCGTCGCTTTTTACAGTCCCGTCCACCAATACCAATCTGATCTTTGCATTGCAAAATGGCGTGTTCAGTAAAAATCAGATCGAATACCAGCTGATCCGTGACGGGCGTGTTTATGCAGACTGGCGATCCAATGCGTATGACGGTAATTTTGTTTGGATCAAGGATTCACCGCCAGGTAGTTATGTCATCAGAATCCGGTATTCGGTTCAGCCGCAGCATGTCACAGAATACCCATTTAAAATTGCTGCGGTCTGGTACCGGACCATGCTGTTCCGCATTGTAGTCGGTATTCTGGTAGCCGGCTTATTAGTTTTGTCGATACTATTGAACCGGCAGCGAAGGAAAACCCGGGATGAGGAGACGAACAGGACGAGGTTACAACTGGAATTGAAGGCAATTTATGCACAGCTCAATCCGCATTTCATCTTCAATGCGCTGAGCTCGATTCAGGGGCTTATCAATCAGCAGGATATCAAAGGGGCCAATAGTTACCTGTCCGATTTTGCCCGGCTAACCAGGGAATCGCTCCTGCACAGCCAGAAAAGCGAGATTGCCCTCCACGAGGAAATTCAGACTTTAAATACGTATTTGAAGTTGGAAAAACTGAGATTTGGCTTTGAATACCACATTTCGGTTGATCCGACTATCAATGCGTACGAAACCAACATTCCCGCTTTGCTTTTACAGCCGCTGGTCGAAAATGCGGTTAAACATGGCGTGGCTTCATTGGGCGGGAAGGGGAAAATCGAATTGACGGTGAGCCGGTCCAACCAGATGATGATCGTGACGCTCACCGATAATGGGAAGGGCATGGCAACCGAGCAGCCGGCCGCCGGTATGGGACTGAAACTAACCACGGATCGCATCGCACTATTGAACCAACTGCATCACGGATGGCAGCTGACCCTGGCCATTCACAAAGCAATGCCGACAGGCGCTCAAATTATTCTGACATTTAATCATTGGTTTTGATGAAAGCATTGTTGATCGATGACGAACAACCTAACCTGGATAATCTTCGGATCCTGCTTGAAACCTATTGTCCGCAAGTGGAGATTTGCGGGACCGCCCTGGATACCCGGGTGGCAACCGGCTTGCTGTACGGTCATCAGCCTGATCTGGTGTTTCTGGATATTCAAATGCCCCGGCAAAATGGATTTGACTGGTTGCGCAGTCTGCCGGATTACCATTTTGAAGTTATTTTTGTAACCGCCTATGACCAGTATGCCATCCAGGCGCTCCGGTTTGCTGCGGTTGACTACCTGTTGAAACCCGTTGCGATCGATGAATTGCAGGATGCTGTCGAAAGAGCCCGTCGGCAGCATCTTCTCAAAGAGCAAAATCAGTTGCTCGGGAACCTGATGCATTTTTTAAAAGACTCTTCCAGGCCGGCTGAACAGCGAATAGCGTTATCGACGGCCAAAGAGACGCATTTTGTGAAGACCAGCGAAATCGTCCGGTGCGAGTCTGCGAACAATTACACCACTTTTCACCTGATCAGCGGAGAAGCTTTGCTCGTTTGCAAGCCCATTTTTTTGTATAATGATTTGCTGGTGCCTTATGGATTTGTCCGATGTCATCAATCTCACCTCGTCAATAAAGCTTTTATCAAAAGCTGGAAAAAAGAGTATGGCGACTTTTTGTTGTTATCCAATGGCTCCGAAGTGCCTATCTCCCGCGGTAAGAAGGAAGAATTAAAAAAGGCCCTGGACTTTTGAATGATCGTAAGTTCGGTGTGCTGCTGCTACATTAAAACCAGAAGCAAGCATTTGACGCTTGCTTCTGAGGGATTACTTCGAAATCATTTTACCGGAGACTTCCCTGGCTAGTTGACCTGCTTGCGAAGGTACTTGGTCAGGATCACGATCACCTGGCCGTCTATCTTGCCCTCGATTTGGTCAGTATTGGCTTCCACTATCTTTATATTCTTGACCACGGTGCCCATTCTGGCGTTGATCGAGCTTCCTTTGACGTCGAGTGATTTGGTAAGAACAACCGTATCGCCGTTTTCAAGAATGTTCCCATTCACGTCCCGGTGAAATACTGCGGCTGCGCTTTCTTCATGATCGCCGGTCGCTTCGGCCCATTGTTTCGCGGAATCATCCAGGTACATCATGTCGAGGTTATCCGCCGCCCACGTCTCGCTTTTCATGCGGCTGAGCATCCGCCAGGACACTACCTGCACGGCCGGGATTTCGCTCCACATGGCATCAGAAAGAAAATGCCAGTAACCACTGTCCATCGGCTCCCGTTTTTCGATTTGGTCCAGGCACCGCTTACAAACCACGATTTCATCATTCGGATGACCCGCCGGGGGGACTTCGTAAACCGATACGTTTTGATCTGATTTGCATAGCTCGCAGGCGCCGCTGCTTCTTTCTGCTAGTATTTGATTCATAGTTATAAGGTATTGCAAAGCGACAAAGATAGGTGGCGCTACACATTTGAAGGGTAGCTTGCTAGTTATCTCGTCAATATATTTATAGTTAATCCTCTTATTTTATCATTGTTCCGATGGTTCGTTTCTGCTTCATTAAAATCATCCTGGCCATTTCATTAATCCTGGTGGAATCCGGTTTTTTTGCGCAGGCGCAGAATTTGCGTTTCAACCATTTGACCATTGAAGAGAATCTGTCCCAAAGCAGTGTCTATGCGATCACACAGGATGTGCGGGGATTCATGTGGTTTGGTACCCGTGACGGTCTCAATCGTTACGATTCGCGGAATATCGTGGTGTATAAAAAGCAACCCGACGACAAAGGTTCCCTTTCCTCCAACTCTGTCAATGCGTTGCTGACCGACCGGAAGGGCCGTTTATGGGTAGGTACGAACGGAGGGCTCAACCTGTATGATGCGTTAAAGGATCGGTTTGTCAGGATCGTAAAGGATAGCACCGACCCGCAATCTTTATCCAATAACAATGTGTCATCACTGCTGATGGATTCTTACGGTGATCTGTGGGTAGGTACGCGGCAGGGTCTGAACCGCATGCAGAATGCGAAGAGGGTTCAATTCGAGCGGTTGATGAAGAGCAAGTCGCTACAGGGTAGTTTACCTTATTATGATGTTAAAACGATATTTGAAGACGGCGACAAAACGCTTTGGATCGGGACTACTGTTGGGATCACCCGGATCACGCGCGCTGCCGGAGGGAAGTTTGCCGAAAAACATTACTTTCTGGAAAAGAATGACTCACTATGGCACCATAGTTCCAATTGGGTAAATTCTATTGCCGAAGACAAGAATGGGAGGCTTTGGATCGGTACCGAAAAAAAGGGTATTGCGGTTTTTGATAAACACAAGGAAAAAGTCATCACATGGCGTCCCATTGCGTCATTGAATACGGAATCGCTGTCGGTCAGAATGATCAAGCCAGATAGACAAGGGAATTTTTGGGTGGGCTGTATGTCGGGGTTGTTCATTGTTTCTCAGGACGGCCAGCATTTTACACACCATACCAATTCACCCGAGCAAACCGGCTCATTGAGCGATAATTCGGTAAGGTCTGTCTTTATGAACCGGGAGGGGACATTTTGGGTGGGGACCTACTATGGAGGGGTGAATTATCACAATACCCTGTCGGGGCAGTTCGGTGCTTTGCGGCTGGCAGACCGGCATGGCAGGAAACCCTTTAAGATTGCCGGGCCGATGGTAGCAGCCACCGAAGGCAACCTCTGGCTCGGCACGGATGACAACGGCCTTTTCCTGGTCGATAAGGACCAAAAGGTAGTCCGTCATTACCAGGATCACGGCGCCAAAGATCAGCGGCTTTCCAGCGAGAAGATCAAATGCCTGCTGAATGACGGCAGCAATGGCCTGTGGATCGGAACGATCAAGGGATTGAATTACCTGGATATCGAGAAGAATCGTATTACCCAATACCTGAATGTCCCGAACGACGCCACATCCATCCCCGACGACCGGATATACGATCTGGTGAGGGACATGGAAGGAAATCTCTGGATAGCCACCTACCACGGAGGCCTTTGCCGGTTTGATCCCCAAAGCAAAAAGTTTACCCAGTACAAATTCGCAAATGGCTCGGCTGCCGGGTTACTTTCCAATAGCGCCACATCCCTGTTGCTGGACTCGAAAAAGCGGATCTGGATCGGCACCACCAAAGGGTTGGCGCAAAAACTGGGCGACAAAGGTGGTTTTGTTCATTACACGCACAGTTCCAAATCGCCGGAATCTATCAGCGGAAATTATGTTACCACGCTGTTTGAAGACAGTAAAAAGCGGCTCTGGATCGGGACAAGGGGTTCGGGGCTCAACCTTTTCAATCCTGAAAAAGGCACCTTTAAGTATTATGATGAGCGCTCGGGATTACCTGGGAACACCATCCAGGGGATACGGGAGGATACGCGGGGGGATTTATGGATCAGCACTGAAAACGGATTGTCCAGGTTCGATACCGGAAAGGGCTCGTTCATTAACTACGACAAAAATGACGGGCTGGTGTGCAAGGAGTTTATTTCCAACTCCATTTTCAGAAATAAGGACGGGATACTCTATTTCGGGGGATTTAACGGCATTGCGGTGTTTCATCCCGATAGCATCCGCGCCAACCCGCATGTACCCGCGCTGGTGTTTACCGGATTGAAATTATTCAATAAAAACGTAACCGCCGGTTCGGGCGATGAGGTGCTGGCAAACAGTATTTCCTATACGGACCACATCACGCTCAATCACCGCCAGAACGTCTTTTCAATAGAATTCGCGGCGCTGAACTATATCGACGCGCTCAAAAACCGGTATGCCTACCAGTTGTTGGGATTTGATAAGGAATGGAATGTTGTGACCGAGCCGGTAGCCACTTACATGAACCTGGAACCGGGTGACTACACCTTGCTGGTAAAGGGTGCAAACAACAACGGACTGTGGAATTCGAGCCCTTTGCAGCTGAAAATCACCGTTCTGGCACCGCCATGGAAAACGAACTGGGCTTATCTGGCGTATGCGGTTGTTTTTCTGGCATTGCTTTACACCTGGGCAAAGTTCAATAAAATCAGGGTGCAGCTAGCCCACGAACTTCAGTTGGAACATCTGGAAAAAAAGCGCAGGAATGAGCTACACCAGACCAAAATCAATTTCTTCACCAATATCATCCACGAGATCCGAACGCCTCTGACCCTGATTATGGGGCCGATGGGGGAACTGACGGAGGGATTCGGTGAAAATCCGGTCGTGCGCAAGCAGCTGAATGTCATGAAAGAGAGCACAAACCGCCTATTGCGCCTGGTTGATCAACTGCTTGATTTTCAAAAACATGAAATCGGAAATGTGTGTCTTAAAGTGCAAATGCACGACCTGAACGGCTGGCTTCAAAAAACCTGCGACTCATTCCACAGCTTTGCGGCATTGCGTGGAATCCTGCTGCATTTCGAACCTGCGCCCGGTGAACCAGGTCTGTGGTTTGACTCCGGTGAAATGGAGAAAGTATTTCATAACCTGCTTGCGAATGCAGTGAAATTCACTCCCGCGGGAGGAAAAATCGCCATCAGCACCCGGATTGCGGACGATCAGCCGGCCATGTTACAGATCGTCGTGGAAGATGACGGAATAGGCATTGCCGCCGATGACCTCGACAAGATCTTTCACCGGTTCTATCAGGCCGACAATCCCGGCAGGCACGAATCGGGATTTGGAATCGGGCTTGCACTGAGCAAAAATATCGTGGAGCTACACCATGGCACCATTCTGGCAGAAAGCCGGGAATCGGCGCGGGGTGTCGGCGGATTCACCCGTTTCATCATCTCGCTGCCCATGGGAAGCGGGGTTTATTCGCAGGAGGAAATAGCCGTATCCGGATCGGAACCTCAATATACCGGCAAGCCGGACCACGCTCTGCGAGGCGAGTTTGCCGTGCAGCTGAACGGCGAGACGTACAAAAGGAAAGCGGACTCCCATAAGCCGCTGGTCATGGTCGTGGAAGACCAGGAAGACCTCCGGGCCTATCTGAAAGATCTTCTGCTGCCCCATTATCAGATCGTGGAAGCCCAGAATGGCTCCGTGGCGTGGGAGGAAGCGACAAGGATATTGCCCGATCTGATCATCAGCGATGTGGCGATGCCTGTAATGGATGGGGTCGCATTCACGCGGTTGCTCAAAAGAGACCAGCGGACCAGCCATATCCCTGTTATTCTACTCACTGCGCGGGACACCGTCGCGCATCAGGTGGCCGGGCTCGAAACAGGAGCGGACGACTACCTGACCAAACCTTTTTACCCGAAACTGCTCCTCACACGTGTGCAGAACCTGCTGCGGTCGCGGGAAGAGCTGAAAGAGAAATTTAAACAAAAAATAAGCATGGAGCCGGTAGTGCGGGAGACTGCACATCCGGATGAAGTATTTCTGAACCGCCTCATGGCCCTCATTGAAGACAACCTCGGGAACCCGGATTTCAACCTGGCCGGGATGGTCAGCGAAATCGGCATGAGCAGACCTGTCCTTTTCAGAAAGATCAAAATGCTCACCGGGTACAGCATCATGGATCTGGTACGTTCTATCCGGCTCAAAAAAGCGGAGGTCCTGTTGCAGCAAAAAAAGATGAGTATCTCCGAAGTCGCATTCACAGTCGGGTTCAGCGACCCCAAGCATTTCAGCAAAACCTTCCGGAGCCAGTTCGGTAAATCCCCCAGTGCATACATCCACGCATCCGAACCGGAGAATTGAGTCACTAATCAGGCATTAATCCGCAAAAAATCCCTTTCCGAGCATTTCTTCCACCTAATTGAACCTTTCTTCCACCCCAAAAAGGGAGGTCAGGCAGTAAAATTGTATTGAAATTTTGCTGCAAAAAATATTGAAAAACAAAGACAGTCGGAGGGTTATCAAAATGAAACTGGTGGAAGCCGTTTTGGTGACGACCCTCATTGCTGTGTTCGTGCTCATCCTTTCAACCCTGTTATAAATTAAATGTTAACCATTCTGCTATGAATCTAAATGTACGCAATCCGGCAAAACGGAAGTACCTGTGGGCCGCACTCTTGCTGCTGTGGACGACGTCCTTGGCGTGGTCGCAGGTGAAAATATCAGGCAAGGTTTCTGATGAAAGCGGCGTCGTCCTGCCGGGGGTGAATGTACTGATCGAAGGCACCATGACAGGTACCTCTACCAACGCCGACGGTATCTATTCCATTGAAGTGTCGGGCAGCAACAAGGTCATGGTGTTTTCCTCTGTGGGTTATATCATGCAAAAAGCGGTCATCGACAACCGTAAAACGATAGATATTGTGATGCAGGCCGACCACAAGGCGCTGGAAGAAGTAGTGGTGGTAGGGTATGGCAGCCAGTCGAAAAGGGACATTACCGGCGCGATAGGGTCGATCTCGGAAAAAACGATCACCGAACGGCAGGCGGTAAATGTCTTCGACGCCATGCAGGGTGCCGTTGCCGGCGTGCAGATCAGCAGCAATTCCGGAGCGCCGGGCGCAGGGAGCAACATCATCATCCGGGGCGCTTCCACCTTTTCCGATGACGGCGTGCAGCCGTTGTACATCGTCGACGGCATGATCGTCCCCGACATCAACGGGATCAACCCGAACGACATCAAATCGATCGATATTCTCAAAGACCAGGCTTCGGCAGCTATCTATGGTTCGCGCTCGGCCAACGGGGTGGTACTGATCACCACCAAATCGGGGGAAGAGGGTAAGCCGCGCATCGATGTCCGGTATCTGAGAAGTTACAATACCATTGCCAACACGCTTCCGCAGGTCAATAAGTTTGAGCGGGTGCTCAACAACAATTCCACCAGAGGGACGGTACTCGAAAAGTACAATGCCAACCCCGATTCCGTTGGGCTTATCAGCAGTACCAGTAATGACTATCAGGATCTGCTGACCCGCACTGCGGTGCGTAACGACCTGGGGCTTAGTATCAGCGGCGGAAGCAATAAAATCAAATTCTTTACCGGGCTTAACTACATCGGGGAAGAGGGCGTCATCCTGACCAGCTACAACAACAAGGCCAACATGCGTATCAACGTGGATTACCAGGCCAGTCCGAAACTCAAATTCGGAACGCGGATGAGCCTGGGATACATGAAAACCAACAACATCAACGAAGGCAATGTGCTGGGCTGGGCGCTTAAAAGGATCACGGATTACATTGTTTGGTACCCCGACGGCTCTCTGGCGCCGATCTACGCCATGGGCGGTCAGCGGAACCCGGTGCAGGAAATCTATGAGCGAAAAAACATCACCAAACGGTATGAGGGAAATTTCAATGAATTCCTCGAGTACCAGTTCAACAACTGGCTTCAATTCAGGGCCAGCGCGACGGGTAATGTTTTACTGAGCCGCAACAATCAGTTTGTCGGAAAGGAACTGGATTCAAACGGAAGTGAAGACTTGCGGCAAAGTACCGGGCGCGACCAGACCATGTGGAGATGGTCTGTCCTGAGTGACGCCTATTTTTCAGCAAATAAATCCTTTGGTAATCACCGCGTGAATGCCATGGTGGGCGGAAGTATAGAGAACGGTAAAACCGAAAACCTGGATTTCGGAGCCCAAAGATATGTGACTGAAAGTGGTCTGACGACCATTAACCTGGGGACGCTTAACCTCTCACAGACCCAGACCTTCGCGCAGGATTATGCCATTGTGGGCGCATTTACACGCTGGGGGTATTCGTTCAAGGACCGCTATATCCTCAATGCTATCCTGCGTGCCGATGGTTCATCCAAATTTGGGAAAAACAACCGTTGGGGGGTATTCCCATCGGTGTCCGCGGCCTGGCGGTTCTCCGATGAGGGCTTCATGCTGTGGAGCGCCCCCGTACTTTCCGAAGGTAAAATCAGGGTGAGCTATGGCACCGGTGGAAACGATCGTGCATTGAGCTATTACGAAGCCCAGACGCGGTACGAATCCGGGCACCCGTATATGGGACAAGCCGGGGTGAGTGCGGTAGGCACCTATGGAAATCCGAACGTACGTTGGGAGGAATCCCGCTCCACGAACTTTGGCCTTGATCTCAATTTCCTGAGCGGGCGGTTCAGTTTCACAGGGGAATACTACGTGAAAACCACACGTGACCTGATCGTGCCGGTAAACCTGCCTACGCAGACCGGTTATTCCAATATGAAAATGAACCTGGCGGGTATCGAGAACAAGGGTCTCGAACTGTCGGTTTCCGGCTATCCCATTCCAAGAACCAGGGATTTTGCATGGCAAACTACCATCAACTGGGCCAGGAACCGGAACAAGATCACCAACCTGGCCCGTGAAAACTATTTACAGGATAATGTCTGGTATGTTGCGGCGGGAATGCCCGCGGGTAACTTCTACGGCTATCAGCAGCTGGGTATCTATCAGTACGATGCCAGTAATGCATACTCCGAAGATTATTCGGTACGATTAACGCCCAAAGTGGCGCGGGATGCCCAGGGCAATGTGATCATCGGTCAGAACGGACAGCCGACGGTGGAGGGCTACCAGCTTCCCAATGGAGACGCTTATGCCGGGGATGTGAAGCAGATCACAGTCAATGGTATTGTGGCCCGCGGCGGGGATGTGATCTGGGAGAACCTGCCCAATGCCGAAGGCAGTTACGACAACAAGATCGACGATTCGGACCGGCAGTTTCTGGGCAATGCGCAGCCGCGATGGGATTTGGGATGGAACAACATGTTTACCTATAAACAATGGAGTCTTTCATTCAATATGTATGCGAGATGGGGTGGAAAGATCTATAACAAATTCATGCATTCCTATGCTTCCTGGGGTGGGAACCTGCACAACCAGCACCCCGATTACGTGCGTACCGGATGGAAATATCCCGGACAGATCACGGATTGGTACTGGATCGGCAACGACCGGAACTACAACTACCGCGAGCTCAGCAGTGCATTTATTGAAGATGCATCGTTCATCAGGCTCAGAAATGTGCGGTTGTCCTATCAACTCACCAGTTCATTGGTGCGCAAGGCGCGTATGAGCAATGTGATGCTGTACGTGTATGGGAATAATCTGCTGACCTGGACCAACTATTCGGGCTACGACCCGGAGATCGGCGGTGGAGTACTCACGCCCGGACGTGATGCAGCCACGTATCCGCGCAAGAGAGAAATAGGGGTTGGTATCAATATCGGACTTTAAACCATACAGAGATGAGGATTAAATATTTGAATAAACTGACCTGGTCCGTCTGCCTGCTTTTGCTGGCGGGGTGTGAAGGCTATCTAGACCGCACCCCGTTGGCAGAGCTCTCGCCGGATACTTTTTTTGCCACCAAAGGCGATATGCGAAGCTGGATGAATGGCCTTTATGACGAGTTCCAGGGCGCATTAAACGGCAGTTCGGCCGCACATCTGGAATGGGGCGACCTCCGTTCCGACAATTATGGGAATACAGGGTACGGCGACACGCGGGTGTATATGAACGCCATCGACGCTTCGCAATCGCAGTGGGACTGGGAGAATCTGTACAAAGTAATCGACCGGTGCAATGTGGCTATCCAGCGTTTCCCCCGTATTCCAAACCTGCTGCCGGCGGATTATAACGACCAGGTAGGACAGGCGCACGGCATGCGGGCGCTCATGTACTTCTACGCGATACGGGTATGGGGTGCGGTGCCGCTCGTGACTGAACCGTGGACCGGCGATCTGGCTGCCACCCGCGTGGGCCGGACACCGGTGGAAACCATCAAAGCACAAATTCTGGCCGACCTGGACATGGCCATCGGGAAAATGGGTGTGGACGTTACGGGGACCCGGCGACTTTTTTTCAATATGGGTGCAGCGCGGGCATTGAAAACCGACGTACACCTGTGGTTCGGGGAATATGAAAAAGCTCTGGCCGCCTCCGACTACTTTGTCGGAAATGCCAGTTTTGCCCTTGTCGCTGACGAGAAAGCGTGGAAAGAGCAATTTACCGCCCCGGCCAATTCGCCGGAATCCATTTTCACCATGAACTGGTCGACCGACCTTTCCGATGGCGCCAATTCCTGGGCGCAGCGGGTGGGGGCTTCCAATACCAACAATACGTATAAGGTATCCCGCACAATTTTCAATGAGTTTATCGACCGGCTTTATTCGGGAAAAGGAAAAGACGGCCGGTTCTGGAATGTAATGGACACTGTCAAGATCTGGCGAAATGGCAACCGGGTTCCGATCAGTTATAACCATTACACGTTGGGAGGTACTGAAAAATGTACCAAGTACAGCCAGGTAACTCCCGCACGTGCCACAGCCGATGCAGATTACTGGCAGGTGCTTTCTACCAATGAAAGCTTTGTGCAAATGCCCGTTTACCGGCTATCCGATGTGCTCACGCTCCGTGCGGAGGCCCTGAACCACCTGGGCCGAGGGAAGGAAGCGCTGGCGATCGTGAACAGCATCCGAAAAAGAGTCGGTTACCTTGCCGATGCCACCACCGAAGTGAACGCGGCAGACCCAAAAGCCGTGGAATGGCTCATTTTAAAAGAGCGGCAGCTGGAATTCATGTGCGAAGGGAAGCGCTGGTTCGACCTCATCAGGACGAAACGGCTCATTGAGGTAATGGACCCGGTCATGCGGCAGCGACAGGAAGACGCCAATGCGACCGTCACCGGCTTCGGAGATGAAGGCAAAGCGCTTTTTCCGATCTATTACCGTGAATTTGAGGCTAACCCTGCCTTGAAAGGACAGCAGAACAAGCCGTATACCGAAGGGTAAAGGCATTGCCCATCAGGTATTTAATTAAAAAATCAGACTATATGAACCGTTTCAAATACATTATAGCCGTTTTCCTGGCGCTCACTACCCTGCTCACGGGCTGTGAACTAGCCGGACTTGACCTTCAGAAAAAATACGATTACGACGAAGATGCCGGCAAGTACAGCAATGAGCTGAAAATGACACCCCTGGACTTCATCAAGTCCCGTCCGGATTTGTTCGGTATACTTTTGGAGGGCATAGAACACGCGGGCATTGCGGACAGGTACAACGAAGCAAACAGTACTTACGCGCTCCTGACGAATACTGCGTTCAATTCCGCTACGGAAACGGATCTTAGCTATTTTCAAACACACAGGCTGCCGAATCCGGATTATGACCCGCAGAAGCCGGAGCAGGGCGACAGCACATTGATGGCATTTTCATTAACCCAGTATTCCAAAGAACAGGTCAGGCAGCTGTTGTTATACCACATTGCCCGCGGAACCTGGTCGTGGACCAACCTCCCCGCCGAGCCCACCTGGTACGATACCTACGCGGAGGGTGACACGGCCAAAATGAATTTATACCTGATGAAAAATGACCGTTCCCCCACCATCGGTTTCAATAATTTCAGCACGCATTACAAGTTCCCGATTGCGGCACGGACCACCAATCTGAAAGCTTCCAACGGGTCTTACGTGCACGTTTTGGATTCCTGGCTCAATTTCCCCTCCCGAACCGACCTGAAACTGGAATAACCGGACCTCCACCATTCAAACAACCAAGACATGAAACGAATACAAATAGCTTTTTTGAGCCTGATCCTCTTCGCCACGGGCTGTGAGGAACCATCCACCGTAGAAATAGATTCACTAAGCGCCATGGGGGACGAGTTTTTCTTCGGACAGAAAGTGAAGGTTTGGATGGGTGTCAATACCAATGACCTTCCTGCGGCCCGCTACACGTGGAGTACCGTGGGAGGGAGGCTCACCCAGCCGCAGGGGCTCGATGAAAATACCTGGGAAGCACCCCGCGAGGCCGGCCGTTACATGCTTACCTGCGAAGTGGATGTGAATGGTAAAAAACAGACCCGCTCCAGGGAGATGTGGGTGTCGTCCTACTACTTTGAAAAATTTGAAAAGACCTCGCATACCTTTACGATGAACAGCAGTACCGGGACGCTCAAAAGCGGGACGCTGGAAGCAAAGGTTAATTCCACAACCGCGGCAAGAGGGTATGCTCAGCGGGCTTTTGCCGATGCACAATTGCGGGTTCCGGTCAGTATGGAGGCGCAGGTGGGCTGGATTTCCAATTTCCCGAAAGATGCGATCAAAGTGGGCAGCACAACGGCGGACAATACACTTTACTACGAATGGACGCTCAACCGTGATCCGGATCGCGCCGATAACCTTTTTATCGACAACATCCGGTTCGAGTGGTTCCCCGTTGGTAAGACAAGCGGCTTGCCGGTAGACGGAGACAAAAAGCCATACAACGGCTTCTTGAGGTTTCAGCAACGAAATGCCTCTACCAGTACGACCACGGCCTTTACCGTCCCGGTCAATCATCCGGGTCTCTCGTTCGCTCAAAATGAAAAGAAAAAGGTATCCCTCAGCATGGATAAAGATTATCAGGTACACGTGTACATGGGCGGGACAGAAATACTGAAAACGGATGCGGTCCGTCAGTGGAGGACATCGAACAACTCAAAAGACGACATCTACGTGAACCAGTGGCGGATCAACTATTGCAGTAACAGCGCCGGACAAACATCCCCGACCATCGCCATCGACAATGCCTACGTGACTACCGACGGGACCATTCTGAAATAAATATTTACTGCATTGCTTTTCAATATGTGTACAAGAAAACTGTTGTTGGTAATTTTTGCTTTGGGGCCAATGCATGGTTATGCCCAGGAATCCGGGCCTCGGGACATTGCCGGGCCACAATCGGCTAACGTTTCGCCGCTTTGGAAGGCGTTTCAGCAAGCGAAAGGTGAAGAAAGATCAAAAGGCATTCCGGATTTCTCCTATGCTGGTTATCACTTTTCTGAGAAGGCGGTTCCCGATGTTTCCGGCCGCAAAAAATTCAATGTGACGGATTACGGGGCTATACCTGATGATGACCGGTACGACGACGATGCGATACAGGCAGCCATCCGCGATGCGGAAAAAAATCCGGGTGGAGGTGTTGTATTCTTTCCCCCGGGCAAGTATATCATCGCTCCGGACGAAAGTCCCGAAAAGCGGATTTCGATTACGCACAGTAACATCGTTCTGAAAGGCAGCGGCAGCGGAGCGGGAGGTACCGAAATTTACCAGGATAAAATGAGGCTCAACAACCGGCAATTCCTTTTCAAACCGGAAAAAATGGAAAGCCGCACGCTCACCACCATTGCTGCCGACGTTCCCAGGGAAAGTTTCTGGGTGGAAGTCGCTGATGCCTCGGCATTAAAACCCGGGCAGGACGTCGTGATCCGGCACCGCAGCGAGGCATTTACCCGGCAATACTTCGCGCCTCTTGCATTAAAGGAGCAATGGACGCGCCTGTTTGGCCCGAAAGGAGGGATGCTGATATTTGAAATACACACCATTGAAAAGATCGATGACAAGAAAGTGAAGTTTGTCAATCCTTTACATTTCGACCTGAGGATCGTCCCTGATTACCCCTTCGAACTGGCGAACTTTACCCCGATCGAAGAATGCGGGGTGGAAGACATTCTTTTCAGCAGCAACTGGAAAAACTATCCCGAAGATTTCGTCCATCATAAAAACGCCATTCACGACTATGCCTGGGAAGCTGTTGGTTTTGAGTATGTCAAAAACAGCTGGGTCCGGAATTGCGTTTTCCGGGATTGGAACGAGGGTATTTTCATCCGCTCCGGTTATCAGATGACGGTCGAGAACCTGACATTCGAAGGTAAAAAGGGACATGCGTCGGTTCATGCCCGGACCGGCTATGGCGTGCTGATCAAAAATTGCCGTTTCAATGGCGCTCAGCACCACGGGCCGGGAGTCGGTTACAGCGCTTCCGGTACGGTCATTACCGGTTGTTCCCTGGGCGTTGACCAGAATATCGACAGCCATTCAGGCCAGCCTATGGCGACGCTGTTCGATGATATCGACGGGGGGGTGTTCTATAATCTCGGAGGACCTGAGCAGGGGCATCCGCACCACGGCCGGGACCTGGTGTTCTGGAACTTTTACCACCGTTCCGGGAAAGATCAATCGTATGATTTCTGGGATATGAGCCGACGGAGAAATTATACCATCGCAAAGCCTGTCTTCGCCGGTTTTCGTTCCGATCATCCGGTCGGGTTGAGTAATTATGGCGTGAACGAGTCGCAGGGAAAGGCTGTCTGGCCCAAATCATTGTTCCAGGCGCAGCTCGAATGGCGGCTTCGGTCCAAATAGGAATGTCGCGGGTATTCCGCGGCATCTTGTCCCTCCGGGTTTTTGATGTTCAGGTCCCCATTCACGTCGATATCGATAAACTCATCGATTCTGACACCCTTACCGGGATTGACCTTTTCAGCGGTTGAATCTTTACCAATGAATGCAAGTTCCGACACCTCGTAACCCGATGGATAAGTAAATCCCAGATTGACAGCCAGGGTCTTTTGCTGATTGCCGATGGTGACATTGGCAGTAGCATACCGGGGAAATGAATAGAGGAGTTTGACGGGATGAGGATCGCCGGGGCAAGCCTACCCGAGACACACCGCCTTTGCCTCACAAATGTGGTTTGAGGCATTTGAAGGTGTCGGGAGATAGTCGATTATATCCATTTAGGGTTAAATTAAAAGAACGGACAGCGGCGGCTGACCGCTAAACCGTCACGATTTTCGTGTAGAGGATTCTCTAGGCCTTCGCCCCGGTTGTAAGAACCTAATCCTTCAACTGGTCATTCGCTCCTTAATGATTGCACAGGATTTATTAAGGCCGCTTTGATGGCCTGAAAGCTTATAGTGAATAGGGCTATGCATACCGATATTATGCCTGCAAAGGCAATCATCCACCACGAAAAGTCAACCTTATAAGCAAACTGACTTAGCCAATCATTCATGAAGTACCAGGAAGGGAACGCCGCTAGTACAATAGCAATCAAAACCAGTATGATAAACTCTATTGAAATGATGGTAAAAATATTCAAGATAGACGCTCCCAAGACTTTTCGCACACCAATTTCTTTTGTGCGGCGTTCGACGGAAAAAGTAGCCAGGCCAAACAAGCCAAGACAGGAAATAAAGATAGCCAAGCCTGAAAACCAATTTGCCAGCGTACTTATCTGCTTTTCGCTGCGATAGATCCAATCATACCCCTGATCCAAAAAAATATGGTTTAACGGGAAACCCGGCAAAAGCTTCTGGTATGTTTTTTCCATGTCCTGAATTGTTCCGGATATGTTATGCCCATCTAATTGGGCAAAAATTAATTGTGTCTCTTGTGGGCGATAACGGATGATCATCGGTTCAATGGCTGAATAAACAGAGGAAAGATGAAAGTTTTTAACCACACCAATAACAGTTCCGGAAACGCCATCTACGGTGATTGGCTGTCCAATTGGCTGGCTAAATCTCATTCGCCGGACTGCTTCCTCATTTAAGAGGACGTTCATACTATCCGTTCCATAGTTTGGGGAAAAATTGCGCCCGGTACTGAGCTGTATTTCCATTGTCTGCAAAAGATTGTAATCAGTATTAAGAATTCCTGTTAAGACTTTCTCATTGCTGTGTTGCCCGGGCCATTCCGGATACATTTTAGCACTTAGCCCTAAAAAATCGGTATTAACAAGTGTTATAGCTTTTACACCTGGAATCTTGGAAAACATTTCCTTGGCATGATCCAAATGCCTGAAATCCATATTTCGCCAATTAAAAAATACTACGTTGCTTTTTTTATATCCCAGATTTATGTTTTGAATAAAACTGATTTGTTTATAAACTACCGCGGTTCCCACTAACAGTAGAATGCCCGTAGTAAACTGAACCACTACCAAAGATTTCCTTAATGTAGATGCCGAAAGCCAGACACCAGCAGTTTGGATAGGTAAACCTTTCAGCACTTTTACTGGCTTAAAAGATGACAGAACAAAAGCCGGGTACAAGCCAGCAATCAATCCAGTAAACAATAAAATACCAACATAGACAATGTAGTACCAGGGATTGCCCCAATCTATAAATATGCTTCTTTCCAAGGGGGCGTTAAAATACGGCTTCTCCAACAAACCGTTAAAAAAAGGTAACGTTAAAAGTAATAATCCAAGTGCAGCAGCTCCGGCCACAAAAGTCAAAAGTATTGATTCACTCAGGAATTGCGTAATTAAAGTACCTTGACTTGCTCCGATTGCTTTACGTACACCTACCTCTCTTGCCCTTCGGGATGCTTTGGCTGTGGATAGATTCACAAAATTTATACATGCAATCAAAAGCACAAAGGTTGCTATAATACCAAAAAGCCGTACGTAAGTGATGCGCCCACCTCCGTTGTATTTGCCATCCTTAAAATCAGTTCTTAAATACCAGTCTTTTAATCCGTGTAAGAAAAAAGATCTGTTATCAAGCTTAGGGAGATCTCTGCGGGCCATATGATTAAGTCGGGCGGTCACATCCTTTGGATCAGCATTTGGGGCAAGCTTGGCAAAAAGCTGTATGGCATTAACCGTCCAATCCGTTGATTGTATTTCCAGGGGTTGAAATGGTCTTAAATAGTCAAATCTAAGCGTTGAGTTCAAAGGAACATCCGCTATCAAGCCAACCACCTTGTAATCTTGGGATTTGTCAATGCGGATCAGTTTTCCTATCGGGTCTGATTGGCCAAAGTATTTACGCGCCAGCCCCTCAGTTATAATCAATGTATTTGGCTCCGTCAGAGCAGTAGCCTGATCACCTTTAATAAGGGGGAAACTAAAAATATTTAAGAAATCAGGATCAACGGCCCGGCCTTGTTCGGGGATATTTTTTTCTTCATAAGAAAACAGGAGTTTTTCTCCCCATGAAAATCGTGCGGCTTTTTCTACCCCTGGAACCTCTCTTTTTAAGGATTCCGCCATAGGTAACGGTACCGCTTCGTAAGTTTGAACTCCATCTGTTGGGGGAGATAAATTAGCCATTACCTTATATATGCGGTCATGATTCGTATGAAATTGATCATAACTAAGTTCATGGTTAATCCAAAGCAAGATTAGCATTACTGTTGCAAGTCCTGTTGCAAGCCCCGCAGCGTTGATGAGGCTATAACCTTGTTGTTTGGTCAATGACCGATAGGCGGTTAAGAAATGTTCTTTTAGCATATACACCGTTTCTCTACATTCAAATCGACTGTACTTTGATTAATTCCGTACCTTTCTACTTTGATAAGCACTGATTTCAACACCACCTGGAAGTAAATATTTGTAAAGTGTCATCTTGGATGCGCCTGTTGTTTTGCAATCTGGTCAACTCCCAATTTCTCTTCCTTGTAATGCATCTCGGCTAGCATAGCTTTTTTCCCTGCTTAGTAAAAAGACCGCCTCTTCGTTCCCCTTTTCTGCCTCTCACCCTGGCAACTTCCAAGGGTGTTTCAAGGAATGCCCTAACCGCCGGGTGTCCAGCGTCGTGCAGTTAATAAATGTAGATAGCATCCCCTTCACGAGGGAGCTGTTGCATGGCTGCAAGTTGTGGGCTGTCGGACTTTATTCCGGAAGCTTTTTCCTGAAATATCTTTTCACAGCCTCATTTGCCCAAAGTACTCAGCTGCATTTCCAATTCTGATCTTAAGTGGAGACCCCTGCGTAACCGATTTTCACATTTGTCTAGTTTAATCCAGACAACAGGTCAAATTTAATGTACTCAGAATACTATACAAGTTTTATTTACTAAATCGATCCGGTACCTGCTTTAGATTTTCTTTATCATCCATCCCTGCGGGGTCCCCAATATTATTTATTGGATGAGGTGCTTGTCCTGACTTTAAACAGTGCAGTCACAAACAATGTCAATGGTCGCGCAACCATTATCAAACAGGAGCTTTACCAAAACAGGATGCAGACCGCTAAGCTGGTCAGCAGCGCAGCACGCCGCACCATCCGCACAGATGTATTGGCCACTATTGAAAAAGTAATCGCCGATACGGTTAAGGAGCCATTGGCCGAGGTAACACTGATCAAACAGCTTTTCAAAAAGCAAACGGTTTTACAAAAGCTATTAAAGGAAGACAGGCAGCACCTTAAGGCTCATGGAGATGAATCTGACGCCTGAGAATCGAATATCCCGGGCTCAGGATAAGTAGCAACCGTACGTGAAAGTTGTGACTGTTTTGCGGTCAGCCGCCGCTGTCCCTTTCTTTAATTTAACCCCATTTATAAACAGGTGATATTTCGTAACTTGGGAAAAATGATGATTGCGGCTGCGTTCAAGCCTAAACAGAAGGAAGAAACAAGAAAAATAAACTCAAAAAACGCATTGGTATGATCGATCCAAATACCCGTGACAGGACAGATGGTCAAGACAGAAAGATACGAAACGATTCCTGGCCGGGTTTAGTTGGCCGATCTGTTTTAGAGGTGTTTTTGCATTTCATACTCTCTCTAGTAAAATAGACACCCCACCCTGGTGCGCATCCTAATCAAAGACATAAAAGTGGGTCTGGCAAGCGCTTTCCGGGAGTATCAGATTAAAATCCTTAAATTTGCCCGCAATCGATTGAACCAGTTACGGGCACACCCGGTGTTGAAGATTGCAATCACTGAATGACCAGATTTAGGGCGACTTTGTTTTTTATGCTTCTGAGTTACGCTGCCTTAGCACAGCTGCGTATCGAAATCGTCGCTACCCCGCCGCTGGCTACCCCGGGCTCTTCCTTGTACCTCGCTTCGGACCTTAACAACTGGAGTCCAGGTGATCCGGACTACCGTTTTAAAAAAGACGAATCCGGAGTCTATTTCATGGAGCTGCCTTACACGCCCGCCAAGTTTGAATACAAGATTACCCAGGGAAACTGGACGATGGTGGAAGGTGACTCCGCAGGCGCACCACTGCGCAACCGGGTGTATGATCCGGTAGCGACGACCGATAAGCATTTGCTCAGAATACGGATCCGTGGCTGGGAAAAGAAGATCGTATACACCTTCATTATCAAAAAGCTGCCGGAAAACACTCCGCACGACGCCCAGTTGTTCATTACCGGTAACTTCAATGAATGGGAGGCAGGCAATCCGCTTTACAAGCTCTATAAAAATGTCGACGGAACGTACAGGACCACCATTCACACGGAAAGAGATCCCGTAGAATACAAATTCACGAGGGGGAACTGGAAGTCCATCGAAGGACGTGAAAGCGGCAAAGCACGACCAAACCGGGTGATTTACAGGGATTCCAAGATCAACCACATGTCGGTCGATGTGGAAATAGACGGTTGGGAAGACCTCACCGCATCATTTCATTTTTATTCGATCTATGACCTGCTGTTGCTATTCTCCGTGTTTCAGGGTTTGTTGCTGATTATCGCCATTCCCACGATACAAAACTACAACAGGGCCGCCAACCGCTGGCTTGTTATTACCATTGGAGTAGCCTCGCTGATGATCCTGCTGCGCACTATCGCGAGCTACCGTGAGGCTGCGCAGGCTTTCACAAAGTTGCTGCTGATACCGGATTTCGTCCTGTTTTTGTACGTTCCGCTGTTTTATCTTTATTTACAAAAACTGCTTTTCAACCAGTCAGCCAAGCCGGTCAGGCAGGTACTTTTGTTCCTGCCTGCCATTTTGCAGTGTTTCGTTTACCTGCCGTTCTTTCTCATGGGTGACAGGACACTGCAACTCAGTTTTATGATGCAGGACTGGAAGCTGATGGCGGTTTTTCTGGGGACGGGACTGCTCGCATTGGCCTGGAACACCTATTTCTGGTTCCTTTTCCGCAGCACGTTCCGGTTTTACAGGGAGCAATACCAGAGCCATTTTTCTTATGAGCAGAACCTGCATTATCTGAACACCGTACTCTTCATCCAGGCCATATGCCTTGGGTTGTGGTATTTCCTGTTCATCATGCTGGGACTGGGTCACTGGTTCGAATTCGACGTGACGCAGATCGTCGAACGGAGCGTGGATGCCATATGGCTGGCCTTCTCGATGATCACCTATTTTGTGGGTTACTTCGCTATTCACCAACCCGAGATTTTCAAAATCTCACCGCAGCCTTCGTCCATTTTCGGGGAAATAAGCCCTGCTCCGGTAGCGGAAAATGAAGAGACCGTAACGGACAAAAAATCGGAACAACCGGAGGACATGCAGACGGTCCGTGCGCAGGTCGAGGAATACATGGTCAGCAACAAGCCCTACACCAATCCGAAATTAAGCCTCAACGAGCTGGCCGGAAAGCTCAAACTGCCGCCGCATACATTATCCAGGGTAATCAATGACGGCTTCGAAAAGAACTTCTTCGATTTCATCAACTCCTATCGGATCGACGAGTTTAAGAAACGCGTGGATAATCCGAAGTTCAAGAATTATACGCTGCTCAGCATTGCCTACGAAGTGGGCTTCAATTCCAAAACTGCCTTCAACCGGTCCTTCAAAAAGATCACCGGTCAGACACCCCGGGACTACTACAACGAGAGCCGGCTCGACGAATAATTGACTTTTTCCGCCTAAAACTTTGAAATAAATAAGTGCCATTTTATAAAGTGGTTCGAAAACTTGTTTCATAATGTATTGGATATTAGTGGATTATATGTTGTCTGGTGAGCAAATCAAAAAAATGGCCGGAATAGGGAAGTGGAGCGACAGAGGACTTCTATAGGGATACTTTTGCTAAGTAATATTTTGATAATTAATAGGATTTTAGCCTGTGAACTGATCGGATGTTACCAAGCAACTAACCATCATTTATCTCTGTAAGATGAATCAGCATTACAAACAATTACTCTGTTTTGCCCTGTTGCTCCTGTTCGGGAGCTTGCCGGCGAGCGCGCAAACCACGGTCTCCGGAAAGGTCACCGATGCCAAAGACGGCTCCGAGCTGCCAGGTGTGACTGTCCTTGTTAAAGGGAGTTCGACCGGAACGCAGTCGGACGTGACGGGAAGTTACTCGCTTCGAAATGTTCCTGCGCAGGCCACACTGGTTTTTAGTTTTGTAGGTAAAATGGCCAAAGAGGTGGCCACGGAAAATCGCAGTGTTATCGATGTGACGCTCGAAGACGATAGCCGGGACCTTGCCGAAGTAGTCGTGATCGGCTATGGCTCTCAAAAGAAACAGGAGCTCACCGGTTCTATTACGTCCGTTTCATCGAAGGATTTTCAGCAGGGAAATATTCAAAGCCCCGAGCAACTGATCGTGGGGAAAGTGGCTGGTGTTTCGATCACTTCCAACAGCGGGCAGCCGGGTGCGGGCAGTACGATCCGGATCCGTGGTGGTGCTTCGCTGAATGCAAGTAACGATCCGCTGATCGTGATCGACGGGGTGCCTTTGAGCGGTAACCGGATCGACGGCTCGGCGAACCCGCTGAGCCTCATTAATCCGAATGATATCGAGACGTTCACGATCCTGAAAGATGCCTCTGCGACCGCAATCTATGGTTCCCGAGCTTCGAATGGCGTGATCCTGATCACCACCAAAAAAGGCAAAAGCGGTGCGCCGACGATCAATTTCAATACGCAGTTGGCTGTTTCCAAAATCGGCAGAATGGTGGATGCGCTCAACGCGGACGAATTCCGGGCTTATGTGGAAGCCAACGGAACCGATGCGCAAAAGGCGATCCTGGGCACAGCCAATACCAACTGGCAGGATGAGATTTACCGCACCGGCGTCAGTACGGACAATAACCTGAGCATTTCCGGCGCATTGAAAAACATGCCTTACCGGATTTCGCTGGGATATCTGATGCAAAACGGGATCCTGATCAGCGACAAACTGCAGCGCCCGTCGGCATCGGTGAACATCAGCCCGAGGTTGTTTGACAAACACCTGAAAATAGACCTGAACCTGAAAGGCGCCATTACGAGGTCGCATTTTGCCAATCAGGGAGCCATCATCAATGCCGTGCAGTTTGATCCCACGCAGCCTGTGATGGACGAAACCAGTCCTTTCGGCGGATACTTTGAATGGGTAACCAGGGACGAAGCCGGGGCGGCAACGCTTAATCCGAATGCGCCTCGCAACCCTGTTTCACTGATCCGCTTACAGGATAACAAAGGCAATGTGGAACGCAGTTTCGGGAATGTGCAGTTCGATTATATGTTCCATTTCCTGCCCGATCTGCACGCCAACCTGAATCTCGGTTACGATATCTCCAAGGGGCACGGGACCACTTTTGTCCCCGAATATGCCGGGCAAAGCTTCACCACCAAAGGGCAGAACAACAAGTATCTGCAGAAGGGGAATAACAAGGTAGCCGAGTTTTACCTCAATTATGTGAAGGACTTCAAGGCCATAAAAAGCACCCTGAGTGCCACCGCCGGTTATGGTTACTACAACAATTCAACCAAGAATTACCTCTATCCGAGTTTCAGCGCCAATGGCGACATCATCGAAGGCTCCCAGCCGAAATTCGATTACGATATTCCGGAAAACACATTGATTTCCTACTATGGAAGGCTCATATATACGCTCGACGACCGGTACATCCTTGCCGGATCGGTCCGCACGGACGGTTCCTCACGCTTCGCGCCCGAAAACCGCTGGGGTGTTTTTCCTTCCGTTGCGCTTACCTGGCGGATCAACAAGGAGTCTTTTCTGAATTCGGCCAGCAAATTATCCGATCTGAAACTCAGGCTGAGTTACGGGATCACCGGTAACCAGGACGGCATCGCCAATTATTCTTACCTGGGCATTTATTCGATCAGCTCCAACGCTTCCCAATACCAGTTTGGCAATACATTCTACAACATGACAGCCCCGGCTGCCTATGACAAGAATATCAGGTGGGAGCAAACGGCAACGGCCAATGCCGGCCTCGACTATGGTTTCTTCGACAACCGGTTGAGCGGTAGTCTGGATGTCTATTTCAAGAAAACCAAAAATCTGCTCAACACGGTGCCTATTCCCATCGGCTCCAATTTCAGCAATCAGATATTGACGAATGTAGGAAATATTGAAAATAAGGGAGTCGAATTTACAATCAACGGGACGCCGGTCAGGACTAAGAATTTCAGTTGGGATGCGGGATTCAACGTCACCTACAATGATAACAAAATCACTAACCTGACAGCCGTAAGCGATCCCGAATTTGCAGGGAATCAAACCGGCGGAATCACCGGCGGAACGGGGCAAAGTATTCAGATCCATTCGGTTGGCCACAATACCTTTTCATACTATGTTTTCAAACAGGTTTATGATCAGCAGGGTGCGCCGCTGGAAGGAGTATACGCCGACCTGAACGGCGACGGGATGGTGAACCAGAAGGACCAATACCGTTACAAATCACCATTCCCGAAAGTGATGCTGGGTTTCAACACACAGCTTACCTATCAGAAATGGAGCCTGAATACAATTTTAAGGGCCAATCTGGGCAACTACATGTATAACAACGTGGCCTCGAACTTTGGGGTGGAAAGGAATATCCTCAACCCGAACAATATCCTGGGCAACAGCACCACGGACATTTACAAAACCGGCTTTTTCAATAACCAGTATCAGTCGGATTACTATGTTCAGAATGCTTCATTCTTACGGATGGATAACCTCGGCATCGGTTATAACGCGGGCAGGATTTTGGGAAACAAAATGAACCTCCGCCTCAATGCAACCTGCCAGAATCTGTTTGTCTGGACCAAATATACAGGTCTGGATCCCGAGGTCAACGGAGGTATCGATTACAATCTGTACCCGCGGCCGAGAACGTTCGTGCTGGGACTGAATCTTGACTTTTAATCCATTCATTTCTAATTCATTGAAATATGAAAGTGTTCTTTAAAACATTAGCGGTTTCAGCATTGGTAATCGGGTCGGTTTCGTCCTGTACCAAAGACCTGGATCTTTCTCCGACGAACTCCATCACGGCTGATATCGCCTATAAATCATTGGCCGACTACAAAATGGTACTGGCCAAGGTGTACGGAAGTTATGCACTGGCCGGAAATACCGGTATCACCACGTCCGACCTGGCAGGGATAGATCCCGGGCAGGCCGATTTTCTCAGGCTCTTCTGGAATGCGCAGGAGCTCCCGACCGACGAAGCGGCCTGCGTGTGGAACGACCCGGGCATTCCCGATTTTCACAATCTGAACTGGACCGCCGGCAACGTATTGCTCAGTGCGTTGTACAACAGGAGTTTGTTTCACGTCACGGTCTGCAACGAATTTATCCGTGAATCGTCGGACGAAAAGCTCAGCGCACGCGGCATTACCGGCCAGGATGCCGATCAGATCAGAACATACCGCGCCGAAGCGAGGTTTTTACGGGCATTCCAGTACTGGGTACTGATCGACTTGTTCGGTAATCCGCCTTTTGTGACTGAGAATGATCCGATTGGCAAATATATCCCCCCGCAGATCAAGCGTGCCGAGCTGTTTGCCTACATCGAATCCGAACTGAAAGCCATTGAACCGACGCTGACCGAACCCAAAAAGAATGAATATGGCCGGGTAGACAAAGCGGCTTCGTGGGCGCTGCTGGCGAGGCTGTACCTGAATGCGGAAGTTTATCTGGGTAAAGGTCAGGGAAAATATACCGAGGCGGTTACGTATTCCGATAAGGTGATCAAGTCGGGCTACGCGCTCATGCCGGAATACAAAAACCTCTTCCTCGCGGATAACGATGTCAATAACCCGGAAGTGCTGTTGTCCATTAATTACGACGGGGTGAAAACGCAGAACAACGGCGGTACCACCTTCATTATCAATGCGGCCATCAACGCGGCCATGAACCCGCCGGCATTCGGGGTGCCCAATGGCGGCTGGGGCGGTAACCGGTCGACAAAAAACCTGCCATTGCTTTTTGGAGATTACAGCGGCAGCAAGGATAAGCGGGCGATGTTTTTTGGAAACAAAATTGAAATGGAAGACCCTGCCGTGTTTACTGACGGGCTCGCTATCACCAAGTTCAGGAATGTGACCAAAGCAGGTGTAACCGCACCCTCAGCAGGAGGTTCGTTTGCGTCCGTCGACTTCCCGCTTTTCAGGTTGGCCGAAATGTACCTGACCTACGCCGAAGCTGTCAAAAGAGGAGGGGCGGGCGGCAGCGATGCCACCGCTGTGGGTTATATCAACAAGCTTCGCGAGCGCGCTTACGGGAATGCCAGCGGGAATGTCACAAGTTTCAGTCTGAACGACATTCTGGATGAAAGAGGCCGCGAGTTCTATTGGGAGGCACACCGGCGCACCGACCTGATCCGGTACGGACTGCTTACTTCCGGAAGTTACTTGTGGCCGTGGAAAGGCGGCGTGAAAGATGGAAGAGGGGTGGCCGAGAGTTTCAACCTGTACCCGATCCCCGCGACAGACCTCATTGCGAACCCTAATCTGACACAGAACTAATGATAAAACATATCAAAAAGACAATTCTGGGACTGGTGGCCCTGGCAGCCCTTGCATCCTGCGAAAAAGACGAAATAAAAACGGTAGCAGTCCAGGGCAATGCACCGGTTCTGACGGTGAGCCAGCCTGCATTGGTGTTGACAAACGAGAATGCGGATAAAGAAGCCATCCAGTTTTCCTGGACGCCGGTCGACTATGGCTACCAGAGTGTGGTCGGTTATACGATACAGCTTGACAAAAAAGGGAATAACTTTCAAAAGCCCGCAGAGATCGCGGGTGGAAGTTTGTTGAAAAAGTCGCTGACAACTTCGGAAATCAATAGCCTGCTGATCAATAAACTGAAACTGACGGCGGGGCAACTGTTTGAGATCGAGGCGCGCGTGGTATCCTCGCTGGGCACTTCTGCGCAGCGTATGGACGCGACTTCGGCGGTGACTGCCATCAAAGTAACGCCATATTTTGTGGTGATCGTTTATCCGGCCATTTACGTGCCGGGCAGCCACCAGGGCTGGGCTCCTGACAAAGCGCCGAAGCTGGTGTCGGTGAAAGACGACAAAATGTATGAAGGGTATGTGTATTTCCCGGATGCAAGCAATGAGTTCAAACTGACTAATGCGCCGAATTGGAACGAGGGAGATTACGGCTCAGGCGGCCCGGGAAAACTGGGCAAAGGCGACAATCTGAAAGTGACCGGCGCCGGATATTATCTGCTCAAAGCGAACCTGACGGCGCTCACGTGGTCGTCCTTGAAAACAACCTGGGGCGTGATAGGATCGGCTACAAAAGGGGGATGGGACGCGGACCACGATATGACATTTGACGCTAAGGACGGCATCTGGAAAGCGGAACTGGCTTTGAAAGCAGGAGAAATCAAGTTCAGGGCCAACGACGACTGGGCGATCGCTTATGGCGACGGTAATGCGGACGGCGTCCCCGATACGGCGGAGAATAACAATATTAAGATCGAGGCCGATGGTACCTATATCATCAGTCTGAATCTGAGCAATGCAGGCAATTATTCCTATTCGGTTACAAAAAAGTAAAAAGCATCGATGACCATTCAGATTAAAAATGCTGGCCTGTTGTTTTTGTGGTTCCTCTGCGGAGGAGCCGCGGCGCAGGCGCAGTCCACAAAGCCTCCGGGTGTTTGTTACGAAATATTTGTCCGCTCTTTTGCCGATTCCAATGGTGATGGCATCGGGGATATCAATGGCATCACGGCGAAGCTCGATTACCTCAAAGAGCTGGGTGTAGACGCTCTATGGCTTACACCGATTTGCAAATCACCTACTTATCACAAATATGATGTGGTAGATTACAAGGCCGTCGATCCGGAATACGGGACACTGGCAGATCTGAAAAACCTGATCGCGGAGGCGCACAAAAGGAAAATCAGGATCATCAAGGACCTGGTGGTAAACCATACCAGTAATCAGCATCCATGGTTTCTGGAAGCACAAAAAGGGAAAGACAACCCTTATCGCGATTACTATGTGTGGCTCCCGCAAAAGGCTATCGACTCGCTGGGTATTGCGACCCGGGAGAAATCGGGGGATTCCTGGGAGGTGAACCCCTGGCATACAATACCGGACGCCAGTCCGGAAAAGTACTACGGCCTGTTCTGGAGTGGCATGCCCGACCTGAATTTTGACAATCCCAAAGTGCGGAACGAAATCTATGACATCGCCAGATTCTGGTTGCAGGAAGTGGGTATCGATGGTTTCAGGCTGGATGCCGCCAAGCACATTTACCCCGATTGGGAAGCCGGGAAAAGCCAGGCATTCTGGGTGGAGTTCCGCGAAAAAGTAACGGGTTATAAACCGGACGTATATCTGGTAGGAGAGATCTGGACGACCCCGGATAAAGTGGCGCCCTATTTCAAAGGTTTACCTGCCAATTTCAACATCGATGCTTCGCTGGCGATTCAGAAGATATTAAGTAAAGGAGCGCAATCCGATTTGGTAGCACAGCTTTTGAATACCTATTCGGAATACAAAAAAGTGAACCCCGACTTTGTGGATGCCACCATTACCGGCAATCATGATCAGCTCCGGATCGGAACGGCCGTGAACGGGGATCTGAATAAAATGAAAATGGCTGCTGCTTTGCTGCTGACCCTTCCGGGGGAGCCTTATTTATACTATGGGGAAGAAATCGGGATGCTTGGAAATAAACCTGACGAAAACATCCGGGAGCCATTTTTGTGGAAGGCCAAAAACGAAGATAAAATGCGTACTTCCTGGATGAAGCCGGCATTCTCCACGGACGAAAAGGTGAAGAACCTCGAAGCCCAAAAAGCCGATCCCGGTTCACTTTTTAATTATTACAAAAAACTCCTGCAACTGCGTCATAACCACCAAGCTCTGGCGCAGGTTTCACCCGCGAACCTGATGGCCAGCGACATCCGTGAAACAGACATTCTCTCGTTTGTCCGTCCGCATGCCAGCGGCGGTTTACTGGTGATTCATAATACGGGCGACAGCGAGAAGATCATCACGCTGCCGGCTGCATTTAAATCCGGTAAATTAATATTCAGCTCTGACGAGGTCACAATGAAAGAGGGTAGTCTTAGGCTCCCGGCATTGGGCACCGTGGTCGTGAAATAATCGCCCGATCGTTTCAAAGTGCCTGATGAAGCGGCAGTGGTACTTTAGTGTTATTGGATAACAAAAAAGGAATATTTTGTTTGATGCATTTCTTTCAAAGCAAATTTGTAAACACCTTTGTAACCGGTCATTAATCAAGCTGATATGAGCCATTCGCCCAAAGAATTGACATTGCCGGTTTTGCAGGTTCAGATTTACGGTACCATCGCATCGATCGTTGTATTTTTTATTCTCTCATTCCCATTTCAGTGGATTTACCACCGACCCATTTTTAGATTTGAGGAAATCGATATCACAATCGGTGTTATCATGGCAGCCTCATTTTTTGTAGGAATTGCGGTTCACGAGCTTATCCACGCCCTGACGGCTTTTGTGTACGGGAAGGTTAAGCCGAGCGAAACCAGGTTTGGGTTTCAGTGGAAATCAATGACCCCCTACTTTCATAGCAAAGTCCCGATACCGGCAGGGAAGTTTCGCGTGGTAGCTATCATGCCGCTTCTGCTGATCGGCGTTGTACCCTATATCTGGGCCATGTTTCTGGGTAACGGATGGCTTGTCGCGTTTGGCATCCTCTTTATACTCGCCGCGACGGGCGATCTGCTTATCCTCTGGCTGATACGCGACATCGATAGCAAACAGCTGGTTCAGGACCACCCCGAAAAGATCGGCGTGATCATCACAGGCTAGCGTTGCTGTGCCCGGATTTTCGAAAATAGGTCAGCCCCGCACCGACTAATAACCCGTCCGCGGTGAGGGTCGGTGCGGGGGTAATTAAGAATCAGATGAAAAGATATTTTTCTATTTGTTTTATTAACCCCGTCAAGGTTGTATTTTGCGAGGTAAAACGGCATGATCTTGTCGTCATCCTGGCCGGTGACTTAGCTTTTCCGATGCAAATAATCCTTCGGAAGCAAGATTAAAGCAGCTATTAAACTGGCAAAATATACTCCTATGGCTTTTATTGACTTTGTACTTCGGCCTCCTTCATACGGATGGCAAGACGAATCCGGGAACCTGATCAAGCCGAGTCCCAAAGAGATTTTCCGGGAGTTCTTCCAGCGCCTTAATGTGATGCAGGACAGGAGAAACTGGCTTTCGTTGATGAGCTGGGTGAAAGTGATCTGCATGGTGCCATTCCTGGCATTGTTTATCTTCAAATTTTTCAGCCTGCCGTTGCTGCTCGCTGCTTTTTTGTACAGCATGTTCATCATGGGAACGCATGGGACGATCTGGCATCACCGCTATTGTACCCATGGTGCGTACACATTCCGGAACAAATTCTGGCGTTTCATTACACAGAATCTTACCGTGAGTATGATTCCCGAAGAGATATATGTCGTTTCCCATCACGTCCACCATGCCAAGTCCGACCTGCCCGGCGATCCTTATAATGCCCAGGGCGGTTTTCTGTATTGTTTTTTGGCGGATGTCAACCATCAGCCCATTGCCTGGAATCTGAGTGAATCTGATTATGGTCGCGTGAAATCCCTGATGAAACATACGGGAGTGCAGGCGAACACATACGCGCAGTATCTGGTGTGGGGCTCACATCAGCACCCTGCGAGGGCAATTCTGTCCTGGATACTCAACTGGTCGTTCTGGTATGCAGCTTTCTATTTGCTGGGCGGACATGCCCTTGCTTGTACACTGTTTGGTGCAGCGGGCTTTTGGGCAGTAGGGGTGCGCACTTTCAATTACGAGGGGCATGGAAAAGGTGAGGACAGGCAACGGGACGGAATCGACTATAATAATAAGGACAGGTCTGTCAATCAGCTTTGGCCTGGCATAGTTGCCGGAGAATGGCATAACAACCACCATCTGTTTCCCAAGAGCGCCCGCAGCGGCTTCAAACCGTATCAGGTGGATATGGCTTGGTATTATATCAAACTTTTGAGCATTTTGGGCGGTGTAACCAGCTACCATGATTCAAAAAAGCAGTTTTACGAAGAATACGAAACCCCTCATCGCATGTCGAAAGGAAAAGAGGAGCACGTACAAATGCCCTAACGCTCCATTTTCGCTCCGCTATGCGGTTTCACTCAGCATGTGAGCCAGTATCGGTGCGCATTTCTCCTGGCAGGCGGGATAAAACTGGCCATGTTTCCAAAAGTCGGACTTGGGGGACATCCCCCACCAGAATTCGGCCATTGCGAGTGGCCTCATGTGATGCAGAAATGCATACTGCAGTAATTTAGGACCCGCACATTCGCCGGCGCCGGCGGGCGGATTTTTGTAGGAAGCATCCGCAAATATTTTGCGCAGACTTTTCCGCTTTCCCGTCCGGTTGAGAAAATGATACTGATCAAAAATTTCATGCTGCAATGAAACGGAGTGTCGCTTTCGCAGCACTTTCAGGCTCCGGACCACTGCTTCGTGCGTTTCACCTTTTTGCTCTTCCAGCATTCTGATGGACTCATTGATCCGGGAAAGTTCCGTCATTCCCGCGTTCAGAAAGCCGCCGTTGGCGAGGCCGTCGAAGATGGGAGGCACGAACCGGCTATGATGGTTCCCACCGCCAAGCTTTCCCGAAAATGCCGCGAGATATCCGATTTCATGGAACTCGGTCTCCACCACCAGAACACCGAACATCTTACCTGCGATATTTCCGGCTTCCTCCGATAATCCAAAGTTATGCCGCCATTCCTGCTGGTTTTGAAGGTGCAACTGTAACATTTTCGCAGCCCGTAAAGCCAGCGGATGTGGTTGCTGATCAAACGGGGATGTGAACTTATCCGGCAGCGTATAGCCCGTTTTAGTTTTTTCAAACGGTGTAAAGAATTCGTCTGCCGACGAAACGGAGGGTGCTAACAAAAGATCTCTGAATACTTCATTTGCAATCATGCGGACGGATACTTCCACAGTATCCGCCTGCAAAGGTAGCGAATTAGTGTCTAAGGAGTTTCCTGGAGGTTAATGGCTCCGTGGTTCTTTTTGGTCTCAATCGTAAGAATGGTCCGATTCGGGCGACTTTTTATTCCATGATGAGGGCCATATCCTGTGCTTTGCCCTGAGGCGTTTCCCGGGTACGTTCGAGCCATTTGGTCCGAATAATCAGGGTCAGCACCGCCAGGATCAGCACGGCGTAACCGGCACCCAGCCATGCCTGGTTGTCGATCCGGATGGTTTTAACCACGAGGTAGCTGAATGCAGAAGTAGACAGGATGTAACCCCCGCCGGTCAGTCCGCTGGCCATACCGCCAAATTGCGAAAACCGGGTGAGGCAGTAAGCCAGCATGCCGTTAAAGATAAAGCCGGAAGCAGCGTGGAGCAAGATCACGTAGGCCATCAGGGTGTACAGGTTGTGGACCTGCAGGGTCAGCAGGATGAGGCCGCCGGATACAGTCAGCTGAGCCACCGCCATGATGAACAGCTTCTTGAAAAATGGTTTGGAGATCATTGCTTTCGATAACAGGCTGCCGGCCAGCATGGCCAGGCCTGAAATCATGGAACAGTTGCCCGTGACCGTTGCCGGGTAGTGCATCACTTTCTCGATCAGAAAAGGGCTTGACATATTGTATATCATCAATACGCCGTAGGATAAACCTAAAATGAGCAGGCCCGAGGTAAAGTCCCTGGTCCGGATCATCGACCGGTAGGCATTACCGATTGTTTTCAGACGGAACGGCACTTTCGAAGCGATCGTTTCGCCGCTGAATATCAGTTCCAACGCCAGGAACACCAGCCCGAAGCAACCCAGGAAATAGAAATTCGACTGCCAGCCCAGCCGGGTTTGCAGATATCCGCCCAGAAAGGGCGCTATAATGGGAGCCGCCGACCAGATAACGGAAAAAAGACTGGTGTAATGTTTCAGCTTTTCACCTTCGTAGAGGTCGAAGAAAAAGGACCGTTTGCTAACGACGATTACGGCGGACATAATACCTTGTACGGCCCGCATGGTGTAGATCATAGGCAAACTTCCCGCGTTTGCGATCGCAAAACTCGCCAGGCTGAAACCGGCTAATGCGATGATATTGGGCCAATATCGGCCATAGCTATCCAGCAGGCCGCCGACCAGCAGCTGTCCTATTCCATAGGTTGCCAGGAAAATCGAAATGGAAAGTTGCACGGCGGCTGGGGTAGCGTTCAGCTCCGCGCTCATCGCTGGTAATGACGGAATGAAAATATCAAGCGCAAAACCGGTGATGGGGATCAGGCTAAAAGCCAGTACTGTGCTAATTGCTTTATTAGAATCTTTGATGTTTTTCATATGCTGGCATTTGATGGCCCAAAAGTAGGACGACAAGCGGAGATGCCGGTAATATGAATCAAAGCAATGCTTATACAAATCAAATATTAATGGACTTGCCTGAGTTGTTCGCGGAAGAGCAGCGGCGTGATACCGGTATTTTGTTTGAAATACTTATTGAAATGCGAGGGGTATTCAAAGCCGAGGGTATACGCGATTTGTGCGGCGTCCCAATCGGTATTCAGAAGCAATGTTTTGGCTTCCTCGACAATCCGTTCATGGATAATCTCGCGGGTGGTCTTTCCCGTGGATCGTTTAAGTACGTTGTTCAAATGATTGACATGAATGCTCAGTTGATCGGCATATGCTGCCGGCGTCAGGAGGCGTAGCGGGTTTTCCGGAGAGTCGACGGGGAATTGCTGGTTGAGCAGCCCGAAAAACCGGGAAATCAAACGGTCGCTGGTATTTTCTGTCAGTACGGGCCCCTGCAAGCGAATACCTTCCAGGATGATCATTTGGAGGAGGCTTCTGATCATGTCAAATCTGTATGTGTATGTTGTTGATAATAAGCCTTCCATCTCGCGAAAGAAGCCGCCGATCCGCTCGGTTTGCTCCGACGTCAGGGAGACGACCGCCGGGACGGCAGGATTGAACAGTGCACTCCGGTACCGGATCTCCTGCCGGACGCTGTTCAGCAGAAATGTGTCATTGAAAAGACAATAGTAGCCGGATTGTGCCTCGGAGATGGCCTGGTATGAGGACGGGACAGACGGGTTCGAAAAGATAATCCCAGCGCCCTCAATCGGAGTCTCCTTGTCGCCCGCCTGGTGTATTCCCTCTCCCACGATCATGCAGATCTTATAATAGTCGCGCCGGTTGTAGGGCGTCATCCTGTTGAGACAGGTGCGCTGCTTTACATTAAAGTGGCTGACGTTTGTCTGGGAGACCAGGTCCGCAGGCACTGGCTGGCGGGTGCGCTCATAGAATTGTTGCAGCGTTTCGGTTCCGATTGTCATAGGGGTGCTATTATATAAATCAAAGTTAATTATAATAGCGGTTCTGAGCAAACACGGAATGTGTTGCTATGGATAAGGGACATCAAGCGGCACCCAGATGCAGAATTTTGTCTGTTTCTGTGCGTATCATCACTATTTTTAGCCTTCAATCAGTATAAATCCTTTTTCATGATGAAAAAACCAACATTTTTCGCTGCACTATTGGTGCTTATGCTTTCGGTTATTAGCCAGGGGATTGCCCAGTCCGGTCGCACCGACGTTGAAAAGAAACTGTCCGACCTGGGCGTTACGCTTCCCAAACTCAATGCACCTAAGGGAAACCTGCTAAGAGCGGTTCGCGTGGGTAACCTCGTTTACCTGTCAGGGCACGGCCCCGATAAACCCGGAGGCGGGCAGATTACCGGAAAGGTGGGCGACGATCTTACGGTTGAGCAGGGGAAAGAGGCGGCCAGGCTCTGCGGAATCGCATTGCTGGCTTCACTGAAATATGAGATTGGAGATCTGAACAAGGTCAGGAGGGTTGTAAAAGTCCTGGGACTGGTGAATTCCACACCAACGCTGAGCCAACAGCCGCAGGTAATCAATGGCTTCACGGATTTTATGGTGGAAGTCTTTGGGGAGAGTGGCAAACACGCCCGTTCTGCGATCGGGGTGGCGTCGTTACCTTCCAATATCGCGGTCGAAATCGAAATGATTGTCGAGGTTGCGCCTTAGGCTGCAAATCACCGGAGCGTCCGCTGGAAATGATCAGAAGTGAAACTGCTTATATTCAGGCAACTATTTGATTTTCTAAGCTCAAATGAAAACGAGGCAGTCCGAAACTGCCTCGTTTTTTTGTTTACTACAATGCTGTGGAGATCTACGCGCAGACAAACTAGGACACCGATGCATTCATAAATCGTGTAAACAGGGGGGCGTTGGCTGCGATACGGCGGGTTGGAAAAGTCAGGCAAGTATTGTCTGATGCCCGAGATTCTATAAATGCGTAATAATACGCATTGGATCAAGTAGTTAAACTCTATCAATAGCAATACCATATTCACTATTTTCGCATAAGCCCATCTCTTTCTGTAAAAGTGATTTCAGATGATAAGACTTCTATTGATCTGTGGCATAGCCCTTTTGGGACATGTCAATTCATTGATTGCCCAAAGTAAATTTCCAGGTGTCTTTAATTCAAAACTGGCCGTTTATGCTTCTTTCAATGGCGGGTATGGGATTAGTCTGGCCACGGCATACTGGGTGACCCGGGAGGACCTGCTATGGAACCTTGATTTTCAGCCGGGGGTAAATCTGGCCTTCACGCTGGCGGGCACCCGGTATGCGCTGGGAAACAAGAACCGACAGGGCTCACGTACGCAACTGAACATCGTGATCACGCCGCTCAATGTACTTGGTATTGCGGGGAAATCGCAATACGAGGAGGTGCCTGTCTTCAAAATAGGGCATTCCAGTGCTTTTCTCGCCAACAATGAATTTCAATTTGTTCTGGGATCGAACTTCATACTTACCCCGAAGTCTAACGTCAACATTTTCAGGGCCAAGTTCAACAGGGATAACGTATATACCACCAAAAACAGGTCCCAGCAGCTGATCGTTCTCGGTGCGCGCGCTACACTGAACTGGAACCAGAAGAACAGACTGTCCTTCCAGGCGCTGTTCTATAACGACAACATGGTCATTCCATACATCCTGCAACAATTTGCGGATCATTATGACCGGTACTACACAGGAGGGCTACGCTTCTCCGCGAACCTCTATACGCAAAGAGAGCGAATGAACAACAAACCCTGGCATATCAGTTACGCCAGTGACGTTTATACAGGATCGTTCGAGAGGGATTTGTTCGATTATCCGGACGTGTATGATATTAATGAGCAATTTGACGTCAATAAGCCCGAATTGACAAGGAACGCGCGCTACGTAAACCAGGAGCCTGGTGAACGCATGCTGAACGAAGGCCGGAAAATCATCAACATTGGCATACCCATCCGTAATTCAATGTCTTCGCAGATCGACGACTACCGCAACTGGGGTCTAAATCTGTTCTTCGGCGTTCAGGGTGGTGAACAGGGCATACGGCCTCAGAATAGGAATCATTCTAAAAAAGTCATTTATAAAGTGAACGCCCGCCGTTATAATCCTGCCGTTTTGCATAGTACAAAAGGAAAGGATAAGATGGAACTGGAAAGATTCCATTGGTTTAATCCGACGGCAGAATCGGGCAGGTTCATCATCGGAGCAGGCTTAAACAGTCAATTGTAACATGACCGCAAAATTCACAACCCTTCTTTCATGCTTGCTGGTCTTTTGCCTGCAAGCTATTTGTCACGGAGAGGAGACCAGCCCGGCTGCAATCGTCGCCCGTATGCAGTCCATGACCAGGGAGTTTGGAGCCGGCGTCTTTCTGCGTTCCATACAGCAGGCCGAGATTGAAAAGACCACAAATTTCAGTTCCAGAAACAGCTATACTCCTTATATTCAGATACATAAACTCTATTATCGGTTCTATGATTTTGATGATACGGTCAGTATGTCGGAAGACAGCGCCTATTTTTATAAAATCGGTAAAGTGTTTGTCAGCGAGCGGTACAGGGAATTGGATTTTAAGGCTTTACACAAGACTAAGGCGGATTTTCAGAAGGATATCGACGGTTTTTTTTATTATTGCAAACTTTATTTTCACGTCGAGGACAAACAATTTAAACTGGTAATTTATCCCGGCTATGTGCAGAATGTGTGTGAGCCTTATATGCATTTTAACAAAGTCGCATGTCCCGAACATGACCATACGACCATCGATGACGCCAGCGTCATGCACGAAAACTCGATCAGGGCACTTATCCGGATTCCAGATGCGCTGAGCCGTGAATTCGTAGTGGACAACAGTTTGCGTGCCAGAGACAGATTTGAGAAAACCAAGGACACGATTATCAGGCTGAAAAGAGAAACAAAGGAGCCATATAATACCAACTATCGCTATTGGGATAATAAGGCCCCGTTCTGGGACGTCCAATGGTTCGACTGGGTGCATTCTTCCATTATCAATCTCTTCATTCTCAAGAACAGTACGCTTGAGGTAAGCCTGAACCTGTCGAAGCAAATGAAGGTGTTCAGGGTCGACGAGGTCAGTAACAGGATATCGGGTTTGTCGTTAACCGAATCGAAGAATGTCAACAACGAGGACTTCGCTTACCGGACTACCTATTCGCTCAACTATCTGGCCCTGGATTCACTCAGGGAAAGCCTGAACGACATGTTTATCGAATCGGAGGATAAAGTAATTCTCAATCTCGTCACTTCCAACCGACCCGACGACAGCTATCTTACAGGTAAATCGTGGGTGTATCGGAGATTTCCCGGGATAAGAACGGGAAACAGCATTATCGATACGTGCATCAAGTCACCGGACTACAAGGCATGCATTGTTGCGGTGAAAGAGCGTTTGAAGTTTCAGGAAGATGCCATCGCTTCCAGAGTCAAAGACCTGACCAGCAACATCGCCATTGACACTGTGAAGCTGGGAACTTTTAAGAAGACAATCACCGATATGGAGGGGCTCATGGGATCGACAGATGCGCAAAACGCGGAAAAACGTCTGAAACGGGTGCAGCTATCCGCTGTCATCAATGAAACGACCAATAATGCTTTTACACCCGCCTTGCAGCATGATAAGCAGGCGATCCGGGATGTTATCGAAAAGGTTTCTCCCGATATTGCCGATTTGGAGAAACTGAAAAACAGCCTGACGGCATTGACGCGGGCGGATAGTCTCCCGGCTGTTCTGAAACAGATCGACAGAGTCGATAAAGGGTACGAGCTTAATTTTATTCATAGTTTGAAGAGTTATAGAGATCTAAAAGAAGATATCAGAGATCTGTTGCCACAAAATTATGTGGATTTGCAGTTTGACGGGCTTGGTTTTAACCGATCTTCAGGCGACGGGAGCGAGGTTATTTCGGCGGACGAGCTGGTATTTGCATCGAAAAAATTAAGCGCTCGAATCGGCGAGTTTGCAGATTCTTTCAATAAAATAAAATCGAACCTGAACGATTATCTGAAAAATCTGGAAGAGGAGGAAAGCAACAATTCGGCAAACGTATCACGCCAGACTGCTTTGAAAAGAGAAAGGGCTGCGTATGATGAGCTCCAGGGGAAGATCAGTCAGCAGCAATCCAGATTGAAAGAAAGTGCCGACAGTCTCGCCATTATACGTAACGGCAATGTGCTAAGCAGCGTGGCCCAAAACTTTCATGATTTGTTTATTAAGGATAATATATCCGAAAGGAAATACTTCATCTATTTGAAGAACGAGTGGATCAGGAATAGTCTCGATACGGTAAGAGTCGCCAGCAGGAGGGACGATCAAGAGAATATCAAACAATTTCTGAGGTTGTTCTCGATTCCCCTGTATGTAAGGGCCGGTCTGCCTGTTTCGGCCCAATCGTTTCTGAGTACCTCAAAGCAGGCAAACCTGTCCGTGTTCCTTAAGCATCAGGTAATGGAGATTTACGATCCGTTCAATATTAACCGAAAGCGCGTCCGGGCCAGATTTAAGAATGAGATGAGTAAAGAAATGCTCCACCATTTTGCGGGATGGAAGCCCCGATATAAAAAGATGATGTACGACTTACTGGCTAAGCAAACCATTGCTGATAGCATCGCGAACTTTGATCCCTTCCGAGGTACTTTTACAACGTCGGTTTCAGCCAATGAAAACAGAATATGGAAGGTCAGCTATGGTAGCCAGGATCACTACTGGTTACAGATTTCGAATGAGCTTTTTGAGAACATCCGGTACTTTAATTGGTTTTACAATATGAGCTACAAAAGAACTGCCAAAGCCAGAGAGCGGTTTTTATCCGCTTACAAGCCGTAAATATTTTGAATTGCAGTGCGGTATTCGGGTAGGTTCAGGTAAAGACCGATGTCGTGAAACGTATTGGGCGCTTTATGCCCGTTGGCCTGGGCGTAGGAAAAGTTGACAGATTGAAAATTCTGGACATTGTGGTAACGGCGAAAATACTCCCGCGTCCGGATCACTTCGGATTCTAATGCGCCCAGCGCTGTGGAACCGAAAGAGTCGCTGATTCCATTGATCAGCCTGCCATTATAGTTTGCGCTTTCCAGCAGTTTTCCGATCCATTTTTTACCAAAACGCTTTCCGAGATCCGGATCGTTGACATTGTATCCCAGTATAATCCGGTAATTGTCACTTTCCAGCGGGCGATTGTTTTCGCGGCTTCGCTTGTAGTAGTCCATGAATGTCTCTATCCCCGGCAGGGAAGCTTCCATCAGGAATGCGTTCACTTTCGATTGCGAGGGCGTGAGATACGAGTTGGATTGATCCTGATAGCACTGATCGAGGAGACGCCAGAGCTCTGATTTGCGTGCGGCATAAGCCTTGACCTTTGATCGCTGATTGAACAACGATTCGCAGATCACATTGGCTCCCGAGCTGTGCGACATCATATTGATTTCCAGGTTTACGGAGTCTATTCTGCTCACTATGCCACGAAGTGCCAGACCGGCTTTGTAGCTCGAAATGAGAGCGGGCTGGTAGTTTAGTCCGGTTTTTATGCCTTTTTCATTCACAAACCGCCCGTCCCAGTGCACTTCGATAAAAAGTGTTTTGACGACTTCGGAACCGCCTTTCAGAATAAGCCGACGCAGGTTGTATGCGTCAAGAATCTCCTGAATTTTGGTCACCTGAGATGCGAGCTTGGCTTCCGATGAATTATGTGAGGTGTGGTCGTTAACAAATGTGTTGTTGAAACCGACCATTAAAAATGTAACGTTGCTGTAACGGAAGTCGTGGATCAGGTTCTGCAGCCTGCTTACAATCGAATCCGTGGAAACCGAATTGAATGCTTTTCTGAAATTATAGAGGTCGTTGGAGCTCAGATCACGTTTGCGGTAATACGTTTCCAGCAGTGGCTTATATGCTGCCGATAACCCCTTGTAAAATTGGGGATTCAGGCAGGAAATAATGCCATTTTTTGCACTATCTGCGTAGTCGCTGGGGTAGGGAAGGAGCGAGTAATTATTCCCCCTCAGATAGGTATTTAAAATTCGCTGATCAGGAGGATATATAATTCCTTCCCGATCTATGAAAATACGTACTACGTGATACGAAGTGTCTTTTGCATCTATTTTCCCTGGGAAAAGCGGCGCCAGTCCATTCCGGTTTGCCACCACATCGACACCGGTATTTCGCTCACCGTACAGTACCGAAGTTTTGAGTCCGCATGACTGAGCGATAAGCAAAATGGGGAGCAATAAAATCGTCAGATTTTTCATATTGATTCGAACGAGATAGAAGAGGTAGGTATCGGGGCAGACGGGCTATGAACCCTTCTTCAAAATCGTGAAATCAAGAGAATAATGCAAACTTCCCGGTCCGGCAAAGCGGAGAGTTTTGGCATAACTTATTAAACGGCTATCCCGACGGGGGGCCTTTGACTCCCGGGGTGTCGGATGATCATGGTTTGTTTGGGAACAGCATGAAAGAAGCGCACCCCACCCACCCGGGCGTGCACCTTGGAGACTATCTGTCCTTGTTAGCCATTCTTTTGAAGCACATGAAAGAAAATTTCCGTACGAATGGCAAATCCCAGCGACTCGTACACGCCGATCGCCCGCGTATTATCCGCCTTCACGTGCAGGAAAGGGACTTCCTCGTTCTTCTGAATGCGGCTCACCTGCCGAAGCAACAAATGCCGGGCATAACCCTTGCCCAGATGCTCCGGATGCGTACAAACTGCGCTGATCTCTGCAAACCCTTTCGGATGCAGTCGTTGGCCGGCCATGGCGACCAGCCTGCCATCTTCCAGAATTCCTTCGTAATGCCCAAACCGGATCGTTTCCGTAGCAAACGGGCCCGGATTGGTGAGGCTGGTCAACGCAAGCATTTCAGGGACGTGCTCCTGCGCGAGTGTAGTGATGGATGGTCCTCCTTCCGAAACCGGATTCGCCGGGCCGTGGTGAAGCATCTGGTACCCGTCGATCGCGGCGAGCAATTTCCAGGGAGAGGGGATGTCCATTTTCTGATTGCTGACAAAAATGACGACGTTGTCAAAAGGGACAGCTTCATGCAATGCTGTCAAATGCCGCTGCTCCGGGCGTTCCACAGCCGTAAAAGGGGAAACATCGGGGCGAAAAAAGGCGGTGGCGCCGAGCACGGTGCCGAGCGGACGATTGTGAGAAGTCAGCGCGTGCCAGGCCGGATTGTCGAGAATATGTTCCATTGAAATTCGTATTTGCGAAGCTAATGTACGGTTCTCTTTCCGAATTGGCCATTTGATTACTGCCTAGGGTGATCAGAATCGTTAAATCTCCGGAGCTGAGCGGCGAGATCTCCGCCTTTCCCAGAATGGCATTTTCCTCCATCGCTGCTCTGCCGCGTATTGCTGCCCATGCATGGTCAGGTACACATCGAAGGCCTGACTAATGATTGCGTCATACGCGATAGTAGCGTCCGTTGCCCCCTGTAATGTGTCGGTAATGGCGTGGCCCGCATAATAGCCGCCTTCCAGGGCAGTCATGATCCCATAAGAAGAAATGGGATCGAATGTGTAGGCGGCATCCCCGACAGCAAGCCAGGAGTCGCCGGTTCGCTCGCTGAGCATGGAAGTAGATGCGGGACGGAGTGTTGTTCCAGTGTTGGCGCTGCAAACTTTGAGGAGCGGAGCGATCAGGACCGTCGCGGTGGTTTGGGCAATTCGCAGAAAATGCCCGGGTTGCAGCATCTGCTTGTCAACGAGATCGGCATCGGTCATGAACACGACAGATAGCCTGTTGTCCGATAGCGGGGCAGCATACCACCAGCCATCCGGCGCGGCTTCGATGAAAGTATGCTGCGGTGGTGCCGCACCGTCTACGGTCAGCATCAGGGATATGCCCGCCAGCGCGTCCAGCCGGTGCCGCTGGCTGCCGAGGGCGCGCGCTATCCTGGATTGCCGTCCGGAAGCATCGACCAGGAATTTGCATGATACCTCATCCGTTTTATTTTCGCCATCATTTGTAAGAACCTGCCAACCGCCTTTTTGTTTTTCAATATGCACCGCCCGCTGGCCTTTCAGCCAATCGACACCCCGGGAAAGGCAGTGTGCCCTAAGTTGGTCTTCGAAGCGTGGCCTGTCCAGATGCCACCCGTGCGGCTGTATGTGTGCGAAGAAACTTTTTTCATAGGGTGTACTGCTGCCCCACGCGAAATGGTTTCCGTAGCAGGGCAGATGGGCCGGATCGCCCAGTAAGTGATCGATCCCGGCCCTGGTCAGTATGGATTTGGAATTGGGAGGAATGGTTTCACCCACTTTGCTGACCCATGAAATCTCAGGCTCGGCAATCATACATCTGATCCCCCGGTTCACGAGGCTCAATGCGGTAGCCATGCCAGCTATCCCTCCTCCGGCAATCAAGACAGGCGTGCTGTGCTTCATTTATCTTTCGTCCCGCCTGAATGTGCGCCGTTCGCGCAATGGGCGCGCCGGACTTTCCTGATCGCCGGCCACCGTTTTCAGAAGCACGGTAGCCTCACTGAGTACCTGCGGAGTTGCGCTCTCCGCTTTCAGCACCTGCTTGTACGTCGGATCGTCGTCGGTGAAGCCACCGCGGTCGGATTCCACCCATACCTGCTCCGGAAGCCAGTCGGTTGTGCCGGTTTTGGGTAACGGATGTTGGACAATAATGCCCAGCTCGTGCCAGCGCGCAACCATTTTATTGATTTTGGACTGATACTGAGTACCCAGGTCGCGGAGCCAATCCTGGCGATAATCGAGGTGTTTCAGTCGCTGTGCGTCATTCATGGCGCTGTCGGAAAGTCTTGTAAAGCTGTCACTTGAAAGTACCTGATTGGGGACCCGGGCGGCCCAGAAGGATGGAAGCGCGAGATACAGCGAGGCTACATATCCGGAGAGGCAACTGGCCTCGTCGGTTTGCCAGGGTACACCCAGCCAGCGTGTCAGCGAGCCTGGTCCGCTGCCATCGAGCGGACCGCCGGCTCCTAGTGCAATGGCCGGAGATAACAGCGGGCCGTAGTCATCGGCCGGTGCGGTACCTTCCGGGAGTATCTTGACGCGGAAGGGGCTTTTCCAGAAAATCAGATTACGGAAAGGCCAGGTAATCTCGATGCCCGGGTGGAACGGGCCGCCGAGGCATTCTTCCAGGGGCGCTTTGTTGAGCGCGGCAAGCTGGTCCTCGGGGTCGAGTTCTTCAAATGGCGTTAGTGGCCGCAGGGCGCCGGTTGTAAAATCGCCGTTGGCCCAGCGTGTCATGCATTCGTACTGGGTTGCGGTAAGCGGTAAGTCCACATTGGGCAGCGCTTCATAGTCGCCGAATGTGTCTCCGTAAAACGGCGGTATCTTTTCCGGTTCATATTGGTCGCCATTGGGCTCGCGATACCAGTTGAATACCCGCATCCTTTCCTCCCTGCTGCTTTCTGACGGATCGGATAGTTTGGCCAAAATATCCTTCCCGGTAAAGTCACTGGGCGAGTTCTGGCCAAACAGCATATAGAAGCCGTGATTGACCCACTGCGTATCCACGGTGCGTTTCAGGATCGGATAAATGTGCTCATAAAAAACGATCGCGTCAGGTTTCTGCATCCAGCCGTTGCGCACGTAGAGATCGTACACGACGTCGTACATCGTTACCACCGCAAACAATCCCTGGCCGAAGTTGGGCGGTGTCACCGCAACCATCGCGGGTGTGGCCTCGAAAGTCTGGCCTTCAAATGTAACGGTGGCCCGGATGGTGCCGTCCGAGACGTCGTCGTGCCAGCCGTCGTTGTTGGCAAATGTGATCGCGGCGGCATTCGACGCCGAGGCCGACTTTCCTTCGCCGCCTATCACCATGAGCCTGCCTTCTTCATCTGTCCGTATTTCCCCGAGGGTGACATCGATATCGTAAAACCGGCCGCCCGTCAGCTGGTACGTAGGGCCATTGACATCTTTGCCGCTGATCGATCTCGGTCCCGGGTCGATAATCAGCTTGGAGCGATCAGGTCCTGTAACCGTTGCATTGCGAAATGCCGCCGGTATGCCGTAGCCCGGGAGGTCGAGCGCATTCATAAACTGATACCATCCGGCCTTCCTGTTGGCAACATGTACCCGCCATGTGATACCGGCATTGTCGCTTGCTTTTAATTCTTTAATAACTTTGCCATCTTCGCCGATGCCGTAGATCCGAAACCTTACTGCCTGCTTTTTCACCCTGCCTAATGCATCTTTGTATCCGTTTTCAGGCACGGGATGCTGGCCAGGTAGCTCGGAAGCGAGGAAGTACTCGTCGGAATTACCGACACGGGCAATGCCCAGCGGTGGATAGATCGCAACTGATTTAATGAGAGAGCACATTTTGCGGTGATTTGAAGTGTAAAAAAAATATCGTTGGATGTAGGTGGAGTAGTAGAACTACTTTGATGCAAAGCAGAAATGCGGTCTTTTTACTGGGAAGAAGGAATGTATCTTGTGAAGAATTGATTTTCCGGTTTACCGGATCAACTCATATCATTTTATGGCAATGACAGACATTCAAACCGAATTTATCCGTGAAGCTATCTGGCATGGGTCGCTGACGGGCGCCGACGCGATGTTGGAGCGATATCCTGAACTCGCAGATGCCAGCATTTTCACGGCCGCCATATTGGGCAACAACGAACTTGTATCGACCTATCTGGCCGCGGACCCGGCGATTGCTATGCATACGGCAGCGCCCTATGGCGGCAATGCCCTCGTTTATTTGTGTATGTCCAAATACCTCCGGCTGGACCCGGATCGCAGTGACGGTTTTTTGAAAACTGTACGGATACTTCTGGAAGCGGGCGCTGATCCAAATGCAGGCTTCTCGACGACCGGCAAATACCCGGAGTTCGAAACCGCATTGTACGGCGCTGCCGGAATTGCCCATCACGAAGGTCTTACGAGGCTGTTGCTGGAATTTGGTGCAGATCCAAATGATGGCGAGGCGGTATACCATTCTCCCGAGACCGATAATAATGGCGCGATGAAGGCTTTGGTTGAAACCGGAAGGGTCACGCCGGAAAATCTGGTGCTGATGTTGATCCGCAAGCATGACTGGCACGACTACCCCGGTGCAAAATACCTGCTTGAAGCCGGTACTGATCCCAACAGGATCTGGGGGACGACATCGCCTTTTCATCATGCATTGGCGCGTGTAAACCACATTGCGTTCATCAAATTGCTGCTCGATCATGGTGCAGATCCCGGAGTGGTTTGCGCGGGCGTCACCGCTGCGGCACGTGCAGCAAGAGAAGGGCGTGCGGACGTACTTGAAATGCTCCAAAAACGCGGAATTTCCTATACCCTTGCAGATACGGACCGACTCATTGAAGCCTGTGCGTTTGGGGACGCCGGAGCGGTGGAGGCTATCGTAGCTGCCGAGCCGGTCCTTTTAGACAAATTGCTTACCATGGGTGGTGAGCTGCTCTCGAAATTCTCGGCCGGCGGCAATGCAGCCGGTGTGAAGCAACTTCTGGATGTAGGGGTGAAGGTAGACGAGCCTTTTGAGAATGGTGATGGTTATTGGGATATCCCGAAAGGTAGTCTGGCCATTCATGTAGCAGCCTGGCTGGGGCATCCGGACGTCGTGCAGGTGTTGGTCGAAAGGGGGTCCCCCATAGACGTACCAGACGGAAACGGCCGCACACCGTTGCAGCTGGCAGTCCGGGCCTGTGTCGATTCTTATTGGACGGACAGGCGAACACCGCTGTCCGTGGAGCTTTTGCTGAAAGCGGGTGCTAACGGCGATGCGATACCGTTGCCTACCGGATATGCAGAGATAGATAAGTTGCTGGCAGTTTCATAGGCTTGTGCAGTAGGTTGTAGGTTTTAAAGTATGAATTGAACATCATCCGGTCGTTTTTGCTGCCTGCTGACGAGTAATGCGGAAAGTTTCTCCGAACGCGCTGATGTTCTTCAAGCGCATAGAATTCCATTTTGCAGGCAGGTACGTGTTGATTGGGCATGAGCGCAACCCGGTCGGAGTCCCTGGGCCGTCGTGCCTGAGGCGAATACACCTTTCAGCGCGTATAATGGAGAGCGGTTCCTGTACCACGGAGCTGCACCTGGCTGCGGATTTCAGAAGTCCTCCGAAACGGACGGATTTCACGGTTTCGAGCAGTCCCGGCTTTTGTCTCCCCTTGGATGCTGCCATCTTCCTGAATTTTCCACCGGCTATACTGCAACGGCTACGCTTTAGCAGCAATCGCCGGAAGCAACGCTGCGGTGTAAAAAACATATTCTTCATACCGGTGCCACGAGTTGAAATAGATCGGAAAGCGGATTGGGATTGCAGTCGGATCGGCAAGGTTTTTCAGAAACTTCTACTAGCCATAGTACATAGCTAATATATAAGCATAGAATAGTATAGTATGATGAATTCAGGTGTATTATTTTAATTGATAACCACTAATATACTAATAGTGAGTTGAAATAGTGATTTTTTAGAAAACAGTCACTACTAATTTTATTTCTATTTCCTGTAAATAAAAATAGTATAGAATAGTATAGTTTAATTTGAAATTGTGTTCTTTTGATAAAAAATTAGACAGGACTGGTACGGTAGCCTGTTTTCACCGGCTTGCCCTGAGTAAATCATGTTTCACTCATAACCCTTTTTCAGCATGACTTTTTGTACCCGTTTTTTTTCAATCATTCTAACTGTGCTGCTGTGCCTGGCGGGTACCGGGGCGGCATTTGCGCAGGTTTCGGTCTCGGGCCGGGTGACGGATGCTTCCGGCCCGCTGGTAGGCGTTAGCGTTATCGTCAAGGGCTCCAAAGGCGGCACTTCCACCAATGCGGAGGGGGAGTTCTCGATGCGCGTTCTGTCCGCCGACGCGGTGCTGGTGTTTTCCTACATTGGCTATCTCCCGCGCGAAATCCAGGTGGGCAGTAAAAGCAAGCTGGATGTGATGCTCGAAGCGGACACCAAGGCGCTCGACGAGGTGGTGGTGGTAGGTTACGGCACCAAAACGCGGGCCGATCTCACTGGGGCGGTTTCGACAATCAAAGGCGCTGACCTTGAAAAATCACCGGCCGCGAACCTCACCAATTCCATAGCAGGGCGGGTGCCGGGATTAATCGCCAATACCCGGAGCGGCGAACCGGGAAACGACAATGCCGAAATATTCGTACGCGGAAAGGCTACATTGGGGAGCACCGGCGCTTTGGTGGTCATCGATGGCATACCCGATCGGTCGGGTGGTTTCGCCAGGCTCAATCCGGCTGATATTGAGTCATTTACGGTGATCAAAGATGCCACAGCGGCCATTTATGGAGCCCGGTCGGCGAACGGCGTGATCCTGATCACCACCAAACGCGGGCAGGCCGGCAAACCGGTACTGTCTATCGGGAGTAACTGGTCGCTGACACAGGCCACCCGCGTTCCTCAAATGCTGAACGCTTACCAGTACGCATTGGCTACCAATGAATACGATCAGATGATCGGTCAAAAGCCAACATGGCCGGACGCGGCCTTGCAGAAATTTAAAGACGGCTCCGATCCGCTTTCCTATCCGAGCACGGACTGGTGGGATGCTACGATGAAAAAGCAGGCCCTGCAACATAATCAGGTGGTTTCACTGCGGGGTGGTACCGATAAAGTAACTTATTTCCTTTCTGGCCAGTATCAGAAGCAGAATGGCATCTACAAGGAAGACGCGGCCTATTACAAACAGGCACAGGCCCGTGCGAATGTCGATATTGCGGTTACCAACGACCTGAAAATCGGCGTGGACGTGCTTTACAGAAATGAATACCGGAATTCGGCCGTGGGCAACTACAATGCGGGGGCGATTTTCCGGGAGCTTTGGCTTGCTTATCCTTACCTGGTGCCCATCTATCCCAACGGACTGGTTGGTCCCGGTATCGGAGGAGGCCCCAACAATAGTATGATTTACATTACGAGCGGTGAAGCGGGTTACAACCGGCTCACCAACGACTTCCTCCAAACGAAAACCTATTTTAAATGGGACCTATCAAAACTGGCCGACGGGGTCTTTCTGGATGGATACTACGCCTATGACCTGACTTTTTCGAAAAACAAATCATTTACTAAAACACCTCCGCCGGCCTTCCGCTACGACGGCGCGACGGGTACTTACACTCAGATTAACTCCTCGATCAAGCCAAGCTTGTCGGAGGTACGCGGGTCGCTTGTGCAAAACCTGATGAACATCCGGCTGGGTTACGCCAACCGGTTTGGCGACCATTCCATTGAAGGCTTTGCCGCCTACGAGCGTTTCGAGGGAAAAGCGGACGAGATTAGCGCATTCCGATCCAATTTCCTCAGTAATTCGCTCGATCAGCTCACAGCAGGCAGCCTGATCGGTCAGCAGAACAACTCCACTGCGGCCCAAACCGGGCGTAACAATTTCATTGGCCGGGCCTCCTACGGTTTTAAGAACAAATACCTGTTCGACTTCAACATGCGCTATGATGGTTCCCAAAACTTCCCCGAGGGTAAGCGTTACGGCTTTTTTCCGGCACTATCAGGTGCCTGGCGGATTTCGCAGGAGGATTTTTTCAATGCAAAAGGCGTTACCGAGCTGAAATTGCGCGGTTCGTGGGGGAAAACGGGTAATGACGTGGTTTCCGCCTTCAACTATATCCAGACTTACCTGCTCGGGACCGGATACGGCTATTCACTCGGGCCGGGTGCGTCGCAGGTCAGCTCGCTGGTGCCGGGACCCACGCCGAACAAGGACATCACCTGGGAAGTGGCCACGACTACCGATCTGGCGCTTGACGCGCAATTTCTGAAAGGAAAGCTGGGATTGACCATCGATTACTTCCGTTCCATGCGCTCGGGTATTCTCATCACCCGTAGCGAGTCGGTGCCTGCGTATACAGGGCTTACGTTGCCCAACCAGAACCTTGGGAAAGTATTGAACCGGGGGATTGAAGTCGATGCCTATTACAACGGAACGATAGGCAACAGTTTTTCTTACAATGTGCGGGGAAACCTCACGTTTGCCCGCAACAAGGTGATTTTTATGGATGAAGCAGCCAGCGTGCCTGCTTATCAGCAAAAAACCAACATTCCGATAGACTCCTGGCTGGTGTATGAATCCGACGGCCTGTACCAGAACCAACAGGAAATCGACGGGAGCCCTCACCCGGCCAATACCGCTCCCGGCGACATACGCTATAAGGACATCAACAACGACGGAGCGATCAACGGCCTGGACCAGGTCCGGAAATCATCAGTTCGAACGCCTGAGCTGGTGTACGGAACATCGCTGAGCTGTTCGTGGCGTAATCTCGATTTGTCTGTTTTTGTGCAGGGACAAGCCAGAGCCCAGTCTTATCTGGCCCCTGCCGGGTTGAATATGGCCAGCGAATTCTTTGAGGGGCGCTGGCAAAAAGAGGGCGACAACCAGTACCCGCGCAATTTCAACGGTCCTACGGGAGCGACGAGAGGGGTTAACACGCTCACTTCCGACTTTTGGCTGCGCAATGCGGCATTCGTGCGGCTGAAAAATGTGGAACTGGGTTTTACATTGCCCGCCACGGTGATAAAGAACGCGAAAATGCATAGTGCCAGGATTTATGTCAATGGTAGCAACCTGTTCTCTATCGATCGTTTCGGGCCTTCTTTTGATCCTGAAATCCCTAACAACTCCGGTTATTATTACCCTCAGCAGCGGGTTGTCAATCTGGGCGCAAACATCAGTTTTTAATTCAAACCCTTTATCTCCATGAAACCACAAACCAATACTTACCGTGGACAGGCCTTCTTGCAAAAGAATATCCATTGGCCGAAAAACAGATGGGTAACTGCCTTCCTCGTAACCCTCATGATGATCATGGGTGCGTGTAAGGATGTACTGGACCTGAAACCCCTGAACGCCTATTCCGAAACAGACGTTTGGACGGATCCGAACCTGGCCCGGGTATTTGTGAACGGCATCTATGATCAGACGGTGCTTGCCTACAAAGACGGCGGATTCGGATGGGCAGCCCAGACCGACGAGTTGTACGGGAACTTCAACTGGACCAATGAAAACAGCTATGTACAGGGGGAAGCTACTCCCGATAATCAGTCGGCTTCGTCGCTGAACCGCTGGGGAGATCTCTATTCCTCCGTGCGTAACTGCAATGTGTTTCTCAAAAACATCGGTCAGCTGGATACCACCTCCAACGGGAAGACAGTCCGTACAATGAAAGGCGAAGTGTATTTTCTGAGGTCGCTGGCCTATTTCGAACTGCTCAAACGGTTCGGCGGGGTTCCGTTGATTACCAAGGTGTTCGATGTCGAGGACCGGACCTTCAACGAACAACGCGCTACCTGGACAGAGACGAAGGACTTTATATTGTCAGACATCGAACAGGCCACCCAGCTGCTGCCAGCGGCCTATTCCGCGGACCTGGACAAAGGGCGGGCCACGATCGGGGCTGCGTTAGCGCTTAAATCACGATTGCTGCTCTATTCGGCGAGTCCGTATTTCAATACTTCGGGCGACAGGAAGCGCTGGCAGCAGGCCAAAGAGGCGGCCAAAGCCGTGATTGACTTTAAAGCCACTCCATATGCCCTCTACGGCAATGCGGCGAATGGGACCTACAATAAAACATACCTGGACTTTTTCAACCCGGAAGTCATTTTTGCGCGGGTGTACAGCGGGTTGGTCAAAGCCGACCGGTTCAATACAGTGAGCCGTGATCTGAGCCCCAACGGGTATGAGGGGTACAGCGCCTACAATGTTATTCAGCAAATGGTGGACGCATTTGAAATGGCCGATGGCACGGCATTCAGCTGGGCTAACCCGGTTCATGCCAAAAATCCGTATGCCAATCGCGATCCGCGTTTCTACGCGACCATTCTGGCCAATAACCAACCATTTAAAGGCAGGGTCACGCAGTTTTTCGAAGGAGGTGACGATTCGCCTCAAAGCCCTTATTCTCCCTGGAATGCGTCCAAAACGCGTTACGTAATCCGTAAAATGGTGGATGAGTCCGTCGACTGGCAGAAACAGGACTTCGCGGCCTCGCAATGGGTCGCATTCCGGTTATCGGAAATGTACCTCAACTACATGGAAGCGTGTGCAGCTCTGGGCGAAGATGGCGAAGCGCTGGCGTACCTTAACAAACTGCGGGCCCAAAAGGCTGGCATGCCCCCGGTCACTGCGTCAGGTGCAGCATTGATGGACAAGATCCGGCAGGAGCGGAGGATCGAATTATGCTTTGAGGGGCACCGGTACTTCGATATCAGAAGATGGGGCATCGCTGAAACAGGTTCCAAAGATGCCCTGGGCGTGATCATCACCAAACAGGCCGACGGCACATTTTCCTATCAGCAGACCACCGTCCAGAAAAGAGTATGGCAACCTGCGCTTTATTTTTATCCGATACCCAGGACCGAACTGCAAAGAAATCCTGCATTGATCCAGAATCCGAACTATAATTAATGGGATGGAGGGCATCTTCAAAAAGGAGATATTTGGAAAGATTGTATTTTAAATCAAAAATGAAAGTGATGATCAAACACGTTGCAACAGCCTTCATATGGTTCATTTTGAAGCATAGCTGTTTTGGACAAGGCGAAATGCTGCAGTTCAAATCGACAGATGCCGCATTGCAAACCGCCTTTGAAAGAGCCAGGGAGATGGCCCTTAGCCATCGGGGTAAGGCTGGCGACCCTGTTGGTGAATGGTATGAAGCCGCTTTGCCTACACGTTCGGCGTTTTGTATGCGGGATGTTTCCCACCAAAGCATGGCCGCAGAGATGATCGGACTGGGGAAGGCCAATAAGAATATGTTTTCGCTTTTTGCCAAAAATATCTCGGATAGCAAGGATTGGTGCTCTTACTGGGAGATCAATAATGAAGGAAAACCGGCGCCGGCCGACTACCGGAACGATGAGGAATTCTGGTATAACCTCAATGCAAATTTTGATGTTTTGAACTCGGCCTGGGAACTCTATCTCTGGACCGGCGACAAGGACTATGTCAATGGTCCGGAGTTTGCGAACTTTCACAAAAAATCGGTGAACGAATACATCCGTCGCTGGGTGTTGGAACCCGACTCGTTGTTGTCGCGCCCGCTCCATCCCAATGCGCATGCCTCTTATAACGATGAAGATTCCTTTCACCGCTGCCGCGGACTGGCATCCTATTCGGAAGGCGTGCGGGACCTGAAAATGGGTGTAGACCTTATTGCTGCGATTTCGCGGGGCATGAAAACGTATGCCGATATGCTGCGCTTGAATGGCCGGGACACGGAAGCCAAACTTTACGACGCCAGGGCCGAGCAATACAGGCAACACATTGAAAGGGAATGGTGGAGCGAGAAAGAGGCCAAATATTTTACCTATTATTCGTCTGCCGGGGCATTTGGATACACCGAGGGGGAAACATTTTTGCTTTGGTTTGATGTCCTGAATGATTCAACCCGCACCCGGAAGGTGATCGACCAGATCCTGTCGCGCGAATGGAACATCGAAAATGAGTCCTACTTTCCCTATCTGCTGGGTCAGTATGGTTATGCCAATCAGGTTCGCGACTATATTCTCCGCCTGACCGACCTGAAAACGAAACGGAGAGAATACCCGGAAGTGTCCTATGGCGCGATCCAGGGCATTGTGCAAGGCGTAATGGGTATCCGTGCGGATGCGCGGGTGAACCGGATCACGACTTTATTCAACGGTCGGGCGGGCGATACCCACACCCTGGAAAATCTGCCTGTTTTGCAGCGAAAAATATCGGTGACGCAAAGCCCGGATAAAGCTTCGTTGCGGAATGCAGGATCTTCGCCGCTTCAGTGGCGGGCGATGTTTACCGGAAAACACCCGTTCATTATCGTGGATGGTGTTAAACGTAAAGCCATGCAAATGACAGTCAAAGGAGCGCGAACGGTCTCGTTTCTGGATGTGAACGTAGCTGCCAGCGGGCAGGTAACTGCACGGGTCGACTAGCGCGCACCCCGGCCCCTGTGATCGGTGCATCGCTGATTACAGGGGCCTGAGGGTTAGTCGGCAATAAGTTTTTAGTTTTACAGATCAATTTTCAATCAACGGAAGGAAAGTAATTACCACCGAATGGAGAGCATATTTGACAAAATAAGGGAATTACGGGAGGTGACGTCCTATTCCAAGCATGACCAGATCGTTGTAGGGATCATCAATGCCATTGATCAGAAGATAGTAGCGCCGAACGACCTGCTGCCTTCGGTGAACCAGATGATTCAGGAACTGAGTTTCTCCCGCGAAACCATTCGGAAAGGATACGGGGACCTGGTGGACAGGGGGGTGGTGGAGTCCAAAAACCGGATCGGGTATTACGTGACCAATGCGCAGACCAACCAGTTCATGAAGGTGGCGTTGCTGATGTACAACCTCGATACTTTCGAAGAACTATTTTACAGGAATTTCAGGAAAGAACTGGGCAAAAAAGTGCATCTGGACGTGTTTTTTCACCACGGCAGCATTGATTTCCTCGAAAGCACGCTATTCCAGATCAAAGGAAAATACGGCATGTATGTCGTAGCGCCCATACCGCACCGCAAGACTAAGGAAATACTCGAAACCATTCCGCGCGCAAACCTGATGATATTCGATCGTTTTGAACCGCTGGACGGGGATGTGAATTATATTGCCCAGGAATTTGAAAAATCAACTTATTCGGTCCTGGAAACGCTGGCGGACAGGATCAGGGAATTTGACGAAATCATTTTCTATCATTCTCCCAAGTCACTGGACCCGAAGGAGATCGTCTTTGCATTCAAACGGTTTCTGCACGACTACTCCATCCAGGGGCAGATCATCAGCGAGTTTATTCCCGGTTCCGTCGAAAAGGGAAAAGCATACTTCACGCTCGACAACTACACCATGTGGGCGATATTAAAGGAATGCAAAAGTAAAAAGCTCACGATGGGTACTGATGTGGGACTGCTCTCGGTTAACGACGAGCCAGCCAAGGAATTTGTCGATATCACCACCTATTCCACCGATTTTGCGTTGATGGGCCAGCTCGCCGGCCAGGCTATCATGCAAAAGCAGAAAATCCAGGTTATCCTGCCCAACGTTCTGATCCGGAGAAAGACATTGTAACGGGCCTATGCGCGAAAAAGTGATCCTCAGCGACATCGATATCGGCATTATCGTCGCGTATCTCGCAATCTTGGCCGGGTCGGGGTTTTATTTTGCCCGGAAACACCGGATTCAAACCGCCGGTGACCTGTTTCTCGGCGGAAGGTCACTGAAATGGTACAATGTAGGCCTGTCGATTTTCAGCAGCAATGTGAGCCCGGTCATGCTGGTAGGTTACGGGGGCATGGCTTATACCACCGGAATGGTCGCCGCCAACTTCGACTGGCTTGCCTGGTGGTTTTTGCTATTACTGGCTATGGTATTTATTCCCCATTATTTTGCGACGAAAGTGAGCACTATGCCTGAGTTTCTGCTTCGGCGGTACGGGCAGCGCTCATTCACGTTTCTCACTTACTATTCGATGATTTCCACGCTGATCGTTTCGGTCAGTTTTGTACTGCTGACCGGCGGCCTGGTCATTGCGCAGATTCTGGAAGTTCCTTTTTGGGTGGCTGCAACCGGCGCGACGATTCTGGCCACCAGCTTTACAGCCATCGGTGGCCTTGGAGCTATCGCCAAAACCGGTGTGCTGCAATCCGTCGTGGTAGTGGTAGCAGCAATTATCGTAGGTGTCATTGCGGTGGATCGGATCGGTGGCGTGCAGGAGGTGATCAACCGTTCGCCCGGGGAATTCTGGACCATTTTCCGTCCGGCCAGCGACCCGGTGTATCCCTGGCATGCGGTCATATTAGGTTACCCGGTGGTTGGGATCTGGTATTGGTGTACCGATCAGACGATCGTTCAGCAGACACTGGCGGCCAGGAGCATTCAGCATGGACAATATGGGGTAATGCTCGTTGCATTCCTGAAAGCGATGGTGCCCTTTGTCTTTTTACTGCCGGGCATCTACTGCCTCATTCTCTTTCCGAATCTGAGCAACCCCGATCACGCTTATCTGGTGATGACGGCCAATTTACTTCCGGTAGGGTTGGTGGGTATTACGCTTGCGGCACTGATTGCGGCGCTGATCTACGATGTCGCGGTGGGTATCAATGCATTCAGCACGGTTTTTTCACTGAATATCTATTCAAAGATCATCAACCCTTCGGCTTCGCAGGCCCGGATCCGGCTTGTTGGTCGCATCGTGATCATTGGCTCATCGTTCATTGCCCTGATGATGTCGATCCTGCTGTCTAGGGTCGATAAAGGACTCTTCGATTTGTCACAGGCCGTGGGAACTTACCTCGCTCCGCCGCTGACGACCGTATTTTTGCTGGGAGTCGTCTGGAAAAAGGCGACCAGCAGAGCGGCCAACCTGACGCTTTATGCAGGTTCGGTCCTTTGCCTCTGTGTAGGGATCATGCAGATCACGGATTACCCGCACAAGGCGTTCTGGCCCCATTTCATGCTTCTGACGTTCCTGTTAACGGCCACTCTGATGGTTTTCATGGTAGCTGTCTCATTGCGTTTTCCGGAAACAGGTCAAAAGTCGTCGTTGCCGACACTCGCCGAAACCTATGCTTCCCAACCTCATTATGATCGTCGGAAAATCTGGTTGGGCTGGGCGGGGATAGGTCTGTTGATGGGGATGCTGTATTATTTGTTTGGTGGATTCATCTGACTTTCTCGAGATATAAGCTGATCCTGTTGATCATGATAACCGATAATTCGGGCAGTTCGACCTCAGGGACGATCGCCAGGTGTATTTCTTGTATTTCACTGACTTTTGCACCCTGAATGCTGCTCACCGTCGGGGTAATGTCCAATAATAAGTCCAGACCGGGCCCCATGCTTTCCCCCACACCGGCGCTCGCCCTTCTGAGCCCGAAAAGACCGACGCTTCCGGCAAGAAATCGATCTCTGTTATCCCGAAAAGCGCTTTCAGGCAGGCTGATGTAGATTTTCAGGATGGAGGCATCTCTGGTCCCGCGGATAGTTTCCAAAGCCAGATAAATGTGGCCCTCTGCAACCGTTGCCGGGGTGGCGGCCCACGCAGTCAGCTTTTTCTGTCCTTCTGATGTGATCGCGAGCGTAACATCGACTCCTCCGCCTTTTATTTCTACCGGATGGGAAACGGCACCTATCCATTCGGCCTCAGGAGATAAATTCATAGACTTTGATCATTTAGGACCGGGAGCTAATGCGCTGGCTGGTCTGCGAAAACGGCGCAGCCGTAAACCCCCATATTGGTAAATTGCATCAAAACCGCGCCACTGCCAACGGGGTGTCCGGGGTGGAGCCAATCTCTCGCAAAATACCATTACGCTCACAATCGCCATCGCCACGATGTGCCCGGCCGGGAGAAGCATGGCAAACAGCATGGCCGACCAGCAGGAATACAGGCACCAGCCTGCGTGCGTCAGTCCCATTCCGGCAGCATCCCGGGCGGCTTTAGGGCCAAAGGCACTGAGGACCTTGTGGTGATGGCAGCGGTTGAGGCTTCGCTGCTTCTCCGGCGACGATTGCCATACCAAAGCAGTTAGACCGACGAATAATGCGGGAATGAAAGATCCCGGCACCCAAACTCTCGCTGCCAGCATGATTACGATAAAAGCGGCCCCCGCTGCCACCCAGACTGTAAAATAGCTAAAAACAAAAAAGAGCGTCAGACGCGTCCGTTGTCGCACAAAGCTGTTAGCACGGATATGGTATACCGGCTGAATCAATGTCGGGGTCATCATCGCCAGCAGCATAAGTACCCAGTCCCCGAGGAGGGGACCGGGCGGATTTTCTGCGAAAACGGCCTCCATGATCTGGGGAGCGGGCGCATTGGCAGCTATGGTCATCTGGAGTTGTGTCGGACAATCCCCTCCGCAACACCAGGACGATGAGGAAGCCGGCTTCGCCAGAATAAGGAGCCAGGCAACGACGCTGATGCCGATCAAAGACCACCGGAGTTGTACATACTCCTTTTCGTTATAGATCATGAGCGTTTGATCATTCGGTTCAGAATGCCTGCCGGTAAATGCTGATCCGGCCGATCTTCACTTCTGTGGCGTCAGGCAGTGGTTTGTCAGGAACAATACTGACCTGAAGTGAATCGGCGTCCAGGGCATTCGTCAGGTGGAGCTGATCGATAAATGGTGTTATATCCAGAATAAAGGTAAGCCCTTCGCCTCCATGCTGTCCATCTTTCACGGTTGCTCTGCGCAAGCCGAAAAGAGATACATGACCGGCGAGGAATTTTTCGCTCTCACCCGCGGATTTGCTTTCCGGTGGGCTCACATAAACCGCGAGCACAGTGGCGTCGAAGATCCCGCTGACGTTTTCGAGTTTCAGGAATGCCTTATCGGGGAATGCGGTATCAGAAACTTTGGCGAAACTGGCCGCGGTTGTACGCCGGATTTGGGTGTCCAGCTTAACGGACGTCTGTATCGGTGTTTTTCCGATAACCAGGGCTACCGGGCTTGCACCCATCAGTTCGGTCCGTTTTGGCGCTGCCGTAGTGGCGGATTTGAGCGTTGGCGGAGAAGGTTTTGAGCCCAGCATGTTGAGCCTGTCGGATAGTGCAAGGGTAGGCTCTGCGGTTTCTGTAGTGAGTTCTTCGTAGCTGTAATCGAGCTTGTTGAGATCGCCCACCTGCCCTGGCGTGTAGTACCAGGGCTTACCTCCTGGTCCGGGCATCGCGAATTGCTGCGCAGGGCCGTTAGACCAGTCGGGGTCACCCGGGTTTGCATTGCCGTTCGCGTTCCATGACGCCCACATCCGATCGATGTTGCAATGGTGGAGGTAAAATATAGGATCCAGCGCCGCGGTGCCGGGATCGGCCATTAATCCGTAAATGGGGCTCGTGGGACTGGGCGCACCGCCTACGTAGCCGTGCACGAGGTCATGCGGATTGCTTTCGAAGTTTCCGTGCGGAGACCCGTTATGCGCGAATGTAGTTTTGGGCCCCCCGAAGCCAGGCAGGGGAGTCGACGCGTCGCTGCCTGTGAACAAATCGTTATTCATCGCTTTCGCGTTGACGGGCCCGTTGGGAAATCGCGGCGGGCAGGGAACGAAGATGTTTCCGTCGCCCCTGGGGCCATAGCGCATTTCGACGTAAAGGGCGTTGGCACTTCCATGGGGCAATGTCTTCGCTGCAAATGCCGGGGGCATCTGGTATTGGCTTCCGTTTTGCCCGCCGAAGTAGTTCCAGTACGGCAACGCCCAGGTGTCGGGGCCGCCCTGATGGACGATATCCTGCCGTAGCTGCACTTCGAGCGACATCAGGTAGCCGCGGTGCCACGGGAAAAAGTACCAGCTGCCATGCTGGCACTGGTTCCAGTACAGATCGAGCGCCGCCTGGTCGGGCAGGGGCGAAGTAGGGACTTTGGGAGGAGATGTGATAAACCCCCAGGCCGGGAACGCCGGTGGATCGGGATACCATGCGGTGTTGGGATTTACGTATTCACCGTGAATGGCGGCATAAAACCACCAGCTGGCAGGATCGTTGAGACCGCGGCTCATCATCGCTTCCACCCCTTTTGCATACCACAAAAGGTCAGTGTTGTCAAAATTTCCGCCGCTGTTCCAGGCATTGTTACGCACAAATTCAGCCATGACGTTTTTTATTTTAGAGAAAATATGGTGAAGGGAACTTGTAAAAAGAGGTAAACTGATGCAGTAATCCGTCCGCTACGCATTATTGTAAGGAGGTAGCAGGGTGTAAACTGGCAGGGGCGCATCCCTGTTGTAGATCAGCACATCGGCGGTTTGCTGGGCTATGGTTGCTCCGTCATATTCTTCCACGAGCGATAATGCGCCGTCTATTCCGGAGGTAATTCCGCCTGTCGTGGTGGTAGAACCGTCGGAAACATACCGGACATTTTTGATGATATGAATGTTGGGGTACTGGGTTTCGGCATCAGCGATGGTTTGATAATGAGTAGTAGCCTTTTTGCCGGAAAGAAGCCCGGTTTTGGCGAGAATGAAGAAGCCAATGCAGACGGACATGATCTTTTTTCCCTGGTAACCCATCTGTTGAATCCAGGTAGTGACCGAGGGGTCTACTTCTTGCCCTATGATTCCGGGAATGACGATCAGATCGGGTTCGGGGCAATTGTCCAGGGCGTAGCCTGGTGTGATTGTTACGATGCCATCTTCGCTCTTAATGGGAGCACCGGTTGCCGCGACGGTGTAGATCTGGTACCTGTTGTTATTGTATCGGTTGGCCTTCGCAAAAACATCGATCGGCCCGTTCATATCGACGACCTCGACACCATTGTAAATAAGGACAGCTATTCTGATTGAGGACTCCATTGGCTGGGTTTTTAATGACAACTGGATAATACAATGCAGTAGACGACCGCGGGAGCTCAGGGCGTCTGTTTAAGAGGGTGTGCAGGTTTGTAAAAGTATTTTGATCCGGGTAGACCGGCAAACCGATTACTAATTAGTTTGACAAATATTTGTAGTATTAGTTATAATATTACAATCAGATCACCTGCGCGATCGTGGAACTTCCTACCTCTGAAACCCGGGATTTTAGCACGGCAGCGTGGATAGACGAGGGTAAACGAGATCGGGGCTTTGCATTCGAAGCTTTTAATTTTGAAATTTACCGGGATTAAATGCAAGGAGGTAATGGCGGTCGGATCCGAAGATGAGGTAATGCTCTGGAAAGAGCTTCTTTTAGGCAACAGGGATGCCTATACGAAAATTTATGGATTACACGTCAAGGCTATGTACCGCTATGGCATGAGCCTGGTATCTATTTCGGAAGAGTTTGTTCTGGATTGCATTCATGATGTTTTTACTGAGATCTGGATAAAAAGAGAACGCCTGACGGTACCGGGCAATATCCGGTCATATCTTTTTGTGGCATTAAAAAACCGGGCGCTGCATTTGCTGAAACGGCAGGAACGTCCCCACATGTTTGTAGCGCAGGAAGGCTTCGAAGACCTCTGGTTTGAATCCTCGGCGGAGGATATCATGACACAGAAAGAAGAGTCGGTGAGCCGGGAAGAATTACTGACCAGGCTGGTTGCACAGCTCCCGCCACGACAGCAGGAGGCCATCAGGCTCCGGTTCGTGGAGAACATGGATTACCAGGAGATCGGGCAGGTGCTGGAGGTCAACACACAGTCGGCCCATAACCTGGTATTTAGGGCAATGGAAAAACTTCGCGGGTGGCTGATACTGGGCTTTTTTGTTTTTCAACAAAGCTTTTTTCAGGTATAAAATTTTGCATTTTCTCCCCCTTTTGAAATTTTTTTTAAAAATTATGAATGCAGCCGAGTAAGGAAATGGCGTATCTGTTATCTATTTGTAAAATAACCATACAGTGGACAGCACATACGACAATTTCGGACCGGTAGACTTTGTTACGGACGATCACTTTCTGAGGCATCATCTGGCTCCCACCGAGGAATCAGGGATATTCTGGGAAGCGTATCTCAGGAGCTATCCCCATAAAAATACTGCATACCAACAGGCAGGAGCGCTTTTGGATGCGGTTTTGCTCGGTCTGACCAGCTATTCGAGAACATACCTTTCCGAAGAAGAGGAAGCCAGGCTGCTAGACCGTATCCTGCGCACCACGACGCCACAGGAATATCCTGTGCAGGACATGCAGGTCAGTGCAAATCCCAGATGGTACAGAATGGCTGCTGCGGCAGCCGTTGTACTGGCAATTCTGGCGACCGGTTATCTGGTATGGCGACCGGGCAGCTCCCATAAAGCCACCTACGCCGAGACTATCAATACGCTTGCCGCGACATCGAAGGTGACGAGGTATGCCAACCAGTCGGCCCGGGCCGAAACCTATTACCTACCGGACAGTTCGTCGGTTGTCCTCGACCCGAAAAGTGAGATCAGCTACACTGCTGACTACGGTAGGGAAAAGCGCAATGTATATCTGACAGGGAAAGCGACCCTGGAAGTGGTTCCCAATGCAAACAAGCCTTTCTATGTTTACGCGAATGAGATTGTCACCAAAGTTCTCGGGACCAAATTTGAGGTGGTGGCTTTTGATAATGGTTCGGATGTGACGGTGAAGGTGCTGACGGGTAAAGTAACGGTCTATCAGAATGGCGATCAGGACAGCGAGACGGCCCGTACTGCCAGGCATCCTGCGGTGTTGCTGCTGCCTAATCAGCTGGTTGTGTTTGATAGAAAAGCCGAATTGTTCGATAAGCGGCTGGTAGACCATCCGGTATCCCTTCCCGACGTGAAATCGATGCCCAAATTCGAATATGAAGATAGCTATGCCGCACAATTCTTCGAGGATATCAGGAAAGCATACGGGGTAAACGTAATTTACAATTCTGAGCTCCTGGAAAGCTGTCAGTTTTCGGCGGTTTTTTCAGAGGAAAGCCTGCCGGAGAAACTGGACGTGGTTTGCAAAACCATCGGGGCCTCTTACGAAATCATCGATGCCCAGATCATCATCACCACTGCCGGATGCAAACCATAACGCTGTATGATATTCTTGAACTGATCCACTAATCCTACGCAGCACCCTATGAGAACATAACTACTATCCCATACATCTTAAGCAACATGGCCAATGATGCTTGCTCCATCATTGGCCCTTGTTAATCCTTAGCATCCCGGAGAGGTTGTAAGGATCGCTATTGTCCGAATTTTCCAAACGAACAACTCATTCAAAAGTATGAAACAAGCAAGACATTTACTATTCCAATGTATGAAAATATCGTTGGTTCAGGCGTTACTGGCGTTTGTATTTATGGGGGTTTCCTGGGCGAACGATTTGTCTGCACAGGAGCTGTTGAGCCGCCGGGTCAGCCTTGATCTGACGGACGTGAAGCTCAGGCCCGCTTTAAAGGAAGTGGAAAAAGTTGCCGGTGTGCGTTTTTCATACACTCCTCAGATCGGCCAGTCGCAGCAGCTGGTGACATTGAAAGCAACCAATGCCACACTCGGGCAATTGCTGGACCGGCTCCTTACGCCGATGAACATCAGATATGAACTGAGCGGAAGGCATATCATTCTCACACGTAACCCCGCGGCGCCTGCGCCCGTGAAGGTCGAGCTGAATGACTCTCCGATCATCAATCTGATTCCTTTGAAAGGAAAGGTGGTAGACGAGAAAGGAGAGGGCCTGGCTGGTGTGAGCATTCTGATCAAAGGGACCACCAACGGGACTCTTACCAATGTGGACGGTGCATTTTCGCTGGACGCACCCGAGCCAAGCGGTACCCTGGTGTTCAGTTTTGTAGGCTTTGTTACGCAGGAGGTGCAGATCGCCGGGAAGACCTTTTTCGATATCAAACTGGAACCGTCGGCGAGCGCGCTGAACGAAGTGGTCGTGGTGGGTTACGGTGCCCAGAAGAAAATCACAATGACCGGAGCTGTTGGCACCGTATCCAGCGAAGCGATTAAAAACGTACCTACCGCGAACATTACCAATGCATTGGCCGGAAGGGTAGCAGGTTTGTTTGCAACCCAGAAAAGCGGTGCACCCGGTTCAGGAAGCACGCTGACCATCAGGGGGAGAAGTACATTCAATTCGGTTGACCCTATTTATGTGATCGACGGCATTGTGCGCACGTCCGGTGATTTTGAAGCGCTCAGCACGACGGAAATAGATAATATTTCGGTTTTGAAGGACGCTACCTCGGCGGCGGTTTACGGTGCGCGTGCTGCTAACGGGGTTATACTGGTAACCACGAAGCGGGGTACAACGGACACGCCCACATTCACTTACAGCGCCTATGTTGGTAAAGAGTCTCCCAGCAAAGTTCCTGAGCGGATGAATGCCTACGAGCACGCGTTGTACCGTAACAATGTGGCCAGGTTTAACAACAGGCCGGTTACAGACCCTTCGTACTACACGCAGGATGAAATAGATTATTTCAGGGATCATCATGTCAACTACGACTGGTTCAAGGGCGCGTGGCAGGACCCCGTTTTTACACAGCATAATCTGAGCGTTTCGGGGGGGAGCGAAAAGGTCAGGTACTTTTCCAGCCTGGGATACAACTTCCAGGATGGCGGTTTCAAAAACCTGAAATACGACCGTTTCAACCTGAGATCCAACGTCGATGCGAAAATCGCCAAAGGCTTGAACATGGCGCTGATGATCGACGCCAGCCTGCAAAAAAGGGAACGTCCCTATTGGCCTTACGATGGTGGTGATGACGACCGGATGTACGATCTGTACCGCGGTCTGCTGAACAAGCCGTCGTTCATGCCCTGGAAAATCGGTGACAAATATGTGCGCGCGTTCCAGCAATGGAACCCGATCGGGCTCATTGACAATGCCGGTTCGAGAAGCCTTAAAAAGAACACGTTCAACGGGATCCTGAAACTGGACTACGCCATTCCCGGCATCGACGGCCTGAAAGCAAATGTTTCCTTTAATTACCGGAAGTACTACGAATACGATAAGACGGTCCGGAAAAAATACCCGGTTTCGGAGTTCAAAACAACAGGCGGGCATAATCACTTGCTGACCGAGGAGGTGACCAACGATCTGTTGCTCGGCGATTGGGATAACAGTGCGTTTGCATCTTTCAACGAAGTGAATTCCTATCAGCTCAATGCCGGTCTGCAGTATGAGAAGACCTTTAACGAAAAACACTTTCTCACGTTGATGGGGATGTACGAGCAATCGGAAGGCACGGGGAATTACCTTTACGGCTATCGGAACAAGTTGCTGACACCGTCCATTGACCAGCTGTTTATCGGCAATGCCGCCAGTGAAAATCAAAGCGCGACGGGAAGCGCATCCGAAACCGGTCGCTTGGGATACATCGGCCGTGTTACCTATTCCTATAATGAAAAATACCTCTTTGAAGCGAACTTCCGTTCGGACGCTTCCCTGAAATTCGCGCCGGAAGGACGTTGGGGATTCTTTCCGTCGGTTTCGGCCGGGTGGCGGCTGTCGGAGGAGTCGTTTGTCAAAAACAATTTCAAAAATCTCGACAACCTGAAACTGCGTGCATCCTATGGTTTGCTGGGAAACGATGGCGGGATTAACGTCGCGGAGTATGGCTATCAGAGTGTTTTTTCCGTGGTTGGTGGAGCGGTCTTCGGCTCAGCTATGTCCGGCATCGCACCCGGCGCACTTCCGAATTACAACATCACGTGGGAGAAAACACGCATTACGGATATTGGTCTGGAAGGATCGCTGTGGCGGGGATTGCTGAGTTTCGAGCTGGATTATTTCAAGAAGTATACCTACGATATTCTCGGTTCAAGGATCATCTCGATACCCAATACATTTGGCGCCACGCTCCCCAGGGAGAATTATGGCATCGTAAGCAATCAGGGAATCGAAATAACCGCACGGCATGACCATACCCTTAAGAACGGTTTGCAATACTTTGTGGGCGGAAACCTCAGTTTTGCGCGTAATAAAGTTAAGCAGCAAGACTACTCGGCGGGAGCCTTTGATTATCAGATACCCCTCGGACGACCGATTGGCTATTTGTCTGGTTATGAAGCTTCCGGCATTGCACGAACCCAGGCCGATCTGGAAGGCCTACCCAAATGGGGGACTTATGAATGGTCGCTGGGAGATGTGATCCTGAAAGACCAGAATGGAGACGGTACCATCGATTCAAAGGATAGGGTGGTATTATCGAGGCAGGGGGTTACCCCCGAAATCATGTACGGGATCACCACAGGCGGCAGATGGAAGGGGTTTGACCTGAACGTTCTCTTCCAGGGCGTAGCCAACCGCAAGCTGATCTTCCCGAACCGCGCGGACCTCTGGGACGAGCAGGCGGTATTGAAAATATGGACCGACTCGTGGTCCCCCGAGAACCCCGGAGCCAGATACCCGCGCGTAGGAGGTATTGGAGCGAGCAGCTATGGTGCGAGCAGGGAGCCTTCCTCATTCTGGCTCATGAACGGCAATTACATCCGGTTGAAAAACATCGAGATCGGGTATTCATTGCCTAAGGTTTTGACCAACAAACTGGGGATCGGCGCATTACGTATATATGTGTCCGGTGCTAACTTAATTACGCTGGATAAAATTAAGGTCTCAGATCCCGAGGCGATAGAAGGAGTGAACGGGGTATACCAGTATCCGATCATGAAAAGCTACAATGCAGGATTGTCACTCAGGTTCTGATCCTGCCGAAAGGTTTGGAAAACAATGGTTTCAGTTGATCAAAGCATAGAAAAAATGAGAAGCAAAACATATAAATACCTGTGCGCCATGATGCTGGCGTGTTCACTGGGGCTGATGTCCTGCGAGGATGTGCTGGACAAAAAGAATTTGTCGGCCATCACAGAAAAAGATGTCTGGACCGACCCCGCGCTTGCAACGGCTTTTGTGAACAACATTTATCTGTCCGTGCCGTCGTGGGACGTGACAGTAGCCGACGCGACCGATGAGGCTTCGCGAAGTAATAGCTGGATTTCGGGTACGACGACCATCGACAACGTCATCGAAGGTGGCAGACCAGGCTATTGGCCCTATGCCGATATCCGCAAAATGAACTTGTTTCTGCAAGAGATCGATAAGCCGGCCAGTACCGTTGATCAGGCCACAAAAACGGCTCTCAAAGGTCAGGTACGGTTTATCCGGGCTTTTGTTTACTTCGAGATGGTCAAAAGATATGGTGGCGTGCCGCTGGTAACAGCCCCGCAGGAAAGGGAGGACGATCTGCTGGTGTCGCGTAATCCGACCAAGGAATGCTTCGAGTTTATCGTTTCGGAGCTGAATACAGCGGCAAATGAATTACCTGAATCGTACGCTGCCGCGGACCTGGGGAGGGTAACCAAGGGCGCTGCATTAGCCATGAAGGGCAGGGTGCTGCTCTTTCGTGCCAGCCCGCAGTTCAATCCGTCGAACAATGCCGCTGCATGGCAGGCTGCTTACGATGCAAACAAGGAGGCTGTTACTTACCTGAACGGGCGTGGCGCCGGCTTGGTGGATACTTACAGCAATGCCGCATTGTTCCTGTCGGAAATGAACAAAGAGGTGGTGTTCGCGATCCGTTACCTGAATCCTGGCGGACGCACCCAGAACAGGGACGCGGCGGTCAGGCCGATCGATTTCACCGCCAATGCTACCGGCGGTTGCCATCCTACCCAGGAACTCGTGGATGCATTTCCCCTGAAAAACGGCAAAAAGACGACCTGGAACGACGCGCAGTATGCAGGCGACGTGACCAAAAGCTGGCAAAACCGCGATAACCGTTTCTACGCCACGGTCGTGTACAATGGTGCGTCCTATCTGGGCAGAACGATGGAGCTGAATGCGGATGCATCTGGAAACGGCTATTCTTATGGGAAGCAGAACGGGACACTGACTGGATACTATTCCAGAAAAGCGATTGACGAAGCGCTTGATATCACCAATTCGCAGATTTCGGGAACGGACTACATCGATATGCGGTATGCCGAGGTGCTGATGAACTATGCTGAGGCGGCCATGGAACTGAATAAGTTGGCGGAAGCATTTGACGTCCTGAAACAGATCCGTAAGCGCGCAGGCATTAACGAAACTACGCCGGGAGATCCCGCACTGGCGGGCAAACTATATGGGCTGAACCCTTCCATGAGCCAGGCTGAAATGCGTCAGGCCATTCAGGATGAGCGATATGTGGAATTTGCATTTGAGCAGAAACGGCTGTGGGATTTGCGGAGATGGAGATTAATGCATACCAAAATGACGGGCAAGGACAAACGTCACGCGATGATCCTGAATAAAGATGCTTCGAAGCCCGGGGGTTTTACATATACGCTCTACGACAGGGATAACTCGCCGATGATTTACAATGAAAACATGTACTTTCTGCCGTTAAGTACAGCCACTATCCAGGGGAATGCGAAGTTGAAGCAAACCAAAGGTTGGGGGGATGGTACTTTCGATCCGCTGGAAGGCATGTAAACCACTGCGGTGTTTCGTCCGTTACGGAGCACCGCACCCTTTTTATCATCCATTTTTGACAGAATTATGAGAGGATTTTTTGCAGGGATTCTCCTTTGCATTGCCACCACCGCATTGGCACAGGAGATTGTCATTCAGAACGACCAGATCCGACGCATCCTTTCCTACGATGGGCAGGTATGGAGAACCACGCGGTTTGCGGATGCCTCCGGCCGTATCGAACTGGCTACCCAAAGCGAAGAGTTTCATATTTTACCGCTTGACGCAAGAGAGGGGTTCTCGGTTTCCGACTTCATCGCCGATGGGAAGCCGGTCAGTTCCCGTTCTGCGGACACCAGTTTTTTGAAAATAACCTATCGCCCTAAACCAGCGGTGAGCGGGAAACCGGCCGTGCCCCGGAAATTGGAAGTCATCTATTTCGCTGTGAAAGGACAGCAGCACATCCGTAAAGGGTTGTCGCTGGAATTTCAGACAGCCGCGACGATTGATCGTCTGGAAGTGGAGCGTTTTACCGTGGGCAAGCCAGCCTCGGGGGGAGGCAGGGGAGAGCCCGTAATGATCGACAACCGGTGGTTTACAGGGCTGGAATACCCGGCCGGTTATAGCCGCCATACCAACGGAAATACGCCTGCTGACTATGCGCGGCATTATGAGAAAGTAGGCAATTACAGTTTTATCGACCTGGACGGAAGAGATATCGAACCCGCCGGAACGAAGGGGATGATCAGGCTCATGCATTTTCCGGGCTATGCGGCTCCGGCAGATTCGGGACGATTCACAGTACGCAGCAAGACAGCCGTTTGCGGCTTTGCCAGGGCTGGATCTTCGGCAAACCGGGCATTCATGGAATATCTGGCAACGGTCTGGAAGGCCCCCAGGTCATTTCTGCATTACAATAACTGGTTCGAACCCAAAGCGAAAGATCTCAGCGGCAATGCCCTGGTCGATATCTATAGGGAGTTCACGGCAGCAACCGAACCATATGGCGTAAAACTCGATGCAATGGTGGTGGACAATGGCTGGCAGGATACGAAATCGGTTTGGCGGCCGCTGCCGAAGTTTTTTCCCAATGGCTGGACGGACGTCAAGGCGCTCACCAAGAAACTTAAAAATGAAGGTACCGACTTCGGGTTCTGGCTGTCGCTCAACGGTTACGTCAATGATATTAGCTGGGGAGTCAAAAACGGCTATCGCGAAGCCATTCCTAACCCATATTTCAAGCAGTTTGGTCGTTATTACAGCCTGTCATCCCCAAAGTACAAGCAGGAACTGCTGCGCCAGGTACCTTTTATCGTGAAGGAAACAGGAGCTGTTTATTACAAGCACGATTTCAACCAGCTGAGTGATACCGGCGAAGACAATGGACATCCTGCCACGGACCGGCACGGGCATGAGGCAAACCTGGATGCGGCGATCGAGGTACTGCTCGCAACCAGAAAGGTGAAACCGGATATTTTGCAAAATCTCACGAACTGGGTCTGGTTCTCGCCATGGTGGCTCATGTACAGCGACTATCTGTGGATGCTTGCCGGCGATGACGGGACCAACGGAAACTGGCCCGAGATTTCGACGCGCGCCATGGGCTCGACCGACCGTGATACGTTCATATGGCGTATGTGGGGAAATCCGGCGGACCGGCCGCTGGTTCCGATTTCCCGTTTAATGACCCACGGAATTATCAAAAGCTCTAATGGAAGAATGGAAAGCCGCGAAGATGATTTGCAGGACTGGCTGGAATATGTGTTGATGCATTACGGTCGGGGTACTTTGCCTAAAGAGTGGTACATCACACCTTCTGCGTTGAAACCCGACGAATGGAAAGCGCTTTGCACGGTTGATAACTGGGCGAAAGAAAACCGGGCGATGCTCAATAATACGGTTTACGTCGGCGGACGGCCCGACGAAGGCAATGCGTACGGCTATATCGGATGGCACCAGGAAAATGGCATACTGGTGGCCCGTAATCCGGGTGCCGATGCACAAAAGCTCGTGATCCCTTTCGATGAGCAGACCGGCTTTGTGCAGAAAGCCGGGGAAAGCTATTCGGCCCTGGTTCTTTTTCCCTATCGCGATGCCTACCCGGCTACTTTCAGATCGGGTGGAAAAATAGAAATCGAACTACCCGGTTATGCCACGATGGCCTTCTCATTCCAAAAGGGAAAACCGGGGCCGTCAGTAAAACCGGCCGGTAAAATTTTATGGAACAGTCTGGCGACATCAACGAACAAGGCGCAAACCATGCTGACAGTGCCCGGTGATACCGGTGGACGTTGTGATCTGTTGCTGATTGGTTATCCAAAGATTCCGGCGATTCAAATAGATGGAGCACCGGCTTTACCGCGGCGGGTTGCGAAGGCCAGTCTCAACAAATTTGCGAGTTATGCCAAAGCGGGGATGGTGAGCGAGAAGGCCCGGGATTGGAATATGCAGGCATTTGACCTGAGCCCCTATAAAGGCAGACGTATTACCATTTCCTATGATCAAAAGGAAGGTTTCGAAAGCCATATACTGGTCGAACGGACGGTTAAGCTGGCGCCTTCCCGCCCGACGGGCAAAAATTTGCTTTGGCCCATTACCAATGACACACGGAGGGAAACCGTGCGGCTTTATGGTGTCAAGTGACTATTATTGAATGTATTAGCAGATATATCAGTCCATTATTCCTAAACACCTTATCTTGTTTCGTCCGCAGGGACACGAATAGCTCATTACCAATCTGATTTAAATATGAAGTACCTTTTTTTAGCAGTCAGCCTGATCAGTTCTATTGCCCGGAGCCAAACCACCGCCGACTGGCTCGTCAAACCGGAATCCGCGAAAGCGCGCATCGGGCATTCTCAGGATGGCAGGGACATTGTGATGTCCAACGGCCTCGTGAAGAGAGTGTTCCGGCTCAAACCTGACCTAGCCTGTATCGAGTACAAAAACCTGACTACCGGACAACAGCTCCTGCGTGCCGTAAAACCGGAGGCCAGAGTGGTGCTCAACGGCACGGCCTACAATGTGGGAGGTTTGTACGGACAAACCGAAAACGCCTATTTGCTGCCGCAATGGCTTGATAAGATGAAAGTATCGGACAGCGCGTTTCACTACATAGATTTCAAAATCACTCCGATTGAACCTTATCTGAATTGGAAAACGGAGATGTGGGCCGGAACCAAAAAGAATGCTTCCGGTAATGAAGTTACTTTTCGGTTCCGGTCGTCGCTTCCTGCGCTCTCGGGCCTCGAAGTAGCAGTACATTATGCCATTTTTGATGGTATTCCGCTGATCTCCAAATGGGTAACGATCGGGAATCAGGGCAAGGCGGACGTGGTGGTGGACCAGGTAGTGAATGAAATCCTGGCCGTGACCGAAGAAGAGAGTGCCGTAGTGGGAAAGCCGGAAGAAATGGCCAAACCCAATGGCTTATACGTTGAAAACAATTTTGCATTCAACAATGCGATGCGCTACCCGCTGAGTAACCAGGCGACGCATTGGAAGGTTGATAAAAGCTATACGTCACAGGTGAATTATGATTACCAGACTCCCTGCCTCCTGGAAGTTCATCCGAAGATCAACATGGGCTTCCGTTTGAAAGCGGGCGCAAACCTGGAATCGATCCGGACCTACGAGCTTCTGATGGATAGCTATGACCGCGAGCGAAAAGGAATGACGATCCGGAAAATGTACCGGACCATCGCCCCCTGGACAACGGTCAACCCGATCTTCATGCATTTGGTAAGCAAAAATGACGAGCAGGTCCGTACAGCCATTGATCAATGCGCGGCAACGGGCTATGAGGCGTTGATCCTGAGTTTCGGCAGCCACTGCAATATGGAAGACATCAGCCCCGAAAACCTTTCGAAATGGAAACAGCTGGCTGATTATGCGCATAGCAAAAAGGTGCTGATCGGCAGCTACTCGCTTTTCAGTTCCAGGAAGATCAGTGATGAAGATGATGTGATCAATCCCAAAACAGGGAGGCCCGGCGGAGCTTTTTTTGGCAATGCGCCATGTTTGGGCAGTAAATGGGGGTTGGCGTATCTTGAAAAACTGAAAAAATTCATGACCTACACCGGGTTTAACATTTTTGAGAACGACGGGCCTTATCCGGGAGATGTCTGCGCATCGACATCGCATCCCGGCCACGAAGGACTGGCCGATTCGCAGTGGAGACAAATGGCGCTGCAAAAAGACCTGTATCACTGGTGCAATGAAAACGGAGTTTATGTAAACGCGCCCGACTGGTATTTCCTGGATGGAACCAATAAGATCGCCCTGGGTTACCGGGAAGTTAATTTTTCGCTCCCGCGCGAGCAGCAGAAAATACTGAACAGACAAAACATTTACGATGCCACCTGGAATGAAACGCCTGCTATGGTCTGGGGATTTGTACCGCTGACCAAGTACCAGGGTGGTGGGCCGGAAGCCGTTCTGGAACCATTGTCGGAGCATCTGGACGCTTACGAACAACTGATGATGCAATACTATGGAGCCGGCGTGCAGGCATGCTACCGCGGGCCGCGGTTGTACGACACCGAGGAGACCAGGCTCGCCGTCAGCCGGGTGATCAGCTGGTATAAGAAATACAGGGACATCCTTAACTCCGATATCATCCATTTGCGCCGTGCCGATGGGCGGGATTGGGACGGGATCATGCACGTGAACCCGGCGTTGCCCCAGAAAGGACTGGTCATGCTTTACAATCCGACCAGCGAAAATGTGGTCAGGAACATTAAACTGCCACTTTATTATACGGGAAATCATCAGTCTGTAAAGATCAGAGTGAAAGAAGGCGCTGCCCGGACATGCAAGGTCGACCGGAACTATGAGGTCGACTATCAGGTAGAGATTCCGGCGGAAGGATACACGTGGCTCGTGGTGGAATAAAGCGTAACTGGGAAGCGGGCAGGTGAGGAGGCCGCATTAGCGGAGCGAGACCTGCCCGCTTCAGAGTATAAATGTTCCGGGAGTATACTTCCATGTTGTGATCACGTAAAATCTATGTCGGCCAGACTTCCGTGGAAGTTTTTATCGACAACGGTTTGTACCCCTGCTCCATGGAAAGAAAGCCGGTTGCGAACTCCCGGGAAGACCTCCTTTTCTGGGGTAATCGCATTGAAGTCAGCAATCAGGAGCTGTATACGGCAAAGTCCGTCTGGAAATGATCCGCGGGTCCCGCTTTGTAAGCGCGCGAGATAAGAAACACCTGGACTACTTTCTTTTGTGAAAACTGCACCATGTAGCTGGTCCAAGTTGGCAATAATTTCGCTTTGCGATATCGCAAAAGATCATTAGAAACCAATATCATGAAAAAGGCGGTTTTTTATCATGCAGGATGTCCTGTTTGTATCAGTGCGGAACAAGACGTGCTGAATCTGATCCCCGGGGAACTGGTAGAAGTGGTGCATTTGGGTGAAGCGCATGCAAGGCTTGCCGACGCTGAAAAGGCGGGGGTGAAATCGGTACCTGCGCTCGTAACACCCAACGGAAATGTGTTACATATCAATTTCGGTGCTTCGATCGAAGACCTGAAATAAGCGATTCGGCAAGCCCGGATACCGGGCTTGCCGAATATCATGCGAGTGGTATAGCAGGAGGAGGCACATGCCGGACTTTACCGGATCAATTTCCCGTTGACCTGCACTTTCGAAAGCGTAAAGCCATCGACGACAGCTTTGTCAAATGCCGCATTTTTTGCATTGATATCCAGGTTTTCGAATGAGAACCTGGATAATTTATCATATTTGCCCGGGCTGACATCAAAGAAGACCTCGCATTTCAACCGGATATTTTTGAGCGTGATATGGTCGCAATAGGAAAGCGGCACATCCTTTCTGCCTTTCAGATCGAAAAACTGTGTCCAGGGTTTCACATAAATCAAACTATACGCGTTACCATCCACATTTTCAACACTGACGAACTCGTATTTCTGAGGTGTATCCGGTCGCATTTTCAGCCAGAGCACCCTCATGGCGTTTTCAATATGGCAGTCGCGCATCACGATGTTACGGTTATGGATGGCCTCGCTTCCGCAGGTGAGCGCAGCATGGCAGAACCCGAAGACGCAATCTTCGATGATGACATTGGTATTACCGCCATTACCGGGATCGGTATCGGCGTAGGGCCCTTTACCTCCTTTCAATGCAATGGCATCGTCGTTTACCGCGAGGTAGCAGCCTTTGATCAGCACGTTGCTGCACACGTCCAGGTCGATGGCGTCTGTGCTCGGTGCCTTGACCGGCTCATGCGGAGCGGTGATCCTGACATTCAGAATCTTAATATTATTGCACTGATAATAGTGGCTCGTCCAGAAACCCGAGTTCTGTAGGCGCACGTCCTGGACCTGCACATGGTTGCTTTTCCAGATGAATACCAGTCGGGGGCGGGACACTTCGAGGTTGGTGCAATTGGGGTTTTCCTTTCTTCTCTGCCAGAACGCCTTCCAATAATTCAGTCCATTGCCGTCAATGGTCCCTTCGCCTGAAATGGTAAAGCCGTTTACACCATATGCATTCACCAATGCAGGAAAATAATCGAGAGTTTGCCCTTCCATGCGGGACGGCATGATCGGGTAATCGGCAATGTTGTCAGATCCCTTCAGTACCGCACCTTTGGACATATACAAATGGGTATTGGGTTTGAAAAACAAAGCACCGCTCAGAAATGTACCTTTTGGAATCACGATAACCCCGCCGCCCTGCGCGTGCGCCTCATCGATGATTTTTTGAATAGCGGCTGTTTGTACCACGCTGCTGTCCGTCGACGCACCGTGACTGGTGATCACGAATTGCTTTCCCAAACTGGATATATTGACTTTTGAACTGTCTGAAAACCAGTCTGGTATTTTTGTCCCGTCCGGGAAGTCAACTGATTTACCCTCCTGGGCAAGCGCAGCAAAAGAAAGACAGACGAAATACAGCAGCAGCAGGCAGGATTTAGGCATGGCAAAAAAGACCGTTGATTAATGCGGCGACAATTTGCAACTATTTTTAATTTAATGCGCATTGAAAAAACCTGCAAGATCGTCGTGGCAGATTTTCAGCTGTAACCTGCCGGTAACAAATAGCCGTGTACGTAACGGGCTGCCCGGAGGCGGGGCATTCAGATTGCGTTGGCCAAAACCCAAACCAGTACGTTGACGACATAACCGAATTTGGCACGCAGCACCCGCAGGCATTTGCTGATGTGGAATTCGACGGTCTTTTCGGAAAGATCGAGCATTTGGGCGATTTCGCGGTTGGGGACGCCGCTCCGGCTCAATTCAAAAACGTGCTTGCTCTTTTCGGGAAGGCTGGCGAGCTCACGGGTGTAAATTTCCTGAACTTCTTTCACCGACAGCCATTCCTGCACCAGATTTGCCGACTGCGAGGTGAGTGTTTCCACATCGAGCTCATGCAGCGGGATAGTGTGCCGGCCGAGTTGTTTCCGGTAATAGGAAATAATGCGGTTTTTGAGCCCTGTAAAAAGGTAAAGATTGAACGCCTTCTCAATGTGGATGGCAGCTCTTTGCAGCCATAGATGTACAAAAAGGTCTTGAACCAGATCTTCCGATATTTCGCTGTTTCCGGTTTTTCTGAGGGCCAATGCGTAGAGCTTTGGCGCAAAGCGGCGATGCAGCTCCGCAAAGGCCAATGCGTCGTCGGAAACCCTCGTAAGCCGCCATAATTCCAGATCTTCGCTATCCCGGTAAGCTTTGTCCATGTAGTCCCCGCATCAACTTTGTTCAAAATTAAGAAGGATTCGCATAGTATTAGTCATAAAATTTCTTCAAAATTCACTAGGGATGTTCCGCTGCCGTGCGTCTTGTAGTTAAGGAATTGACTAAAAAGGTTATCACAAACAGGCAATGGGTAATAAAAACATCTCACCGGAACTGTTGAAGCGTTACGTAGAGGGCAATTGCACCCCCGAAGAGATTTTTCTGGTAGACGAGTGGTATGCTTCCCTGGGCGCCGGTGAAGCGACAGAGGAGGTATTCGACCAGCCCCGCCATTTGAAAAAGGTTAGGGAGCAGATCCGGTTGACTTCGGATGAGGTGATAGAAGAACGGGCTCTCCGGCCGTCACTCACCCGTATTTTCCTGCGTTATGCCGCTGCGGCTATATTTTTGCTGGTAGCCGGATTGGGCACGTACTATTATGTATCCCGGAAGCAAACGGGTTTCACTGCCGGCCCGGGCCGGATTGCCGTCCGGAACCAGACTTTGCAGGTAGAGAAGCACGTTTTTCCGGACGGCAGCATGGCCTGGCTGAATCCGGGAGCGGAAATCGCTTACAGCAAAGGCGACTTTAAGGCCGATTCCAGAGAGGTGACCTTACATGGCGAGGCGTTTTTTGAAGTCACGCACGATGCGTCCAGGCCATTTTTCGTCCATAGCGAAAGTGTGCTAGTGAAAGTACTCGGGACGAGCTTCAATGTGAGAGCGAACCGTGGAGCTGCGCAGTACGAAGTAGCGGTCGTGACGGGCAAGGTTTCCGTTACAGCCGAAGAGGGCCGTGAAGTAACGCTGCTTCCGCAGCAGCAGGCTATTTACAAAGTAGCGTCCCGTGAGCTCACCAGCGAAGCAGCACCGGTATTGTCCGATAAGGCTCCTTTGTGGCAGCCCGTTTCGCTCACATTCAAAGATGCAAAGCTTGGGGAGGTAGTAGAACGCCTGGAAGAAAAATTCGATGTGAAAATCAGTCTTGCTAACCCGGATCTTGCCAATTGCCGGGTCAAAGCGACATTCGATCAGAACCGGCTTGCCGAAATACTGGAAATGACGATGCAGATCGTCGAAGCGGATTACAAAATGGAAGATGACGCGATCGTGATCAGCGGGCCCGGATGTGCGGCGGAATGAGCCCGGCCCGGAAGAGCGTATGCAATACCCAGATTAACTACTTAATCCATTTCTTTATGATGACACGCAGACACCAGAATTAACCTTTTCCTTCAAAAAAAATCAGGAGTGATGGAAGCACTCCTGACGCTGAACGAAGTCTTGATGTGAACATCACTTGCCGGTGATGAAAGGCTTCTTATTGTTCATACTTAACTATTTCAAACTTATGTGTTTTTTTCTAAAAAGCAAGACGGCATACCATATTATGCGGTTATCGATTTTACAACTCTTTCTGATCGGAATGGTAGCTGCGGCGGGCTATGCGCGTAGCTCCAACGCCCAGGATCTGCTTGCCCGGAACGTAAGCATCCAGGTGGAAAATATTTCGCTCGGGAGCGCATTGGATAGGCTGGAAGACCTGGCGAGGGTACGATTCGCTTACAGCCGCAGTATTATACCGATACGGACCAGGGTGAGCCTCACAGCCTCCAACGAGCCGCTTTCCGTGGTGCTGGACCGGCTATTGTCACCACTGCTGATTGATTATCAGGCCGGCGACGGCCAGATCATACTCAAACGAAGTCGAAAGGTTTCTTTTTCCGGCGACCCCCTCACACCTGGTTCGGCGCGCCCGACGACCGTGGCCGAACCGACGGATATTACCCTGTCGGGGACGGTGACGGACGACAAAGGCGAGAAGCTCCCGGGCGTGAGCGTCGTGCTGAAAGGTTCCCAGCGCGGCACGGTGACCAACGAAGAAGGCAGTTTTACACTCGATATTCCCGAGCAAAATGCTCCGTCGGGTGCAGCCGTGCTGACATTTTCATTCGTCGGATACCTGTCACAGGAAGTGACTGTGGGAAATCAGGCGGTACTTAACGTCTCGCTCAAAGTGGATTCGAAATCGCTGGACGAAGTTGTGGTGGTGGGATACGGCACGCAGTCCAGGAAAAATGTAACGGGCTCCGTGGCGACAGTACAGGGTTCGGAAATTGCCCGCAGCCCGCAGCCTAATGTTTCCAATTCATTTGCAGGTCGTCTGCCGGGCCTGATCGCCAACAACCGCTCAGGAGAGCCGGGGTCGGATGGGTCGAGCATTCTCATCCGGGGACGTGCCACCACCGGTAACAGCAGCCCGCTGATCGTGATCGACGGCATCGCCAATGCCATCGGCGGTCTCGATCGCCTCAATCCGAACGATATCGAAAGTGTATCCGTGCTCAAAGATGCCTCAGCCGCCATTTACGGGGCACAGGCAGCGAACGGCGTTATCCTGATCACCACCAGAAAGGGGCTTTCGGGAAAGGCAAAGTTTGAATATTCTTTCAACCAGGGATTTGTACAGCCTACCAGGCTGCCGCAGTTTGTGGATGCGCCTACGTACGCGGGTATCCTCAATACGATCGATTACTACCGCAATCCCGGCAGCGGTATGAACCAGCGGTATAGCAATGAGGAAATAGAAAAATTCAGGAACGGGTCCGATCCGGTCAACTACCCCAATACCAACTGGGTGAAAGAATTGATGAAGCCGGTAGCGCCTCAAAATCAGCACAATCTGTCGGTTTCCGGCGGCACCGACAAGATCAACTATTTCGTGTCGGCCGGGACGCTCTATCAGGATGGGCTATACCGCGACGGCGTCAATAAATACCGGCAATACAGCATCCGGTCGAATGTAAATGTGACCGTCAACGACAAACTAAGCTTTGGCGTACAGCTGGCTACGCGAAGGGAAAACCGCAGTTATATCGCAGGATTCGGTGCCAGCAACGTATTTGAGTTTTTGTACAGAACCTACCCAACCCTGCCTGCACGCTATCCCGATGGGCGCCTGGGTGCAGGGGTGGAGCAGGGCAAGAACCCTATTGCGATGGCGACGCTTGCCGGCACAAACAACAGTCCGACGACCGTCTCCAATGGTATTCTGAGGGCCAGCTACAAACTGCCGGTCGAAGGCCTGTCAGTGGACGGGTTCTTCTCGGCGGACCAGAGCTTCGCCTTTACCAAGGAAATGAAGACCAACTGGATTGTTTATCAATACAATAAAACATCTCAGCAATACACCTCGGTGCTCGGTGGCCCGGCAGCCGCGCAAATGTATGAGAGCCAGACCAACCGGGCATTGCTGACGGGTAATGTCAAGCTGAACTACGTGAAGAATTTTGGCGATCATGCATTTTCATCTTTCATTGCCTACGAGCAAAGCCGGGAAACGCAGGAGTTTTTCAGCGCCTCAAGGAACAATTTCATCACTACTCAATTACCCGACCTCAGCCAGGGCGGTGCACAACCGGTGGACTACGGAAATAGCGGCAGCAGTTACAGGACTTCGCGCCGAAACGTTTTCGGACGGTTGAACTACAATTACCTGGGCAGATACCTGGCCGAGGTCCAGTTGCGTTACGACGGGTCGTCGGTATTCCCGCCGGGCAAACGCTACGGTTTTTTCCCCGGAGTGTCATTAGGATGGCGGGTATCCCAGGAGCCCTGGTTCCAGACCGGTAATGTGATCAACGACTTGAAGCTAAGGGTTTCTTATGGTGAGCTCGGTAATGACCGCGTCAATCCCAACCAGTTCCGGGATAACTTCCAGGTCAGGAACGGTGCGTTTTCCACGGGTAACAATGCCACCAATGTGCCGTTGATCCAATATTCCCTGCTGGCCAACCCCGGCATTACCTGGGAGGTGGCTAAAAAATACAATGCGGGTATCAACTCGACTTTCTTCAAGAAGCTCACTTTTGACCTGGACCTGTTTTTCGAAAACAGGACGAATATTCTCGCCAGCCGCAACGTAAGCATCCCGGCTGTGACCGGCATCAGCAGCGCACAGATTCCCAAAGAGAATATCGCGGAGGTGCACAACAGGGGTGTTGAAACCCAGATCCAATACACAGGCAGCCACAACGGCCTCACCTATTCCATGGGCGGTAACTTTGCATTTGCCAAAAGCAAGGTCGTGTTTGTAGACGAGGCACTCAATACGCTGGACTACCAGCGCGCAACAGGGATGCCGCTCGGATCCGACCTCGGAAATCCCAATGCCGACCTGATGTACCGGGCGATGGATGTTTTCAAATCGCAACAGGAAGTGGATGGCTACCCGCACGTATCGGGCGCACAGCCGGGAGATCTTAAATACGAGGATTACAACGGAGATGGAAAGATCGACGCAGCGGATCGAATCCGGTCGGAGTTCAGCAATGTACCGCAGGTGACCTATGGTGTGAACCTGGGTGGAGGCTGGAAAAACCTCAGTCTGAATATCCTGTTGCAGGGACAGGCGCGGGTAGCACAATATGTGGTGGTGGAAGCCGGGGAGTTCAGCAGCGTGATGCAGTCGAGAGCGGAAGATGCGTGGAGCCCGACCAATCTGAACGGTTCTTCACCAAGGATCGATTCCCGCACGGGTACAGGCGTGAACGGCAGCTACAAAAACACTTTCTGGTTTCAGAATACCGCGTTTTTGCGCCTGAAAAATGTAGAGCTCGCCTATAATGTACCGGCGCGCCTGGTTTCCAGGATCGGGCTGGGTGGCCTGCGGATCTACACCAACGGGTTCAATCTCCTGACATTTACTAAAGTGAAGGATTTCGATCCGGAAGGGGATAATGGCAATGCTTTCTTTTATCCGCAGCAGAAAATCTACAACCTGGGCCTGAACGTGACATTTTAAACTGAAAATAACATGAGATTTCATAAACTGACTATACTTTTTTTTACAGGGCTTTCGGCAATCTTCAGTGCCTGCGACGATGCGTTCCTGGATACCAAACCGACCGACATTATTTCCGACCAGGCTATCTGGGCCGACTCCGCACTTGCCGATGCGTATGTGGTAGGCCGTTATGTGGGCGTGCAGCTCTCGACGGAGAGCGATAAACCCGGTTTCGGGCGGGGATTTGAAGATGCCTGGATGAGCTCGGTGACGGACGAGTCGATCTGTAACTTTGATAATGACACCTACTTTGTACAGCAGGGTAATGCTGCGCCGGACCGTACCGGCTGGATTTCCAACACCTGGACGAGAAGTTACCGAAGCATCCGTGAGTGCAATTATGGCCTTGCTAACCTCGACAAGGTGCCGATGAGCGAATCGGGCAAGCGCAGGCTCAAAGCCGAACTGCGGTTCATCCGGGCTTACCGCTATCACGACCTGATCCGTAACTTCGGAGGCATTCCGGTAATAGGCGACAAAGTTTACACTTTGGAAGACCGCGACTACACAGAACTGTACCAGCGGAGATCGATTGATGAGAGTCTGGCCTATGCCGTCGCCGAGCTGGACGCGGCGGCAGCTGGCCTGGCCGGAACGACCGTGGTGCCGGGACGAGGCTCAGAGTATGCCGCATTGGCTTTGAAAGCGCGCTTGTTGCTCTATGCGGCCAGCCCGTTGTACAGTAACGACCAGAACGATCCCGCCAAATGGCAGAAGGCTGCCGACGCGGCCAAAGTAGTGATGGACAAAAATGTATTCTCGCTCTACGCCGACTATCGCAAGCTTTTTATCACGAACAATACGCAGGAAGACATCTTTATCCGCCTGTACTCACCCACGAATGAGCACACGAACCTGGAACTCGTGAACGGCCCGAATGGCTACGGCGGCTGGGCAGGGAATACGCCGATGCAGAACCTCGTGGACGATTATGAAATGATGGATGGCACGAAGATCACCGATCCGGCATCGGGTTATAATCCTAAGGATCCTTACAAAAACCGCGATCCGCGCCTGACGATGAGCATTCTCTACAATGGCGCGTCCTACCGGGAGCGGAAGGTGGAAACGTTTGTACCCGGAGGTCAGGACAGTAAAGACGGGAACGAAAACTGGAATACCACCAAGACAGGTTATTATGTATACAAATTCATTAATGACCAAAGCCCGATCCGTAATGCCAATCAGACGGCTACTCAGCCCTGGAAATACATCCGCTATGGCGAAATCCTGCTAAACTACGCCGAAGCCCGGAATGAAGCTGCCGGCCCGGATGCATCCGTATACGAGGCCGTGAATACGCTCCGCAAGCGTGCCGGAATGCCCGATCTTCCCAAGGGTTTAACACAAACCGCGATGCGCGACCGCATACGCAACGAGCGCCGGGTGGAGCTGGCTTTTGAGGAACACCGTTTCTTCGACGTCCGTCGCTGGAAAATCGCCAATGTGACCGAAAACATCCCTGCTTATGGTGTCAGGCCGGAAAAGAAACCGGACGGCTCCATCGAGTACGTCAGGATCGTCGCTTTGGACGGCCGCAAATTTCAGGAGAAAAACTACTGGCAGCCCATTCCGCAAAGCGAGATCCAGGCATCGGGCGGCGCATTGCAACAAAACAAGGGTTATTGATCCCGGATTTAAAAACAAAAAATTAACCTGTAATCACTGCTTATGAAAAAGATATTATCAGGGCGGCAACGTGCGGGCCGCGTATGGACCTTATTGAGTTTTTTCTTGTTTCTATTGGGACAAAACAATGCCTGGGCACAGAGTTACGAGGCGGAAGCCGGTGTGCTTTCCAACGGGGCCGATATTCAGGGGTGTGGTGGTTGCTCGGGTGGCAGCCAGGTTGGTAATCTGGGCAACGGCGCAGTGGTGATCCCCGTGACGGTAGCTACGGCAGGAACCTACAATCTGACGATTTCTTATAGTACCGGCGATCCGCGGACGATCAATGTGACCCCGAACGGCGGTAATTACATCGCTGTTTCCTGCCCCGCATCAGGCGGCTGGTCGACTGTCGCTACCACTACCGCCAGCATTGTGCTGAATGCGGGCAGCAACAGCATCCGGCTGGATAACCCCAATGGCTACGGGCCGAATATCGACAAGATCGCCTTTGATCCCGCCAATACGCCGAATGTTCAGACGATTGGTTTTGGCACCAACAGCCGCATCGAGTATGATCTGAATAACGGCCATTACACGGTTTACTTCAACAATAGCAAGGTTATTGGCGAAGCTTCCGCAACAGCCCATTCCGACCAGGTGTACAACAGCAAGCAGGGGTACACCAGCCGCACGTATGCATCGTCGCCGGTTACGGACGGCTTCGGTTCGGGGACCAGACACGTGATTACGATGTCGGGGAGCGGGTTGCTGGGCATGCAGCAGGTATTTTACACCTACCCGGGGAAAGATTATTTCTTTACAGAGCTCGTTCTCACAGGCAATGGCTCCAACTGTTACAAAATGACGCCGCTGGTGTCGAATGACGTGGATATCCATTCCAATACCGACCGGCGCGCATTGTTCGTACCATTCGACAACGATGCTTGGATCCGCTATGATGCCAAGGAAATCCGCCATGCCAATTTTTTTAGTTCAGAAACAGCTGCTATTTACGATAATGCAACCCGGAAAGGGCTGGTGATCGGCTCGGTGGAGCATTCCGTATGGAAAACAGGAGTGAACCTTGTGGGTGAGGGAAGGGGAGCTACTTCTTACCTCGCCGTCGTGGCCGGGTGGACGCAGGAAGGCGTTACCCGCGATAAACGGGGCCATGGGTGGGTGTCGGTTGGACAAACGAACTGCCGCTCACCGAAGATCATGGTGGGCTACGGTACCGACTGGCGTAACAATTTTGACGAGTATGGTAAAGCCAACGCCATTGCCGAACCGCGCTATATTTTTAACTGGACGGCGGGCACGCCATTGGGCTGGAACAGCTGGGGCGCAATCCAGTCGGCGATCAATCTCCCGAAAGCCAAATCGGTTGTCGATTTCTTTTCCACGGGCGTACCGGATTTCAGGAACAGCGACAGTACTTTGTACATCGATCTGGATTCCTATTGGGATAATATGTCGGGGGGAGGCCTTAACGGAAACTTCAATGAGCTGACCGAATTCGCCAACTATTGCAAAAGCAAGGGCTTTAAACCCGGCATTTACTGGGCACCTTTTGTAGACTGGGGCAAGTTTGACAGGCAAATGGAAGGCAGCAGTTATAATTACCAGGACGCCTGGACCAAAGCCAATGGCAGCCCGGTAGAACTGGACGGGGCCTATGCGCTTGATCCCACGCACCCGGGTACGAAGGCCAGGCTTCAGATGGTGATCGGGAAATTTATCGCCTGCGGGTTTGAAATGATCAAGATTGATTTTCTTGGCCATGCGGCCCTGGAAGCCGACAGCTATTACGACAACACCATCCACACCGGCATGGAGGCTTACCGCAAGGGAATGGAGTACCTGACCGATCAGCTGGACGGAAAAATGCTCGTTTATGCCGCCATTTCGCCCAGCCTTGCTACCGGGCGTTATGCCCACATGCGCAGGATCGCGTGCGATGCCTACAAGGATATCAGCGAAACGGCCTACACATTGAACAGCACCAGTTATGGCTGGTGGCAACAGCACATTTACAATTACCTGGATGGCGACCACCTCGTTTTCGGTGCCGAAACTGCCGGTGAAAACCGCGCGAGACTTGCCTCGGGCATTGTGACGGGGACATGGATTACCGGGGACGATTTTTCGACGGCCGGCGCATGGACGACCACTTCGCAAACGCTCCTTCAAAATGAGGACTTGCTGACGCTGGCTGTCGAAGGTAAAGTATTCATACCCGTCGAGGGAAATACCGGTAATCAGGCCAATGAGGTCTTTGTCAAAAACATAGGGAATAAATACTATCTGGCCATTTTCAATTACGGCGGGTCTGCCAAAAACTTCGCCGTCGACCTGGCACGCGCCGGCCTGAGCGGAACGGATGTTTATGCTACCAAAGAATTGTTCAGCGGAGCCCAGAACCTCCGGCAAATGGCCGCGAATGCGCAGGGCACCTTTTCCATCACCGTCCCTGCATCGGATGCCGTTATTGTGGAATTCAATAATACGACCTTACCCGTGACGCTGATCAGCTTCACTGCCGGAAAATCCAATACCGGCACATTGCTGCAATGGAACACCGCTGACGAAAGCGATAACAAGGAGTTTGTCATCGAGCGGAGCACCGATGGGCGCGTATTCAAACCCATTGGTAAAGTAGACGGGGCAGGCGATTCGGCCAGGGAAAGATCGTATTCCTTTCACGATCTCAATCCGGTATACCAGGCGGTGAACTACTACCGACTGAAACAGGTGGATTTTGACGGCAAGTCGGAAAATTCACGCATCAGGCAGGTCGACTACCGGAAGGCCGACGACAGCAAATCGAAGATCAATATTTACCCCAATCCCGGAACCGATGAACTGCACATCGAACTCGGGGAAAACTTGCGCGGAAAGGTTATGGTGCGGCTGGTGGATATGAATGGCAAATGCATGCTGTCCGGAAGTTATGCCAATCCGTCGGAAGTGATTTCTGTTCCCGGCATTCGCCCGCTGCGTGCCGGTACCTATGTGGTGGAAGTCGAATCCGCGGGTGGAGTAATTTCGGGTGCGAAGTTTAACAAGTATTAAAAAGGGAGGGGCTTGAAACGGTTTGCACAAAACCTGTATTCAAGCCCTTCTGCATTGCCCAATCAGTGAGTTGACGTTCTGAATTAAAGTCCTCCGATGACTTTCAATACGACCCATTGCGTTTTTTGGGCTCCAAGAAAATTGTTATCGGAAACCGCTACCAGTGTTTGCCTGCCGGGTCCCCACGTCATCGCTTCCAGATTGTCTACGGTGAGTTCTTTGATTGAATTGAAATTGAAAACTTCCTGTTTCGGGAGCGGTCGGAATGGTTCTGATTTTTCCAGATGCTTGAAAGTCAAACCCCGAATGTCGGTGGCCTGAGACGTAATGCGGGTCTCGTAAAGCGTAACATAGCCCGTGTGTCCATCATAACAGCGTTCCAGAATCAAGAACCTGCCGTTGTTGATATAGAGCATTTCAGAGATGCCATTGCCAATGGATTCGCCGAGTTTTTGACCTTGGTCCGCACAGGAATTGATGTCTAGCTCATAGGCATACTCGCCGATTGTTTGGCAAACCCCATCCGGGCAGGACATCAGTGTCAGCCTGGCATACCTTCCGTCCTGACGGAATGGCCATTCGCTTATGGTGCACACAGTGTCCTTTCCTGCCAAAGCGATGGCTTCATATCCACGGTTGCTAAACAGCGATGCATATCGGAACGATCGGGGCTCTTCGGGCGACCAGTTTTGATCCGAAAGCCGGGTGATGTAACCTTTTTCGAAAATGCCGTCGGACTGGGCGGCTGGTTCTGCATCTTCCTCGGTGCAGAACCAAAATTGTTTCCCGTCAAACCGGATCGCTTCTGCCTGTGTGACTCCGCCCAGGGTATGTCGTTGCAGATTGTCTTTCGTGCTCCATTGCGGGAGAGAATCGGCCCCGGAACCCGTCATTTCAAACAGGTAGCTTTGGCGCGAAGGTTTTTTGCCGTCGGTCAGAAAGTACCATTTGTTTCTTAGCGGAACGTATTCCAAACCGGATATTCCCCCAAAAGTCTGATCCGGAAGCGAAATGTTAAGATGCTCCTTAAGACGTGCCGAATCATTTTCCAGCACGATCGATTGGGCGAGGGCATTGTTCGCCACAGCGAGCAGGAGCAATAGGAAGGATTTTCGCATAGAGGAGTTATGTTTAGAAAGCCAGGGAAAAAATGCGGCTGCAGATTTGACTGTACTGTCAATGTAGGACCTTATTGCAAATGTGATGTCGTTTTTGCCGGGAACTTATTGAGCGGAAGGGCTGGGTTAATGCGAATGACCTTACGATGAGACTGGCATGGTCGGGAATAGAGTGCGTATAAGCAGTGCCGTTATTGGATTGTTGCCGAAAAAACCGGAAACTAAATTTTTCAGAGCCCTCACCAAAAACTTGATAAATTAGATCAACCCCAAGGGAGTTTATTTACCACCTCTATCTCAACATCCGGATGATGAAATGTCTACCTGTTTTCTTATTACTACTCCTATTATGCTTTACAAGTGCCTCTGCTCAGAAAGATGCACCTGTTGCCGGCCATTCCGCTACGCTCGTTGACTTACTCAAAAAAGACTACAATACGATCGATCCCGAACTCCGGGGTGACGAGATCATTAAAGATCGCGCGTTGGTGATCGCTATTTTTAAGACCTACCTGACAGATCAGGAAAAAAGCAAAATAAAGCATGACAGCCTTGGCATTTTATCCAAAGAAGCGGCCGTGAGAATGGCGGCATTAGACATCTGTAAGAAGAAACTTGCATCCATTGCATCCGTGACCTCAGGTTCGATGACTGTAAAATTCCTTGACAGTCTGACCATGTTAACGGAGAATCTTAATGCAGAAATAGACGCGGCAAAAATCAAGTATCTGGAATCAAAGTTGAAGCTGGACCTGAGAGAACTAAAGGTGATTGAAGATTCAATTGGAAAAGAGAACGTATTTTTGAAATACGCAATCGCTTCGTACGCCAGGAAATACTATGAAATTGCCGATCAGGGCGTTGACCCTTTCAGCGCATCGAGTAACACTTCCAGCATTCAGAAAAGTATCCCGTTCATCGGAGGCGATCTGGCCTTTGAGACTGTGATTGACGGGCTCGGTCGTTTTCTCGCCAAGCGTATTAAAGAGGAGTTGACGACCTACGTGATCGAACGGGTAAAGGTATGGCTAGAAAACCCGAGAGAGGATGACCCGTTTGCGGAATTCAAGGTGTTGCTGCCGCGGACGACGCAATACCTGCTCGGTTTTCACGCAGAGAAAATAACGAGCTTTCCTGATGAAATTAAACAATACATTGAGGACGATCTGAACCATCTTCTTGAGAATGCGGGAGCCCTTAACAACACCCCGAGAATAAGACGGCTGATTGACAAAAATCCGGACATTGATTTTGCCTTTGAAGCACTGACGCTCATTCCCGACCTTTCTAAGTTGAGAAATCCGGTTGATTTTTTCAAGACGATTGAAAATAGCAGAAACTTAAACAGATGGAAGCAGGAACCAGGTAATCCCGTCAAGTTCAATATTGCGAACCTCGTTCAACTCAGCTCGATGATCGGGCAAAGTATGACAATAGTTGAAAATGGAGACGTTCGGTTTGCCGGAAAGGACTTTTTTGGAACATATGCAGCGGAGCAACACTTTTACTTGCTTTACATGGGTTTTCTCAACCAGCAGCATAAAAAGTATTATGATATTCACTTCACGATCAAGGGAAAAACCAAGACTGGAGAATCTGCTTGCAATTACAGTATGGGAGCGGCTCTCAGCTCGGTTGTTGGTAGGGAACCGGGAAAAAAAGACCTGTTTAGAGAAAGGAAATTCTTTACTTTCTTATTGAGCGAGCTGGGTGAAAATGCCGAAAAGGTTATTGTAAGCGCAACGGAAATCAGGAAAGCGAATAAAGCTGGTGTGAAAATCGGTGCGGATACGGTTTATCATTTCGTCGATAGTATGATAGAGCTGTCTGAGAAGGTAATTGAAGCTAGCGATACACTGGTCAATTATCTGATTACCGCATTTCCTCCGAGCGAAGCGTATGCGTATCCGCTCAGGGAGCTTTCGTTTGAAAGTTTTAAGTTGCTTGAACTTAGGAAATTAGCGAAGCCGTATTTCGTTGTTGCCCGGACAGCCAATGATGTTGCTCTGGATCTGCAGAAGAAGAAATATGCCAATGCGTTAACGAAAGCACTGGAACTTGGTGCCAGCCTTACGCCCCAATCAGCCGTGTCGGAGGTGAGGTCGAATGTTTTCAAACTCGGGTTTATGAATCAGTTCGAAAAGTTTAAATACTGGAACAAGATCACAGACAGTGTCTTGCAAAACCAGGAAGCGGGAGCATTCAAGGTAAATGAGAGCATGATAAAGTCTGCCGGGGTAGTTTTGGAGGAGCTGTACCGGATACGGTTGTTTTACAAGGCCAATTTTGACACAACCCCTCAGATGAGTTCCCTCGATGTATTGGAGGGATTTGTGGACAATATCACGAAAACGAGCGTCAACAGAACATTTACAAATGCAGACTTCAATGCAGTCGCCACTACCTTGGGAGGATCTGATTTTGCCTGTCTGTTGGTAGCCTATTACGTGAACGTCCCTGTTTCCACATTGGTCGACCATGTGGTAAGCGAAATGAGAGCAGCTCAGTTCAAACTAAAATCAGGAACCGAGAATAAGTTGTTCGGGGAGAAGGAAATTCTTCAGATGAAAACGAGCATCGGTGATTATGCTTTTGCGATATACGACAATTATGTATTGAAAGGGTACAAAAATGAAGGAAATGAGTTGCTGGCTGCCCGAAAGCAGCTGACCACTCGCCTCAACAACTATCTCGCCCTATTGCCGAGCAGAGCCAACATCGCCATCGACCCCAGGGTTACTTCGCTGCTTCATTTTGTAAATGACATGGCCGCGGCAGAGGATGCTGAGGATGTTGAAAAAGCGATCGAAGCATTTGCGTTGCCGGCAGGAAGTTATACGATCAAACGGACAGCCCTCTTTAATTTTTCAGTTAATAGTTATCCCGGGATAATGCCCGGGGGAGAGCGTTCCTGGAAAAACGAGTCTACGGAGACAAAAAGTATCAGTAATGCATTTACGGTAGGTTTTACAGCACCCGTTGGCCTGAGCGCATCCAGAGGCCTTCTCAAGGGCAATTCTATCGGTGTATTCATCCCGATTATCGATATCGGAGCAGTGACCCGGCTGAGATTGGATAATAATTCGGCGACCAGTGCCTTACCTGAATTCAAGCTTAAAAACTTCTTTTCGCCAGGCCTGTTCTTTCATTATGGTTTCAGAAATACGCCATTGGCGATCAATGTTGGAGGTCAGTTTGGGCCTGAGGTAAAGCGTATTAAGGTGAATGAGGAACCGACATTCTTCGAGTCGGTGCGTTTTGGGGCTGCGTTGGTAATTGATATCCCGTTATTCAATTTATACACCAAACCTCGTTTCGACGATTGATGAAAGCATTGTTATTACCACTATTGATAACAGGTTTGGGGCAGGTCTACGCCCAGACGGACCCTGCGGCACCAGCACCGGCAAGGACAGCACCGGTTCCCGCGCCCACAGTGGCTGGTCCGGGCGCTTCTGTTCCCGTTCAGGCTAAGGTTCCGATACCGGGGCAAGTGGTGAGCGATGAGCAAAAGAACAGCAGTTACAACCAGAATCAGACCAATAAGGAAGTTTACCAGCAATCCCAAATACAAGCTATCACCGACAAGCCGGTTGTGCCATCCACGCCAGTTACGGAACAGGCTGCGACACCAGCTGCGGAAACACCGCAACCACAGCTAACACCTCCGTCACCCGCGAGCCAGGAATTGGTGAAGGTGCCGGTGGAGGGAACCGTGCTCACCGCGACGTCCACCGGTGAGGTCATTTCCGCGCCGCTTACCCTTGCTATTACCAGGGAACAAAGTGAATCGCCGGACTTTCCGCTAAATGTGGTGCCAGAGCCGGTGCGGCCGGTTTTAGTACGGGCTCCCAGGGTTTATCCCGTGCCTAGGTTTGAACGTGGACCCGCGAGCTATGAAAAACGTACGGAGCTCAGATCCCTTACCCCGGCGATCCCATGGCAAAAGCAGATCCTGGATAATGCCAGGGCCGTGGCCATAGTGATTGAAAAGAACAAACTGCACGCGGTTACGGACAGTATCTACCAGCTCGACGTAGGCATTACGCTCGGGCAACGGTTCAAACTTTGTCCGGGAACGCCGTTTATCGATCAGCCCGTTATCGGCCTTGGCACTGCTTTTATTCTGGCCAGACAAACCATGGTGACGGCCGGCCATGTCCTTGAGGAAGACCTGAGCCGTTATGTAGTCGTATTTGGTTTTGAGATGGTTAATAAAACGGGTGCATATGAAGGATTGATTTCTTTAAAAGACATTTATTATCCTACCCGCATCGTCCAGAGCTCGGAAACGCTGGACGTTACGGTGTTCGAAGTTTCGCGCCCCCTGGACAGACCCGTGTTGAAGTACGCAAAGGAACAGTTGCCAGCTGTCCTTACCCCCATTTATATGATCGGTCATCCTTATGGATTACCCAAGAAAGTCGCATTGAATGCCAGCGTACAGTCAAACGGAAATGCTGAGTTTTTTTACACTTCGTTGTTTGCGGCCCAGGGTAATTCGGGTTCGCCTGTGTTTGATTTTCGTACCAATGAAGTTGTGGGTGTGCTGGTTTCAGGAGAGGTGGATTATGACTGGAATGGAGGTTGTAATGCGCCTAAAATCTGTGGACTACCGTACTGCAAGGGTGAGAAAGTAGTCAGTATCACCGCCATTCCTCACATCCAAAGTCTCATCACGGGCGAGGCCGATTAAGTCCGTTAACACAAGGGCAACAGTGGGGTGAAGCTTTTTTCTTGTTCAGCTGCTCCGGTAGCCCGATCCGCATTAGGGTTTGTCAAAAACCGGCATTTTCAAAGCATAAAAATACCCGTTCGCATCGCCGAAGTACAACATGCCGCCCTCTGCCACCGGGCCTGAGAGAATCGAGCCGAGGGACAGGATCTGACTTTCAGCCCTTAGGTAGTTGTCACCGTACATATCAAAGTCTTTGCGGATATGGTCGGTAGAGTCATACACCAGGGCATAGTTTTGCTTACTCTGCCCGGTTTGAAAGGTACTCCTGATTTTTCCGGACCCGGGGTCCACGAAATAGACTTTACCGTTGAAACAGCCAAACACAAGGGTATTGCCCATCACCAGTGCGGTCGCGTATACGCGCATGTTCAGAGGCAAGGCCCAGTTGATTTTTCCGGTTTTGGCATTCATGGAATAAAACTGGTGGGTATCCGATGTTCCGACATAAAGGTTTTTCTGATGCACCGTTGGCGTAGCGATCACCCAGCTTCCCTTTTCTTTCATATTCCATTGGACAGCGCCTGTTTGGGCATTCAGCGCATAAATGTAAAAGTCCCGGCTTCCGAAAATAACGGTTTCGTCATCTACCCAGGCCGCCCGCTGTATCTCTCCTTTCGGAAATGCGGGATCACCAAGGGTTTTGAATTTCCATACCAGGCTTCCGGTTTTGGCATCGAGCGTATAGAAATATCCGTCGTAGCTTCCTATAAAAACCTTGCCGTTCCTGACTACCGGTGCGGCATGAACGACACCGCCGGTTTTGAATCGCCAGGTCATTTGGCCGGAATCGGCATTGATGGCGTACACCGAGCTGTCCCCGCTTCCGGCATAGATCATGTTTTCGTGCGCGACCGGGGACGAAAGATAGTAATCCCAGGTATCATAGGTCTGTTCACCATTCGTCCTGAATGTCCATAACAGTTTGCCGTTACCTTTTTCAACGGCATAAATATTCCCGTCCGCGCTTAGAAAAACAACTTTGTTGCCTGTAATCGCCGGCGCCGACTTAATGGCACCGCCGGACCGGAATTTCCAGACGGGTTTGCCTGAGGTTTTATCCACGGCGTACAAATGCATATCATTACTTCCGAAGTAAACTGCCTGGTCGCTAAGCGTCGCTGCACCGTGTATGCCGCCACCGACAGACATTTTCCAAAGTACGGGGTCCTGGGCACGACCCGCGCGGGGAAATAAAAAGAGAATCAGCAGAAGGGCAGTTTGTTTCATGTTGAAAGGGGTAGGAAGCGGGTAAAAAAATAAAAGTAGGAGAATTGGTCGATAAAACCAGCCAGGTGTGCGGTGGGTGACAAACCTGCCGATTGCATATCTTTGTAAACAGAGCATATTGATAGTCAGCAAACCCATGGATAACTGGAAAGCGATCTTGTACCTTCTTGCTTTCGGGCAAGGTATGATATTGAGCCTCGCGTTGATTGTGAGGGGAATAAGTGGCCGGAGGGCCAGCTTGTTCCTTGGCCTGATCGTGTACGTACTCGCGCTGGAATTGCTGAATGCCTGGGGGATGCAGGTGCGGTACCATAGCCGGCCCGGTATGTTCCCGTTCTGGAATTTTCAGAGCTATCTGATCATTCCGCTTTCACTCTGGTTTTTTATGGAATTCTCAACCCGGCCCACCTACACATTCAGGGCGCGTTACTGGTTTCTTTTTCTTCCGGTTGCGTTGGAAATCGCCATTAGCTGCACCTGGCGGTTCTTTTGGCATCATAGCCATGGACGGGTTTCGCCTTTGCTTCAAAATCCAGTCTGGTTTTTCGTAACGGAGCTGTTGCCGATTATCGGGATGTTTGCCGTGCTGACGGTGTATGGGGCACGTTTGATCCGGTTACAAAGCGCTTTTCGCCGTCAGCGCGTCAGGTGGAGCGGCAGTCAGTTTCTCAAATGCTATGGTGTCTTCGGCTTCCTTTCGGTTCTGACAGTACTTTGGGCGGCAGGGGTGGTACTAAGTTGGCCGGTTTTCTCGGAAATTGAATTGCTCCTGACGGCATGCCTGTTCGTACTGGGATATGCCGGCTACCTCAATCCTGATTTTTTCCAATTGCCCATGCTGCCCTTGACGAAAATCACTGAAAAGCCGGATTTTGGAATGTATGATGACGGAGCCGAGCTGGGGCGGTTGAGAGCTGCCTTTGAACAGGGAGCGCTGCATACGCAGTCCAAACTCACGATCGACGATGTGGCCGCGCGGCTTCGCTTGCCATCGCGTTACATTTCGCATCTGGTGAATACCCACTGCGGCTGCAATTTCAATACGTTTGTCAATAACTTCCGTGTTTCGGATGTGATCCGGAAGCTGGGCGATCCCAAAGAGCAACACAAGACCATCCTGGCCCTGGCGCTGGAAGCAGGTTTTAGCTCAAAATCCACTTTCAACCAGGTGTTCAAACAGCACACGGGGAAGTCGCCGTCCCAATACCTGCCCTCGGAAAACCAGTCCCAAACGCAGGCTTTCTGAGCATTACCAGTCCGGAATCGCGATTCCGGACGTCTGAAATCGCGTGTCCGGGCGCATGATAAGCGGGTTAATGCTTGTTTTGATTTTCATTATTCAAATCAAAACGGCGATTGTATGCTCAAACACCTTTTCCTTTCCGCTGCCTGCCTATTATTTTCCTGTGCGTGGGGTAATGCACCCTGCGTAGCCCGGCATAGTCCTTCTGTGGACCCGATTCAAATCCGGATCAATGTCAATGTCGAGCTTTTGGGCTTTGTTTACTTTTTGGGCTATGAAGGCCGGGAATCGGAAACTAATCCTGATTATGCGGCTAAGAACCGCGCGCGCTATGCCTACGGGCTTGACCTGTACCGGCGTTATAAAGCCTATGAGAACAGCAGACACCTGGCCGTCGTCATCGGGTTTGCCGAAAACATCTGGCTGGATTACCTGATCAACCTGCTTTTGCAGCTGAAAAACTTTCCCGATGCCTCGCTGGACAGCCGCATCGGTATTGGCTACTACGAGCGCTTTTCAGCCACCAAAGACCCTGTCGAAGCGCGCAAAAACGCGGCCATTTTCGTCGAAGCTATGAACGCCCTCTACCGGGAAGTCGATTTTGGGGCTTATTTAGAGAAAAGCAGTCGATTGTATCAAAACGCGGTCTATCAGGTAAAAGCAGGGTTGCCGGACAGCACATTTATTCCCGCGATGGAGGCATTCTACCAAGGCCATTTCGATTCCTACACCCTTGTGCCAAGCCTTACGATTCCCGCTCAAATGGGCTTCGGGGCCATGTATAGCCAGAACAATCAGTCGCATGCGTCACATGTATTCGGCGCGTTCGCACCACCACAGTTCGCAGACACGTCGAACCTGGATATGGGTTTTGATGATAAAAACCATTTACTCGAACTGAGCACACATGAGTTTGGCCACTCCTTCGTGAATCCGGCGGTCGACCAGCTTCCCGAAAAACGGATTACTAATGCGCAAAAGCTTTTTAGCCCGATCGCGGAAGCGATGGCCGATCAGGGATATACGAGCTGGAAAGCCTGTTTGTATGAGCATTTTGTCCGTGCCGGAGAAGTGGTCATCGGACGTAATCTGGGCCGGAAGCAGGAGGCGGAACATTTGATGGATCACTATTTCAAAGACAGGAAGTTTGTGTACCTGCCGGTCATCGTCGAAGAGCTTGAAAAGTACGATACGAATCAAAACATATCTTATGCCAGTGCGGTAGCGCATGCCATGCGACGATTAGAAAATGAGAATAGTATCAAACCGTAATACGAATGATCGATTGTTCCGCTGACCGAAAAAGTGCTTCTGTTTCACCATTGCTCCGCCTTACGACTGCCCGGCCGTCCTCACCGATCCGGAACTCGTCACCCGGTTCCAGCCGGACCTGGACGGCATTGTCGATTTGCTTGCCGTTTGGCTGGTTAGTCATGACCGCACATTGTTAATGTAATTTGATACAATAATAATCAAATAAATGATACTGTAAAAATCAAAATAGCCTGCAAATTCGGCATGGCGGTGAAAAGGAAAGTCATCCAATAAGATGACTTTCGTCATAATCGGCCGCCGGTTTTGTGCTGATCTTTGGCGGTATTCATTCATTAATAATTACTTGTATGCTCCCAGAAACGATGAAGGCAGCGGTAGTCCGTGAATTTGGCAAGCCGTTACAGATAGAAGAAATGGCAGTGAAACGCCCCGGGCCCCATCAGCTATTGGTTAAAGTGGTCGCCAGCGGTGTATGCCATACCGACCTGCATGCTACCGACGGCGATTGGCCGGTCAAACCTAAACTTCCGCTGGTGCCGGGGCATGAAGGGATTGGCTACGTTGCCGCGATTGGGGCGGAAGTGACCGGGATCCGCGAAGGAGACATCGTGGGTGTTCCCTGGCTTTACAGTGCCTGCGGCTGCTGCGAATTTTGCATTACCGGTTGGGAAACCCTGTGCGACGCGCAGCAGAATGGTGGATACAGTGTGGACGGCAGCTATGCGGAATACGTTCTGGCTGATGCCAGGTACGTCGCTCACCTGCCTGCCAACACCGACATGGTGGGGATGGCACCGATCCTTTGTGCCGGGGTTACCGTTTATAAAGGCCTGAAGGAGACCGAAACCCGGGCAGGGGAGTGGGTGGCTGTTTCCGGCATTGGCGGACTGGGTCACCTGGCCGTGCAATATGCCAAAGCAATGGGTATGCATGTGGCGGCGATCGATGTGAGCGCAGATAAACTGGAACTGGCGTCGAGGCTGGGCGCGGACCTGACCGTGAATGCACTGGAGGAAGACCCGGGCGCATTTTTGAAAAAGGAAACAGGAGGCATGCACGGTGTACTGGTAACGGCTGTGTCACCGACGGCATTCAGGCAGGGAATTTCCATGCTCCGGCGGAAAGGCACCATGGCGCTCACAGGCCTGCCTCCTGGCAGCTTCGACCTGCCGATCTTCGATACCGTGCTGAACCGCCATACGATCCGAGGCTCCATCGTGGGTACGCGGAAAGATATGCAGGAGGCTGTCGGTTTTGCATTGGAAGGCAAAGTGAAGGCCATCGTTCATACGGCTCGGCTGGATGATATCAATACAATTTTTGAAGATATGAAAGCAGGACGGATCGAAGGGCGTGTCGTGATGAAAATGAGCTGACAGAATGGATTTAGAAAACTTTAACCAACGAATTCTCATTCCGTGTGACTTTTCACCGCCGTCGTTGCATGCCCTGCGCTTCGCCTCGCGGCTTTGCCGCGACAGGAATTGCGAACTGGTCGTGTTGACGGTGTCCGATGCCGGTGAAGTCCCGGTGATTCCGGACGAGGGCCCTGCCGCTTCCCGCATGTTGGAGGAGGCAATCCGCGAACTGGCGATCATAACGCCTGTTCGGCACATCGTACGTCAGGGGCGTTTTGTAAATACCGTACTTGAAGTAATCGGAGAGGAGACGATCAGCATGGTCCTGTTGGGAACCAGGGGATCGCGGGGCTGGGACGGACTTTTCATGGGTTCGCATGCCGAAAAAATCGTCCGGACTTCGCCGGTGCCGGTGGTGACCATACGGGAGCAGGCTTATAGCGGACAGATCCGTAACGTGGTGATCCCCGTCGACCTTCGGGAGGACCCGGCGGCCATGGCTGCCAGCATGGAGCCCCTGCTCAGCGCTGTTCAAGCCCAGTGGCATTTGCTGCATGTGGTTACCGGGCACAGCTCAGGTGGCGACCAGGTGATGGCGCACCTTCGTGAGTTTGGCAGGGAACTCGGGTTACGTCATTTTACGGTGGCAGAGGAACGGGCTGAAGATGAAGCGGACGGGATACTTCGCTATGCGGGAATGGCGGGTGCAGACCTGATCGCGATCTGTACGCATGGTGAAAAAGATCCCGGACAAATGTATGGCCATAGCATCGCTGCGGACGTCGTGAACCACAGTCGTGTATCTGTATGGACCTCCACCATCCGGGAGTTGCCGGTAGCCCGGACGCATTGACTTCACTCCGCAATTACCATTACGTCGATCGGCGACAGAGAGCTATTCCTGAGATGCGCTGCGGTTTCGCTCGTCAAATATCAGCCCCCCAGGGCAAGGGCGAGTTGTTCCGTCAATGCATCGGAGTAGCGGTCTACGGCCCCGGCGTCGTAGGAAAGGTAAAGAAATGGCTCTATGAGTTCCAGCTCCATCAGTACAAATCTGCCATCCACCATGAGGCCATCTACGCGTGCGTAGAGTGTATCCTGCGCAAATTTTGAAACATAGCTCGCCGCAAGTTCAATCTGCTCCTGATCAGGGGAAACAGTTTCGATACTGCCGCCGAAAATTTGCTGTACCCGGAAGTCGCCGGACCTCGGTTTCTTGACGACCGTGTGGCTATAACTGCCATTGAAGAAAATAAACGACCATTCTCCCTCGCGGATTTGCGGCATCAATGGCTGAACAATAAAGTCTCCGCGGGAAATGAGGTCGTGTACGCGATCCCTGTCCACGGTCGCCTGGGTGCTTTTGAGCGCCAGAGTATCCCGTGAGCCGCCGCTGACACATGGCTTGATGATCAGCTCATCGGAATCTAACTTTTCAAACCAGGTCTGCAAATCCCCTGTCCAGCCCCGGTGAATGAAAAGGGAGGGGATGATGTCAAAACCGGCATTGGCTATATCGGACAAATAGTGCTTATCCATATTCCACCGGACGGTCCCAAGGTCATTCAGGAGCTTGATGCCCAGCGATTCGATTTTGTCAAGCCATCGCTTGAACTCTTCGTACTTCTCGTGATAATCCCAGGGCGTTTTCAGCAGGGCGATATCGTACTGTTCCCAATTTACATTCGGGTCGTCCCAGATCTCCGCGGCAATGTCGAGTCCCTTGTTTTGCAGAAATGGCAGTAAGTCGGTGGTTTCGTTAAAATTATTGGCGGAGCTGTATTTAAGTGTCCCGCCGTAGGTAATGTAGGCAATCCTGAACTGCATGCGTCACTGTAATGGTTTGTTCATTGTAATTACAGTAATTTGAAAACAATCGTTTCCCCTGGGTCTGAAAAAACGGGACGGGAAACGCAGTTTAGCGGCGGTGATGGCTCAGCGTGCGACGAGGGATGTGCCTGTCAACTTGATCTGATACGGCCATTGTTCCTCCCGTATGGTCGTATTCTGTCTCCCGAACGGCACGGGCCAATGCGTGGCCGGCGCTCCGGCGACAACCAGCCAGAGGTTTCTGGTACCTGCGGGAACCTTGATTCTCGCCTTGCCATTCGGCTCGCGTGACACCTTCCCGTAAATGCGCTTCCCCTCCTGATCGTAAGCGACAAAACCGTACCGCCATCCGGCCTGATCCGTCTTGACGGCACTATAACCTTTCTCCCCCGCAATGCCCTTGAAATCTACCGTAACCTCCTTTCCGGCTTTCGGCACAGTCAATGGTATTCCGTTATAGCCATAGTTTTGCGGACAGTTAACGGAGTCGATCCGATACCAGCCGTTTTCCGTGGCATTCAGCTTGGCCGAATGCTGATTCGCATACCGGGCAGCTACTTTTTCGATCCTTTTCAGATCCCAGGTGATCTGCCTGGCGGCCGCATCGAACATTTCGTCATTGAATGCGTCCTGGCTAAGCCCATTGAGCCTTTTGTAGGTCATGACAGGATCTTCCCCCTCCTGCGTGGCCCGGCACAGGTTACCGAAAAACTCCTTTCCATGCTTTTCAGACCAGTATTCCAGCACATAAGGCGAATGGTACATGTTCTGTGGATGCAAAAAGGCGTAATGCGTCTTTTTCAGGTAGCTCACCAAATGGTAGTTTTCAAAGGTCATCCATTCAGGATACACCTGCCATAGCATGTATTGTGCCGACATTTCCATGATCGGGCCGCGCGGACCGGCTTTGCTGTCGGATCGCGACATGTACTGGAACGCGTGGCCCAGCTCATGCGCCAGTGCACCGTAGGGAGCCTTGCTCATACGCACAGCGGGCGTCCAGAGAATACCTATTTTATTCTCCACACCACCACCAAATGCAGTCTGTTCCTTGCCGCCGATCACGTACAGGATCATTTTATAACGATCTGTCAGCGAGCTTCCTTTTTGAACAATCTTTAAATCATTGACATAATAATCATAAAATCGCTCACACTCTTTCAGCGCGGCGTGGACGTCAAATCGTTTGGTAGTGTCGCTGTTCTGCATCGGATCGGCGCCAAATTCCTTGTGCCAGAAAATCGCGATATTCGGCGATTGCATCATCCGTTTGTAGCTGAACTCGCTTTCCTCATTGTTGTAGTCGTTGCCGTCGGGCACACGCATGGCCTTGGCCGGGATATACAATTCCTTTTCGTCCGCGGAGGCGGCCTGCGCATGTACATCGCGGCATGAGGGAGAAATAGAGAGTAATGTCAGCAGAAAGAATGGAAGGGGTAGGTAGCCTTTCATAAACTGAATGCGTTAACAGGTTAGGATTGATCATGCAAAATATACCCTTTTGAATATCCTTTTTACATCCTTGAACCGACCTGTTAAAATTGGTCACGAAATGGTTAACATCCACCAAACGTCTGCGCCGATCCATCCTCCGGTTAAGAATACTAAGCTTTCACCGCACAGATTTTGGAAAAATACCTTCCTGAATTGCGATCCGCAGCCACCGGGTCAACGATTTAAAACACCAGGAAAATGGATCAGATCGCTTGTCACATCGGTGAAAAAAGTCTGATCGCGATTAAAATACCGAAACTGAGTAATCCAACTCCCCAGTACCAATGGTTCAGGGTGAGCACATAGCCCAGCGTTGGTCCTTTTGTTCCCAGAAGTTTTTGTTCGTAAACATCGAAATAGCTGCGGAGCTTGTTGGCCGGGTTGGAATGGGAATGAATCCGGATCGATTGCAAGGGCACAGAGGCAAGTATCCAGGCGCTGCAATAGAGGGCAAAGCCGATGCAGACGAAAGCCAAAATCGCGAAAAAGCATTGGTAACATCCTTCAAGGGTTATCCTTCGGCCATCATCCGTGACAAGCCAGGCGAGGCCTGCAATGGTCAGAGTTTGTATCCCTGAAATCCATTTCGCCCATTCCTGGATATGGACAAGTGCTTCCTTGGCACCTTCCAGTGACGTCTGGTAGAGTCGTGGCTTATGCACGAGCTTTGTAATGACAAATATCGCCAGGAGAACAAAGGTTAGGCTTGCGGTCACGATGTGAGCGGGGGAGAGGAGTTGAGTCATTTTGCGAAGAGGAATTGGATTGTATTGTCTGAAAATCAGTTTATTATATCAAAATTCGGGCACTTGAGAAGGATTTTTTCGCATGTTCCTGAGAGGTATTTATTAAACGGTGTCACTTCTCTGGCAATCTGAATGCCACCCGTTGGCGGTTTTGGCCCTGAGTCCCGAAAAAGCTGTTCCAACAAAATGTTATGTTCAAAGGCGTACAAATCTGTTTTTTTGCCGTAATAGAATGTCGGAATGTGGTGGAGGGGCAGAGTTTCGGCCTGAAGTGAAGTGTCTTAACACGACCATAACGGCGGATTAATAAATTGATAATACTGACCATCTAATTTTACGATCTTGTCTTAGCGTATCCCCACCGACTTCATGAGCCCTTTTCAGGATAATGACACAGAACTGGTTTTGGCCATTGCGCGCGGCGACAGGGCTGCATTCAAGACATTATATGATCGTTATCAGGAAGAAATGTACCGGCTCGCCGTCCGGAAACTGCACGACCGCGATATTGCCGAGGAAGTTGTCCAGGACATTTTTGTAGGATTGTGGGAGAACAGGGGGCGTCTCGCTATCGGGCAGGTGAGGAATTACCTGTTGCGGTCGGTACGTAATCACGTGCTGGACCATATCCGGGCGCAGGTTGTCCGGCAAAACTATGCCCGCCAGTTTGCCGGTAGTGGCGAAGCTTATGGTAATGTGACCGAAGAATGGATGGCGCTACATGAGCTTAATGAAGCAATACAGGCCGGAATAGCCGAAATGCCCGACAAAACAAAGGAGATTTTCAGGCTCAACCGGGTGGACTTTCTGTCGGCCGACGAAATATCCGGTATCCTTCAACTTCCCAAACGGACGGTCGAATATCACATCACCGTAGCGCTGCGGACGATGCGAAAGTGCCTGAAAGATTTTCTGCCGCTTTGGCTCCTGTTTCATTCTTTTTAAAAAAAATACTTCACCATTTGCGGTGATTTTCCGCTGAAACGTCCTGTCATTAAACCGCCCCCTTCAACATGGCATTCAATCCTACCGATGGTTTCCTGAAAATACTGGCCCGGTTCCGGAACGGGCAGTCCGGCGACACCGAACAGGAAGCAATGGAAACGTGGTATGAATCCCTTGACGATCCAGACGTGGATCCCGGGAGGGAAGCGGGGGCCGGCGAGAAGGTCTGGAACAAAATAAATGCACGTACCGGTGGAGGAAGCAGGGGGCAGCAAGCAATTGCCGGGTGGAACTACCGCTACATTTATGGTATCGCCGCTACGCTCTTTCTGGTATGTGGCTTTCTGGGTTACCATTTCCTGATGCGTGATATGCAGGCGTCCGGGGAGGCATCGCGCAGCGCTGTCACCAGAGAAAACAATACCGTTACCGAAATGCCGGTACTGTTGCCCGACAGCAGTAAAATCGTTCTGGAACCTGGCGCACGTATTTCTTATGGCGCCGATTTTAATGTGGCTACGAGGACGGTGAGTCTGAAAGGAGATGCATTCTTTTCGGTTACCAAAAACAAAATGGTCCCGTTCATTGTGAACGCCAGCGGCATACAGACCAAAGTGCTCGGTACTGAATTCACTGTCAGCCAAACCTCGGGTACCACGCAGGTGGAGGTTATTTCCGGCAGAGTTCAGGTGCATTTACTAAACAGTGGTGCGCATATCCGACCGGGAACTGATCAGGTTGTCCTGACGGCGAACCTGAAAGCGACCTACCAGGCTGGTCAGCAGGCTCTGGTGGTAGGTCTTGTCAATGAGCCGCAAAAAACCGCCGAACCTGTGGCCGCAAGTACATTTATATTTAGCGACAGGCCGCTGAAAGAGGTCATCGCGTTCCTGGAAAAGGAATATGCCGTGCAGATCCGCACGGTGCGATCCGAATTGCTGAATTGTCCGGTCACCGCGGATCTGTCGGGAGAATCATTGTCCAACCAGCTCGAAATCATTACCAGTGCCCTGAATGCGCGGTTTACGGTAGATCAGCATGGCGTCCTGATCCACGGCGGAGGCTGCGCGCCATTGTCCGGCGCCGCACCGCCCCATCTATAACTTCCGGAAAAGTCCGGGATTAGCCCATTAACCTAAAACATTAAAATGTATGAAAACAAGAAGACGGCGCATGTCTTTCGGAAGGCTCGCGTATGCCCTGATGTTGCTGCCCTTGCTGGCCTTGAGGCCGCCCGGTGAGGGCCATGGACAGGCACAGGACCTGCTTTATGCCAAAGTCAATGTACAGATGAAGCAGGCCCGCATTAAGGCGATCCTGGACAGGCTGGAAGCCGAGGCAAAAGTAAGCTTCGTATATAGCTCCCGTTCTATTCCCGTACATCGCAGGGCAACGGTCAGTTCGGTAGACAAGACACTCGCGCAAATCCTCGATGAGCTCTTTTTCCCGGATCGTGTCAGTTACAAGAGTGTGGGCAGGCGGATTATCCTGAGTGTTCCGGTCTCGTCTGCACCAGCGGATAGTGCCCGGTCCGTCTTGCAACAGGCGGATGCCGATCGCCGCATCACCGGCAGGGTGACAGACGATCTCGCACAACCATTGCCCGGCGTCAGCATCCTGATCAAAGGCATGCAGCGGGGGACGACTACCGATGAACACGGGCGGTTTCAGCTCGAAATCCCGGATGGAGAGGTAATTCTGGTCTTCTCTTTTGTCGGATATCTTTCCCACGAAATGGCGGTTACCAACGAAAGCGAGGTTGCGGTAAGCCTGGTACAGGACAACAAATCGCTAGACGAGGTGGTCGTGACTGCCCTGGGTTTGCAGCGCAGCAAAAAGGCTTTGGGATATGCAGTCGGGGAGATCAAAAGCGAGGAACTGACGAGGGTCCCGCAGGATAATGTAGTGAATGGGCTCACCGGAAAGGTTTCCGGTGTAAGGGTCATCAACACGACTCCCGATCTCAACAGCGATCCCATCGTGCTGATCCGCGGGTTTACTTCGCTGTCGGGTAACAACTCACCGCTGATCGTCGTGGATGGGTTGCCTACCGGTACGGATGTAAGCGTGCTCTCGGACCTGAGTGCCGACAACATCGAGAGCGTCAACATTCTGAAAGGGCCCAGTGCAGCGGCATTATACGGCTCTCGCGCAGGAAGCGGTGTGCTGCTGATCACGACGAAAAGTGGTAACAAGGGCAGAAAGGGTTTGGGACTCAGTGTAAACTCTGCGTATACCGCCAGCATTCCCTATCAGTATGTGCCTATCCAGCAGCGGTTTGCTACCGGGTCCAATGGGGCATTCAACCAGGCCAGCAATCTCTGGTGGGGGCCGGAAATGGGCACATCCGTCGCAAGGTTTGGTACCAATGGGCAGGCGACGCCGTTAACGGCCCATCCCGACAATGTAAAGGACTTTGTAACGGTGGGAAACAGTTTTGTCAACGACATAACGCTTTCGAACACCAACGAAAAACTCAGCTTTTCGCTGTCTCTTTCCGATACGCGTGTAAAAGGCGTTTATCCTGAAAGCAACCTGCGAAAAGATGCCATTGCGCTTTCTGCTTCCTACAATTTTACCAACCGGCTGAGTGTTGCGGCAAGTTTCAATTATCTCAATTCCGGATCCGACAATTTCCGGGGCTTGTCTTATGACAATTATCCTTATGAAGATCTTTATTTTACACCAAACTGGCTGGATATCAATGATCTGAAAAGCTATTGGGCTGATAAAGACGCGAAGCAGAACGTTTGGGCAAATGGTTTCAATAATCCCTGGTTTACAGTTAATGAAAATATCAATACATTTAGAAAGGTAAGGCCATATGGGAACATCAGGCTTAATTACAATATTACCGATGACCTGAGTCTGATGACGCGTATCGGCGGGTTCAACGAGGCCTACCAGACTGAGAACCGCACGGCGTTGTCGGAAAAAGCGCTTCCCAAAGGTGGCTATTCTCATATTTCCAGGAACTTCCAGGAGATCAACACCGATTTCCTCCTGAACTATAAGAAATCGGCCCAATCCTTTTCGTTCGATGCGTCGGCAGGAGGAAACTTGTTTTTTCAGAACAATTCATTCTCCACGATTACCGGGCAGGCTTATGTGCTGCCAGGGCTGTACACCGCTTCGAACATCGACAGGGCGTCTGTGAACTACACAGCAACCCGGATCAACAAGCGGATTAACAGCCTGTACGCCACGGCGTCATTGGGTTTCAGGGATGCCGTTTTCCTGGAATTGTCGGGAAGAAACGACTGGTCGAGTACACTGCCGGTCGACAACCGGTCGTATTTTTATCCTTCGGCGTCATTGAGCGTGATTGTCTCGGACCTGGTGAAAATGCCGGAGTACGTGTCCATGATCAAAGCGCGCGGGGGATGGGCTAAGGTGGGAAAGGATACCGACCCTTACAAATTGGCGATGACGTTGAACCGGTCGACCTGGGGGGAGCATACCACTTACTCGCTACCCTCGACGACACCAACCAGTAATTTGTTGCCCCAGAGTATTATTTCGAGTGAAGTGGGGTTAGATGTGGCTTTTTTCAAAAAAAGACTGGGCCTGAATGCGACCTACTACAATGTGCGCAACGAAAAGCAGATCACCGGTATTTCAGTTTCCGGCTCGACCGGGTTTACTGCGGCTAACGTGAACGCCGGAATTGTCCGGAACCGGGGCGTGGAGTTGTCTTTGCAGGTAACACCGTTACAGCAGAAGGATCTGTCCTGGAATTTTGCATTCAATTTCACAAAGGAAAAGAGCAAGCTGACTGCGTTGCCGGAAGGGGTGAGCAATTTTCAGTTCTGGTCGCGGAACAACATATACAGCCAAACCGTCCTGGGTGGAACCGTGGGCGACCTGTGGGGGCCCGACGTGGTCCGCGTCACCGAAGGCGAGTATGCCGGCTGGCCGCTGCTCAACAACAATGGCTATGTGCAGCAGGGTTTGAAAAACATTAAACTGGGTAACGTCATGCCCGATTTTACCCTCGGGTTTCAAAGCACATTCACCTACAAGCGGTTCACGCTTTCGACGAGCATTGATTGGCGGCAGGGCGGTGAATATTACTCTGAAAGTATGAAGCGCCTGACCCGTGACGGACGGCAGGACGGCTGGTATAAGGGAGACGGATCGAGCACATTCACCGGCATTCTGAGCAATAATTCTTTTAACGGTGATAACCAGAAACTGGCAGCAGAGATCAAAGGCAACCCGGGCAGGTACAATGCGATGGATGGGCTTACGTACGTGGGCGGGCGTAATGCCGAGCTTGGCGGCTTTGAGTACGGCGGTACCGTCGCGAACGGCGCATTCTTCCCGGGCGTGATCGCGGGTGCAAACGGGGAATACGTAGAAAATTTCGGCGGGCCCGGCACCAAATACTTCCGCAGCGACCTCATTGCGGATCCCGGATCGGGTTATTGGAGCCGGGGCGTTCAGTCGTGGATCTATGATGCCTCGTTTATAAAACTGCGGGAGCTGGCTGTTGCCTACAAACTACCCGATGCCCTGGCACGTCCCATTGCCTCAGGCGGTATTACCCTGTCCGTTTTTGCACGCAATATCATGCTTTGGACCAAGGCCAAAAACCATTTGGACCCGGAGACAACCATGATGAATACCAACGACCAGTTCGCGACCACTTCCAATTATCTGATCGGTTTTGATCGCGCCTCGTTCTATCCGACCACCATGTCCGTGGGACTTAAGTTAAATGTTCAATTCTAATGCAGGCGATCATGACCACTCTATACAGACTTCGCGTTTCGGGTTTTGCCGGTTTGCTGGCACTGCTTCTGCCGGGTTGCCAGGACCTGACCGAGATCAACCAGAACCCCAATGAACTGACCGACGACAAGGTCAATCCGGCATATTTACTCACCTCCGTGCTTTCCGGCACTGCTTCCGAGCTCGGTGATGTAGCGTTTGCCGGCAATGTGACTCAGCGGGTAATTCCGGAAGCCATGCAATACACCCAGCGCGATTTTTTGGAATACTCCATTACCAATCAGTTTGCCTGGTCATCGCTGTCTTTCGACTACCGCAACCTCCATCAGCCACTGGCCAATGCGGCCTACCTCGAAACCCGGGCAGCCGGCAACGTCGACTCCCTTTTTATCAGGGGAACGGCAAAGGTGATGCAGGCTTTCTGGTTTGGCCTGCAGACCTCGATGTGGGGTGACGTGCCTTATTCGGAGGCTTTTAAAGGGATTTCCAATCTGCAACCCGCATTCGATACTCAGAAAGACGTTTTTGCAGGCCTGCTTAAAGACCTCGAAGCGTCCAATGCGGCATTGCAGAAAGCCGGGAGTGTCAGTTCGGCGGTGATGAAAAAGGCTGATATTCTTTACGGCGGCGATCTGTTGAAATGGCGGAAATTTGCCAATTCGCTGCGCTTGCGCTACCTCATGCGGTTGTCTGAAAAAGCGGCTGATATGAGTACGGCTGGTGTGAATGTCAGTGCGGATTTTGCGAAGATTGTCGCAGACCCGGCCACATACCCATTGATGACAGGATCGGCGGACGATGCGTCCGTTGGTTTTCCCGGCACGAATGTGAACGATTCCTGGACACAGGGCCCGCTCGTCACGACGACAGAGTCGGAGTTTTATCGTGTCAAAGCCGGAGCCACCATGGTCGATTACCTGAAAACACGGCTGGATCCGAGATTAACAGTATGGTTCCGTCCGGTGGAAGTACAAACGCTTGTACGTGACAAAGGAGCCGACGTTGTGATTGCCAAAGATGCCGCTGGCGTGATCAAGCGATATCTGAAATCCTATCAGTCAGGCATCGATACTTCACTGTATGTCGGTTTGAAAATCGCATTGACGGATCCGGATGGTTATAATAGTAATACTGCGGCGCATCGCACCCAGGCGGTTGCACTCAATGCGGCGATCTATAATAGTGGTGCTGCCAACCCGTTTGCCTCTTATCTGGGCACGATGTACCGGACCAATACCCATCCGTTGGTCAAATCCGTGATGATTTCGGCGGCGGAAGTCAATTTCCTTCTGGCGGAGGCTGCACTGAAAGGCTGGATAGCCGGTGACGGGTGGGCGTTTGCTGCGGCGGGTATTCAGGCTTCGCTGATACAATACGGCATTGCCAATGGCGACCTGAAAGTGTATAATCCCGTAACCCATGCAACGCAGGCTTTTGACCAGACTGCCTTCATCCAGCGAATGCAAACGGAATTCAAAACAACGGCGAACCCGCTTGAATTTATAATGCAGCAAAAGTGGCTGTCCGCATTCGCGACAATTGAAGCCTGGTTCGACTGGCGGCGTACCGGCTTTCCGGACCTTGGCAAGAACATTATCAACGCAGCGATGGGAAGCAAGATCCCGGTACGATACAGCTACGGCGAAAGCGAACTGAACTACAATCCGGCCAATACCAGCCAGGCGATCTCACGGCTGAGTCCGGCCGCCAATGACCAATGGTCCAAAATGTGGTTATTACAGGGAACATCCAAGCCCTGGTAATACCGGCGAGGCCATTTGTTGAACCAAATGGCCTCGTTTTTTATCTTCCGGCTATGAGCAGGCCTTAGGACTTCCCACGGCTGCCGGCAACGCGACGGTCACCGAAGACCAGTAACGTCGCGCCAACACCAATCGCAAAGTAACTGACGACCAGTGGAAAGACACTATCGCCCAGCAATGCGCTGATCACAGAACCGAGCGAAGCCCCAACGAAAAAGAAAGCAGTTCCGTAAACCGCAGAAGCCATACCGGCCATCTTTCCCATCGGTTCCAGAGCCAGTGCGCTACTATTGGGTTCAATGGCCAGGTTAATGGCCATGAGGGTGGCTACACCCAGAAAAAACGGAAGCATGGAAGGCGGATCACCAACGATCCAGGTGAATAGCAGGAGAATGCCCCCGATAGTGGTATAAGCGCCCAGTAGCCATTTGATTGCAATTCTGGCCCCGATCCGGGAAGAAAGACGTGAATTGAATAATGCACAGAGAGACATCAGCAGACCCATGCCTGCAAATATCCAGGCAAAGAGTTCGGGCTTACCATAAATTTCGCCAACAATATGTTCGGAGCTGGCCACATAGGAGCTCAGTCCTGTAAAAAGAAGTGTAGTAACGATGGTGTAGCGGAGAAAAGTCCTATTCCTGACCACCTGCATGATGGACTGGCCGAACGTAGCGCGATCCAATGCCACGCGCTGGTCGGCAGGCAGGGATTCTTCCAGGCGGAGCGACCAAACGAACACAGCGACAGCGAACAACGGCGGTGTAGAGAATACCATCTGCCAGGATGAAACTTTCAGGATCGCCATTCCCAAAAACGGTGCCACCACTGGCGTAAAAAGGAATATCGTGAAGATCAGCGACATGATCCGGGCCATTTCGTCACCAACAAACCGGTCGCGGACGCCTGCAATGGTCGTCATAAATACCGCGGATGCGCCCATTCCGGCCACAAATCGGGCGGCAAGCATAAGTTCAAGGGTGGAAGACAGGGCAGCGACGATGCCACCAGCAATATAAAGCGGGAAGCCTGCCCGCAAAATCGCAACCCGTCCGAAACGATCGGAAAGTGCGCCGAAGCCGATTTGAGCAACCTGGCCCATGAAAAAGAAGGAGATGATTTGAGCGGTAGCGGTCGAGTCTGCGCTAAGCCCGAAATGCCGGCGCAATTCCCCGAAAGCCGGAAGCATGATATCGATGCCGAGGGCAGTGAGCGTCATGGTGCAGGCCGACAGTGTGATAAATTCGGCCGTTTTCATTTTCATGGCTTTTGGGGTATCGTTTACAGTTTTCAAAGTTAACATCGTGGTGTATAGCCTGTGGCGGGCAAAATAGACTTTGTAAGGGGGCAGACCGGACAAATAGTGTTAGTTTGTGTTGTATTCAGCTACTAAATAATTGTAAAAAAATTATTGTCTAATTAATAGACAATAAAAACATTTCTTCTTTACCTTTGCTTCCGAAGCCGTGCCAGAGGGTTTTGTGTAAATGCCAGGGGCGGTATTGTTCACTTTTATCATCATAACTATGCAAAGGATTAATTCTATTATCGTGATCTTCCTGATGCTGGGCGTTGCGTTCAGTACCGTCGCTCAGACGAGCGCCCCTGCGGAATTCTTCGCCGGAAAGTGGGAAATCACCGTTATGGGCACGCCAAATGGCGATTCCAAACTGTTGGCCGAGCTGACCAGGACCGATGGCAAACTCAGTGGCCAGCTGGCTAATGCAGCTGATCCGGGCGCTGAAAAAATCGCTATTACCAGTATTGAAGAAAACGGGGACAAGATCATGATCGGCTTTTCGGCTCAGGGATATGACGTCACACTCGACCTCTCGAAAGTTGATGACGATAACCTCAAAGGAAACATGATGAATATGTTCGATGCGACTGCCAAACGGGTGAAGTAGGACAGGTAGTTCAGGTCGTTAATGTAACTGTGTTAAACGTAACAAGGCGGTGAGCAATCACCGCCTTGTTACGTTATGACCTGGGCCATCCGATTTTTTTCGGAGCCACCGCTTTAAACTCTTGCTTCGTTCATTGAACGCTTTTCTTGTGCGTCCTAAATCATCATTTCGTTAGCATTAACGATTTTCAAATAGTTTGCGGAGACGACAAACTCTGAATGGGGAAGTAGCGGCCTCAATAGCCCTTTCACGCCAGTACAGGCTCTAAATGCGTCATGAACTTTAATCCCGATCGCTGCGGAATTGTCTGAAAGTCATTGCCATTGAACCGGTAGGTTTGGTGGAGATCTGAAAAAAGGTTGTTACCTGCGTAATCGAAGGTGTCGATGTCCGCGACGCGATAACCTTTTCCGTTGACAAATACCCTGGTACGGTCCTTGTAGATGCAGGTTTTCTGCCACTTACATACAAATCTGAAATTGTTTGCGTCTTCGGAAATCACTCTGTCGTCGAAAAAGACGCGGTGGCTGTCTTTACTCAGCCGGGCATCCAGGCATTTAAAATTCTTTACGTCGCCGGAGAGCAGCCGACACGCCTTGAATACATTCTGGTCATCCCGTCCGAGGTCGGGCCCAAGGACCTGGAAATGGACAGGATTGGCCCCTTCAATGCTTTTTCCTTCATAATATACATGCTGAAAGTCCCTGGCATAGGGAGAACAAGCCAAAGCTCGGCCATACCCGGCGGCAAGGACCTGAAATGTTTTCGCGTGAGCCTCTTCCACAGGACTTAACCGGCCATAGATTCCTGCGAAATAAACCTGTTTGTTTTCAATGTGGTAACCTTCCGCGGAAGGAGCGGGAGCGGCCGTTTCAGAAGATGGCAGTAATAAGCAGAGGTTTGCAAACACGATCACCAGAATGACACTGGCTATCATTAGTAATATCAGCATGACTAAATAGGATGAGGTTGTGAATAGTGGCACCGGGAAGGAAATCCGGCGTATCAGAGTACGCGTCGGATTCCCCTTTGGTTTTTATTTTTCATGGCGTTGGATTGGTGCAACAAAAGTGCAGACCGTGATGAGTAACCACCATATTTAATGAGGTAACGGTTATTTTAGACTATTTACCGGTAAATTCGTTTGTTTGACCGTGTCCAGGCCGCGGATTCTGCCTTTGTTACGATTTTTCGCCGAATTGCACCGATAAATAAGTCATATAGTACGATTGTACAGAATTGACGTATTTGGCCTACTTATAGCGCATCTTAGCACGAATCATCAAAGAATATAGCGAGCTGTGATATTGTTCCTACGAAGAATTGTATGGGCCATTTCCATTATCTGCCTCTGGTTTTCGGATGGCAGTTTGAGCGCACAGACACTGTTTCAGAATATACGCTGGCAGGATGGACTGAGTGCCAAACAGGTGAGATGTCTTTATAAGGATCCGGCCGGATTTCTCTGGATCGGTACTGCTAATGGTCTCGACCGGTATGACGGCGCCGTCGTGCGGCGTTTTCTTGATCCCCAGATCGCGCAGCGATATTACGTCAATGCAATTCATCCCATTGGAACGGGCGATACGCTATTACTCGGTTTGCGTAAAGGAGTTGTCCTTTTTGATAAAAAATCAGGAAAATTCAGCAGAGACCCGCGCTTCGCGAGCCTTTCGGAGCAGGATATTGTGACGGTAAAGGCTGACAGGCAAAACAGGACCTGGATCGGGACTTCCAGTGCGATTTACATCTTTGATGGTCAAAAAGTAGTTCCACTAACGGATGCATTCCCAGCGGCCAGGGCATTTCCTTTCAAGGATTTTCACCTATCGGCCATGGTTTTTGACGCATCGAGAAATGGCTTTTGGATAGCAGGTAACACACCCATGTTCATTGACTGCCTGACGAACCGGATCTATTACAATGCCCGTAATCCCTTGCACATCCCGCTCCTGGATTCGCAGAACGTCAATGCGATCGCTGTGGACAAACAAGGCAATCTCTGGTATGGATGTGATGCGCAACCCTCCCTGAACTACTGGAACTCCCGAACTGGAAAGCTGGATACCTACCATCAACTTGACGGCAAACAGATTGGCGAAGGTTGTAATTACCTGTTCGTCGACCGCCAAGACCGTCTTTGGGTTTCAACATGGGTTTATGCCGCTTTCTTAAAGGAACCCGGTCAGCCGTTTCGCAAAATAGAATACAGCCAGGATCAGGCCTACACCATTGCGTACGGGCATTTCCGTGATGCGATTTCGGATACGCAGGGTAATGTATGGCTGGCTACGATCAATGGGGTCAGCAAGACTCCTCCGAAAAACCCGATCGAGGCAATTTACAAGTTGCCCAGCTTTCCATTTTTCCTCGAAACCGGATTTGCGCATACCAATTCGATTACCGTGGAAGGAAAGGTGATTGTTGCCTGCAAAGAAGACGGCGTGGTGTTTTACGATACCGACGATCGTACTTACAAGCGATTTACCGCCTCAGACAAGATACTCCGAAACAATCGGTTTGTGATGGCGGCAAAAGCCGGCGACACCTGGTGGTTCGCCGGTTATGACGGTATTTATTCCCTAGGGCCTTCCAAGAAAGCTCTGGAACGTTTCGAGCAAATCAAACCGGGTAGTCCGTCGCGCCAGGCTGGTTTTGTCTTCACGGACAGGAAAGGCAATATTTGGTTCCAGATCAAGGACGACGCCATTTACCGCTACGATGTTGAGCGTAACATCTGCACACGCTTCGACGGGACAGATCCGGCATATGGCCGGTTTGATTTTACAGAAGCGGGAGCATTTTATACGCTTTCCAACGGAGATATTCTTTTCGCCATGGAAGGGAGGGGGCTCTTGCGCTATGAGCATGCCCGGGAGCATTTTTCGCTGGCGCTCGCGCCCGAGCTGGCAGGGGAATATATTTATGAAATACGGCAGAGCAAAGTTGGAGACATCTGGGTCGCGGCCGGAAGCAGGGGTATTCTCAAGATTGATAGCCGGGGAACTGTTATCCGAAGCGTGAATGCTGCCAACGGGTTGCCTTACGGGCAGATTGCGTCGATGGATATCGATGACAATGGGGTGTTATGGGGCGCCAGTCGGGAGGGATTGGTTGCTTACGACCCCGTGAGCAATGCCGTCAGCAAAGTGGAGATCGATCTTGGGAAAACCATGCAGGACTATTGGAACTATGTTACCGTAGCCGCTGGGAAAATCTATGCGGTGATGCTGGACCATGTGGTGGTGATCAATCCGAAACACTTCGCTTCGGTGCCGGTTCAACGACCTCCTGCCATTACCTCAGTCAAGATTTTTGGGCAGGAAAAGTTGAGTGAATTAAAAGGCAATGTGTTGGAAGTCAATCCGAATGAATCCTTTGTGACTTTTCAATATGCTTCGCTGAGCCACCGCGATATCCCTTCACTTCAATATAGTTATCAGCTGGAAGGACTGGACGATGACTGGGTAATGGCCGGGCGGTCCATTACAGCTTCGTATACCAATCTGCTCCCCGGGACCTATGTTTTTAAAGTGCGCAGCACGGATGAAAACGGGCGCTGGATGAAACGTGCCGGAGGACTGACGCTTCGGGTGCTGCCGCACTGGTGGCAAACCTGGTGGTTTTTTGTTTTCTGTGCGATGGCATTGGTCGCCGGATTGTTCTGGATTTACAAGTTATACACCCAGCGGCTACGTAAAAAAGATCTGGATGAGACCATTGAGTATTTTGCCAACAGCGTTTATGGTGACAATTCGGTCAACGAGATATGCTGGGACATTGCGCGGAATTGTATTTCCAAACTGCATTTTGAAGATTGTGTGGTATATCTGTTGGACAAAGAGACCGGGACGCTGATCCAGAAGGCAGCTTACGGCCCGAAAAGCCCGAAGGAATACGAAATCCTGAACCCGATTGAAATTCCGGTGGGGCAGGGGATCGTCGGCGCTGCGGCAGCTACCGGCGTACCGCAACTGATCGGTGATACCAGCAAAGATCCCCGGTATATTGTCGATGACCAGGCAAGGTCCTCGGAGCTGGCCGTGCCGATTCTGCACGAAGGACACGTCATCGGGGTGATCGATTCGGAACATCCGCGTAAGCATTTTTACAATAACGACCACATCAGGGCTATTTCGACGATTGCGGCGATCAGTGCGAACAAAATTACCGAGGCCATGGCGCGGGCGCAGGCCGAGCGCCAGGAGATCATGTTGCTGCGGATCAATACCATGCTGGCCGAGAGTCAACTCATGGCCCTTCGTGCACAAATGAACCCGCATTTCATATTCAACTGCCTCAACAGCATCCAGGAATGTATCGTCACACGCAAATACAATGAAGCCAGCAAGTATTTGAATAAATTCGCTAAGCTTTTCAGGCTGGTCCTGAATAACTCAGGACGGAACCTGGTCACCATTGCGGAGGAAAAAGATGTGCTCGAACTGTACCTTGAACTGGAATTAATGCGGTTTGGGCAGGGATTTACCTATTCCCTTGACATTGATCCCGAGTTGGAAGAGGATTATGTGCGGCTTCCTTCGATGCTGCTGCAGCCTTTTGTGGAAAATGGCCTCTGGCACGGTTTGATGCATAAAAAAGGAGACAAGCATCTGAGGATCAGTTTTGTGCCGATTGGGGCTGAGCAGTTTGCCTGTGAAATCGAAGACAATGGGATAGGAAGAAAAAAATCTGCTGAAATGAAACAAAATTCCTCACGTACACGGGAACATGAATCGCGTGGGTTGCGTATTTGCGAGGATAGGATCGATGTTTTGGCACGCCAGGGCAATCATGCCCGGCTGGAAATAATAGACCGTTATGATGCTGACGGGAATCCCGCAGGAACGCTGGTCAGAATAGAATTGTCCACCTATTTATATCAACCTTAGACAATGATCAAAGCGCTAATTGTAGACGATGAACCCAAATCCAGGAATGTCCTGGCCTATTACATTGACACTTATATTGATGAGATCAAGGAGGTGCGGCAGGCCGAATCGGTGGACGACGCGCTCGAAAGATTAAAAACCTTCCGGCCCGATATCGTTTTCCTGGATGTGGAGATGCCTGGAAAAAACGGATTTGATTTTTTGCGCGCATTGAAGGAACCTGCCTTCGAGGTGATTTTTACAACAGCCTATAATCAGTATGCGGTACAGGCGATCCGATTCAGCGCGCTGGACTACCTCCTAAAACCGGTAGACCCCGATGAACTTCGTGCGGCGGTGGATCGCTTTCTGAAAAAGCAGAATGTCCATCAAAATCCGATGCTTTTTGACAACCTGGTCAGAAATGTCGCCCACAAGCGCGCGAGTGAATTCCGGCTGGCCGTTCCCTATCAGGATGGCGTTTCTTTTTTCACCCTCGACCAGATTATCCGCCTGCAGGGAGAGGGAAATTACAGCAATATCTTTATCAAAAACCGAAAGCCCGTGCTGGCAAGCAAGACCCTGAAGTATTACGAGGAAATGCTGACGGAGTTCGGTTTTATACGTACCCACAAGTCTCATTTGGTCAATCCCAAGTTCATTGCCAAGCTCATGGCTGACCACGATCTGGTGGAATTGCTGGACGGCAGCAAGGTAGAAATATCCCGCAGGAAAAAGGAGGAAGTCCTCTTACAATTACCCCTCGGAAATCAGCCACTAGATAAGTGAAAGTGTCCGTTAAATCACTATTGTCGTAAGTTGGTACATTGCTGGTTTTCTTTGGAGCTACGGACTTTTATTAGCTATGGAGATATTGGCATTACAAACCGGACAAACTCTCGTCATTCTGTTGCTGGCACTTTTGTTACTTATCGCAGTGCTGCTGCTGGTGAGATTGCGGAGGCCCCGGTGGTACACTCTGAATCGTTATCTTAAGAATAGCCACATAGCCGACGCTATTGTATTACTGTCGGAAGAACAGCCCGGTTCATACCTTCACGGAAACACTTTCTATAAACTTCAGGTCCACGTAAAGCCGATGCGCGGGCGCAATTTTGTCACAGAAATCAATGTACCCCGGGAGGATCTTAAATCGGTTCCTCAATCCGGAGATAAAGTTTCTGTCCGGTACAGCTATACGGGTCGAAAGCGGATGGTCATGCTGAATCCGGATAGTCATTGAAGTTAAAAAATACCTGGCCGCCCGCTGCTGAACGAACGCGCAACCGGGCATGTGAGGCAGGGTAAGCCCGACTAACGTGTTACCCTGAACCAATCGTAGTCCGCATAACCTGCGTCATTGGTTTGCGTATCACGGATGCAGAATAAGCCCGCTTTTGCACCGATCCATCGCCCTGGTTCCGCCTGGAAATGCGCTCCGGTCGAGTGATATTCCGTTCCGTTCAGGCTGTAAGCAAATGCGCAGCGGCCTCCCTTGCTGATCTGGACCCGGAGGAATACATCGCTGCCTGGTTTGATCTCTGTCAATACCTCCTCACGCTCAGCATTGCCTTCAAACGCTTTGGTACACGAAGCGTAGACCAGCTCGATTTTGTTCTTGGCGCTCCTGAGGAAAATTCCGGCATAGCTTTGACCCATCACAACCAGGCCGGTTTTTTCGCCTGTGAGGTTTGAATTCGGCGTGAACTTCAGTTTGGTAGTCATCATGAACTCCTCCGCCGGGAATTTTTGGAGCAGCAGGTTAGGGACATCCCAAAGGTTCCTGGCACCTTCGGGAGTGTGGTGTGCATAAAGCCGCAGACTTCCCGAAGCGGCCATGGCCCATGTTCCTTGCGGATTAGCTTGCCATTGCCATTGATTTCCGAATGTGATGCCGTCGAACTCGTCGGTTTCGGATGGTGTATTCACCGGATAACGGCGAGCGGTCCGTGGCTTGCGATAAGTGATCACGGGATCGCCGACGCCGTCGCCATCCGGGTCGGTACCGATGACCGGCCAGTCATTCACCCATTTCATTGGCTGCAAATGCACGACGCGACCGTACTCGTTTTTGTCCTGGAAATGCAGGAACCAGTCTTCCGACTTGCCATTCACGGGGCTGGTCGTCACCCACGCGCCTTGGTGCGGGCCATTAATCCCCGATTTTCCCTCCGCCATCACCACTTTTCGCTCATAAGGCCCATACACATTTTTAGACCTCAGCACAATCTGCCATCCTGTGGCGACGCCACCAGCCGGGGCGAAAATGTAGTAGTAGCCGTTCCGTTTGTAAAATTTAGGCCCTTCTACCGTCGGGTCTATCTTGTGGCCGTCGTACACCAGCACACCGGCGTCTGTCACCTGCGTGCCTTCCGCATTCATTTTCTTGACGGTAATCACACTTTTAATACCCGCCCGGCTACCTGCCCACCCGTGCACGAGGTACACACGCCCGTCGTCGTCCCAGAGCGGGCAGGGGTCGATGAGCCCTTTCCCGCCCTCCACGAGCACCGGTTCCGACCACGGCCCGGCGGCATTTTTGGCTTTAATCACATAAATACCAAAGTCGGGATCCGGATAATAAATATAGAACTCGCCTTTGTGAAAGCGGATCGCCGGGGCCCATACACCGTTGCCATGCTGCGTTTTTTCGAAATGCGCGATGGGTACCTGCCGGGGCAATGCATGGCCGATCAACGTCCAGTTGACGAGGTCTTTGGAATGCAAAATGGGCAGGCCCGGAACGGCATCGAAACTGGATGCGGTCATGTAGTAATCCTCGCCCACGCGACAAGCGTCCGGGTCGGAGTAATCGGCATGGAGGACGGGATTTTTATAACGACCATCCTGCAAATCGGCGACCCAGGTTTCCGAAACGGGCGTTGCCGGAATGGACGTCTGCGAAACCGGAGTTGGCCGGGATGGCTTCAATACAGTGCTTTTCTGTGCAAACGTGGTGGTCGCCAGCAGTACGCCGGCGACCCAATAGTAATTATTTCCCTTCATGAATAACCAGGCTCTTCTCCTGTGCTCCCTTTGAAAATTCCTTCACTTTTTGTGCTTTAGAAGCGTCGGTACGCGCGATGCTGATGTTCTGGCTGCGTTCGCCGTTGACCGAAATGAGCGTTTCGCTGTGGTCGTTGTATTGCAGGTTGTCAAATGTGATATTGGTGGCATTATCGATGAAAATGACCGGTTTGGAATGCTTTGTGATCAGTTTTACATTCTTGAAACTAATCTTATCTGCATCGGTGAGCTCCACGCCGGTCTCGGCCGAAAGCACCATATTCTCCATAACGATATTCCGGACCGGCATTTCGGGCAAGCCGCGTACGAAAACGCCTTTGGTAGCGCCATTGCACACGATGTTTTCAAAATGCATATCCTTGAAAACAGGCGTGCCTTCATTCACCACCGGCCGCATATCGCGCTCACCGTCGGTAGCGAACTTCACAAAGTAATAGAGATCGAAGAAGATTGCTTCCTGGCGAATGTCCTTCATACTGATGTTTCTCACATAAATTTTCTCCACTACACCGCCGCGCCCGCGCACCGATTTGAAACGAAGACCTTTATCGGTTCCCATAAATGTGCATTGCTCCACGAAAATATTCCGGGCGCCCCCGCTCATTTCGCTTCCTACCACAAACCCGCCATGGCCCTGATACACGATATTATTGCGGATAACGCCGTTTTCGGTTGGTATGCCGCGTTTGCGGCCTTCTTCATCCTTCCCGGATTTGATACAGATCGCATCGTCGCCCACATCGAGCACGCAGCCTTCGATAAGGAAGTTTTTGCAGGATTCGATGTCCATACCGTCGCCGTTATGCGCATAATCCGGGTTTTTGACGCGTACATTCCGGATCGTCAGGTCCTGGACCATGAGGGGATGCAGGCACCAGGCAGCCGAATTCTGGAACGTCACGCCTTCCAGCAACACTTTCTTGCAGTTGTTTAAAACCACCAGATTTGGCCGGAGGAAATCCTTGATATCGGCAAAATCCGCGGGCTTTTTACCTGCCGTCAGCAGCATGCTTTTACTTTCGACGCTAGCTTTTTTGAACTGCTCGCTCGGATACCAGGTTTTGCCATCGTCTTTGAGCACCCCGCCCGATGCGACTTTTTCCTTCCATTGCGGCTCGGCAAGCTGGGTTTTATGCACCGCGCGCCACACATCGCCATTGCCGTCCACAATTCCCCGGCCGGTAATAGCCACATTTTCAAGGTCTTTTCCGGAAATAGGGGACTCGTTCCGCGCGGCGGCCTTTCCTTCATAAAAGCCCTCGGTAAGGGCGTATTGCGACTTGTCGGTCGTGAAAAGCAGCGTCGCGGCTTCGTTCAGGTGCAGGTTTACATTGCTTTTGAGCACGACAGGCCCTGTTATCCAAAGCCCGGCCGGTACCAGCACCACGCCCCCACCTTTTTTGCTGCAACTTTCAATGGCCTGGTTAATGGCTTTGGTGTTGAGGGTGTGGCCGTCGGGCATGGCGCCGAATGCCGTAATGCGCACAGTATCCTTGCGAAAAACCGGCTGCTGGATCTTCGGCAGGTTCGACCAGCTGTATTCAGGGGCGGCGTTCTGGGCGGATGCTATCTGTGTGGCCGTGGTGCAATAGCCGAGCGCTGCGAGGGCAAATGCTGCAATTCGTGTTTTGTAAGTCATAACAAAAGCGTCTCCCTGCTTTTCAAGGCAGGAAGACATTTAAAATGGATTATTGGTAACCGGCATTCTGTTTGAACTCATTTTTATTCACCACGGCGTCCAGCTGCGTTTGCGGAATGGGGCGAACGGTGTGGTGCTCCTGGATATTGACCGCATTGTCGGGCGCATACTTCTGGATCCGCTCCACCAGCTTGCCGGTGCGTTTCAGGTCGAACCACCGGAGTTGCTCACCCGCAAGCTCGCGGGCGCGTTCGTCGAGGATAAAATCCAAAGTAATATCCGACGATTTTACCTGCATTGCGGCGGTTTTACCCGGCTTGGCGGCCCTCGTGCGTACCACATTCACATATGCGGCCGCTCCGGCAAGGTCGCCGAGCTGCATCGCCGCTTCCGCCGCGATCAGGTACACTTCCGCCAGCCGGATCACAAACACGTCACGTGCGCTCTGCGCCTCGTTCAGGCTCGCGCGGGTGGGGTCCATGAACTTGGCAAGGGTAGGGTAGCGCAGGTTGTCCTTCACGATTCCGTCGGCTAGGTAAATGTCGCTGCGGTCGTAAGTCTGATACTTTTTCGAAGCCTCCACGGCATCCGGGATTGCCAGTTTTGTGCAATAAACAGCTGTGTCCCCCTTGGCGATGCCGGTCGGCAATGTATTTGAATTGGCATACCATGTTTCCATGAAACTGCCCTCGTAACGCGAGTCGTCGGCGGAGAAAAGGTCGAGCAGGAAGCGTGTGGGCATGTACCGGTTGAACGGCCGGCCATTGTTAATGTCGCGGATCATGCCCGGGCGGTCGTCGTATTTCATCAGGAAAAGCAAATGCGCATTGTTGCTCCCGCGGCCATGCCCGTACGGGTTGAATGTCGAGTTGGCGAGGTCGTTCAGGGCCAGGTTGGTCGAGTAATCCACGGTGTAGATCACCTCTTTGGATTTCAGGTTACTCATTTTCCAGAGATCCGCATAGCTGGCTTCTAGTTTGTACCCATAATTGCCGTCAATAACAGATTTGGCCATTTCCAGTGCCTCCTTGTTCATACCCCGTGTGAGGTACATTCTGGCCAGGAACGCCTGCGCGGCCCCTTTGGTAACGCGGCCGTATTGCGGCTGGGTCGCCGGCAGGTTGTTAACGGCAATTTTCAGGTCTTCGAAGATCTGGTTATAGAATGTCTCCACCGGCGTCTTGTTGGCAGTAGTCACAATGCCGTTGGTTTCGGTGGTGGTAAAATGCACCCCGCCCCAGGTTTCGACAATATGCCAGTAATAAAATGCCCGCAAAAAGCGCAGCTCGCCCTCGCGTACGGGACGCAATGCGGCCGAAAGGCCGGCCTGTTCGATACGGTTGATACCGCCGTTGCAGAGGTTAATGGCCGCATAAAATTCCCGCCATTCGTTGCTAAGGGCCACATTACTGCCTTGCAGGTTGAGATATTGGGTCAAATCGCGGTATACCTCGCCTGCGCCGCTGGTCCAGATGTCGGTGCCCGTTTCGGCGATGTTGTAGCCTTCTTCCTTGCCATACCACCAGCGCTGGTAGGAGTAGGCGGCATTGACGAGCGTTTCAAAACCTTCGGGCGTGGTGTAAACATTCTCGGAGGTAAGGCCCGAGGGGTTATATTCTTCCAGAACATTCTCACAGGAAAACAGCCCCAGAAGGGAAACCGCTATAAACCCTGTTTTCAATAGTTGTGATCTCATTGTTTTGACTGGTTTAAAGGGTTACAGGTTCACATTCAGACCAAAAATGAAGAGTTTGGTCATCGGGAAGTTCTCCGATCCGCCGCGCTCGGGGTCATAATCGAGCCTGGTGAATGTGGCCAGGTTTTTGGCAGTCGCATACACGCGCAGGCCGCGGATGATCTTCCAGTTGAACTTGTCGACCGGAAGGTTGTACGCGAGCGTCACGTTACGGATACGTGCGTACGAGGCGTCGCGGTAACCCAATGTCGAGAGGTATTTAAGCCCCGCATTCTTGTTAGGCCGCGGATAATCGTTGGTCGGGTTCTCCGGGGTCCAGTAATCGAGGCCGGCGGTGCTGTTGCCCACACCCTGCTGATCGAAACGTGCATAGCGATCGGAGTTAATCATTGAACCGACCCTTGCGTAGATCATAAAATTCAGGTCGAACCCTTTGTATTTAATGGTATTATCCAACCCGCCGCTCCATTTCGGGCGTGGCGTGCCGAGGATCACCCGGTCGTTCACGGCGTCGATCTTGCCGTCGCCATTCTGGTCTTTTACCTTGATTTCCCCTGGTAACTGCGTAGGCGACATGGCTTTGGCCGCCTCTGCTTCCGAAGTTTGCCAGATACCCAGTTTCTCGTAATCGTAGAACACGCTGATCGGGTTGCCGATAAACCAGCCGTTACCGATGTCGTTACCCTCGGTGACGAGTTCGGTGATCTCCTCCTTGTTTCGGGTGAATGTGAGGCTAGAATTCCAGGTCAGGTTTTGGGTGCGGATGTTGGTACTTCCCAGCACTACCTCGAAGCCGCGGTTGCGGGTTTTACCGATGTTCTGCTTCACAGTGGTGACGCCCGTCGTAGGAGGCAGTCCGCGGTCGAGGAGCAGGTCGGAGGTGCGGGTGTCGTAGTAGTCGATCGAGCCATTAAGGCGCCCGTCGAACAGTCCGAAATCGAGGCCGAGGTTTTGCGTAGCCGAAAGCTCCCAGCCCAATGCCGCATTACCCACATTACGCGAGAAGGTGTAGGCCGGATAAGCCACTTCGTCGAAACCAAATGCAATGCGCGTCAGTGTGGTCTGCGTTGCGTAAGGGCCGGAAGGGTCGTTACCGGCAATACCGTAGCTCACACGCAGTTTCAGGTCGCTGAGCTTTTTGATATTCTTCATGAAACCCTCGTCAATGATCCGCCAGGCGAATGCAGCCGACGGGAAAAACGTCCATTTGTTACCTGGTGCAAGTTTGGAAGAACCGTCCTTGCGGGCAGTCAAAGTCAGCAAATAGCGCTCTTTAAAGCCATAGTTCACACGGGCAGCGAATGATACCAGGTTGTTTTTGGAATAAGCCGAATTGATTTTGATTTCCTCCGTAGCGCTGCCCAGTGAGTAAAACAACTGTGCGGGAATCAGCTGGTTCACGCCGGATGCCGAAGCATTGTCCGAAACCGTTGCCAGTGAGCTCCCGATACCTGTGAATGTGAAACTGTGCTGTTCAAAAGCCTTTTGATAGGTGACCACATTCTCCCAGTTGATCGTCCGGCCATTGGAGACATTGTAAGTAGCGAGCGATTTGCCGGTCAGCGAGCGGTCGATGGATTTCGGGGAAGAATAGGCCCCGTTGCGCGAATTGGAAAGGTTCGCACCCAGCGTACTGCGGAATGTCAACCCTTTGATCGGGGTGATTTCGACGTAACCGTTTGTGAGCGTCCGCGTTGTGAGGATATTGTTATTGAAAACGCCGGGCTGCTCGTCGGATAGCGGGTTAGCAGTCTGCCCGTCGAGCATCAGGAAGTTGAAATTTCCATTCTCATCGTACAAGGAGCCGAGCGGGCTGATCTTGTTGGCCTGGTTCAAAGGATCGCGGCGGACGCTTTGGTTGTAATACGTCAGCTGGCTTTGCAAACCGATCTTCATCCAGTCGGTAAGCGTGTAATCCACGTTCAGACGGGCCGTGTAGCGTTTCATTTCATCCAGTTTTAGGATGCCTTTTTCATTAAAATAATCCACTGAAACGTAGGATTTCAACTTTTCAGAACCGCCACGAAAGCCGAGCTGGTAATTTTGCTGGAAACCGGGATGAATGAGTTCTTTCTGGTAATCAGTCCAAATGCCTTTTTGCAAGGCATCGTACTCGGCCACGTTGGTAAAGATCGACGGATCGTCGGCAGGCGTATTCCACACGCCGGCTGCACGCCAGGCTTCCCGTTTGAAATCTCGGAACTCGTTGATATCCATTGCTCTGGGGTACATCGTCACTTGCGAAATACCCGCGTAGGAGTTGAAAGAAATATCAGGACGGCCGCTTTTTCCCTTTTTAGTGGTAATCAAAATAACACCATTGGCACCGCGGGAGCCGTATATCGCGATCGACGAAGCGTCTTTCAAAACTTCCATCGATTCGATGTCGTTGGAATTGATATCGGCGAGGTCGCCGTATTGTACACCGTCGACGATAATGAGCGGGGAGTTGTTACCACCAATCGAACGGTTACCGCGGATGGTAATGTTCACGCCCGCTCCTGCCTGACCGCTGCTGCGTGTAATGTCCGCGCCCGCGATCTTGCCCTGCACGGCGTCGAGCACGTTATTGGAAGGCACCTGTTTCAGTTGCTCGCTTTTAAGTTGCACCACCGAGCCGGTAAGGTCGCGCTTGCGTACGGCCCCGTACCCGATCACGACCACCTCGTCCAATGCGCCGACATCAGGTTTCAAAGAGATATTGAATGCCGTTTGCGCCCCGAGCACCACATCCTGGCTCTGGTAACCTACAAACGAGAACGTCAGCACGGCGTCGGCATCGTCGGGCACGAGCAGGCTGAATTTGCCCTGGCCGTCGGTGCTGGTACCGCGGTTGGTGCCTTTCAGGATCACGCTTACGCCCGGGAGCACTGCATTTTTTTCGTCGGTGAGCACGCCGGTTACGGTCCGGTCGATGGCCTGCGGTTTTGCAGGGATTGCCGATTCTTCGCGGGCGATGTTTTCAAGCACGATTTGCCCGCCTACCAGGCGATAAGTGAGGTTTAGCGGAGAAAGGATCTCGTCCAGAACCGTATCCAGCCGTTTTTTACTTACTTCTACACTCACATTCCTGGCTACGTTGACACGCTCGGAGCTGTACACAATGCGGGCTTTGGTCTGTTTTTCAATGCTGCTGATGACCTTCTCGAAGCGCTGGTTCTGGAATTTTAAAGTGACAAGCCGCGACATGACTTCCTGCTGGTCGGCGGCGAGTACGGTCTGGCAAGCCAGTACGAGCACCACCATCACCCGCAGCAGTAAACCCCCGGGCGCGGTTATGCGCCGCCAGGCCTTGAAAAGTAAAGGTTCTGTTTTTTTCATACCTTTAAATGTTTTATTGAATGGACATTTGATAAAATGAAGCTCCCGGGATGGCGCGATTCGCTGTCGGCCTCCACAGGATTTTTTGGCGCTGGCCCATGTTCGCTGCATGGCCAGCGTTTTCGTTTGCGGCTATGTATGCATGATGGAATGGTTGGGTTTACGTGTTTGAAAAGCGTGGTCCCCGCGTGTTTTGCAACCGGGGCCGGAGATGCGGATCGTCGAGCCGCGTACTTTGTATTTTGCGCCTAATGCCGCGCAAATGATATCCAGTTGTGTATAAAGAGGTTGTCCGCTCAGGTCAGCGGTCAGCGGGCAGTTCAGGATCTGGCTGTTTTCTGCCTCCAAAGCCACACCCCACGCGTCGCGCATATGCTGCGCGACCTGCGAGAGCGGCGTATTATGGAACTGGAATGAGATATCCGCATTCAGCAGCCGGGGCCGCTCCGACAGTCCGGCCGAAAACTTGCCCGAATTCCGGTCGAAGGTAGCTGTATGATTGGGGCTCAGGAGCATATCGACGGCATCTTCGCCCGTCTTCTCACTGTAAACAGAAACCAGGCCGGTAACCACTTCCACGCTTGTTTTCTGCCCACCGGGCGCCGTACTCACATGAAAGCTCGTGCCCAAAACTCTCGTAGTAACACCGCCCGAATGCACATAGAATGGCTTTTTAGGATTTTTGCGAATGCTGAAAAACCCGTTTCCTTTCAAAACCACCTCTCTTTTACCGCTCTCGAAATGGCTTGGATAGCGTAGCGAACTTCCTGGCCGGAGCTCGACCACGCTGCTGTCTTCCAGCATTACCGGCAGCACATTGTTACCGTCGTTCCGTTTTTCTTCCCATGTGTAGGCTGTGAGCGGTACATTGCGGTCGAGCACTTTTCCGGCGAAAAACCAGCCGATCAGCAGCAGGGAGGCGGCCATGCCGGCCCACCTCAGGTAGATGGATCGAAAGGGGCTGTTACCGTCGCGTTCATGGAAGTCGGGGAGGGAGGCTTTTTGTTGCATACCGGCCCACATCCGCTCTTCGGCGTCGTCGAGTCCGCTTTCGGAAATGTCATCCGCATTTTCGTTTTCCAGCAGCGCAAACCAATGCTCTACCAGTTGTTTTTCCTGCTCGGTACATTGCCCATGCTGATACTTCTCCAATAATGCTGCGAATTGTTCCCGGTTCATTGCCTGCGATGGCTGCTTGCTTTTTAGTGAGTAGTCAAACAGCAGCGCCGTCATCCGCAAAACTTTTTAGAATTTATTGGATAAGTTATATGGGATGGGTGGTTTGTTTAAAAGTATCTTTGTTTTGTTATAGGAGGGAGGAAGGGGAGGAAAGGGAGGAAGGGGGAAGTGACCGATGGTGCGGATATGCTGGTGCAAATCTCTTGATTTGTAGCTAGTCACGAAGCAAGAGCTTCGCGCCATTTTCCTTCCTTTTCTCCTTCCTCCCATTTCTCCCTTTCAAAGATATTCCTTCAAATAAACCCGGAGCGCCTTTACGACCAGGCTTAAATGATGCTCGACGGTTCGTTGGGGCATCTGGATCTGGCTGGCGATCTCTTTGGTAGAGCGGTTTTCGAGGCGGTGGAGGCGGAAAATGGTCTGCGCTTTCTCGGGGAAATGACTCAGGCGGGTTTCGATACTCGTCATGAGCTCGCTGGCATTGAGCTGCTCTTCGGTCGTGCAAATCGCGTCGGAGTAGCCTGTGAATGCGTGGGCGAGGTATTTTTCGTGTACCATCGCCGATTTGAAATGGTTAATGCAGGTATATTTCACCGACGTGACGAGGTAAGCTTCCAGATTGTCGATCTGCAACAGGCCGCGGCGCTCCCACAGGCGGAGGAACACGTCCTGAACGATGCTTTCGACAGCCTCGCGGTCGTCGATCTTGCGGAGCGCAAGCAGGTACATTTTTTTCCAGTAGCGTTGGTAAATCTCCCGGAACGCCAGGCCGTCGTCGTCGCGCAGTGCTTCGAGGAGGTGTTGGTCGGGTAGAGATTTAACGTTCATTTGCGGCTGCTTAATGCGGGTAAAAACGATGTCAGATTCGTATTTGTGAAATTGTATTTTTCCGATGTGTGCCAGATGCCCGGATCTGTGCCGGGACTTAATTTGAATCCATTTTTGATCGTGACCAATGCAATCGCCCGATTTTTTTACGCAGACGTTGCCGGGAACGTTATCATTCGGGATTTTTATAAGGAAAGCCATACTTTTTCCCGGCAATGCAAAATAATCCGGCTAGATTTGTCAGATTGACATTTGAAATATTGCAAGAATACTTTGTGTAAAAACAGCGGTAAAACTGTTTTAAAACAGCCTTTGGTTCAGACTATTCAACACTCAGATCTGTCATGACTATTTCCAGAAGAAAATTCATCCATACTGCAACAGCCCTGGCCGGTGGTGCCGGCATTTCACCCATTATCAACGACTTTACCTACGCGGGCCGGACCGTTCGTTCGGCGGCCGAGAAGATCCGAGTCGCGGCGATCGGCGTCAACAGCATGGGCTGGGCGGATATTAATGCGGTGATCAAAAACCCGGGTGTGGAATGTGTGGCGCTCTGCGATGTCGATCGTAATGTGCTCGATAAACGGGCTGCCGAATTTGCGTCGAAAGGAATCCAGGTAAAGACGTTCGGGGATTATCGGAAACTGCTGGAAAACAAAGATATAGATGCCGTTGTGATCGGCACGCCTGACCATTGGCATTGCCTGATGATGGCCGAGGCATGTGAGGCGGGCAAGGATGTGTATGTGGAAAAGCCGATCGGAAATTCCATAGCCGAATGCCGGGCGATGGTGGCGGCGCAGGAGCGGTACAAGCGTGTGGTACAGGTGGGACAATGGCAGCGCAGCCAGAAACATTTCCGCGACGCGGTCGATTTTGTGCATTCCGGTAAGCTAGGCAAGATCGGGCTGGTGAAGGTTTGGGGATACTTCAATTATGGTAATCCTATCGAGAAATTACCGGATAGCGAGGCACCGGCAGGAGTAGACTACAACATGTGGCTCGGCCCTGCAACGAAAAGGGCATTCAATAAAAACCGCTTCCACGGCTCATTCCGGTGGTTTTGGGATTACGCAGGCGGCATTATGACCGACTGGGGCGTGCATTTGCTCGACTACGCATTGCTGGGCATGAAAGCGTCCGGCACTCCGCCAAAACGGGTAAGTGCCAGCGGTGCCATGCTGCGCAACCCCGGCGCCGAAACGCCCGACACGTTAACGACACTCTTCGAATACGACGATTTCAACATTCAATGGGAACATGTGATCGGCTATGGTGCGGGCATTTACAACCGCCAGCACGGCATTGCCTTCCTGGGCGAGAACGGCACATTGATCGTCGACAGGCAGGGCTGGGAGGTGGTACCCTACGAAAAACGCATGCAGGCCGTCCCGTTGCAGGCTTCCTCAGACAATGGCCTCGACGAGCACGCGAAGAACTTCGTGGAAGTGATCCGCTCGCGGCGCATGGGCGACCTCCATGCACCCATACAAGCAGGCGCGGAGGTGGCGATCCTTTCGCAAATGGGCAATATCGCTTACCGAACGGGAAGTACGCTGCTATGGAATGCGCAGAAGGGCGAGTTCGACAACAATGCGGCGGCCAATAAATTGATCGGCAACGAGTACCATAACGGCTATAAGATGCCGGGAGCTTAGCTTGCCTGCAAACCAGGATCAGGACGGTCGGGTTGCTGGTAACGCTTTGCTGATCAGCCATCCGAATATTACGCATCCGAATATCCCCACGCCGGGATACAGGAAGAAATGCACCCAGCCATTTGCCTGCACAAAATAGAGCAGCACGGCGCTGATGAAAAAGCCGGCGAGGATTCCGGTGCTGTTAATGGCCGGAACAAATATCCCCGCCACGAACATCCCGGCCAGGCATCCGCCGAATATCCCGATCAGTTTCAGATACTGGTCCCAGATGCTGTTATTTTCCATAAAAACCAGCCCAATAGCAATGCCGATGCCCGCCGCCCCTAATGCGAGCGTCGTGTAGCGGGCGAAGCGGAACCGTTGGAGATCGGTGGATTTTGGGACAAAATGCTGGAAAAAATCGGTGGTAACGACCGTGGCAATCGAATTCATCGAAGAACTGATGGTCGACATGGTGGCGGCGAAAAGGCCTGCGATCACCAGTCCGCGCAGACCTGCGGGCAGCTGCGTGGAGATAAACCAGGGAAAAATATCGTCGGTACGCGCCATGGGATTCAGCAGGTGGGGCGATTGTTTGAAATATACCCACAATGCAGTCCCGACGAGGAAGAAGATCAATGTCGCGGGAATTACCAGGAATGCATTCGTCCAGATCGAACGGCGTGCCTCAGCTTCCGTGGGAGTGGTAAGGTAGCGTTGCACCACCACCTGATCGGACGTGTAGGTCACTATTTGGGTTAAGAAATTCCCTGCCAAGACCACCCATAGCACCGGCTCGGTGATGGCCCATCCGCTGTTGACCATATGGAATTTACCAGCGTCGCCTGCCTGCGTAAACAGTGAATCAAAGCCGCCGGAGGCATTTGCAATGAAAAACAAGCTGATAAATGCCCCGCCCAGCAACACGCCTACCTGCATTACCTCCGTCCACACGACCGCTTCGATCCCCCCGGAAATGGTGTAGGCCGTGGTAATGAGGCTGGTAAGGATAATGCAGAGCATCAGGTTCATGCCCGTCACCGTGCTTAGTACCAATGCAGGGAGGTAAATCACAATCCCCAATCTGCCTACCTGAAAAACAACAAACGTGAGGCTGCCCACTAATTTGACGGTTTGATTGAACCGGAATGCGAGGTATTCGTAGACGCTCGTGATTTTTAGCTTGCGGAAGTAGGGCAGAAAAAACCAGATCACGATCGGGGCCACAACGACGATCATTGCATTGGCAAAAATGTAGGTCCAGTCGGTGGCGAAAGTTTTTGCGGGAATGGCGATGAAGGTGAGGGCGCTGAGCTTGCTTCCGAAAATGCTCAGCCCGGCCGCCCACCAGGGGATGTTCTGGCCGCCGAGGAAAAAATCGTCGGTGCTGGCGCTCATTTTGCGGGAAACGTAAATGCTGATGCCCAGTACCAGCAAAAAATAAACCGATACCACACCCCAGTCGATCCCATTGAAAGTGCCCGTGCTCACCACCGGACTGCCCGCTACCACGCGTGGCGTGCGGATGCCCGGCTGCTCCTCGCCCGACGGGATCACGAGCTGCCCGTTCCAGGTCACGAGCGGAGTGGTAACCGCTGCCTTGCCATTTGAAAACGTTCCAAGTGCTGCCCAGCTATCGGTAATGCTGTGGTAAGCCATGATTTCGTTGCGGAAGCCGGGATGCTTCTCCCTTAATTCCATCACGCGGTGCGCATTCGCCCCATCGTCCCCGCCGACCACGAGCAGGTGCGACTGCCCGGCCGCATACGCAGGCGAAGGCGCGGCCGCAACGGCGTGAGGCAGGTCGGCAATGCGTTTCCAGGTGTTGGAAACCGGGTTATAGGCCATGCATTCCTTCAAGTAAGTCCGTTGGACAGCACCGGTTTCAGCATTATGGTGTAATTCCACGCCGCTGAATAGGAAAAAATGCCCGTCCTGCACACCGGCAACGCCCAGCATCCGGCCGTTTCCCGGGATCGGCGGCAATTCGTTCCATTGTTTTTTATGTAAATCAAATGCCCAGAAGCGGTTCAACGCATTGGTATCGGAAGGGGCGCTGGTGCCGCCGGCTACATAGACTTTGTCCCCCAGCAATGCGCCCGAGGCATAAGCAAGCGGAACGGGCAGGCTGGGGAGGGGCGTCGTGGTAATGCGGTTATCGGCCCAATTTAAATAGAATACCTCACTGAAATGGCGGGTACCGTCGGCGCCGCCTAGGCAGAAAATGCCGTCAGGCGTCGTGAGCGAAATACCGTAGCCCATCGCGCGGGGCAGTTTACCCGCTTTCTTCCAGTTTCCTGAGGGGTTTTCCAGCACAAAAACGTCGTCGTACCAGGTTTTGGGCGCAGTTCCCCATGGACCGGTATTGCCTGGGAAGTTGGCGCCGCCGGCCACGACCAGCGCATTGTTGCTCACACCGGCATAAGCACCGGCAAATCCGACGGCATCGGGCAGCGGCGGCAGGCTTTTCCATTGCAAGGGCGAAGGCCCCGGCGGCTGGGCATTAGAAATCATCGTTTGTAGGAAAATGGTCAGGAAGAAAAGGAAGCGGGTCATCAGGTCGTCGAGTTATTTACTCATTCACTCATTACTAATTCATTCATTCAATTTTTCAAAAAAGCCAATCTTTCTCAGCTGGCGGTGTAATTCCTGGTACTGGCCGTCGGGTAAGGCCACGAGTGGGAGGCGGCAGGGGCCCATGTCGAAACCGAGCATTTTCATGACGGCTTTTTGGGCGGGAATAGGAGGGTACTGCACCACGATGCGCACCATTTCCACGCAGAACAGCATTTGTTCCCGCGCTTTTTCGATCTCGCCCGCTTCGAAATATTCCCTTACTTTCAGGTAAAAAGGAGCCGCGAAGTTGAAAGTACTGCCGATCGCCCCCTTGGCGCCCATTGACAACGCCGGCAAATGATTTTCGTCAAAACCGTACAAAACATCATATTTGCCTCCCTCATAATGCAGGCATTCCTGGTATTCCCAAAGTGTGGCCGCGGTGTATTTCACGCCCGCGAAATTCGGGATCTGCTTTTCTGCAATGCGCATAAAATCAAGCACATCCATCGAAAATCCGGTGAGTGACGGAATATGGTAATAATAGAATGGCAACCCCGGTGCACCGGCCGCGATCTCGGTCATGCAGTCGGCGAGGTTTTGCACGGATGTAGGTTTGAAATAAAATGCTGCCACCGAGGAAATGGCATCTGCACCCGCCTCCTGCGCGTGACGCGCCAGCTTACGCGCCTCCGCGATGCTCGCGTGCCCCACATGTACGATCATGCGCAGACGTCCTTTGCCGGCTCGGATTACTGCTTCGGAAACCTGCATTCGTTCTTCGAGCGTCAGGTTCGGGCCTTCGCCGTTGCTGCCGCAAATGAAAATGCCTGAAATGCCGGTGCTGGTCAGGTGTTCGACCAGAGCGGGCAGCAGCTCGTAATGCACGGAGCCGTCGGGATGTAGGGGAGTGAAAAGTGCGGCAATGAGGCCGTCGGTGTGTTGGATGGTATTCATATTGGATTGATAAACTTGAAATTCAGCTATTTGCGGTCCCCGAACAGCCATTGCGGGGTGATGGTTTGCAGCACGATCTGCTCATAGGCGCCGGTTTTCCCTGCCTCGTAAAGGCACAGGATGTTGCCGTCGGGTAATGCCGCCATACACGAATAGGCGGAAGGGCCCGGGAAAATGGTTTTGATAACCGGCCACGTTTTACCCTCGTCGAAACTGGCCCGTAATGTAAGGTTATGGCGCTTGCCAGTGCTCGCGGGATTGAGGAAAAGCATGGTACCGGCTGTTTTGGTGTTCGGGCGCCGGTACCGGATGATCGACGCCTGGCAAACAGGTTCCACCAGCTCCGAAATGTCTTCCGGTGCCGTCCAGCTCACGCCGCCATCGTAGCTGAGCGACTGCGCCCGCCGCCCGCGCCCGAAGTAGGAGCGCATATTCATCAGCAGCGTTCCGTTGCCATCCGCGACTTCCACTACCTGGCATTCATTCATTTTTGGTGTGATCGTGCCGCCTAGTTGCCAGGTTTTGCCGTGGTCGTCGCTGTAAATGGCGTGCGCGCCGTATTCGTACGGGCCGTTGCGGACTTTGCCGTTCGGGTCGTCGTAGCTGAAATCGCAGGGGATCACGAGCCGGCCTTTGCGCGGGCCGTTTTTGATTTGTATGCCAATGCCCGGGCCGGTCGCATACCAGCCCCATTCGGGTTTCTTGGTGGTTTGGGTTATGTCAACCGGTTTGGCCCAGGTAGCACCGTTGTCGGAGCTGCGGGACAGCCATACCGTCCGGGTTGACTCGGATTTTTTGGTAATAATGTCCTTTTCGGGCACATCGCCACGGTTTTGGGTGAGCAGCAAGAGAATTTCGCCGGTTTCCTCGTCGAGTACCGGGCACGGGTTCCCGCAGGTATTCGTGCCATCGTCCCATACCACGACCTGATTACCCCAGGTCTTACCGTTATCCGTCGAGCGCTTCATTAGCAGATCTATATCCCCCGCGTCGCCTGCGCCGTCTTTCCGGCCTTCGCAGAATGCGATCAGGGCACCATTTTTGGCTTTGATCAGCGAAGGAATGCGGTAACTTTTGTAGCCGTTTTCGCCCGCGGTGAACAATGGGCGGGGTTCCGGAATTTGCGCAAACGCCTTAGTGGCGCCCAGGACGATCAGAATCAGTAGTGTCTTTTTTAGCATATTGAATTATTAAAATAGAACTTCTTGAAAAACCTGGATCAGTAACCTTCCGTCTGTGCCAGCTGGTTGTTGTTGGCTAGTACCGTCGTGTTCAATGGCCAGAAAAGCGGCGTTTTTTTGCCAATCAGGTTGGGTACAAACTGGTACACGTCGATTGTGCCACCTTTGTGAAACCGCACAAGGTCGTACCAGCGCTTGTTCTCGAAAAACAGTTCTCTGCCGCGCTCATCCAGTATTTCGCGCTCGACGGCCGCCTTCGTTTTCGCGCCCGGATAAGCGCCTGTGCCTGCCCGTGCGCGGATTTTGTCAAGGTAGGCGATCGCGTCGGAGATGTTGCCGAGTGCGGCGTGGGCTTCGGCTTTCATTAAATAAATGTCGGCGAAGCGGAAGAGGATGATCTCGTTGTCGGAAATGCGGTCGTCGGAATATTTGGTGCCGGGATACTTGGTGATCCACGATATTTTTGGGCCTGATGCCTGCCGTTCGGTAACCCAGGTGTACGGTATGCGCTTGTCAGCCGGAGTTTTGGAAAACAATGCACGGGAAGTCTGACTGATCTGGTAAGCGCCCTGGCCAGTGGTGGAAGTTTGTGTGTAAGGCAGGCTGTCGAGGTTCGCCGCGCCCTGCACGATCGTCAGGAATGGCAATGCATTCACCCCGTAATTCCCGCCGGTTTCGTCCCTGCTGAAATAGGCCGACAAAATAACTTCCGGGTTGTTAGGCGCGCGCAGGCCGGTCACATTCTTGAAATCCGCATTCAGCGAAACCCCGGAGGCCTCTACTTCCGCAATGGCGGCCAGTGCCGCATTGAAAGCCGTATCGCCGCCGCCCAGCACTTTGGCGCTCCACAGGCTCGCTTCCGCTTTCAGGGCCTGCGTGGAACCGTAAGCAAAGCGGTATTTGGACGGGTAGGAAGCCGCCGAAAAGTTACCGGCCGATTTATACAAACCAATCGCCTGGTCGAGGTCCGCCTGCACCTGTTTCATCACCTCGGCAGCGGGCGAGCGCGGCAGCAAGGGCACATTTTCGTCCGTCACCGCTTGCAGCATCAGGGGCGCGTCGCCGATAATGCGGGTGAGATGAAAGTAAAAATAGGCGCGCAGGCTGTATGTTTCGGCCAGAATGCGTTTTCGGGTGTCCGGACTGGCCGCGAATGGGAAGCCTTCGATCTTCGCAAGCAACAGATTGCAATGACCGATCGCCTTATACCAGTCATTGTAATTGATCGCCCCGGAAGTAGGCGTAATGATCTGCGACCAGGCAACGCCAAAACGCGAATTGGAGCCGGCGATCAGCTCTTCGCCGCGCTCGGTACCGTAGGTGACATTGTTGGCGAAAGTCCGCATATAAGTATAAATCCCGGTCAGGTAAGGTTCAAAATCGCCTTCGTTCTGAAAATAGACCGCCTCGGTAATGCTCGATTGCGGCTTCACATCCAGCAGACTGTCACAGGCGGAAAGCCCGGTACACAGAAAAGCCGATATAGTGAGGAATTTAATTCTTGTTTTCATATTGAGTTTCAATGATTGATCAAGTTTGATACCAAAAAGCCGAAGGCCGCCCTTCCCCTAAAACCGCAATGTGGTTCCTACGGAAAACTGCCGCGGCCTTGGGTAACCTGCCGCATCGAAGCCCGTGTAAGTTTCAGGGTTAATGCCCTTGTAGCGCGTGATATAGCCGAGATTATATACACTCACAAATACATTCATTCCCGTCGAACGGATCTTTCTGAGCAGGTTTTTGGGCAGATCATAGGCCAGTGAAATCTCCCGCATGGCCAGGAAATTGCCTTTTTCGATCATCGCCGATACATCGGAGCCATAGCCGTTGTTGTTGCCCAATGTAGCGGAGCGCAGGTAGTTGCGCTGACCGAAATCGGCGTCTGCGAAGGAGAAACGGGCGTATTTTTTGCCGGTATCGCCCGATTTTTGCCAGATATCCGGCCCCAGGGCCTGGGCAGGTGCGCCTTCGTTGAATGCCCTTCCCGTACCCAGCGAGCGCGCCAATGCGCCGTCGCTGATCATGTGCCCGAGCGCATAATCGACCGCTACGCGCAGGGAAAGTGATTTGTAGGTAAATGTATTCTGCATGCCGCCGATCTTGTCGGGGTTGCGGTAACCGATGAATACCTGGTCTTTGGTGTCGATCACGCCGTCATTATTAATATCGTCGAAAATAAAATCGCCTGCGTGTTTGCCGGTGGTAATGCCGGAAGGGGAGGCCAGGTTGTCCTTTTTGGTAGCATTCCAGGCTTTGGCTTCTTCCTCGGTGGAGAACACGCCCAGCACTTTGTAGGCATGCAATGCGAATGGCCGTTCGCCTTCGGCCAGCCCGCCGGCTTCGACGTTTTTGCCGGTAGCGCGGTCGTAGATCAGGTCGCCGCCCTGCCGGTTTTTAGCCCTTCCATTGTTGGGCAACTTCTTGATAATGGTCCGGTTGAGGGCAAATGAGAAGTTGGAGCGCCAGGTAAATGTCCCGGCTTTGACCACTGTCGCACCGAGTTCTATTTCCACCCCTTTGTTTTGCAGCGTTCCATTGTTGTAAGTAATGGACGGAAACGGAGCCTCGGAAGGCAGCGGCTTCGATTCCAGCCTGTTTTTGGTGAGTTTGTTGTAAAAATCAACCGATACCGTGACCCTGTCGCCGAACAACGCGGCGTCGAGCGCCAGGTCGGTGGTTTCGGTGAGCTCCCATTTGAGGTTCGGATTGGAGAGGTTGGCCCGCAGAATGCCGGAACCCAAAGCGTAAGTCTGTCCGGAGTAGCCGCCATAAGTGTCGGTCAGGCTCAGGTCGCTGGAACCCGCCTGGCCCCAGCTTGCCCTCAGTTTGAGCATGCTGACGGGTGCGACATTCCAGAATTTCTCGCGGTGGATATTCCAGCCAACCGATGCGGAAGGGAATAATGCATATTTGTTTTGAGGCGCAAAATTGGAGAACCCGTCGTACCGCAATGCTGCGCTGACCAGATACCTGCTGTCATAATCGTAGTTCAGCTGTCCGAAATAGCTGGCCGAGCGGCTTTCGCTGAGCGTGGTTTTGAAATCCGTCACATTGGTGTTCACCACGCCGTTGATCACCGAGGTCGTGGGCTCGTTGATCGTGTAAATGTAATCGTTCGTGGCCCGCTGTGAACCGATATTGATAATGCTGTTGGTGGACTTGGTAAAATTGAAACCGGCCAGGAACGTAAAACTATGCAGATCACGCAGGTTCACGTCGTATTGCAGGATCTGGTCGATCATCAGTTGCCGGAAGTTGTTGGTATCCTGGTTTTTCTGACGTTGCGTTGCCGGCTGGATCTCGGATGCCGGCGTGGCCTTGCGCATGAGCATGTACCGGTAATCCTGCATGAGGTATGAAAAAGCCGGTTTGTAGCTGAGTCCTTTCGCGATCTGGAGGTCTCCGGCAACCCGCGAAATGATCCGTTCGGTGGATGCCCGCACATCGTCGTATTGAAGGGTGTGAAAGCGGTTGCGGGTAGCGTAGTTCTCGCCGGGCGTCGGATTGCCGTCGTCCTTATATATGCGTATGAGCGGGGTCAGGCGTGTGCCGCGGGTGAGTTCGTTCTGAAATGCTTCCACGTAATTGGGAAGTACATTCTGGTAGTTCACCATGGCATCGATGCGGAGGCGGTCCGAAGCTTTAAATCCGAAGTTTCCCAGCACATCGTACCGTTTGTATTTAGTACCGGCAAATGTCCCGGCCTGATTCGTGTAGCCTGCCGACACATTGTAACTGGCCCGCTCGCTACCGCCGTCGATGGACAGGTTATGGTTTTGCGTTACGCCGGTATTCCAGAGCATATCCTGGTAGTGGTTATCGGCAAAAAGCAGCTTCCTGCCGGGGTTAATGGGGTCGTCCATGGTCTGCCAGCCGTTCGCGATCAGGTTGTCGACATATCCCTGACCTTCCACCGCCACGATGTTGTCGTACAATGCGGTGAGGTTGATATTGTTGCCGTACTGGCCCGGTGCGGTGTAAATGCGGGTCCCGGCCGAGAACCCTCCGTTGTTGAGCAGGTTGTTCTTATCGATGGGGTCGAATGTGCCTTGTACCGTTTTTCGCGCCAATGCGAGGTAGTCTCTGGCATTGAGGTACTTATAATCGCGGGCGTTGGTTTCCCAGGTAGTCCGGTGGTTCAGGGTAATGTTGGCTTTTGTATTGAACTTCCCGCCTTTGGTTTTGACCACGATCACTCCGTTTGCACCCCGCGCCCCGTAAATGGCGGTTGCAGCCGCGTCTTTCATCACCTGAAATGACTCGATATTGTCAGGGTTAATGTCGTTGAGGGATCTGAAAACCCCGTCTACGATCACCAGCGGGCCGGTAGATTCCGAACTGCCGACGGAATTCCCGCCGCTGTTGCCTAACCCTGTACCATAAACGTTTAGCTTGGTTCCCCCGCGTATGACGATGTTGGTGGCACCTGCGCCGGGTTGACCGGAGTTGATCGGGATCGATACCCCTGCCATTTTACCCTGCATGGCCTGTACCGGGTTGGGATTTGCCGTATTGCGCAGCTCTTCGGTGCCCAGCTTGGACACCGAAGCCGTGGTTTTTACTTTCGACTGACTCGTGTAACCGACCACGACCACTTCGGTCAGCGATTTTTCGCTTTCCGTCAATGCGACATCGATGATCGTCCGGTTGTCGACGGATATTTCCCGGGGTTCGAATCCCACGTAAGAGAAGATCAGGCGGGCGTTTGCCGGCGCCTGCAGCGTATAGCGGCCATCGGCATCGGTGGTCGTACCGATGGTACTGCCGCTTAACACAATACTTACGCCGGGCAGGTTTTCGCCGGTCCCTGCCGACGTGACCTTCCCGGAGATGGCAGTTTGCGCCATTAGTCGTGCTGCGGGAAGTAATGCAAATGATAAACCCAGCAACAGCGCCGTGTAAACCTTTTTCATAGCCTTGAATTTTAAGAGTCAGGAAGTTGATATGTATAATAGTAGATATGTACTACATATTAACAAATGTAAAAACTTTAGATATGAACATCCAAATATTAATTCAGAAAATAATACAAAAATAAATCCGGCCAGATACCGGGTTGCGGCGTCACAAGCCCGTTTTTAAGCTCTGAGCCTATCGAAGTGGGGTTTTAAATGCGCTTTCATGCCGCTCCGGAAAGCTTCGGCATCACCTGTTTTCAAAATGTCAACCAGGTCTTTGTGAGTAACCTTGCCGGTTTCGGCCCTGCCATTGGTTTTGATTTCATAATCGAGTACGTATTCAAACACCGGCAGCAACATTTTGTGAAAACGCATGTAGGTATCATTGCCCGTCATTTGGTACAGTTTGCCGTGGAAGGCAATCTCATGCTCGATGTGAAAAGGTTTCTGCTGTTTATTAACTTCCTGTTCCACGATTTTCTCGAGTGCCAGGATGTCATCCGGCGTTTTGCGGAGATAAATGAAGTCGGCCAGGCCCATTTCCAACACCAGCCGGAGTTCGAAAATATCCTGTAATGTGTTTTTCCCAAGGATCAGCGGATCGAGTACGCGTTCGAATGAACCCAGAATGTCGGGCTGGGCCAGTATCATACCGCGCTTTTTGCGGGTGTCGATCATTCCCAGCATCCGCAGCCTGCTCAGTGCCTCACGCACGACATTCCGGCTTACTCCCAATGCGTCGGCAAGCTCCTGTTCTTTTGGCAATGCGTCGCCGGGTACAAAGGACTTTCTCTTCAGGTACTCGCGCAGCCTGGATTCGACCATATCGGCCATGGTCGCGGTTGCGAGTGGCTCGATGTCCTTTTTTAAATCATTCATAAAGTTTCTGACGCCCCGGTTTGCCGAGGTTGTTTTGGATGAGAATACAAAACTAATAATTCCTTTTGTAGTACATATTATTTTGTATCAAATCTCGAACCCTATTGGGCCTGCATCGTGCTCCGCACCAGGTCCCGGAATGCGAGATTAGCCTGAATGGTTTTTTCGAATCCGGCCTGTGTGAAGATCAGCCCGTAATATTTTTTCTCTCGGTTGATCCACGCGTGAACGCCGGCAGCGCTCAGGCAGGCCACTTCCTTCGCCACATCGCCGCTGATCTCATACCGCCAGAGGCCCAGGCCGTACGTGGGGTCGACCTTGTTGCTGTTGTCAGCCTCCATGATTTCGATCGAGCCGGGATTTAGTACTTTCACGCCATTGTAGGTGCCTTTGTTGTACAGCATCGAGAGAAAGCGAAGGTATTCTTTCATCGAGCACACGATCCCGTAACCGGTTGCAGGGTTCAATGGATGGTCCGGGCTGTAAATGACCTGTTCCATGCCGCATTTCGATCCGATGCGTTCCTGAAAGATCTCCGCCCAGGTTTTCTTTTCAACGACCTCCGCTATCCGCGAAGCGACCGCGTACGCACAGCTTCCGTAGGTTGCTTGCTTTCCGGGAATAAAAAGCAGGTTCGTACGAAGCGCAATCGAGTCGACAGACTGCTGCAGTGTCAGGTTGTTGCGGGTATCGAAGGGCGAATCGACAACAATGCCCGAAGTATGCGAGAGTAACTGCCGGATCGTAATGGTCTGTTTATCATTATTGAAGGACGGGATATACTGGCTGACCCGGTCGTCGAGTTTGAATTTGCCTGCTTCCACAAGGCTCATGATCACTGCCGCGGTCACCGCTTTCGAGGCCGACATGATCGCCAGCCGGGTGTCGGTGTTGTAGGAGCCTTCCTGGTATGCGTAAATAGAGTCCTTCCCACCCACATATGCCATCAGGTTGTGGTCATACTTTCCGGAATTGGATCTGAGGAACTGGTCGTAGGCACCTTTTACCCGGGATCCTGCCCAAGGACCGGGTTGAGCCCCGCCCTCGCACGACATGATAAGTAAACCAAGAAAAGCGATAAACAGGTGTTTCATACACTGGTGACGCGGGCCGGGTTTGCGAACAGCCTTTTGCGGAGATTCATAAACGGCAGCTCTACGAATTTATACATTAAATAGGAGATCAAATATATCAAAAGATAGGTGCCCGTAAACACAAGCCCTTTGGAAAGTGTCGCCGCTCCGGCGCTATTTTCATACCAGGCCACCACCAGATCCAGGATCAACAGGTGCATCAGGTAGAAAGAATAGGAGGTAAGGCTGATGTTCGTGATGACTTTCGCGACAAATCTTCCCGGACGCGGGCAGGCTACGGCACCGGGCAGCAACAATGCAAAGGAAATACACAGCAGCGGAAGGAGGAAAATGTCGGAAAGTACATTGGTTTTGCCCCCGGCGGTGGTATGACTGATGATCTGGAAACAGACGACCAGCCCCACCATTCCCGCCAATACCAATGCAAGGCGGACTTTTTTCGAAAACCGGTATTGTTCCATCAGATATGCCACCAGGCAACCGTAGGCAATGGCGTCGATCCGGAACGGCACCATTTTTCGCATCGAATCCCAATCTCCGGTCGGGGAAAGGAATGTTTGCCAGCTTGGGAAGATCAACTCGCGGTCCAGTAGCCAGGCGAAAACATTTTCATGGTACGCCCAGTGGTAGATGCTCTTGGAAATGAAGCCGAAGACGATGAAGCATATTACTCCCGTGATGTAGATGCGGTACCGGTCGGTAAACCGTCCTGTTACGGTGGCAATCGTGATCAGGCAAATCGGGAAAAGCAGGTAAAACCATTCCTCTACGGCCAGGCTCCACGAATGGGAGAAAAAGCCGGGCATGGGCGTGATGATATTTTGCGCAAAAAACAGGTAGAAAAGCCTGTTGTGCGTGGCGGGGGATAACAGGTAATAGGCGCCAAATGCAACCAGGTAAGCAGGAAGCGTTCGCAGCCAGCGGTTGACCCAGAAAATTTTCACCGATTGAAAACTGATGGCAGGCTTGAAAAGGCTTCTCAGGATAATGCGTCCGATCAGGAAGCCGCTGAGGACAAAGAATGCTTCCACGCCGAAGCCCATCCAGCCGAAATAGGGAAATACGTCATTCAACGGGTTGAGGGGCATCGAATGCGCCAGGAATACAAACAGGATGGAACAGGCACGCATTACGTCGAGTCCAAAAATACGTCCGTTAGTATCGGCAGCCTCTTTGTTTGAAGAGGTAAAGGTCTTAACCATTCAATTAATTGGGGGTAATGTCCATTCACACAAAAGTAAATCGAAGTTACCTAAAATTAATTACCCACCGGGCAGATAACATCATCAAACGGTGGAACCGGGGGGGATAACCGGGAGATAGCGGCGCATTGGGTGCGACTTTCCGTGCTATTTTTTTACCGTTAAATAAGTTGTGAAGTAGTAATAGTTCTATATGATCTTATGTAGCCGTAATTTGAGAATCCCTATCGTTCGGCACCTTCTTTAACAAAATCATGACTGTTTAGTTGTTTCATTTTCAATGAATAACCGCTGATTTGTGCTCAGTTGGCCTGGTGTAGCATACTACGAAATTATTCACTGTAACTTAAAATAAATACTATGTTAAAAGTAACCAGTAATGTGGCCCAGACAACCAGGTTGGGCGGTAAGGCCACAGAAACCACTTCGATGTTCGGCCCCCTCACCGACCTGATCGGAACCTGGGTAGGCAACAAAGGCTGGAACCTCGTAGCGGTTCCGAACCAACACGGCAGTTTTGTATTGCTCGTACAGCCTTACACTGAAACCCTTACGATCACACCGCTGAGTACGCCCACTCCCAACCGTGGTACCAGCACGATCCAGCAGGTGCCCACACTGATGTACCAGCTCCGTATCCACAGCAATGTCGACGGGAGCTTGCTGCACGCTGAGAACGGTACATGGCTGCTGCTGGAACAATGTCCTGATGAATTCAGTATCGCCCGGCAGGCATCCGTTCCGCATGGCGACTCGCTGCTGGCGCTCGGCGGGTCCTCGGTGATCAATGGCGCACCGGCCATCCAGCCGATCAGCACATTGCCGGTGACCGGCCCCGGGGCGATGCCGCTGGGCTATACCGATCCTTACCTGACACCCCAGCCAGGTTTTAACAAGACCAACCCGAATGCCACGCTGCTCGACGCGATCAGCGGGCAAACCATCCTTTCGACGACGACGATTTCCGTCAGTACAGCGAACAAGGGAGGGATCACCAACATTCCTTTCGTCACCCAGAATGCCAACACCACCAGCTTTGAAGCGACATTCTGGATCGAGACCGTGCAGAGCCCCGCAACCGGTAACACTTTCCTGCAATTACAATATTCCCAAACCACGATCATCGAGTTCATCAAGCAGTTTCACGACCCAACCAGGCTGATCCAGTGGCCACATGTGAATATCAATACCATGGTCAAACAATAATTCGCAAGGGCCTGGCGGATTTCCGGGCTCCGTCTTCACAATAAACCAACAGTTTCTATGACAAAACAAACAGAACGTCATTTCGACGTGATCGTGATTGGAGGAGGGGCCATTGGTCTTTCGACGGCTTATCACCTGAGCAAGCGCAGTGCCCGGACGCTGGTTGTGGAACAATTCAATTTCAAGAACCAGTTGGGCAGCTCGGCAGGTGTGTCCAGGCAGTACCGGATCCCTTACCCGGAAGATTACATGGTCAAAATGGCGCTCGAAGCGCAGCCCTATTGGGATGAACTACAGACACTGACGCCCCGGAAGCTGCTCGACAAGGTGGGCACGCTCTGGTTTGGAGATCCGTCGGTGCATTCGACGGAAGGGAACATCGCCGAAGCAGAGCAGGCACTGAAAGCCTTGCACGTGCCTTACACCAGTCTCACCGCCTCGGAAATAGAAAAACAGTACCATTTCCGCGACTTACCCGACACTTACACGGGCCTCTTCCAGGCCGATGGCGCCAGCATCGATTTCAAGGCCACCATCGAAACCTTGTATGAAGCCTGCGAGAAGAGCCCGCATGTGACATTGAAGGAGCAATCGCCGGTGACCAACATCGTGCAGGATGGGAGCTTGTTCGAAGTGACGACGCCCGGCGGGGTTTTTGTGGGAGAGAAGCTGGTAATCATCCCGGGTCCGTATATCGACAACGTGATCAACCTCCTCGGGTTCAGGATAGAGGCCACCTATTGGAATATGTCGTCGGCCTACTTCAAAAAAACGGACCCTTCGATCCAATACCCTACTTGGTTCGTGTTTCAGAATGCCATCGGAGCCAACGGGAACCAGTTTTACGGATTTCCCGGCGTCGAATGGGACCACCCCGAATACATCCGCGTGGCGCCCGATTTTGTGATCGACCCGCTCACCAGCCCGGCACAGCGGACATTGACCCCCAATCCCCAGGAATTGGCCTATACTTCGGAATGGGTGCGCGATCATATGACTGGCCTTGATCCGACGCCTTATTTTACATCGACCTGCCTCATTGCCCTCAGCAAGATCGCGAACAAAGAGCTGCTCATCGATTTTGCGCCTCCCTATGTGCCCAACCACCAGAATATCGTGGTGTACGCGACCGGCTGGGCCGCCAAGTTTACCCCGTTTCTGGGGCAGATCATGACGGAGCTGGCGCTCGACGGACATTCCAAATTCGACATCAGCCCATTCAAACTGGGTTACAACTATTTCAAGGCACTTTAACCATCATCAACGATATGAACAAAAATACGCCACTCAATAATGGGATGAAACCCGGAATGAAAGTCGAAGTCGCTGTGATCGGCGCGGGAACCTCCGGCCTGTACAGCGCTTTCCGGCTTACCGACACCGGTAAATACACCGCCGGGCAGGTACAGGTATTTGACATGAGCGACCGTCTGGGCGGCAGGCTCGAATCGGTGATCCTGCCTGGCATGGATTTCTGGGGAGAACTGGGCGGCATGCGCTACTTGACTTCCCAGGAGATCGTCACGACGCTCATCGAAGGTTACCCGCTGACCGAGAAAGACCCGGCCAAACGAAAGCTGGTGCTGAAAGACCGGATGACCCCCGTACCTTTCCCGATGGGGAATCCGGCCGAACTCCTCTTTTATCTCCGCAAACAGCATTTCAAACAGGATGCCTGGAACATTGCCCAGCGGTACGGCGAAAAACTCGGAACCCGGTACTACCTCAATGATGACGACCTCGGTTTCAGCTCCGACCAGCTTTTCAATAAGATCATTTACGAAGTACTGATGGCCGACCCCTGGTTTGCCAAAAAATATGCTAAGAAAGTATCGAAAGGGCCATCGGAGTATGACTACGCTTTTATGCTCACAAGTCGTGACTGGGACGATATCAAACCGAAACTGACCTACCATTTCAAAGGCTCGCCCTACGACGGCCGGAAGGTGAACGACCTCGGCTTCTGGAACCTGATCAAGGACCAGGTGTCGGAAGAGGGTTACCAGTTTGTAGCCAATGCAGGTGGTTATTATTCCAACACGATCAACTGGAATGCGGCGGAGGCATTTCCCTATATGGTGGGAGACTTTTCGGCCGACGTCATTTACAAAACGATCGAGGAAGGTTACGACAGCATCGCGTATGCGCTGGCGAACCAGTACATGGGCAACGAGGGCGCGTGCATCTGGTCTGAAAATAAGCTGCTGAATTTTACGAAGGAGCACATCAACCAGAAAACGCACCGGTATGAACTCACTTTCCTGAACCTGCAAACCAACAAGCAATGGCAGGTTTATGCGAACTCGATCATTCTGGGAATGCCACGCAAGTCGCTGGAATTGCTGAACCAGGATAATTTCTTTTTCAATATCAATGAGAATACCACACTCGACCGGAATGTACGTTCGGTGATCATGGAACCCGCATTCAAAATCCTGATGGGCTTCCGGCACCCCTGGTGGAAACAGCTGGGAATCGACTCGGGACACTCCATTACCGACCTGCCCATGCGCCAATGCTACTATTTCGGCACGGACCCCAAGACCGACAATTCGATGCTGCTCGGCAGTTACGGGGATATGGAAACTGAGACTTTCTGGAAAGCACTGTCCGACGACAAGGTTTTGTTCAAGGTAAGCGCCGCCGAATCCGCGTCGCTCGCGGAACTGAAAGCACTGGAAAGGGAGCAGGCCACCGAGCTGATGGTGAAGGAACTGATATCGCAGCTCAGGGAAGTGCACGGGCGGCTGGTGGAGATCCCCGAGCCTTACGTAACCTACTTCCGAGACTGGACCGATGATCCGTTCGGGGCGGGTTATCATGCCTGGAAAGCAGGCGTTTCGGTCAAGGACGTCATGCCCTATATGCGGAAGCCGGATGCGAAGGAGAATATCCACGTCTGCGGCGAAGCCTATTCCGATCAGCAGGGCTGGGTGGAAGGCGCATTCTGCGAGGCCGAGAAAATGCTGGAAGAGCATTTCGGACTGAAACGGCCCGTCTGGATCAGCAAGGAATATTACATGGGCTGGTAGGAGGGGGAAAAAGCCTTTGAATTGATTACATTTAGGGTTTTTACATCACCTATTCCCTACATGATCAAGGCTTTTACATTACCTCAGCTATGCGCGCTGGTTGCGGGCGTTTGTTTATGTTTCCCGGCGGTAGCCCAAACCGGCCGGGGCGATCGCATCAGCGGTTCCAATTTTGAATCGAGAAGCCCGGTCCTGGCGACGCATGGCATGGTGGCGACAAGCCACCCGCTGGCAACCCAGGCCGGGCTCGATATTTTGAAAAAAGGGGGCACGGCGGTGGACGCGGCCATTGCCGCCAATGCAGTGCTGGGTGCTGTCGAGCCTAACAATGGCGGCATCGGCGGAGATCTGTTCGCGATCGTATGGTCGGCACGGGACCGGAAATTGTATGGACTGAATGCAAGCGGGAGGTCGCCGAAAGGGCTTACTTATGAGAAACTGAAAGAACTGAATCAAGGAAAAACCTCGGTGCCGCTGTACGGACCGCTTTCGATATCGGTTCCCGGTACGGTGGATGGATGGTTTGAGCTGCATCGGCGCTTTGGAAAACTGAAAATGACGGACATCCTGGCCCCGGGCATCCGATATGCGCGAGAAGGCGCCCCCGTACCCGAGGTGATCGCCTACTCCTGGGACGCCGCTTTCAATCGGCTGAAAGCACAGCAGGACATTACCGAGTTCGGGAATTTCAGAAAAACATTCCTGATCGACGGGGCCGCTCCTGCGCATGGGGCGGTTTTCAGAAACCAGGACCTGGCCACTACTTACGAAGCGATCGCCCGGGAAGGGCGGGATGCATTCTACAAAGGAAGCATTGCCGACAGGATCGATGCCTATGCGCGCAAAACCGGGATGTTTCTCCGGAAGGATGACCTGGCTGCGCACCGGAGCATTTGGGTGGAGCCGGTGTCGGTCAACTATCACGGTTACGATGTGTATGAACTGCCGCCCAACGGGCAGGGTATCTCAGTGCTGCAGATGCTGAATCTGCTCAAACCTTACGACCTCAAAAAACTCGGGCACAACAGTGCCGAGTACCTGCATTTGCTGATCGAGGCGAAAAAAGTGGCTTTCGAAGACCGCGCCCGCTACTACGCCGACCCGGATTTCTCCAAAGTTCCATTGAAGACATTGCTTTCGGATACTTATGCTGGCGAGAGGAGAAAGCTGATCAACCCCGAACGCGCCTTAACCAGGCTGGACCCGGCGCAGTCGGTGCTGAAAGACGGCGACACCGTATACCTGACCGTCGCCGATGAGGAAGGCAATATGGTGTCCCTGATCCAGAGCAACATGCTGGAATTTGGAAGCGGCATGGTACCCGACGGCCTCGGTTTTGTTTTTCACAACCGCGGTAGCAGCTTTACCCTCACACCCGGCCACGCCAATATATATGCGCCCGGCAAACGGCCATTCAACACCATCATTCCGGGTTTTGTGATGAAGGACAATCAACCCTTTTTGAGCTTCGGCGTGATGGGCGGTGCGATGCAGCCGCAAGGTCATGTCCAGATCTTGTGCAACATCATCGATTTCGGGATGAATGTACAGGAAGCCGGGGATGCGGCCCGGTTCAGCCATTCAGGGAGCAGCGAGCCTATCGGGTCGGTCATGACCGACGGCGGGAATGTAGCCCTGGAAAGCGGAATGCCGCAAACAGCGCGGGAAGGGTTGATCAAAAAAGGCCATCGGATTATTGAAAAGGATTTTTTCGGGGGCTACCAGGCGATCCTGTTCGACAGCGGGAGGAAGGTCTATCACGGGGCATCCGAAATGCGGAAGGATGGGCAGGCAGCGGGCTATTAAAGGTGGTTAACCTGTTAAACCCCGGGACCTTGACCGTTAAATAAATTGAATAGTAGTATTAGTTTTAACAAAACTTCTCATTGGGTAGAAATAATATATGTTATATCTACAAATGAATTTTTAACTAATTCTATACCAAACGGCTATTCCATTATTTTAACCAACCGGATTCAACAGATGCATCAGAAAAAACTAACCTCGGAAAACGTGAGTTTGCCCGAAAAACCAAACCTTCTTTTCATTATCACGGACCAGGACCGGGGCATCATGCACTTCCCGCCGGGTTGGGAAGTGCAGCACCTCACCGCTATGCAACGTTTGCGGGGCAATGGAATGACCTTCACCAACGCTTTTTGCAGTACCTGCATGTGTTCACCCAGCAGAGCCACATTGCTCACCGGTATGTATCCGGCAGAGCACAACGTGACGCTCACACTCACGCAGGACATGACCTATTCCAACGAGGAACCTACGTTACCGGCTGATTTTCAGAACATGGGCCGGATGCTTACAGCCGGTGGCTATGACGTAAATTACATTGGGAAATGGCATTTATCGAAAGGCCCCGACGGTAGTTTCGAAAGCCTTACCCCGGAGGATCTGCAGGCTTATGGTTTCAACGGTTGGACACCCCCGGATGCGGGAGAGGACACCGCTCCTAACCATTTTGGTGCCGGGCACGCGAACAATGACCTCAACTACATCAACCAGGCCCTCGATTTCCTTTACAGCGTACAACGTACCAATAATGCCCAGCCCTTTGCATTGTTCCTGTCGCTCGTGAACCCGCACGATGTGCTGGCATTCCCGGGCAACTGGCAGGATGACTTCGCACCGGAATACCTGGCAGGCGATATCGGACTCCCCTCTACGGTGAATGAACAGTTGCATAAGACCCTGAAACCGACCGTGCAGCAGATGCTGGCGCCGTATTTTGCCATTGGCCTCGGGCCATTGAACACCGATGAGCTGAAATTGCAGTACATCAATTTTTACGGTAACCTGATCGCCCATATGGACACGCAGATCAACACTGTGCTCGATGTGCTGTACCAGGTTTACGATACAGTCACCGGACGTTCGCTGGCGGACAATACGGTAGTCGTTCGACTGGCGGATCACGGCGAAATGGGGCTCACGCATGGCGGACTACGTCAAAAGGCGTTCAATATGTATGAAGAAACGCTGAGCGTGCCGCTGGTGATCTCGAACCCGATCCTGTTCCCGAACCCGGAGGTCAGCAGTCAGCTGTTTTCACTTGTAGACATGATGCCCACCATCAATGGGCTGCTGCGGTTGGGCAATCCGCTCGACTATACATTCAGGGGAAGCGACCTGTCGCCGGTGATCACCCACCCGAGGACGGCGCCGGAGATCCAGGACGCGATCCTGTTTACGTTTGATGATTTCCGCGCGGGTAATGGCAATAGTATCAATCCGTTGCCGGCGGCTAACCGTATCCGGGCGATCCGCGAGAAGCGGTGGAAATATGGCTATTACTTTTACATCGCTCCCCCCGAGCAGGATCCACCGCAGAGTTATCCGCGGGAATATGAAATGTATGACCTGGAAAATGACCGCATAGAGGTAGATAACCTGGCCAACCCCGCCAATGAGCGCTACAACGACCCTTTCATTGCGACAGAACGGGAGCGTTTGCACAAAAAGCTGCTGCTGCTGGAAAAGGAAAAGCTCGGAAGCATCATAACAGAGCACAGCGAGGCGGTCTGACCCCGCAAGGTACTGATAACGAGTAAAAAGGCAGGACGAATCCGGTAACCGGGTTCGTCCTGCCTTTTTATGTGCCGCAGACACCGACATTAGAACAAGATTAGAAATTGCAATATTCCGCTGCTTGCGGCCGCGTTTGAGAACTATTCACCCGGTTACATAGTTCCCTTTTTCAAGATTACCAACCAAGAAAAAGGCCTTCGTATACAGTAATTGGTTTTGTCCAAAATGATGGCTAAATGTTCATAATTAATAGTCAGGAGCCCGTAAGACGGCTTTTGAACGACCCAATTTTATCAGATGATCAGATTTATCCTGGCAAGCGCACTGCTTGCGTACAGCAGCGTTGCATACGCCCAGTATTCCCCTTTGAGTTCCCACGACCAGAAAGGCAAAATTTTCATTTATTGGGGTTGGAACCGCGCGGCTTACACGCAATCCAACATTCATTTCAAAGGTCAGGAGTATGACTTTACATTAAAGAGCGTGGTCGCGAAAGACCGGCCTACCCGTTTTACTCCGCGATACTTTAATCCTTCCAAAATCACGATCCCGCAGTATAATTTCCGGATCGGCTATTTCATTACGCCGGAATACAGTCTTTCCTTTGGTTTCGATCATATGAAATACGTGATGAAGCAGGACCAGACCGTCGACATTTCCGGTCATATTTCCGGCTCCGGCACCGAGTACGACCGCACCTACCAGAACGAGCCGATCAAACTCACCGGCGATTTCCTCAAATTTGAACATACCAACGGGCTGAATTACCTGAACGTTGAACTCCGGCGCATGCATAACCTGTTCGATGCGCGCAAGCTGAAAGTGCGGAACATCGATATCAATATCATTGAAGGTGCCGGCGTGGGAATTCTTTATCCAAAAACGGACGTAACCCTGCTGAGTTTCGAAGAGAATGACCAGTGGCACGTGGCGGGCTATGGGATGAACCTCGTTGCCGGACTGAATGTGACGTTCTTCAAACATTTCTTTATCCAGGCCGAAATGAAAGGCGGCTATATCAACATGCCGGATATCCTGACGACCAATTTCCCGCAAGACCGCGCAAGTCAGCATTTCTTTTTTGTACAGGGGAATACCAATCTCGGCGTGATCTTCAAATTGTAGCATACTCCGGCATGACTGGTATATAGTTTGTGATGATTACATTTGCGGCCGGTCCATTCTCTGAACCCCTGCTTTTGACTCATGAACGAACCCTTTATCAAACCGCACCGGATCATGTTGTGCCTGATGCTGGCCCTCTCGTGCACCGCTGCTTTCTCCACCGATCTCTACATCGCCCGCACTGGTAACGACCGGAACCCGGGTACGCGGGAAAAACCGCTGGCAACCATCGAGGCGGCACGCAATAAGGTGCGTGGCCTACGCGGGCGGGTAACCGTATTTGTGAGAGGCGGTATCTATTACCTGAACAAGACCGTCGTTTTCGGTCCGCAGGATTCGCGGGCGGCAGGAGAGGAAGTGGCTTACAAAGCCTATCCGGATGAAAAGGTGACCATCAGCGGCGCGGCTGTGATACCGGTAAAATGGTCTGATTATAAAGGCCATATCAAAAAAGCTTCCATAGCCGGGAATGTGACGTTCGACCAGCTTTATATCGCCGGTAGAAAGCTGCATATGGCGCGTTATCCCAACTACGATTCCACCCGCAGCCACTTTAGCGGATATGCTGCGGATGTGCTTTCTCCTGCGAAGATCAGGTCATGGAAAAGCCCGGAGGGCGCTTTTATCCATGCGATGCATAAGCATGAATGGGGCGACTACCACTACCGCGTCACCGGCAAAGCCACCGACAGTACCCTCGCGTGGGAGGGTGGTTACCAGAATAACCGCCAAATGGGCATGCACGACAAGTACCGGTTTATCGAAAATGTGTTCGAGGAGCTGGACGCGCCCGGCGAATGGTATTACGACTCACGCGCTCGTATGCTATACGTGTATGCACCCGAGGGAACGACGGTTATTGCTCCTCAAATCAGGCATCTATTCGAATTTCGGGGTACGATGCAATCGCCGGTACGGAACATCAGTCTGGAAGGCTTCGAACTCGCACATACGCTGCGCACTTTTATGGAAACCCGGGAGCCATTGCTCCGCAGCGACTGGGCCATTTACCGGGGTGGGGTGGTATTGCTGAATGGTACCGAGAACTGTTCAGTAAGGAAATGCCATTTCAATGCAGTAGGCGGCAATGGCGTCTTTTTCAGCAATTACAACCGGGGCGGGGAAGTATCGGGCTGCCATTTCGAAAACACCGGAGCCAGCGGAGTTTGCTTCGTAGGCGATCCGGGAGCGGTGCGGTCACCGAGCTTCGAATACCACGAGTCGGTTGCTTACGACAAAATGGATAAAACACCGGGCCCACAAAGCAACAACTATCCCGCGCAATGCAGGGTGTACGACAACCTGATGGAAGGGCTGGGCCAGGTGGAAAAACAGGTGGCCGGCGTGCAGATATCCACGAGCATGGATATTACCGTGAGCCACAACACCATTTACAATATTCCAAGGGCGGGGATCAATGTCAGTGAAGGGACCTGGGGCGGTCATATCATCGAATTCAATGACGTTTTCAACACGGTACTGGAAACCGGCGATCACGGATCTTTCAATTCCTGGGGACGCGACCGGTTTTGGCATCCGGTACGCGAAAAGATGGACAGCCTGGCAGCGGCCCATCCGGAACTGATCCTGCTCGATGCCGGCAAAACCATTGTGATCCGCAATAACCGTTTCCGCTGCGACCATGGCTGGGATATCGACCTCGACGACGGCAGTTCCAATTACCACATTTACAACAATGTGTGCCTGAATGGTGGTTTGAAGCTCCGGGAAGGTTTTCAGCGCGTGGTGGAAAACAATATCATGATCAACAATTCCTTTCATCCGCATGTGTGGTTTGCCAAAAGCGGGGATGTGTTCAGGGAAAATATCGTGACCAAACCGTATGCGCCGATCCGCGTGAAGGAATGGGGCAAGGAGGTGGATTACAATTTTTTCCCTGACGAAGCGGCTCTCGGGAAGGCCCGTGAGAACGGTACCGACATGCACAGCCTCGCGGGTGACCCGATGTTTGTGGATCCGGCGACGGGAAACTATCAGGTAAAACCGGGTAGCCCAGCATTGCAAACCGGGTTTGTCAATTTCCCGATGGACCAGTTCGGCGTCATTTCTCCTGAACTCAAAAACAAAGCAGCGCACGTGCCACTACCGGTTATCACTAACGGTTCTGACAGTGGCGCGCTGACGGAAGCGGCGTGGTTAGGCGGTAAGGTCCGGAATGTGAACGGCCTCGGCGATCGTTCTGTCTATGGCTTGCCGGACGAAAAAGGAGTAATCCTGGAAGCAGTACCCGAAAATAGCATCCTGGCCCGCGCAGGGTTGAAAAAAGGCGACGTGATCCGCATTCTCAACCAGCGCAATCTGGATAATGTATCTGAGCTGATGAATGTCTTTCAGGAGATCAACTGGATGGGGCAGGGAGAAGTGGAATTTTTCAGGAACCAGTCTTTACAAAAATTGATCGTTCCTTTTAAATAGATTGTTCCGGCGCATGAAGCCGGGATTGGAGGAGCAGCGCAGCCTCATACACCGTATGCACACAGGCTGCGGGCTCCCACAATGCGGTGGGAATGGTGAGATCCGGCCGTTCAGGGGTTTCAAACCCGGCACCGATGCCGGTGAAGTTTTCTATTTCATGGTTGCGGGCTTTCCGGTAAAGTCCTTTAATGTCGCGTTCTTCGCACACGGCGACAGGGCATTCCAGGTATACTTCCAGGTAGCGGTCGCCCAGCATGTTCCGCAGCATGTCGCGGTGCGCCTGCATGGGCGTAATGAAGGAGCAGATCACGACAATGTCCTTTTCCAGCAGCAGCTTACAAAGTTCTGCGACGCGCCGCACATTTTCGAGCCGGTCTTCATCCGAAAACCCCAAATCGCGATTCATGCCAGCGCGTATGACATCGCCGTCGAACGACAACACAAAATAGCCATCTGTTTCAAAGCGTTCGGCCAGCATTCCGGCGAGCGTACTTTTGCCTGCTCCTGAATGCCCCAGCAGCCATATCACCATTCCTTTCTGACTGTCTTTCATCGGCACAGACATAAAAAGCCACCGTTCAGCAATGATTCCTTATTGTACAAAAATGGCCCGCCCTCCGGAGTGGTCACTTTGCCTCCGCTGCATTCGAGGATGGACTGTCCGGCCGCCGTGTCCCACTCCATGGTGGGTCCCTGACGGAAATAGATATGCGCCAGTCCTTCGGCAATGAAGCAGAATTTAATAGAGCTGCCCACGGACACCTGTCGTGTGACGGGGTATCGGGCGAGCATATCGGCTTCTTCCGGACTCCCGTGGGAGCGACTGCCTACGGCCGTCCAATTGTCGGTAGCGGAACTGGTCCGGATCCGCGCGGCATGACCGGCCGCATCGGTTTTCCAAGCTCCGCTGGCCTGGTCGGCATAGTATGTAACGCCCGACACGGGCACGTAGATGACGCCGATCACCGGTTTCCTGTCCCTGATGAGTGCGATATTGACCGTAAACTCGCCGTTCCGTTTCATAAATTCCCGGGTACCGTCGAGCGGGTCCACGCACCAGTAAGTGTGCCATCCTTTTCTTTCTTCGAACGGGATATTTCGGCCTTCTTCGGAAAGCACCGGTACATTGGGGAAAAGCCTGCTCAATGCAGCGGTGATCACTTCATTGGAGGCCTTATCGGCCAGCGTTAGCGGCGAGTCGTCGGCTTTGTTTTCCACCTGGCCCGATTTCGCGGGATCGTTGTAAATATTCAGGATGGCATCGCCTGCCTCGCGGGCTATGGTGGTGAGTATGTTGCTGTCGATCTCCATGTTTTTAATGCGGAACGGGTGTGCTTGCAATGGGTACTCTGGCTGTGATGGCTTTGAGCAGTTCTTCCTGCGGACGTCTTTTTTCGAGGTCTTCAGGCCTTAGTTTGCTTCTGAATTCTTTTTTCAATTCCATATTGATCCGGGAGAATTCCGATACTTCCGCTGCTGAAAAAGGTTGTTGGTCCGATTCGAAAACAAGTTGATAGCCGAGTGCAGTGAGCGTATCTCCTGCGACGCGTTCGAAGATACGGACGTCGCTTTCGGGTAGTTCGGCCAGGAACTTCCGGTGATTGTCCTTTAATACAGGCTTCACGACATTCTGCCACATGAGCCCCGAACCAGCCGTTTCGCGCGATTCGGCAGACTCGTGATAGGCGAGGGCGGTCTCCGAATATCCCGCACCGATGAATGTGCAGATCCGTTTCAGTTCGTTTTCAGGGTTTTGAAGTAAATCCTCATAACGCACCCGGATTACACGGCCGGGCCCCAGTTTTTCGAATAACGTAACAGAGGCATCCTGCTCCTTTTTCCACTGGTGGGCGAGGTGGTAGCTATGCTTCTCGCCTACAATGGCTTTTTTGAAGGAAAGAGCCACGTCACGTCCATCGCGGAACAGGTGAACGTATCGAGGGGGAATGCTGTATTTTTCCAGTTCACCGGCGTAATGGATATTGGCCATGCTCTTGCATGTCCAGATATGCGCCTGATCGGCTTCTGCTTTCAATTCATACACCACCCGGGCGATTTCAGGCAGTGTCGGCGCTTCGCACCGGGTACGGATTGCCTCCCGGTTGAGCGCAACTCCGGTCCAGGGTACCGGATTGGTTTCTACCAGCCTGCATACGTCGTCAATCAGCTTTTCAAAATTCGAAACGATATCCAGGTTACCGTACGCGGGCAGCAGGGGCATGAGTCTTTCGAGGATGTGCGGCGGGTGAGGGGCCGACACTTCCGGAAGCTGATTGAGCATGAGCCGCAGCAGGTTAGAGCCGCTTCGCTGGGTGCCGATGATTTGAACGGGGGTAAATGTCATGGGTTAAAGAATAAGCAGTCCAAGAATGCCGGCGGCCGGTACGACCAGTGCCGGGTCGGTTTTGAAATACATCGTGGCAGCGAGTGCCGAGGCGAATATGCCCAGTGTAAAAGGAGAAAGGCCATTGCTCCATAAAATAGAGGCACCAGCCGACGCGATCATCCCGATAATGGCTGGCCTCAATGCCTTGAACACCGCTTTCACCACTTCTGATTTACTGATCTTGTCAAAAAAACGGGCGCATATTACCGTCAGAATGGCCGTGGGGGCAAAAATTGCCACGGTGGCATTGAGTGCTCCCCAAAAACCAGCGAGTTTATACCCGATGAAGGTCGCGCTGATGAAGATCGGGCCGGGGGTGATCTGGCCCATGGCGATGGCATCCGCAAATGCCTGGGCCGAAAGCCAGCGATGCCCGTCGACGACAATCTTTTGCATCGCGGGAATGATCACGTACCCTCCGCCGAACTGGGTGAGGCTCATGCCGGAAAAAGTCAGCACGATGGTCCGGTGCAGGGGAATAGCGCCAGCGTTGCCCGGCCACGCCAGCAGTACCACCACGGGCACCAGGATCAGGAGTGCAGGGTAGGGCAGTTTAACAGCGGGCCGTGGCAATGACTCCGGTACAGCGATTGTTGTGAGCGGGTTTTTGTAGTACACCAGATAGCCGGCCAGGGCGCTCACCAGCAGGATGACCAAAGTAGTAAGGTAGGACCTGGATACGAAAACCATTACCGCAGCGATCACTGCGATCAGCAATTGCGGAATATCAACGATGTTTTTTCGTCCCATTTGGATGGCCACGCTGACGATGATCGCAGCCACCGCCGGTAGCATCCCTGCGAAGAAATGGCTCATGGCCGGAATGTCGCCATATTGGAAATAGAAATGCGACAGGAGGAGCATCAGTACGAAAGATGGCAGGATCACCGCTACGACGCTCAAAAGTGCCCCTTTCCACCCGCCCAGCTGATAGCCTACAAATGATACGACATTTACCGCCATAGGTCCCGGTAGCACTGAAGCCAGGGAAATCCCTTCGAGTACGGTGGCATTATCCAGCATCTGGTCTTTTTCAACCACTTTTTTCTGGATCATGGAAATCAGCGCCATGAAGCCGCCCCAGGAGGTGCTGCCTATTTTCAGGAAAGTGAAGAAAAGATAGAGCGGAACGGATTTCATAACGTGTGTCAATTAACGAGATAGGGAGCGACCCGTTCCTGTGGCACAAATTCCGCCCGGTAGGGCAGGATCCTGCTTTTGAGTGCCCAGAGGAAGCGGCCGTTCAGGTCGGTGAGCACGATGCTGTTCGTTTTGGAACTGCAATGCAGCACGGCGGCTGGCCCGACAAGGTAGGCGCTGCCCATGCGCGCGGTGTAAAACTCCTTGGGTAATGTGATATGGTGTTTCAATACTGAAGTTTTGTTCGCTTCATCGAGATGGAATGTCAGGGTGCGGGTGGTTTGTTTGCTGGTACCGTTGTCGAAGAGCATCAGGTCGCCCTCTGCATTGCGGTGCACGGCATGTCCCTGATCGAATACACCGTTGGCAGGCATTTTGAAATCCCCGTTCCGGCCAAACTTCCAGATCACCTTTCCGGTTCTGGAGTCGATCTTCCAGATCTGGCCATTGTTATAAAAAGACATCAGGTAATTGCCGTCCCGGTCGAAACTGACACTGTTGGCGTGCATCCAGTCTTTTTTCTCTTTCAGGATCTTGGGGTCTTTCAGCGGATCGAGCGCGTCGAATACCGACCAGCCCCAAACTTTTTTGCCCCTGCGGTCGAGTACCAGGATGCCGTCGCTCTTCACGGTGTCCTGCCTGTTGCCGCCTACGGCACTGAGGTCCATGATTTTAGTCTCGACGTTGAGCGTAACGACCTGGTTTTTGTCGTTGAGAATGATCTCATGGTGGATTGTCTCTTTAAAGTCGGCCTCACCTTTCTTCAGATGCAGCAGTGTATCGCCGGCCATGGACACTTCCAGGATCTCGTTTCCGTAGCTGGTAGGATATTCTTCCGTCCCGAGAATGGACAGGATGGTTTTGTTGCGCGTAAAATGTGTGGTTTTAAAACCGGTCCCGTTCACCTGGTGGTACCAGCGGATATCGCCTTTGTGGTCCAGCAGGAATATAATGCCGGGTGTTTCGCGGCGGGAGAACAGAACGAAGCCTTTTTTAAAGACGTCAGGTATGACACTGGAATCGGGTGCGATCGTCTGGAAAAAATCCTGGATCCACATCGGGTAGCCGGAAGTCCGGAAATCGTAGACTTTGCTGGCGGTTTCCTTACCGCTGCCGGAGGAAATAATTTGATAAAGGTATTCCGATTTCGGGCGGAGGTTGGTCAGTACCAGTGCGTGACTAGTGCCGATTGGCGATGCCGGCGTGGTAAACTTGTGCAGCGAGTCCCGCTTTTGCCAATATTCAATGCGAAGTGTGCAGTCGTCCGTCGTTTCGATATCCATCCTCACTTTCAGCGTGTTCCTGCCGGGTGCGCTGAGGCTGATGGTTTCAATCCCCGTGCCATTACAGCCGAAAAGGACCAGGCCGGTTATCAGAATTGAAATAGAAAACAGGAAGCGTTGCATAGGTGCGGACTATTGTATTTGTAAATATAACTTAAAACCGGCGTGTGGCCCTAAAATGGCAGCAGGCAACACACGAAAACGCGCATTGCCTGTCTGCATGATTGCCCGGCGGTTATCTGCCGGTATTCGAAAGGTTAGGATTAATGTCCACCTGTGCCTGCGGGTACGGGAAATATTTATGCTTGCTGATGTCGATCCGCGGGGTTTTACCGATAGCGCTCAGATAAGTGTTCACAACGGTCTGATATTTATCCATCCGCATCAGGTCTTCGCGGCGTTTGCATTCGAAGAAAAACTCCCAGCCACGCTCTTCGAGGATCGCGTCGCGCAGGGCATCCTTGGTAAATGTACCTGCCGCGCCCAGCAATGTGGCTTTGGAACGTCCTTTCACCTGGTTGATCAGCTGGATGCTCTCCGCATTCGGGCCGTTGAGCTCGTTCAATGCCTCGGCGCGCGACAGCAGGATATCGGCATACCGGATAATCGGGAACACGTGACCGTCGAGGTAAGTGGTGGAACCTTTCGGATCGGCGTATTTCTTGCTTGCCACGTCGGGAAGGTAGTAGTAGCCGGCGGGCGGATTCACAACCCCGGCTGGCGGCTGCACATAACGCAGGCCGTCAGTTCCGATGTAGTCGTAGAAGAACATTTCGCGACGTTCGTCATTTTTCGCAAATGTGTTCCAGAACCGCCATGGGATCCCGAAATACTGCCAGCGGTCGGTTACCTCGGTGTGGTTGATCGGCCCGAAATGGTTCATCATTTCGGTCGCATCCAGGAGGTTGTTGGACAATGCGCTGAAAATGTTCTCAGAGCACCATTTGTTGCTTTCCGCGAACAGGCCGGAATAAGACGGGTACAGCTGATACTGTTTCAGATCGCTGATCTGCTGGCTGATCTCCACCACTTTCTGCCAGTTTTTCTCACGCATATACAGCTTGCAGAGCAAAGCCAGCGCAGAGCCTTTGGTGGCCCGGCCCACGTCGTTGGTTTTATAGATCTTGCTGCTGGTGTAGTTGAGCGGCAGGTTCTGTGCGGCATATTCGAGGTCGCTGATGATCTTCGCATTGACCGTCGCTACCTCCGTAACCGGGGTTTTGGCTTCGTAATCAGGGCTTTGGATGTTCTTGGCTACCGAATCCTCGGTCATCAAAGGTACCGGGCCGAATGCATTGGTGAGGTCATAGTAACCCAGTGCTCGCAGGAATTTCAACTCACCCAGGAATTGGGTTTCCTCTTCGTCGGTCAATGCACTGATCCTGGGAATATAGTAAAGCGCATTGTTCACATCCGAAACCAGTTTGTACTGGTGTTGCCACGCGTAGGCAAGGTAAGTATTGCTAGGCCCCCAGTTACAGTCCGACATCAGCCCTACGTCGCCACCCGATTTGGCATGGCCAGCGTCGGTCGTGAGGTCGGTGATCGTTACCTGGAAACCCGCATAGTACATCCAGGAGTCGTTGCTCCCGCTGGGTTGTTTTAACCTGGAATAGGCCGCATTCACCGCAGCGATGGCATCGTCTTTCGACTGGAATGCGTTGGCGTCGGTCAGAATACTGTAAACTTTGGGTTCGATCAGGCTTTCACAGGAAACCGTCACGAACAACATCATCAGTGACAGAATTGATAGGTATTTCATTTTGATGTTGTTAGAAATTAATTTTTAAGCCAAGGGTATAGGAACGGTATGACGGGAACGCGGTATAGTCGAGACCCGACGCGAGGTTGATGTTGCTGGCGGAGGTGCCTGTATTGGCAGCCTTTGTATTCACCTCCGGATCGGTACCCGTGTAGCCTGTGATCGTGAACAGGTTCTGCACGGTGCCGTACAGCTTCACTTTCAGCCTGCTTGCCTGGCCGAATGGCAGGTCGTAGCCGAGCGTGATCATCTTGCAACGCAGGTAAGACGCATTTTCTACGAAACGGGAATTAATGTAGCCGCCGTAGGAAGTAGTGGCGTAGCCGTCCTGGGGAATGTCCGTGTTCTGGTTGGCTGTCGTCCAGCGGTTCAGGGCCGATGTGCCAAAGCCTGATTCCAGGATTAACGCATTGGCATTGTACAGGCTGTAATCCAATGCGCCCTGCATGAAGATGTTCAGGTCGAAGTTCTTGTATCGGAACTCGTTGCCGATCCCGAACGTGTAATGCGGGTTGGCATGGCCCAGATAGGTGCGGTCATTGGCATTGATCACGTTATCGCCGTTTACATCCGCGTATTTAGGGCTTCCGGCAGGCGCTCCCGGCTGTGGCGCGTAAGTTTCCCCGGTTTTGATCACACCATCATACACATAGCCGTAAAAACTGCTGAGCTCACGGCCCGGTTCCAGTTTGGTGAAATCCACCGCGCGGCCCCCGTAAGGGTTGGCGGTAGTGGTGATGATGTAAGGACGGCCGCCCAGGTCGAGGATCTTTTGTTTGTTATAGGCGATGTTGAATGCTGTTTTCCAGCGGAAGCTGCCTTTGCTGATGTTCTGGGTATTGACTGACAGTTCGAGACCATTGTTCTGGATCGCACCTGCATTCACTATCTGGCTGCTGAAACCCTGCCAGTCACCAATGGGAATGTTCATGAGCAGGTCGTTGGTTTTCTTGCGGTAGTAGTCAAAGGTCGCTGAAATGCGGCCGCCGAGAAAGGCCATGTCCACCCCGATGTCGAGCTGTCCCGTACTTTCCCATTTCAGGTCGGGGTTAGGCAAGCGGGTTGCTGCCACACCTCCGTAGGAATTGTTGCCGTCGAGGGTCAGGTTCACCGGCGAGAAGGTCGTCATGTAAGCATAGTCCCCGATGCGATCGTTACCGGTAACACCATAGCTTGCGCGTATTTTCAGGTCGGAGAACAGGTCCAGGCTTTTCACAAACTCTTCATCGCCGATACGCCATGCCACCGATCCCGACGGGAAGTATCCGTAGCGGTTGTTTTCACCGAAGCGCGAAGAGCCGTCGCGACGGATCGTGAATGTCGCCAGGTATTTATCTTTGAAGCCGTAGTTGATACGTCCGTAAGCCGAAGCGATTTTCGTGTTCACTTTGTTGCTTGTGGAAGTCACGCGTTCTGTTCCTGCACCCAGGTTGTTGTACAAAAACACATCCGAGCTGAAATTCTGGACTGCGGAGTAATGTTCCTCGGTCTTGTCATCCTGTGTTGACACCCCTGCTACTGCATTCACGGAGTGGTCACCGAATGTTTTGATATAGGTAAAATAACCCTCGACAAGGTTTCGGGAAGCTGCATTGTCGTTGACGGTCGCGCGGCCCTTTACCTTTTCGCCGTCCACAAGGTCGCGGGGAAGGTAAGTGCCTTCTTTGAAGCCGTTGTATTCCGTACCGGCGTTAACCTTGAAGGTCAGGTCGTCGGTGATCATGTATTCGGCGAATGCATTGACATTAACCTTATTACCAAATTTATCATTGGTAGGAGCGAGCAGCCAGGCCAAAGGGTTGTCGCGACCCTGGAAGCGGGCAAACGAACCATCCGCATTGTAGGAAGGCACAGCAGGCGACGCAGACAAGATGCCATACATGACGTTGGAAGGCACAATGGAGCCATCATAGTTCTTGAACTTCGAGAAGGTATGCGCGCCATACACGTTAGCGCCCATTTTGAAGCGTTTACCAAACTGCTTGTCAGCGTTCAGACGTACCGAGTAACGGTCATAATCGGTGTTTTTCAACGCACCGTCTTGTGCGAAATAGTTGAGCGACAGGGCCACGCGTGTGTCGTCATTGCCACCGCTGGCAGTCACGCTGTAACTCTGCACGCTCGCATTGCGGGTGGCCAGTTTGAACCAGTCGTTATTGATACCGCTCGCCAGGTCGGCAGGGGTATACAGTGCCGGCAGCCCTTTTTCGGCATTCTTGGCATTGGTGATTTCCATTGCCTGCAGGCCGGTCATTTTTTCGTAGCTGCTGCTCACCTTCTGAACTCCGTAATAACTGTCGAAGACTACCTGTGCTTTTCCGGCTTTACCTCTCTTGGTCGTGATGATCACGACCCCGTTGGCGCCGCGCGCTCCGTAAATGGCCGTTGCAGATGCATCTTTCAGAATCTGGATGTCTTCGATATCGTTGGGGTTGATGTCCTTACCCGTTTCGGAAGGGAAGCCGTCGACTACGTAAAGCGGTTCGTTGGTGGAGGAAATAGAGTTACCCCCGCGGATCCGTACCACGGTGGTACCGCCCGGGGCCGAGTTCGACTGGCTCACCTGCACACCCGCCGCACGGCCCTGGAACGCCTGTGCCACGTTGGAGGTTGCTCCGCCGAGGTTGAGACTTTCACTGGCAATCGAGCTGACGGCGCCCGTCAGGTCTTTTTTCTTCTGTGTTCCGTAACCTACTACGACCAGTTGGTCGAGGGTTTTGGAATCTTCTTCGAGGGTGACATGGAAGACGGTTTGATTGCCTACCGTGATTTCGGCTGTTTTATAACCGATAAAGGAAACCCGCAGCACGGATTGGCTGCCGGGAACAGCGAGCGAGAACTTGCCTTGCGCGTCGGTGATCACGCCGGAGGTGGTACCTGCCAGCGACACGTTGGCACCGGGGATTTCCGCGCCTTTGGCGTCGGTAACCCGGCCGGAAACGCGGAGCTCGCCGGTCTGTGCGAAGCTGCTTCCGGCTGCCAGGAGCGTGACGAAAATGAAACTCAGTAAAGACTTTAACTTCATAGGGAATTGGTGGTTTGGGGTTAACGTATAATACTCTTCCGAACGGGATAGGATGCCGGTAGGTAGCCCCCGTCAAATGCGCTCATTTTGAATAGGATATAGGTTGAAACAAATGTAAAAAACAAAATGTGTGCGTACACACTATAAAACTAAAATTCCTGCATTTTGCCAGTTTGAAAGAAAATTTTACTGGAAAATAAAACCGGGAAACTCTATTTTACTGTTCAGGGCTTTTCCGATATAATCAGTAGCCATCCGTGACCTTTGGTTACAGGAATTGCCTGTGAAGCGTCGAAAACAGCGGCGGGCTGGAAGTTGATCATCTCCGGTGCGACGATTTGTGCCTTCCGGGGGTCGATGCCCAGTTTTTTCCAGTCGATATTCAGGCGAAAGCTTGTATCGCGCTCCGCCCAGCTGGCGATGGAGACCAGGGCACGCTTGTTTTGAACATAACTTGTAGTCAGAACCTGTGGCTGATCCGTCGTTACCGGATTGCTTTCCGCCCAGTAGCCGAGCATCCGGCTGCCTTGCATGTTAAATTCATCCCACACCTTCCAGATCGCCCTCGCGTCGCTTCCTTCTTTCCAAGGCATGCGGTTGGTCATTCCGTAGATCAGCCCGCGCCAGGGATTCCCGCCGTTTTCCAGCATTTCGCCCATCAGCCCGAAGGGAATACCCGAGACTTCCGTCATAAAAAAGTCAGGGCTATTTTGCTCATAATCAAAATATTCTCCAAACCAGAGGCGGTTCAGGTAGGGAAAATGCTCCATGTACAGGTTCGCGCTGTTGTTGAAGCCATCGTTTTTGTTGTACTGGTTAGCCGAATGGAGGTCAATGTATCCGGGGTGGTTGTTTTGCGTCAAAACGCGTTTCACCCGTTTCATGGTCGTACGGTCGAAGGCCACGTCGTCAAGATAAATGCCGTCGATGCCCACCTTTTGCGTCAGCCAGTTCATGCCTTCCACATAGTAGTTATGCCAGCGGCTCATGCCCGAGTTCACGACCGCAGCATCTTTGATTTCAGGCACATACCAGGCCGCAATGTAATCGTCGCCGAAGTGTTCCTGCAACCAGGCATAGCCCAATCCTTTGCCGGGAGAGAAGATCTCATGACCCAGGCTGCGCAACGGGAACATTTCATAGGCGCTGTTGGATAGCTCGCGGACGGTGTTGTAGATTTTGACCTGCAAACCATCGCGGTGCGCTTTGTCGATGTATTCCTTCATCGCCTGGTGTTCAATGAAGGGGTAATTGATATAGGGATTGATAGGCGTCGCGTGGTGGATGTTCACGATCGTGGCACCCTTGGCCCGAATGGAATCGGGGTCGTTGTAACGGTGGTAAAATCTGGTTTTCCATTGCGCATCGGTGTCCAGGGCATGAAATGGGGTAATGAGCAATGTAAAGTTGTAATGCAGGCTTTCCCCCTTTTTCATGGCCCGGTCGCCGCTGTAATTCCGTACGAGCACCTGGCCATCCTTTTCCGAAAGCCGGATGCCCCCTTTGTTGCCGTTACCCCAGGAAGTAGGGAGCAGAAGGGGTTTTTGCAGGTAAAAATTGGTGTTCAGCGGACGAACATAATGCTCATCGCGCAGGGAGAAATTCAGTCCCGCGTTCACATCTCCGATCCAGGCCCCATCCTGATTTTTGGTAGCTACATCCCATTTCCAGTCATACGAAGCGGGCCTTTTTCCGCCTTTCAGGTTCAGGCCCATCATGTACCGGGCTGAGGCCGCGTTCATGGGAATGTCCATATAAATGTCGTCCAGCAAGACATCCGACAAAGCCGTCATTTTTACGTCATAGGCCACAAAACCGTCGAATTCTATACGTCCGGTGACTTCCATGCGCAGGTGAGCGGATGTACTCGTTGCTGTCCATGCGATGGTGCCGGGAGATTGTTCCGTGTATTGAAGTCCTTTCGGAACCCATTTCTCGGTAGCTCCGCCTTTCGCGTTGGCTGCAAACCGTACCGGTGCCTGCAATATGTTTTTGGGGCTGGCCGACATGCCCGTCATTTCGGGTGTAAAGTAGGTTTCAATGCGTTCGGGCAGGCCGTTGGTACCCACGGTGAATTTTCTTCCCAGCAGTGAAATCACATGCCCTTGCCGTTGCAGCGGGATATACGGACTGATCACGTCATTCTGCTGCGCCATCGTCGAGTTGAGCCAGGCGAGGCGGGTTTGCTTCTGCGGTTCGCCGATGCCCTTGTCGGTGAGTGCCGGACCGCTGATTTGCAGCGTGATATCCAACACGGTTTCGGGAGCGTTGGCTGCTGATACATAGATCTTTCCCTTATAGATCCCTGCCGGTGTTGCCATAGGAATGTCGGCCAGGCACCACAGGGCCTGCACTTTGTTTTTGGTAACCGAAACCTGCTTCCGAACGGGACGGGCGTCCCATCCGGTGCCGTCGGTGTTCAGGCAGGAGAACGCCTGCGCAGGGATCGAGGCGGGGCCGTTGCGCAGGTCTGAAACACGGACGCGCACATTGTTTAAGTCTAACGATATGGGATATACGCCAATCTGAAAGGTGAAATTTTCGCCGGGAGCCGCCTGGTCACTGAATGCCTTGCTGGCACCTCTGGTGAACCAGCGCTGCGGCAGGTCGTCGGTCATGCGGATCGGGTGCATACGGTCTTCGGCGAACACCAGGTATTTCCGTGAAGCATTCGCCGCGAGAAGTGCCTTCATTTCCGCCGCCCTGGCGATCACTTCCATAGGGTAGGAGCTGTTCATGGCGTTGACAGCTTCGATATGGCGCACGCTGGCAGCCGGTTCGTTACCTTTTAATGCCCCAAGCCAGGCCGGGGAAGCGGTTTCTTTCCGTTTGAGATAATTGGCGGTCGGATAGTTGGCGCGGCCATTGACCTTGAAAGGCAGGTAGTAAATATAGTAGGTACCAGGACCTGACACAGGTTCGAAAGTGATTTCGCCGGATTCGCGGCTTATTGTACCTGTTTTTACATTCAGTATACGGCGGTTCGTGGCACTGTCCACAACGATCACCTCACTATCGGTGTGGTGGTCCCGTCGCCTCCAGTCGATCACGGTTTTTACCGCAGCGGCCTTTTGCCCTACATCGATCACCGCGCGCGAGTTTCCGAGCGAATCGGCATTCCAGGAATTTTGGCCGGAAACATAGGGGAGTTCCTGTGCGGGAGCAAGGCGGAACGACAGGGTTGCAATCAGAAGAAAGGGTAGTGTCAGTTTCATCAAACGAAACTACCAAATAAAAGTGTGTGCGTGCACACTTTTATTGAAATTTAATTTCGCTGATTTACATAATGGCAATTATCGGTTACATAAATGTATTTCCAAATGCCGCAAAAGACAGATCACAGCAGTTCGTCCGCCGTCGTCCTGACATCTTCTTCCAGATAGTAGCGCAGATTTTCGATGGTAATTACGTCCAGCGGCAAGAATTTCAGTTTGGGTACGGTTTTCCGGAATACCAGGAAATCGGCTAGCTGGCGGATACCCAGGTAGCCCTGCCGTTGCGGATTTTGATTGATCAGAAAGCCGATGCTGCCCTTTTCAAGGTAATGCAGGTTGGCGGGCACGAGGTCATAGCCGATGATACGGATGTCGTCGCGTTGGTTCCTTTCCAGCTCCGCCGCGACCAGATGCGCCTTGGAAGTAGTTACGAAAATGTGCCGCAGATCGGTGAGCGCGTCGATAGCCTCATTGAGCCTTGCATTAAAACTTTCCGGGTCGGAGCTGTCCAGCTCGGTGGTAGCAATCCGGAAGGCCTGGCCGTGCTGACTGAAGTAATCACGCAACCCTTCTTCTTTTTTAAGTAAGTGGGCTGCATTATCGATCTTCTCATCGATGTGGGCGATCAGGATTGCACAGGGCTCCGACTGCCCGTAATGCATCAGCTTGCCGACGAGTTTACCGCTTTGGTACGAATCCTGGCCGATGTAGCTCAATGGCCCGTGGTCGGAGATCTCGGTGTTGAAAAGTACGAAGGGAATGGATGCTTCTTTCCACCGGGCAAAGAGCGGGAGTGTTTCGTGGTAAAAAATAGGCGAAAGGAAGACCCCGTCGGGTCGGGTGACGGTTAGCTCTTCTGCTTTTGCGATAAAATCTCCGGCATCGTAAGGATTGAAGATGAACTGCTGCACGGAAACACCGAATTGCTTCAGTTCGGCAGCTGCTTTTTCAATGCCGGTCTTCGGTGCAAGCCAGTAAGCGTCCACCTCGTGATCGGGGATGAGGGCGGCGAAACGATATTGCTTTTTGGACCCGAGCGCCCTGGCCATCAGGTTGGGCTCATAGTTACTTTCGTCGATGATCTTCTGAATGCGTATCCGTACTTTTTCTGCCACTCTTCCCCGGTTATGAATGACCCGGTCGACGGTCCCTGGCGAAACTTTGGCTTTGAGTGCAATGTCTTTGATGCGTATTGTTTTGCGGTCCATGTTAAGGGTTATGCTTTCAATATTTGTTCAAAAGTAGTTTAATGGGCTGTCATACTGAAAGAAAATCCATGTGCGGCAACACTGGCGCCGTTCCTGCCAGGGGAACGGAACAGATCGTGCTCCGGCGGTGCCTGCACATCCGCAGCCTGCGGCAGGTCTGCCCCGGTTTCTTGCCTTTTTTGAATTATATTTGAAGTTCCGCTTCAGACGAAAGCGGTTGGAAGCGAATGCTCCGTTCCGGATAAACATATGAGAAAAAGTGGTGCCAAGAGGTCGATGAAATGCGGGTTCCCGGGAATGTCGCTGATCTGGCTTTTAATAATGTGTTGTACATGCCGGACGGGATTCGCCGCTGATAATACCATGGGGCGCGTCCTGAGGTACTCTATCCGCGAAGGCCTTTCGTTTGGAGTCGTCAACGGCATTGTACAGGACAACGACGGGCTCATGTGGTTCGCTACCGGTGACGGCGTCAGCCGGTTCGACGGCACCGCATTCAAAAGCTTCAAATTCGACCACAGCGATCCGCACAGTTTGCCGGGAAACTATGTCAAATCCATTATCCGCGATAAAAGCGGTACGCTATGGGTATCCTCTCGGGACGGGATCGCGGAGTTCGTTCCTGATGAGCAAAAATTCAACCGGTACAAGCCCTTTCGTAATAAAGACGGTGCGGGCAATGACGTCAGCGATATCAGCCAGGGGTATGGCGATCATCTCTGGCTGGCGCTCAACGGCTCCGGTTTTGCCTCGTTCAATACAGCGACACGCCAATTCGCCTTTTACAACCAACGTTCGCTCCCGGGCCTGTTTACGAACTCTATCCTGAATGTATTTGAAGATTCGCAAGGCATGCTCTGGCTGGGGTCGCGCGATAGCGGGATTGAAGTTTGGAAAAGGGGAGAAAAAGGCGGGATGACCAGGGTTCCGCTTGATTTCCGGAATATGCCGTCCGCCCGCATCAATGCGATCTACGAGGACCATCTGCGCAATGTCTGGATCGCTTCTTCCAGGGGATTGATCCTTTTTAAGCGGAACGAATCCCGGTTTTACGACTTGCATATCAACACCTTCCACAACAGCGACATTTACCTCTCGTTGCTGGAAGACCATCAGCAGCATTTGCTTGTGGGTGTACAGGATGGCGGGCTTTACCGGCTCGACCTCGCACAGGTCGGTTCGCTCCCGCCTGCAAAGCTGGTATTTGAACCAGTGCGGGACAAGGATAATAAAGGCATCACGCAGCGTTCGGTTCAGTCGCTTTTTATCGATAAGGACCGCAATGTCTGGCTTGGAACATATGGGGAAGGCGCCTACCTGATCAGCAGCATTCCTGAGAAATTCAGAAAGTTTGAACAAAAAATCACTGATTCCCGTGCGGAGAGTTATTTGCGCTATTATGGGATGTGTTCGGACCGCGACGGAAACCTGTGGCTCGGAACCGACGGGGACGGCATCTACAAAACAACCAGCAGCGGGGAGGTTATCCGGCATTATGCACCATCGGCAGGGCCGGGCGGTATGCCGGATGGGGCCGTCATCGCCGCCCACCGCGACCGGGACGGCCAGTTGTGGTTTGGTACGTATTCCAAAGGGCTTTTTCGGTACGATCCCACGACCGACCGTTTTATGAATTATGACCACGATCCGGCGGACCCACATTCGCTGGGCAGAAACGATGTGCGCGTCATTTACCAGGACCGTCGCAAGAACCTGTGGGTGGGAACGAATGGAGGAGGCCTGAGTATGCTGGATATCAAAACAGGGAGGTTCAGGAACTTTATACCGTCGAACAGCTCCATCGCTGCCAACGATGTACGGGCCATTGCCGAAGACCGGCATGGCAACTTATGGATCGGGACCTACGGCGGTGGCCTAAATTACCTGAATACGCGTACCATGCAGTTCGTTTCCTGGTTCAATGAGGCAGGGAAAAAGCCCTATCTGTCGAACCGGATCATTTTTTCGCTGTATATGGACAGCCAGGACCGGCTTTGGATCGGATCGGAAGGAAATGGGTTACTGCTTTTTGACACGCATGGTAAAAAGGTCAGTTTCTTTGATGAAAAAAGAGGATTGGCCAGCAACGTAATCAATGCGATCCAGCCTGAAAGCATGGACAAAGTGTGGGTGAGTACCAACAAGGGCCTTTCCCGGATCGACGCAGGGCGGGGATCTATCGAAAATTTTGATACAGGCCATGGCTTGCAGGGAGGACAGTTTAATCCTGGTTCTGCGCTTTACAATCCCGGGGAAGGGTTTTTGTGTTTCGGCGGTACGGAGGGCTGGAATCTGTTCTATCCTAAACAGGTGCAGGCGTCGCATTACCAGCCCAGGGTGATGATTAGCGGGTTGCGGGTTTTTGGGGAGAAAAAAAGAGGGGATAAGGAACCCAACGAGGCTTTTTCGCTCTATGCTTACCTCCGGAATGCGGAAAGGTTTGTGTTGAAACCCGATCAGCCAGTTTTTTCGATCGACTATACGGCACTTAACTACGCCTATCCGGAGCTCACGCGCTACGCATACATGCTCGAAGGCCTCGATAAGGAATGGAACTATGTGCAGAATGAGCGCTCGGCCACCTACCGTTACCTTCCGTCAGGCAATTATACGTTCAAAGTCAAGGTGGCCAACCAGGACGGCATCTGGTTTGAGGATCATGCCTCGCTCGCAATCGGTGTCATGCCGCCCTGGTACCGCACCTGGTGGGCCTATCTGCTGTATGCCCTGACGGTTGGACTGATACTTTACTACTACCAGCAATACAAGCTAGGGCAGGAGAAAATGAAATACGAGGTTCAGCTGGCGCACCTGGAAACGCGGCAGGAAAAGGAGATCAATGAAAAGAAACTCTCGTTTTTTACCCATGTATCCCACGAATTCCGTACACCGCTGACGCTGATCATCAATCCGATACGGGAAATGATGCAGGAGGCGGGGGGAGGTGCATCGGCTGCCGGGATAACCCCCGGAACGGCGAGCATGCATATTATTTACCGGAATGCGAAAAGGCTGCTCAGCCTGGTAGATCAGCTGCTGCTGTTCAGGAAGGCCGACCAGCAGACCGATCGGCTGAAACCGGCCGTACATAACCTGCCGCAGCTCATAACGGAAGTGTATCAGTGTTTTCTGCACCAGGCAGAACAAAAGCATATCCGGTACGAACTGATCGCCCCGGACGCGGACCTGGAAGTAGTGTGCGACTGGGAAAAGATCGAGATCGCGATTTTTAACCTCATTTCCAATGCATTGAAGTTTACACCCGAAGGCGGGACCGTTTCAGTCCAGATAGTGGATCTGGATGAGCAGGTAGAAATCGTCGTCAGCGACACGGGGCCGGGCATTCCGGCAGATGCGGGCGAGGATATTTTCAAGGTTTTCCATCAATACGCCGACCGGCGGTTTGCTGCCAAAGGCGGGTTCGGGATCGGCCTGTTTCTGACCAAAACCTTTGTCGAAAATCATTTTGGTCAATTAAGATATGAATCTGAGCTCAACCGGGGCACTACCTTCTATGTACGGCTGCCGAAAAGCCATCCCGACCTGGTCGCGAACGATAGGGGCGGGGAAGGGCGCGATTCAGTGCTGCTGGAAGAGCTGTCGGACGGTGCGATGACCCTTGCTGCACCTGCCCTGGCCGACTGGCAGACGGAACTGCTTGATATGAAAGAGCCCGCAGCAGAGAGCCACACCATGCTCGTCGTAGACGATGATGCGGAGATCCGTAGCTATCTGGGAACCATTTTTTCAGGGAAATACAAGATGTTTGAAGCCGCCAGCGGGGAAGAGGGACTGGAACTTGTGCGGAGACATCTGCCGGATATCGTCATCAGCGATGTCATGATGGGCGGTACTTCGGGCATCGAACTATGCAGCCAGATGAAACTGGACATGGCGCTGAGCCACATTCCGGTGATCCTGCTCACGGCAAGCACTTCCCAGGATGTCCGGTTGAAAGGCATCGAGGGCGGGGCGGACGATTACATCAGCAAGCCCTTCGACAAGGACCTGCTCGTAGCGCGGGTGGCGTCCATCCTCCGCAACCGTAACGATCTGCAACGGTATTTCTACAATGAGATCACGCTGCAGACCAGCGATTTCAAGATCTCGGCCGAGTACAAGGAATTTCTGAATGAATGTATCCGCATTGTGGAAAGCCATCTGACCGACGAGGCGTTCAACATCAAAATGCTGGCATCGGAGATCGGAATGAGCCATTCCACACTCTATAACCGGATCAAATCCATTTCGGGGCAGTCGACGGCGAGCTTTATCCGTTTCATCCGTCTTCGGAAGGCGGCGCAGCTGCTCATTACGACCGACATTACGATCAGCGAAACGGCTTTCCGCGTTGGGATCAACGACATCCGGTATTTCCGTGAACACTTTCAGAAACTGTTCGGGATGAAGCCTTCTGATTATGTGAAAAAATTCAGAAAGCCGTTCCACGAGCACATCACCATCGACAAGGATATTTTCAGGAAGAAGTCGGCGCACTGACGCTATTTATTGTAGTTTCCAGAGTTTTTACTGCCTGATTCTAACAAAATCAGGCATTTTTTGTGGATTCACCCCCCTTTTAATGCGAAAATGTCCCCCCTTGAGCAGGTTGAAATAGTCCTACTTTTGATTGATCAATTTATAAAAATCAGCGACAGGCAACGCGGCCTATTACTATTTCAAGATTTGCGGCTGTCGTGGTCAGCTCCCCTGTCCGCCGCTGTTATGAACTGATCTGCATCCAATTATTCAACTTTTCTGCTTGTATGAAAAAAACTTTTTACAGAGGTCCGGTGCGCTGTCGGCTATCCGGTGAAACCACTGGCGGAACCCTCCGGACCGCGCTCCGTGCGGCCATCTGGTCGCTGCTGCTCGCGCTGTCGTCTTTCTGCGCAATGGCGCAAAATGCATTCACCGTGAAAGGGACGGTCACTGCCGAAAGCGGGGAAGGCCTGCCCGGAGCCAGCGTGATCCTGAAAGGAACTTCCACCGGTACGACTACCGACGTGGACGGTAAGTATTCATTGAATGTCCCCGACGGCAATGGCACGCTGGTTTTTACCTATATCGGTTATATAAACCAGGAGATCGTGATCGGCAACCGTTCGCAGTTGGATGTGAAACTGGTCGTGAACGACAAAACACTCGAGGAGGTCGTCGTCGTGGGTTATGGTACCCAGAAGAAAGCAACACTGACCGGCTCGGTTTCCGAAGTAAAAGGGGCCGACATTGTCAAAAGCCCGCAACCTAACCTTTCCAACTCGCTCGCGGGGCGTTTCTCCGGATTTGTGGCCAACAACCGGGGCGGTGAACCAGGTTACGACGGGTCGACCTACACCGTGCGCGGGTTTGCGTCTACGGGTAACAGCGACGTGCTGATCGTGGTAGACGGTATTCCCGGCCAGGTCGGCGGGCTCGAACGCCTCGACCCGAACGATATCGAGAGTATTTCCATTCTGAAAGACGCTTCGGCGGCTGTTTATGGAAGTCGCGCGGCGAATGGGGTGATCCTGGTTACTACCAAGCGCGGTACGACCGGAAAACCTGTCATCTCTTACAGCTTCAACCAGGGCTTCTCGTCGCCTACACGTCTGCCGAACCTCGCGGATGCGCCTACATATGCCACGATCATGAATGAGATCGACTATTACAACAATCCGTCGGGTGGGATGAACCAGCATTATACGGCGGATGAAATCGAGAAGTTCCGTAACGGTTCAGATCCATTGAAATACCCTAATACCAACTGGCAAAAGGAAACGCTCAAAAATTTCGCTTTGCAAAACCAGCATAACCTGGGCATCAACGGTGGTACCGACAATGTAAAATACTATGTTTCGCTGGGGACGATCTATCAGGATGGTTTGTATAAAAACGGAGCTACCAAATACAAGCAGTACAATTTCCGCTCGAATATCGACGCCAACATCACGAAGGATTTCAAAGTGAGCCTTGGCCTGTCGGGCCGCCAGGAGAACCGCCAATTCCCGGTCTCTTCTGCCGAGAACACATTCCGCTCTATTTACCGGGCGTACCCGACTGTTATTGCCAGATATCCGAACGGATACTATTCGACCGGCGTAGAAAACAGCAACCCGGTGGTACTCGGCACGAATATGGGCGGTACTTCCAGCAATCCTACTTCCGTATTTAACGGCATTCTGCGCGCCAGTTATAGTCTGCCGTTCGTGGATGGGCTTTCCGTGGATGGATTTTACTCGGTTGACAAGTCTTTTAATTTTACCAAAACATTCAGCACACCTTACACGCTTTATAATTACGACAGCGCCAAAGATGTGTATAACGGCGTAGTGACCGGTGGTTCTGCGGGTAAGGCCTCTCTGACGCAAAAGCAGATAAATATCACCAACATTACCCAGAATATCCGCCTGAACTATCTGCATCAGTTTGGTAAGCACAATGTGAATGCATTTGTGGCTTACGAACAGAACAAACGCAATGAATCTACATTCGACGCTAGCAGGATCAACTATCCGACTGCTTCCACACCAGAGCTTTCACAAGGCGGTGCGGCGGCTACGGACAAGAACAACTCCGGAAGCAGTTATAATTTTACCCGTAAGAGTTTTATCGGAAGGATTGCTTATAATTTCAACGAGAAATACCTGGCGGAAGTCCAGGCGCGTGTAGATGGTTCGTCGGTATTTCCAAAAGGGAAACAATACGGATTCTTCCCCTCGGTTTCGGCCGGTTACCGGATCTCGGAAGAAGACTGGTTTAAAAACAGCATAAGTTTCATAGACGACCTGAAATTCCGGGCTTCGTATGGTACACTGGGTAACGACAACGTAGGGCAGTTCCAGTTTTACAACAATTATTCGTTCGTGAACCAGTATGTACTGGGTTCGGGGGTGATATCGCCGGGGATCGACCTCACCAAGCTTGCTAACCCAAATATTACGTGGGAAACCTCTAAAAAGCTGGATATCGGTTTGAATGCGGTTTTCCTGAAAAACTTCAATGTGGAAGTGATCTATTTTAACCAGAAAAGATCGGATATCCTCGCGGCGAGAAACGCCTCTATCCCCAACACCTCGGGTATCGTGAATCCTTACAAAACGAAAGACAATACTCCCCTGGTACCGGATGAAAACCTAGGAAAAGTAAACAACAGCGGATTTGAAGCGACCCTGGGCTATAACCACAACGGCAAGTTCCGCTACAATATTTCCGGAAATGTGACCTATGCCAAAAGCAAGATCGTTTTCATCGATGAGGCGCCGGGCGCACTGGATTACCAGCGGCAGACGGGCGGACCCTTGTATACTTATCTGACCTACAACACCCTTGGGATTTTCCGCACACAAGCCGATCTGGACAAATATCCGCACGTGCAGGGCGCACAAGCCGGCGATCTGATCCTGGAAGACTATAACGGGGATGGCAAGATCACCGCCGACGACCAGGTAAGAAGCAAGTATGGCAACGTGCCTTTGCTGACCTACGGTTTGGTGCTGAATGCAGGTTACAGTGCGTTCGATGTGTCGATGGTTTTTGCAGGACAGGGCATGGTAAGCCAGTATGTGCTGCCGGAGTCGGGCCAGGTAGGTAACTTTTACAGCAGCTGGGCTGATAACCGTTGGAGCCCATCCAACCCCGACGGAAGCTACCCGCGGGTAGACACACGTGCGTCGTCGTCGATCAATGGCGGCTTGTACATGAACAACTTTTGGCTGAACAATGCGTCATTCATCCGTCTGAAAAATGTGGAAGTAGGCTACACCCTGCCTAAAGAGACGCTTTCGAAGATCAGGATCTCGTCGTTGCGGGTTTATGCCAGCGCATTCAACCTGTTTACCATCACCGGCGTGAAAGACTTCGATCCGGAAGGGAACAACACCAGCGGCCAGTTTTACCCGCAGCAGCGCATTCTGAACCTGGGCCTCAACATTAAATTCTAATGCAAATCATGATTGACATGAAACGAATAAAGTTTTTGACATTACCATCCCTGGCTGCAGCCATGCTCGTGACGGTGTTTGCCTGCCAGCAGGATTTCCTGGACGTTGTCCCGACCGACCGTGTTTCCGATGCCTCCATTCTTTCCGACTCCGTGTTGTTTGAAGCCTACGTTACCAACCGCTACATGGGCACCAGGCTCACCGAAAAGGAAGCGGAAGGTACATTGCCAGGCTTCGGGCGTGGTTTCGAGTATGCGCTGTGGTCGTCGGTAACCGATGAATCCATTTACAACAACGACGATAATACCTGGCTCATCCAGCGCGGGCAGATCGCCCCGGAAAACACCGGGATCGCAGGCACCTTCTGGGGACGCAGCTACCGCAGCATCCGGGAGATCAATTATGCCCTGGCCAACATCGACAAGGTACCGATGAGCGCCGGGCTAAGGAGCCGTTTGAAAGGGGAATTACAGTTTATACGCGCGTTTCGCTACCATGACCTGATCCGTAACTATGGCAAGGTCGTGTTACTGGGCGACAAAGTGTATGGCGTAGAAGACGACCTCACCAGCCCGGAATTGTTTGCAAGATCGGATATCAAAGCGGGTATCGACTATGCGGTCGCGCAGCTTGACGAAGCGACAGCATTACTTCCGGCGTCCAATGACAATACCGTATGGAAACTCGGCCGGGCGACCAAGGGAGCTGCCCTGGCGTTGAAGTCCCGGCTTCTGCTCTACGGTGCAAGCCCATTATATAACGCCGCTACCTGGCAGCAGGCAGCGGCAGCGGCTAAGGCGGTGATGGATTTGAACAAATACACCCTTTATACCGGCGGCTACGGCAACCTGTTCACAACGACGGATAATGCCGAGATCATTTTCGGAAGACTCTACGCTATCGGCGCGCGCCACGTATGCCTTGAGATATCGAATGGCCCGAACAGTTACAATGCATGGGGTGGTAATGTGCCTGTCCAGAACCTTGTGGACGATTATGAGATGATGGATGGAACGAAAATTACCGATGCCAACACGAGCTACAATCCAAAGGAACCTTATAAAAACCGTGATCCCCGTTTCTACGCGACGATCCTTTACAATGGAGCATCCTACCGGTCGAGTACGATCGAGACTTTCACCCCGGGTGGAAAGGATAGCAAAGATGGTCCATCCAACTGGAACACATCGAAAACAGGTTATTATCTCCGGAAATTCATGAATGATAACCTGCCCATCGACAACCCCTGGGACGTTGCCGGTACCCAAACCTGGATATACTTCCGCTATGCGGAGATCCTGCTGAACTATGCCGAAGCGCAGAACGAGGCCGCAGGTCCTGACGCGACCGTGTATGCGGCCGTAAACGCGATCCGCCAGCGTACCGGTGTTGCCATGCCCGCATTACCCACAGGCCTCACACAGGCCCAGATGCGCGAGCGTATCCGTAACGAGCGACGCGTCGAGCTGGCATTTGAGGAACACCGTTTCTACGATGTACGCCGTTGGAAAATCGCGAACGTGACCGAAAACGTACCGGCTTATGGTATCGAGATCGGCAAAAGCGGTGCCGCATTGACTTACACCAGGAAGGAAGCTCTCACCGGCCGGGCCTTCACGGATAAGCAATACTGGCTGCCGATCCCGCGGACGGAGATCCAGGCCTCGAATAACCAGCTCGAACAGAACCCGGGCTATTGATCCAAACCTACGCTCCCGGCATACCATCGCCGGGAGCTGTTTTTTTATATCCGATCTCATCGATTCATGGAATTCTTTCAAAATCCATTTCCGGGACTGATTTCCCTGGGGCTGCTCATTGGCGGCATTGTTAGCTGCCACGGAGCGGAATCCGCCGGCCCGGCCGACGCTGTCACGATCACCATCGACCCCTCCAAAACCTATCAGACGATCCGGCATTTCGGCGGGTCCGATGCCTGGGCATGCCAGTTTGTGGGCAATTGGCCCGCCGCGAAGAAAAACGCCATTGCCGACCTGCTGTTCAGTCGCGACACGCTGGCTGACGGGCGGGTGAAAGGTATCGGACTGTCGCTCTGGAGGTTCAATGCGGGCGGGGGAACTGCCGAGCAGGGGGATGCCAGCGGAATCCGCGACGAATGGCGGCGGGCTGAGTCGTTTTTCGCCAGCGATGGCGGCTATGACTGGAACAAACAGGGTGGGCAGCTCTGGTTCCTGAATGCGGCAAAGGAGCGGGGCGTGAATCAATTTCTGCTGTTTCCGAATACGCCGCCGGTGCAGTTTACGGCGAATGGAAAGGGCTTTGCGACCAATGTCCAGCCGAATCTGGTTCCGGAACAGTTCGGGAAATTCACCGATTACCTGGCCGATATCATGGAAGGCGTGCGGAAGAAAACAGGCATTACCTTTCAGTATGTGAGCCCGGTGAACGAACCGCAATGGGACTGGAGTGACGGAGGGCAGGAGGGAACACCGTTTTTTAACAACCAGATCGCCGCCATTACCAAATCGCTCAGCATGTCGCTTTTGAAAAAGAACCTCTCCACCCAAATCAACATTGCGGAGGCAGGTCAGATCGAGTATTTGTATTCCGAACACAACCGGCCCGGAAGAAGCAGCCAGATCACCGGATTCTTTGATAAAAGCAGCGCCGATTACGTGGGTGATCTTCCCAATGTAGTGCGAGCCATTTCTGGACACAGCTATTTCACGACTTCCCCGTATAAGGATGCCGTCCTGAAACGGAAACAGCTGGCAGCCGGATTGGCAGCGGTGCCGGGTCTGGAATATTGGATGTCGGAGTATTGCGTGCTGGGAGATAATGATGGAGAAATCAAGGGTGAGGGGCGTGACCTGGGCATTAATTCCGGCTTATACATTGCCAAAGTGATCCACAGCGACCTCGTCCATGCCAATGCGTCGGCCTGGCACTGGTGGATCTCGGTCTCGCCCTATGATTACAAGGATGGCCTGGTGTATATCGACAAGAACAAAACGGACGGTAATTTCCAATCTTCGAAAATGCTCTGGGCAATGGGTAATTTCAGCCGTTTCGTTCGTCCGGGCGCGGTGCGCGTGGACGCGGCGAACAGCCTGGGCACCGATGATCTGCTGGTTTCGGCTTACCGGAACGTCAGTAATGAGCTCGTTACGGTAATTGTAAATACTGGTAATGAAGCGCATGAAATTGACCTGTCGGTTCACTCCGGCAAGGCGCTATCCATAACCGGAGTCTATGAAACTTCGGCAGAACACGACCTGGCGCCTGTGAAGCTGCTGGGGGCCCATGGCCGCGTTGCTGTGAAGGGGCGTAGTGTTGTGACGGTCACCGGGCAATTGTAACCGGGTCGCGTGTTGGCGTACATCCGCTGTCGTGTTATATTGTAGCCGATATCAACCGACAGCGGGCTTTTCCTGCACCACGACTTTATGGATACCAGTTTGCTATTCGACAGCATCGGACGTCATATTCAGCTCGATGAGCGGGAAACGGAGCTGACCCGTTCGCTTTTCAATGTCCGGCGTCTTAAAAAAAAGGACTTTCTGCTTCGGCCGGGTGAGGTTTGCCGGGCCGAGAACTTCATTCTCAAAGGCTGTTTAAAAGAGTATTCGCTGGATCCCGGCGGATCCGAGCATATTCTGATGTTCGGGATCGAAGGATGGTGGGTGGGCGATCTGCTCAGCTTTCTGACAGGCCGGGAGAGCAACTATTATATTGAAGCGCTGGAAGACACGACGCTTGTGCAGATAACGAAACCGGACCTGGATGAACTGTATGAGCGGGTTCCCAAATTTGAGCGGTTTTTCAGGCTCATCCTTCAGAATGCATTCATTGCCCACCTCGAACGCATCGATCAGAACCTCTCCATGAGCGCCGAAGAACGCTATCTGGCCTTCAACCGCAAATATCCAGCCTTTGAAAAACGCATTCCGCTGAAACAGGTGGCCGCATACCTGGGCATTACGCCCGTTTTTCTGAGCATGCTCCGGAATAAATTACGGAAGGGCTGATTTCTTCAACTACTTTAATTTTTTTGCCTTTCGGGTTCCGGTCCTTTGCACTGTTATTTTTAAGACAGTCAAGCAAATGAAAAACAGGATTTTTAGTACTGATAATGATTGGACGGGCCTGATCGCACGGCTTACCGTGGGGCTCATCCTCTTCCCGCATGGTGCCCAGAAAGTACTGGGCTGGTTCGGTGGCCCCGGATTTAGCGGTGAAATGGCATTTTTTACACAGACCCTCCAACTTCCCTGGCTGATCGCCCTGCTCGTGATCCTGATCGAATTTCTGGGCTCGATTGCGCTGATCGCCGGTTTGGCGTCGCGGCTCTGGGCAGTGGCAGTGATCGGACTCTTCGTGGGGATCATCTTTGTGGGCGGTCATGCAGAGCACGGTTTCTTCATCAACTGGTTCGGCAACCAGCAGGGAGAAGGCTACGAATACCACCTGCTGGTGATCGGCCTATCGCTGACCGTTTTGACCGGAGGCAGCGGTAAATTCTCGCTCGATCAAAGTATTCATCACCGTTTATCTGCGGTGAAATGATCAAAATGTGGTTTGCCGGCGCATTCCTGGCACTGCTGCCCGCGTTTTGCATCGGACAGGGCAATGCAGAGGGCCGGAACAGGAAAATCGTGGAAACTTATTTCAATGAGGTTTGGAACAAGGGGCGTGTGGATGTGCTCGATGCGTTGCTGACCAGCGACTATATCAACCATACCCCGTCCACACCCGATCCGCCGCGTGGTCCGGGGGGATTGAAACCGATCGTGGAGGGGATACGTGCGGGCTTCCCTGACCTGCATTACGAGATTGTCGACCTGATCATAACCCACGACCGGGTGGTGGCCAGGGTGGTCATGACCGGTACCCATACCGGGACGCTGTTTGGAATACCTCCTACGGGCAAGCGCGTGAACGTGAACCAGATCAACATCGAACAAATCGTGAACGGGAAAATCGCCGAACATTGGCGGGTAACCGACGAGCTGACGATGATGAAACAGCTCGGAGTCATTCATTAGCCATGAATACGTACAAAGGCGCCCGGCCGGCGGAAATGCGGGCCGGACGCTACATGCTATCTGACGTGTATCATCACTTTTTCCCTTTCCAGAAGGGTAAGTTTGATGTTGTATTCCATAAAATCCTGGTCCTTGCCATAGATGATACGCAGGCGGTCGGGCTGGTGGCCGAGCTCGGAGATCCAGCGGGCCTGCAGATGGCCGAAGGCATTCTTACTGTTGATCAGCATTTCAGAAAGCTTCTCCTTAGCTGCCAGGTAGGCACTGAAATCGTTGAGTGTTTCCGGATCTTTGGCATTAGGATTGGTGGTCAGGTCCATGACGAGCGTAGCCTTCCAGGGAGAGCTTTGCCGGATGGCCAGGTAAAGTCTTTTGAAATGCAGTTTTGTAAGCGTTTTTTGTGGAAGAATTTTAGCATGTCCTAGCGGGTTCTTACCTAGAATCGGTATTGTTTTCAGCGGATCCATTTGATTAAAACAGGTTATCTGACGAATGCAAATAACCTGTTTTGATCTATGAGCTGTTTGCCAGATCATCCACATTTCTTGACACATCGTTCATTTCCGGCATAAGCGGTTTCTCACGCCAGCAAATGCGGCTTGCGCTGGTAGGTTTCCCACAGAAACTCACCGAAAAGCGTATTTGCCCAGGCAAACCACGCGCGGGTAAACTTCTTGGGATCGTCCTTGTGAAACGACTCGTGCATGAAACCCGTGCCGCCGTGGTTCTTTTTGAGCATCTGCACGCATTGCCTGATCTCCTGATCATCCTTGCTGGTAATCCCGCGGATGATAATACTCAGCGGCCAGATCATGTCGATTCCCACGTGCGGTCCGCCGATTCCTTCGCCAGCCTTTCCCTTGAAAAAGAATGGGTTATTGGTCGAAAGCAACATTTTGCGGGTGTTTTGGTACACCGGATCGGCAATGGGCATGGCATCGAGGTAGGGCAGGCCCAGCAGGCTCGGTACATTGGCGTCGTCCATGAGGTTGTAGCTTCCGAAACCATTGACCTCGTAGGCGTACACGCGGCCGTATTGCGGGTGATTGATCACCGCGTGCTGTTTCAATGCCTTATCTACTTCGTTGGCGAGCGCAGTCAGTTCGCCCGCCGCCGCTTTGTCCTGCGTGATCTTTCCGAGCATGGTTGCTGCCTGGCGCAGGCTGGTTACTGCAAAGAAATTCGAGGGGATCAGGAACGAGTAAATGGTAGCGTCGTCGCTCGGGCGGAATGCGGAGCAGATCAATCCGACGGGTTTTACCGGGTAGCCGTAACCATTCATAGGTACGCCGTCGGTAGCCCAGGCGGTTTTGCGCTGGAACCGGTACGGTCCGTCGCTCTCCTTCCGTTGCTGCTCCCGGAACGTTTTCAAAGTGAGCAGCACCGCCTTTTTCCAGTCCGCATCGAAGGGCGAAGTATCGCCGGTGAGCTGCCAGTAGCGGTGTGCGAGACGGATGGGATAGCAAAGCGAGTCGATCTCCCATTTGCGCTCGTGCAAACCTGGTTTCATGTCGGTGTCGTCGTCTTTCCATTCCCCGGTTTTGGCTGGATCATCGTAAAACGCATTCGCGTACGGGTCGCGCAGGATGCAGGCCGACTGACGGTTGATCACACCCGCGATCAACTTTTGCAGTTCCTTGTCTTTTTGGATGAAATGGAGGTACGGCCAAACCTGTGCAGTACTGTCGCGCAGCCACATGGCGTCGATATCGCCCGTAATCACATAGGTATCCGGGCGGGCGCCGCTACCGTTGTAGGTGACGGTGGTGTCGAGGGTGTTAGGGAAACAGTTGCCAAACAGCCACCCGAGCTCTTTGTCCTTTACTTTCAGCTGAAATTCAGCGATGGCATCCTCGATGGCCTTGCTGGTGAATTTCCGTTGATCGGGCGCAACCCGGACGGTCGGAAAATCCGGCATGGAAAAGGCGGGCAGCTTGCCAACCATCAACCCTGTGCCGATCAGGGCGGCATTCTTCATAAATGCGTTTCGGTTCATTGCGTTTTGGTATTGGGTAAACAAAAAATGTACGGGATAGCCATGCTGCAAATAAAGCCATTTTTGCGTATCGACACGGACGGAACCTGCACAGAACTCATGGGTAATTGTATTTAATCAGTAAGTTTGAAGTCCGAAGTAAACCCTTTTGCGGGGTAACCCGCCTTATTCAGAACGTTCCCGGCCATGAGAAGGAAATGTTTGTTTTTAATCAGGACCAGTCTTTTGCTCCGCTGCTTACTGCTCGTCACCGGTAGCGTTTCAGCGCAGCCATTTCCATTTAAATTCAATTATCTGACGGTCGACGAGGGGCTGTCGCATACCGATGCCAACGACGTGGTGCAGGATTCAAAGGGCTATATCTGGGTGGCCACCAATTTCGGGCTTGACCGGTACGACGGCTACACGGTCCGGAAGTTCTACAACAGCAACGTCCCGCTCCATAATGCGTTCAAAAACCGGATCATCCGGCTCTTTCCCGACCGCGACGGCAGGATCTGGCTCAGCACCGAGGATGGTCTTCAGTACTTCGACCCTAAAACTGAGCATTATACCGATCTCAGCGTAAAGGAAACCGGTGAGAGTCCGGTGTTGTGGAAAATGTTCAGGGCCGAGAGGGACCTCCTGTTTGGTTATGCCGATTACAAAGTGAAGCTATTCCGTGTGAATGGCCGCTTTCTGACAGAACTCCACTGGACCCCGCCCCCGGGGATCCGCTTTTTCGACATTCAGCCCGATCAACACGGCGTAATGCACTTCGCGACGAGCACGGGGCTGTGGAAGCTCGATGCACAGCGCAGATTCCTGCGTGTACCGGTTGAGGGACTGCCCGAAGGCGCAATACGGCGGGTATTTTTTGACAAAAACAATAAACTGCTGGTCGCTAATGACCGCGAATTGTTCCGCGCGGAAAATGCGCCGGCGTGGCGCGTGACCAAACGCTTTGCGTGTTCCGAATGCAGTAAGATCGAAGACATTACCGTCAGCAGGGGATCGGATTACTGGCTGAATACGGGCTCGGCCTTGATCCGCCTGGACCGTAATCTGAGTTTTGTACAACGGATCGATCACCAGGGCACCCGCAGCAGCCTTAATGCCAGTGTGGTCAGTCGCATTTACATCGACCGGTCGGATTGCCTCTGGGCGGGCACCTCGGGCGGCGGCATCAATTACTGCGATCTGAACCAGAAGTTGTTTTACACCATGCGGAGCGATCCGGGCAATCCGGCTTCCCTGACAGGCAGTAATATACGGTCGGTACTCGAAGACGGGAACGATCTCTGGATCGGCACCAATGCCAATGGGCTGAACCGGTATGATATGCGATCCCGGACTTACCGCTTTTACACGACCCGCACGGCAGTACGCCTTAAAAGTGATGTGGTGATGGCACTTGCATTGGATAATGGCCGGCAATTATGGATCGGGGGCGCTTCTGGCATCGAGATCCTGTCGCCCGACCGGAAAGCCCTGCGGAAGCCACCGGGCTCGGAGCAATTCCCGAAGTACTCGGTGGGGGCGTTGGTGAAGGACCATTATGGCAACATCTGGTTCGGTAACCTGGAAACTTTCGGGGTCATCTGGAAGGATACGACGGGGCGGTACCGGGTGCGGGAGTTTCCGGAGGGGCATTTCCTGTTCGCGGAACCGGACAAACCGGAGTTGCTGGTGTCGAGCAGGCATGGTTTGAAGCGCATTACGGTGGACAAAGAGGGGAATATCGGGAAGATGATCCGGTACCGGGCGTCTTCGGCACCCAATGCACTGACTTCTGATTATACTTCTGCCATCGCTAAACAGAATGACAGTACCTATTGGATCGGGACCATTGGCGGTGCATTGAACCTGCTCACACTTCAAGAGCGAAACCATACGCACACCATCAGGCATTTTGGGGAGAAGCAAGGCGTTTTTAATGATGTCGAAAGCATCGAACTGGATCGCGCGGGCAACGTATGGCTGGGCGGGGATGGCTTGCAATGCCTCGATCCAGTGACCGGCAGAATCACCCGTTATGATAAACATGACGGATTGCAGGGAAACAGCTTCAAGATACGGGTGTCGTTCAAGGGGGCGGGAGGCAGGTTGTATTTCGGGGGGATCAATGGACTCAATTACTTTTACCCGGAGCAAATCCGGTCCAATACGATCGGAGCCCGTCCAGAACTGACCGATATTCTGATCAACAGCCGCCGCCCCAGCTATGACAATGGGAAGACAAACATCGGACAAGCGCCGGGTTATGGCAGCGCATTGCGGCTCAACCACCTGCAAAACAATTTTGTGATCAGCTTCTCCGCCATGCATTTCGCAAATCCGACGAAATGCCGTTATCGCTACAAACTCATCGGCTTCGACGAGGAATGGAAATTCACGGACGGTAATAGTCCCACCGCCGCATACAGCAACCTCGACTATGGCGACTACCGGTTTGTGGTGGAGGCGACCAATAGCGACGGGATCTGGGGAAAAGGAGCGGCTCAGACGGACATTGTCATTACCCCGCCCTGGTGGAGCTCGCTGCTGGCACGGGTGATCTACGTGCTGCTGTTCATATTGGCGCTGGCGGGCGTCTACATTTACCAGGCCCGGTGGTACCGGTTGAAAAGGGAGATCGATGTACGGGCGGTGGCTGAGCAGAAACGGGAGGAAATGCACCGGCAGCGGGAGGAGCTTTACCAGCAGCAGCTGCTGTTTTTTACCAATGTCTCACACGAGTTCCGAACGCCGCTGTCATTGATCCTGGGACCGCTGGAAAACCTGATCAGCCACAACAGAAACCCGGTACTCGACCATTCATACCAGCTGATGCTGAGGAATGCACGGAGGCTCATCAACCTCATCAGTGAGCTCATGAACTTCAAAAAGGTATCCGACAGCCTGATCCGCTTGCAGGTGCAGCCATTGGTGATCAGTCAGTTTTGTGAAGAATTGGCGACAGAGTTTCAAAGTGTTGCACAGAGCAAGCATATTGCATTGACGGTTATTGACCGTACCCAGGGGGATGGCCGCTGGCCGCTGACGGGCCTGTTCGATATCCAGGTGCTTGAAAAGATCCTTCTGAATCTCCTCAATAATTCTTTTAAATATACACAGGATGGCGGCGAGATCACGCTGGAAGTATTCACGGATATGGGGCAGTTCAAACCGTCATTTGAAACGGGGTTCAGGTTGCTCAACGAAGAGCACCGGGCGAACCGGTACCTGTACTTCCGTGTGGCCGACACGGGGATCGGTATCTCGGGAGACACCATTACGCGGATTTTCGACCGCTATTACCGTATCAGCCGTGATCACCTCGGATCAGGAGTAGGATTGGCGCTTGTCAAAAGCCTCACGAGGCTGCATAAAGGCGATATCTACGTGTACAGTGAACATTATAAGGGTACGGAGATCATCATCGGCGTTCCGCTGGGCGAAGAGAACTGGGCGGAAAACGAGCGAGCGCCGTCGCGGCAGGAGTCTGGTGTCCGACTGGAAGCGACCGACCATTCGATCCTGATCCCGCTTACAGATCCTTCGACCGGTGAGCAGGAAACGACTCCGGCTACCCGGAAGCGCATCCTGCTGGTGGAGGATAACAGTGAGCTGCGCGCGTTTTTGAAACAAACATTCGACAAACAATATCTGATCTACGAGGCGGCCAATGGAGAAACCGCACTTGAGATTGCCGCTGAGAAAATGCCGGACCTGATTATCAGCGACGTCATGATGCCGGGAATGAGCGGCATTGCGCTTTGCAGGCAGGTAAAAGAGCGTTTTGAAACCAGTCACATTCCTTTTATTATCCTTTCGGCAAAAGATGCGCTGGCGAGCAAGATCGAAGGAATGGAGTCCGGAGCCGATTTCTATTTCGCGAAGCCGCTGAGCATTGATCTGCTGCTGCTGACAGTCCATAACATTTTCGAGCAAAGCGAAAAGCTGCGCCAGCGGTTCACCAACAACTATCTTTCCCAAGCCACCGACCTGGTGCATTCGGGTAAGGACAAGGAATTTTTCCAGGCACTGCTGGAATTGATCGAAGCCAATATGGAAGACCCGGACCTGGATGTCGATTTCCTTTGCAAACACCTGTACACCAGCCGGACAAAGCTGTACCAGAAGATCAAAAGCATTACCGGGCAGTCGGTAGCCGATTTTATCCGGACGATCCGCCTGAAAAAAGCGATACAGATCATGACGCACGAGGGCATTCCGCTCAACCAGGTGGTGGACCGTGTGGGCCTGCAAAGCAGCTCGAATTTTTCCCGGGTATTCAAAAAGGAATACGGCAAATCCCCTTTGCAGTTTATGCAGGCCCTGAAAAGAAACCAGACGTGAGACGAGCGTTCAGATGCTGTTCAGCACACCGCCGTCTGCGCGCAGCGATGCACCGTTGGTTGCGATTGCCAGCGGGCTGCACAGATAGGTAGCCAGGCTGGCAATCTCGTCGCTTTCGATGAACCTTCCGAGCAATGAATTGGGATTGGTGGAGCTCATGATGTGTGTTTTAAGTTGTTCCGCCGGGATGTTTTGCTGACGGGCAATGGCTTCGATAGTCCCGGCGACGCCGTCGGAATAGGTGGGGCCGCCGAGGATCGTGTTCACGGTGACCTGTGTTCCTTTTGTGAGTTGTGACAGACCGCGGCTGACGGATAACATGGCCGTTTTCGTCATTCCGTAGTGGATCATATCGCCCGGGACATCGATTGCCGATTCGCTACTGATAAAGACGACGCGTCCCCAGTTCCTTTCCAGCATCCCAGGCATGAGCGCCCGTGAAAGCCGCACGCCGCTCATGACATTGACCTGGAAGAAACGCGTCCATTCATCGTCAGGTATATCGAAAAAGGGTTTGAGTTCAAATATGCCGGCATTGTTGATGAGGATATCGATTTCCGGAAGTGATCGGGTCAGGCGGTCGATATCCTGCGTGTTTTCCAGATCTGCTGCGATCCCGGATACCGCCTCGCCCGGAAATTCTGCCTGCAAGGTACTGATAGCCCGGTCTACCTTCTCCTGCGAACGGCCATTGACAATCACCTTTGCTCCCTCCGCCAGTAGCTGCCTGGCTATAGCATATCCGATCCCTTGTGTAGATCCGCTGATAAAAGCCGTCTTTGAAGTCAGTTGTAAATTCATATTTATTGGTTTAATATATTGTGAATGAACAAATTATAAAATGCAATATTTTTGTGTTGTTTAACACAAAAATGAGGAAAAAAATTAGCTGAGTACGCTCAATTGCATTTCGATCTGTTGGGCGAGTACCTCGTGATCGGGGTACATTCTGCGGATAATATTCAGGCCGCTCCAGAATGTGATCAGGTACCTGCCCAGGATGGCTGCTTCGGTTTGATTCTGCATTTTGCCATCCTGTTGTGCCTTTGCAATGGCCCAGGTAAACATCTGCTCCACGTCTTTGAGGATCGTTACGGCCTGTTGTTCCAAGTCTTCGTCGAGGTTGGCCATTTCCACTACTGTATTCACGATGATGCAACCCTGCAAATGGGTAGCGCGGTCGTCGAACGCGATGGAGTGGAAGAAGTTCCGGATCAGGTCGATGGGGTTCTCGCTTTGGCGCAGTTCCTGGTAAAAGGCCTCAAATGCTTCGCGCCGCTGATCGATTGCCTTACTGAACAGTTCTTTTTTACCACCTTTGAAAGCATTGTAGAAGCTGCCGCTGCCAATTCCCATTGCTTCCAGCACATCGTCCAGCGACGAGGCGGTGAAGCCTTTGTTCCAGAACACCCGCTGAGCCCTGGTCAGAATTTCGGTATTATCGTAAATAGCCGGACGTCCCCGTAACTTCATCTTTATTTTTGTGTTGATTGGCACAAAAATATATCTTATGACTGAATTTTGCTAAACCGGTACGAGATTTTGTAAAACTGGCGCAATTTGCAGTGTTAAGAATGCTTTTGAAGTATATGTCACAGAAACGGATCCTAGTTTTACTGCTTACATTGCTGGTCATAGCGGCCATGCGTCTTTATTTTGTTGAAACTTTTGCGGTCCGGCTGCCTTTTTGGGACCAATGGGACGCCGAAGGTGATCTTCTGCTGCGTCCGTGGATCGAAGGCCGGTTTCAGACAGAGATCTTGTGGCAGACCCACAACGAGCACCGCATCTTCCCCACGCGTTTGCTGTCCCTGCTGATTTTCAGTATCACGGGCGTCTGGGATAACCTCATCGAAGCCCGGGTGAATATAGCCGTCGCGGTTTGCATACCGTTGATCCTGTTGGGATTCCTGATGCGACAGGGTGCGCTTACCGCTCTTCGCTGGCTCACCCTAATAGTGGTTGTCGCCCAGTTTGGGTTGCCGTTTTCCTATGAAAACCTGCTGGTGGGTTTTCAAAGCCAATTTTACTTCCTGATTATTTTTACTTTTCTCGCATTGATCCTGGCTGCCTTATATCCTGATAGCCCTGCGGCTATGGGAGGGGTGCTGGCGTTAGGAGTACTGGCGGTGCTCACTATGGCTTCGGGCTTGCTCACCCCACTCGCGACCATGGGGGTGTATGTGTTGCATGCGGCCATGCGCAGGAAAATCAGTTTAAGGCATGGAGTCATGCTGGTCATACTTGTAACAACTGCGGTGGCGGGATACCTGATTATACCACAGATAGAAGCTAACCGCGTATTCCGTGCCCAAAATCTTTCGGACCTGGTTAACGCTCTGCAGTATATCCTTGCCTGGCCGGTTGAGGGCGCGAGCTGGCCGGCGGCTGTTGCGTTATGGACGCCTGCGCTGGTCGTGGTGCCCTGGCTGTTGCGAAGCCGCCGGCTCGCTGCTGCGGATCTGTTTATGGCTGGCTGCGTGATGTGGTCGCTCGCGCAGGGCGTAGCGATTGCGTATGGACGCGGGCAGAACCTTGACGGCATGGCTTCGCGGTATTCTGAACTATTAACTCCGGGATTGATCGGTAATGCCTGGTTTGCTGTGCGCTTTGCCGAACAATGGGGCAGGGACCGCCGGGTCTGGGCAGGCGGATTGTTTTTTGTGGTATTTATCATGGCGCACATCACACGTTATCGCGAAGACCTTCTTTACACCAGGCGGGCTTACGGGCTCTCGCTCAAACAGGAGCAGAATGTGCGACGGTACCTGCAAACGAACGATCCGGGGGCGCTCGATCAGCCACAATTCGAGATACCTTACCCGCAAGCCGAGCGGTTACAACTGTTGCTGGACACGCCAACGATCCGCAGAATACTTCCTGTGGAGTATACCCATGCGGAAGCACGCTGAGAGTCAACCGGGTTGTAAGAAGAAGGTAGATCCTGTACTCATTTTGCAGATTTGAGGAACTTCTGAGTTTCGGTTTTGAAAGGTCCCCAGCCTGTCCAGAGTTCGCTGACCGTGAGTTGTTTGCCGTCGAATGCTTTAATGGTGTAAAACCAGGTTTGGGGAGAGCCGTTAATTTTACCGGAGGATGGCTTCTTTTCTTTGGCTATGAATGACTTGTAATCCACCCAATGCAGCAGAAACGTGTCAGGATAGATGCACGCGGACTCATTGCGCCACACGAACTCTTTTGTTTCGGTAAATTCAAAACCCGCGCATTGAGCACCGTCCAGAATGAACCGGCCCTTTATTTCCTTCGAAAAATCTCGAAGGGACTTTTGATTGGAAGCTGTTTGGGCAAATGAAAAGCCATTGACCAGTACCAGCAGTATACAAGACAGGGTTAAAATGCAACACTGTGGAGCATGTGATTGGAGTGAAACCGGAATTTTCATGGGGATGTCGGATATATGTAATGGTTAAGCCCTGATTTCTTGATACTGGTTCCATTCGTTTACGAAGCCGATTGACTGTCCGGCAATTCAGGGAATTTTGCCAATTATCTTCTTCACTGCGAGTAATGCCGTTGCCGGGAACGACGTGCAGCTACGAATGCTCATTTGTTTCCCCGTTGAATAAATGAGATGGCTTGTTTACATCAAAAAGGTGGTAGGATTGTAATGGTATTCCGGACAAACGGTGGAGGTGGTTGATGCCAACAGCGGTTGCTACGGGTTTAAAAAAACAAAAAAGCTATGAAAATTACCACACTTTGTACATTGATTTGGTTTTGTGCTGCGATGCAGTGTTACAGTCAGGAAAAGCTCTGGACCGCTGCTGACAAACAGCAGACCATTGACCAGTTTATACGCACGCGCGATGCGGTCGTAAAAGAAACGGAAAACCTTACACCCGAGCAATGGGCGTTCCGCGAGTCGGCCGACCGGTGGTCCATTGCGGAAATTGTGGAACATCTGGCGCTCTGGGAGATTATCTGGTCGAGGGAGATCAGCATCGGTTCACGTAACAAGCCACAACCGGAATTGCTGAAAACAACCCGGCCCGACAGCTATTATCATGAATTTATTATGGAGCCGGCCGCGCACAAATCTTCCGAAATTGCAGTTCCGATGGGTTTTATCAAAGGAAAGGATAATCTGGCCTTTTTCCTGCGCGGCAGAGAACAAAACCTGGCGTTCCTGCGAAGTACCGAGGCCGATATGCGGGCCATTTTTGAACTCACCGGTACGCCTGAACCACGCAATTTGCATCAGGTACTGATTTACCAATGGGGGCATGTCGACCGGCATTTGCGCCAGATTGCGAAAGTGAAAAGCCACCCGTCGTATCCAAAACAGTAGAAATTCCGGCTGCAAACGTCCTGTGTGACAAATTATTCGCGGGCCTCTGTCCGGTCAGTCCAGCGCATGCAATGGTGCAATACGGATCGGGCAGGGGCCTGCAAACACTAAATAGGGATAAGAACATCTGTATTGGTATTCTCTTATTCCTCCAAAAATAAAATTGTTTAATTATATAAAAAGGCGTAGGATTGCATTCCCGATTTTACATTGACGTAGCTCTCCTGAATGCAATCCAATCCCGAAAACAATGCTGATGACGCCGACTTGTGGAAGTCGTTTCGTGCGGGGGATGACGAAGCGTTCGGGAAAATTGCAAAGCATTATTACAAGAGTCTTTTCAGCTACGGCAGTAAATTCTCCCGCGACCGCGAGTTTGTAAAAGACTGCATCCAGGACCTATTTATGGAACTCTGGGCCAAGCGCGAAACGATAGGAGACACTGCGTTTGTCAAATTTTACCTGCTCAAATCGCTACGCCGCAAGATCTACCGTGAAAGTCAGCGGCTGCAGTGGGTCAACGAAGGCGAAGAACTTGATTTCTCGGCCGAGACGACGGGCGATGCTTCCATCGAGGAACATATCATCGCCATTGAAACCAATGAGGCCGCGCTCAAAAGCCTCAACCAGCAGATCAACCTGCTCACCCGCCGCCAGCAGGAGGTGATATACCTTCGTTTTTTCGAAAACATGGACAATGAAGCCATTGCACAGGTCATGGGAATCTCGCGGCCCGCAGTGGCGAATTTGCTTTACCGCACCATTCAGGAATTGAAGGACCGTTTGTAATAAAATCACAACCCTCCAAGACCGAATCGCCATCCGTCGTTGATTCCCTCCTCCCTTTCCTCCTTCCATCCTTCCCTTCCTCCCTTTCCTCCGTCTCCCAACTTTTTGAAATATTTTTGAAATATTTTGATTATTTCAATTCAGGTGCTGCCTATGTATAGTTAGAAAACAATTATAACATGGATCAGTACCAAGAATACAGCCTGGAAGATTTTGTCCTCGACGCCCGGTTTCAGGGTTGGGTGAGACATCAGGGAGCACAGGAGAATGTATTCTGGCAAAAATATCTGGACGAAAACCCGGAACAGTCGGAAGATATCCGTCAGGCCCGGAAGCTGCTCGATGGCGTTTATCGTCATTATCGTACCAGTATCGATGAAGCAGAGATCGACATCGAAATTCAGGGGCTGCTGGAACGCGTTAGAGCTGAAAAACGGCAGCTTCGGAATGGACATGTGGTGGAGGCGGTATTTGCCGGGGAGTCAGAAAAGTCAGCCGGAGAGGCTGGCTTTGAATCGAAGAGAGCTGGTGTGGTGAGGCCAATTGACAAGCGCTGGTATTCGGGTATTTGGTTTAAACTGGCTGCCTGCGCGGTACTGGCGATCGGTCTCGGATGGCTTGGCTGGCAATATTACTGTGTCAATTGCGGTTACAACGGGTTGATTTCGGGCAAAGAACTTACAGAGCGTGTCAATATCTCTGACAAACAGCAAGTGATAAAACTGGCAGACGGAAGTCAGGTGGTTCTTTATCCGCATTCCAAACTGAGCTTTGCTGAAACATTTCCGGCCGATCAGCGTACTGTGTACTTGTCGGGCGACGCGTATTTTCAGGTGGCCAAGGATCCGAAGCGGCCATTCTTGGTACACACCACGGATATCGTGACGAAAGTACTGGGTACCGGCTTTTTCGTGCGTGCGCAGGACGCTTCGGATAAGACGTTGGTTGAAGTACGGGAAGGGAAGGTCTCTGTTTTCAAACAAAAGGAATTTATGGAGGGCAGGAATGCGCAGGCCAAAACCCCCAACGGCATCGTGCTGACGCCCAATCAGAAACTGATATTCGAACATGCGAGCAGCGAAATGCGCAGAACTTTGAGCGATAATCCCGAAATCGTGCCTTCCGGCAATCCCAAGACATTCGAATTTGTCAATGCGCCTGCTTCCACTGTACTCACCGACCTTGAAGAAGCCTACCAGATCGATATCATTTTCGGCCATGATGTCATGAAAGGCTGCCCCGTGACAGCGTCGCTGGCCGGACAGACGATGTTCAACAAGCTGAGCATTCTCTGCGAAGTGATCGAAGCCAGGTATGAAGTGCTCGATGGCAAGATCGTCATTTATAGTAAAGGCTGTAAAAGCTAGGAAACCCTGTTCAACCCCACCAAACCCGATGCCAATGCGTATATAGAAGAAAGTAACCACAAAAAAAGAGTCGGACAATGCTACCAACATATCCGACCCTCATGAATCCCCATATTTGTTTTCGACCGCAAATACTATCCGTCCAAAGAAGGATAACGGGGATTGTTTTATCAAAATCTTACCTCAATAAAACAGTCAAATGTATGAAAGAAGCTTTTAAGTTTCAATTTATTTTAAGTGTCATGCGGATATCGCTGTGCCAGTTTTTACTTGTCGGGTTGTGGGCGCTTGGTACTGCCAGGGCGACGGATGGCAACGCGCAGGCACTTTTGTCCAAAAAAGTAACCGTCGATATTCAGGAGCAGGAGATCGAAAATGTGTTGGGAAATCTGGAAAAGCAGGTGAACGGCAAGTTTGTATACAGCGGGAAAATGATCGGCAGCGAGCGTAAAGTGACTGTCAGGGCGAGTCAGAAACCACTGTACAAGGTTCTGGATGAGACCCTGAAACCATTGGGCTTGCATTACCGTGTGACGGACAACCTGATCGTCATCAGCCGCTCCGACAAATCGGGGGCCACGTCGGCGACGGGCATCCGTAGCCGCGCAGCCGGTTACACGGTCTCGGGGAAGATCACCGACGTGTCGGGGGAAACGCTCAGCGGGGTAACCGTAATCCTGAGCTACAACAATCTCGGCGCGGTGACGGACATGAACGGAACTTACAGCTTTACCGACGTCCCCGACGGCGCTTATACATTGAGTTTTACCAGTATTGGTTTTACGGCAATGCAAAAGGCAATCCAGGTATCGGGCCAGGATGTGTTGCTGAACATTGAAATGAAGGACGACATTCTGCAATTGCAGGAGATTGTGGTAACCGGCGGCAATCCGAAGAAGAAGATCGAAAGCAGCGTAGCGATCACGACCATTAATAACAAAGACATTCAAACCCGCGCACCATTGAACAGCACCGACCTCCTGAAAGCGATCCCCGGCCTGACGGTGGAAAGTACCGGGGGCGATGGTCCGGGCAATGTGTGGGTACGCGGGTTTCCGCAGCAGGGCGGCTACATTTTTCTGGGTATTATGGAAGATGGCCTTCCGGTATTGCCCACGGGTTTCAATTCCATTCCGTCTGTGGATCAGTATTATAAAACAGATCTGACCATTAAAAACATCGAAGCCGTGCGCGGAGGTAATGCGTCGATCGTCATGGCGAATACGCCGGGAGCGGTGATCAACAACCTCAGCTACACCGGCGCCGATAAAACCTATGGTAAATTCAAAGCCACGACCGGCCTTTCGCAGGGCCTTTACCGGCTCGACGGCAATGTGGGCGGCAAAGTAAGCGAGCACATCCGTTACAACATCGGCGGGTTCTTCCGCACGGATAAAGGCATTGTGCCGCCGGGCTACACAGCCAACCAGGGCGGTCAGTTGAAAGGAAATATGACTTTCAATTTCAAAAACCAGAAAGGCTTTGTGCGCGTGTATGGTAAATACCTGAACGACAAGGTGCAATGGATGCTAACCAGCTTCTATCCTTATGACGGGACCGGTAAACCTACCAAAACCAGCAATTTTGACATGGTAACCCAGTCGCTGGCGACGATTGATACCAAATTCAGCTATACCGACGCCGGTGGTGTGACGCGTAACTATGATTTTGCCGACGGTATCCATACCAAACTTGCATCGGGCGGTTTCCAGTTCAACTACCTGCTCGACAATGGCTGGGAAGTGAACAACAACTTTCGCTACCAGCGCACCAACCGCAGCGTGACCGCGGGTATTCCGGCCGGCATTACAACCTATAACGGCTCAACACCTTATTATTACCTGGATGGCAGCGAAGCCGGTTTGAAAGCGGGCGACAGGATTGTGAATGTGACCGGCATCGGCCAACAGGGCAAGGATGTGCAAATCGTCGATTACCTGGATTTTAAAAAGACATTCAATAACCATAATGTAGGCTTGGGCGCGGGTATCCACCAATACAACCGCAACGACGGCCCGAACTACAACTTTTCATACCAGCAGGAGTTCAAGGAAAATCCAAAAAGGCTGCTGACCTCGCCAACGGCCGCAAAAATTGCGGCTACCAACCTCGCAACTATCAAAGGCGACACGCGTACATTGTCGGCTTACGCTTCGGATGAGATCACGCTGAATCCGAAATGGCGCCTCGATCTCGGTGCGCGTCTGGATAACCAGAATGTTTCAGGCCAGCGTCCATTTTACGCATTCAAAACAGACGGCACGCCCGATTATACCAAGGGCGCAGGCCTTACCATCGCGGGTTACACCGATTATTCCGAAACGATCACCAACTGGGCGGCAACGGCCGGCTTGAATTACAAGGTCAGCAATGAAGCAGCCTTGTTTGCACGGGCTACACGCGCCTACAATGCACCTACTATCGCGGATTACAATGCGACCGCATACGATCCGGCGAAGATCAAGAAACGTCCTGTGTACCTGGGTGAAGTGGGGGTGAAGTATGCCAAAAACGACTTTTCACTGTTTGCTTCTGCCAGCTATTCCGCGATCAAGAATGTGTCGCTTTCAATTACCGTGCCGACCATTTCCTCGGGTAACCAGGTCCTTGTTGCCTTCGGCTCCACCCGGACGTACAGCGCGGAGTTCGAAGCATCCTACAAGCTGACGAAATCGATCGGGCTGCGCTGGACAGGCACTTTGCAGGATTCGAAATACACGGATTATACCGCGAATACCAATACGAACTCGGCCATCGTCGCGATCCTGGGTGATACCACTTATAGCTTTACGGGGAAAAGAACGGAGCGTGTGCCGGTTTTCAATACCGAGCTGTCGGCGACCTACGACTACAAGAAACTGAACCTTTACCTGGCCGGAAACTATATCGGCGCACGTTTTACTGCACCGAGCGACAGCTACAAGCTGCCGGCATACGTGCTCATGAAAGGCGGTGCGGGTTACAATTTTACCAAGGCGATCAATGCCAGATTTTGGGTGGATAACCTGTTGAATGCAAGAGTGCTGACGGAAGGGGATGTGCGCGGCGACCAGTTCCGCAACTTTGACGCCGTGGAAAAAGGAACAATGATGCCGGGGCGCACGATTCTCCCGAGGAGTTTCTGGCTCTCGTTGTCTTACGAGTTTTAATACTGATGGATGAAAGGAGGGTGGGGGCTCAGGCCCCTGCTTTCCGACTTTTGACGCGCATTCAATGAAAGTAATATAAATGGTTCACCTTGATGTACATATCTATGCTCAAACCTTTCCCGATTCCGCGCCTAAGCCTCGTCCCGTCAATCCGCTGGTCTCTTAAACTGATCACAGTGGCCGCCCTTGCTGCATTCACAATGCAGGACACCGTCACCAAACCCGATGAAAGCCGCTTCACGCCGGTTGTCCTCGCTGATAACCTCGACGAACCCATGGCCTTCGAGGTGTTGCCCGACGGCAGCTCCTACATTATCGAGCGGAAGGGTGCTTTGAAAAAATTCAACCCGTCGACGAAAACAACGGAATTAATCACGACAATCCCGGTCAATACAAAATACACCAGCAAGGAAGGGGTTTCACGCGAGGCGGAAGAGGGGCTGATGGGTATCACGCTGGACCCGGGTTTTGCAAAAAACCACTGGATATACCTTTATTACGCCCATCCGACCGAGAAAAAACACGTACTGGCCCGCTGGGATATAGTAGACGACCAACTGGTGGAAAGTTCCAAGAAGGTGATGCTCGAGGTAACCACCCAGCGTGAGGTGTGCTGCCATACCGGCGGCGGTATGACCTGGGACAAAGCGGGTAACCTCTACCTGACCGTGGGTAACAATACCGGTAACGACCGCGCCGCGCAAACCGACGAACGCCCGGGCCGTGAGAGCTGGGATGACCAGGGCCACGCGGGTAATACCAATGACTTACGCGGCAAGATCCTCCGTATCCATCCGGAGCCAAATGGCACGTACACGATTCCGGAAGGTAACCTCTATCCGAAAGGCACTGCAAAAACCCGTCCGGAAATCTATTCGATGGGGCACCGCAACCCCTGGCGCATTTCAGTCGACAGCAAGACGGGCTATCTCTATTGGGGTGAAGTGGGACCGGATGCCAATGAGGATTCCGAAATCGGTCCGCGCGGTTATGACGAATTGAACCAGGCGCGCAAACCGGGCAATTTCGGCTGGCCCTGGTTTGTAGGGAACGACCAGGCCTTCCCGGTTTTTGACTATGGCAATAATAAGCCGGGGGAAAAGAAAGATCCCAAAAGTCTGATCAATACTTCGCCGAACAATACCGGTTTGAAAGAGCTGTTCCCGACTGCGCCAAGCTTTATTTATTACCCTTATGGTGTGTCCGAAAAATTCCCGCTCGTCGGCTCCGGCTCGCGCAGTGCAACGGGTGGACCTGTTTACCACCGTTCGGATTTCAAAAACCCGAAACGTCCGTGGCCGGATTATTACGAAAACAAATGGATCGCTGCCGACTTCTCGCGCGGCTGGATCATGGCCATTACCATGAATGCGCAGGGCGATTACGAGTCGATGGAGCGCGTGCTGCCTGGCTATCACCCCGTTCAACCGATCGATATTAAGTTCGGGCCGGATGGTGATTTGTATATCCTTGAATACGGGAGCAACTGGTTCCGTAAAAGTGATAATTCGCGACTGGTGCGGATTGAGTACAATGGTGGCAACCGCAAACCCGTAGTAGCAGCCGCGGCAGAAAAAAAAGGCGGGCAAGTGCCGTTTGAAACAGTTCTGTCGTCCAAAGGAACAAAGGATTTTGATGGAGATGCATTGAAATATAGCTGGAAAGTGACCAGCCCCGGTATTGCTCCCAGGATTTTTACTACGCAGAATCCATCTGTAAAATTCGATAAACCCGGCGTCTACACCGCGACCCTGACGGTAACCGATACCAAAGGCGCAGCCAATAGCCAGTCGGTACGCATTATCGCGGGTAACGAGCCGCCCAAAGTAGCCATTAAACTGGATGGTAACAACACCTTTTTCTTCCCGAAAAAACCCGTTGATTATGCCGTGGGCATTTCTGACAAAGAGGACGGCAGCACTGCTGACGGTAAGATCAAGGCCGATCAGGTGGCCGTCAGTATCGATTACACCTCGGAAGGTTTCGACTATGCCGAGGTAGCTCAGAGCCAGCGCAGTGTCGACGCGACCACGCAGTTTGCGGTTGCGCAGACATTAATGGGTAAAAGCGACTGCAAGGTTTGCCACCAGCCCGTTACCAAGTCGGTGGGGCCCGCTTTTGCGGATATTTCCAATAAATATAAAGGCGATCCCGGCGCATTGGGTAAACTCGTTAAAAAAGTGCTTGAAGGCGGCTCGGGGGTATGGGGCGAGGTGGCAATGGCTGCCCACCCTGCATTACCCGTCGCCGATGCGGAAGTGATCGTCAGGTACATTCTGAACAGCACTGAAAAAACACTGTCAACGCTGCCGTTACAGGGGCAATACACCCCGCAGATCCCGAAAGCCGACAATGGAAAAGGTTCTGTGATCATCCGTGCAGCTTATACCGACCGTCCTGTGGGAACCACAAAAGCAGTTCCGGCACAAACTACCGAGGAAATGATCGTGCTCCGTAGCCCGGACCTTAATGCAGCCGAAGCACCCATTACCAAAGGTGTCGAAACAAAAGCATTAGGCGTGGCGGGCTTGGGTTTCAGCGTGGTAGCATTTGAAAACAGCTACATCGCATTCCCGGCGATTGATCTCACCGGCATCGATTCCCTGGAATTGAATGCAGCCGCGCAGCAGCGTGAGGGAAGCGTAGGCGGCACCATCGAGATCAGACTTGACTCACCAACCGGCGCATTAATCGGTCAGCAAAAAGTATCGGTTGCGAAGCCTGTGGATATGACCAAAGTAATGGCCGAATTGGAGAATGGGAAAAAGGAAGCAGCTCCTGCGGCGGGAGGTTCATCGACTGTAAGCTCTGCTCCGGCGAAAGCGCCTGCTGCTCCGCCACGAAGCCGTTTCGCGACGCCACCCGTACGCATTGCTGTTCAAACCACCTCCGGAAAACATGACATCTACCTGGTATTCCGTAACACGGACGCGAAACCGATTGAGCCGCTGATGTCGTTTTCCAAAATCAAGTTTAAAAACAAACCTTAATCCATTGAAATAATGAGTGATAGTATAAAAAGAAGAGACTTTCTTGCCCGGGCAGGAGCACTGGCTGCCGGTTCATTGATATTGCCGTCGCTGGCGGAAGCCGCACGGCAGGCGGGCATTACCCTGGCGGCAAGGCCCGCTGGTATCCAGCTTTTTACGGTGTTTGAAAAAATGAATACCGACCCGAAAGGCACTTTGGAACAGATTGCGAAGATCGGGTATAAAGAAATCGAATCTGCATTCAGCACGCGGGGTAAATACTATGGTTATGAGCCGAAGGAGTTCAAGGCGCTCGTGGAAGGGCTTGGAATGACCTGGCGCGCACACCACGCGTTGGGCGCTCCGTTCAAAATGCCGGCCGGACGCAAGATGCCGTTGGGTTCCGACGGTAAGCCCATTACTATCCCGCCCATGCTCAATCTGCGCGACAATTATCAGCAACTGATCGACGACGCAGCTTCGGCCGGGCTGAGCTACCTCGTGTGCGCAAGTACGCCTGTGAGCACAACAGACGAGATTAAGAATTCCATTGAAGTTTTCCAAAAAACCGGTGAAGCCGCGAAAAAGGCGGGCATTAGCTTTGCCTACCATAACCACGCCACGGAGTTCGATCCCGTGGATGGCGGCAAGACGCCGTATGAACTGGTTCTGTCCCAAACGGATAAGAATCTCGTGAAAATGGAGCTCGACCTCGCCTGGGCAACGAAAGCGAAAAAAGACCCGGTTGCATTGTTCAAGGAGCATCCGGGCCGTTTTCCGCTTTGGCATGTGAAGGATATAAAAAGCGATTTGTCAACCATTACGGCGGTTGGAACCGGCGTGGTAGAGTTTAAGCGTATTTTCGAAGCGGCTGAGATCGCGGGCCTGAAATATTTCTTTGTAGAATATGACCTGGCACCCGGAATGGAAACGGTAGAAACCTGCTTCAAAAACCTGCAAAAAATACTGCCCTGATCCGTGCAGACTGGTTGTTGAAGGCACGCGCCTATACACCACATCGCCCCGGTCAGCGGCTTCTTGTCGCGAGCCGGGGCGTATTTTGTGATACCACACGGGTTCTTTTTCCATGTATGTCAAAAAAGCGGATCTCCCGTATGTCGTCACCCATTTCCACTGCTCGTTCCTGCTGCGAAAGGTAGCCTGCTCCATAGTAAAATTCTTTTTTAGCGACCTTCCCCTTTTTGAAATGAATTTCAGCGCCGATTTCGGCTGCCAGCGGACGGACTATGTTCGCTTTGGGGGCGCCGGCCAGTGAAAATACCCGTAAGCTGTCGGCATTGGAAGGCGCCACCATCAACGCGCGACCGTCCCGGTCATACAACGAACCGAGCCCGCGGGTTGCCCCGGATAGGAAAAGACCGCTCCGACTGGCCGGAACTGAGTTGAAGCTCAGTTTGCCGTCTCCTTTGAGCAAGAGCCCCAACGAAGCATCCATTGATCCGAAAACCACTTCGTTGGAAAATGAATTGCCGGTGAGGAGGATGTCCATGTGGCCATCGCCGTCCACATCGGCCACCAGGATGCCGTACACACAGGAGAACTGGGCTTCTATGGGCAGCGCCCGCACGGCGAATTGTCCGTTGCCTTTATTTTCCAGGATACAGCTCCGGAAAGTTTCGGTGGTAAAGTGTTTGGCATGGGTAATAAGCCCGCTGTCGAAAACATCGCCCAGCCTGGCCCGGCTGTATGGTTCGTAGGTATTGAAACGTTTTTTCAGAATGGGCATGGAGCGAAAAAGGTCGTCGCGGTAAGCCATTGGAAATGCCTTTTGCTCGCCCGACTGATCCAACACGTACTGGGTCGTAAGGGGTTTTTGCTTTCCGTTGCCTGCGAAATCTCCATGATACAATTCTAATGGTTTGTTTTTCAGAGGTCTGTAATCGACATTGTCGCCCATGTTACCCAGGATGTAGTCGGTATCGCCATCGTTGTCGAGGTCGGCGGGGTAAATGCTGCTCCACCAGCCATTCATATTCAGGATACCGACAGCGCTTGTTATGTTGACGAGCTTGCCGTTTTTGTTCTGGAAAAAAAGCGGCGACATCCATTCCCCCGCGACAATGAGATCAATCCAACCGTCATTATTGAAATCGGACCAGACAGCCGCATTGATCATACCCGGTAATGCCAGCTCCGGTGCCCGTTCGCTTGTCACGTCTTTAAAATGGCCGTTTTCGTTTAGCAAAAGGTAGCTCCGTGGCGCCGCAGGGTAGTTGCCCGGTACCAGGGCTCCTGCCCGGAAAAGGTCGAGATCGCCGTCCCGGTCAAAGTCGGCCGCGACGACAGAGCTGCCGCTGGAAGTCGTTACAGGCAATGCATTTGTCTGACGGTTGAAATGGCCTTTCCCGTCATTGGTATAAAGTCTGTCCGCGTAACCGGAAAGATCATTCTTAAAATCGCTTCCGCCGCTGACCACGTACAGGTCCTGGTCGCCGTCATTGTCGGTATCCAGAAACAACGCACCGGTATCTTCGAATCGGGCGTCATCGTTATTGATTGCCCTGGATTCGAATGTGCCTTTGGCGGTTTGGGTAAATAGCGTACCGGGAATCCCGGCCGCTCCGCCGATGAAGAAATCGGCCCCGTTCCGGTTGTCCGCATCACCAATGGCGATACCCGGCCCTTTTTTCGAATACATGGAAAGCAGCAGCGGTTCGTCGATGAAGTCGTTGAAATCATTTTCGAAATGCCGCCAACGGATGTCGTAAGCGCTGTTTGCCTGTGTAAAAAGCGGTGCAGGGGTATGCTGGACTATTTTTGTCTCCGTCGCTTTCACATATTCCAATGTCAGACGCTGGTTGGTCCTGATCGATTTCAACACCTGCGATTTGCCATCCGGCCACACGACTTTCAAGGAATCGATGACATCGTTTTGGCCCAAACCGATGTGCAAAGGCCCGTTCATGCTGGACAGATAGCCTTTGACCGGCGAAAAATAGCTGTACACCTGTTGCTTGCCGAAATAGGCTGTCACTGCAGTACCTACACCTGCCGGGTTTCTTTCACTTCCCTTGAAAATACATTGCAGGTAATGCGGAGAGTGTTCGGCTGCATTTGCGGTGTTTTCAAAAACAAATGCATTTTCATTGATATTATTCACCACCAGGTCCAGGTCGCCGTCATTGTCGAGGTCCGCATAAGCCGCACCATTGGAATAAGAATCATATTCCAGTCCCCAGGGTTTAGTAGCATTTGCAAAGGCCAGGTTGCCCTGGTTTTGGTACATGTAGTTGGATAGTTTTACGCCTTTCAGAACATCCAGCAGATCTTTGGTGCGGTTAGCGCGCACCGCGTCAGTCCCGAACATATTGGCGTCGGTGTTATAGGCCAGGAAGTCGAGGTCGGTGATGTTTTTGGCAAAACCATTGGTAATGTAGGCATCGCGGAGGCCGTCGTTATCGTAATCGGCCAGGAGCACGCCCCAGCTCCAGTCGGTGGCGTGCATGCCGGTGAGCTGGGCGATGTCGGAGAAGAATGTGGTGCCTGCCGCATTGGTGCCCTGGTTCAGTTGCAGGGTATTGCGCATGAATTCGTCCACGTAACCCGCACGCTGGCGCATGAAATGTTTTTCGTAGTCGGCTTTCGCGATCATGGTTTTACGTCGCTCGTTGGTTTCGGGCAGCATATCCATTACCATGATGTCGGGCCGGGCGTCGTTGTTGATGTCCTCGATGTCCACACCCATGCCATTATAGGTTTGGTGGGGCATGCTTTCGCGGGCGGCTTCCCGGAAAGTCTTGTTTTGCTGGTTGAAGAGCAGCTGGTCGTTGGGCATAAAATCATTCGCCGCGTAAATATCCGGCCATCCGTCGCCGTTGAGGTCACCCACGGCCACGCCGAGGCCATAACCTTCCTGTATGACGCCCGCCTGAGCGGACACGTTGCGGTAATGCGGGTGCCCCAGCGTATCGCCTACATTCTCGTACAATTTATCGGTCGTGCGCCCGCGGGTAATGGGGTAGGAGGCAGGTTGGATAAAGGTTTTCTCCACATTATCGACGTCGTTGGTAAGCAGGTACATGTCCAGGTCACCGTCGCGGTCGTAGTCCAGAAAGGCCGATTGTACGCAGTAGGAACTGTCGTTAAGTCCGTATTCTGCCGCCTGTTCGCGGAATGAGAGATTTTTTTGGTTGATATAAAGTAGATTATGGTGTTTGGCGGCAAGTCCGGGCCCGGCTACATTCAGGTAAATGTCCGTGAAGCCATCGTGATTGATATCCACCAGCGATACGCCCATGATCCAGTCTTTGGTTGTTACTCCTGCCTTTTCGGTAACGTCCTCAAACTCCATATTGCCCTTGTTGAGATAGAGTTTGGAGGATACCATATTCCCTGTAAAAAACACGTCCTGCAAGCCGTCGTTGTTGAAATCGGCGATACCTACGCCACCGCCATTGTAGCAGTAGTAATAGCTAAGGATATTCACTGAGTCGCTCTCGGTAACGGTGTTGTTAAAAAGAATCCCAGTCTGGTTGGCAGGGAGTTTTTTGAACAATGCGGGGCCACTGCGGTCGCAGGCAGGGAGCAACAGCGTGATGAACAGGGCAAGAATGCCGGACAGACAGTTTTTTAGCATTGGAATGAAAATAGGAAAATGCAATGGTGCATGTATATCGCGAGCGGAACAAAAATGGTTGATCGCCTCTGTACGAACGTATTTTTATACAAGTCTTTCGGTGGGCAGTACCGTTGCGTGGAAAGCGCCGCCCACCGAAAGACTGTTCACCTATTAATAACCCTCATTTTGATTCAACTTCGGATTGGCACCGATGTCATTGATCGGGATCGGCAGGTATTCGTGTTTGCCTTTTACGAATACAGCCCCGCTGTTGGAGCGGTATTCAGGGTGTGCCTTGAAATGCTCGGCCATATTTCCCCAGCGCAGGAGATCGAACACCCGGTCGCCTTCCAGCGACAGTTCCAATACCCTTTCGTCCCGCACGGCGTCACGGAAAGCCGCCTGGCTCAGGCCTGCGGGAATGTCGGGCATTCCTGCACGTGCCCGTACACGGTTGATCGCCGCGTATGCCGCCGCGTTCGGGCCCGATGCTTCGTTGATCGCTTCGGCGTACATCAGCAGCACATCGGCAAGACGGATCATCCGGCGGTTGTTGTTCGGGTACCCCCATGAACCAGGTACACTCGCACTTTCCCGGTCGAAATTCAGGTATTTGCGCACCCAGAAATTGTTGAGGTTAGCGCCCGTCATGACTTTGGAAAAATCATCCTTGTAAACCTTGGCACCCGGGTAATTCCAGATAATGGTCGCATAAGCACGTGGGTCGATCTTGCCGTCTTTGGTTTTTTGCTTCATAAACAGGTCATACACCCATTTGTTGACCGACACGCTACCCTGGCTGGTGTAACCTGCCGGCGCGACGTCCGACTCCCAGCCCTGGCCACGCAACGGGTTGGCCGTGCCGCTGGTGCCCCAGTTGCCATTCGGGGTGCTCTGGTATTGCAGTTCCCATATCGACTCGGTGTTGTTGTTGGTAGCGGCCATGAAATTGTCCTGGTAGTTGGCGACCAGACTGTACAGATTGGGCTTGTCGACGATCTTTTTAAACTCCGCCGCGGCACCCGTCCAGTCTTTGTTGAAAAGCAACGCCTTGCCGAGCAATGCGGTAGCTGCTCCCCAGGTCGCCCGCCCGATGTCCTTCGGATCGACGGTTTCGGGTAATGCAGCCTGCGCAGCCTTCGCATCATTGATGATCGATGCCCACACATCCGCTTGCGGGGCCTGGTCTATGAACAGGTCATCGAGCGTTTCAATGGGTTTGGTGATCAATGGAATATGGCCCCACATGTTGAGCAGGTAGAAATGTGCCAACGCACGCAGGAACGAGGCTTCGCCGAGGATCTGCTTTTTACGGGTTTCGTCCATGCCGATGTCGGGCACATAGAAAAGTACCGCGTTGGCTCTGGCTACGATGGCATTCAGCTCGGTCCAGCCCTCATTCACACGCCCGTCGCTGCTGACGGTGGAGAACGTGCCGGGGTCGTTGACGGCCGGAAACGGGAACGGGTTCACATCGTCACCCCGGTGGATGGTGAGCAATGCCCCAAGCATCCGGCCCCATCCCTGGATAGTCGTAAGTGGCCCGTAACAGGCTACCAGCCCTTTTTCGGCGTCGTCGGCTGTTTTCCAGAAGCTCTGTACGCTCAGGTTATTGGGGTTGGTGAGGTCGAGGTCCTTCTTGTTGCAATTGACCATCACCAGCACCATGATCATAAACAGGGAGACCGGGTTCAATGCCCTGGTCCATTTCGTGTTTTGGAATATCGGTTTCATAGTGAGCATTTTAGAAAGTTAGATCCACACCAACACTGACCAGCTTGGCATTGGGATAAGCCTGGATGTCGACACCGTTGCTGAAAAGCCCGCTCTGGTAAGCCGTGCTGCTGTTGCGCCCGATTTCAGGATCGTAGCCACTGTATTTAGTGAATGTCAGGATGTTCTGTGCGCTGATATAGAAGCGGGCGGCGCTGATCTTGGCCGCCTGGAGGACGGATTGCGGCAGTGAATAGCCGATCGTGATGTTTTTGAGACGTAGGTAAGAACCGTCTTCGACATAGAAGGATGAAGACCGTTTGTTGTTCGCCGGATCCGTTTGGGTCACGCGGGGAATGTCGGTATTCGTGTTTTGTGGCGTCCAGGCCCGGAGCACGTCGGGGAACTTGTTGCTGCCATAATCCAGAATATGCTGGAACCGTTTCGCATTCCAGATCTTATTGCCGCTCACACCCTGGAAGAACAGGCTGATGTCGAAATTTTTCCAGGAGCCGTTACCGGAAACGCCGTAGTTGAATTTCGGGAACGGACTGCCGAGCCAGCCCTGCGTTTTGCTGAATTTGAAATCACCCGCCCTTGCCTCAGGACGACCGTCGTCGATCGCTTCCTGAGTACTTTGATAAATACCCAACACTTCATATCCCCAGAAACTGCCCACAGGCTGGCCCACATCCGTACGCGTGGCCGTGAGGGATTGCTGGGTGAAGCCGCCGCCGGTAATAGGCGTCACCCCGTCGCCCAGGCTCACGACCCGGTTGCGGATACTCGTGAACGAGCCCGTGAGGCTGTACTTGAAGCCGTCTTTCGAGCTTGCGGCGCGGTTGTAGGTCACTGCTACCTCAAACCCGCGGTTGTTGATCGTCGCGGCATTCTTTGTCAGGGTACTGCCTGCGCCCCCGTAAATCGGGATCGGGATGTTGGCGAGAATATCGAAGGATTTTTTATTGAAATAATCCGCCGTGATATTGATCGCATTGTTCAAAAGGCTTACATCGGCGCCGAAATCGGTGGTTTTGGTTGACTCCCATCTGATGTCCGGATTGGAGAAGTTGGTCAGGCCGATCCCCGGCTGCACGCCGCCCGCGAAATAATAGTCGGTGTTCACATTCAGGACCGAGGAGGTTAGGTAGTTCGAGATATTCTGGGAGCCGAGTGTTCCATAACTTCCGCGTAATTTAACGTCGCTTACCACGGCACCTTTCGGGAAAAATGCTTCTTCGCTCACCCGCCATCCCAGCGAGAAGGAAGGGAATGTGGCGAACGTATTTTTGGGATACAAAAACTTGGAAGAACCATCACGGCGGATGGTCGCGCTCAGCAGGTATTTCGATTTGTAATTGTAATTCAACCTGCCCAGCACCGATTGCAATGCAAACTCCTGCAAGTCGCCCGTTGTATTCACGTTCCGGTTCAAAGCCGCATTGACCACGCTTAGTCCGTCGGAGGGGAAATCCGTGGCACCTGCCCCGAGGCTCCGGGCTGTACCGGTTTGTGATGTGTAACCGGCCAGCAGCTCGAAGTTATGGTCGCCGAAGGATCTGTTGTAGGTCAAAGTATGCTCGATCAGCGTCGTGAGGTTGCGGATAATGTTCTCGCGCAGGTCGGCCTGGTCGTTGAATGCCTCGATGGACCCGCTGAAAAAGAAAGCCGGCGTGAATTCATAGGAATGGTTGACACCATAGTCGAGCCCCACATTCATTTTGTATTTCAAACCTTTGAGGATTTCATATTCGAGGCCGACATTACCAAGTACCTGGTCATTGGTGTAGAGATTATTGTTCAGCTTGGCAGCACCGTACCAGTTCACCACCCGAGATACACCTGCAAAAGCGGGTTCAAGACCCCCAAAGCCACCTTTTTTACTCGCATCGTACACCGGCATCGTCGGCAGCTCGCCGGTTTCCCTGCCGAAATAGGTATTAGGGTTGTTCACGCTCCGGGAAGCGGAAAGCGATTCCGTGAATTTGAACCTGCCTTTGGTGAAAGTAGAGTTGGCCCGCAGGTTATAGCGTTTGAAACGGGAATCCACCACTATACCTTTCTGATCAAAATACTGTCCAGAAATAAAGAATTTCGCGTTCTTGCCGCCGCCGGAAAGGCTTAGGTTATAGTCGGTAAGCGGTGCCGAGCCGATGGAAAGGTCCTGCCAGTCGGTATTGATCGCCGGATTGAACTGCGCGTCGTTACCGGGTGCGCGTGGCAATCCGTCGTTGTCGTGCGCGAGGTTGTTCCAATCGGCATACTGGCGCGCATCCAGGAATTTCAGTTTTTTGGTCGGCGTCTGGATACCTGCTTTCACATTCAGGCTGATTTTGATATCGCCCGAAGTCCCGGACTTGGTCGTGATCAGCACCACGCCGTTGGCTGCGCGGCTTCCGTAAATGGCGGCTGCCGAAGCGTCTTTCAGTACTTCGATGGATTCGATATCATTCGGATTAACGAAGCCCATCGAGTTCGTGATCATACCGTCGACGACGTAAAGCGGCTGGTCGTTCCCGAAGGTACCCGTGCCTCGTATCACGACGGCCGGTGCCTGCCCCGGCGCGCTGCCGCCATTCTGCACCACCACACCCGCCATCCGGCCCAGCAAAAGGCTGGACGCATCGCCGGCGCTTACGGCTTTGAGTTCGCTGCCTTTGACACTGCCGACGGCCCCGGTAATATCCGCCTTTTTCTGACTACCGTAGCCCACGACCACGATCTCGTTCAATGACTTGTCTTCCACTGCCAGTTCCACAGTGATCTGGGAGCGGCCGCCGATGGTCTCTTCGAGCGTCTGGTAGCCCACGAAACTGAAAACAAGCACAGAATCCTGCGGCTGGACGTCGAGGGTAAACTCGCCTTTTTCGTTGGTGACCGTACCGCGCTGGGTACCTTTGATCACAATGCTCACGCCCGGAAGCACTCCGCCGTCGCGCTCCCTGACCTGACCGCGTACGTCACGGGCAGCCTCCGCCTTGGAAACGCTGCCGAGCGCCGCGACCAGGATCAGGAAAAAAGTAAAAAGATTTCTCATAGGTTTGGGAAAGAGTTGTAATCGATTTATGTGTATTTTCATAATTTTTAATTGATTTATTCAATTCAAAAAATAGACGTGAAAATCCCACCTGCCATCCGTCGCTGGATGGACCCTATTGTAGTCGGGAACCTCGGGCAGTCGCCCTGCTGGTCCGCTTAATTACAGGCTGAAAAGTTTTTGTGTATCATCATAGGCATCGGGAACGGGGTTTAGATTTAGTAATTGTTTCTGGGGATCGTCGGCATCGCCACGACGTCCTCGGAGGTTTCCAGGACCAGCACGCGGGGCAATGTCCGGCCGTTTTCCAAGGTCAGTTTCAGGATGCCGTTCCGGATATCCGGTTGCAGGCTTTTCCCGTCATCCAGGTAGGTGGCCCGGATTATTTTCAGTTTCTGAGGGATCGGCAGGGTGAGCGCGGTGAGGTCTTTGTTCAGGATGTGGATGAAAATGTTTTTGCCTTTGCGGGTGGAAACGAAATCGGCAGTAGGCTCGTAAGGACCGCCACGGGTGCCATAAACCGCATTTCCGTTGCGTTTCATCCATTCACCCATTTGCAGCAGCATGTCGGTCTGGCGTTGCTCGAACCGGCCGTCGGGCATGGGACCTACATTATACAGCAGGTTACCGCCGCCACCGGCAGTGCGGATCAGCGTTTCGAGGCTGGTTTCGAGCGGTTTCATCTGATCGTTCGGTTTCCATGCCCATTGGTTGCAGATCGTCATGCAGGTTTCCCAGGCATTGTCCACATCATAGGTGCCGATACGTTGCTCCGGCGTGCCATAATCGCCCGCGTAAATGTGCTGATTGGCGTGGCGCTGTTCTTCAATTCCCTGAAAACCCTTGTCGATCCGGTCATTGATGATCAGGTCTTTTTTGAGCGTGTGCAGGTAAGCGTAAAGTTCCATGCCCATTTCGTGGGTGAAGCATTCTTCCCAGCTGCCGTCGAACCAGAGTACTTTCGGATCATAGTTGGTGATGATCTCTTTCAGCTGATCGCGCATGTATTGCAGGTACCGGGGCATGACCGACTCGGCAACCGGCCGCGGGTCGCCGCCATATCGGGTAGCATAGTCGGGATGGTGCCAGTCGGCGATGGAGTAGTAGATGCCGAAATCCACATCGTACTTTTTACAGGCGTTGGCCAGCGCTTTCACGACGTCCTTTTTGTAGGGTGTCGACATGATGTCGTATTCCGTGAATTTGGAATCCCAGAGACAAAAGCCGTCGTGGTGTTTGGCCGTGATGATGAAGTATTTTACGCCTGCTTCCCGGGCGGTTTTGATCCACTGGTCGGCGTCGAACAGGAGTGGGTTGAATTCCTTGTAGAGGTTGTCATAGTCGGAGATGGGTACAGCCTTACCGCGTGACCAGCCGATTTCAGTACCGCGCAATGTGACTGGCCCCCAATGCAGGAACATACCGAACTTGTTGTAGCGAAAGCGGGCCAGCGCCTGCGGATCGGGGTGCAGGTTCGGGTTGGCTTCACCGCCGCCACGCAGCTGCGCCTGGCCGCTGAACGCGGCAAATAACAACCATAGGGAACAGATTATGAATTTTAACTGATTCATTACGAATATTTTAATTTGAATAACACGTCCTGTGTCGGCTACTTTCCGGGCGGGTATAACTGAAACTCGTTTACTCCGAAATAGCCATGGTAATCCTGTATCGCCAGCCTGAATTTCTGCGCTTTGACGGGCTCCACTGTTTTGTCCCATTCACCCATTTTTGTGCCCTGCGCGAGCGAAACCCATTGGGCGCCTTTCTGGTACAGCACCTCAAACTTCCGGACCTCGGATGATCCATATTTCGATTCTCCGAGTTTGATGCGCCCTATCAGCTGCGGCTGTCCGAGATCCACTTCCAGCCAGCCGGACGGTTCGTACAAAGCCATGATCTCCGGCGACTGGTAATGCAGGTTTTTACCATAAAACTTGGAGAAGTCGACGTCCTTCCGGCGGCCTATCTTCCAGGCGGTTCTGGGATTATCGTCAAATGCAGCCGCCGGGTCGTGGTAAAACTGACCGACGGAGCTCGACGCAGCCGACTTTTGTGCATAGGCTATCGAACCGCTGGTGGGGAAGGGGATCACGGGGGCCATAGTTGCTGCATTCCTGTCCAGCGTCAGCACGGCGATGGTGGCAATGGAGTCGATTTTTCCCGCCGGGAAGCTGAGGTTTACCGACTTGCCCGACTGTTTGAATGGGATGATCGTCCCGTCCAGCAATGTGGCCTTGGTGACTTTTGCCGGGATGGGCGGCAAGGCGAGTTCGGTTTTACCGGCGTTCAGCAAATGCACATATGTTTTGTTGCCTTTGAAAGAACTCACATAATCTGCTGCGGGGGTGAACACGCCGCCTCTGGTATTGTAAATAGCTTCCTGATTTTTGGAGATCCAGCTACCCATTTCCCGCGCCCGGGCGGCAAAGTCTGCCGGGAAAACACCGGTGCTGTCCGGACCGATGTTGAAGAGCAGGTTCCCGTTCCCGCCTACGCAGCGCAGGAGCGTATGCACGGACTCTTTCAGGCTGCGCGGATGGTCCCCGAACTTCCAGGCCCATTGGTGGCCCATGTTGGTACAGGTTTCCCAGGGCACCTTGCCGTAGCCGGCCACGAAGCCCTCGGGTGTAGCGTAATCCGCGTATTTTCCAATGTAGGCGTGCGACTCGTCGGGCGTGAAGGGTTCGAGACGGTTATTGATGATGATTTCCGGTTGCAGTTTTCTGGCAAGGTCGTATACTTTTTTGGGTTCTACCGGCGTCGGCCAGCCTTCATAGTCGATCCATAGCAGGCTGATTTTTCCATAGTTGCTCAGCAGTTCGCGTACCTGTTCGAGTACGCGGTCGGCAAAAACGCCGTTGGTTTCGGGGTTGCGGCAATCGGGGTCTTTCCAGTCGGCAACGGAAAAATACCAGCCGATGGGCATGTGGGCTTCGTGCGCGGCCTGGGCCAGCTCTTTGCACACATCGCGGCCAAACGGCGTGTGCATGATGTTGTAGTCGTTGGTTCTGGTGTCAAAAAGCGAGAATCCGTCGTGGTGCTTAGCGGTAAGCACCATATACTTCATGCCCGAAGCCTTTGCCAGCGCCACCCATTCCTTTGCATTGAAGCGGGTAGGGTTGAAATCGCGGTAGAGTGCGTCGTATTTTGCTTTGCCATAACCTTCGCGCGACCAGCTGATTTCCTTTCCGATACGGGAAACCGGCCCCCAGTGAATAAAAAGGCCCATTTTGGCATCCTGCCACCATTGGAGGCGCTGGGCTTTGGGTATTTCGTTTTGTGAAATCCCTGGTAGCCCGATCCCGAGCAGCAACCATGCAAGTACTGTTTTCTTCATAGGTATCAATTTCAAATCAATGCTTTTCTTATGCCTGCGTAACACCAGCCCTTGCCCGTATGACCATATGTCCTGCCCGTGCGTAATACACGAGGTAGATATAGCACATTACCGGCACGACGAATGCCTGTTTGATCCCGAATGCATCGGACAACAGCCCCATTACCGGTGGAATTACAGCCCCGCCCACAATGCTCATGATGATCAGCGAAGAGCCGGTTTTGGTATAAATCCCTAAATTTTTGATGCTGAGTGTGAAAAGGATAGGGTACATGACCGATGTGAACAGGCCGACCAGCGACAATGCATACACGGATATATAGCCCGTGGTTGTCATGGAAATGCCCACCAGTACCAGCGCCGACAACGAACAGAATGCCAGCATCCCCGGCGGATTCACGCTCCTGAGCCAATAGGCACCGGCCAGCCGTCCTGCCAGCACCAGTGCCATATACAAGGTAATGAACAACGCGGCGCTCTGTTCCGTCAGCCCCGGTATCCCCGACGATTTGGCATAGCGGATCAGAAAGCTCACGATGCCGACTTCGGCGCCCAGGTAGCAGAATACACCCAATGCACCCAGCACAGTATGCCTGAATTTCAACACGTCCCGGATGCTGCCGGCGCGTCCTTCTTCTCCTTCGATTTTGGGTAACTGAATGAGGTAAAGTAAAAAACCGATGACGACGAACAATGCACCAAGGCTCAGATAGGGCGTTTTAACCAGCTGCGCTTCGGCATTCAGGTAATCCGCCAGTTGGGCAGGACTGAATTGCGCCACTTCCGCCGGGGAAGTTTCCTTCGCATGCAGCAGAAAGCGGCTGCCGATGAATGGCCCCAGTGTTGCCCCCACGGAACCTACTGCCGAGGCAAGGCTTAGCCGGCTGGAAGCACGCTCCGGGTCGCCCAGGACCGAAATGTAGGGCGTAGCAGTTACTTCCAGGAATGTAAAACCTGCCGCCATAATGAACAACGCCATTAGAAAAAGCGGATAGTAGCGCATATCGGCGGCGGGGAAAAAAAGGAATGCACCCGCGGCAGCTGTAAGCAGGCCGGTGACCATGCCCGCTTTGTAGCCGTACCTGCCAATAAACTGGCCCACGGGCAATGCCAGTAGAAAGTATCCGCCAAAGAAGGCCGACTGCACAAGCGAGGACTGGAAATCGGTCAGCTGGCAAGCCCTTTTCAAATGCGGGATGAGCACATCGTTGATGTTCCGGCTGAGGTTCCAGATCAGCATCAGGCTCATGACCACCAGCAGGGGCACCACTACACTTTTGCTGTTTTTCATTTCAAATGCACATTAAGTAAAAAAACGGGTTTCATCGTCGCCCAATGCTCATCCGGGCCCGCTTCGGGGAGTTTTTGCTGAAAGCCGGCCATCCACATGGCCCATTCGCTCTGACGGGGCATTGTCCCCATTTTCTCGAATGCGGTTTTCAGATCGGTACTGTCTTCGTGGTCGACGATCATAAACAGGTGTGTACCAATGCGGTATATCTGCATGTCTATAATGCCCGCGTCACGAATGCCCGCCGGGATCTCCGGCCAGATATTCCCCGGCTTATGGTGGTGTTCGTACAACGCGATCAGTTCCGCATCGTCGACCAGGTCCAGGGCCATGCAGGTTCTTTTCATTGCCATTCTTTTATCTTTTATATCCCAGTTCCGCACCGCCGCTCACCGGCATGATGCAACCCGTGACAAACCGTGCCGCGTCCGAAACCAGGAACACGGCAACGTCGGCGATCACATCCCCGCCGGGGCAGTAACCTAGTGGATGAATGTGGTCCAGGTAGCTTTCAATCTCACCGGTATTAGGCTGTTCTCCGGCCCATTTGCGCAACATAGGCGTCCATACACCGGCTGGGCACACCGCATTCACCCGGATGCCGAAAGGCGCATAATCCAATGCCATTGCCTTCGTAAGCGCGCTCATTCCTCCTTTCGTTGCGACGTAAGCCGCATGGTTTTCCTGCCCGATTTCGCCTACCATACTGCTCGTGTTGAGCACGCAGCCCCGGGTGGCTTTCAGGTGTTCCAGCCCGTATCGGGTCGTGAGATAGACGCTTTTCAGGTTAATATCGAACAGGTTATCCCACTCTTCCTCCGAGGTTTGATCGAGTGATCTGGAAGGGCTGGCGATACCGGCGTTGTTGTGGATCACATGCAGTTTCCCAAAGGTTTCTACCGTTCTGTCGATCGCATTCCGGATATCGTCCTTTGTTCTGACATCTCCTTCGTAAGTGAGCAGCGGTCCGGAGCCGTAGTCGCCGGTAAGTGCGGCTAATGCCTCGGGGTCAGCGTCCAAAACGCTCACACGGGCGCCTGCCCGCAGGTATGCGAGGGTGCATTCCCGCCCGATGCCAGACGCACCTCCCGTTATAAATATCGTTTTGTTGGTCAATGCATTCATGATTCCTGTCTGTTTCTGGACCGCCTCAATCTTTCAGGTCGCTGCTGCTGCCGGGCACCTGCGGGACCTGGTAAAAGCCGCCTGTGATCTCCGCGGGATGCACAAAATACGGCTGTAAATGCGGAATATGTTCGAGAAACAGATGTTCGTGCCCCATCCCGATGTGGTTGAACAGTACCAGGTGCTGGTGGATCTGGCCCATATCGCCCACATGCGGGACCACCGGTACACCCATTTTGCGTGCCAACAGGCTGATCGTCAGGAATTCCGAAACGCCCCCGACGCGTACGGCGTCGACCTGGCAGAAATCCATGGCTCCTGCCTGCAGAAAGTTTTTGAAAATAACCTTGTTAGGAATATGCTCGCCCGTGGCTACTTTAAAAGGCGCAATAGCCAGTGCAATGGCCTGGTGGCCCGTAACATCGTCCGGATGGGTTGGTTCTTCGATCCAGAAGGGGTTGATATCGCCGAGCTTTTTGCAAATGTTCAATGCCTGGGGCAGGTTCCATTTCTGGTTGGCATCCACCATGATCGTAGCCTCGGGTCCGGCGGTGTCGCGGATCAGCCGGGCGCGGCGTATATCGCGTTCCGGATCGTCGGAGCCTACTTTCAGTTTCAATGCATTGAAACCCTCGGCTATGGCCTTGCGGGTGTTTTCGGCGATCTTCTCATCCGAAAAATTGAACCAGCCTACCGAAGTGTCGTAACCTTTGTAGCCCGTGTCGAGCACGCCCCGGCGCTGCGCCCGTGAGGAGTGTTGGTCAGTAAGCAATGCGATAGCCTGCTCCTGGGTAAGCACTTCTTCCAAATAGCTGAGATCAAGGGTATTCACGAGTTGTACGGGCGTGAGGTCGAGCAGCAGCTGCCATAGCGGTACGCCGCGGGTCTTGGCCCACAGGTCGTAGCAGGCATTCACGACGGCCGCCAATGCGAGGTGGATCACACCTTTATGCGGGCCAAGCCATCGCAGGGAAGGGGCATCGGCCATGGTGCGGTACACATTTCCGAAACCAGCCATCAGTTCTTCGATCTCCCGGCCCTTCAATGAGGCAGCTAGATATTCGATGGCCTTGCAGACGAGGTCGTTGCCGGCCCCGAGGGTGAATGCAAGGCCGACGCCGGTAATAGCCGAATCGGTGCGAAGGCAACATACGGCGTAAGCATATTGGGGCGTGGTGTGTGTTGCATCGGACCCAACCCCGTCATGAAGGTCGAAGCGTTTATCCTTTATTTCTATTGCGGTAATGTGCATTGTTTTATAGCGATGTCAATATGATACCATTAAAATTGAGTCGATTTTTTTCAATGTGTCAATGGAGTTTCAAATTTCTAATGGCTTAATAAATGTCTTTTTATCAATGTTTTATTCTTTTTTAGTGTGGGAAAAGGTTTAGGGGATTTGTTTTTCGTTTTTTGAAATGATTGGTTTGTTGAAGAATATGTACAAATTTATGGGTGATAAGTCCTGTAAATTGATGGCGGATTGATCATTTGCAATACTATGTTTGCGTAAATATTGAAACTTTGGAAGCATGAAAGCCACGTATACCCTCTTACCAGAATTTGCACCTTCCCGGAAGCCATTTGTGGTCAAAAAGATCGTCAGATCGTATTTTTCGACAGATTTTCACTTTCACAAAGAGTGCCAGCTCGTGTATGTCCTCTCCGGGTCCGGAACCCGCATCATCGGTCATTCGATCGAACGGTTTGAAGAAGGTGATCTCACCTTTGTAGGGCCTAACGTGCCGCACGTCTGGTACAGTGAATCCAAAGCCAACGAACCGGCTGCGGAAGCCATTTCGCTGGCGCTATATATCAATCCGGAGGCCATATGCGAGCAACTGAATGCGTTGACCGACACGATGGAGCTGCGGCAGTTTTTCAGGGAGTCGGAACGTGGGATAAGGATCTGCGGTGAAAAAAGATTCCTGATCACAGACCTCCTGAAGCAAATGCTTGCCCAGGGAAACCGTCAGGTGGGGCTGCTGGCATCCTTCCTGCAAATTATCGACCAGCTCCTTGATCCGGCGGAGCTGGTCTGGCTTAATGTACCTGACCCGATTTCGACCTATTCGACGCAGACGTCGGGCCGCGTACCGAAGCTCATGCATTACATTCAGCAGAATTTTAAGGAAGATATCACCCTGCAACAGGCTGCGTCGGTCGCCGGTTTACAGATCCATTCATTCTGCCGGTTTTTTAAGACACTCACCAACCGTACTTTTTCGGATTTTCTGAATGAGGTGCGGATCGGCTTTGCCTGCAAGTTGCTGCAACAGTCGGATTTACCGGTAACACAGATTGCCCTGGAAAGCGGTTACAGCAATATTTCCTATTTTAACCGCTGCTTCAAAAAAATCAATAAAATATCGCCGAAGGAGTACCGGAACCAAAGTGCGGCAAAAAACTAAACTACCCGCCGGGTGTGACGGATAGCAATACACGTTATGTGAAGTAATTTTCTTTTGCTTTACATCCTCTGGTTCATATCAATCACGCTCAGTTCCGTGATGGAGGGCAGGCCACTCGCTTTCGTTACGCGAAGACGCAGCCTGGAAGTCCGGTAACTGGCCGGCAAGCGGATCACCTTGCAGTCGCCCATCGGTTCGCGGTCCATAAAAATGGTCTGCCAACGCCCTTCAAGCATAATGTCGATGCTGTATTCCCGAATACGGGGAACCCGTATCTGCGAAAAATGGTCGGGCAACTCCTTCACATCCTGGTATTCAAAAATGGATATTTTATTGAAAGCCTCCTGCGGGTTCAATGCGATTTCCAGTGTCGCCAGCGTATCGGCCGCACTCCATCGGCTTTCAAAACTCCCGTCGTTAGCGGCGAAAGCGGGAAATGCCTTGCCCTTTTCGCTCAGTTCGCTGGTGGCTGTGGCGGGTTGCGACAGCGAAATGAACCTGCCGTTTTTGGGCAACGGCTTTTTTAGGTCAAGGCCGAGCCGTTTACCCAGGCTGATGGCCGTTATGGCTTCATACTCGCGGATGCGGCCCGTCTGGTCCGGTGGTACGTTCATGACCAGGCAGTTATCGTTATAGGTGCACCAGTAGAAAAGTTCTTCGAGCTCATCGAGCTCCCGGGTAGGCAGTTGCGCGGATTTTTGGAACCAGTTCCAGTTGCGGCTGATACAAATGGTATGTTCAAACGGGAGATAATAAGACTTGCCGTCATGCAGGTATTGCTTCTTATCGAACCGGGTAATGAGGCGCGGGTCCCACAGGCGGAAATCGGAGGGGAAATACTGGAAAAAGTATTTGTTGTCGGCCGTCATATCAGCCGGGATCGTGTAGTTCCGCTTTCCTTCCTCGTTCACGATCGTGTGGTTAACGCTCACTGCGCACAAAGGACTGTATTTTTTGACGAGCTTATAGATTTGTTCAATACCCCATTGGTCGGGTTTCTTGTCCCAGCCGCCGTCGAGCCAGAGTTCGCAGATCGGGCCATAGTTGGTGAAAAGCTCGGTGAGCTGTTTGAGCATATAATCGACATACACCTGCGGATTTTTATCTTTGCAGGAAGGCTCATGCCGGTCCCAGAGCGAATAATACACGGCAAACTGAATGCCATATTTCTTGCATGCGTCGGAAACGGCCTTGACCACGTCCGTTTTGTTGGGGGAGCCGGCCACGTCATAATCGGTGTATTTACTGTCCCAGAGGCAAAAGCCTTCATGGTGCTTGGTCGTCAGCAGTACATACCGGAACCCGGCCTCCTTAGCCACCCGCACCCATTGATCGGGGTCGAGAGCCGTGGGGTTGTACCGGTCGATGGGCAGGCTGCCATCGGACCATTCTGTGTCTGCAAATGTATTGATCCCGAAGTGGATGAACATCCCATAACCTCTTTTGATCATGGCGGCCTGTGCCGGGCTGGGTTTCGCTGCCGGTAGTTGCAGCTGTGCGACAGCGTTTTGCAAAGCGAGGAGCAATAGCGTGGTAGTGAGCAGGCGCAGTTTCATTGGAATGTGGGTTTAAGAATAATCCTAATGCAAAAGAAGCGCTCCTCCGCTTGCCAAGTACTCACGCTGTTAACCAGTTTCAGCACTATATTGGCAAAAAAAGAAGCGTGAGGCGGCCTTTTCCGCCTCACGCTTCTGAAAATCCCAAACCGGCAGGGTTAGAGCGCCGAGCTTACCAGGCTGACAATACCGCCCAACTGCTTGGAAGATGCCGCAGCCGCAAGTTTGGCGGCAGGGCCTTTCTTGTCCAGTCCCGAAACCGTTTTGGTGGCTTCGCCCAGCAATCCGCCGAGCTGCGATTGTTTGTCGGAACCGAGGATAGACGAGCCCGCCTTGATCAATCCGAGACTGCTGGTAAGACCGGCCGCATTACCCAGCAATCCTGAATCGCCCTTGCCGAGCAATCCGCTGATGCGGTTGGCGCCGATCAGCATTTTAACGGCGTTAACCACCTTGCCCAATGCACCACCGGAGAGCTTACCGGATGAAGCCAGGGGGATCAGTGCTTTCAGGTCGCCCGCCTTGCCCAGTAATTTGTCTTTCAGGCTTCCGTTGGAGCTTTTTGCCTCTTTTTCCAATGCCGAAACACCGTCTGTAAGGGCGTCGGCTGTACCCGACTTGTCGCCTTTTTGTGATAGTGACATGGCTTTGTCGAGCAGGCTTTCAACGGAAAGGCCCTGTGCCGTAGTGCGGTACGATGTGAGCGCCAGGAAAAGGACCGTGGTCAGCGCGTAGAGGAAACGTTTCATAGTTTTATTCAAAATAGTGGTAAATGGCGGCAAATTAGATAAAAAAGGGATGTTTTGGAAAAATAGAGACCGGCGGTTGCAAATAGCGTAAAATCCCTCTAAAAAAATCCGGGCCGTTCCTTTAAATTTCAGCACGCTTATAACTCCCGTTCCACACTGCGCTCTATGACCAATGCCGTATCAAATTGAACCCCCTGCCACACGACGCCTCAGGATCCTGACGTTTGATCCGAGTCTGGCATCTATGCTCGAAACATCCCATATCAACCAGATCACCCTTTCGATCCCGTGGGAAAAAGACCTGCTTCCAGGTCCCGTGGGTGAGTACATCGAAGTGGTCGATTATGATCCGGCCAGCGGAACGGGTTACAGGCCTGTAAATCTCAACGACCCCCACCTGCTGGCGCAGGACGGACTGCTGCCTTCCGAATCCAATCCGCAGTTCCATCAGCAAATGGTATATGCCGTCGCGATGACCACTATCCGTCATTTCGAAAGAGCGTTGGGGCGGGTTGCATTCTGGGGTGACAGGCAGGTATGGAAGGCGGGCGAGTACACCGAGCAGTTCGTGCGCCGTCTGCGTATATACCCGCACGCCCTGCGCGACCGGAATGCCTATTACAGTCCGGCGAAAAAAGCGATCCTATTTGGGTATTTTCCTGCCACCAGCCGTGACCGTCATACGATGCCCGGCACGCTGGTATTCACCTGTCTTTCACACGATATTATTGCACACGAGGTCACGCACGCGCTGCTCGACGGCGTACATCCTCGCTTCAACGAGCCCAGTAATCCGGACGTACACGCCTTTCACGAAGCCTTCGCGGATATCGTCGCGCTATTCCAGCACTTCTCCTATCCGGTGGTACTGGAAAGTCAGATCAGTAAAACGCGGGGCAATCTGGAATCCGAAAACCTGCTGAGCCAGTTGGCGCAGCAATTCGGGCAGGCTACGGGCCGGGGTGCCGCCCTGCGCGACGCGTTGGGTAAGCTCAACGAGGCAGGGAAGTGGGAGCAACGTCAGCCGGATCCGTTGGTTTTGCAAAAGACCATGAGCCCTCACGAACGCGGGAGCATTCTGGTGGCAGCGGTTTTCCGGGCTTTTCTGCTGATATACCGGTCAAGGACCGCGGACCTGTTCCGGATCGCCACGGGCGGCTCAGGTACCTTGCCGGAAGGGGAGATTCACCCGGACCTCACCCGCAGGCTCGCCCGCGAGGCAGCTACCTGTGCAGACCGGGTGTTACAGATGTGCATACGCGCGATTGACTACTGCCCGCCGGTAGATATTACGTTCGGTGATTTTCTCCGCGCCATTATTACTGCCGACCTGGATTACATGCCGGATGAGGAGGGAAGTTTCCGGATCGTGTTTATCGAAAGCTTCCGGGAATGGGGTATTTATCCGCGTGGTGTCACAAACCTCGGTATCGAAACATTGGCGTGGCCGGCCGGCGATGAGCTGATGGAAAATCTGGCAGCTGTCCGGCGTGGAATCGCTCCGGGAAGCGCCGGTGTCAAAACCGACATAACCGAGCGGAAAAAACGAATCAAGGACTTTTTCAAAGAAGAAGGCGTAATCGACTGGAACCTCGAAAGTGACCGGTTTGAAGTCTGGAAACGATTGGAACCTCTGAAGGCAAAATGGTGGATATGGTTGGAACGGGGTGATACCTATAAGAACGACTATGCCACCTTGTTCGGGCTGGTGCTCGACGGTAAGGCGCCGCCGACAGTTTACAGGGATAAATCCGGTAATCCTACCGTCGAGGTTCACGCCGTTCGGCCGATCATCCGCCGCGCCAACCGGGGAAGTATTCATACGGCCTATATCATCGAGATCACACAACGCCGCCGGGGGTATTTTGACAAAGACGAACAGTTACGGAAAGACAAATTGACCTGGAACAAACTTTCCCGCGAAAGAGGGGACTTCACCTTCCGCTCGGGATGCACGATCCTGATCGACCCCGCCACGCAGGAGGTGCTCCGGGTGATACGTACCGCCGGCGACATTGCCAACAATGCTGAACTTGAACGCGTCCGCAGATTCAAGACCGGCGAGACGACGGTCAATGGCAACGCATTTGACAGCGGTTTGCCGCTGAGCGGGCGTCTGGGCGTCGATTCTCTACTAAATGAACCATTCGCATTACTTCATTCTGATCCATCATGAGCGATCTCCTTATACCGCCACCGGATGGCGTTACGGTGCGAATGTACCGGCAGGGCCATGGCGACTGTTTCCTGCTGGCGTTCCCGACCGAACTGCCGGACAAACCATTTTACGTCCTGATCGACTGCGGACTGAAACCGGGCTCCCAGGATTTCATTCATCCGGATAGTACCGGCGCAGGTTTCCGGGAGGGGCCAAAAATCAATGATATCGTGCAGCATATCGGTAAATCTACCGGCAATCACCTGCATCTGATGGTGGTCACGCATGAACACCAGGACCATGTAAACGGAATATGGAAAAAGACCAAACCCTATTTCAACGACATTCAGATCGACAAGGCATGGTTTGCCTGGACGGAAGACCCGGACGATGAACTGGCGAACACACTTCGCGAACGTCACAAAGATCAGCTGCTAGGGCTTGTGAATGCACGGAACCAGATGGCTGGCTTGCCGGTCGACGAAAAATCCAGCCGGGTGCTCAGCAGGGTCGACCGCCTGCTTGAACTGGAAACGGGAAATGAACATGGATCAAATACTCCGATTGCATTTGCGGTTGCTGATATTCAAAAATCCATCAACAAGCAAGGGCTTCGGCTGATCAAGCAGAAGGCGGCCGCGAATGGCGGCATCGAATATCTGCGGCCGGGCGATGAAAGGGAAATTTCTCCCAACGGGACCAGGGTTTATGTTTTCGGCCCTCCGCGGAACGAGGACCTTCTGACCGACGAGGACCCGAGAGCTAACGAGGCATTCCCGGATGAGAAACCAACCGGACATGGTTTTTCCATGCTGGCCGCTGCCAGTGTCGGTTCGGATAAACGAACTTCCCCATTCGATGCACGTTTCCATCTATCGTTCTCGGACATCGATCCTGACGCATTTGTAACGACCTATTACGGGCACGGCAGCACCGGTGAAAGTGTAGACAAAAGCGAGGTAGACTCCAATGCATCCTGGCGGCGAATCGATAATGAATGGCTCTATTCGGCGGAAAGTCTGGCTTTGCAGCTCAACACCGGCATCAATAACACGAGTCTGGTACTGGCTTTCGAGCTGCCGGTGTCCCGGAAAACCTTGCTTTTTGCTGGGGATGCCCAGCGTGGGAACTGGGTGTCGTGGCCTGAAAACACCTGGGGTTCCGGTGAGGCCAAGGTGACGGTACGGGATCTGCTGGGCCGGACGGTGCTTTACAAGGTCGCACATCATTGCAGCCATAATGCAACCCTGGCCGGCCTGACGGAAGATAAGCACCCCAACCTGTCCTGGATGGGTACGGGTAAATATGCGTCGGAGTTTACGGCGATGATCACCGCTGTCAACAAGTGGGCACTTACTAAAAACAATCCGCCGTGGCGGCACCCGCTGCCATCGATCCTGAAAGCGCTGGAGGAAAAAACGAGCGGGAGGATTTTTCAGACCGACCAGACGTCCTTTGTCAAGAAAGTCAGCCTGCCGCAGCCGGCCTGGGACGAATTCCTCTCCCGCTCCAAGGTTGATGAACTCTATTTCGACTACCTCATCAAGGATATCGCATTGTAACCCCCAACCTCCAATCCCGCTGAACTTATGGCTGAAACTGGCGAAGCTACTTTCGAACGCATTGCATTAACAATTTCCGGCGGTGGATTCCGCGCTGCCGCCTATGGGCTGGGAACGCTCAACCTGCTGCATTTACTGGGTGTACTGGAAAACGTGCATATGCTGTCCACCATTTCAGGCGGCACGATCACCGGTGCATTTTATGCCGCGCGCCGGAAACAGGGGCAGTTCATGGACGTCATTTACGACGATTTTTACAAAATCCTGGGGCGGGACGAAATTCTTGAACGATCTATCAGCAACTGGGGTAAAGCGGCGGACACACCGGGTGCAAACTATAAACTGATCCGTGCATTTGCCGACACGTACCACGAACAACTGTATGGCCAGGATCGTTTCAACCTGTTCTGGAAGCCGGATGCACCCGAGGTGCCCTTCCATTTACAATCGGTGATTTTCAGTGCCACGGAGCTGGATACCGGTACAGCGTTCCGATTCCAGTATGCCGGCCACCTTCCTGAACAGGTGCAGGAGAATGGTCGGTTTTTTGACAGCTACTACATAGGCAACGGTAACGTGACGATCCCGCGGGATCGCGCACGCCAGATCCGGCTGGCCGATATCGTCGCGTCATCGTCCTGCTTTCCCGTGGGTTTCGAGCCGCTTGTTTTACCCGATGATTTCTTTCCAAAAGATGATCCGGCGCTGATCTTTAAAAACTCCAACGGCACCATCGTACCCATCGAACGGCTGGGAATCATAGACGGCGGTGTGTATGATAACCAAGGGATCGAAGCCATTGTGACAGCCAATAACCGTAACGCGGCATATCTCGAAAACATCGGAGAAGCTGTTCATGATCCGTCGCTCGAACCGTCTACTTTGCTGATGATCGCGGACGTGGCCAGCGCGCAAACGGAGATCTACACCCCGCCGGGTCCGGGACCGGCAGCTGGGAGGGAAAAGCCCATCGGGCGTATCGGGAGGACCGTCGGCCTGATTTCAGTAGTTTGCCTGGTGGTCGCATTGATACTGGCCTTTGTACAACTGGGCGCACGAAGCGGCGGAAATTTCTTCTTCGGTCTGCTGGCAGGTATTGCATTGACGGTGTCTGCGCTGCTTTTTGGTTTGACAAAGGTCTGGGATCGTGTGACCGGAGGAATCGAGGACCTGGAACCGCGGATTTACAGCCTGGGTATGCCCGTCTTTCTGAAATTCACATTTTCGCAATGGGGCTATCTCTTGAAAGTCAGGATAATGACGGCTGTGAAACTGTTGCTGTCCGTGTTTTTGCGTCGCGTGCGCTCGCTCAACTACGGGCTGGTGTTCGCGGATGACAACTTCCGGCCCAAGGCGGTCATTACCGGCATTCTGAGCGGTATACTCCGCAATGCGGACCGAAGGGCAGACCGGCATTCACTGCTTGCCCAAAGCAAGGTGTTTGTTCCGGTCATTCAAACGGCCAATGAAATGGGCACCACGTTATGGTGGCTCAAAGACCGTTTCCGGATGGACGCAATCATTGCCAGTGCCGAGATTACATTGACCTACCGCATTCTCGTCTATTTTGAAAATAATACGAAGGATGGAACCCGGTCGCCCAAAGACCAGCAGGTGCTGGAAAGGGCACGGCTGATCTGGTTGGCCTTTCTGCTGTCGCAGGATGCAACCCGCCCTGATACTTATTTCCCGGGTTTTAAGCTGCATCCGTCCATGGCGGCGGCTATTGCGTCACCCGGTATTACGCCACCCGCAAAACTCATTGCGCTCGCACGGGTACAGGAGGCAAAAGGATAAAGCATCGCCGGATAATAAGTAAGATTTTAGTAGGGGTGATTATTGGGTATATTTAATTGATAACCAATTTAATATACTCAATAGTCATCTAACTGCGCATCCTGCTATGAAAACATCGCACTACTTCTCCGCTGGTCTTAGGTTATTCGTTTTCGCGCTTTTTACGGCCGCTTTTTCCTGCACCGATCACGATGTTCCGGTCAATTTACCGGAATCCGCCTGCACGGCCACGGACGGTTCGTCAAGGCTCTACCCCTGTGAGTTTATCATCGAATCGATTACTTTTCTGGCGAAGGATGGAACGGATCTGGGGGCCGTGACCGGTTCAATGCAAAATATCTCCTTATCACGCTTCCAGGCAAAGGCCAATACGAACACCGGATACGTTCCGGGCACCAATGGCGGCGCTACTTTCGATGTCAGAATGCGGATCAAACGGGTGGCAAGCCCTTCATTCCCCGTTGCGACAGGCTATTTGCTGGGTTATACAAATAACGCGTCGGGCAAACTGATCCTGCACACACCGAGTTTCCCGGGCGACACTTACGGTGAACGAAGCAAAATCGGTTCGCCGTTAACGCTCGATATGGTGATCGGGGAGAGCCGGGACGTGACGTTTGAGAAGACTATACCCTATGAGATAATCGATGCCGGCCCGGGCGGTATCAGACCCAGCGCATTTTTTGCTTCCACTTCATTTTTCCTCGATAATGACGTGACCACGCTCCGGTTTAATCGCAGTGTAGATCCTTACCGGTATGTAGGTAGTGTAGTCGAAGCGTATTATGAAAAGCTTGGCATTCAGATTTCCAACTGATTGCACTATGTCTTGACCAGCCGCCAGTCTTTGGGAGAAACTCCGAAGCGCGTCTTAAAAACAGTGGAAAAATAGCTTTGCGAGGTAAATCCGGTCCGGTCGGCAATTTCGGCGACGCTCAGGTCCGGGTTGCGGAGCAATACGCATGCTTTTTCCAAACGCAGATGGAGTATAAGGTCATTGGTGCCGCCTCCCAGTAATGCTTTGGTCTTGCGGAAGAGTTGTACGCGCGAAAGTCCCAGTTCCTTTCCCAGCGATTCGACGGTAAGTGAGGGATCGTCCAGGCGCGAGACGATGAGTGCGCGTAGGTCGTTGACGAATTTCCTGTCGAGTTTCGAAAGTCCGGTTTCCTGATCCGTGATACCCTGGCCTACCTGAGCAGTTTTGAGCAACAGCCGGTTAGCAAGCAGACTTCGGATACTTTCCAGCAAAAATGCGGGGCTGAATGGTTTGGTCAGGTACATATCCGCCCTGGCCTGCATTCCTTCCAACTGCTGCTCCGGATTGTTTTTGGCTGTCAGCAGGATCACCGGGATGTGGGAGGTCCGCATATCCGATTTTAATGCGCTTGTGATCTGCAAACCATCCATGCCAGGTAACATGACGTCGCACAGCACCAGATCGGGTACGGCGTCGAGACATTGATCGAGGCCGGATTTGCCATCCCTGGCCGTGATGACCTGGTATTCGGAATGTAAAAGCCCCTCGATAAACGTCACCAGGTCCTCATTATCTTCCACAATCACAATGCTGGGCAGGTCCTGGCGGTCGGGAGTAGCGGGTGTGGTGGCCTGCTCCGGCTCCGTTGTAAGCCAGGCTATCGACCTTTGGGCGGTATCTATGGTCGGATCAGTGATGTCTTCCGGTTGAAAATGCCCTTTGCCGAGCGGTAATGTGACCGTGAATGTAGCGCCTTCACCTTTTTTACCGTCAGCTGTAATGGTCCCCTGGTGCAATTCCACAAACTCCCGTGAAAGCGGCAACCCGAGCCCGGTGCCTTTGATCGAATTTTTGCCCTGGTAAAACATTTCAAATGCCCCTGCGATATCCGTATCGCTCAGTCCGGAGCCATTATCTTCCACCCTGATCACCACGTTCTGGTCTGCCTGGGAGATATGGATGTAGATATGCCCCCAGTCCGAGGTGAATTTGAATGCGTTCGACAGCAGGTTGAACAGCACTTTGTCCATCATGTCGGTATCAAACCAGACACGCAATTCATTCAGTGTGCTGATGAGGCGAAAGTCGATCCTGCGTTTTTTCGCGACATGGTCAAAAGGCAGCATTAGTTCACGGATGAAGGCAATTGTGTCATTTTCAGAGACCTGCAGCCGGATCTTGCCGCTCTCAATTTTGCGGAAGTCCATGAGCTGGCTGACCAGCCATAGTAGACGCTGCGCGTTTCTCTGCACCAGCGACAGGTTCTTTTTGACTGCCTGGTTTTCATTTTTTTGTCTTAAAAGCTCCTCCACCGGCCCCAGGATGAGCGTGAGCGGTGTCCGGAATTCGTGTGAAATATTCGTGAAAAACCGGAATTTGGATTCGGTGGCTTCCTGTGCTTTTTCGGCAATATCCTGTATTCGGTTGCGCTGCACCAGGATCTCCCGGTTTTTGGAATTAAGCTCCCGGTTGATCTTCTTGTTCTCGATCAGTGAATACAATGCTACCGAACCCAGAATGATGGAAACGATGAACAGGCCGGTCATTACGTACAGCAGTCCGCGTTGCGTCTGGTAAATTTCCAGCTGCTCGTCGATACGGGCCTGCTGGCGTTCGATGTCGTTTTGCTGGGACATCATCTTGTCGGTCTGCATTTTGATCATCCTGACATTGGATGAGTCGATAATAGCTGTTTGCAGCAGGTTTTCTTTTTGATAAGGGTGTTTTTGGAGGATGTTCATGGCAACCCGCGCGGCTTCTTCACCACCGGTCGGATAGAGCGCAGTGGCGGTAATGTGGCCGTCATATACCATTTGAATGTCCCCAAACTGCCCTGGCAGGCCGTCTACCCCGATGACGCGGATTTTGCGGTCGGGAAATATTTCATTGCATACCTCCCGGGCGCCCATCGCCATGACCTCATTCTGGGCGAAGATGAGGTCGAGATCGGGAAAGCGGGGGAGGACTTTACGTAATTCCTTTTTAGCGATATCCTTTTCCCATTGGCCGTTCAATGTAGCCACACGCTGTATGCCTGCATGAGCGGTAAGTGCGTCCACAAGCCCGCGATGGCGGTCGGAGGCGGGCGAGGAGCGGGGCAGGCCGGTAATTTCGATGATTTTGCCGTTCCCGCGCAACAATGTCGCCGTGTACTCGCCGACGGTTTTACCCACCTGGTAATTGTCGCCGCCTACATATGCCGTAAAATAGGGCGACGATGTACGACGATCAACCACCACCACCGGAATGCCCTGGCGGTACGCCTTTTCGATCACCGGCGTCAGCGGGTCGGATTCATTGGGAGATACGATCAGGAGTTGGATCCCGCTTTTCAACAGTTCTTCAACCTGCCGGATTTGCACCGCGCTATTGGCGTGCGCATCCTTGTAAATGAGACGCGTATTGTTGTGAAACGCGAGCTCACGCTGCATACCGTCGAGCATCGCTTTGCGCCATTCATCGTCGCCGGTACATTGTGAGAATCCTATGACATAGTCTTCCTCTTGTTTTTTGGCGCAGCCTCCAAACAATGTCGATACCAGGAAGACGATCAGCAATAGTCTCATTATGAAGAAATTACCCCGATCTGGCCGGGGTAATTCGGGTTTTAGCAAAATAGTGATTTCTATTTCAAATATAATACAAAATTAACGCCCGCTACTCGATCGAGGGTTTCAGGATGTTGTATTGAAGGCCTTCGATCCGGATTCCTTTCGCCGACTTGATAAAAAGCGTCGAAAGGGGTGTGTCGGGAAAGAAAATATCGGTCATGACCGTCAGTCCCTCGTCCGTAAAGAGCTCCACAGAGGCTGCATCTGCCACGAGCGACAGCTTGATCTTCCCGTCTTTAGACAGCCGGGGCGCTGTATGCCGTTGTCCGAAACCTGCTTCAAAATCGATCTTGCCCGACTTGGAGCGATCGATGTAATATTGATTGGCTGCCTTGTCGTAACCGATCGTAAGCTCATTGCCGGTTTTGTTGGAAAGGACGAGTTCAAAATCATCGGCTGTGGCAGTCTGGAAATCCAGTCGGAACAGTCCGGATGCGTTACCGCCCTTGGGGGTAAGGTCAATGGGCGTTTTGACATCGAGTACTTTCCTCGAATATCCTTCCTCCTTAATACTATCCAGCTCTTTCGCGGGCACCGACGTCAGGTACAGCTCCTTCCCGACGGCTTTCAGGCCCAGTTCACGGGAAATGGTGTTAGCGCTGCGCCACGGGTCGGTAGGGACCTGATTGGCGTATTGCCAATTGCTCATCCAGCCCATCAGGAGTGTTCGGTTACCGGTGTTAGAGAATGTAACGGCGGCATAATTGTCGGCACCCCAGTCCAGCCACTTGGTTTCTTTGGAATAGGCTGAGAAAGTTTTCCCATCGAAATCACCCAGGAAATACTGGCCTGCGGAGCCTTTGTTGGGGCCGCCCGGATTGATATTCACAATGAGCACCCACACCTGCCTGCCATTGTGCATAAGCGGGAACAGGTCCGGGCATTCCCATACCCCGCCGTGTGCACCTGCATCCACGCCGAATTCACTTTCCTTCGACCAGCTTTTGAGGTCTGGAGAGGAGTAAAATGTAATGCGGTCCTTGGTGGCGAGCGTCATAATCCACTTTTTCTGCGGTTCGTACCAGCGCACTTTCGGGTCGCGGAAGTCGGTGATGCCCGGGTTGGGTAATACAGGGTTGCCACTGTATTTCGTCCAGGTTTTGCCTTCATCGAGGCTGTACGCGAGGCTCTGGTATTCGTGGCGGCCCGTCTTCTGTTTTTCAAGGACTGGATTATGATGCGTGAAAATCGCGACGAGCGGTACCTTGCCGTCCTTGCCGAAACCGGAAGTGTTATTGACGTCTGCTACGGCGCTGCCGGAAAAGATGTAGCCCAGACTGTCGGGATACAACGCAATGGGCTGTTCCTGCCAATGCAACATGTCTTTACTGGTAGCATGGCCCCAGTGCATCGGACCCCAGATCTTGGCGTCCGGGTAGTACTGGTAAAACAGGTGGTAAGTGCCATTATGGTATACCATGCCGTTCGGGTCGTTCATCCAGTGGGCTTTTGGAGAGAAGTGGAACCTCGGGCGGTACTTTTCAGGGACGTCCTGGGCCTGTGCGAACTGTGCGAAAAGCAAGGTTGTGAATATGGGGATGATGTAGTTTTTCATTTAGTTGTTTTTTAATGCCATGAAGGGACCGCAACAACGGATTTATACTAATGTTATTCGCGGCAGCCCAATTAATAACCCGGATTCTGCTTATAAAGTCCCTTGGTAAAGCTGATTTCACGTTGCGGGATCGGTAAATATTCGTCCCGGCCCGCGGTAAATTTGGCGGTGGCAAGGAACGGCCTTCTTACCTTTTCCTTGTCAAGATACGCATTCAACGTCGGCTCGGCGATACCCCAGCGAACGAGGTCGAAGAAACGCGGACTTTCGGTGGCGAATTCGAGCCTTCTTTCCCAACGCATGGCTTTTCTTGCAAACTCCTGTGTCCAGCCGGATGCAGTATATTCCTTGATATTGTATTTGGAAGGCAAGTTGCCGTCAGCCTTTTTGAGGCGGCCGGTGCTGGCAGCCGCACGCTTACGGATCTGGTTGATCAGCGGCAGCGCCAGGGCATGCTGCCCCAGTTCGATATAAGCCTCGGCCTGCATCAGCAATACGTCGTCGTAACGGATGATGTCGATGTTCTTGGAGCTGCCGATGAACGGACCTTCCTTATGATAGGAAGAACTGGTGGCAAGCTGCTGTTCCTTCATAGTATGGAAAAAACCATACACCCCCGGGTCGCGTACCCAGCTGTTGCTGAACGGCTTGGTTGCGTCGTACTTGTACGGATGGCCATCTATGCCGATGGTGTGGTCTACGCGCGGATCTACCGTTTCAGTGGCGAAATCGACATTCTTGTCATTGAATGTGTCGAACAACGGTAAGCCGTTCGCGTCGGTCCGGTAGGCGTTGGCGAGGTTCTGGCTGGGCTGGTGGAATCCGCAGCAGCCATATTGCGGGGCACCGTGCGGATAGTTGAGTCCGGTCACGTAGCTGATGCGGCCCACGGCGGTTCCGTCGTTGATCGAGTACTGGATCGCGAAAATAGATTCCGGACCATTCTCGGTTTCAGCAATGAAATTCTCCGCAAAATCAGGTTGGAGGCTGTATTGGCCTGCGCTAATCACTTGCTGGGTCAGCGTCACTACCTCCTGCAGGCGGTTTTTGTTGATGCCCGTCACCTTGTGGTTCGCATCCTGCTCATAGGCCTGGAATAGCCGTAGCTTGGCCAGGTATGCCGCCGCCGACAACTTGTTGGCCCGGCCGATCTGGCTTTGCTTCTGGGGCAGGTTCTCGACCGCAAACTGGAAGTCGTCCCCGATTTTGCTCCATAGCTCGTCGTTGGTATAATGCGTATTGGATTCTTTGAGAATGTCATCGCTTGTCAGCTTTTCATCGATATAGGGAATGTTTTTGAACAACATTTTGAGCATAAAATGCGAGTGACCGCGCAGGAAACGCATTTCGGCAATGCGGGTTGTTCGGAGTGCGAATTGGTCGTCCGTCAATGCATTCAGGCTGGTGAGCGCAGCATTGGCGCGGGAAATGGCTTTGTAAAAGTTCTCCCAGGTGAATGGGTGCATCAGGCCGAGATCGGGGCGGGTAAGGTTGTAGTGCTCATAGAAATCGACTTCCGCGACGTCCGAAACGCCGCCCCCGCCTTTGTATGCATCGTCGGAGCGTACGCTGCCGTACACCCACATGCTTGTCATGGGACCTATCATATCGTCGTTGCCAATACCGGCGTAGGCAGCGGTGACAAGCGATTCGGCAGCAGAAGCAGATTTGACATTATCGGACGAGAGCAGCCCTTGCGGCTGGTAGTCCAGGAAATCGTTGCAGGAAGTATTGACCAGCACGGTTCCCGCGACGATCAGGCTGAATAGGGATTTGTTTTTCATGATCAGTTGCATTTCAGGGTTAGAAGGAAACGTTCAGGCCGAATGTGAGTGTTCTTGGGATCGGGATGGCGTTGATGTCCGTCCGTTCGGGATCCGGGCCACTGAATTTTTTTGATTTGATCAGGAACAGGTTCTCGGCCATAATGTACATCCGCACCCTTTGTAATTTGATTTTCTGTACCAGGTCGGAGTTCAATGCGTAGCCAAGCTGGATATTGCGCAGTTTGAAATAAGAGGTATTCACATTGAAATAATCCGAGGTACGTGTCTCATTGTTGGCATCGGACAACGACAGGGCCGGTATTCTGGAACCGGTGTTAGTGGGTGACCAGGCGTCGAACACTCCTGGTCCGACGTTTTCACGGCCGCGGATGAAGTTGTTGTAGAATGTGTAATTATCAAAGCCCTTTCTGCCTGCAATCCCGGATCCGAAAACAGACAGGTCGAATGACTTGTAGAATGCCTCGAATTTCACATTGTACTCGAAAGCAGGCAATGTAGTACCGAAGAACACCCGGTCGAGGTCGTCGATCTTGTTGTCGCCGTTCGTATCCACGTAGCGGATGCGTCCGGGGCCTGCGCCTACCTGTGCGGGAGCGGCGTCCACTTCGGCCTGGTCCTGGAACAGGCCGGCAGTTTTATAACCGAACAAATCGAATTGCGAGTGCCCCAGGATGGTTTGGATGGCATTCCCGGCATAGGCAGCTCTTACTTCTTCGGGCAGTTCGATGATCTTGTCGCGGAAGCGGCTCACACCCGCCATGATGTTATAGGTAAAATCACCTTTGGGCCGCGCATAGTAACCTGCCGAAAGCTCGAAACCCCTGTTGGATTTGGCAGCGCCATTCAGCACGCGCAATTGTCCTTCGCCCACAGCCGAGGCAACCGGCGGGGTGATGAGAATATCGCTGGTCTTGCGGGTGAAGTAGTCGAATGAACCCTGGATCATGCCGTCAAAGAGCCCGAAATCCAGCCCGAAATTGGCTTCGTCGGTAGTTTCCCATTTCAAATTGGGGTTAGCACCCTGGATGGATACAAAGCCGGAGGGCAGGTTGCCCGTGTTCGCCCCATTGAGGTCATAAGCGGTACCGATGTTGTAGAACTGGTCGAAAAAGCCGTTGTGGCCATTCGGAAACTGCGACTGGCGCGCGCCGTAACGCGTATCATACAATCCGAAGCGGGCGAGGTCACCGATCTCCTGGTTACCAACCCTGCCAACCCCGGCCCGCAGTTTCAGATTGCTTATTTTGGTAACACCTTTGAAAAACTGCTCCTTATCGATGCGCCAGCCCACCGATGCGGCCGGAAAAATACCGTAGGCATTTTCGGAACCGAAACGCGACGAGCCGTCACGACGAATGGTGATCGCGGCCAGGTAACGGTCCGAAAAGCCGTAATCGATGCGTGCGAATTGGGAAAGCAGCCTGCTGCCCGAGCCGGAGCCGGTGACGTTGGTATTGCCCGTTCCTGCATTGAGTACAAAGTATTCTTTGGTTTGGACGGCAAAGCCTTCTTTTCTGGCTATTTCAAAATCCGAATCGTTCTTGATGGCCTCGATGCCTGCTAAAAACTTGAAATGGTTGTTGCCCAGATCCAGATTGTACCGTGCCGTGTTGGACCAGGTAATGCTCAGGTAGCGGTTCTGGTCGATCGTCAGGCTGTTGTTGGCGCGGCCGAAAGAGCCTTCTTCAAAGGATTGTTCGATGTTTTTGAAGCGGTAGGCGGCGTTGTCGGCGCCCAGGCTGGTTTTCAGGAAGAAATTTTTGAATGGCTGCAATTCCACAAACACATTTCCGAACAACGTAAGCCGGTGCGCATTGTCCCATTTGTTGATCTCCTGCATGTGCAGCGGGTTGTTACGGTCGGAGTACCCCGAACCGATCGCACCACCCCAGGAGCCGTCTTTGGCATAAACCGGAATGGTGGGGGCAAGGGTAACGGCCAGGCCGGGCGTTCCCGCACCGCCGATGTCGGTCGAAGCGAGGGTTTCGTTGGAGGAAGCCATTTGCATGTTAGCCCCGATTTTCAGTTTGCCATCAAATGCACTGGTAAGCCCGTTGATCCGGCCACTCAGCTTGTCATAGTCGGTATAGCGGAGCATACCGGTATTTTTGTAATAACCCAGGTTGATTTGCAGCGACGAGGTGCCATTGCCTCCCGAAATCGTGAGTTCATTGTTGGTGACGATGCCGGTTTTGTACATCGCTTTCTGCCAGTCGGTATCGCCCGCAGGCATGTTGGCATTGCCGCCCACGAGCGGTTGTACTTTCACGCCATTCAGCACCGGATTGGTGAAATCTTTGTTCCAGTCGAACTGATACAACGCGCCGTAACCATCTTCCGGGTTTACCCCGTCGTTGACAGAAGCCTGCCATAATGCACGGCCGCGATCCACGGCGTTGAGCATCTTGAAGCGTGCATATTTCTCAGACTGGGCGGAAATACTGGTATTGAAATCGATATTGATCTTTCCGTTGCTGTTGGAGCCGTTTTTCGTGGTGATGATGATAACGCCATTGGAAGCGCGTGAACCGTAGATGGACGACGCGGAAGCATCTTTGAGCACCTGTATCGACTCGATGGAGTTGGGGTTCAGTCCCTGAAACACCTCAGGGCGCTTGGTAGGTACGCCGTCGATAATGTAGAGCGGATCGGTGTTCCCGAGGGTGTTGGCGCCACGGATCAGGATCCGGGAGTTGGTGCCATTCGGTGAGCCCGTTTTCTCGATGTACAATCCAGGTACACGTCCCTGCAATGCCTGCATGGGGTTTCCGGAACTGATGTTTTTCAACGGAGCCATATCCACCACGGCTATGGCACCCGTAAGGTCTTCTTTTTTGGAAGAAGTATAACCCACGACCACCACTTCATTGAGGCTTTTCTGATCGTAGTCGAGCGTCACCGCGATGGTCGTCTGGTTCCCGATCACCACTTCTTTTGTTTGCATGCCAATATAGGAGAAGACCAGCGTCGCCCCTGCGGCAGGCGAAATGGAATAGGCTCCTGAAACGTCGGTAACAGCACCATTTGAAGTCCCTTTTTCCAGGACATTAACACCGGGAAGCGGTTCGCCGTCAATGCTTTTGACGACTCCTTTCACAGCCCTGTTTTGCGCGTGGACGGGCAGATTCACCACACAGGCGACCACGAAGGCCACCAGCAGTAGAATTTTTTGCATACTGGTAATGGGTTAAGATTAAATAGGGTAAGTTGGAAATCAGTGCGCAGCGGGCTGCTGCGTATGGATCAGGTCTTGAATATCGGTTTCGCCAAATGCAGGCAATGCACCGGATTTACCTGCTACAAATGCCCCGGCAGCACAGGCAAATTCCAGCGACTCTGCAATGGAATGCCCTGTAGCGTTCCGGTACAGGAATGCGCCCAGAAACGCATCGCCGCTGCCGATGGTGTCGGCAACCTCTACGCTAAACCCGGGATGCTGCTGGTATTCGCCGCTGGTGGTGAGCACCATAGCGCCATCGGCACCGCAGGTGAGGATGACCATACTGAGCCGGAAGCGATCCAGGAGCATGGTCATGGCCTGTCTTTCGTTTTCAAATGCGCCTACCCAGCCGGCTACTTCGCGGAGCTCATGCTCGTTCATTTTCACGATCCGGGCAAAGCCGAGTAGTTCGAGCACCTCCTCACGGGTGTAGTGCGGGGGGCGGAGGTTGACGTCGAAGACCGGAACGCGGGCGTGAGTGAGGTAACGCAGGAGTGTGCCGCGCGTGGTATGATCGCGGGCGGCGAGGGTGCCGTACACGAAAAAATCGCTTCCGGCAACCCGATCGGCAGCAGCAGGGTCGAACTGAATGTAGTCCCAGGCCACAGGATGCAGGATTTTGTAGGTTACTTCGTTGCTGTCTGAGACATTGGCTTTGGCAATGCCCGTCAGGTGTGTTTCGCCGGTTTGGACCCAGGTAGTCGAAAGTCCCTGCTGCGCCATGAATGCGAGCAGTTCGCTGCCCAGCTCGTCGTGGCCCACCCGGCTGATAAAGGAAACGTCCATGCCATAGCGCTGCAGATGTGCGGCGACGTTCATAGTAGCTCCGCCGGCGAGGCGGGCGTCGGGCAATACGTCCCAGAGCACTTCTCCAAATACGGTTAGCTTCGGTGTCATGATCAAATCGGTTAAAATAGTAAGGGGAACTAGTGAAGGATTAATGTTTTTTCGATCTGTTCGAGCGAAGTACCCTTGGTTTCGGGCATCAGCTTCCAGACGAACAGGAGTTGGAGGACCATCATCCCGCAGAAAATCATGAAGGTGTTGCCGCCTCCCAGGGTTTCCGCTATGTAGGGGAAGGTAAAGGCGATGATAGCCGCCAGCAACCAATGCATGAAGCTGCCCATCGACTGCCCTGCCGCGCGTACCTGGTTGGGGAAGATCTCGGAAATGAAAACCCAGATTACCGCCCCCTGCGAAAGCGCGAAGAAGGCAATGTAAATGAACAGGTAAACAGGCACCGCATAACCACCCAGGTTACCACTGTAGAAAGCCTGCGCTACCAGCCCCAGCGTGGCAATCAACCCAAAGGAGCCGATGAACATCAGCGTGCGGCGGCCAAAACGGTCGATGAGGTTGATGGCGATGAATGTAAAACAGAAGTTGACCAATCCCACGCCGGCCGACGAGAGCAGTGCCGAACTTTTGCCCAGACCGGCCATTTCAAAAATCCGGGGCGCGTAATAAATGATCGCATTGATGCCGGAAACCTGGTTGAAAAACGCGAACAGCAATGCCAGCAGAACGGGCAATTTGTATTGGGAGGAAAAAATGGAGAGGCTGATGCCTGATTCGCGGCTGTGCTGCGCCGAAAGCTGGATATCGGACACGATACTGCTCACATCCATGCCGCTGTTGGCAACGGTCAGGATCCGGCGGGCTTCTTCCACTCTGCCACGCTTGACGATCAGCCAACGCGGACTTTCGGGAACGAACAGGATCGCGACCAGGAAAATGAGGGAAGGCACAGCCTGCACGCCCAGCATCCACCGCCAGTCGTTTTCTCCCAAACCCACGAGCAGGTAATTGGATAAATAGGCGATGAGGATTCCGAGCACAACGTTGAATTGAAACATCGCCACCAGCCGGCCGCGCGAGTTGGCCGGCGAAATTTCAGAGATATACAGCGGGGCCGTGACCGACGAAATGCCTACGCCGATGCCTCCCAGAAAGCGGAAGATCAAAAAGGAAACCCAATCCGAGGCCAGTGCAGACCCGAGAGAAGAAATGAGATAGAGGACCGCAATCGCGAACAGGGTGTATTTGCGTCCATACCGTTCGGAAGGAAAGGCGCCCGTGAGAGAGCCGAGGACGGTACCGATCAATGCGATGGACACTGTGAAGCCGTGCTGTACGGTCGTGAGACCCCACAATTGCTGGATCGATTTTTCCGCGCCCGAGATGACCGCGGTGTCGAACCCGAATAAAAATCCTCCCAGCGCGACTGTGAATGCCCAGAAGATTACCTTTTTGCTTGTCATGATTTTGGAATTAATTTCTGACGAAGCTAACCGGTAATGCGCTGGTCCTTTTTTAAATCAGTACCAAATGTTTTTAATTTTGACTGTGGATGGTTTTGTATTTAATTATTTGATTTTCAATATATTAAATAAATTTCAAAAAATGCTGTTTTTAAATATGTTTCAGGTTTTTGAGGAATTGTTTCATACCAGATCAGTCACACAAAACGGGTAAGCCCGGGTCGGCAGCGAAGGGGAGCAGCTGGCTGATCTGGGAGTAGGTGGTGCGGTTAACCGAAAGGTCGAGATCAGGTAATGCGCCGAATTTCACCCACGACACGCCGGATGTTTCGGTGGTGTGTTCCAGGATATCCCCGCCTGTAACCCGGCAGAGGATAAAGAATTTATAAACATACCAGGGCTCTTCGGGATGATCGTGTTTACTTTTGTCAAAAACGGCGAGCAACCGGGTAGCTTCGGCATGCAGGCCGGTTTCTTCGAAAGTCTCCTTCACCGCGACTTCGAACGGCGTGTAACCCACGTCGGCCCATCCACCGGGTAGCGTCCAGCGGTCATGATCTATTTTTTCCTGCACCATCAGGATTTCATCGGCATTTCTGAAAATCACTGCACGGACATCCACTTTGGGGGTTACGTAGCCGATTTCGTGTGGTAATATCCTGATAATCTGGTCCATGGGCGCATTACTCATATGGGCGAGGAGATCCAGGCTGATCTGACGGATTTCTTCGTAACGTTCACGATCGTAGTCGCCGGGTTGAAAGGCCAGGCCGGTTTGGGAAAGGGCCAGAATGCGTTTGATAGCTGCCAGCCAGGGATTTGCGGACATAACAATAAAAAAGGGACAAACGTAGATTGATTCATATCAGCCGAATCAGAGGGCCGGTTCTCTGTAAGTAACCGACGAATATCTGAAACTTTTTTTGAATTCAATCCGGCTTGCCCCCGTTATGAACGTTGAGTATAAGCGTTTGTAAATACTAAGGTGCCACCGCGAGTTTAAGGTGCTGCCGGTTGCCGTCGGTCATTTGTATTTCTACGGCATAGGTCCCCGGTTGCAATTTGCCGATGTTCATGCTGCCCTGGCGCAGTGCTGGCTGCAACGATAGTTTTCCGCTGATGTCGAATAGCCGGATACTCCTGACGTTTTCGGTCTTCACTCCTTTTAGATGTACTGCCGACACGCCGGCTGCCGGATTGGGAAAAATAGCTGCCGCTTCTGTGTCAAATGTCAGCACGGCAATGCGGCTGAATGCAAATGAGCCCTCTTCGCCGTCCGCGGCGTGGTCGATCATTTTAAGCCGGTACATATTGGTACCGGCCAGTGGAAAGGTGTCGGTATAGGAATAGTCGGTGTTTGTCGTTTCGCCGCCCCGGGCCATTACCTGGCTTAGCCGATGCCATTGCTTGCCATCGCCGCTGCGCTCGATGTCGAATGTGCCGGCGTTGATTTCCGAGCTCGTTTGCCATTGCAGATAAGCCTCATTCTCACGTTTTTTGGCCTGAAATGACACGAGCGTAACCGGCAATGCCGCTTCGGACTGCCCCGAAATAAAGAACCCGCTGAACCCGCTTACCTGGAATGACACCAGGTACATGGTATGGTCATCGCTTTCGGTAACGGTTACGTTCTGGATCAGTTGCGTAGGTCCCGAATAGGTGCCCGGGAATCCGTAAGGACTGGTACCATGGTATTGTACCACTTTCAGGTTGGCTGGGAGAGAGGCATTGTTGGCATTTCCGTAGGCCTGGTTATAGGTATCAAAATCCTGTTTGGAAAAGAATAGCGTCACTTTTGCAGGGCCATCAGTTCCGGAAGGGGTAATGTCGTAATGCCTTTTGACAAATACTTTTTGTCCTTCCGATAAGGTATTACCGGCAGCCAGGAAGGTTTTGACCGTCACGTTGCCGAGCGATCCCGGTGCGCCTGTGGGCTCGATCAGGCCGAAGGTTTTGCAATCGCTGGTAATGGAGGTCACGCCCGCATACACGGGTAATGTGGCCTGGTCGCCTCCTGCGGGTAACGTGCCGGGGCCCGCGATCGACTGTACTTCATACGCGCCCATGTCGGTTTGCATGTTGAAAATGCGGGTGTTGTTTGCCAGGTCGGTAGACAGTACTGGAAAATCCAACAGCGGCTCGTTGGTGCCGCGGTTAATGGCCGGGGAGCAGGGAAGGAGCGTCCAGTCGGTTTCCCCGACGAACTGCGGATTGGTGGTACCAGCGAGGTTATGGTCTTCATCGCTGGCGTTCATGCCTTCTACCAGGCTGTATGTGACCGAAATGGTGCTTTCCTCGCTGGTAATGCCGCTGCCGTTGCCGTAGATAATGCTGTTGCGGACGGTTACATTACCATTATATCCGGTAATGGTGCCCGGGTAGGCCTGGGTGTTGCCCGCAACCGTACAGTTAATAAGCGTCAGGTTGGCGTCGTCATTAAAAACAGCTCCGGCAAAATCGCTGGCCGAGTTGCCGGCGATCAGGCAATTGATCAGCGAAGCATTTGAACCGTCCTTGTTCATGATCGCGCCCCCATTGCCGAAACTCGCGGCATTGTTTCGAAACACGGTGTTGGTAATCAGCAACGATGCGTTGTCATTATAGATAGCCCCTCCGTCAGAAGCAGCGTTATTCAGGAACGCACAATTGGAAATGGTCAGTGCCACACCTGCGTTATGCATGGCTCCGCCGTCGTTTCCGAAAACCTCTGTGATGGTAAAACCATCAAAAACATCGTCCCGGGTCAGGTTGTTATAGTAGTTGTTGATAAACGGACCGACGGATGATGTCAGCACGGTGGCCGTCGAGGGATTGCCGTGGGCAATGGGCATCGGGCGCTGGTCGAGCGCGGTTTCGGTGCCGGCAAAGCTGCCGTACATTTTCACCCCGTGGATGAATGCCAGCTGGTCGTTGCTATTTTCGTACTCTCCGCGTGCCACCCACACCTGGTCGCCTTCGGAAGCAACATTCAATGCGTCACGCAGATTGGGGAATGCATTGGCCCAGCTATCACCGGCAGGGTCGGGCGCGGAGCTGGCCGCACTGACATACCAGATCGCGCTCGGCGTCACTTCGAACAGCCCGAGATCGATGGCCTGGCTGGTGAGCCTTCGGCCGCCGTCGAATGCGATAGGCGTGTCGTCCGTGTTTTTAGGGAAAACGGAAAGGTCGGTGGCAGGGTTACCGGCATTAGTCACAGGACTGCCTTTGCGCTGTCTGAAATCGAACTGCGCCGGGTCGCTGAACTGCGGGTCGGTATCGAGGATGTTGCTACCTCCTGCAAAGCCGCCCTGGATGAGCGAGTAGGATACGGCAGGTGTACCGCTCCCACCGATGCTGCTCGTGCCGCCGGGTGATGCCGGGTCGGTATTGTTCCAGATGATCGTATTCTCGATCACAGGCGACGAGCCGCCCACCGCATACAATGCACCACCATTGCCCGGTGTGGCGCCGCCTCCCACTTCATTGGCCGAAAAAGTGCAGTTCCGGATAGTAGGCGACGAATTGTCGAGAAAGATGGCACCACCTTTGCCCGAAGTAGTGCCTTTGGCCGAGTTGACCGCGAAAAGGCATTGCAGGATCAAAGGGCTTGAATCGAGCAGGTAAATCGCACCTCCCTTTCCTTCCGCCGCCGAGGGATTGGTGGCATTCTCCCCGAATGTGCAATTGGCGATCACGAGCGAGGAGTTGGTCGCGTGCAAAGCCCCGCCCCGCCGGTCACTACCGACAAGGAAACCGGTGCCTCCGGTAACCATGAACCCGTCGAGTCGTGTTGCGGCACCCGCACCCGAGACGGTAATGACGGTGCCACCCTGGCCCGTGAGCGTGGATTGGGCGGGGAACGACCTTTCCCGCAAATCACTTTCGCCGCCTTCGAAACCGCCGTAATAAGCCACGCCGTCGGTCAGTGAAAAAGGCGTATCGGTATCTTCGGTTTGATAATCACCATTCGTTACCCATACCTGCTTGACGGCCGGATTCAGGGCGGCCCCGCGTGTGGCGTAATACATGCGTTTGATGGCGTTGTTCCAACTACTGCCGTTGCCGGGCGTGCTTACATTCCGATCGACATACAATATCCCGTTACCGTCGGGTGTAGCCTCAGCAGCGGGGTCGTAGCTCGTTACTGACCCGTTGAGCGTGAAATTGTCGATAGCCGAATAGTTGCTGGACGACGTTCCGTTGGTAACCGCGATCCTGATCCGCATCGTATTCCGCAGTTTGGAAACGGTTTTGGTACGGGTAATGGCTGCCATATCTGTACTCGACGAAAAGGAAGACCCGTAATTTACGCCGTCGACCTGAACCTGGAATGTCGCGTTGTCGGCAGAGAACCGGGAGAAAGCAATGCTGGTAAGTTCAACCTGGTAACCCTCCTTTATCGTAACGGTGAGCACGTAAACGTGGTTATGGCCATAAAGTGCCATGGCGTTGTTGTCGTTGTAGCTGTAAGAGTAAGGCGTGTCACCGATCCCCGTCCACGCGCCCGTCAGGTTGGAATTAATGGAGGTAGGGGAATTGAAATTACTATTAGGGAAAGTGTGGTTGTAGATCACCGCCGAATGGGCGATGGTAGCAACCAGCAGTGCGCAAAACAGTGTGAAAAGGGGTCGTAGTAGTTGTGTATTCATAGCGCAGTCCGGAATGATGAGTGATCATTTTTAGCGCTGCAATATGGACTGTATGAATGCCCCGGGATTGTCAATTTTTAATCAGAAACTGTTCATTTTTCGTCATACAAGGCTGTTTTATCGTAAATTAGCTTCAAAGCACGCCATTTGAAGAAATTCTACATGCTCCGCCTGGTTCTCGTCTTCTTCCTGTACTGGCTGGCTGCCGGTTGGTGCCTGCCGGTAGCCGCCTTAGCACAATCGGCAGGGTTTCCGGTTCCCGAAAGTATCACGGCAAAACAGGGACTTCCGCAAGGCTTCGTGCCCGGCATTGTCCAGGATGCACGCGGCTTTATGTGGCTCGCCACGCGCGACGGGCTGTGCCGTTACGACGGCCGGAGTTTCAGGGTATTCCAACCGTCGGACACACAGGAGATGTCGCTTTCGTCATTAGGACTTGAAAACCTGCAAACCACTGCCGAGGGGAAAATCTGGATTACGACCGACCAGGGACAGATCGACCTCTTCGACCCCGTGCGGGAAACTTTTGTTAATTTTTCCCGCCAGGCTTTTTACCAGAAGCAGTTTGGAAAACGCTTTCTCAGAGATATGTACGCCGACTGCCAGCACCGGCTCTGGCTGATGTCGGACGGCGGCGGACTAGCCTCTATTCATTTAAATACCCAAAAAATCCGGCGGTATCAATCTACAGACGGGGATACCAGCGCCGTTGCGCAGGCACATGTGCGGTTTGTAAAAGAGGATAATGCCGGGAACATCTGGGCTATTACGAACAAGGGCCTTTTTTTGCAAAAACAGGGCACGGACCGTTTTGTAAAATACCACGCCACTACGCTCACCGCAGATATTGACAAGAAGGTAAATGCATTGAAGGAGCTGAACGACGGACGTCTGCTGTTGCTGTATGCGACAGGAATGGTGTTACTGGATCCCGTTACCGGCAATGGGCAGGTCAAGGAGCTGGTTTTGGATACGCAGGCTCAGTACCGGCATCCGATCGTTACCGATAGCAAGGGGAATGTCTATTTTTTTCGGATGAACCATTTGTACAGGCTTGGTAAGGACGATAGTCTCGCTGAATTTCCGGTCCAGGCGGATGTGCACGAGTTCAAAAGCCTCTATGTCGATCGTTCCGACGTGCTTTGGGCGGGTACCAACGGGCAGGGTATCCGGAAATATAACCTCAGGGCAGGCTATTTCAGTACCAAACCCTATTCCTCCGATTTCATAGCCGACCTCCTGCGCGATTTCTTGAAAGTCCCGACGACTGAAATGGCCAAGTTGCCAGCCGGGCTTTTCTCCTACAATTTCCGTTACGCATTCGACAGCCCGCAGAAAATGTGGTTCAGTGCCGGCAGGACGCCATTGTACGAACTGGATTTGACCACGCAAGCGATCAGGAGTATCCCGTTTCCGGTGGAAATCGCGGATATCAAGCGGTCGGAGCTGGCGATCAGCCTGGCGAAAGATCCCGACGGCCGCATGTGGGCCATGTACGACAGCCTTTTGTTTTCCTATCAAAACGGCATCTGGACGCGTTTTCCGCATGCCGTCAGGCCAGTCCGGCCGCGGTTTGGAATCGAATCGGGCATTTATCAGATCGTGGCCGACAGGCAATATATCTGGGTTGCGACGACCGCGCGCGGGTTGTACCGTGTCGATAAGGTCTCGGGTGCGATCAGGCGTTACGGAGAGGGTACACACTCGCTTAGCACCGACAATTTGCATTGCCTCTTTGCCGATCCGCTCGACGAAAACCTGCTTTGGGTGGGCACATTCGGCGGGGGCCTCTGCCGTTTCAACAAGCGCACCGGGCGTTGCGAGCGGCTTTCGAAGCTAAACGGCCTGCCTAACAACGTGGTGTACGCTGCGATCCCCGACCGGCAGGGCAATGTGTGGGTGGCGACCAATCAGGGTTTATGCCAGATCAACAGGAAAACCTTGCGCACGCGTACCTACACACGGGAGGACGGGCTGATGGCCGACGAGTTCAACCGCTTTCACGCACTCGCATTACCCAACGGCCGCATTTTTCTGGGTGGAATGGAAGGCATAACCGCTTTTGATTCTAAGCAACCCAATGAAGACCGGTACCGGCCGCCGGTTTATATTACGGGCATTTCCATCAACAATGCGCCTTTGGAGCCGCGACTGTCGGCCGGGGAGTTGCCGGTGGCCGCGATGCGGGGACTCGATCTGACCCATTGGCAGAATTTTCTCACGATCGAGTTCGCCGCCATGCAATACAACCGGAGCGACAAGATCCGCTATCGCTACCAGTTGACAGGTGTGGACGAGCACTGGATCGAAACCGAAACACCCGTGACCAAGTACACCGACCTCCGGCCCGGGAATTATGTGCTCCGGCTGAATGCGTCCAACACGCTCGGCGTGTGGAGTCCGGAAATACGGGAGTTGCATATCCGCGTCAGTCCGCCGTGGCGGCAGACGTGGTGGGCCTATACGATCTATTTTCTGGCCTTTCTGGGAGTGGTTTATGGTGTGTTAAGGATTTATGTAAACCGCGTCCGCATGCAGCAATCCATTGTTTTCAAACAAAAAGAAATTGACCTGAAAGCGAGGGAGGCAGAGCAGTTGCGGGAGCTTGACGAAATGAAGACCCGGTTTTTCTCGAACATTACCCACGAATTCAGGACGCCATTGACGTTGATCCTCGGGCCCACCGGCCAAATGCTGGAAGAGCGGCGGGAGCAAAAAGACAACAAGCGCCTCTCGCTCATCGACCGGAATGCGCGGCAACTGCTCGGACTGATCAATCAGTTGCTCGATCTTTCCAAACTTGAAGCCGGTACCACGCGTGTCGACGCAGCCTGGGGCGATCTGGCCGATTTTGTGGAAACGCTTACCGGCTCGTTCCAATTGGCCGCAGAAGCTAAAAGTGTAGCATTGGCGTTCGATAATCGCCTTGAAAACCGTTATTACTGGTTTGATCATGAAAAACTGGAAAGGATTGTCACTAACCTCCTTTCCAATGCGGCGAAGTTTTCGGACGAAGGCGGCCGGATACTGGTGATGATCCGGGAAACGAGGCCGGAAGGAGTGGAAATCGCCGTTGCGAATACTGGCGCCCGCATTCCGGAAACACAGCTGGATCGCATTTTCGACCGTTTTTATCAGGCCGATCAGCAAACAGGTTACCACGAGGGTACTGGTATTGGCCTGGCGATTGTGAAGGAGCTCGTCGGATTGCAGGGTGGGAATGTTTCTGTCAAAAGCGGCGCCGACGGCTTTGATACCATTTTTACAGTGGCTTTGCCGTACCGCCCGGCCGGGCCGCAGCATTCAGCTGAAAATGCAATTTCGAAAATCAATGGAAACGGACATATCGTTCAAAAGTCCGGGCATTTACCCAAAATTCTGCTCGTGGAGGACAATGCGGGACTGGCTGAATTTGTTTCCGACAGTCTGGCCGAAAATTACCGATTCTACCACGCGAAGAATGGCGAGGAGGGGCTCGCAATGGCCGGCGAAATGATGCCCGACCTGATTATCAGCGATGTGATGATGCCGGTCATGGATGGTTATGCTTTTTGTAAACACATTAAATCCAACCTGGAAACGAGCCACATTCCGGTGGTGCTGCTGACGGCCAAATCGGCCCTGGAAAGCAGGGTGGAGGGGCTGGAACTCGGTGCCGACGACTACATTACCAAACCTTTTCACCTGCCCGAGCTGCGCCTGCGCATGCGCAACCTGCTCGACAGGCAGGCACGCCTGTATGAGCGTCTGCGTGCGGGGTTCGCGTCGCCGGATGCCATACCGGCAGGTCAGGCGGAAACCACAGACCCGTTTCTGATCAAACTACATCATATTCTCGATACCCGCCTGGATGACCCTGATTTTGGTGTAACCGAGCTGATCCGCGAGATCGGCATGAGCAACAGCAGCCTGAACAGGAAGCTCAAAATGCTGACAGACCTTTCCGCGGTGGAATTGATCCGTAACTACCGGCTGAAAAAAGCGGCTGCGTTGCTTTCGGACGGTATTTCCGTGTCGGAAGCAGCTTATGCGGTGGGTTTTGATAACCTTTCCTATTTTGCCAAATGCTTCCGCGACCTGTACGATATGACACCCCGTGAGTTCGCTGCGAACGGCAATTAATGAACCTTCACGCCGCTATGACGACGCCTTTCCTGAATGCGGAGGGACTGGTACCGTGGTGTTTGCGAAACTGGCGGCTGAGGTGGCTTTCGTCGGTATAACCCAGTTCGGCGGCTATTTCGCTGATCGTCAGACTGCTCTGCGTGAGCCGCTGTCCCACCAGTTTGATGCGTGATGAGCTGATATAGCCTTGCAGGCTTTCCCCGGTGTATTTCCGGAAATATTCGCCCACATAATTAGGTGAAAGGTTGAATTGTTGCGCCAGATACTCGACGCGCAATTTTTCGGGGTCGGCGATATGCCTTTGGATATGCAGCAATACCTGATTGATAAGTGCTTCCTTCGTGCCGGGGCTGTCAGTTTTGCGGCCGTCGTGCACATTGCGCGCAATCACATTGAGGATGAGCGTAACCAGATGCCGCAAATTCTCCTCATGGCCCGTTTGCCGCTGTTCGTATTCGGTGATCAGGTGTGAGATCAGCGATGCGATCATCCGGCAGTCGCCTTCATTGCGGATCAGCAATTCTTCGAAGCGGTTATGGTGCGCGAAAATCGTTTCTAGCTGTTTCAGCCAAGCCGTCACCCGCTCCTTGTCCTGCTCGGTTTTGTATTCGGATAAAAACACTTCAGAGAACCGGATGGAGCAGAACCGGGTGGATGTTTCGACGTCGAACCCGCGGCAATCTAGCGGTGTGAACAGGAATATGCTGCCCGGGCGGTACGGAAACCGGTTCCGGTTGGTCTCGCGCGTGCCGGTACCGTCCATGATCCGGACGATCTCGAAGAAGTGGTAGATCAATGGCCGCTCGTTCCAGCAATCCATGTCGGCTACGTAAACTTCGAAGGGTTGATGCAGTGTTTTTTGTTTCATAACCTGTAAAAATACCGAAAAAACCATGCAATGTCACTGTTCGCCGGCTGGCGCTATGGATAGTTTTGTATTCAAAAAAAGTAGTGATGAATACGGAGAAAAAACTATTGACACCACTTGTAACGGGTGCGCTCGACTTCCCAAACCGCGTTGTGATGGCACCTATGAACCGCCGCAGGGCATTGAATGGCGTACCGGGCGAATCGACGGCGCTGTATTTCGGTCAGCGGGCAGGCGCGGGGCTGATCATTACAGACAATACCGCCGTGGCGCCGAACGGTATCGGTTACATGGGTACCCCCGGAATTTACAACCAGGCGCAGATCAATGGCTGGAAACACGTTACCCGCGAGGTGCATGCGCGAGGCGGCCGGATCTTTATGCAGCTGGTACACGCAGGCCGTATCGGGCATTATCTCAACAATGAAGGACAAATGTCGCTGATAGCACCGTCGGTGGTGACGGCCGAAGGGCTGATACGCACACAGGGGGAAATCCATTTGCCCAACAGCGAGCCGGTGGAGGCTTCCGCTATCGACGTGCGCAGGCTGATAGACGAGCATATTCAGGGGGCGATCAACGCTATTGAAGCAGGTTTTGATGGAGTGGAAATACACGGCGCCCACGGCTTTTTGCCGGAGCAATTCCTGCACCCGCACACCAACAAGCGCACAGATGCTTACGGCGGAAGCATCGCCGCCCGAAGCCGCTTCCTGCTCGAAATCATGGAGGGCGTGGTGGCCGCAATCGGGAAGGAGCGGACAGGGATACGCCTTTCGCCGTTTGTGAAGCTAAACGAGCTGCCCGAATATGCGGAGGAAGCGGAAACGCAGCATTATGTCGTAAATGCATTGCAGGAAATGGGCGTTTTGTATATCCATCTGTCCGATCAGGGGCCTGCCGGGCGTGGCAAGATCCCGGAAGCTTACATCCGGGACCTGCGCCGGCGTTACCACGGGTTGATCATGCTGGCAGGAGGTTATACCGCCCAAACCGCAGAAGCGGTGTTGGAAGCAGGTCTCGCCGATCTGATCGCATTTGGTAAACCCTATATCGCCAACCCGGACTTGACCGAGCGTTTCAGGCTGGATATTCCTCTCGCAGCAGGCGACCCCGGGACGTATTATCAGGGCGGCGACACGGGCTACACCGACTATCCGTTTGCAGACGCAGCCTGCGACAGCACTTTGGCGCAAATGCCACCGCAATCTGTCATTAACCCACACCTATTTTGACCGGGAATCATTTTAGGTTTGTAAAAACCTTCATTGGGATATTTTTTATGCGCGTAAAAGATTTTCATCAAACGGTAGACGTCTGGCTCAAAGGTTTGGAACCGTACGATTTCGTGGAACTCACTGCACAACCGGCTCCCCGCAGCTGGTCGCTGGGACAGGTGTATATGCATGTCCTGGACGAGACGGATTTTTATTTCAACCAGATCAGGGTCTGTCTCGCTTCGAATGATCATGCGATGGAAGAATCGACCCAGGAAGCGAAACTGATGTTCCGGAACAATGCTTTTCCAGACCTGCTCATTGTCGGCCCGCCGTCCAATGCGTTGGTGCGTCAGCCGCAGAGCAAACAAATTCTGGCGGATCGTTTGGTTCGGCTTAAAAGCCTCATCGACGAAACCGACAAACTGATCACCGGCAGCCTCCTCCACGGAAAGGCGTTTCACCCGGGCCTGCGTTACCTGAGCGCGCAGGAGTGGTTTCAATTTGCGGAAATGCATTGCAGACATCATTTGCGACAGAAGGCTAGGATCGAAGCGTTCCTGGAACGTACATTTGGAAGGTAGCCCATTGGAAACATACCCGATATGAAAAGATTGCAACTGCTCGCCTTGTGTTGTATCCTCGCGCTGGAACCTGTTTTAGGTCAGATGCGGCCGGACACCGCTTTGCTGGGAAAGAATACAAAAGTCGGCCATTTTGCACCGGTACGGGGCATCAGGCTATATTATGAGTCATACGGAACGGGGGAACCGGTGCTTTTCATTCATGGCAATGGCGGTTCCATGCGCGATTTCCGCCATCAGGTTATCGCATTTGCAAAATCCCACAAGGTGGTCCTGGTCGACAGCCGCGCGCAGGGTAGGTCCGTGGATCCGGGCGATTCGCTATCCTATGAAATGATGGCCGATGACATGGATGCATTGCTCGAACACCTCAAAATTGATTCGTGTTACGTGGTGGGGTGGAGCGACGGAGGGATCACTGCGATCCTGCTCGCCCTGCGACATCCGAAAAGGGTGCGCAAACTGGCTGCGACGGGTGCTAACCTCTGGCCGGATTCGACGGCGCTCGACCCCTGGATGTACCGGACGATCGCCGATTGGGACAACGAACTGGCGAAGACTGCAGCCGATGCGGCCAGGCGGAATGAGAAAAAGCTCGTTCACCTCATGGCTGTCCAGCCGCACATTATCCTTCGGCAGTTGCGTGATGTGCGCTGCCCCTCGCTCATCATCGGCGGCGACAACGACGTGATCCTTCCCGAGCATACGATGCAGATAGCCCGCGCTATTCCCCGGTCGTATCTGTGGATTTTACCAAATTCAGGGCACTCGACGCTGGTACATTATAGTGAGGAGTTCAACCGGGTGGTAATGGATTTTTTCAAAAAGCCATACAGGCCGATCCGGAACGCTGCCAAACTGGAATAGGCCGTTTATAGTTATTCACAGACCGGAAATGGTGTAGGTAATGGTCGTTGTGTAGGTCTTCACAGGCAATGTAACCGACAAGCCTTCGATCTTGTACTGGATTGGGATGTTATCGCGATTGCCGCCGAGGTTCAACGCGCCGGAGAAGAATTGCTGCGGGGAGGTGGTCAGTTGCATGTAAGTGGTACCGCCGCTGAGAATGGCCAGTCCGGTGCCGTTCCCCGTGCGTTGTACGGACAGTTTCAACGAAGAATCCCAGTTGGAGGTCGTGCTCATATGCGCACTTACTGTCCACACGAGCAGCGAGCTGACCCGGAGCAGGGTCTGAGATGCGCTGCTGATCTCTATATGTTCATAGTTTTTGCCGGCCTTGGTAATCGTCGACGATAATGTCGGTATCGACCACGTGTTGGTGCCGTTGATCACGGTAACGCTCTGGGCGGAGACGCCGGCGAAGAGCAGGCAGGTAATGCAGACGAGCGTAATTTTCTTCATCAGTTATCGACCATGGTATAGCGTACCGTCACATTTGAGGTGCCGCTTCTGATATTGGCATAATTCTGAACTTCCAGGGAGTAATTGAGCTTAAAGCCGCTGGAACCGTATGTGATGCCGGTGAATGCGCCCCGGATATTGTCAATAAAGCTCACCGGCGTGTTGGTCAGGTAGGTGTTGGCAGTGATATAGCTGTTGCCGCCTGTAAATCCCTGCCCACTGCCCACATAGGGCGATATGTCGAGCCGTAGCCGGATGCCCGCCGGGAGGGTACCTACGATATCTCCCCGGATGCTCCTGGATGCGCCCGAAGCTACCGTCGAGGTGAAAATCAGCCAATTGGCGTTGTTGGATGTGCCCGTGCCGATGGTGCTGCCGGCCTCTGCAGCGGCGGTCATCTGCAAGGCTACGCCCGTGGACCCCGTAGGCAGGATGTCTACCAGTGCCACCGAAGGCATCGTCAGGCTGATGTCCACAGTCGGGCCGGATTGCGCAACGGAACGCAAGCCAAGCAAAAGACATCCTATCAGCAGCGCATATTTCATTTTTTTACAGATACTTTAAAACTTCTTTCCGAAAAATGGATTCTCTTCTCATTCGGCCTGATCCTGAAGACCAGATCGATTGTTTTATCGGCTTCCAGCGCTAACGTGCGCAGGCCGTCTTCGATCACGAAACGATCCTGACTGCCGGGAATGAAAACGGACAGTTCCCAGTTTCCGGGCCGAATCTCTTTGAACGAAAACGTTCCCTGTTCGTTCAGCTCGGTGAGGTAGCTCCCCATTTCACCCGTGAGCTTCGCAAGCACAACCGGCTTTTCGGTCAGGGCAGAGGATACGCCGAGCTGGTTTGCTTTTACAAATTCGATCTTACCGGTGATCCCGCCGGTGCGGGTGAGCGGGATCTCGATAATCTGAAGACTGTCGGGACGGATATCTACCAGCATCGGCATCTTGGCCACCGGGACAACGCCTTCGCTGCCTGCTTCATTCTGGGTAATGCTGAGGTAATAGCGATCGGGCGCCACGCCGTCGAATGAAAACATACCGGTACTGTCGGTCATGAATTTGTGGCTGCCCAGTTGTATGAGGTTACCCTGTTTTGGATAACCGAAACCGGTGAGTTTGCCTTTGAGACTGCCGATATTTCGTTTTCTGGCGAGCGGGATGTTCAGGCGCAGCGCATACCGGAGGCTGAAAAACAGCGTGTTCTGGTCGGTGTTACTCATATTGGGAATGTAGGAACGGCCGCCCGACAGGGAGAAAACATGCCTTTTCAGGTCGAGCAAAGCCGATACATCCACGAAACTGCGGCGCACATACAATTCATCCGGAGCGTAGTTGTTTCGATAAAGGAAGTTGGCATACAAATGCTTTTTTACATTGATCCGGGCATTGCCCCCGTAAAAAAACAGGTTTTCAGTCACGTCGGCTGCGGAGAACTTGCTGGTATGCTGGTGTTCAAAATAGCCACCGACCCAAATCCACGGAAAAAGGCGGACTGCCGGTTGCGCCAGGTTTGAAAACGATTGCCTTTTGCCGCTGTTGTCGGCTGCCAGATGATTCCGGGAGTAACCGTACCGGCCCTGGTAGAATAACGAGAATTTTTCCGAATTGTGATTGTAGGAGAAGTTTCCGAAGTCTTCGGAATAGTCAAATTCCGAAGGTTCCTGCCGGTCTTTTCTTTGGGCTGTGGAATAAAATATAAAAAACCGGTTGCGCTTGTCTGCCTGGTAGGACAGGAATGTCATATAGCTGCGGTCTTTCGGGGAAACGCTGTACAGGTTGGCGTCGAGGCTCGGGTTGACGTCCGAAAAGTTGGTACTGATACCGAGCGTCAGCTTTTTGGTGATGTTAATACCGAGGTTATTATTGAACAGCCGGCTGTTGTTGTAGTAACCATAGAAATGCTTGCCGGCATAGATCAGGTTGCTGGTCAGGCTAAACCATCTTTTCGAAACCTGCAATCTTACAAATGCACCATAGTCTGTTTTAGTACCGGCGTGGCCGGTTGCCAGTTCGGTTTCGAGCTGTAATTCACGGGTACGGACGTTGCCGCCGAGCCCGGCAAGATGTGACCAGAACCGGCGGTTATGAACAACCACATTTTTGGAGGCATAATGCAGTCCGAGCTGTGAGGATTCATTGATTTTGAAAATGAATTTCCCGCCCAAAGCGTCTTTCTGGCCCATATAGAACCTTGCTTTTTGATAGAAGATGGTGTAGGCAATTTTGTTGAACTGCTGCTCCACACTTACTCCCCGGCCAAAACGCCCAAACTCCATGAGGTTGTTGAGCTGTAAAACGTAGTCACCCACCGAAACGGAAAGGCGCTTCCGATAGGCGTAGCTGAGCGAGTATTGGTCGTAGGTTCCCGCTGCCGGAAACACAAACTGGTTCGGACCCCGGATCGTGAAATCAAGATAATGCTGGTCCTTCTGATCCAGAAAACCCCTGCCGGTAGCACTGTATTGATAAGCCGAAACTTGTTTCGGGCCATACCGGTACGTCATATAGCCGCCGCCGATCTCCACAGGAAAGCGGAAGTAGCGATCTATTTTCCGGATCCGGGACGAGAACACGGGGATGCTCGCGGTCGCGTAAACGGGTTGTTCTCCGCCATGCATGAACAAAGAGAGGTTGGATGAAGCCTGCCACGCGTTGTTGTCGGTCAAAGGAATAATTTGTGAGACGGTTACATTCATTGTCGCGCCTGGTTCGAGGGTTAGGCTGTCCGCAGCTACATCGACCGTGCCATGATCGGTTTTCAGTGTAAATTGCTCATGGTTATTGCCCGAATTCCGGATCAGGTAAGTCAGTCGCAGTGTGTCTCCTTCCCTGATGAATTCTGGTTGTGTAACTACAAAAACTTCCATTTTCCGGATTGGCTGTACGCTTACCCGCGCTTTGGCCGATGCTTGTTTTCCGGCATAGCCGATGTGAAAAGTGATGTTGTAGTCGCCCGAAACGCATACTGCGGGTGTGCTGATTACAAAGAAATACCGCAGGCGCTGCTGGCCTGCCGCGCGTTCGGGACGCCGCTGGGAAAGCAGTCGCCACTTGTCGGGCAATTGCACCGATTCCCGCAGCGAGTCCGGCAGGGATGGAGAGGAGGAAGTTACGTCAAAAAACAGAGTGAAATGCCCCCCGGGAATGATTGTCCCTGGCATATTCGCCAAACGGACCACCACTTCGGGCTGACACAACCCGGCCAGGGGGATCATCCAAAGAAATATGACAAGAAGGCGGGCCAATATCGAGAGGGCGGTTATTCTACCTGTAAAGAGATGTTCGAGCCGAACAGGTCTCTTTGTGTATCAGCAACAATGACGCAGTCGTATTTACCTTTCGGCAAGTCGGTAACAGGGATTTCAAAGGTGCTGCAATAGCCCGGGTAGAGCATTCGGGTGTTCGGCGCCGTGGTTTTCAGCTTGTTACCGTTGCTGTCGTATACTTCTAGGATCACATTGGTGCGCGAGCCATAGGAGCTGTTGTTCTTCAGTACAACTTTAAGTACCGATTGCCCGGATGATATCTTTTCATAGGATACCTTCTCGTAGGACAGCTGAGGGCCCTCCACCGCGCCGATATCGACAATCACCTGTATGGCATACCGTACTTTGGAATTGACCTGTATCCCACTCCTGACTTCTTCCCGGATGGGATCCGCTACTTCCACCATCACTACTTCCCAGTAGGTACCGGAAGGGCGGGATTTGTCGAGTTCGATCGTGTATCTGACGTCGTACTCTTCGTTGATCCCGATCAGCCGCTCGTCTACATTGGTTTTCAGACCGCTGCCGAGCGATCTGCTGTGGCTGCCTGCCTCCGGGTAGAGTGCCGACTGGTCGCAGGAAGCAATGAGATCCTGACGGTACACCAATATACGGGACTCTTTTTTGCCTTCATTCTTGACTCTGATGGCTCCCTGTACCTTTGTTTCGGCGGTAGGAATGCTGTGGGTATGTGTCAATCCGTTCAAGACCACTACCGATGCCCGGATATAACCCGGTAAGAGCAGGATCAGGCTGAGTGAGACGATCCAATTCATATTATGTCGTTGTCAGAGAAAGTACCCTGCCGGAATCATGAACCCGGCAGGGGCCTTTGTTCGCCTGGTTTTACGTTATTCTGGGAAATCAGCTGTTGTTAATTGTCCGCAAGCGTGTACGTAACGGTCACCGGCGTTGTACCGGATCGCAGGTCTGCGTACTTGGAATCGTCGGCAATGAAAGTGTAAGTGAGCTGATGGCCATTGTTCGGTCCGGAAGCGGTATATGCGCTGCCAATGTCGGAAATAAGCACCTGGTCACTCGTTGTCAGATTGAAACCGGCTGTCGGCGTACCTTTGGTTCCGGCGCCGGTGGTAGCCGCAGCAGCGACAAGATGGATATCAAGGCCATCGATCACAACGCTGGCTTTCACGTTCACTTTTTTGGTGGTAGTCAGGGTCTGGATCGACGTATAGTTGAGCCAAAGCGTAGAGTTCGCGGCCGGCGCGACGATCTTATTGCCGGCCTCGTCACTGGCTGGTTTCGTGAAATTGGCCGAGAAGTCTTTCGTAGCCGACGTTTCCAGGTCGAGCAGTGCTACAACCGGTATCGTTACGGAAATCTGATGATTGTCAGTGTGGGTATCCTGGGCGAAGGCCGAAAGGCAAGCGCCGGACAAGGCCATTACAATCATGGAGGCGATGAGGGATGATGTGTTTTTCATAAGGGGGAAATTTAGCAGGAGAGGTAAAAATGGGTATTTTGGTTACATGCTGGTAAATGTAGAATTATTTTTACATAATACAAGGAAACCAGGTTTTATTTTCAGCCCAATTGATTGTAACTGAGTGGTTTCAAGTTCATGTACTGGAAACTGTTAAAATGAACGATTAAGCATGTCCGAAAGGCGAAAAAATTGTTTTTACGTCACCGTGTTTTGACAGCTCCGGCCCGCGATGTATTATTACATTAAAAACAACCAAGATGAAACTTACCTATTACGGCCATTCCTGTTTTGCCGTTTCCGCCGGAGGCAGGAACATCCTTTTTGACCCTTTTATTTCGGGAAACGAGCTTGCCAAAGGCATTGATCCCGATGAAATCCGGGTCGATTACATTTTTGTATCACATGGCCATTTCGATCATTCACACGATGTGGTGAGGATCGCAAACAATAATGGCGCGATGGTGGTCGGGAGCTGGGAGCTGTACACGCATTTCGGTGCACAAGGGGTGACGAATGTCCATCCGATTAATCCGGGCGGTAAATGGGCCTTCGATTTCGGGACGGTGAAGGGAACCGGCGCTGTCCATTCCAGCAGCTTTCAGGACGGTAGCTATGCCGGAGTGGCGGAAGGTTTTGTATTTAAAACACCGGACGGAAACTTCTATTACAGCGGCGATACGGCACTAACGCTCGATATGACGCTCATTCCGAAATGGGCGAAGCTCGATTTTGCGGTGCTGCCGATCGGGGATGTGCTGACCATGGGCATAGAGGATGCCATTGAAGCGGCCAAAATGGTGGGTGTTACACAGGTGCTGGGCGTGCATTACGATACGTTCGGATTTATCAAGATCGACAAGGGCGCCGCGATCGACGCATTCGGTGAAGCGGGCATAACGCTTTATCTGCCTGAAATAGGGGAGAGCATCGATATTTAGGCAATCAACCGGGCGGAACAGCGGGCCGCCCGTTGCTTAGCTCGCCTCCCGTTTTCCAAATCCCCTGGGAAACAGGATGGCAAGCAGCACCACTATCAGCAGAAAGTTGAATTCAACACCATTGCGGCCGCCTCCCACCACATACCATCCTTCCGGTCCGTGTACCATCACAATGCCTGCGACCAGGATGATGATCGTGATCATGCAAGCCCATTTTATATATTTTCCGATCGCGAGACAAACCGCCGCCGCTACATGCGATAATTTGATCGCCCATGCGAGTGGTACGCCAAAAGGCGCAAATCCCTGCTGATTGAGATAGAAATTGCCGAAATCGTTGACCCCGTTGTCGAACATGCCCGGAATGCTGTGCATGAGCAGGATGACGATGACCGCGGGCCGTAGTAGAAATGTGTTGTCGGAAGTGGTCATGATGAAGTTTCCTGGTAAGCGTTAATTTTAATTCTGTTTTAATTTGACAGGTATTCCCGCTTTCTATATTTAGGTTACAATAACCCGGTACATCTGTGCGATGTTATTGCTATTGAGTTATGTAGTTCAAAATCCATTGTTCATGGTATGTTCAATGGATTTTCATTGTATGCTCACCGGTTTTCGAGCCATCCGAGGAAATGGCTCACCTTTTCCTTGCCAATCAGCAATTTTTCAGGAGTGGGAATGGTGAGTTTGATAAAAAGCTTCCGGGAGAAATAATGCTCCACCTCTTTGATTGCTTCAAAATTAACCAGATACTGCCTGTTGAGCCTGTAAAACTGCGACGCGGGGACAATACCCTGTACTTCTTCCAGAGGCTGCGAAATGCTGTATTCCTGCTGATCAAACGTTCGGATACAGGTAATTTCATTGTGAATATAGAAAAAAGCGATGCTTTCGGTTTTGATGGTTACATATTTGTTCTGTTTAAAAACCAGAAAGCTCTTTTTCCCTTCCGGCTCTCCCAGTTTTCTCAGCAGGGTTTCCAGCTCCGGCACCAGCTGTTTTTCACTCGAAAAGTAAGATTTCAGCTGATCCAGCTTGGCTAATGCGGCCTCGATGTGCTCCTTTTTGAAGGGTTTGAGCAGATAGTCTATTCCGTTGGTTTTGAATGCTTCGATCGCGTAATGGTCATAGGCCGTACAAAAAATGACGGGGGGGACTACCTTTACCGATTCGAAAATCTGGAAACACAACCCGTCGGAGAGCTGGATATCCATAAAGATAAGGTCAGGTTGCGGCTGCCCGCTGAGATAGGAGACAGCCTTTTCTACGCTTTGTATCGTTGCAACGATCTCTGCGCCGGGCCGCAGGGTGGTGATGATCTGCGCCAGCGAACGGGCCGTTTTGATTTCGTCTTCAATGATTACGATTTTCATGGATCAGTGGAAGTTTTACCCTGAATGACTCCTGGTCGGTTGCGATCTCTATTTTTTGTTCGAGCAGGTGGAAATACCGCCTGTTGATATTATCGAGCCCCATTTCGGTGGAATGCTCGGGGTTCTTTTTCAGTTGCAGCCGGTTTTCGACGATCAGTTTGCCAGCCTGCGTGTACACTTCGATACGCAGCGGGTGGTCCAGGGAAACAATGTTGTGTTTAACGCAGTTTTCGATCAGGAGCTGCAATGTGAACGGCGGAACCCAGGTACGCTCTAACCCTTCTTCGATCCGGTATTCGAGCTCGATACCTTCCTCGAACCGCGCTTTGAGCAGATACATATAAGCGTCCAGGATCTCGATCTCTTCCGACAGCATGATCAGGTCCAGTTTTCTGTTTTCCAGTGTAAAGCGGTAAAAATCAGAAAGTTTCAGGATGAAGTCGACGCTGTTTTTGTCTTCCAGCTCCACCATCGATTTCAACGTGCTCAGGCTGTTGAACAAAAAATGGGGGTTGACCTGCTGTTTGAGCAATTCGTACTGGGCGCCCAGGTTGTCGGCTTTGGTCCGTTCCAGTTCCAGTACTACCTGCTGGTTACGGTGTGTCTGGTAAAGGAGGTGCAAAAGCATGTAAAAGATCAGGTTGATCATAATGCCCCGCACCTCGAACATCAGCATCACCGGCCCGAAATCCAGAGTCGGGACGACCAGCTTTTGGGCGCTTACCATCAGAAACATCAATACCACGCCAATGGCCAGGCTCCGGAATAAAAGCGGGTAGGAGAAGCCCGTTGGTGAATTGTCCTTCGAAAACTTGGGCAGCGAATAGATATTGAAATACCAGACAAACAATGTGAACGACGAGGTGATCAATGCGCTGGTAAATGCTTCAAAACCATTGAAATGCTTTTCGGCTATCTTCGGGACGGTGGTCAGTATGCCCAGTGCTATGGAGCTCAGCCAGATGATCACCGCGGAAACCCTGAATGTCTTTGTAACCATGATTCTTCCTGACCTTGTTTAGGGAAATACGGATGCACGCTGGGCAAAGATAAAACTTATCCTTTCTTCACGGTCCGTCTTGCTGTTTTCGCTGGTTTTTCCGTCCGGCCTCTGCATGTTGTACTCCACACCCGCGCTTTCCGGGGCTACCTGCACTGTTTCAATGGATTGCACCGGTCCGTTAATGTTTCCGCCGAACCAGAGGGGATTGCCTTTCAACGCCCAGGTCACGAGCTTGAACACTTCGCCTGCGGTGTGCTCCACCTGTGGCTTTCCTGCATGCGCGAGTGCCTCGTCGTTGCCATACAGCAGAGATATTGTGCTGGTGCGCTCGTTGTAAAATGAGGTAATCACATGCAGGCCCTGTTCGTCGAAGATGGTTTCCGGCGCCGGGGCCAGTCGGCGCGGTTCGGTGCAGCCCATCAATCCGGCGAGGATAATGGCAAGCGAAAGAATGGTACTTTTCATGCGGATGATGTTTAGCTGTTTTGTTTGAATTCTGGGCGGGTCGCCGCTGTTATGGCTCCGGTCTGCGTGTTTTGAAGGAATGCGATGACTTCCCATTCCTGTGCATTGAATGCGGCTGGCAGCGTAACTGCTATCGCGCCACTTGCGGTCGCGGGGTAAGCCCGGATCTGTCTGACGATCTGCACGTGCGGCAGCATGCGGCCTGCATTCTCACCTCGTTTCACCATTGTATGAGCTAGCTTTTGCACCAATGCGACCTGCAAAACGGTCTGGGTGCCTGCATGGGCCGTCTGATAGGTTAGTTTTAATTTGCCGGCGTCGATCTGCGCCTCGGCGTTCAGATTTGCCGGAGCAGCAGCATGGAGTTCGATGGACAATGCCCGTTTCAGGGTTTCTTCCTGCGATCCGATCAGCTCGTGCTTTCCATTCACGACTACTTGCGGCGTGTAAACCGTTTCGAGGTTCAGCCAGCTGGCATACTGGTACTGGCGTTTGGTAAAATCGCGCTCGCTGAACACATCCCGCCAACCCTGATGGTTCCAGTAGTCGACGTGAAAGGCGAGGAGGTATACGGGCTTGCCTGCATTTTCTTCCTGGATTTTCGCCAGCAGTTTATCGGCTGGCGGGCAGCTTGAACAGCCTTCGGAAGTAAAAAGCTCAACCACTGCAAAGCCCTTATTTACAGTTTGATCGCTGCCGTCCTGGGCAGTTGTTTTTGCATTAAAAGCCATGGCTGAAATAGTGAGGCAAATGGTGAAAAAAAGCGAGGCGATGATGTTGGTTTTCATGATGTTCAATGGTTGGATGAGTCGCTGTGGAACGGAGAATAATTGAATGATTTGCTTTTAATTCTGGTGATCGTTGAATGGTAATGATTGATTTCCTGCCCTGAGAAATTCATCGCTCGCCGGTGCGATTATCGTTGATTAACCTTCTTTGTCGGGATATCAAACACAAACCCGGTTTCGGATGCCAGCTGATGGCAGTTGATGCAGGATGTGGCGAACGAAAGTGTGTTCCCCACCGGTTTCAGATCAAGACCGTTGAACCGGGCAAATCCCCAGCCTTCGGTGTCGCTGAACTTTTTGCTGTCGCGGATCATCATCTGGATATTATTGAAGTTGCCCGGTTTCACATTACCGGATGCATCTGCATGTTGGCTGTTCCAAACGACTTTCACGATGATCGCGCCATCGGGCCAGGGCAGGATCTGATCTTTCTCAATAGCTTTCACGGCGATATCGTTGCCGTAAATGATACGCTGCGTGCCGTTATCGGGGCGGCCCGTGGAGCTGATGACCTTCCAGTTTTTGTAATCATCGAAGTAGCGGATGCCATTGACGGACGTGGGTGTCTTCGAAACATGCGATTTTTCAATAATGCGTGCGGTATCACCCGTCGCGTAGTGGGCTTTGGAAAGCTGAGTTACATAGTTTTTGAGGATACCGAGTTCGGCAGGGGTGACCTTGGCCGACGGATGGGCCGCCGTGTATGCGGGTAGCGGCATCCGGCCTGCATCGATCATGTTCACTATGTACCAGAGCTTCGCTTCCTGTTCGGGCCCGGGAATGCTATCCCATTCCGAAAAGTTGAACCGCTTACGGGCTTCTTCCACATCGGCCGCCACTTGATAGGAGAATGGGGCGATCTTGTCGTACCACCGCAGATTGGTTTCATTCGAATGGCAATCGTAGCAGGAGCGTTTCAGAATGCTTGTTACTTCCTCCGGTCCCTGAAATTCGGAAGTTACCGGCGGGTTGGTGACTTGCGGACTGCCGACCTGCAGGCCCACGAATCCGGCGAAGAGGATGCCTGCTGCTATTACGAGGCCGTTGCGATATCTTTTGCTTTTCGGGAAGTTCATAGCGTTTTGTTTTTTCTCAAAAGTAGAGGAGGCGAAGGGCACGGCGAACCGAAACCAGGCCGAACTGGACACATTGCTTCCCGAACTGGACAGGCATCGGGGCGGCGTAGAAGGAGCAGATTTTAAAGGTTTTTAGAAGGTTTTTGACGCTTTCGGAGTGGGTTTTCCGTATGAGACGGGTATTTGTCCATTCCGGCTCCCTATTTGCCCAGCCCGCCTATTTTGGGCTGTTGGTTCCGGCGGTTGTGTACTCAATTTGTATCAGAAATCGCAGACAAAGCGCGGTTTTGAAACAGTATTGAATACTATTAAAAACTACAAAATCAATTCAAAATCATGGAAACGATCCACATCACCACAGTCGCAGGTACCACCGCTATAGATAAAGTATTATATACCGGGAAAACCCATACCAGCGGGGGACGCGAGGGCGAGTCCCGGAGTTCGGACGGCCATCTGGACATCAGGTTATCTTCACCCGGCTCAACGGGTACCGGCACCAACCCGGAACAGCTGTTTGCGGCAGGCTGGTCAGCCTGTTTTATCGGGGCGATGGGCATTGCCGCAGCGAAGAAAAAGATCACACTTCCGGAGGGAACTGCCGTGGACGCGGAAGTAGACCTGGGTGTGTCCAAAGCAGACTATTTTCTGCAAGCCCGCCTGCATGTAAGTCTGCCCGGCCTGGACGGGGAAACTGCCCGTGCGCTGATCGAATCGGCGCACCAGACCTGTCCGTATTCCAAAGCCACACGCGGTAATATCGGCGTGACGATCCAGGTGACGATTTAAGCGCTATTTTAACATTTGAAAGCCCGGTCTGCGCTTGCAGGCCGGGCTTTCAGGCTTTTATTCTCTTTGCAGCAACCTGAGCAACGCGGGGAGTTTTTACTTATAACAACCGGGCTTTATTTAGCGAGGTATCGTGAGCAGATGACTTACACAGCCATTGCTTCGGGTTCTTTCCATTTACTGGTAAAAATTTCCTGCAACTGCTCGATCTCTTTCTGGTACATCGTCTTTTTTCGTGTGCCAAAATAGAGCGTGTTTTCCATGGGTGTCATGCCTTCCCATACCAACTGTATCTGGCCCGATTCGATGGCTTCGCAGCAGAGGAAATGCGGCACGATCGAAAAACCTTCGCCGTCGCTCAGGCAGCGGATAATGGAACAAATGTTGGGTACAATGTAATTAGGGCGGAAGTCGGGGTGCTGATCGAAGTTTTTGAGCCAGAAATTTTTCAAATGCTCCATATCGGCGGCTGTACTGTACCAGATCTGCTGTTTCAGCCAGTTCGCCGCTTCACTTTTGGACGGCTGGTTCAACAGGTCGGCGACCTGTTCCGTGTCGGTATTGCCACCGGCAATGAGGACGATCCTTTCACGCGAGAATGGTTTGTAAACCAGGTTTTGCTGATATCCCTGCTGCGGCGTCACGATCAGGTCAAGCAAGCCATTATCGAGATCCTGCTGCATTTGCGGGTACTCTCCGAATTTGATGATCAGGTTGAACGGCAGGGAAGCAATGTGCTCTTCCAGCGTGTACTGAAAGGTTTCAAAACACATACCCAGGCTGATTGTCGGGCGTTCCGCCTTTGAGCTTTTGTGAAAATGCTGCTCCACGGCTTCCAGTTTTCGGATAGGGTCGAGTACGAAGTTGTACAGCACCTTACCTTTTTCGGTGGGCACCATTTTGCGTGGTGACCGGTCGAAAAGCTTATGACCCGTATAGGCTTCGAGGGAGTTCAGGTGAAGGCTGACCCCCGGTTGCGATATGAAAAGCTCCTGCGCGGCTGCCGACAGCGTGCCGGTTTCATAGATCGCTTTGAAGGTGCGCAGCCATTCGAGATTGAGTTGCATAGATGTCTATTATTTTTATAATACAAATATACAATTTAAGTTATTTTGATAATACAACTAACTGCCGGAAATTTGTAGCATCAAAATCAAAAAACAATGCAATGAAGAAGATATTTGTAATCAACGGCGGTCAGCATTTTGCGCATTCGGGAGGAAAATTCAACCATACGCTCGCCGGACTGGATAACTCATTTTTTAAGGAGGAAAACGGATTTTTATTACAGCAGACAGACATAAACGAACCCTATGATCCGGATCAGGAGGTACAGAAATTCGTGTGGGCCGATGTTGTCGTTTATCACACACCGGTGTGGTGGTTTTCAATGCCTTACAAGCTGAAAGAGTATATCGACACTGTTTTTACGGCCGGACATCGCAAAGGTATTTACCGCAGCGATGGCCGTAAAAATGAAAACCCTGCAATCAACTACGGTACCGGCGGAATGCTACATGGCAGAAAATACATGCTGACCACCACCTGGAATGCACCCGCCACGGCTTTCACCTTGCCCGGCGAGTTTTTCCGGGAGCATTCCGTGGATGAGGGTGTGATGTTCGGTTTTCACCGGATGAATGCATTTACGGGCATGGAGCCTTTGGAAAGCATTCATTTTCATGATCTTGAAAAAAATGTGACCCCTGAAAAGATCGATGCTTACAAGCAACGGTACCTCGCACACCTGGAAGGGGTTTTCAGTAACGAGGAAGTCGAGTCTGAATTTTAAACATTCCAGTCATGCCTGTTTACTTAACAGCGATTATTAAAAGCCGTCCCGAATATCTCGGTGAAGTCCGGGAAACGCTTCTGGGTATGGTAACAGCGTCACGCAAAGAGGAGGCTTGTATGCAATACGACCTGTATCAGGGCGACCTGGATCCCCATGTGTTTGTGTTCCAGGAGATCTGGGCCAGCCGGGAAGGCCTGGATCAGCATAACGAACGTCCCTACATCCGTGCATTCGCCGGTTCGCTGCACAAATTGCAGCACGATCCTGAAATATATCTTACGCAACCGATCAGCAACCGCTGAATTTGAAATGGAAAATTTGAATATCGCCCTGGTAGTCGGGGCAAACGGGGTGATCGGGAAGAACCTGGTGGCCCACCTGCAATCGCTGGGAAACTGGCAGGTGATCGGTACTTCGCGGAAGCCGGCGTCCGAATCATCGGGTATAAAAATGGTCTATGTGGATTTGCTGGACGCGGGCGATGTCGCGACAAAATTTGCCTCGCTGAATGCTGTAACCCATGTTTTTTACACCGCCTATCAGGATCGTCCTACCTGGGCGGAACTGGTGGCGCCTAATATGGCAATGTTCCGTCATGTAGTTGAAACAGTAGAAAAGGTCTCCCCGCATTTACAGCACATCAGTTTTATGCAGGGATATAAAGTGTACGGCGCGCATCTGGGGCCGTTCAGGACGCCGGCACGCGAGGACGATCCGCCGATTATGCTGCCGGAGTTCATGACTGAACAGCAGCGGTACATTACCGAAATACAGCAGGGGAAATCATGGAGCTGGTCGGCGATGAGGCCGTCGGTCGTGGGCGGTTTCGCTCCGGGTAATCCGCTCAACCTCGTGTCACTCATCGCCGTTTACGCATCGATTTCCAGGGAACTGAATGTCCCCTTCCGTTTCCCGGGCAAGCGGGGCGCCTATCATCCGCTGATGGAAATGACCGACACCGACTTGCTGGCAAAAGCAACCGTATGGGCCGCAACGACACCCGAGGCTGCCAACCAGGCTTTTAATATCAACAATGGCGACCTCTTCCGGTGGGAAGAGCTATGGCCGAAACTGGGCCATTACTTCGGGCTCGAAACCGCGCCGCCCGTGCAGCTCCCGCTCGCGGAGGTGATGCGCGACAAAGCGCCTGTGTGGGACAAACTCAGGGAACGCCACGGCCTGAAATACGGCTATGATGCGTTATCGGCCTGGCCGTTCGGTGATTTTGTTTTCTCCTGGGATTACGATTTTCTCGCCGACGGCTCCAAGGCCCGGCGGCTGGGCTTCCACGCATATGCCGACACCGAGCAAATGTTCTACCGGATTTTTGATCAGCTGCGGGCCGGGAGCGTAATCCCCTAGGCTTCGCGGTCGAGATAAGCCGGGAGACTTTCGCCGATAATATAATTCCAACCCGCGCTGAAACTTTCCGGCCTGAAGTCGGGATGCTCCTGAGGGAAGGTGTGAAGGCCCTTGTGGGTCAGGCGCAGGCGGGTTTTATCGCCTTCCGGCAGGAGTTCGAAAGTAACCTCGGAGTCGCCGGGGTAGTCGGGGTACCGCCATGAATAGCTCAGTTTGCGGTTCAGCTCAGCCGTGTCGACTTTGCAAAGGTGCCGGTAGACTACGCCGTTGTTTTCGACCGTAAACTCGAACTCAAAACCGGTTTCCGCTTTAAAGTCTTTGATATCGAAATACCATTGGCGCATTTGGTCTGCATCGGTGAGTGCTTTCCATACCCTTGCCGGCGGTGCATTCAATACTTTTTCGAGAACAAAAGGTTCAAAAGCCATGATCTGGATTGATTAAAGTTTGGAGATTTCGGAATTGTAAACGGTGCCGATTTCGGCGGATAGCACATCCCAGGCTTCCAGCGGGAAGGAGGGGCGGGGTTTCCCTTCCAATACAAAGGAGAGAAAATCAAGATAACCATGCCAACCCGGTGTAGCGCCTTCGAGATGGGATCGATCAACCGCTGTTTCGGTAAAAGTCAGTTTGCATTGCTGCTCTCCCTCCGGAAGGACTTCCCAACGGAGGCGGTTTCCCGCTTCGCCAAAGGTATATTCGATCAGTTTGCCGGGAATCAATTGAGTAATCCGGCCAGTCACCGTGGTCATCAGCAGTCCGATTTTTACCTGTCCGCCCGGTCGCAAATCCATTTCGCACGGGCCACCAAGCCATTGCTCCATGATTTCAGGATCGGTAATGGCCAGCCAGACCCTGGGTGAAGGGTGGGCGAATGTTCTTTCAAACCGGATATCGTAGCGATCGCCGGAAGCGATGAAAGTCCCGTATTGTTTGGAGAGTTCAAAATCACGGAAGCGCGTGTTCCAAATGGTAGCATAATGCTTTTGGAGCATTTTACCTTCCTCCGTCGCCTGGCCGTCGTGTACCTGAACCGCGGGTGCCGTTTTCTGATCCAGGACATCGGCCAGCAGGTCGAGCATCTGATGCCATCCGGCTGAAACGCTCACGGCATATCCTTCGGCGAGTCGGCTGTATGTAAAATGCAGCCTGCATTGCGAGTTCTCTTCCGGAAAGAGCTCCCAAACTGCCAGTTCATCCGGACCGTCCTCATTTTCCCATACATATTCCAGGTATTTTTCTGGCTCGATCCGGACGATGCGTCCATAGGAAACGGTATCGGCTGCGTCGCCGAAATGCATCGTCATCCGGCCTCCCGGTACCGGGTCGAGCTCGGTTTTCATAAACCATAATGCGAGTTTTTTAGGGTTGACCAATGCATCCCAGACCTTGGAAACCGGGTGTTGCAACAGCCTGTTGAAAGTGATGCGGTAACCGTCCGCGTCTTTCCCCATGTTGGCGGGTTGAGTCATTTTTGCCATCCTTCTGTATTTTTTTCGGCCATGAAGCCAACTTCGTCATTGATTTTCAGTGTCCTCGTCCAGGAACCGTTCCAGCGCATCCAGTTTGTCAGACCAGAATTTCTGGTAGGTGTTGGCCCATTCCGAAACCTGTTTCAGGCCTTTGAGGTCCGCCTGGCAAAATGTTTCCCGTCCCTGCGTTTTCACCACTACCAGGCCGCATTCGGTAAGGATGCGGATATGCTTCGCAACGGCCGGCCGGCTGATCGTAAAATGGTCGGCCACCTTATTCAGATTGAGCGTATGATGCGAAAGCAAATGGATGATCTCGCGCCTCGTCGGGTCGGAAATAGCCTGGAAAACGTCGCGTCGGGTTTGGTTCATGGTACGGGATGAAACGGTAAAAAAAATGGAAACCGTATGGTTTCCAAATGTAAATGAAACCATACGGTTTCCAAAAAATATTCCGGTTTTTTTTGGAAATTTTTCTGAAACAGGTCAGTTGTTGCCTTCTCCCGACTTTTTGTCGTCGTTGCTGATCCGTTTTTTCTGACGTTGATTACCCGCTACCTGTCCGAACTCGTATTTCAGGTTAAGGCGCCACCCGCGACGGTACATGGCAATATGCTGTGTTTGCACGAAGTTGGATCCCACGAAATCATTCTGCCATTTGATGGTGCGGTTGAACGGATTATCATAGCCAAAGCCGATCGTTCCTTTCTTCTTAAGTACTTCTTTTTGTATCACGATGTTGTAAAACCCAAAACCGCCGTAAGTACCCTGGATATTGACGCGCGGCGAATTATAGAAGCCGAAAAGCTGCGCTTTGATGCCCTTGCCGAAGTCGATCGTCGAATTAAGGTTGATGCGATACATCCAGTCGGCATTGCGGGTTTTGAGCTCGGCACTTTCGAGTACATTGTAGAATACATTTAGTGAGCCGTTCACCGTCCATTTTTTAGTGATCTTGGTATTAGCACTGAGGTTGACGCCGTAGGCAGAGTTTTCAGCTACATTCTGGAATATCTGTTTCAGCACGCCGCTGCTGTCTACGGAGTTGATGCCTTCTATCGCATTGTTGGTCTGGCGCAGGAAGAAGGATGCATTCATGCTCGTTTGCCGGATTGATACGCTGTAATTGGCTTCAATGGAATGGGTCAGTTCCGGTTTGAGGTAAGGGTTACCACCGTATTGATTTTTGGAATCTGCCTGGTTTACGTAAGGGTTCAGGTAGAAAAACTGCGGACGCTGAATGCGTTGGGTATAGCTCAGCCGGATCTGCTGGTCCTTTTTGAGGCTGCGGGACAGGCTTAAACTCGGGATGATGTTCCCGTAATTATTCGAAAACGGTGCGGTGCCGTTGAGGAAGTTGGCCTGTATGAAAGTATGTTCGTAGCGGGCGCCCAGATTAACACCCCACTTCTTTTTAGGGCTCCGGTTGTAGACCAGGTATACGGAAGTTACCTGCTGTGCATAGTCGAAAACGTTAGCCAGTTCGGGCATGTCATGAAAATTGTCGGAGCCGTCGATGGCGCTCGCGATGCGGTAGTCGCTCAGTATTTTGCGGAAAATGGTTTTTGTGCCCATTTCCAGCGTGCTGATGCTATCGAGCGGATTAGTGAAGTCGAGCTGGACCGTTCCTTCCTTGTTGTTGCTGATGTTGTAGCTCTTTTCACGGTAGTAAATCGAATTGGCATTGTTAAGAAGGTCGGACAGGTAATCGCTGTCTTCGCCCTCAAACGAGTACATCATCAGGAGGTTGACCTCCTTTTTCGGTTTTTTGAATAAACGGGTATAATCCAGGTTGACTGTCGCACCCGCCCAGTCGTAGGTCCGGCTCATGTCGCGCCGGAAGTATTGGCCCGGAACGCCCATACTGCTTTCCTGGAAACGGATATCGAACCAGTTGGTGTTGATCCCGTCATAGAAGTTAACACCGGCCCCGATGCGGTTCAGGGAGTCGAGATCCCAATCGACATTGATCGTGCCGTACAAGTTTTCACCTCTCCCGCGTATTCCCTGCGTCTGATCCTGGTTGGTGAGGGTGTCTCCATGGGTGAATGAACGGAGCAACTGCATGTTGCGCTTATTTTTCCAATTGCTGAAACCACCATTGGCCGAGATTGTAAGATCCTTCATGCGATGACTTATGCTTGCATTCGGCCAGTTGTTCCATTGTCCGAAATTTGGGCTGATCGAGCCGCTGGTTCCTTTCAGGGTATTTTTTTTGGTGATGATGTTGATGATCCCGGCGGTGCCTTCCGCATCGTATTTGGCCGAAGGAGAGGTGATGATTTCCACCTGTTTGATAATGTCGGCCGGGATTTGTTTCAATGCTTCCGAAACGCTCCGTGCGACAATGCTCGACGGTTTGTTGTTGATCAGTACCTTGATGTTGGAACTGCCGCGAAGCTGGACATTCCCTTCGATGTCAACTGCTACCGAGGGTATCTTTTTCAGGACGTCGGTCGCGTCGCCGCCTTTGATGCTGATGTCTTTCTCCGCATTATAGACCATCCGGTCGGACCTTTCCTCAAACAATGCTTTTTGCTCACTGACGGTAACCTCGTTCAGGGTTTTCGTGGCGGAAGTCAGCTTGATCACGCCAACTTCGATGTCTTCCCCCTTGCTTGCATCCACCGGACCGAAGGTTTTGGTTGTATAACCGATCAGTGAAGCCTGGACCATGTATACGCCGGGAGCTACTTTGGCAAACACAAACCGGCCTTTGGTGTCAGCCGTCACGCCTTCGGTGATCTTTCCGTCTTTAAGCAATGCTACGGTAGCAAATTCGACCGGCTTACTGGCCGTGGAGTCCATCAGCAACCCGGAAATACGGATGTGCTGCGCCGACAGAAAATGAATGCTGAGAGCCCAGAGGGCCAGAGTGAGTAGGGGTGTTTTCATGGATGGCTAATTAACGACTGTTCGATCTTCGTCCACCGGGTGGGCGATTTAGTGCAATGACGATCGAGTTTCCGGAACGTTGCACCGAAATCTAAAAAGGTCGTGCAGCGGCCTGTACCGGTCTGTTAATCAACCATGAAAAATTTAGGAATAGCCAGGTGTTTGATCAGGCTTTTTGTGTTTCAAATGAGGGAGGATCGGCGCGTACCTGCTCGGCCAGGCTTGCAATGTAGCCGAGTCCGTCATGACGGTAACGGTCGGCCTGTTTGGTGGTCAGGCGAATGGTCACTTCAAAAATACCGACTCCGCCACAGACCACGGTAAGCAGGTATTGGCCGTGGAGTTCTTCTGAGAAAATATAATTCCAGGGTTCTTTGGCGATTTCTTTCATGGCATGCGGTTTGTATTCCGGGCTAAATATACGTCAAAAAGAACGAGCAGCGTGTCAGCAGACACACCACTCGTCTTTTCATGGCTCATAGTGGTGTTTCAGTATATTTTCCTTTCGGGATCTTATTCACGACGGCTTCTGAATAGCCGGTAGGAAGCTGTCCGCCCGGCAGCCAGAGACTGTTTGCGCCCATTTCGTTTCCGGAGGGTACGCGTACCTTCAGTTCTTTGGGATTGGGGATCGAGATCCTGACCATTTCTTTTCCTTTCCAGCTGTCGGCAGGAATGCCCAGCTCTTTTTCTATTTTGCTGATATCCTTATTCGTTTTGGTGAGCATGGCATCCATTTCAGCCTTGGTCATCACGAATTGTGTATTGTCGGGATAGCCCAGCGTATCCCGGCCGTAGTCGTCGAGTGCTTTTTTGGTGACCAGGTAGGTAGCCCCGTCCGCAAATTTGCCCAGATGATAAGTAATGTACTTTTCGTCCAGATACACCGATGGATCGGGACGTTGTCCTTTGGCGATGTCGAGTACCTTCTGCGAAGTCCAGCCTGCTTTCCAGGAGTCTTCCAGTTTAAAAGAGTCAGGAGTTTTGTCGTCATCGTCGCTACATGACCAGGACACGGCCGTCATGAGCACGAGCAGCCACAAACGAAGGAAATTTCTCTTCATGGACATTAAATAATAAAGTTGAATAGAATTAATTTGTGCCCGAAAGTATACGAAAAAGTTAATGAATTCTAGATTTGTAGAAATATTTTATAATTTATATAGAATTAATTTATAAAATCCACAACTCTCATACGGTTCGTGCAATTTTTTTCCCGATTAATAAGCCTGAGGCGATTACAGGCGGTTCCTGGCTGTTACTTTCCCATTCAGATCGGCGCTTTAGATTCCGTTAACTATGCTTCCTGACATTGGAATGACTTTTGCACTCATCAGGAAAAGTGTAAAACACGGCTCTTCTGTGGCAGACGTATAGCTATATGAGGTCGTCCGATCCTGGCATTGTAAATAGTATAAGTATAGGCGTATATGGAACCCGGAAACATATCCATCCTGCTGGTGGATGATGATTTAGACGATCAGGAAATTTTTCTGCTGACAATGCAGGAAACTGGTTCAGATGTTGCTTGTGAATTTGCTAATGACGGTATCCATGCGCTGGAAAAGCTGGCTGAGCCCGCCTTTCAGCCCAATCTCATCTTTATCGACATTAATATGCCCAAAATGAACGGCATAGAGCTGCTGGAGGCGCTGAAACAAAACCCGCGGCTGCTCCAAACTCCGATCTTTATGTATTCAACTTCCGATCAGAAGGAAATTGTCACGCGGTGCATGGAATTGGGTGCCTCGGGCTTTATGAGAAAAAATCCGGATATCGACGAATTGAAAAGAGAGTTCATTAAAGTCATTGGTAACCAAGATCCTGCATGATGGACCTGGCAAGAAGCGCTACGCTGGAATTTCTGGCAGGGGGCGGTGAAATGGGCAGACGTATGCGCGAGTTTGATTGGGAGTCGAATTCACTTGGTAATCCCGCGCTTTGGCCCGAAAGCCTCAAAACCTGTGTCCGTATCATGCTCAGCTCGCAACAACCGATCTGGATCGGATGGGGGGACCAGCTGATTAAACTCTATAATGATGCCTACATCGATATCGTGCGCGGAAAGCATCCCACTGCGTTAGGTGAACCGGCCTCGGTGGTGTGGAAAGACATTTGGAAGGACATCGAACCACTCCTGTCGAAAGCCATGCTGCGCGACGAGGGTACTTACGTGGAATCACGCCTGCTTATCATGGAGCGGAGCGGGTTTCCTGAGGAAACCTATTATACTTTTTCATACACGCCGGTGCTGGGAGACAATGGCCGGCCGGCAGGTATTCTTTGTTACAACACGGCAGACACGGAGCGGATCATCAATGAGCGGGCGCTCAAAACCATGCAGCAACTCGATTCGCTGGGAGAGAAAAAAAGCGAGGAGGAGGTTTTTACACAGGTGGGCCGGGCGCTTTCCGCTAACGCGCTGGATTTTCCTTTTGCGCTCTTGTACCGGGTTGCAGAGGATGGGGAGTATGCACAGCTGGTGGCAACGTCAGGTGTCCCACCTACCGACCCCAGACTGGACCAGGAAATCGCATTGTCCGTCGCGGACGACCGTTATGAGCACCTGGTGCTGTCGTTACGGCAAAATCGGGTCATCGAGGCAGTTAACCGCGGACACTGGCATGCATTGGCCAAAGGCGCGTGGGACGTACCACCGCGATACCTTGTTTACATTCCCGTTCAGTCTGCAAGCCGGAACTCCCCGCTGGCTTTACTGGCAATAGGACTGAGTCCTTACCGGAAGTTCGATGACACCTACCGCAATTTTCTCCAGCAGATCGTCGACCGTATTGCGCTGGGCCTTGGTAATGTGATGGCTTATGAGGAAGAGCAGCGGCGGTTAAAGGCACTCGAAGAACTTGACAGGGCTAAAACGCTTTTTTTTACGAATATCAGTCACGAGTTCCGAACACCACTGATGCTCATGCTGGGCCCACTGGAGGAATTGCTGGCGGGGACGCCGGGGTGGCTGGATGCTGAAAAAAACAAAGTGGAAGTAACGCATCGTAATGCATTGCGGCTGCTTAAACTGGTGAACACGCTGCTGGATTTCAGCAGGATAGAAAACGGGCGAAGCCATGCAAACTTCATTCGGACCAACGTGGCTGTATACACCCGAGACCTCGCTTCAAATTTCCGTTCCGTTATCGAGAAAGCAGGAATGACTCTGGATGTTCGCGTGGAAGATCGCGAGGTGCCCGCTTATCTCGACCGCTCTATGTGGGAGAAAATTGTTTTCAACCTGCTTTCGAATGCGTTCAAGTATACGTTGGAAGGAAAAATTACGCTTGATCTCGACGTTCAGAACGGGCAGGTTGTCATGTCTGTGACCGACACCGGGGTAGGGATCCCCGCGGAGGAGCTGCCACATATGTTTGAACGATTTCACCGTGTCCGGAATTCAGCGGGAAGAACCTATGAAGGTACGGGTATTGGCTTGTCATTGACCAAAGAACTGGTGGCCTTGCATGGCGGTACTATCAGCGTGGAAAGCAAGGTGGGCGAGGGGAGCAAGTTTACAGTAATGCTTCCGGTTGGTGCATCTCATTTGCCTCCCGGTCAGACGCACGAGGCAGGCGGGGAAATAGAAAATACTATCTCGGATTTTTATATCAAAGAAGCCGCCACATTGCTTGTGCCCGATAAACGGGAAGGCCAGGCTTACATTTCAGCCCTGGATTTGCGCTCAGGGAAGGATTGTATCCTGATTGCCGACGACAATGCGGATATGCGGGAGCACATACGTTCGCTGATCGGAAATGATTACTGCATCCTGACAGCCGGCAATGGTAAAGAGGCTTTGGAACTGATATACAAGTACAGGCCGACGCTGGTGCTGAGTGATATCATGATGCCCGAAATGGATGGGATCGCACTTCTGAAGGCCATTAAGGGGGATCCGGAAATCGCGCAGACACCCGTTATCCTCATCACAGCCCGGGCGGGCGAAGAGTCGCGGACTGAAGGGTTCGAGATCGGTGCGGACGATTACATGGTCAAACCGTTTTCAAGCCATGAGCTGCTTGCACGCGCGCATGCGCAAATCCGCATGTCGAAGGCAAGAAAGCAAGTCGAAAACAGGCTGAGTGGCTTTCTGATGCAGATGCCTGCGGCAGTGGCTGTGGTAGAAGGGCCAGGCTTTCGTTGTACGCTTGCCAATGCGATGTTTCAGCAATTTTCGGGTATGGATGAAGCCGATATCAAGGGGAAAGAATTCGCCGAGGCGTTTCCCGGACTGTCAGAGCAGGGCTGGCAGGAACTTCTGACAAACGTCCGCCAAACAGGCCTGCCGGTTCACGAGACGGAATTGGAAATATACTGGAAAAAGGAAAGTCACATCCGGAGCGGTTTCTACGACCTGACCGTTTACCCCGTGCGAAACGACGGAGGCGAAATCGCTGAGCTGATGCTGCATATCATCGACGTTTCGCACCAGGTCGAGGCGCGGAGCAGGATCATGGCGAGTGAAGAACAGTTCAGGACGCTTACCGAGACCCTGCCGCAGCTCGTATGGATGACAGACAAGGAAGGCAGGCAGCTTTTTGCATCGGGCCGATGGGCCGAATATACCGGCATTGTGCCGTTGGGAGAAGACTCATGGCGGGAAATCGTGCATCCCGCGGACTATGCGGCTGTCGCGGAAAGCTGGATGCGCAGCCTGGAAACCGGGTTGCCCCACCGCACTGAGATCCGTCTCAAAAACGTGGCGGGCGAATACCGGTGGCACGCGGGCCAGGGCGAGCCGATCCGCAACGAGGCCGGCAGGATCATTAACTGGATCGGAACATTTTCGGACATACACGACCAGCGGATATTTACCGATGAGCTGGAAAGAAAGGTTCAGCAACGGACCGAAGATCTGATGAATGCAAATAAGGAACTGGAATCGTTCAACTACGTCGCGAGCCACGACCTGCAGGAGCCGCTCCGGAAGATCCAGACCTTTATCCATCTGATCGAGAAAAACAGTTTCGACAGCGAGCGTTCGAAAGTATATTTCCAGAAGATCACTTCCTCAGCACAACGAATGGGTGATTTGATCCAGTCGGTGCTGTCTTACAGCCGGTTATCCAAAAACGGAGAAGCCACTCACACCGTCGACCTGAACAAAGTCGTCGACGATATCAGGAATGATTTTGAGTTGGCCATTGACGAGAAGCAGGCAGTGTTGCATTCTGTTGATTTGCCTGTGGTTCGTGCCAATGGCCTACAAATGAACCAGTTGTTTTCGAATCTGATCAGTAATGCACTCAAATTCTCCACCGTCCAACCGGTGATCACCATCAGTTGTCAACCCGCCGGGGGAGCTGCTATACCGGCGGTCCTGGCCGAAAGTAACGGTAAAATGTATCATCATATTACCGTCGCTGACAACGGCATCGGTTTTGAGCCGGAGTTCCGTGAGAAGATCTTCAAGCTTTTCCAGCGCCTGCATGGCAGGCACGAGTATGCCGGCACGGGGATCGGACTGAGTATCGTGAAGAAGATCGTCGAACAGCACGACGGGTATATTTCCGCGGAATCGCAACCAGGGTGCGGTGCGGTATTCCACATCTGGTTACCTGCGTAAATATTAAGTAACCAAGCTTTTATGTGTTTTCAAGCTGGTCAATATGATACAAGAAAATGATAATATTCGAAGAGTGGACTGTTTGAAATTGTTCTATTTGAATATTTTTTAGTATTTTTGATCAATCCAAAAAACCTGGCTATTTGACTTCTTCCTTTACCGATACCGACGATAAGGTCCTGTGGCAACGCTTTAAGAATGGCGATGAAGAGGCTTTCACTTTGCTGTATCAGCAGTATGTGCGGGTGCTTTACAGTTACGGTAAAAAGCTGGTTGCCGATGAAGAAGTGGTTCAGGACCTGGTGCAGGATCTCTTTATTGATCTCTGGCAACGACGCGACCGGCTGGCTGATGCCGAGTCCCCCCGTTTCTATTTGTTGCGGTCCCTGCGCCGCCGCATTCACCGGTCGGCCAGTGGTAACCTGAAAGAAAGCTGGGACCACCTCGACGAAGGTTTACACCCGGTGATCTCATCCAAAGAAAGCGAGATCATTGAATCCGAGCAATTTCAAAAGCAGAAAAACGAGCTGGATGTTTGGCTCAGAAGCCTGCCCGTGCGCCAGTACGAGGTCATGATGCTGCGGTTTTACCAGGATTTCAGCTACTCCCAGATTTCAGAAATGCTCACCATTAACGAGCAATCGGTCAGAAATTTGGTGCAACGGGCTGTGTCTAAGCTCCGTCAGCTCACCATTTCCCTGTTTGTTGCAGGCTTTTTGATGTTTCTTCTAAAATAATTCCTGCCAGGTGAGTTAAACACAGTTTCGATCTGCTCTTTCCCTATGAGCACCGTGTTTAATTTTTTCATTAAATAATCATACTGATGAGTTACTATCATTATGAAGTAACTGATTTTCTGGAAGATCACTATTTCAAAACCTGGGTTTACGCACCGACCCGGGAATCCGAAGATTTTTGGAACGATTTCCTGATACGCTATCCGTCTAAATCAGAAATGGTCACCCACGCGAGATTGATTTTATTGCGCCTGCAAACCGATATGGAACGGGATTTCCCGGACGATATGAAAGTGGCCGTCATGCTGGATGAAATCAATACCCGGAAAGACCGCAGGGAGGGAATGCAGGTGAAAAGGCTGTGGCTGCGCCTGGGCGTGTCGCTTTCGGCAGCTGCCGCGGTGATTATAGTGATCGGTTGGCTGCGTCAGCCCAACCGGCACGACACCCATGTCAGTTATGATGAACTGCTTTCAGCGGTGGAATCACCTTTGCAGGAGCAAACGAATACGACTTCGGCACCTATCCTGCTGACATTGCCCGACCACAGCACGATCCGCCTGCAGCCCAGCAGCAGCGTGAGTTACCGGAAGGACTTTGCCCAAAACACCTTACGGGAGGTCTACTTGTCGGGAGAAGCATTTTTTGAGGTGACCAGAAACCCGGCACGGCCCTTTGTAGTGTATTCCAATGAGCTGGTGACCAAGGTGTTGGGGACCAGCTTCCTGGTCAAGGCGTTCGAGAATGCCCGGCAGGTGGAAGTAGTGGTAAAAACGGGTAAAGTTTCGGTTTTTCCACGCACTGACACGGAAGTTTGCGAGGGTATTAAAAAGGCGGAACTGGCAGGAACCATTATTACGCCCAATCAGAAGGTACTCTTTTCGAGAGACCAGAGCCAGGTCCGGAAGTTGCTCGTCGAATCGCCGGAGATACTTGTTTCGGCGGTGATGCCGGCACCTATGCTGAAATTCCAGGATGTGCCCGTGTCGCAGCTGTTCAGCAACATCGAACAGACTTACGGAATCGACATCGTATATGACGACCGTTTGCTTGGAGGATGCCTGCTGACGGCCTCTTTCACCAATGAAAACCTGTACGAAAAAATGGATCTGATCTGTAAAGGAATCGAGGCAACTTTTGAGGTAATAGATGGCCGGATGATTGTGTCGGGCCGCGGATGTAACTGAGAATCAATATTTAACCATGCATAAATCAAATCTAACTAGCAACCCTAAACCCTGACCGCTTCTATGAAACAATAAAATCCCCCAAAAAAGAAAGGTTGATGATGTTTGCACCATCACCAACCCGAAAAATCATCCCCAGTACGAATACATCCGCTACCAACGGATGGAGGACTCGTTTTGCCCATTTCCCATGTAACAAAACTCAGTAAAGTTATGAAAAAATTGTATCCTAACTATGCTTATTGGCAGATCCTTATGAGATTCAGTTGTACGCAACTCATCATTGCAGCACTCCTGACGACAGTGGCCGTGGCAGGTGTTACCGAAGCGCAGGAAGTCCTGAATAACCGCGTCACGATCCAGATGCAGAACCAGGACATCCGTAAAGTGTTGTCAACGATTGAAGACCAGGTTAAAGTAAAATTCCTGTATAGTTCCAGTTTGATCAGGTCGGAGCGCAAGGTGAGCGTCAATGTGCAGCAGGAGCAGCTCGGCACTGCGTTGAAAACGATCCTGACCCCTCTGAACCTTGATTTTGAAGTTTCGGGAAAGCAGATTATCCTGAAAAGGGTGAAAATGCCGGTCGAGAAGCTCAACCCGCAGAGCTATAAGTCGCCCGTGGTTGATCGCACGATCTCCGGAACGGTTTCCGATGCCAGCGGTTCTCATTTGCCCGGTGTTTCGGTCGTTGTAAAAGGAACCTCGCGCGGCACGGGTACGGATGCGGAGGGTGCTTATAAAATCGACGCACCGGACGGTAACGTAACGCTGACATTCAGCTTTGTGGGTTTTTCTTCCAAAGACGTGGAAGTATCTGCCGGACAGAATACCGTGGATGTGACCCTGACGCAGGACGAGAAGCTTCTGAATGAAGTAGTCGTGGTCGGATACGGTACCGCGAACAGAAAAGACCTGACCGGCGCGGTATCCATTGTGAAGGTGGCAGAACTGACCGAGCAGCCTAACGCCAACCTTAGTAATCAGCTGCAAGGCCGTGCGTCGGGGGTAACCGTCCTGACATCGGGACAGCCTGGACAAGCACCGCAGATCCGTATCCGGGGGATCAACTCGTTTGGCAACAATACGCCATTGTTTGTTGTTGACGGTGTTCCTACCCAGGATATCAACAACCTGAACCCGAACGATGTAGCTACTATGCAGGTGCTGAAAGATGCCGGTTCTGCTTCTATCTACGGTTCGCGGGCGTCCAATGGGGTCGTGATCATCACCACCAAGCGGGGTAACGGCAAGGTAAAGGTAAGCTACGATATGTTCTACGGAACGCAGACTGTGCCAAAGGGCAATGTGTATGACATTCTTTCTCCTCAGGGCATGGCGGATTTGCGGTTCCTCGCACTGAAAAACTCGGGCTCGGCCATCAAGGATCCACAGTATGGCAGCGGTCCCACAGCCGTGCTTCCTGACTATATTGAGCCGACGGGTGCTAAGGAAAGCGATATAGATTTTTCAAAATACTATGTCAATCCCAACTACACAGACCAGGCGGATATGGACTCCTTTCACCGGATCGTAAAGGCCAACAAACAGGGCACCGACTGGTTTCACGAGGTGTTCAAGAATGCGCCGATTCAAAGCCATAACCTATCGGTCAGTGGCGGCGGTGCACAGGGCAATTACCTGTTCTCGTTCAACCACTTTAACCAGCAGGGAAACCTGACGAACACCTACCTGAAACGTTATACGTTGCGTGCGAACAGCCAATACAACGTGAGCAAACACATCCGCGTAGGTGAAAACATTGCATTGACACTCGTTAACAACCCGAGGACAGGTATCCTGGAAGAGGGAGGTGCCATCGGGATGGCATACCGGATGCAGCCCATTATCCCTGTTTATGATATCCGGGGTAATTATGCAGGGTCTTACGGTAGCGGCTTGGGTAATGCCAAGAACCCTGTCGCGATCCGCGACCGCGCGCGCCATAATAAGGGTCTGACCAACTCGGTATTTGGAAATATGTTCGCAGAGGTAGATTTCCTGAAAGATTTCAACTTCCGTACCAGCTTCGGAGGAGGACTTTTCAGTTATGGCGAAAACACCTTTTCCTACCCGGAATGGGAGAATTCGGAAAATGTGCCGACCAACTCTTATTCTGAACGGGTAAACTCGGGCTATAACTGGACCTGGACCAATACAGTGACGTACGAGCATTCATTCAACAATACGCACAATGTAAAGGTGCTTTTAGGGACAGAGGCATATGACAGCATGTATCGCGAAGTCGGCGGTTCGACACAAGGCTATTTCTCTTTCGACCCCTACTATACCAGTCTGACCAGCGGCTCGGGAACACCAACCAACTTCTCTAACCGGGCATCGGACGCTTTGTTCTCCTACATCGGACGGATCGACTACAATTACAAGGATAAATATCTGTTGAGCGCCACCATGCGCCGTGATGGTTCATCGCGCTTTACTGCACAATACGGCTGGTTCCCGGCTGTGAGTGCAGGCTGGCGCCTTAAAGAGGAAGAATTTATGCGGACAGCTACCTGGCTGACCGACCTGAAACTCCGTGGAGGTTGGGGGATCATGGGTAACCAGTTCAACGTAGAACCTGCCAATGCATTCACCACCTACGGACAGAACAGGAGTCATTCTTTCTACGATATCAAAGGTACAGGAAGCAGCACCGCAATTGGTTTCCAACGCCTTCGCGTGGGTAACCCGAATGCGAAATGGGAAGGGAATATCAACTCTAATATCGGTGTCGACGCGTCATTGTTCAACGGAGCCGTCGAATTCACAATCGACTATTACCAGAAAAATATCGACGACCTGCTCTTCTCTCCTGAACTGGCGGGTACTGTCGGACAGGGCACCGCGCCGGCTGTAAACATCGGTAAGATGAAGAACAAAGGTATCGATATGTCGATCTACGGCGAGAAAACCATCAGCAAGGACCTGAAACTGAATGCGACAGTTACCCTGACCACTTACAATAACAAGATTGTAAAGATCACCGATGGAGTGACCTATTTTGATCAGGAAGGACGTCGTTTCAATGGCAGCACAATCGTTCGGAATGCAGTCGACCACTCGATTGGCCAGTTCTTCGGATACAATATCGTTGGGTTCTGGAATTCGCAGGCGGAGATCGATCAGGCCAATGCGCAGGCCGCCGAACGAAGCGGTAACCCTGCCGCAATTTATCAGAATGAAGTAAGTGTAGGGCGGTTCCGTTATCAGGATGTAAATGGCGACGGCATTATCACGGCCGATGACCGTACTTTCCTCGGAAACCCGAGTCCAAAATTCAGTTATGGTTTGAACATCGGAGCGACTTACAAGAATTTCGATTTCGGAATCTTCATGTATGGCGTGCAAGGCAATCAGATCTGGAACAACCTGAAATGGTGGCATGATTTCAGCGCTAACTTCCAGGGTGCAAAAAGCAACACGGCATTGTACGATTCCTGGACACCTGAGCGCATGAACGCGACTGCGCCGATCCAGGAAAACACCGGGTCATTCAGTACTACCAACGTACCCAACTCTTACTATGTGGAGAACGGGTCCTACCTGCGTGCGAAGAATGCGCAGATCGGATACACATTACCCAAGAACCTCACGCAGGCATTGAAGATCGATCGCTTGCGTGTATATGTTCAGGCTGCCAACCTGTTTACGATCACTAAATATTCCGGTCCTGATCCGGAGGTTGGACAAAGCCAGGTGGCAGGTTCCACGGCATTCGGATTGGATGAAGGTGTATATCCAAACACCCGCCAGTTTCTGGTTGGCTTAAATCTGACATTCTAAATCACTGTATAAAACAGATAAAGATGAAGACACTGAGATTCTCAAAAATAGCGATTGTGGCGGCGTTCGGATTGATTTCTTACGCCTGCCAGGACAGTTTTCTCGATAAACCCGCACTGGGTTCCCTGAGCGACTCGCAGCTGAATACAAAAGCGGGCGTTCAGAACTTACTGATAGGGGCTTACGCAGCGCTGGATGGCAACGGAGTAGGCGCGGCCAGCGCGTGGGATGCGGCAGCAGATAACTGGATTTATGGCAGTATTGCGGGCGGAGATGCTAAAAAAGGGAGTGACGGCGCCGATCAGCCGGGGATCAATTCCATCATGATTTATAGTGCCGGGCCCAGCAACGGTTTTTTCAACAGTAAATGGCGGGCTGTGTACGAGGGCATCAACCGTGCAAACACGGTGCTGAAATTCATCCCGCTGGTGACAACAGGAATGACCGATGCTGAAAAAACGGACTATGCCGCCCAGGCGCGTTTTCTCCGGGGACACTACTACTCGGAACTCAAAAAAATGTTCAACATGGTGCCATGGGTAGACGAAAATACGCCGGATCCCGCAGCGGTTCCGAATGACAAGGACATCTGGACGAATATTGAAGCTGATTTTAAGTTCGCAATGGATAATCTCCCTGCGACGCAGTCGGATGTAGGCCGTGTTAATAAATGGGCTGCGGCCGCCTATCTGGCTAAGACGTTTTTGTACGAGAAAAAATACAATGAGGCGAAAACGACCTTTGATCAGGTGATAGCGCAGGGGGTAACTTCGAATGGCCTGAAATACGACCTGATGCCCAAGTATCAGGACAATTTCGATGCCGCTAAGAAGAACCTGGCGGAGTCTGTTTTTGCGATCCAAATGGCCGCCAATGATGGTACCAATACCATCGATAATGCCAATACCGGTGGGATGCTGAACTTCCCGTACAACTCGCCGTTCCGCTGCTGCGGCTTTTATCAGCCAAGTATCGATCTGGCCAATTCGTTCCAGACCGATGCGAGCGGCTTGCCAAAAGCGGACAATTACAATGCGACCACTTTGAAAAACGACATGGGGATTGAATCCAAAGACCCGTTTACGCCAGATGGTACCGTTGCCCTGGATCCGCGTATCGACTGGACGGTGGGGCGCCGCGGTATCCCTTTCCTCGACTGGGGCAATCATCCCGGCCAGACCTGGATCCGTTTACAGAGTTATGCCGGGCCCTATTCCCCCAAAAAGAACATATATTGGCAGGCTACCAAGGATACGTATTCCGATCAGCATTCCTGGGCGCCCGGTACTGCTATCAATGTGCAGGTCATCCGTTTTGCGGACGTGCTGTTGATGGCGGCCGAAGTGGAGGCGCAACTGAACAACCTCGCAAAAGCACAGGAATATGTGAACCGCGTGCGTGCACGTGCTGCAAAACCTGATAGCTGGGTTTATACTTACGCCGATCCTGCCAAGCCTATGGGCGGATTTACCAAAACACCTGCCGCTAACTATAAGATCGCGCAATATCCGGCCGGTGCATTTGCGGCAAAGGGGAAGGACGGTGCATTGGCAGCCATTTATTTCGAGCGCAAGCTGGAACTCGCGATGGAAGGCCACCGCTTCTTCGACCTGTCGCGCTGGGGCATTGCTGAGCAGACACTCAATGCTTATATCGCATTCGAAGGTAAAATCACACCGGATGTGCGCGGTGGTAAATTCCTGAAAAATGTAAATGAGTACTATCCGATTCCCCAAAGGCAGATCGACCTCAGTACAAAAAATGGGGCGTCGTCGCTGAAACAAAATCCCGGTTATCAATAAACAAGCTAATTACCAAGGAGGGTAACCTTCGTCAAAAGAGGCGGTTTATAACTGCCTCTTTTTGTTTATAATAGGAGGCTTATTCAAAAACTATGAAATTGTCGAAATGGCTTTCGGGCTTGTCGTTGGGGATTTTTGTTGTCGCTGTATGCACGCAGGCTTGCGACAGGTCGGCACAATCGGGCGAAAAGGAGCTCACCGGCGAACTGGCCGAGGGGCGGGATGCGGCGCAAAAGCATTGCAGTACCTGCCATTTGGCCGTGGACCCGGCATTACTTGATAAGGATACCTGGAAAAACCGTGTATTGCCGGTCATGGCGCAGTATTTTAGGATCGAAGTCTGGCAGAAGAACCAGTATTTTGCCGGTGACCATGCAGCCATGCCCATCACCGACTGGATGAAGATCGTAGCCTATTACGATTCCCTCGCGCCTTCACATTTGTCCGCTACACGCCCGCCCGCGCGGGAGGATTGGGGAGGTTTTAGCCTCAAAATGCCTGCTAACGACACTTCGCGCCTCGCCACCACTACCATGGTCGCAATCGACAGCACGGGCAAAGCCATTTACACGAGCAGCTCCGAAATGCCTGCCTTACTTCGCTGGGACAGGGATTTTGGGAAAAAAATGAAAGCGCCATTATCTTCTCCGGCAATGCATATGCTATTTTCCGGTGGTCCGGCGGCCGGCGATCCGGCGCCCCGGCAGTCCGTCGTGACGGTCGTGGGTGAAATGCGGGCATATGATGTTTCGAAGGGCGAGCTTTTCCGCTTGGGGCCGTCAGGCGAATATGACCCGCTGCCGCTTGTGACCGGCTTACGGAGGCCGTTGCATACTTCGTCGGCGGATTTTAATAAGGATGGAAAAACGGATTATGTAGTTTCTGCATTCGGACATAATCAAGGCGGGTTGTATGTGTTCAGGCAAATGCGGGGTGGGAATTTTGAAAAAATACCTGTGCGCGAACTTCCCGGCGCTACCATGTCGTTCACAGGGGATTTCAATAGCGACGGCTGGACGGACATTATTGCGTTATTTGCCCATGCGCAGGAGGGTATCTGGCTTTTTACCAATGACCGGAAGGGTGGTTTCTCGGAAAAACCATTGCTGCGATTCCCGCCTGTTTACGGCTCATCCAGCTTCCAGGTGGCAGATTTTAATGACGATGGTCAGCCCGATATCCTCTACACCGCAGGCGATAACAGCGATTATTCCCGCATCCTGAAACCCTATCACGGTATTTACATTTTCCTGAACAAGGGAAATTTTGAATTTGAACAAAGCTGGTTTTACCCTGCCAATGGTGCTACCAAAGCAATGGCAGCCGATTTCGACGGTGATGGCGACCTGGATATTGCATCCATTGCATTCTTCGCCGATCTGCTCCATCATTCCGGCGAAAAGTTCCTGTATTTCCGTAATGAACCGTCAGCGAAAGCATTAAAATTCCAGGCTTTCTCGCCTCCCATTGCCCGGTATGGCCGCTGGATTTGCATGGATGTCAATGACTGGGATGGTGATGGCGATCCCGACATTGTTTTGGGAAATTATTCCAGAGGATTTTTAAATCAGGAGGAGGTGAAGGCAGACTGGAATGTGTATCTGCCATTTGTGGTATTGGCAAATACAAATTGAAGGGAAATCTTTAGTCCGGTATCTGTCTACCGCCTCCGTATGGCGGATAGAGGTTTGAGCGCGGAGTATAGCCGCATCATTCGCGTGAATGTCGGACAAACGGAAGAAATGTCTGAAAAAGAATCCATCAGCTATTTGTATCCAAATCCTGCGAAGGATGTTCTGTTTATTAAGCCAAAACCGGGAGTGAATGTGAGAGATTTTCAGCTGCTTGATTTTCGGGGTAGCAGCATTTTAAAAGGAAGATGTGACGAGAAGAATGGAATTGCGGTGAGTGCCTATCGAAACATAGCTGGTGTCCTGAAAGTGTTTTACACGAACGGGAGGGTTTCTGTCCATCGATTGGAAACAGGCCGGGAACATAACACAAAAAAGCACAGACCAGCCGGCCTGTGCTTTTTGTCTTACCGAGTACTATTTATCTAACTATAATTATCTTCTGCACGTTTTGGCTGCCGTCGGCCATAGTGAGTTTCACCGAATACATGCCCGGAGCGAGCTTGCTGATATCCAACCCTTCCGAAGTGACAGCCTTGCGGTCGATCACTTTGGTGCCCGCCGCATTGTACAGGATGACAGATTTCACTTTTGCAAAATCATTGAACTTCAACCGGTCGCTGGCCGGGTTAGGGTAGGCGGCAAGCAAGCCTTTACCGTCGAATACCACGCTCAGAATGCGGCTGTATGCGAAGGCGGCCTCTTTGCCGTCCACAGCACGGTCTACCATTTTGAGGCGATAGTAGTTGAGGCCGGCGGCAGGTGCCTGGTCTGCGAAGCTGTATTTGCGCAGCACGGTGCTTTCGCCGTGTGATGCTCTGGTCCCGATCATTTTCCAGTTTTTCGCGTCGAAGCTGCGTTCGATTTCGAATCGGTCGCTGTTGGTTTCTTCGGTGGTCGCCCAGTTCAGCAGTGCGGTGGTGTTGGCTTCTTTGGCGACGGTGAAGGATACCAGCGTAACCGGCATCACGCATTCTTCCTGGGTCCGCACGGTCAGGGAAGCGGGCGCTGAAGTGAGGGTACACAGGTCGCTGTCGCTATCGACGATCACGCGGTAGAGGTTGCCGCTCCATGCAGTAGTGATTGCAGTGAGCGTCAACGTGTTGGTGTTTGCGCCCGAATAGGTTCCGTTTGCATCGGTTGCGCCGCCGGGGGCCAGATTTGTCCAATTGCCGCCGCCGTCGGTACTTACCTGCCATTGGTAAACCAGTGTTCCCGTTCCGCTGGCAGCTACCGAGAATGTAGCGGCAGTGCCCACGCAGGCTACCTGGCTTTCGGGATTAGGCTTGGTGAGCTCGATGTCGCAAAGCGTTGCAGTAACACAGTTGGCGCCATCGTTGCTGCCGGATGGGGTCGACGTCGACATAAAGCTGGCCGAATTGTTGACCGGGTCTATTTTGTAAAAACGGCCCGAGTCGTTGTGGAATGCGTAAAGCTTGCCGGTCGCATCCGCGAAAACGGCCCCGAAACCACTACCGGCGGGCAGACCAGATACGGGCGAAGCGCCAACGGTGACCGCGCCTGTCAGCGGGTTAAGCGTCGTAATGCGGGGTTCACCGGTAAAGCCGTAAACCAGTTGGGTCGATGGCAGGTAGGCGAAGTCAGCCGCATTGAAAGGTGCGCTGACAGGAACGCCGTAGGTAGGGCCGGTTTGAAGTGCGAAGCCGTTGGTAGGATCTACCAGTTGCAGGTATGTTGCCGGACGGTCCGGATTTACATCAATGACGTAATAGTTAGGCTGACTTGACTGATAAATCATCATATAACCGTTAGGAATTTCCACACCGACGTTGAAACTGCCGGAGTTTGGCAGGTTTGCGATAGGATACTCCACGGTGCCGCCTTCCCGATCAATTTGCACGATGCTGTTAGTGCCGTTCCTGGTTGCCCATAACATATTGTCAATTGAATTGTAGATCAGCGAGTTAACTGTCATAGGCAATGGCGCGATCTCGGTGCGGGCTCCCGTGTTGACGTTATATGCATAAAGTGTAGAAACAGGCTCTCCGGCCGCTGCGGCTACCTGGTAGGTAATTCCGTCGGCGCAATCGAATGGCAGGTTTTCGAGGATGGAATTCGGGCAGCTGGCGCCGTCGTTGCTGTTCGAAGTAATGCTGGTCGAAAGGAGCGTGGATGTGCCGGCTGTCGGGTTAATGCGGTGGAATGTGCCGGGATCGTTCGCGAATGCATACAGCTTTCCGCTCGGGTCCGCGAACACGGCCCCGAAACTCGTGGCGGTAGGCAGGCCTGCGATCACCGAGCCGACCGACACCGCGCCGGTAACGTGGTTGAGTGTAACCAGCCTTGCCGAAGTGCTTTCTACACCATACACCAACCCTGTAACAGGTTCATAAACAAGGTCTGCAACGTTCATCCCGGCGCTTAGAGTTTTGCCGTAAGTAGGTCCGGTCTGTAACGCATAACCATTAGCAGGATCCACCAGACGCAGATACGTGGCGCGGGCAGGATTGATGTCGATCACGAAATAGGTTGGCTGGCTGGTGTTATATACCAGCATATAGCCTCCCGGAAGCCCTGTGCCCACATTGAAGTTGCCATTGAGGTTGGCAATGGGATACTCGATCAGCGCGCCATCCGCAGCAATGCGGACGATGGAGTTCGTTCCATTTTTGGTAGCCCAGAGTGTGTTATCTATTTCGCTGTAAATCAAGGAATTTACCAGGGTAGTGAGCGGTGCAATCAGTGTTCTTGTACCGGCTACCACATTATAGGCATACAGTGAAGAAACTGTTTCCCCTCCCGCTGCTGCAACCTGATAGGCCACGCCGTCTTCGCAGGTAAATGGTGTCAGACAGCCCGTAATGGTAATGGGCTGGCTGACGGGGCCGGTGCATCCATCATTTTCATAACGTGCGTAATAGGTACCTGCCGGCGCTTGCGTGGGATCGGCCACGAGGGTCGCGGGCGATGGAGTGGACGAAGTGTAAAAACGCAATGTGCTTCCTGCGGGCGGATTTCCCGCAACCAGGCGGTTCAGGTTGTAAGTCGTGGCAGGGCAGATCGGAGCGTCGGTGCCGGCGACGAGCGTCGGTGCGCCCGGTACGACAAACACGTTCATGGTCGCCGAAGACGACGGCGTCGTACACAGGTTGCTCGTGATCTGGCAACGGTAGCGGTAATTGTTCCATGCTGTTGTCGAGGGTGTTACCGTAAGCGTTGCCGTGCCGCCGCCTGAATACGTTCCGTTAGCGCCCGAGAAAGGCGTAGTTTGCATATTCGTCCAGTTAGTGCCGCCGTTGATGCTCTGCTGCCATTGATAGGTAAACGGGCCATTGCCGTCGGGAGCTACTGTAAAGGTGGTTGGAGTGCCGGGGCAAAGGGTTACGTCGGCCGGTACCACGGGAATATCGGTGTCGCATTCCACGAATGCATTAGGGCAGCTTGCGGCATCGTTTCCACCCGAGGGAGGGCTCGTCGAAAGTAGGGTCGCGGTGTTTGCAACCGGATCGATCCGGTAAAACCCGCCGGTGGCGTTGTTGAAGCCGTACAATTTGCCAGCTTTATCACTGAACATACCACCGTAAGCCGCGTTTGGTAAGCCGGTTACCGGAGTAGGATTGGTGGTGACGGCACCTGTAACCGGGTTGATCGTCGTGATGTTGCTGGTAGGAGTGATACCATAGCCCAGCCCGGTCGAGGCGAGGTAAGCCATGTCCGACGAGTTGAAACCGGCAGATACGGGCGTTCCGTATTCCGGACCCGCTTTCAATGCATACCCGTTGGCAGGGTCTACCAGTTCGAGGTAGGTGGCGCGCGCCGGGTCGACATCCACGACGTAGAAACTCGCAGCGTTGCTACCATAGATCAGCATGTAGCCATTGGGCAGTTCCACACCGACATTATAGCTCCCGGTCGGCAGGTTTGGAATATTGAGTACCACCGTCCCAGCGCCGGCACCGATGCGTACGATGTCGTTGGAGCTGTTGACGGTTCCCCAGAGGATATTATCGGACGCGGTGCTGTATATCAGTGAATTGATGGCCAATGTGGTAGTGCCGCCGATTTGCGTACGTACACCCGAGCTGACATTGTAGCTCAAAAGGGCGGAGGTCGTTTCACCTGCGAGTATCGCAACCTGGTAGGCGATACCGTCCAGGCAGCCGAATGCCGTTTGCTGGCTCATGCGGAAGTTTTGGTTCTGCATGTTGGCAGCCTGGTTGGTGAGTGCGATTTCACCGAGCAGCGGTGCGTTGGCCTGGTTGGCGGTGTTGCTGGCGCCTACTACATCTTCGGCCACGAAATAGGTGCCTGGCACGCGGTTTCCATTCGCATTGGTGGCCGTGTTGGTGAGCACGAGCTTGTGGCCCGTCAGGTTGTTGGGCAGGCCGGTGAATGCGTAGCCGCCCGCAGGGCCTACCTGTGTGGAGGCGATGATCGCCCCGGATGCATTGACGACATTCACGTACATCGTACCACCGAAATTGGTGCCGGTTTCTCCGGCATCGACTATACCATCATTGTCGGCGTCGACCCAGGCGGTCCCGGCAATGTTGACTGCTTCGGCAGTCCCGTAGCACAGCACTCCCATGAGCAGGAAGAGTGCTCTGATCAATAGATTTTTGTTCATAAATAAGCATTTATAAGTGGAAAAAAGACATTCAGAAAGAGAATCCCAATTCAAGGGGTGTCAGCCGGATGGTTTTGGCAGGAATTGATACCAGCTATTCCATCCTCGTAAGTGTCAGGAGGTGACTAGTAGTTTGTTGTCCGGTTACAAGGACAAATTTCGAATTAATTATCAATCAAGTGCTTTTGATTTTATAGAAATGTTTCTACAAATTTCTATTGTTATTCTTGTAGAAATTCTACAATAGAAAAGGCCCGAAGCCGCATTGGGGCGATGCTCTTCATAATAATATTCTGCATTGTCTGCCGGCCCGGAACTTTGGTATTTCCTGCCTCTTCGTCAGTATTTCTCGCGGGCGTCAGCAGGTGCCGCTATACCAGTGTATAGTGGTAACCTCCGGGTTAGCAGCCGATCTCGGATTAACATTCAAGCTAAGTTTGCATTGCCGCCGGGCCACAGGACAGATGCCATGTTGCCCGCCAGGGATCGAAAAAGCGAAATATTCATACCAAAAACACAGTGAAATCATGTCTCAGACAACGTGGAATGTAGATGTAGCACATTCAGAAGTACAGTTTAAAGTAAAGCACCTGGTGATCTCCACCGTGACGGGTTTTTTCCGTTCGTTTGGAGGTTCCGCCGTGACAGAAGGCGACAACTTTGAAAACGCGCAGGTCGATTTTACCATCGACGTGAACAGCGTGGACACTGGCCAGCCTGGCCGCGACGAACATTTGCGTAACGCCGATTTCTTCGAGGCCGAACAGTATCCGCAATTTCGCTTTGTATCGACGTCCCTGAAAAAGGACAAAGGAGACGACTACAAACTGTTGGGTGACCTGACCATCAAGGGGGTTACCAAAGAGGTGGAGCTGACGGCGGAGTACGGTGGGACCGAACGCGATCCATGGGGCAACACGAAAGTGGGTTTCGAGGTAAGCGGTGTGATTGACCGGAAGGATTTCGGTGTGACTTTCAACTCGCTTACCGAAACAGGCGGCCTTGCATTGGGCGAGAACATCAGGATCCTGGCCAACATTCAGCTGGCCAAACAGGCGTGACAAGCCATTATTTAGAGTAGCCAATGTCCGAGAGGGCATCCTGTTTCGGGGTGCCCTCTTTATTTATCAGTAGTTTTTTGCTTTACTTTGCATACTCCATTGAAATAGTAGGATAGAGCGTCGCCTCATTGTATGCAGATCGAGATCAAGAATAAGCTGAACGAAAATGAATTGTTCAGGATTAAAAGAATGAAAGAGGTGATCAAAGCGACCCGGTCTCACGGGCACAAGGATTATCTCGAAATTATTTACCTCACACAGGGAGACGGCTTGCATCAGATCGACCACAACCGGTTTCCGGTCCGGCCCGCAAGCCTGTACCTGGTCATGCCGGGCCAGATCCACAACTGGGAGCTTACTGCCATACCTAAGGGTTTTGTGGCCATGATCCGGAAGGACTTTTTGCTGGACCATCCACTGCATGATCTGCTCTTCCACACATTTCCGGTCGTATTCCCTTCCGGCTTTCAACTCGGGCATATCGATCAGACGGTCGCGGGAATTTTTGAAAGCATTGAAGCGGAATATCACAGCATGCAGACCAATTTTCAGGCCATTATACAGACTTACCTGCTATTGTTGTTCAACCTGCTCCGGCGGGAGATCAAATCCGACCAGACGCAGTCTTATCCACAGGTTCTGACAGAGTTTTTTACATTGCTGGATCAGCATTACAAGACCAGCCATGAAGTCAACTGGTTTGCCGACGCGCTGGGAATGTCGGCTAAGACGCTTAATGCGGCATGCCGGAAGGCCCTCGACAAAACGGCCGGGGCCATTATCACCGAACGGCTAACCGCGGAATCCAAGCGACTGCTGCTTTATTCGGACCAAAACCTGGGTGAGATCGCTTTCGAAATGGGTTTTTCCGATTCGTCGCATTTTAATAAGTTTTTCAAACGACAGACCGGCGTCTCGCCGGGCATTTACAGGAAGGGAATTTCCTGAATGTACCAATATTAGGAGGAAATGTACAAAGTCTACTGATTTCATAGGATTTAAATTTGCCTCGTTACTCACGCTGTACGACGCTTTTTATCCATATGCGATTTTGTTTTCCTTTTCTGCTTTTACTTTTCCGGCTTACATCGGCATTTGCGCAAAACCAACTGATCATGAAAGGGAATGTAACGGACGGTAGTTCGGGACATGGGCTTCCCTACGCTTCCGTTGCTTTACATCGCTCTGCTGATTCGAGTCTGGTGAACGGAACATTGACCGACGAGCAGGGAACATACCGTTTCGAAAAGGTCGCTGCGGAGGCCTGTTATGTTGAGATCCAATACATGGGTTACGCCAAAGCGTTGGTAGGGTTGCCGGACCTGAAAGGCAGGACTGGAACCGTGGTAATACCGGCAATTGCGCTGACTGCCGACAAGCGCGTGCTGGATGCCGTGGACGTTACGGCCCGACGGGAGGTCATGGAAAACCGTATTGACAGGCAGGTATACCGGGCGGGCCAATTCCTCAATAGCCAGGGTGGTACCGCTGTCGATGTTTTACAGAACACGCCTTCTGTGACCGTCAATAGCGAAGGGGCTATTACCCTGCGGGGCTCGACGGGCTTCCTGGTGCTGGTGAATGGAAAGCCTGTGCAAAGTGATCCCTCCGTGATTTTAAACCAGATTCCGGCCAATACCATCGAAAATATCGAGGTGATCACCAGCCCGTCTGCGCGTTTTGACCCGGATGGTAAGTCGGGGATCATCAATATTACGACCAAGGTGGCAGAGGCGGACAGCCGCAGTTTCACCGTGAATATGCAGGGAGGTTTGCCATCGGTTCATCGTTACAACAACCTGAAACAACCGCTGCGGTTTGGAGCGGATGTGGCCTGGGGTATCAAAACGGGCAAATGGGAGGTCAATGTGAGTGGGAACTATTTGCGAAACGACATTACGGGCAGGCGGGTAGGCGATGTGCATACGACTTTGAATAATGTATTCACGTACTTTCCTTCCAGCGGTGAGCGGAGTTTCAGGCGATACAATTATACCATGCGGGCATCGGCATCTTTTACGGCGGATCCCACCAATGTCTTTTCTGTGGGTTTCTATAACGGTTATCGTTATCAATCGAGGCGGGCGGACCTGGTTTACAACAACACCAAAACGGACCTCGCAACGGGAAAGACAATTGGGAGCATTACTTACTTCAATTCCAATATTGCACGGAAAACCAATAGGGTGGTGCTAGGTAATCTGGATTACACGCACCGGTTTGCCGGCAAGTCGGAACTGATATTGTCCGGTTTGATCGAATCCGCCGATCTGGATGGCTTAACCACCAACATCAACCTGGCGGAGCCCGGACGAAGCCGCACCCTCCAGAGCACCCGTAATCCCGGAGAAAACCCGTTGAATGCGTATCGTTTGCAGGGGGATTATGTGGTGCCGTTGGGCAAAGGCAAGCTGGAAACCGGTTATCAGTATCGCAACCAGGTACAGAAAGGCATTTTTCAATACCTCGAACAGCAACTGGAAACCGGTGAATTTGTGGTCGTCCCGCAGTTTTCCAGCCAGACGCGCGTCGAAAATCATATTCATTCTTTGTTTGCGCAATACACCGGAAAGTCAGGTAAGCTCGACTATTCCGGCGGCCTGCGCTACGAATATGCTACCCGGAGTTTTGTGGCGGAGGGGACTGGTGACCGGAATCTCGATCTATCCAATTTTTTTCCTTCCGCACAAGTGCAATATGGGTTTGGCCAGGGCTGGCGGGGAAAGGCCGGTTACTCGCGCCGTGTCCAGCGATCCACCAACAACGAGCTGAACCCGTTCCCCGAACGCGAACATTCTGAAACCCTGGAATCGGGCGATCCGGATATATTGCCGGAGTTTATCGGCCAGGCGGAGCTCGGGATCGTAAGGGAATTTGAGAAGGGAAGCGGTTTTCTCACGCTGTACAACCAGCGGATCAGGAATGTCGTTAACCGGGTCAACAGCGTTTACAACGATACGATTATCAACCGCATTTATACCAATGCGGGCCTGGCGACGTCCTGGGGCGCGGAGGCGGGTGGCCAGGTGAACCCAACGGCATGGTGGCAGCTGTATGCCGGCGCTAATGTGTACAGGTATAAAATTGAAGGGTCGCTTTTCAGCAATGCGGTGACCGTCAGCACGGCGAGTATCGTTTATTCTGTCAATACCAATATGACATTCCGCGTTGCGCCTACGTTTCAAATTCAGTGGGCGATGAGTTATCTGTCCAAAAGGGTTACCGCACAAGGGGAGGACTCCCGGTTTATTAACCCTTCGCTGAGTTTCAGAAAGACCTTTATGAAAGGCAAGCTGGCCGCGGCATTGCAGTGGCAAAGTATGGATCTGGGCTTGCTGGGTGCCAATCGGCAGCGTATAACCACATGGGGTAAGGATTTTTATACCACGACTAATTACATCCAAGAGGGGGACATGATCCTGATTAACCTCAGCTATAACTTCAACCAGTTGACCAAAAAGGCCAGACTCCCGTCCAGTGAGTTCGGTGAACGGGAGTTTTAACGGTGGTTACCTGGTGCTGACAATCTCCAAAGCCTTTTCCAGCATCTCGTCACGTCCCTCTGAAATGCCCCGGACCGTCGGTGCCACCTTAACCTGCGGCACAATGCCGATCTGCTGCGTTTCCCGGCCATCGGGATAATACACACCGATACCGCTGATGCCGGTACGGATGCCTCCCGGCAACGAAATGGGCGACACGTTGCCGTCGGCGCCAGCCGTGGTGCTGCCGATCACGGTCACATTCGGCGCTGCGGAGAAGGCCATGGTGGTGTATTTATGTGTTCAAAACGGCACGGAGACAAGTACGCCAGGCTCTACTTCCTCAAGATGGTATCTTTCCGCTTTCCATTGGCGTACTACCTCTTGCATATATACAGTGTTCCACAACACAATGCAGTTGTCCAAATGGTACGGCTCCACATAGATTAATTTAACACCACAGGAATTTTTTAATTTATATCAACTAAAAAATTAAAAGCCTATGTAGGCGTTCAAAGATTAAGGAATATTATATTACTTTTCGGTTACAACTAACCAAAAATGCTATGAGAAAAATTTATTTGGTGCAATTCATTTGCTTCATCATTTCCTCCTTGATGATTTTGAATAATGCTTCGGCCAATTCTAAAATGGATCCGATCAAATTTACCCTGTCCACGGACGCCACGACCATTTCACTAGACCAGGAATTTGAAATCAAAATTACCGCTAGCTACCAGGCAATCAATCCCAATTTAGTATATGTATTTAAGGGTGCTACTACTTTTCGGTTGAAAGTAGTATTCCCGGAGGGATTCAGGCAGACCGGAGGTACCTATTCTGACTACGTCGGAACGGAATTAACTTCCTCAAAACAAACGGTCTCTTATACTATTAAAGGCAAATTTGTAACGCCGTCTCCCGACGGGACTTTCTTGCTGCTTCGAAGCAATCAGGGCGCAAACAGTCAAAGTGATTTTATCCTTGCAGGGCGTCTCGGATTTACAACATTCAGCCCGTCGAATAGTGTAGCAGAATCATCGACCGCACGGATTGCCGCTATTACTCAGGATTATATTCCGTATATGTCAATAAGCGAATTTAATCTGGGAGAAGCAGATACGTCGCGGGTGATTTATATTAATGAAGGGAAAAAATCAGGAATATTTATAAGAGACGACACTACGCCGACGACCGATCTTGGTGCTTTGGTGTTAGTATATGGAACAAAAAGATATAAAAGGAAGCATGACAATATTTTCTTCCCGGAATGGTGGGGAGCAGTAGGCGATGGCGTTACAAATGACCAAGTACCGCTTCAAGCAGCTTCCAATGCTGCCGGTGCGGCAAAAGCCGAGTTGAAACTTAATTTCTCTTATGCAATCATGAGTAATGTGACGCTGAATGCCGACGTGTCAGGTTCGGGGACGATTTGGACAAGATCTGATGCCGGCGTACTCATAGGTAAAGATGCGTTAACGATTAAGGATATCAGGATTAACGGCAAGTTGTCAGGGGTCGCTAGTGGAGGAGGGCTTAAAATCAACTATAAGACTCGGATTACCCTGGACAATATAAGGGTCACTAATGTAAATGGTGTTGGTATTTGGGGAGAAAGTGTTCATTATATAAAAATTGTGAATTGTACAACAGACAGCACAATGACCCGTTTCGGCGACGGAATTTATGTTAGAAGCACATCAAACCCGTTGATCGCAAACAATCATTGCACTCATTTTGGTCGAATCGGGATTGTGTGTGAAGGCGAGCCGGCATCTCCAACCACCGACGCAATCGTGACTGGGAATACGTGCACAGATGCCATTGTAAGCGACGACCTGGTTGGATATCCGAATGCTGGGATATGGATGGAAAATACCGCCGGAGCTACTTGCAGTGAGAATGTTGTTGGTAACCTTTTCACGCGGGGAATTGTTGTCAACCCCTCACTTGAGAATAACATCCAGTACCATTACATCATAAGTAATAATAAGATTTTTAATGTTGCTGATGCCGGAACTAATTTAAGTAGAGGAATTGCGACTGCGGGCGGAGACAATCAAGTGTTCGAAATTTCAGGGAATATATTAACGGACTGCATGCGGGGTATCGAGGTTTCTGATGCAAAAGTCGCAAATATTCGAGGCAATATTTTTAACAAAAAGAATCAACCGGCTAGCTGGTTTACAATGAATATTCATTTAATTCCTTCGATATCGTCCTGGACTTCTGATTTCGCGATAAGCAACTGTGTTAATAACGTTAATTCAACAACTAGCCTGCCTGTATTTGTTAATTTTGTCGCTAATCAAAAAGCAAATATTTCTATCTCGGATTGTATCGGGAATTTCGCATTTGTGAACTTTAATAATCGAATTACAGGAAATGTCAGTGTGAAAAGCACATTGATGGATTACACTTCGGCCACTGGTCCTGGATCCTATATCGCATATGTAACAGGAAAAAGCTCATTTGAGGATTGCGATCTGATCTTCCCTGCAAATGGTCAGTTATTCACAGCTGGCGCGGAACTAAGCATCAATAGCAGCCGGGTTAGCGCTGCTTCCCCGGCACAATTGGTCTTTTGGAATACAGGGGCAACTAAAATGCGGGTGTCAAATAGTAATTTTAGCAATGTAAGGTTCCATGACATTAGAAAAACAGAGCACGAATTCTACTTATACAATTCGATGTTTGATGGCTATCACGCGGGGCAAGGATTATTCGAAAATACCATTGCAAAAATATCTAAACTCGAGGTTGCCGGATGTACGTTTTCTAAGACTATCGGTATCCCTCCAATCCAGTTCGCAGCTGGCGTAACAGATGCTTGGATAGGTAGTAACTCATATATAACAAGCAGTCTTACTCAGGGATTTGTTCCTCTTTGGCAAAGCCGGACACTCCCTGTCGGGCCATCAACTGACCGGCCTACAGTCACACAGATCGGCTACAAGTATTTTGATACAACCTTAAATAAAGAAATCTATTGGGATGGTACCGAATGGGTTGTCAGCATAACTCCTCCGAGTTTTGTTTCCAACTTAACAACAACAGCACCAACAACAAAGGCCGCTTTAAACACCAGCTACGGTTCATTGAAAGCAGGTAGTGTGGTTACCTATCAGAATGCTACTAATGCGGGGATGGCGGGGAGAGAATTCCGAAAGCTCTCTGATGGTGCTTCCTCAGATTGGGTGATATCCGTTTGGGCAACGGGGGTAAAAGCTTTAATGCCGTAATCAGTTAACGTTAGTAGATGAATTTCCACCCTGCGATGCTTCGGCGAAGCGCTTCCCGAAGCATCGCATAACTAATTCACATTGTCAGCTTCAGCTGGGGCGTTGAATTATCGTGTTCCAAAGCCTGTTCTAAAAGCCGTTTCGCTAAGCGGATCGTATCAATAAGAGGCTGCCGCCTTCTTCTTTTAAGATATAAGGGGCTACATGCGCATGAAATGTTCCATGGCGGCCCAACCTTGGAAACCGATTAAGCTAAGCGTCCCGAACTGTTGCACCCAAAAAAGGCCAGACTCCCGTCCAGTGAGTTCAGTGAACGGGAGTTTTAACGGTGGTTACCTGGCACTGACAATCTCCAAAGCCTTTTCCAGCATCTCGTCACGGCCCTCCGAAATACCCCGGACAGTCGGTGTCACCTTAACCCGCGGCACAATGCCGATCTGCTGCGTTTCCCTGCCATCGGGATAATACACACCGATACCGCTGATGCCGGTACGGATGCCTCCCGGCAGCGAAATGGGCGACACGTTGCCGTCGGCGCCAGCCGTGGTGCTGCCGATCACGGTCACATTCGGCGCTGCGGAGAAGGCCATGGTGGTGTATTCCGACTGGCTCACGGTGGCCTCGTTTACAATCACCACGATTTTGCCTTTGTAGTAATCCGCATTGGTTTTCCCGACTTTCAGTTCAGGTGTAAAAGTGAAAAGGCCGGGTGTCTGTACGCTTCCGTGGGTAAACTTCACAAATGAGCGCGGCTCGGGCATGAGATGTTCACCCAGGGTAAATACCATGAAATCGGACGGGTAACAGCGCATGTCTATGATCAATCCCTTGGCTTTCAGTACCTCAGGAGCCAGTGTCGGGAGGTAATTGTTTTTGTATTTTCCCGGAAAAATATAGGCGATGTCCGGTTGGATCATTTTAAAACAAGTGTCTTTTTTGTTGTAATTGGAATAGATATTGACCTGTCTGGTGTCGAAAAGTTTCACGTCTGTTTTTTGTATTTTTCCATCCCTTTTGAAAGAAATGCTGAGCGTTGAGTCGTTGCTTCTCAGCAGATTTGGCGCCATGTGGCTGAGCTGTGACGATGGATTGGAAGCCGGGGTATAAGGAGCGTATTCACGGATGAGGTCCGGAATACTTTTTCCATTCACAGATTCGATGATATCGCCTTTCTTCAAACCCGATCGCTCACCCAGTTGTGCATTATAATAGTCGGTCACGACGGGTTTTCCTTCTACCAAACTGAGCTGGACAGGTGCATAGTTTTTCCCGAATCGTTTTTCCAATGCGTCGTGACGTCCGTACAGCTGCGCGTGCCCGTCCTGCACACGTGCGAGCAATGCGAGTGCCGCGAGCTTATACCCGGTTTCATCTTTCGCCATCACGAATTGGGGCACGAACTCTTTCAGCACCGCATCCCAGTTTTCCTTGATCAGTGATTTATAGGGGAAGTAATATTCGATCATGTTCCAGTAGCGGAAGAGGCCCAGCAACCGGTATCCGGCGTCGGGATAAGCCATCTGAGGATAGGCATTTTCGTTTTTAAAATCAGGGTTGCCTACACCCGGATACAGACCGATATAGTAGTGCTCGTCGGTTCTTGCAGCCATTCTGATGCTGTCGAGTTTCGCTGCCAGTTCTCTGCCCAGCCCCGCTTTATTGATCCACCCAAATGAGGGTTTCAAGGCGGCGTCAGCAGGGAGGGAGGCGGTCGATGTGGCTGTTACCGGGCCGAACTTGTTCACCCAGGCGAGCATCACCTTTTGTCTTTCAGCGCCGGTTTTCGCGGCAATGAAAGGAGTTGCAACCCGGAACAGTTCGTAATCCATATTGTAGTTGCCTTCTGCAACCGCGGGATGATGGTATTTCACAAAACCCCATACTTTACCCAGCATGACCAGGTCGGCGGTCAGTTGCGGAGAAAGCGGGAGGTCGGGGCCGATTTTGGACCCGCCGTCGAACTCCTTGTCCAGGGTGGCGGCGTAGGTTTTTGCAGGCGGAGCTTCTGTGAAAGGCTTCCCATCGATCAGCAGCTCGAAATGGTCGATCCAGAGTGTCCCGGCGCCTACCAGCAGCGCACCGATGTTGATTTTTTCCGCGCCGGAAGGGTAGGGGAGCTTGATATTATATTGTTTCCAATCCTGGGTGCCGCGGAGGCTCGCGTCCTGCATATTACTGAATTGCAGCGGGCCTGATGCACCGTCGACCCGGAGCATCAGGCCGACCCACCCCTTGTCGACGCCCGTGAATTTCATATAACCCCGCAGCTCGATCTCCTTGCCCTGGTAGTTGGCAGGAATGACGTTTGCGGCAGAACCGAATTGGATGTTATCCATGACTTCCGGAGATTTAATCCGCAGGGAAGTTTTGCCCTGATGTTTTTCCGTGGTGTCGGCGGACAACCAATATCCCCTTCCCCACTCCATCCATGGCCGTGGCAGCTTTTGGCCAGGGATTGTTTTTTCAAAATCAAGGTTAAAGTCGGTGATGGCTGGCGGGGTTTGTGCGAGCGCATTCCCTGCACACAGCATGGAAATTAGAATTGCTGACAGGTTCTTCATGGATGGCAGTATTTAGTTGATGTAAAAGAAGGGTTACTACAACTAATACTGTAACCGAAAACTAAAATCCGTTGCATATGATGAATTCTTAATATTAGCATTCAATGAATAGACTGGATGCCGGGCACAAGGATTTGGATAAGCAAAAAAGCGCTGCCGAAGAGAACCCGGCAGCGCAAAGTGCAGTGTAGTAATATAATAGGAGATCGGTCCCGACGCTATTTTGTCTTTTCCAAACGCAGAATGTAGTCGATGCCATCGATAAACTCGGCACCGTGAGTCAGCTTGTCGGAAGTAGGGTCGTATTCCCAGATGTAGTCCTTCTCGGCCGCATTGACAGCAATGTACGCTTTGCCATCTTCCACCACCACAGCCTGCACCATCCGCTCGCCCTGGTCGGCCGGCAAGTCTAACTTTTTGATGAATGCCCCGTTTTTAACATCGATCACAGAAAATGAGTGCACTGCGTCAATCGACTTACCGGCTACGCGGGTCCGCACGATCGCTTTCCCGTTTCCGATGTACCACATCGCGGCGCCCATTCCGTTGCTGACCTTCGAAGAAAAATCGAAGTAGTAAGTCGGATCGAGGGTTGTAGCACCATTTTTGATGCGGTAAACAACCGAGGGAGATTTGTAGTCATACCCGCTTACAGGATCACTGATGAAATAAATGTCGCCGTTCTCATCCTTGAACGATGCGGGTGCATACACGATGGGCCCGCCCGCCGTTGTAGTACGCGCGTCGGTAATGGTACTTTCCACTTTCATCGACGGATAGTTCACAACTGCTACATTGAAGTCGGGATTAACCGGCAGCGGTTCCTTCCAGTCGGAGAACGAATAGCCGTAGCCGACGAAGAGTTTGCCGTCGCGGTATTCTGCGAACCCGAAACTGTAACCGGTGAAGCCGGCCGGTTTTGCTTTCAGGTCGAGTTTGCCATTGGTAATGGTCATATCCGCCGTTTTGATGATCGCATAGCGGCCTTCGCCTTCGGCTTCACCAAAGATCACGAGCGTCTGATCGTCCACCCATGCATAGGAACTCCAGTTCAGGTAAGTAAAAGGTACTTCCTTGTCGGTTACGAGTGCGCCGTTCTGGACATGGTACTTCCCGAGGCGGCCGCTGCCGAAGTTGGCGTGGTAGTAGAATCCGTCCTTCTGGATAATATCCTGCGCATATACTTTGCCCGTCATTTCGGCCCCGTTGCCTTTGAGGCTGATGGTTCCGCTGGTCAGGGAAGGCACATCGGCAATGTAATAGGCAGTATTGGGCCACGCGCCTACGCACAGAACGGCCGAATATTTGCCTTCTTCTTTCACGGGCTCGTTGCCGTTGGTATCGTCGTCGCTGCAACCGTTGAGGGTGAACGCGGTAAGCGCAATCAGGATCGCTTTCGCCGGGTAGCTTAAAAACTTGTGCATTTTGAGATTTGTATTTAAAATTTGAGGTTGTTTTTAGTGCAGAAAATACCGGAGTTTCAGAGAGAAAGAGCGACCTGGTTTTTGCAGGCGGAAGTTGTCATAAGCCAGGTCGTCGGTCAGGTTGCGGCATTCGGCCGACACATTGTAACGGCCGTCGTGGAACGAGTAGCTCAGTGTTGCATTGTGGATTACCTGGCTCGGGATCGTCGATTTGCCATTTACATTCCCGAATGCTTCCCAGGTCAGGTAGAACCAGTGGACATACTGGGTGTACCAACTGAACTGCAGACGTGAACCTTTGGTGAACACATCGCTTTTGCCGATGCCCAGGTTGGCATTACCAAAAAACCAGGGCTGGTTCGGGATCTTGTTCTTGTAAGTAGCTTCGGGCACATTGGATGTGGTACTGCCGAATTTGGTCATGTTAACCGCACTCTGGTAAGTCGCATTCACGTTGAACGACAGCAGGTCGGCATAGTCGTAGCGCAGTTCCGCCTCGAATCCGGTAACACGCACGCTCGATTTGTTTTCGTTTTTCAATGCTTTGGAGCGCTGGTCGGCTACCGGGTAAATAAAGTCTTTTGCATCGCGGTAAAAACCAGCGGCTTCGGCGAAGAAGCGGTTTTTGCCGGTTTTGAAACCGTAATACGCACCGAGGTTGACATTATCACTGCTCTCGGGTTTCAGGTCGGGGTTAGGTTGCACATTCAGGCCGTCACCGAATACTTCTTCCACTTCCTGCAAGCGGTAGGTATGTTCCAGGGAGAGTTTCACGCCCAGGTCGGCCAATATTTTGTAACGGGTAGCTGCCCCGTAGCCGTAATTCGGAAAGTTGGTGTCGAGTACCTGGTAAGCATTTTCAACCCATTTTTTGCGTTCCAGGCCCAGCCCGTAGTATTTGACAAAAAAAGTGTTCGTCCACTTCTTGTCAAGCAGTTCCTGCTGATAGGCCAACCCTACGATCTGCTTGGTGAGCACGCCCGGCATATCGTCATCCGGCACGATCAATGCATTGTAGCTTTCGTTTTTCAGCCGGTCGAAGGTATAGTTCAGGTTGAATGAATGCTGCTCGTTGAGCGTGTAGCTGACGTTCGCCCGTGTGAATGCACGCGGACGGATGATGTGCGAGAGGGATTTGATGCCCCCCATTTCGGTAGCGCCTTTGGTAGTCCAGGAGCCATCCCAGTAATATTGCCGGAGCAGGGTATCGGCGGTCACATATTTGTCACGGGAGAGCGAAGCGAATACATTCACATCGAGCCCGTTGACGAACAGGTTGCTTTTTTTGTACCGCAGCGTTCCGGTGGAAGACTTGCTTTTTCTCACGACATTGCCATACACAATGGCCTGCTCAAAACCCGTTTGGAGATCCTGACTTCCCTCCGAGTATCCAAATCCCGCATACAGCACATCCGCCCAGCTTTTGTTGGTAATGCCGGCCTCGATCTGTCCCATGCCCGAGCGGTAGTGATCGTGGAAGCGTTTTACATCGGTGGTCACGAAAGTGGCGCCGTTCAGGTCCACGATCTGCTTCCCGTTCCGGATGCCGCCTTCGAGGATCTCGACGCCCTTCATTTTGTAGTTGTTGTCCGAATAGTTGAAGAACCCGCTCGCTTTAATTGTAATGCCTGTCGGTTTGTGGACGTACTGGGTTGTCAATGCCGAACGGTGCGTGTTAAACGATCCGAAGCTGTGGCTCAGGTCGAGGTAATTGGTCTGCTTCTGGTTGGTGATCACATTTACCGCGCCACCCATGGCATCCGAACCCAGTTGCACGGGCACCACTCCTTTGTACACTTCGATCCGTTCCGAAAGATTGACCGGGATATTGTTCAGCGACATCGCGCTGCCCATGACTTCCATCGGGACGCCGTCGATAAAGTACTTTACGGCTTTACCTGAAAGCCCATTGATGGAAAAATTGAAGTTGGACCCCAATCCGCCCTGCTCGCGGATACGGACGCCGGCGCTGCGGTTGAGGACCTGGTTCAGGTCGGCCGTCGTGTTGGCAAACTGTTTCGTCTCGATCGCATTGACCGTAAAGGGTTGTTCCTTGATCTCCTGCGTTTTGGTTTTCCCAAAAACGGAGACCTCCCTGAGGTTTTGCTGGTTTTCCTGTAACTGAAAAGAAAGCGAGAGCAGTTTACCGGATTGGATGTGAATGCTCTGAGAAAATGCTTTGTAACCCATCAGGGAGACCTGGATGGTATATGTCCCTGGCTTAGGGGCTGTCAATGTAAAAGAACCGTCGGCATCGGTGGTAGTTCCGATGGCCGTTTTGACTAATGAAACAGTGGCTCCCGGAAGTGCCTCTCCGGCTTCGGTTTTGACGAAACCCGATACAACGGGCGACTTTTGGGCGACAACGGCAAAGCCACCGATCGCGCATGTAATCAGGAGAAATAAACGTAGGAGTATACTGCGTGGCATGAGGTAACAGATGGTATATCACCTCTTAGTAGCAAAGCACGAATAGAACCGAAGGTCGGCCTTTAAAAAAATAAAATTTAATAAGGCTCAGTCGTAAAAGCCGCAGCGTTTCTTGATTTTCATTTTTAATAGCGGATCGGTGTGATCATTCAAATTTTGCGGACTGTATAAGCTGATAATCTTCGATATACTTCACCATAAGGTTATCAGCGCCTCCCGCTTTGGCGATCGCGATGAGGTCTATCTCCTTATCCCGTGCGGTTTCGTTCCAGGCGGCGTCATGCGACTTCTCCGTAAGTGCGTTGAAACTGAGGTTTTGATTTTCGAGTACCGACTCTTCGATGCATTTGATTTCCGATTCGGAAAGATGGTCCGTATCGAGATCCGCAAAATGTCTTAGCCATCAAAATACATCTTTTTCTCCGGGATTTATGCAGCCCGTCCATAATTCCCGCCCATCATTTCTTAACACTTTCATAAACTGTGGCCATGCGCTGCCTCAGTAATTTTGCCGCTCCTGTTGCTTGTACATGAAATAACCACCGAATACTAAACCCATGGATTCAAGAAGAGAATTTCTCAAAAAGGCGGCGATGCTCGCCGGCGGCACTGGTCTCGCAAGTTTTCTGCCTGAGTCGGTGCAGCGTGCGATGGCGATCAGCCCCGACCCCAACACCACTTACCTGGACGCAGAGCACGTAGTGATCCTGATGCAGGAAAACCGCTCGTTCGATCACAGCTACGGCAAATTGAAAGGTGTGCGCGGCTTCAACGATCCCCGGGCCATTGATTTACCTAATAAGAACAAAGTATGGTTGCAAACCGACCTGAAAGGCGATACGTATGCGCCATTCCGCCTGGACATTAAAAATACCAAGGCCACCTGGATGCATGACCTGCCGCACTCCCGCGAATCGCAGGTAGACGCTTATAATGGCGGGAAATATGATAAATGGCTTACTTCCAAGCGCTCAGGGCACAAGGAATATGCCGAAATGCCGCTGACGCTCGGCTATTACGACCGCGAGGATCTTCCATTCTACTATGCCCTGGCGGACGCTTTCACGATCTGTGACCAGAATTTCTGCTCGTCTATGACGCCGACGCACCCGAACCGCTATTATCTCTGGTCGGGCACCATCCGCGAAAGACCGGACATGGATTCGCTGGCGGTAGTGCGGAACAGCTACTATTCCATCAATAAACCGGTGAAATGGAAGACTTTTCCCGAGCGTATGCAGGAGGCCGGTATCAACTGGAAGTTTTATCAGAACGAAGTCGGTGCGGTGGTGCAGTTCCATCCCGGAGTGGGTTCCTGGCTGAGCAACTTCGGATGTAATCCATTGGAGCGTTACGCGCAGTATGGTGTGAAATATTCGAAGGATTTCATCCATTATGCGCAGCTGGAGGTGGAAAAGATTAAAACAGATTTGCCTGCCTTGAAAGGAAAGATCGAAGCGGCGACGGGGGCGGAGAAAGACAAGCTGACCAAGTCCTTGGACCAGCGCAATGCATTGCTGGAAAGGCTGGAAACGGACCTGGCCGAACACAGTGAAGAGAATTTCAGGAAGCTCTCGGTATTCCGGCAGGAACTTCACCATAACGCATTCGTGACGAACCGCAACGACCCGGATTACCTTAAAATCACGTCGTTGACCTATGAGGAGGGCGGAGAGAAACGTAAAATGGACATGCCGAAGAGCGATATCTTCTACCAGTTCCGCAAGGATGTCAATGAAGGCAAACTGCCGGCGGTTTCCTACCTGGCAGCACCTCAGAATTTTTCGGACCACCCGTCAGCCCCATGGTATGGTGCCTGGTACATTTCGGAAACGCTGGATATCCTGACGAAAAACCCGGAAGTCTGGAAAAAGACCATTTTTATCCTTTGTTACGACGAAAACGACGGTTACTGCGACCATATCCCGCCATTTTCGATTCCGAACCCGTTCAAGCCGAACTCCGGGAAAGTATCGGAAGGCATCGATATTAAAGCCGAATACGTAACGCTGGAACAGGACGAAAGCCAGGTGCCCAAAGCGAATGCGCGCGGCGGTGCGATCGGGCTCGGTTTCCGTGTACCGCTGGTGGTGGCCTCGCCCTGGTCGAGGGGAGGGAAGGTGTGCTCGCAGGTTTTTGACCATACCTCCATCATCCAGTTTCTGGAAGAATTTACAAGTCATAAGTCCAGAAAGCAGGTCCGCGAAACCAACATTACCGAATGGCGCCGGACGATCTGCGGCAATATAAGTACGGTCTTCCAGCCCTACGATCCGTCGGTCTACAAGAAACCGACCCCGGTGAACCGCGAAGAGATCCTGACGACCATTCACAAAGCCCAGTTCAAAGAGGTTCCGGCGAATTTCAAAGCATTGTCAACCAGTGAAATCAGCAGGATCAATGCGAATGCTGCGGGATCGGGGCTTTTGCCCAGGCAGGAACCGGGCACACGACCTTCCTGCGCCATTCCATACGAATTGTATGTAGACGGTAATCTTTCGGCAGATAGGGCCACTTTCGAAATCCGTATGCATGCAGGTAATAAAGTATTCGGCCGGAAATCAGCCGGGGCTCCTTTTATTATCTACGCCATGAATCCCCACGAAGGTGAGGTACTCCGGGTTTGGAATTACGCGGTCAAGGCAGGTGATACACTGACCGAGACCTTTAAACTGGCTGATTTCGAAGACGGGAAATACCATTTGCGGATTTACGGCCCCAACGGCTATTTCCGTGAATTTGCCGGAAATGCACAAGAGCCTGGTGTAGCGGTAAGTTGTAAATATGTTTTGGATCAGAAAGGAAAGCCAACGGGCGACCTGGAACTGATCGCCATCAACCTGGGAAAGAAGGTGCTGACGCTTCAGGTAACCGATAATGCTTATCAGCAGAAAAATGTCGAAGTAAAACTACCTATTGAGGGAACGGTAAAAACGCTCATTCCGGCAGCCAAAAGCCATCAATGGTATGATTTCAATGTACAAAGCGGATCGAAGGAAACTGTAAGACGCTTTGCAGGACGGGTTGAGACGGGTAGGGAGGGTGTTACCGACCCTTTTATGGCTCGGTAACCGTTTGGCTATCAGAGGTAGACATTTCTCAACACCACCTGTCCATTATTCATGAAAACAGCATCCCATACCGTGCATTTCTCGGCTTCCCCGGGAAATGGCACGCAGGTCAATCTTGCGCTCGTCAAAGTGTTTGGTATAACGACGGATTCACCGCAACTGATTGCGGAAACGGAAGTGAATTCCTCTGCATTTGACCTCGATATTCCTGCGAACGATTCCGGGTTTTACTACATTGTATTGACTGTGAAGTCATATAGTATGAACAACACCTCATACGAAATAGGTAGCCGAAACATATCTTTGCTGGCGGTTTTTGATGAGTCGGTTGATGTTGTTTCTGTTGGAGCACATTCCACAATCGCCTGTGCGTATGCATTTGCGCGGTTTACCGGCGTGGACGATCAGGGCATGTTGGAAATCAAGGGAGAAACACGCCGTCTGCGCATTGCGTACGGGATGAAGAATAATTTTGTTTACACAGAGGGGACGATCTCGAAGGTGATCTCTTCATCGCCTAATGGACTGGAAACCAATAGTTACGCACTGTTTAATTTTCTGTCTAACCTCTTGTATTACAGCCTTACGGAATCGGCTGTATATCAGCAGTTTCTGGCATTGGCATCACCGGACAGCATCGCCAAGTCGTTTCTGAGTGCATTGATGCATTTGGTATACAAACCTTTCAGCAATGTCCAGCCTATTTATGAACTGATCAGTTCGCAGACGCAGGTATTCGAACCATCATTACCCGGCCTGGACCTGCCGTCGCACAAAACACCGATCCCCGACCAATGGACGCTGACTGTCAAATGCAATGACTCGGGCGCGCAGAATTTTCTTCCGAGCGGATTAGCCTTCGTGGTTTTTGATAAGGAGGATAAGGCATGGATCACCAACAATTTTCGTGCAGGAACGGCTTTTTCGGGCACACACGCGCTGGTACTCAATTCGGACGGCTCGCCGAATGCGCTCTCACCGTTGTTCGGGGGCGGTATCCTGGGTTCGGGATTTGGTGCGGCCATACATCCTTCACTGGAAACGATCGCGATCGGCAACTTCGGCTGGGGGCCTTCCGACTTCAATCCTGAAACCGGCAGCGTTTCGGTGTTTTCGTATGACGGAAAGGCGCAATGCCCGACCAATGGCTTCACAAACGGTATTTGCCGGATACAGGGTCTGACTTACGACAACCAGGGCAACCTCTGGATGGGCTCCATCGGTAATCAAAAGCCTTTCGCACCGGCACCCGATGGCCTTTACAGCTTCCCGAATCAGAATAGCGCGGTAGTCGTATACCTGGGTGGCGATCCCAACCGCATGATTTCGTTCGATAATTTCCTGGGCAAACCCAGCCCATATCACAACACGTTCGACGTCGTGATCGACAACGAGGGAAATGGCATCGTGTCGAACATCGGCAACGACGATTATGGGTTACAGTCCTCGGTTTACAAATTCAAAATTGAAAATGACGAGCTGGTGTGCCTCGGCTACTGGGTGAGCGATTATGTGAACGCCCGCAACCCGGCGTCGGTGGGTTATGAGCAGCTCAGACAGGTGACCGTGAATGCGCAGAACGAGATTTTCGTGGGAGGTGTCACCAGCAGCCGGGTAGTCAAGCTCGATCCGACCCTTAAAAACGTGCTGAAAGTGTTTACAAAAAATGTTCACGCCGCCTGGGGCGTGCGGATGGACAAGGCAGGCGTGCTCTACATCGCCAATTTTGCGCAGGAAACAGGCCGCAGCAGCGCAATAGACAGCCTGGATATGCACGGGCCATTCGGTGTGACGGTGATTTATAATGAGGATGAAAATACTTCGCAGATGATGACCCTGCCCACGGGCGGCGCGGGGGTGACCCTTGCGAATGGCCAACCGCTTTACGGCAGCCAGGCGGGCCCGCTGGGACGTGCCTTCAAGCCCTGCTATGAGCCGATTATGCGATTAACTTCAACCAATGTGGATGGGGCCGGCAATGTCTGGGCGATGAATAACTGGAAACCGTCTATTTATGAGGATATCAAAGACAATCCGGGCGGGGACGGAGTGGTGATTTTTGTGGGTGTGGCGGAACCGTCGTGAAGGATAGGAGGTAATTGAATGAATGAACGAATGGGTGGCCCGTTCCAGGGCGGCTCGTTCCACGGAGGCTCATTAAACCATTGACACTTCCATGATCCAAAAACTGTTTCTGTTAAGCGCCGTACTGATCTGTCAGAATGTTGTGGCGCAAAAAGGTACTGATAATATTTATGCCCGGCAGAACCTTATTGCCTGGTGCATTGTGCCGTTCGATTCGAAAGAACGGAACCCTGAGCAACGTGCCGAAATGCTGAACAAACTCGGATTTACGATGCTCGCGTACGACTGGCGGGAAAAGCATATTCCGGAATTCGACGCCGAGCTGGAGGCGTTGAAAAAGCATCGAATCAAGTTGCAGGCATTCTGGCTCTACTCCGGGCCCCACCCCGAGAATGACAAAAACCTGCCCATTATCCTCGATTTGCTGAAACGGCACAATGTCAGGACGGAGATCTGGTGCATGATCGGCGGGATCAGGGATCTGGATAAAATGACGCAGCAGCAGAAGGTGGAAGCGGTAGCGAAACCGGTTGCCTACATTGCCGACAAAGCCGCCGAAATTGGTTGCACGGTAGGTTTGTACAACCACGGCGGTTGGTATGGGATGCCAGAAAACCAACTGGAAGTGATGAGCTATTTAAAAAGACCAAATATCGGGATAGTCTATAACCTGCATCATGCGGAAGAAGATATCGGGCGGTTTCAGGAGTTTTTTCCGAAAATCCTGCCGCACCTGATGGCCGTTAATCTGATGGGGCTTAAAAAAGGCAATCCGGTGAAAGTGGTACCGATTGGTGAGGGAGACGCCGAGGCTGAGATGATCCGCGTGATCCGCGAGAGCAACTACCGCGGCCCGATCGGCATTATCAACGAAGAAACTGCGCCCGACGCGGAAGTCGGACTTACGATGAATGTCGATGGTTTGAAAAAGATACTCAAAGAGCAGGGCGACCATGCTGCCCTGAAAACTTTTAAATAGGGAGAAGGGAGGAGGGAGGGGGAAGAGTTATTGCTGCATTTCTCTTACTTCGGCGTAGCCGTCGAATTCGTAGATGGGACAACCTGCGGCAATGGTCGTGGCTTCGTCGAGGTCTTCGGCTTTGAGGAGCAGAAATCCGCCGATAATTTCAGTACCGGTCTGATGAATGCCCTCGCTGGTCTGCCCATCCTTGATAATGCGGCCGTTGAGCGTCAGTCCGCTGCCGCCCGCGAGCTTGCCTTTCGCCCCCCATTCGGCAAACCATTTCGACCAGTTTTCACGATGTGCTGCGATCGCTTCGTCGGTGTGGGTGCCCTGGCGACCGTCGGGTTCACGGAAAATGACAATGTAATTCTTCATAGTTTTCGGATTGAAGTGAATAACCCAAAAATAGCGCCTCTCCGCAATCGGTGCGTACGTAGCAAGCTGAATTTAATCACTATTTAATACCCTGTCACCTGGCCCTGTTCTGTTCGCTTTCCCCTGTCGATCTGCTGTTGAATGTAATTTTTCCGGACCGCCCGAACCGGTAGTTGGCACTGACGCCAAAGTATGCGGTAGAGTAGGTACGGTGGTAATAAATGTTGGTCTGCCCCACGCTGTATTTTCCATGGACGTGGCTTTGGTGGAATATGTCATTGGCGGTCAACCGGATTTTGAGTGCATTCTTGAAAAAATCCTTTTCCAGGCCCACCGTGATGGTGGAACGGCTAAAATCATTGTATAGTCCCTGTGACCTTTTGCTGAGGTACCACGCCACCAGTTGAATCTTAAACAGATGGTTTACATCCAACGTATTGTTGGTATAGGCGTAGACCTGCGGTCTGGGTTTGAGGACCCCGAATCCGTATTGGTTATCAACCAGGTTGTTCCGGCTCACCGTCACGGTGTTTGTCGTACTCCACCAGTTGAGATTGAATGTGGCTGAGGCGGTCAGGAAAAAAGAATGTTCCCTGGCCAGATTGATGCCTTTCAGCACATAGCTGTTCGGCCCGTCGCCCCGTAATGCGGCGCCGCTGAGCCTGTCTTTCGTATAGGTGTAGCCCCCGCGCAGATCGAGCTGCCTGAACTGGAAACCGGTCTCGAACGTATGGATCTTTTCCGGTTTGAGATTGGGGTTACCCTCGATGGTCGTGAACGGATCCTGATAGATCACAAAAGGGTTAAGGGCCTGATAGCGCGGACGGGTAATCTTGGAAATATAGGAAATGCGGCTTTGCAGCCCATTCGTGAAGTTTTTACTGATAAAAAGGTTTGGGAATACATTAAAATAACGGTCACCGATGTCTTGTCCTCCCCGCGCGGTGGTGTTAAGGGCGTAGCTTGTCCATTCGCCACGTGCTCCGGCACCAAACCGCACATGGCCCTTCAAACTGCCCTGATAATTAAGATAAGCGGCAGGCACCTTTTCAACATAACGGAAATGGCTGCTCAGGCCCGGATCCGGTGCGAATGGGCCGTCTTCCACGGAAACCAGGAAATCGGTGCCCGAACCATTGTCCGCATAGCTGAATTTTGCTCCGGTTTCCAGCCTGCCGCCGTGGCGAAGTGCTTTGGTATAATCAGCCTGTGTGCTCGAAATGTTGATGCGTATCCGTACATCGTTGAGCAGGTGCCGAACGGACGTGCTGTCGCTGACGAGGCTGGTTTCGCCGATCCGGTCATGCTGGTCGGTCCGGAAGCGGGCATACTGGCTTCCGATAAACCATGCCGAGCCCAATGTGTCCAATGCCTGTTGGAAATTGAGGGTAATGGCGTGGTTCCAGCGTTTTTCATCCTTCGCGATCCGGCTTTGGTAGAAACTGGTACCCGAAACATCCGTAAGCGCATTGCTGCTGTTCTGGCTGCCACCCTGACTGTTCAGATTCCCTTTGTAAGTCAATGATACATAGCTGTTTTCTTTTAAGTTAAGCTGGGCACCGATGCCGAAGTTGGAATAGTTGCGCATTTTGCGTTGCCAATCGGTGGTGAGGTCAGAATGCAGATATTCGGTCGGAGAAGGCCGGGTACGTGTGGTATGGAGCACTTCGCGGTCGTTGCCGGTTTCGTCCGCATAATTGGCTTGCAGGGAGAGCCTGTTGTGCATGTATTGCAGATCGGCCAGCGTGTTGAGCTCGCTTCCCGCGAATTTGGTATAGGCATATTGCTGGGTTAGCGAACCGGTCGTGCCACTAACGTTAACGGATTTGGTGATGATGTTAATCACCGCTTTGCCTTCCGCATCGTAACGGGCCGAGGGGTTTGGGATCACTTCCACCCGGGCGATCCGGCTCACGGGAATGGCCGCCATCTGTTCGTAGGGGATGGCCTGTCCATTCAGGAAAATCATTGCTTCACCCCGGCCCACGACGCCCACCCGCCCTTCGGCGAACGTAATGCCGGGCGATCGTTCCAGCAGCTCGGTGGCCGAGGTGCTGGCTGCCAGAATGCTGCCGGATACCTGTATTTCGGTGGTGCCGTTTGCGCCCGGCGTCACGAGCGGTGCCTGCCCGCGCACGGTTACGCCCGCGAGCGCCTGCACCTGTTCACGCATGACGATCGTGCCAAGGTCGATCTGCACACGGCCTTCCCGGTGAATGATGATGGTTGTATCGGACAGGCCGACGCTACTTAGCCGCAATGCGACGGAATTCTCACTGATGCCGGTGAAAGTGATGCGGCCGTCTTCGAACGGGGCGCCCTGCAAAAGCGTAGAATCGGGCAGTGCGAGCAGGCGGCCATAAACCGCTATGGATTGCTGGTTTGCATTGGCGGTGCGGCCGGAAACCGAGTAGTGGTTCTGGGCAAGCGAGATTTGGGAAAGCAGGAGTGCAATAGAGATAATGACGCCGGAAAATTTCATGGCTGTTGACAATGGATTTGGTTTGAAGCAAAAATCCAAAGCCTGCCGTTTCCGGAGGTGTGTAAAAGGTGAATCAGGAGTACGGATTTATAAATTCGTACTCCGGCTAGTCGGTAATGGCTTGATTGACCGTTTGTTGGTAGCCTGACGGCGTCACGCCCTTCACCTTCTTGAATGCTGCAAAAAATGTTGATTTGGAATTGAATCCCACCTCATAGCCAATCGCTTCAAGGGTGAGATGCTGGTCGGTGGTGATCATTTTACAGGCTTCTGCAATCCGCCATTCGTTGACATACGTCGTGAAATTCTTGCCGAGATGGTCATTCAGCAGCGCCGAAAGCTGGTGGCCGGAAGCTTGTATCTCCCGTGACAGGTCGTGTAATTTCAGATCGGGATTTTTGTAAATGGCCTTCTCGGTCATCACCTTTTCGAGTTTGTTCAGCCATATTTCTGCATCGCTTTCATTGAGTTTTTTGGTGACGGGTTTATCGGGCAACAGCAAAAAAAGCTCGTCGGTCTTCTTTTTGTAAATCACGAGCGTCACCATCAGATAGAGGATCAGTGAGAAGGCAATAGAACCGCTGATGTATGAAGCAAACGGGGCGTTCACCAATGAGGAAAAATACAGGAGGAATATCAGCACATTACCCATGAAAATCATCGAAATCCAGGTTTCAGCCGGTTTCATGTTATAGGACCGGCTGAACAGTTTTTGAAGCAGCCCGCGAATCAGAATGCCGGACCAAAGCAGGAACACGAACCATTGCAGGTAGATGACCCGGGCTATTACTTTATTCCACAATACCGGGTACTCCGAATAGGGGAAGCCGATCCCGACAACCAGCGTGAGGGCCGCCAGCACAACGAGCGTCCAAACCCAGCTTCTGGGCATTTTTTCTATCGGTGTAATAGCGGAACGAACGAAATAGTACAGGAACGGACCAATGAAGAAGCAGGCCGACAATCCGATCTGGAGGTATATTTTGGGCAGCTTCCCGTCGAAATACAGGCATACCGATTTGGCAATACGGACGCTCGATGCGAGGAGCAATGCGCCCAGGAAGTCATTGGCGAGGTATTTCTTTTGGGTAAAAAACAGGAGGAATAAACCGAGTAGTAGCCCGTTGAACGCGCCGAGTGCACTGAAAAAGAACAGAATCTCTTTGCCGATATCCATATAACAGAACAGATTATACTCCAAATGTAACTGATAGGCAACCGGTTTTCAAACAGGAATGGCGCCTTGTCCGCTTTGAAAGTATGAATGTTCAAAATCGGACATTAATCCGGGTTCGCTGACCGCCCAAACCGGTCCAGCGTGGCTGAATACATTTTTTTTAATTTGGCATGGCATTTGCCCGACATTATCGGAATAAATCATTGTTGCCATGAAAAGAACATTTCTGGGTGAGCTGGAAGAGGTGGTCCTGCTGACGGTCGCGATATTGGACGAAGAAGCCTACGCGGTAACCGTTGCACAGGAGCTCGATCAAAAAACCGGCCGCTCCCTTGGGTTCAGCACCGTACATACCACCTTGCAGCGGTTGGAAGAAAAAGGCTATCTGTCGTCCGAAATGGGCGGAGCCACTGCCGAGCGCGGAGGTCGTCGCAAACGTTTTTTTCGTGTGACCGCATTCGGTCGCAGGGCATTACGCGAAGCGAAAGAGGCGAGGGAAGCATTGTGGAATGCCATGTCGCCGCAGACACTTCAGTTGATGGCGAATTGATATGAAGCAAAAATCACACGCCGCCGTAAAACCGCCGCGCTGGGCCGATTGGCTGATCGCGCGCTGGTCGCATCCCGACGCCCGCGAGGAATTGCAGGGAGATATGCTCGAAATGCACGCCTACTGGGTCGAAAGCCACGGTAAAAGAGTTGCCAACCAGAAATACATCCTTAGCGCCATCCGGTTGATGAGACCATTTGCGCGCCCCCAAAGGACAAAAAACTATTCCGAAACCTATTCATTCAGTCCGGCCATGATCCAGAATTATTTCAAAATCGCGTTCCGTAACCTGCTCAAAAGCAAGTCATTTTCGGCCATCAACGTCCTTGGTCTCGCTTTGGGAATGGCATGCAGTCTCATCATCATGCTCTGGATCCGCGACGAGCTGGCTGTTGACGGTTTCCATGCCAACAAGGATCAGTTGTACCGTATTTATATGCGCGAATATTTCAGCGGCAAGGTACAGGGCGTGATCTGGACCCCGGGACCGCTCGCCGACGAGCTGAAAAAGTCGGTGCCCGAAATCGAGATGACCACGCCATTTTCCTGGCCCGGGCAGCAAACCTTCTCGGTGGGTAACACCATCCACAAGCAGGAGACGAATTGGGCAAGCGGTGATTTCTTTAAAATGTTCAGTTATCAACTCCTGCAGGGTACACCCGAAGCCGCATTGCGCGACCGCAACAGCATAGCCATTTCAAGGAATATGGCTGAGGCGTTTTTTCACAGCCCCGAGGCAGCAATGGGAAAGGCCATCCGGTTCGATAACCGCAAGGAAATGACGGTCACCGCCGTTTTCGAAAATATCGGAGCCAACAGCACATTGAAATTCGACTGTCTTATGACCTGGGACGCCTACACGGATGACAACGGCTGGGCAAAAGAATGGGGTAACACCGATCCGGTGACCTTTTTCAAACTGCGAAAAGATGCCGACCCGGCAAAGGTGGAAGCGAAACTGCTCCATTTGCTCGATAAAACCAACCGCGACGCCGGCAAGCCTTTCAAGACACAGCTCGCCATGCAGCCCTTTCATGACTATTACCTGAACAGCAATATCAAGGACGCCAAAATGGATGGCGGACGCATCGAATACATCCGTCTGTTCAGTTTTGTAGCGGTGTTTATCCTGCTGATTGCCTGTATCAATTTCATGAATCTCGCTACCGCACGTTCCGCATGTCGCGCGAAGGAAGTGGGTGTACGCAAGGTAGTTGGCGCAATGCGTTCGATGCTGGCGGGGCAGTTTATGGGGGAGGCGTTCCTGATTGCGCTCCTGTCCATCGCGCTGGCGGTGGTGCTGGTTGCATTACTGCTGCCCGCATTCAACAATCTTACCGGCAAACATATGATATTGCCCGTTTCAGAACCATCATTCTGGGGCATTATCGCCGGCCTGCTGGCCGTTACCGGATTGCTGGCGGGCAGTTACCCGGCGTTGTTTCTGTCCTCGCTCAACCCGGTACGCATTCTCAAAGGAACCTTGAAATTCGACTCCGGGTCGGTTTGGGTACGGCAGGGGCTGGTGGTGTTTCAGTTTGGGTTGTCAGTGATCTTGATCGTCGGCATGATCATTATTTACCGGCAGGTAGGTTTTGTTCAAAGTAAAAACCTGGGTTTTGACAGGGACAATCTGGCCTATTTCCCTATCGAAGGGGAATTATTCAAAAAATATGATCTCCTGAAAGAAGAGCTGTCGCAGATTCCGGGTGTTAGGGATGTAACGCACATGACTGCGACACCGGCCTCTAATGGTAACGGTACTGAAGGCATTTCCTGGCCGGGCAGCGATCCAAACGCGCAGGTAAGGTTTACACCACTTGGCGTAGGTTACGGGTTTGCCCAAACGATGAAACTGCAAATCGTGCAGGGCCGCGATTTCTCCAAGGCTTTCGCTACGGATTCGACAGGCTTTGTCATTAACGAAACGGCATGGAAGGCAATGGGCTTCAAAGACCCGATCGGGCAGCCGATCAAATGGGGAAATGCAAAAGGAACGATCATTGGCGTGCTGAAAGATTTTCACTTCCAGTCGCTGCACACGGCCATCCGGCCCATGATCGCCTACCTGGGTGCCCGGCAACCGCAGGGTAGTGTCGTGATACGGATCGAGGCGGGTAAAACGCCCGAAACGCTGGCATCGGTAGATCAGGTGTGCAAAAAACTCAACCCGAATGTGCCGTTCACCTATGCATTCACGGACCAGGAATACGCCAGGCAATACCAAAGCGAGCAGGTCGTAGGCAAGCTGGCAGGGTACTTTGCTTTTCTGGCGATCTTCATCTCATGCCTCGGATTGTTCGGTCTGGCGGCATTCACTGCCGAGCAACGTACGAAGGAGATCGGCGTCCGGAAGGTGCTGGGTGCTTCGGTAACGGGCATTGTCGGATTGCTTTCCAAAGATTTTCTGAAACTGGTCCTCATGGCGATTGTGCTGGCATCGCCCGTGGCTTGGTATATTATGAGGCAATGGCTGCAAGGTTTCGCCTATCAGATCGATATCGAGTGGTGGATGTTCGCATTGGCAGGCATCATATCGGTGCTGATCGCGGTGTTCACAATCAGTTTTCAGTCGGTCAGGGCAGCGATGATGAATCCGGTGAAGAGTTTGAAGAGTGAGTAGGAGAGTCGGTATACTTTTGGATACTGCCTTCCGTCCTGATTTCGGAATCTAAGTGTTGATTTGCTGGTTTATCTTATTGAATGCGGATATTTAGAATGCCACGAAGGTGCAGGGATGGTGACGAATTTGGAACTGTACATTTGCGTTAATTCGGGGCAGGCAAAAGCCGCAGGAAAGTTAATCAGCATTATCAAACATCATGGAAATAGGAATCAGTATGTTCGGGGATTTGGCTTTTAACAATGCCACCCGTTCTTTTCAGTCGCCTCAGGAGCGCTTGCAGGACATGTTGGAAGAAATTAAGCTGGCCGATGAGGTCGGGTTGGACGTATTCGGGATCGGTGAACACCACCGGCCGGACTTCGCCGTATCAACACCTGAGATCATCCTCGCTGCGGCGGCTTCGATTACGAAAAATATCAAACTTACCAGTTCGGTAACCGTTCTGAGCTCTTCCGATCCGGTGCGGGTTTATCAGAATTTTTCGACCGTCGACCTGATTTCGGGAGGCCGTGCCGAGATTACAGTCGGCCGGGGAAGTTTCATCGAGTCATTCCCGCTTTTTGGTTATAATCTGGATGATTACAATGGGCTGTTTTCCGAAAAGCTGCAATTGCTAAAAGAGATCAATGAGAACGACGTCGTTACCTGGAAAGGCAAGTTCCGCGCCACGCTCGACCGCCAGGAAGTATTGCCAAGGGCGGTGGATAATCGGCTCGATATCTGGATTGCTGTCGGAGGTACGCCTCAGTCGGTGGTAAGGGCGGCACGGATGGGTTATCCGCTGATCATCGCGATCATCGGCGGTATGCCTTCCCAGTTCAAACCATTTTTTGAATTATACAAAACGGAATACCTGGAAGCAGGCCATGACCCTGCCAAAATGCAGCTGGCTACCCATTCACACGGCCTGGTAGGATTAGATGGTCATGCATTGTCCGACCTGTATTTCCCTTCCTACGCCAGTCAGATGGACCGGGTAGGGAAGAGCAGGGGATGGGCCCCGTACACCCGTGCACAGTTCGAAGGCGGACAGAGCCGTGAAGGCGCGTTGTTTGTAGGCGAACCCAACGAGGTGGTCGATAAAATACTTTATCATCAGGAGATGTTCGGGCTGACCCGCTTTCTCATGCATACGGACGTGGGGGCGCCTGCGCACAAAGACCTGATGAAGTCCATTGAACTGCTCGGAACGCATGTTGCACCGGCAGTTAAAAAGGCTTTGGCTGTAAAATAACGGAGGTTTTGAAACGGGTGACGCAAACGCACCCGTTTTTTGTCGCAACGGGCATCGTTCCGTCTCCCGTAAACCTGGCAACTTTGTAACATCAATCAATCACTAAAAAACACAAAGGAAATGGAAACGACAACACAACCTGTAACCATCGAAGCTACAATCAACGCACCTATCGGACAAGTGTGGGAGCAATTCAACGGTCCGGAACACATTACCCAGTGGTGTGCCGCCTCAGACGACTGGCATGCGCCCTATTCTGAAAACGACCTGCGCGTAGACGGAACCTTCAAAACCACTATGGCCGCCAAAGACGGCAGTTTCAGCTTCGATTTCGGCGGTGTGTATACCAGAGTGGAGGACCAACGCCACATCGCCTATACGATGGGTGATGGCCGGAAGGTAACGGTGTTATTCGAAAAGGATGGCGATGCCACGAAAGTGGTCGAAACATTTGATCCTGAAAATACCCACCCGGTCGATTTCCAGCAGGCAGGCTGGCAGGCGATACTGGATAACTTTAAGAAATACGCGGAAGCGAATTAAAAAGGGGTTTAAACTGTGAAAGCCGGGCTGATCTGTCGAGATCGGTCCGGCTTTTTTTGCGCTATAATAAAGGCTACGACGCTCGCCAGGGCATTGTACCGACAGCCTGAGACTACACACAATATCTCCGGACCATTTCCAGATCATATCGCTTCCGGCGGGCAAGCTGATATAAAAACGGCAGAAATGGATTGATCAACGCCTGTTTGCCGCAAAGCCGCATGTCGCTGATTGTGAGGATGACGGAGGCTTTCAGAAGGTCGTTCCAGCTTTTCATTTCTGCTTTCCCTTCGTTGGCCAGACCGTAGAGCATGCGTAACGAATACTCGAAGCCTTCGTGCCCGGGTTCGATGACGCACCGGAACCGGACCGGCTTTCTTCCCGGATTGGAGAAATTGTGCGGCATTCCAATGGGTACCGTAAAGGCTTCACCGGGTTCGAGGAGCAGTTTGTTTTTGCCCGCGGTGACTTCGAGCGCGCCTTCGAGGGGAATGAATGTTTCGGTAAAATTCCGGTGCGTATGCAGGTCGTTGCCGCCGCCGGGCCTCAGTTCCACCTCCAGCTCGGTGATCTTGTACCCGCTCTCACGCGCTGTGGTCAGGAATGTGACCGTGTAGTCCGGATTGGAGATCACCGTGGGGAGGGTACCCGTTAGGTTCTGTTCGATAAAAGTTTCCATGGCTGTTTTGAATGGTTTGAATGGATGGTACAAAATAACCGGATGAGCTACGGAAAGACGATGGCACTTTACGCCAGGTATGTGGCACTTCACGCCATTTTTACCGACTTTGCGTAAGATAAAGACTTGTGTTCTGACGGTCGTTTCGCTCGCCGTTCCCATGTACACGGGAAGGTCCATCATGACCCGCTTAAGAACTTTTCCTTTTTTTAGCCTGCGTTTGCTGTTAGTTTCCATGGCTGTTTTTAATAGACTTTGACCACGCAGCAAAGTAACCGGTCCGGCGGGCGGAAGCCGTTGCTGTTTTGCACCATGAAATTGTAGTTCACGTCATTTTTTAGGGATATGTATGCAACAGTCCGCGTTCTAAGGAATATCATATACGCCGCTGTGGCGAAGGGGGGCAATCTCACGCGCCTATGTGCCATGTTGGGCATTACGCAGGCCGATTTAAATGATGCCGACAGGCGGATCGAAGGATTGAAGCCGGTGGTGGATCTCTGGAATGAGGTGGTATCCGGCACCGGCGACAGGGCATTCGGGTTGCATATGGGGCAGGGGAACAACCCGTCGATCCTGGGGGTGCTGGGGTACCTCATGCAAAGCTGCCGCACGATGAAGGAAACTTATGCAGAGATCGTCCGGTATCAGCAGACTGTGTCCGGCTGGATCTCGTATGACTATCTTTCAGGCAAACATTTCGAGCTCGTTTTTAGAGTAAACCCGCTTTGGGAGCATGCCTCGCCGGAAACCGCGCGACAGGCCATTGAAATGGCAGCAAGTGGCGCACCGAACTACATCTATATCTTCACCGGCAGGCGGATTTACCCCGAGCGCGTCGAATTCGCCCACAAGAGTCCGGTACCGGCGGGGGAGTATGAACAGATATTCAAATGCCCGGTCGCTTTTGGCAGAGAACAAAACCGGTTGATCTTCGGGCCTGGCCTGGGCGACATGCCGCTGATCAGCGCGGACGAGTCGTTGCACGCTTCTTTTGCCCAGATTCTCCGAGATAAATGCGCTGCCAGCGGCCGGTCGAGTCGGTTCAGCGAACAGGTCCGGACCGTCGTTACCCGTGATTTCGCCGGGAAAACTCCCTCGCTCGAAGTCATCGCCGCGCACATGAATGTCAGCGAGCGCTCATTCCAGCGGTATCTGCGGCAGGACGGGGAAAGTTACCGGTCGCTGGGTGCCAAGATCAAGAAAGAGCTGGCGTTCAATCTGCTGAAAAATACAGATGCCACCGTGCTTGCGATCTCCGAGGTGCTCGGCTACACCGAACCCAGCGCGTTTCATCGGGCGTTCAGGAACTGGACCCAGACCAGCCCCGTCCGTAAAAAGCAGACCCTTCACTGAGCAGAAAAAAGTAGATCGCCATTCGCAGGACTTTATTTATTTTTGAAGGCTGTATTCAAAAGTAAATGCAATCCCGTACCACTTTCCCTCTGACAAACCGACAGAAGTGGCAGCTCGGCCTCGGTCTTGCGGCCATTTACGTGCCGATACGTATCTATATGAACGTATTGCAGATCGACATACCTGGTCTGCTGCACCGGTTGCCGTTGTGGATGGTGGAACTGCTGTTCAGCGTCGCGTTTTTTACGCTTTGGATCAATGTGGTCGAATGGCTGCAATATTATACTTCCAAGTTTTTCGGGGAAGACTTCCTGGAGCGTTTCGGTCTGCTGAACCAGTTGCTTACCTTGTTTTTTGCCATTGCTTTGGCTATGATTTTTAACCACTGGTACCGGTATCTCTGGCACTTCATGGAAGCGGTTTGGGATAAAGAGAGCCTGCATGTGCTTCCGATCATATTGAATGAATCACCGGTCCAGAAAATCCGGGCCAATACCAGCATTACGGTTCTGGCGCTGATGGCGGCCTATTATCTGGCGGCAAACCGGCGCGTGTACGAGCGCCTGCAGCAGGCGGTCATTAACGAGGAGCGACTGGAAAAGGAGAATGCCAAGGCCCATTTCAATGCATTGAAAAACCAGGTCAGCCCGCATTTCCTGTTCAATAATTTCAGCGTGCTGACGACGCTCGTGGAAACGGATCAGGAGCTCTCGGTACAGTTCATCAACCAGCTTTCGAAGGCTTACCGCTATATCCTGGAAAAATCAGAATATGATTCGATCAAGCTGGCTACGGAAATGGAATTTTTGGAAACTTATATGTTCCTGCTGATGATCCGGTTCGAGAACAAGCTGAATCTCGATGTGCAGATTTCGTGTCAGGAGAAAGAGAAATATTCGATCGCCCCGCTTACATTGCAGTTGCTGGTAGAAAATGCAGTGAAGCACAACCGGATGTCGGCCAGCAGTCCGCTGCTGATCACGATCCGGGTCGACGATGAATACCTGGTGGTCAGCAATCCCATGCAGGTGCGCGACCTCCCGGAAGTATCGACGCGTCTGGGCCTTCAAAATATTGTAAACCGGTACAAATTGCTGATCAATAAACCCGTCATGGTCGAAAAGGACCGGGGCTGTTTTACCGTGAAAGTGCCCTTGATTTCATGAATGTCCTGATTATAGAAGATGAGCCGCTGAGTGCTAACCGTCTGGAAAGCCTGGTCAATAAGTACGATCCCAAGATCCGCGTCATGGCGAAGCTCGCCTCGGTGCGAGAAAGTATCCAGTGGCTGGAAGACGAGGCCAACACCCGGCCCGACCTGATTTTCATGGATCTGCACCTGGAAGATGATCTGGCATTCAAGATCATCGATGAGCTGAACCTGACGATCCCGATCATTTTCACTACTGCGTACAGCGAGTATACCCTCAAAGCATTCAAGGCCAACAGCATCGACTATCTGCTCAAACCCGTGGACAAGTCGGAGCTGGCTGCGGCGATTGACAAATACACCGCATTGCATGCCAAAACGCAGCCTGTGCCGGACTTCGCGGCACTGATCGCGATGTATCAGGCGTCCGGAGAAGAGGGACATAAGGAGCGGTTCCTGGCATCAGCGGGATCCAAATTGTTCAGCATCCGGACCAGCGATATCGCGTATTTCACCATTGAGCAAAAAGCCACGTTTCTCCGGACTTATGACGGTCAGCATCTGGCGATGGATTACAGCCTCGACAAGTTGATCCAACTGCTCGATCCCAAGGAGTTTTTCAGGATCAACCGCTCGCTGATCATTGCATTGAACAGCATCCGCTCCATCTACACCCTATCGGCCGGCAGGCTGAAACTGGATTTGAATCCGCCGATGTCTCAGGAGGTATTCGTGAGCGGCGATCGCATGACCGATTTCAAACAGTGGCTGGGTAAATAACCGTACCTCCTTTTTTCTTTCTTCCAGATTATGCGGGCATTCGGCGCGGGAAAACTGTCATTGGGCTTCTTTTGTTTCGTTGTTTAACTGTTGGGGAACATATTTGATTTGCAGACCTCCGACCTGCGCTGCGCTGTGGCAACCTGGCCATCGTTACGACCCGTCGGAATCTGTCAGAAACCGAACTATTCCTAAATCCTCAACCAACGTGAAAGAATTCCATATAGATCAAACCCTGACCCTCGTCAGTTGCGAGGCGCAGGAGCTCGAACTCACCACCCGCTTCGGGGGCCAGTTTGGTATCATCATGATTATGGAAGGTGAAGGGGTCTTTTACGCTGGGGGCGAATCCTGGCATTATGAGAACCACCGTGTTTTCCTCTTTTCACCCGGGCAGAACTGCCATTTCACCGCGTTTTATAAAACTACCCTGCTGACGATCTTCTTCGACCCGTTCCGTATTGCAGGCGCGGGGGACCCGGCGAATGGCCTGAACGGACTATTCAGAAACGTGCAGGATATTTTTTCAACCCTCCATTTGCCTCATTACAAAGAATTTCAGGATGACCTGGACCGGGTTTCTTTGACACAGCTTTCCCTGCTGATAGAGCATGAACTGATCCATTCCAGGGAAGCGAGCCGTGACCTGCTGGTGAGCAGTGTGTCGGTGATTGTCGGTCTGATGGCGAGAAACCTGGGGCGCTCGGCACATTCGGAAAACTTATTGCACTACAATGATGATACCAGCCGGGTTCTGGCGTACGTGCGCACCCGGCTTCGCGAGTACGAGCACCTGACGATCCAGGAAATTGCCGTGGAGCTGAAAATCTCTCAATACAATCTCAATAAACTGATCATTAAAGGTACCGGCGAAACTTTACGTGCCATTATTGCGCGCTACCGTACAGAGCTATTGAAGGGCCCGCAATTTGAATTACAATGACAGTGGACCAGGCCACCGTTTTTCGCAACTGATCAGGCGATAAGCCGAACATTTTCTTGAAGGCAGTTTTTCCATGAGCCATTTGCCGGGCGATGTACCGAATGTTTTCCGGAAATCTTGCTTGAAGAAAGTTAGGCTTCGGCCGGCCGGGTAGCTGAACCTTTGGAGACTTACATTGCGGTTCATAAACTCGGCCATGGAACACGAATGAGTGGTCAGGCTTTTGCTGTGGATGTGATGTTTGGGGACTCTTGTTCCATCAGGGTTTGGCCGTAGCGGATGAGCTGGTCGATGGCGGGAAGGGCCTGGCGGGCTCTTTCGGTGAGTTCGTATTCTACTCTTGGCGGCTTTTCCCTGTAAATGTGCCGGACTACCATTTGTTTCTTTTCAAGATCGCGGAGATGCGTATTAAGCATTTTGTCGGTAACGTGCGGGATGGCGTTTTTCAGGTCGCCATAGCGTAACGGGCCGTTGCGAAGTGCCAGGATTACCGGAATTTTCCAGGTACCACCAATGTAGGCCATTGCGAATTCGACCGGGCTGTAATAGATCCGTTTGTCGTGGATGAAATCTTGCATAGGCCAAAATAAGTGAATTGTCGGATAGCATATCGCGGCCTGTTCCTTTATCGTCAAAAAAGTATATAAAGGGAATCGTAAAATGCATTCTGCTAGGTTTGCGGTTCGAACCAAAATCAAAATTATGAACGACAAAAACTGGATCACCACGCCGGTGCTTCCCTGCAAGGCGATTGGGGAAACGCTCTTATTTTGGGAAAATCTCGGTTTCAGGACCACTTACCGGCAGGACCGGCCCTATCAGTACGGGGTGGTTGAACGCGGTGGACATGAACTGCATTTTGTGAGGGTGAAGGGGACTGAGGCGGGGTATACCGGGTGTCTCATCATGGTTCGCGATGTGGCGGAAGTCCACACCGCATTTTGTGCAAGCCTGAAAAAACAACTTGGACGTGTGCCACTGACCGGCATTCCGCGTATTTCGAGGATGAAGCCCGGGCAGAGCCGCTTCACGATCACCGACGTTTCAGGGAATGGTGTGATTTGCATTCAAATCGGAGAGCTGGACCAAACGGCGTATGAAACGACGGATCAAACAGCGGTGACGGCCCTGCAAAAAGTTATGGCGCTTGCATTGCGGTTGAGAGACTTTAAAGAGGATCACCTGGCTGCCGCAAAAGTACTGGACACCGCTTTCGGAAAACTGGAAGACGGTGCGTCCGTAAGTGATCAGGCAGAGGCATTGGTGATCAGGAGCGAGCTGGCGAGGGTACTGGAAGAACCCGACCGGCAGACTGAATGCGAAACGCTTATTGCCGGGCTCGGTATCGCGGATGATGATTTACAGCAGTTGCGGCAAAAGCACTGCTGGGGCGAATGATGTTGTTGGTGATAACACCAACAACACCAGCAATGGCCTCGATGTTGTTGGTGTTATCACCAGCAACGTCGCCGCTGTGTATTCCGGTTAAAATCAGTCAATAAATGATTAAAACCAGAAACGTACACACTGGATTTTTCGGGTAATTTTGGTAAAATCCATTTTTATCATCCTGAATCCTATGAACTATATGTACGTGACGCAAGCGCGTTGGGCGATTTTTCTTTTATGCTGGTCGATAGCACCCGGTGTACTGGCCCAAAACTCCAAAGAAAAATTTAACCTATATGAACAAACCAGCGAGGTAGCTGGACTGGTCATCCAATACGCGCAGGATATACGCGCGATCAAATATTTTTACGGCCCCATGCCCACCGGAGGGCGGGGCCCCATGGGTGGGGCTCAGGTGTTGGATTCGCCGGAGCAGCGCAAAAGACTACGGGAGGTCGATCAGGACTATCTCGGGAAACTGTCGAAACTGGACTTTGGCGCCATGAGCACCTATGGAAAAGTGGACTACATTCTGCTCAAACGCAATATTGACGATCATTTACTTACACTTGCGCAGGAGGAAAAAGAATATGGAGGGATCGAAAAGTACATTCCATTCGCTACCGGCATTTACGCCCTGGAAAAGGGGCGCCGACGCGGCGCCACTGTCGATGGTCAGGTGGTGGCCGGTCAACTGAACCAGCTTCTGAACGAAGTAAAAATGGCCGGAGAGGTGTTTCGAAAAGTGGAGTCGCTGGATATGCCTCTGGCACAAATGGGTACCGATGCGGTAAACGGGTTAGAAGCACGTTTGAAAAGTACGTTCGATTTTTATAACGGTTATGACCCCATGTTTACCTGGTGGGTACCGAAACCTTACAAAGCGCTGGACAGCACATTGCTGGCTTACGGAAAGCTGATCCGGAGCAAGGGCAAGCTCAATACAACCCAGAAAGAGGACGCAAGCGGAATCAAAGGAGTTCCTATTGGGCGGGAAGAGCTGATCCGCCAGTTGAAAACGGAGATGATCAGCTACACGCCGGACGAGCTGATCGAACTTGCCAACAGGGAATTTGCATGGTGCGATCAGGAGCTTTTAAAAGCATCGGCTGAAATGGGTTTTGGCAAAGAATGGAAAAAGGCGCAGGAAAAGGTGAAGAACAGCTACGTGCCCGCCGGAACCCAGCCCGAACTGATCATGAAGCTTTACAATGATGCCAAGGAATTTATTCTGAAGAACAACCTCATCGATTATCCCGGGATAGCGGACGAAACCTGGGGAATGCAGATGATGACCCCCGAAAGGCAGCTGGTCAATCCTTTCTTCCTGGGTGGCAGGGATATTATCATTTCCTATCCTACCAATACCATGGCGCATGAGGATAAGCTGATGAGTATGAGAGGGAACAATCCTTATTTCTCACGGTCGACCGTGCATCACGAGCTCGTGCCGGGGCATCATCTGCAGTATTACATGAACAGCCGCTACAAGTCGTATCGCAGCGATTTCCGCACTCCGTTCTGGACGGAGGGATGGGCGTTGTACTGGGAATTGTTGTTGTATGACAAAGGTTTTGCCAAAACACCCGAAGAGCGGATCGGGATGCTGTTCTGGCGGATGCACAGGTGTGCCCGTATTATCTTCTCCCTGAACTACCACCTTGGTAAATGGACGCCGCAGGAATGCATCGATTTCCTTGTGGATCGTGTGGGGCACGAGCGTGCGAATGCGGAAGGTGAAGTCAGGAGGTCATTTGAAGGGAATTACAGCCCATTGTATCAGGTTGCCTACCTGATCGGAGGCTTGCAGTTGTTTAGTTTGAAAAAAGAGCTGGTGGATAGCGGCAAAATGACTTTCAAACAATTTCATGACGCGGTGATGAAGGAAAACAACATGCCTATCGAGATGGTCCGGGCGACATTGATCAACCAGCCGCTCAAACCCGATTTCAAAACCCAGTGGAAGTTCTATTCATTTCAATAATCCTTCTTTTTTAAATGTCAGGAATTGCTCAAAGTTTACTGGGGTTGCTGTTGTTGATGGGCGCAGCGTCATCGGCAAAGGCTCAGAAAGACCAACCTATACGCTTCACCGTTTCGATGGACAATCCGTCCAGCCATACTTTTCATGTCATCATGGAATGGAGCACCAACGGAGCCGACAGCACGTTGCTCAAAATCCCGGACTGGACGCCGGGCTATTATCAACTGATGGATTATGCTTCGAACATCGACCATTTTGTCGTAAAAGACGAAAAAGACAAAGTGAGGCGCTGGAGGCGGTCGGGCAAAACGGGTTGGCTGGTCGGGACGAAGGGGGCAGGGAGCCTCCGCGCGGAGTATGACGTTAAAACTACCCGTAAATTCGTGGCGACGAGTTATCTCGATGAGGAGCACGGCTACATTACGCCCGCCAGTATGTTTATGCATGAGGCAGGCAAGATCGCAGTGCCCTCCGAAATCACTATCCGCCCCTACGACGGCTGGAAACGTGTCGTCACGGGCCTCGATTCCGTTGCAGCGGAAAGGTTCAAGTATATCGCCCCGAATTTTGACATCCTGTACGACAGCCCGTTTCTGATTGGTAACCTGGAAGAGCTGCCCGGATTTCTGGTCAAGGGCATTCCGCACCGTTTCATCGGCTACAAACTGGGTAATTTCGATAAGGCAAAGCTGATGGGCGACATTCAGAAGATCGTCGAGAAAGCATCGTCACTGATCGGAGACATACCTTATCAGCAATATACTTTCATAGCAATCGGGCCCGGGCAGGGCGGCATCGAGCATTTGAACTCGACTACGATCAGTTTCAGCGGCGACCAGTTGAACTCGCGCGGGTGGAACGGAATGCTGGGTTTTATCACCCATGAGTATTTCCATCATTACAATGTCAAGCGCATCCGCCCCATTGAGCTCGGGCCATTCGATTACGACAATGGCAGCAAAACCAATATGCTATGGATATCGGAGGGTCTTACTGTTTATTACGAGCCATTGATCATGCGTGAAGCTGGGCTGATGGGTGAGGAAGCGTTTCTGGATTTTTTCAAAAGGCATATCAGCGATGTAGAAACCAAACCCGGCAGGCTATTTCAAACCCTTGCGCAGGCTAGCGCCGAGACCTGGTCCGACGGGCCTTTTGGCCGTACCGGCGACGCGGTGAATAAAACCATTTCCTACTATCAGAAAGGCCCTGTGGTAGGTATGCTCTTCGACCTGGCGATCCGGCACGAAACAAAGAACAAACGCTCCCTAGACGACGTGATGCGGAAATTGTACCAGGATTTTTACATTAAGAAGAACCGGGGATTCACCGAGGAGGAGCTCCGAGCGACTATCGAAGCTGTCGCCGGTAAAAAGCTGGACGAGCTATTCAGCTACATCTACACCACCGCCGGGCCGGATTACAAAAAGTACCTCGGCTACGTCGGGCTGGAAATCGATGTGACGACTGAGAAGCATTACGGGACGTTTGAGATTACGAAGAAGTCGTCGCCCGATGCTTTGCAGCGGGAGATATTCAGGAGTTGGAGTCGGGGGAAGTAAGATGTCGTAGTTTTAAATTAACTCCAATGAAGTGATTCTTTCAAAATGCCTCTTGTTTAAGGTTGCAAGAGGCATTTTGTTCAAAACAGCGGTCGCGGCAATCAGAAGGTCCGGAATGGCGATTTGTTTTCTTTCACGTTTAAGTGTTGCATTAATGCAAATCGCCAAGTCTACTGAAATTTCCAAAGCCGGTATAACTTCTATATTTGCGAAAATCGAATCCCAAAGTTCAAGCTGCTGATCTGTTGCTCCTGAATAGATTTCCTACTTAGCTATGACAGATGTTGCAAACTTGAACTTTTGATCAGTCAGCTTCATCCATTCCGTTCGATCTTTATTAGTTTTTCGAAAGTAGTCGATCAGAATAGAGCTGTCCGCCAAGACTTTTTTTACCTCCATTTTGACAACACTTTCCTGTTATGTTCAATGGCTTTTGTCTGCTCTTTTGTGGCAGTAGGTCCATTTCTTAACAGGGTAGCAAAGTCTGTGTTGGGTTGTTGAGTCTTCGTCTCGTTTTCAATGATTGCTTTTAGTCGCTTCAATTGACTCGCAGGTAATTTTTTAACGACGTCAACAAGCTGATCGAAAGTCACGTCTATTTGTGCTTGCATAGTGCTGTTGTTGAAAGTGTTATTTGATCAGTAGCTCAAATTTACGACATTTTCTGCGGAGCACTACCCCCGCAACGCCTCCACTCCCTCCACACTTTTCACCAGCTCTTTACCCAGCACCCGGTTACCCGTTTCAGTTATCAAAAGGTTATCCTCAATGCGAATGCCGGTAAAATCACGGAACATTTCCAGTTTGTCATAGTCAATAAATTGTGCCAGTTTTTTCTCGGCCTTCCAGCGGTCGATCAGGGTGGGGATGAGGTACAGTCCGGGTTCGACAGTGACGACGAAGCCGGGTTCCAGGGCGCGGCCCAGGCGGAGGGATTTCCAGCCGAATGTTGTGCCTTTTTTCAGGTCGTCGGTGTAGCCCACGTATTGCTCTCCCAGGTTTTCCATGTCATGCACGTCGAGGCCCATCATGTGGCCGAGACCGCATTGGAAGAACAAGGTATGTACATCATGCTCCACGGCTTCGGCGGGGTCGCCTTTGACAACGCCCATTTGCTTCATGCCTTCCAGGAGTTTGGTAGAAGCCAGCTTGTGTACGTCCTTGAACAAAACCCCCGGTTTGCAGGCCGCAATGGCTGCTTCCTGCGCATTAAGAACGATTTCGTACATTTCCTTCTGAATGGTCGTGAACGCCTTCCCGACCGGAATCGTCCGCGTGAGGTCGCCGCAATAATGCATCGCAGTTTCGGCCCCGGCGTCGCACAGGGCCATTTGGCCTTCGCGGAGCGCGAGGTCGCGGGCGTGGGTGTGCAGGATTTCGCCGTTTACCGTCAGGATAACCGGGTAGGAGATATCGCCGCCTTGTCCGATGGCCATGCTTTGCAGTTTGCCTGCGATTTCCTTTTCGGTCATGCCTGCGCGGGTGTTGCGCATGAAGGATAAATGCATGTCAACGGAAGTGTTGACGGCCTTTTCGATTTCCGCCACTTCTTCTTCCGATTTATATGAACGCATCGACACGATCGCCTTGATAAGGTTCACGGATGCCTTTTGTGTCGCCTCGGAAGGATTAATATGCAGCCATTCCTGCAATTTCAGGTAATGCTCGCCGCGGTATGGCGGCAGGAAATGAATTGTTTGCCGGCGGGATAATGCGTCTTTCAGAAAACTTCCGACGGCGGAGGCCGGTTTCACTTCGGTAACGCCCACTTTGGCAGCTTTTTCCGAAATCGCTTCTTTTGGCCCGGTCCACACGATGTCGTCGATCGTGAGTTCGTCGCCGAAAATGATTTCCCGGTCGTTATCGAGGTCGATGACGGCAGTGAGCGACGCCTGGTCGATGCCGAAATAATAAAGGAACGTGCTGTCCTGACGGAATGGATATACGTTGTCCCGGTAGTTCATCCCGCTTTCCTCGTTGCCGAGAAGCAGGATCAGGCCGCTGCCGAGTTTTGATTTAAGTGTCTGTCTGCGGTTTAAGTATGTTGATTTAGAAAACATGGGATAAAATGGTTTTGGAATACAACAAAAAATTTGCCCACCGAAGCAAATATACTTTGTCCGGTGAGCAAAACAGAAATACCTAACCCAAATTAATAGCTGTATCAGTAACCCGGATTCTGTTTCAGGTTCGGGTTTTTGTCGATTTCATTCTGCGGGATCGGGAAGAGCGCGCGCTGCACCGTTTGCGGACGGTGGTTGAACCATTTTTTGGTTTCGTAAGCCCCAAAACGAATCAGGTCCTGGCGGCGGTGCGCTTCGGCAGCAAATTCCCAACCCAGCTCGTCGAGGAATCGGCCGAACTGGATGTCGTCGCCTCCCTGGCGCTCGGTAATAGTGCCGTCCGTTGCCTGGTAGCCATAGTTATACCGGCTGCCCTTCGCCAGATCGGCCGCGGTAACCGTCGCTTTGGCGGGAGTGCCTTTGAATGCACGCTGGCGCACCTGTGTAACCAGTTCCGCTGCCTCGGCGGCTTTGCCCGTGCGAAGCAGACCTTCGGCCTTGATCATCAGCACATCGGCGTAGCGCAGGAACGGGAAGTCATTGTCGAGGCTGCCGGTTGCATTCGGCTTGATTTTGTATTTACCAATGCGGTAGCCATCCGTTGAAGCTGTTTTTTCCATGCCGGGGACAGTCTTGTTGTACGTAATGACCACGGCGCCGGTTGCGGCACTTTTCTGGGGGCCCATGATCCAGGTATCGGCCAGGCGGCTATCCGCGGCGTCGTAGGTGTCGATAAATTGCGGAACGGCGCAGTTTCCACCCCACGGGCCGGCGTTCATCGGGTATACCGATCGGCTCAATGGGTCGAGGGTTTTCATGTGGATCTGATTGCCTGTTCCGTAGATTTCGTCATAGGGAATAGCAAATATGATTTCCTTGGAGTTGAAGTTGGTCCAGGTGAAAACATCGGAATAGTTGGCGTCCAGCACATATTTGCCGCTTTTGATCACATCATCGGCTTCCTGGATCGCCTTCGCCCATTCGGCTGTGCCCGTGTAGACCTGCGCATTGAGATATATTTTGGCCAAAAGCGTTTTTGCGCCCCATTTGTTCATCTGGCCATAAGTAGTGGTCGCATTCTCGCTCAGGTTTGGCAGCGATTCCGTCAGTTCTTTTACCACAAAATTATAAACCTCTTTGCGCGTGCTTTGCTTGGGCAGTGTGACGTCTTTAAAATCAGTTACAATAGGCACATTGCCATGATTATCCAGCAAAAGGTAATAGGCAAATGCACGCACGGCGCGGAGTTCAGCGATGGTAGCTTCTTTGCCGTTGGCAATAGGCAAGTCGCCGTCCTCGATCTGGGAAAGCACGCGGTTCACCGTGGTAATGCTGGCAAAAGCCTGGCGCCAGGCATTTTCGGGCTGCCATTGGAGCGAGGTCCAGGCGTGCTGGTGCATGCGGCGATAGGTGCCGCCATCGTCCCAGCCGTTGGGCCGCACGGGCGTGATGATCGCGTCGGCGGCTTCTTCCTGCAAGTCGAAATAGCCCTGCCAGCCGAGCATCAGCGAGCGTAACGACGAATAAACGGGTGCTACGATGGCCGGAAGATCCTTCTCTGTTGGCTGGTAACTGCTTCCAAGTACTTCCGAATACACTTGTTCGTCGAGGTCGGTGCAGGAGTAGAGCGGCGCCCCGGCGAGCAATGCGGCGAGGACCGCGTATCTTATATTTTTATTTTTCATTGTTTGCGAGAGTTGAATGATCAGAATGTGACGCTCAGGCCGGCAGTGAATGTCCGGGTGGTCGGGTACTTGTCGCGATAATCGCTGCCCGGTGCGAAACCTGTGAAACTTACCCCTTCCGGATCGATACCGGTGTAGCCGGTAATGGTCGCCAGGTTGAGGCCCGATACGAAAATACGCGCGTTCCTGACGCCTTTGATGGTGTTGGCAGGCAATGTATAGCCGAAGGTCACGTTGTCGATTTTCCAGTAGTCGCCTTTCTCGATATAATGCGACACATACACGAGGTCGCTGGTCAAAACCTTACCGTCGATGGGGTCGTAGGCGGATTTGAGCATGTTGTAAGCCTTGTTGCGCGGGTTACCGTAGAACATGCCCTGGAAGTTCAGGATATCGAACCCGAATGCACCGCGCATGTTCACAGCGAGGTCAAACTGCTTGTAGCGGATGTTGTTGTTCCAACCCACAATGTGTTTTGGAATACCATTGCCATAATACTGGCGATCCTCCGGCGTCGCGTCGGCAATAGGGATCACTTCGCCATCCTTGTTTTCAACGAGCCAAGCACCCTTGTCGTCAACACCTACGCTCTTCCAAACGAAGAAACGGCCGATCGGTTCGCCGACTTTCACGCGGTGTGTGCTGACCTGGATCGGTTCGCCCGTGTAACCCGCGTCGAAAAAGTCGTTCGCTGCCTGGAACTGGTCGTTCGAAAGGCTCACGAGCTTGTTGCGGTTGGTAGAGTAGGTGAATCCGGTATTCCACTGGAAATTACCGGTCTGGACCGGCACGATGTTCAGTAACACCTCAACCCCCTTGTTCTGCATTACTCCGGCATTGATGAACATGCTGCCCGTCAGGTAAGGCGGCACAGGGACCGGGAAGTTATAGAGCAAATCTTTCACCTTCCGGCTGTAAAAGTCGATCGAACCGTTAATGCGGTTTTTCATGAAACCGAAGTCTACACCAGCATTATATTCCTCTTTTTTCTCCCAGCGCAGGTCGGGGTTGAAGTTACGGGCAGGCACGAAGCCCGGTACCCATTTGCCGCCAATGAACGCACCCTGTCCGCGATCGAAATTATAGCTGATCTGCGACATGTACGGGTTGTTCGCGATCGTACCCGTTACACCAATACCCGCGCGAAGCTTGATATCGGAAGACGCGCCAAGCCCGCCCATAAAGCGTTCCTTGCTGATGCGCCAGCCGATAGATGCCGCCGGGAATGTTCCCCATTGGTTATTTACCCCAAAGCGTGACGAGCCTTCGCGGCGCACGCTGGCCATGAAGAGGTATTTGTCGTTCAGGCTGTACGTTACCCGGCCGAAGAAACCTGCGAGTTGCCATTTGTTTTTAGTACTGCTCATGCCGGCCTGCCCTTTTTGCAATGCACCGCCTGCACCGAGGTTGTTCCAGTCGTAGGCATCAGTCGGGAAATCCCAGTTGTTGGCCGCGAATGCTTCATAGGTAGCCTCCTGCCAGCTGTATCCGCCAAGGACCGAGAAACGGTGTTTACCAATTGTTTTGGAATAATTTCCTGTGAATTCGAGCAGGTTTTCGTTGTTGGCGTAAGTATTGCGGAATGCCGTCGCATTCTGGTTGCTCAGGCGCGTGGCCGTGTGGTTAAATGTGGTTGAGCCGCCTTCGAGGTTGCTGTTCTGAACATTAGACACCAGCAGCTTGAAGTTCAGGTCGTCGATAGGCGCGTAATCCAGGCTACCGGACATCCGCATTTCCTTGAACGAGCTTTCAAAGTTCGATTCGTTGAGCAGCGATACGGGGTTTTCGTAGAAGTAACCGTCACGCTCCTGCCACTTACCGGCATCGGTGCGCACGCGGTCGGTAGGGTTGCGGATAATGGCCTGGCGGTAGGCATAGCCGTAGGCAGCGTCGTCGTTCGCGGGGGAAACCGCCCCATTCGAACGGGTAATGCGGTTGATGATCTGTAAATTGGTTTTCAGCTTGTTTTTGAACATGGCATGGTTCACGTCGGCGCGACCGGTGAAACGGTTCTGGCCCGATCTCAGGAATATCCCTTCCCAGTTGCGGTAATTGACCGACCCGGTAAAATTAGTCGTGCTGTTGCCGCCGAAGAATGTGAGGTTATGGTTGTGGCTCACGGGTTTTTGCATAATCTCTGAAAGCCAGTCGGTATTACCGCCGTAGTCGGTGTAATCGATGCCTTCTTTAATCTTCTGGCGGTAATCGTCGCCGGTAAGCAGCTCGGGGCGGCGGGCGATCGACTGGATGTTCACATAATTGGAATATTCCACCGTAGCACGTGAATTCGCCCGGTTTTTACGGGTTGTAATCAAAATAACCCCGCCGGTGGCGCGTGTACCGTAAATAGCCGCTGCCGAGCCGTCTTTCAGCACGTCCACCGATTCGATGTCTTCCGGTGCCACGGTATTAAGTCCGCCCGGAATACCGTCGATCAGGATCAGCGGATTGGTCGCACCCTCAATGGAGTTGATACCCCGCAAATTGATCTGCGTATTGGCGGTAGGAGAGCCGCTGGGCGTCGTAATGCGTAACCCGGCCACTTTTCCCTGCACGAGCTGAGCAGCGTCCCGCACGGTTCCCTGTACGAAATCCTCCCGTTTGATACTGGCCACGGAGCTCGTCACATCGCCCTTTTTCTGGGTACCATACCCGATCACCACCACTTCCTGCAATTGTTTCTGGTCGGGCGCCAGTTCCACATTGAACTCGCTCTGGTTGCCCACGGCCACTTCCTGGCTCACGTAACCAATATAGCTCAGGATCAGCACGGCGTCCTCAGGCACGCTCAGCTTGAACTTCCCGTCTGTGTCGGTGGCAGTACCGACGGTGTTTTTTCCCTTCACGATGATGGTCACACCGGGCAGCGGGTTCTGGTCCTCGGCGGACACCACTTTGCCGGAAATCTGTCGGTCGGCGGTGAGCGCCAGGGCATTTTCGCTCAGGAAACAGGCGACCGCCGCCGCGAGGAGGCAAAAGCGGTGCAGTTCCCGGATCAGGCGGGATAATGGTCTTTTCATACAATTGGAGTTAGATGGTGAAACTTATTTTGAGGGTAACTACTGCACTTTCATCATGCCGTTCATGATCCGCCAATGGCCGGGTACCGTACACAGAAACGGGTAATCGCCGGGCTTGTCGGGTGCGATGAACACCAGCGTCGCATTGCCTTCCGGGCTTACAAGTTCTGTCGCGTGCAGTACTTCGGGTATTTTGGGTACATAGTTGAGCGCGATCGCATTGGACTCCCGCGCCAGCAGGTCGGCTGCATTGCCTACTTTTTCCAATGTTCCGGGTTTAATAATGAGCAGGTTATGCTGCATAAAATCCGGATTCGTAAACTGAATCGTCACTTTCTGGCCAGGCTTTACAGTAAATGTTTTCTGGTCAAACTTCATTTCATGCTCGATCACTTTGAGCTTCACGGTAACCGGTGTGCCTTTGCCTTTTGGTATTTCCAAAGGCGCTTCCGGATTGGTGTGCGAAACTTTTCTTTCTTCCTTGTTATGGACCACCTGGTTGAGCTGCAATGTGCTCTTAATGTCCAGCCAGCCTTTCAATCTTGCATTATCCGCATATTCACCCACCTGGTTTCCATCGCGTAAATCGCGTCCCAGCCTGATGTCGTCGGGCGTGAAGGGTTGGTGGAAAAGGCCGGCGGCATTGCCCGTTACCGGTGTTTCATCCTCGATCGCGAGCGTCATTTTGCCGCCTTCCGAGAGTGTTGCAATGGCATTGAAGCGCTCGTCGGGCAGTTTTCTGGTAGAAGTGATTTGATATGATTTCCCGTCCTGCCGTACGAGCCAATGCAATTTTCCGTCCTGCATATATAGGCTATACCCATTCTGCCGATTGCCTTGTGACACTGCCACGCCGGAGAGTTCTTCTTGTGCCTTGGTAATGATCGCTTTGATTTTGAGTTCTTTATGCGAAACGTCGGGCGGGTAAATAGGCGGGGACCAGAGATTCAGCACATAGGTCTCTTCGATCAGTCCGCGCTCGATCCTCGCTGTTAATGTCGAATCTTTCAGCTTTGCAGCCGCTGCTTTGAAACCGTTTTCATGTTTAATAACCCCTGAAAAAATAGCTTGTGCAAGGTATTCATCAGCTGCATTCTGAGAATCCTGACCAGCGAGGTAAAGCATTCGGCCAATTTCTTCCGAAGCGGGCAGGTCAGTCAATGCCTGCACGGTGGCGAGCCTTACTTTCAGATCCGGATCGCTCAATGAATTGGTCCATTTCAATGCGGAAAGCGTTTTGTCGTTGCGTGGCAGCAGTTTTACCGCTGTTTTCCGTACGCCCGCCGCCGGGTGGCGCATGGCTCGCACCAGCGTGTGATAAGCTTCTTCATTAGGACCCGTGAAGGCGTCCAGGCCGTCCAGCGTCCATAATGCGTGTACGGCAGGACTGTTCAACCCGATCTCATCCATCGACTGGCCGTTCACCAGTTTGATCAGATCCGGTATCACTGCCGTATTTTTCGATTCTACGATCAGCCGCTGCGCCGTGGTGCGCCAGAACATGTTGTCGTTTTTCAAACCAGCCACCAGGCTCATCGCATCGTTCTTATCCAGTTTGGGGTAGGGATTCGTTTTGGCATTTTTCCAAACGACCCTATATATACGTCCGTGCTGATTGTCGCGCAGCGGATTGATGTACGCATTGCCTTTACCATTTTCGAAACCGCGCGGGGTAGGGTTGTGCTGAATGATGAAACTGTACCAATCGGCTACCCACACCGCACCATCCGGGCCCACTTCCGCGTGTACGGGTGAGAACCATTCGTCGGCGCTTGCCAGCAGGTTAAAGCCGTTCTTTTCTTTAAAACCCGCACCTTTCGGTTTCAGCAATGCCTGGTAGAGCAAACGCCCGGTTGGTTCGCAGACGAACGCAGTCGAGTTCCAGTACGATTTCGGGAAGTTGCGGGCCGTATAAAGGTTATGCCCTGCCGCAGCCGTAAACCCGCCGTGAAAATCCACCTGGCGTAATGCAGGCGTCAGGTAATTCATTTCGTAATGCGAATCCAGTTTGTAAACCGTATTGCCGGAACCGTCTGCTACTGAGCGCTTCACGTATTCGAGTGGCATGGCGAAATGCCCGCTGTAATTGCCATTGGCGGTTGAAATAAATACTTCAAAATCCTCGGAAAAACCCAACCCCCAGGTATTATTGGAAGTGCGGCCAATGTATTCCAGATTTTTGCCATCATTGTCGAAGCGGTAGATGCCCTGACTGAAATTCAGCTGCTTATCGCTATTCGTTCCGCGGAAACCCGCGTAGCCAAGCACGCCCCAGATCTTGTTGTCCAAACCATATTTGAGATTCGACGGCCCTGCGTGCGTGTCGCTTTTGCCCCAGCCGGAAATGATGTTTTCGCGGATATCGGCCTTGTCGTCGCCGTTGGTGTCTTTCAGGAAAACGAAATGCGGTGCCTGCGCCACGATGATGCCCCCATTGGCGAATACGAGGCTGGTCGGGATGTTGAGGTTATCGGCGAAAACCGTGAATTTGTCCGCCTTGCCGTCCCCGTCGGTGTCTTCGCAGATTTTAATGCGGTCCTTACCCATGCCGTCCTGATCGCGGACTTCGTTAGGATAGTCCTGTGTTTCAGCGACAAACAGCCGGCCGCGCTCGTCCCATGCCATGGCGATGGGTTTTACAATGTCGGGCTCGGAGGCGAACAGTTTCAGCTCGAAATCGACCGGTACCTGTGTCAGTTTCTGTGATTCTGCCGGGCTTAGCGGCTGCTGGAATTTCGGGGCCGGGTCGCGCTTTTCGTAGTTGGGAACGTTGGCGTCGGTGTAGGTAGGTTTGGTTAAATTAAATTTCTTTAAACGCTCCCTCGCATCGTCGCTGACGGCCCACATAATGCCGTTTGCCACCAGTTCTTGGAATGCAGGCTGCTTCCACGTGCGCTCGTCGTGGCCGTAAGCGGTGTAGAACACGCGGCCTTTGCCTTGCGTACGCACCCAGGTCCACGGCTCGTGATGATCACCCTCGACGCGTTCTTGCAGTACGATAATGTCCGGGTTCAGCTTGCTATGCACATAAGTTTCGTCCCAGGTTTCGAACGTTTTCCAGCCCTGCATAACCGGGTGGTCGGCCTTCACGATGGGCGCCGTAAATGTTCCGTACTTGTGCGAGCTGAACTGCCCGCCCACCGCTTTGATATACCAATCCGAGTTCTGGAAGCAGAAAGAAGCCGCGTGGAGCGGGATAAGCGCTCTGCCGCTTTCGACAAATGTCTTCAATGCAGCCTCCTGAGCGGGGGTAATGGTGTTATGGTTGGCGTAAATCACCACGCCGTCGTAATGGGCGAGGTTTTCGGTGTTCAGCGCATTCGGGTCGGACGTGTAAGTGAGGTTAATGCCTTTCTGGAACAATGGCAGCGATAGCATTGGAAAGTATTTTTCCGAGAAATGATGACGGCTGTCGTGGCCAAGGAAAAGGAGTTCTATCCGACGCGCTTCGGTCGGTTCTGCCGTGGCGGCAGCCCGCCCAGCAGGCCCGCGCTTCTGCGCACAGCCTGCGAAAAGCATTTGAAGAACGGCGAGAAGAAGTAATGTTTTTTTCATGGATGACAATATGCTTTAAGCTGTAAGCACTATGCTTTAAGCTGTTTTTTTCAATGGACTATAGTGTGTTTTGTATTATTTTAAACAAATCTCTCCAAGCTGGCAGCAGGCCGCCATTGCTGATTATCCCTTCATAACCGTAAGCCAAAAGCCTATCGCTTATAGCCTATAGCCTAAAGCCTATCACTTACACCCACTACCGCCCCAGCGTCGCTGACTCGGCGACGATTTGCCTGTTTCTGCTCGGAGGATTTACACCTAAAAGTTTTTGTACAAAAAAGTCCCTTTTCTTCCGCCGTCCGTAAGGCCCGCCGTCGCTGTGGCCCATACCGGGTATTACCAGCAAGTCGAACTCCTTATTCGCTTTGATTAATGCATCAGCTACGCGGTAGGTGCTTTCTGGCGGCACGTTGGTGTCCACCTCGCCCACGATCAGCAGCAGGTCGCCCTGCAATTTCGTCGCATTGGTCACATTCGATTGCTCGTCGTAATGCTTTTCAACCGGGTAGCCCATCCATTGCTCATTCCACCATTGCTTGTCGACACGGTTGTCGTGGCAGCCGCATGCCGAAACCGCCGCGTCGTAGAAGCCCGGGTGGAAGAGCAATGCACCCAGCGAGTTTTGCCCGCCGGCAGAGGTCCCGTACACGCCTACCCGGGTTGAGTCCACCTGAGGATATTTTTCGGCCAGCGCTTTCATCCACGCAATGCGGTCGGGGAAGCCGGCATCGGCCAGGTTCTTCCAGCATACGTCGTGGAATGCCTTGGAGCGGTTGTAAGTACCCATTCCATCCATTTGGACCACGATAAAGCCCAGCTCGGCCATACTCTGCATTTCGCCGTAATGCCTGAATGCCTTCGGGACAAAAGAGTCTTGCGGCCCGGCGTAAATGTTTTCGACGATCGGATATTTCTTTTTCGGGTCGAAGTTGCTCGGACGGTACACGATGCCCCAGATGTCGGTCTTGCCGTCGCGGCCTTTGGCTTTGAATATCTCGGGAAGTTTGAAACCCAGTGTGAGGTATTGAGAAATATCGGCTGTTTCCAGCTTCATCACTAAGGAGCCGTCGATGGTTTTGCGCAGCTCGGACACCGGCGCGCTCGTCATGGTCGAGTACGTGTCTACGTAATAAGTGCGATCTGGTGAAAAGGTGAGCTGGTGGGTTGCCTTCGCGTGGTCGGTGAGTTTCACCAGGCCTGTTCCATCGAACTTAATGCGGTAATAATGAATGTGGTAGGGGTCTTCGTTCGCATTCATTCCGCTGGCTTTGAACCACACTTCGCGTTTCTGCGTATCGACGCTGTCGATGTCGCGCACCACCCATTCGCCTTTCGTAACCGGATTTTTGATCTTGCCCGTCTGCTCGTCGACAAGGTAAATGTGCCGCCAGCCATCTTTTTCCGAAACCCATATAATTTCATGATTGTCAGGCTGGTAATGCGTGTAAATCATGTTCTGGTAAATGAATGTATCGGTCTTTTCGTCGATGATATGCTTTGTAGCGCCGTTAGTAGCATCCACTTCGATTACCCGGAAGCGCTGGTGCCCGCGGTCCACTTTTTCATAGGTGAAATGCGTCGCGTCACCCTTGCGCCAGCGGATCACCGGCGCATTAAAAAAGTCGATCACTTCGGATTGAACCTTCACGGCCTTGCCGCTCTGCGCATCGATCACGTGCATTTCATAGCTCGTGAATTCGTCGCCGGGCTGTGCATAACCCCTCGTTTTTACCTCTCCGCGCGTGGTATTGGGTAATGATGAAAAAATAATGCTGACCTGGCGCTCGTCCCGCGGATCAATGCGGTAGCAAACGATGTAGCGGCCGTCGGGCGACCAGCTGATCTCGCCATAAGGTTTGAGCGGATTGCCGTCGTAAGTCAGTTGCTTGCCTTCTCTTCCATCTTTTTTACCTAAATAAATATTGCCATTTCTTACAAATGCCTTCGTCTGCTTGTCGGGTGAAACGCTGTCGGCCCGGAAACGCCCCCAGCGGCTGAGTTGTTTGGTCCAGCCGGTTTCTTTGGGTTTGGGCAGGTTGGGCTTGTCGATCTTTTGAGCCGTATGGGTTTCCGTGTCGTAAGAGAACCATTTGCCTTTGGTTTGCAGGATCAGTGCATGCTTTTCAGGATCCGGATGGATTTCCTGGATCCAAAGTTTTGTTGCCGAAAATGTCGAATCGTATGCTTTTGTTAATGCAGCGGCCACCCGGGCATTATCGAATAAGGGCATTCTTTTGCTTTCGCCGGGCCGGACGATCAGATATTCGGTTAAACTGTCCTTTAGTACATTCCGGTACCAGAACGATTGTCCGTCGGCCAGCCAGTTGGGCTGCACCGAAGCTTTGAGCACACTTCCTTTGGTCAGCGAGTCCATGAGTGCCATCCTTTTATAGGAAGCTGCAATCTCGGCAGGAGCAGGATGGTAAGCGGGCAATGATCTCTGGGCCTGCGCGGGCATTCCCAGGCATGCCGCAGCAAGGGTGTAAGGGTAGAATCGTTTACTAAAGGCCAGTTTCAGGTTTTTCATTGCTGATTATGTGGTATTTACGAAATATTCCCGGGCACTATAGAGCTGTCTGCTGCATGATGTGCGGCAGTATCCTATCGGTTTCGGGGATATTATGTATTTGTAAAATTAGCGGGTCGGAAAACCAAAAACTTGATGTGAATTAGCGGCTTTTTTACCGATATTAACTTATTTCTGTCAGTAATTCCGCAAATCTGTGAATTTGGGTGATTTTATTTGGTTTTTCTTCAAAAATGGCGAATAAAGGGTGGTTTGCTTTTTTTTGACTTAGGTCAATGTTTGCGAGGTCTGGTCGTAGGAGCTTTGCAAAATCATTTATCTAAATACTACTTCATGAAGAAGAAACATTTCAAGTACATCAACACCCTCTTCGTCGTCATACCCATGACACTCATTATGGCATTTGTCGGGCTCATGCGTAACTATGGTTTCGGGGAAGACTGGTTTTTAAAATTCCTCAAAGCATGGAGCGTCATGCTGCCGGTCGCGTATGCGGCTGCTTTCCTGATCATTCCCAATGCACGCAAACTGGCTGAGAAAGTAGCCTCAAAGTCTTAATTTAGCGGTTCCAATTTTTTGCCGCATATGTACGACCAGCTTGCACGCTATATTCAGAACCAGATTGACATCGGAGCCGACGACCTGCAGACCATCCTTTGCTATTTCAAACCGCTGAAACTGGCCAAGAATGAGCTGCTGCTACGACAAGGCGAGCCCAGCCAGCGGACATTCTTCGTTGGCAAGGGCTGTTTAAGGGTTTACTTCAACAACGCGGAAGGACAGGAGGCTACCCGATACCTGGCCTTTGAAAACCAGTTCGCTACGGCACTCGTGAGCTTTATCAGCGAAGAACCTTCAGCGGAATACATCCAGGCCGTCGAAAAAACGGAGGTGCTCTGCATTACCCATAAAGACTTCTACCATTTAATGACCGTCGTGCCGGGTTGGGATCGGTTTTACCGGAATTACCTCGAACATGCCTATGTGATCAATACCCGGCGTCTGATGTCGTTCATTACCCTCGATGCACGGGAACGGTACCGGCAGCTGCTTGAACAGAGCCCGAAGGTGGTACAAAGGTTGCCCAACAAACTCATCGCATCTTACCTCAATATTTCGCAGGAAACTCTGAGCAGGCTGAAAACTAAAATCTGAATACGATGGACGCAACATTTTTGCTTGAAATAACCGGATGGGTCGGGGTTGCATCCTATGTACTCGCCTATTTGTTGCTGACGATCGGCGTATTGAAGCCAAGCGGATATCCCTTCCATTTGCTGAACATGGTAGGCGCGGCCAGCCTAATCGCCTACTCGCTCGAATATGGCGATAAGCCTAATGTCGCCGTCAATGTGATCTGGCTGATGATCGGGATGGGTGCCGTGATCCGGAAACTGGCCCGGAGGTCATTCCGCAATCACTGAGGTTTCTGTCAGGCGGAGGATCGATAATGCCTGCTGCCGGTATTTGCCCAGTCGCACCTCGTATTCCTGCTTGTCGGAAACGAGGCTCAGGTAAAAGTAAGCCCCGTCGATGAGGACGAAGATATTGTCTGCCGCCGTTTCCACATCTTCGACATCCAGTACGCCATCCTGCCTGCATTGCTCAATATGCCCGGTCAGCAGTTCCCTGAGCGAATCCAGCAGCTTTTTATAAAGGTCCCGCACTTTGGGGTCGTGGAATGTCATGGCATAGCATCCATAAAACAGCCCGTCGTCGAACAGTGCATTCCATTTTTTGGAGAAAATATTGCTGATGATCTCCAGTAGCGCCTTTTTGGGGTCGTCGGCATTGGCTGCGCTGACCTTATAGATCAGTTTGTACTTGTCGAGGATATAATCTATCAGCCCGTACACCAGATCTTCCCGCGTCTGGAAATAGTGGATAATGAGGCTGGGGTTTATTTCCATTTTCGCCGCGATCTTGGCAATGGAGGTATTCTCCAGGCCATTCTTCCTGGCCAGGTTGTAAAATACTTTAATGATCTCCTTCTTCCTTACTTCTTTAAGACTCTTTCTGCCCATGCTGATCCGGGGTATAACGGATTGCCAATATACGGATTTTTGCGGAATACGGAAGTTTGGCGATTGTTTAAAAATTAATTGAACATTCATTCAATTTATGATCACAATCAGGTAACTATTTTTTAATATTAGCGTAACTTTTGATTAGGACATTTGCATTCCGAAAATGGCCCAAAAGATCATTAAACGTAAATATTATTGATGATGAAAAGTGTACCTAAACCTTATTGCGCAAGGCTGCTGCAAAGCCTGCGAATGGTGGTGATTTTTGCGCTCGGCTGCGTGATACCCGCATCCGCGCAAACGACCCTCAACGCCGGAGCTCACGGTAAAATCTCCGGAACCGTGACCGACGGCAAGGATCTCCTGCCGGGTGTGAATGTGGTGATCAAAGGCTCCCAGAAAGGGACCATCACCGATCAGAACGGCCAGTACAAGATCGATGGTGTTTCCGGTAACGACGTCCTCGTTTTCTCTTACATCGGCTACAAAACGCAGGAAGAGCTTGTTAAAGGAAGAAGCGAGATCTTCGTGACGATGCAGGCCGACCTGGGCAATCTCGAAGAAGTGGTGGTGATCGGTTATGGCACGGAGAAAAAGGTGAATATCACCGGTGCCGTGGACCAGATCTCCGGCAAGCAGTTCGAAGCACGGCCGGTCGCTAACGTGATGCAGGGCCTGCAGGGTGTAAGCCCCGGACTAAACATTACGTATCAGAGCGGCACGCCCGGGACCGTCCCTAACTTCAACATCCGCGGCTTTACCTCCATCAATGGCGGTGAGCCGCTGTTTGTGATCGATGGCATCGCGGCGGCGAGCAGCCAGGATCTGCTCCGCCTGAACCCTTCCGATATCGCCACCTTCTCGGTGCTGCGCGATGCGGCTTCGGCGGCCATTTACGGTGCACGTGCTGCATTTGGTGTGGTGCTGATCACGACCAAGCAGGGGGGAAGGGGTAAACAGTCCATTACCTATAACAACTTCTTCTCCTGGGGACAGCCTACAGTGCTGCCCAAGCCGGTAACCGATCCTTATATTTATTCCCGGGTATTGGAAACTTCGACGGACAATACGCCCTGGGATTATGTCAACTATTCGGATGAATATTATGCCTGGGCCAAGCAGCGCTCCGACGATCCTTCCGTGCCCGACACGCGCATTGACCCGAGCGATCCCACCAAATGGGCCTACATGGGCAACAACAACTGGTACGACTACTTTTTCAACAAAAGAAGCTTTTCCCAAAACCACAGCATCGCATTTACAGGCAGTGCCAAAACGGCCAACGAACGCACAGTAGGCTACTACATTTCAGCTGATTATAACCGGGAGGGCGGGCTGAACAAACTTACCGACGACTACTGGAACCGTTACTCTTCCCGCGCAAGACTCGATTTTGCACCTTTGAAATGGTTGAAACTGGATAATAACCTCTCCATTTACCGCACCGAACGCGCTGTGCCCACAGCCGACATTACGGATATTTACTATTTGCAGCCCACGCAGGTAGCGGTCAACCCGGATGGTACCTGGGCGAACACAGCCGCGGGTAATCTCGCGGGACGCCTCACCGACGGTGGTAAAAAGGGCGAGGATATGTTTGGTTTTCAGAACATTTTCCGTGGTATCGTAACCGCGCTGAATGGCGACCTGCAAGTGACAGGGTCGGCGAGTTTCAAGCGCGAGCAGTGGAAGTACCACGAAGATGCCCTCGTCTACGAGATCGGTTATGGCCCGGGGGACGTCAGGAAAAGCGTCGGTACAGGCTACGTGATGGACAAAAGTGGTACGCTGGTCAATAATGTGCTCGACCTGTTCGGAAATTATACCAAAACCCTGGGATCGCACCGGATCAACCTTTTGGCCGGATATAACCAGGAATCCTACGGCTACAACACGACCCAGGCGCGCAAAACGGGTGTGATCTCGCCCACCTTGCCGTATCTCAGCATCACCAGCGGTAGTGCAACGGCTTTCGGCGGAGATAGCAGCTATGCGACGCGCAGCTATTTCGGCCGGATCAACTATACTTTCAAAGACCGCTATATTATCGAGGCGAATGGTCGCTACGATGGCTCTTCCCGGTTCCCGTCCAGCAATCGCTGGGGCTTTTTCCCGTCGATATCGGGCGCGTGGATCGCAAGTTCCGAGTCTTTTGTAAAAAATGCGATGCCGTTCTTCCCGACCTTGAAATTGCGGGCCTCGTATGGTGACCTCGGCAACCAGAATGTGGCCTACTACGGATTCCGTCAGGTTTTGCCTACTGGACTGTCGGGCTACCTGATCGATGGCGAAAGGCAGCCTGTCATTGCAGGGGCACCTCAGCTGAATATCGATCCTGCCAACTATACCTGGGAGCGCGTATCGACCCTGAATTTCGGGGCTGATCTGGGTGTGCTGAAAGATCGTGTGACACTGGGCTTCGATTACTATATCCGTAATACCAAAGACATGCTTACGGGTGGACAGGAGTTGCCCGGTACGCTCGGAACCGTGGTCCCCAAGCAAAATGCGGCCGACCTGCAAACCAAGGGCTGGGAACTTACACTGGGCTTCAACGATTCCTACACCGTCGGTGCGAAACCATTGAATCTCAATGCAAAACTGATCCTGTCCGACTCCCGCTCTTTTATTACGCGTTTCAAGAACGACCAGGAATCGTTTTCCGCGAATTACCGCAAAGGTCAGGAGGTCGGCGAGGTCTGGGGGCTTACCAACGATGGCCTTTTCAAGAACACGGACGAGATCGCGAAGCTGAACGAAAACGACATTGTTCCCTGGGGAGCGCTTGAAATTGTCCCTGGCTGGCCGAAATACAAAGATCTTGACGGCGACGGACGCATCACGCGCGGGCTGTCGGCAAAAGACCCGAAAGACTTATCGGTCATCGGAAATACTACGCCACGCTTGCGCATCGGTTTCAACCTAAGCGCCGACTGGAACGGATTTGACTTCTCGGCCGTGCTGCAAGGTGTTTTAAAAGGCGATTATTACCCGCAACATTACCTTTATTGGGGACCCTACCAACAGCCTTATGCCAATGTTTATCCCTGGAACCTGGATTACTACCGCGGCCAGGCCGACTCGGAGCAGCAGCGTGCGAAGCATTCGAAATCCTACATCGATGCCGGTCTCGCGGATGCCAATACCGATGCAAGCTTACCAGTGCTGCAATCGTGGCTGGCGGATAACAACTTTGGAGCGGGCCTCGACATTCCGCAGACCAAGTACCTGCTGAGTGCCGCTTACCTGCGTGTGAAAAACCTGACCATCGGCTATTCCCTGCCTGCCTCGTTGCTCCAAAAGCGCAATATTGGTCGGGTGCGGGTGTTTGCGAGCGGGGAGAACATCTTCGAGTTCTCGCAGCTCAAAAAGTACTTCGATCCGGAAGTGATCACGGGTAGTGATACATTCAAAAGTTCGAAAGGCTTTTCTTATCCGTTCCAGCGCAAATTCGCATTCGGTGTCAACGTCGAGTTCTGATCTATACCTTAATCCGTATTACAATGAAAAAACATATTTTACTACTGTCGCTGCTCATCGGGGCCAGTGCATGCAACGACGACTTTCTGGACAAATATTCGCAGACCAGGATTTCCCCGGAAGTATTTTTTAACAACGAGCAAGACCTGTCGCTGTACATTAACGGGTTGCTGAGTATGCCTGGTGCAGGTTCCTACCTCAATGACCAGGCTACCGACAACGCGACCACCACCGGCGCGGTAGAAATGAAGGTGATTATGACGGGCTCGCCAAGCTCGCAGACGATCACCGGCGGCTGGGACTGGAGCCGGCTGCGGAACATCAACTATTTCCTCGACAATTACCAGAAAGCGCAGGTAGCTGCCGATATAAAAGCACATTATGCCGGTCTGGCGCGGTATTACCGGGCGCAGTTTTACCTGGATAAAGTTGCGCGCTTTTCGGATGTACCCTGGTTTTCAAAGACATTGAGCCCTGATAACACGGACCTCTACAAACCGCAGGACCCGCGTGCGACCGTCATGGATAGCGTCATGGCCGATCTTGCCTATGCGGCGGCGAATGTCAGGGACGAAGAGCTGGTGCCCACAGGGACACCAGGCAAATGGGCGGTGATGGCCCAATATGCGCGTACGGCTCTTTTTGAAGGCACTTATCGTAAATATCATCCCGAACTCAACTTACAGGCGACAGCCGGCAAGTTTCTGGAAACGGCAGCGGGCGTATCGGCGGACATTATTGCTTCCGGGAAATTCGCGATCCACAATACGGGTAAACCCAATGCCGATTATGCCGCGCTGTTCAACAGCCAGGACCTGACTCAAAACAAGGAGGTGATTTTACTTAATGCCTACGATCAGGGAAAACAGGCAGGAGGTAACGTCAACAGCACCGTTTTCGGCGACTACGAGCAGGCACCCTCGCGCGACCTGGTGCAAACCTACCTGATGAAAGACGGTTCGCGCTTTACGGATATTCAGGGTTACCAGCAATTCGGCTTCGTAAAGGAATTTGAAAACCGCGACCCGCGCCTGGGTCAGACGCTTGTGTACCCGGGCTGGGTGCGGGTGCCGGATGCGGCGCCGTACATTCAGCGTTTGAACAAGAACTTCACCGGTTACCACCAGTTGAAGGGTTATATGAATACGACCGACAACAATACGCTCAATGGTGCCGATTTCCCGGTGTACCGTTATGCAGAGGTGTTGCTGACCAACGCGGAAGCGAAGGCCGAACTCGGGACGCTTACGCAGGAAGACCTGGGAAAATCGGTAAACCTGCTGCGTAAGCGGGTGGGCTTGCCCGATTTGCAACTGGCAGCGGCCAATGCGAAACCCGACGCTTTTCTGGCAGAGAAATATCCCAACGTGACCGGCGCAAACCGCGGAGTGATCCTCGAAATACGCCGTGAAAGACGTGTGGAATTTGCATTCGAAAATTTGCGGTTCAACGATGTGATGCGCTGGCAGGCAGGTAAGCTGCTTACCAGGATCCCGGAAGGAATGTATTTTGCCGGGCTGGGTAAATACGACATGACCGGCGACGGTGTTGAAGATATTATCCTGATCGACAAGAGCAAGACGATTCCTGACGAAAAGGATAAGGAAAAGAACAAGCTGGGTGTTGCATTGATCTATTACCGCGCAGGAGCCATTGGTGAGGACGTGACGGTGTATCTCAAAAACGGCACCGGAGGCGGGACCATGGTGACCGAAACGGCTGTGCGCAAATTCGAGGATCCCAAGTACTATTACCGCCCGATCCCGCAGAAGGAAATGCTGCTGAACCCGAAATTGAAGCAGCTGTTTGGATGGAATTAATTTAAAATTTGAATACCAATACAATGAACAGACGTTCCTGGATCCGGGATACCGGACTATTGACGGCTGCTTCGCTGACAGGCCCGGCTGCAAAGTCCGGGCTTGTTGCCGATAAGCCGGTACTGAAAATCGCGCACATCACCGACGTGCACATCCGCGAAGGCGACGACGCGCCGAACCGTTTCAAAAAGTGCCTTGCCGACGTTTTGAAACACAAACCCAATTTCTTCCTCAATGGCGGGGATTCCATTCACGCGGCCGACTATAAAGACGTTACCCGCGAAACCATGCTTGGTTACTGGAAGCTTTGGGACGAATGCACGGCGAACCTCAAAGGTTACGAGATCCATAGCTGCATCGGGAACCACGATCCCTGGTGGGCGGCCCCTTCCAGAGACGATGAAATGTATGGCAAGAATTATGTGGTGAAGCGGCTCAAAACACCGGGGCGCTATTATAGTTTTACCAAAAAGAACTGGCACTTCGTGATCCTGGACGGCAACAACGACCATACCGCGCTCGATGACGAGCAGTACCAATGGCTCGAAGCGGACCTGGCTAAGCTTGCACCGGGTACTTTCGTGCTCCTGATGTCGCATTACCCCATCCTGGGCACAACGCCGATGCTTGCGGGTGGCGGCGGGCATTCGGATTACAAGAAATTGAAAAATCTGTTTTACAAACACCGCGGCAAAGTGCGGATCTGCCTGAGCGGGCACCAGCATTTGCAGGACCATACCGAATATAATGGCGTGCAATATTGCTGTAATGGTGCTATGAGCGGTTTCTGGTGGGGGAAAGGAGATGCCGAGTCGGTTGCACCTTATTATTACCAGGAAACACCTCCCGGTTTCGCGGTGCTGGAACTCTTTGCCGATGGCCGGGTGGTCAATACCTACCATCCGCACGCTTACTGAGGTTGTTGCGCTTTAAAAAAGCCTGTCGTTGTTCCGCGGTATCTCACCGTGAGAACGGCGATAGGCTTCTTTTTTGCAGAAAGTGTTTCAATTTTGACCTAATTTGCATTTTCGTTCAACTGTTCCTAACCCATGTCCTTTCCGGTCCGATTTTATTTCCTGCTGCTCACCGGCATCCTGCTATCTACTTTTTCCCGCTCTCAAAGCATTTCCGTTGCCGACGCCGGCATTCGCGCCGATACTTACGAGAATGTGACCGCCCGCGTCCAGAAATTGATCGACGAAGCGATCCGGGGCGGGCAGAAAACTTTGGTGTTTCCCAAAGGCCGGTATGATTTCTGGCCGGATGGCGCCATTCGGGCCCGGTATTTTATTTCCAATACTGCCACGGAGGCGGAGGATTCGCTTAAAATCAGGACGATCGGCATGCTTTTCAAAAACGCCCGTAACCTGACTTTGGAAGGGAATGGCGCGCTATTTGTTTTCCATGGCAAAATGACGACGATCCTGCTGGACGGGTGTGAAAATGTGACTTTGCAAAACATCCACGTCGATTTCGAACGTCCGAGCATGTCGGAAATGCGGTATGCGCGTGTTTCGGACGGATCTGTTGAACTGGACATTCACCGCGACGCCCGCTATGCTATTCGCGACGGGCGCCTGGAATGGTTTGGAGAAGGCTGGAAAACGACGCATTTCCACGCCGTCGAGTTTGATACGACACTGAAAACCATGCGGTACAGTGATTGGAAAACTTTCAACAACAGCAAAGCGACGGAAATTGCACCTTACCGGGTCCGTTTTGAAACACCCAAAAACTTCAAACCCAAACAAGGCAATGTGCTCACCGTCCGCGATATTATCCGCGACCAGGTAGGCATGCTGATCCTGGAAAGCAAAAATGTGACATTGCAGGACGTAGGTATGCATTATATGCACGGACTGGGCATTGTGAGCCAGTACACCGAGAATGTCACCATGCGAAGGGTAACCTGCGCGCCTCGGGCCGAAACGGGGAGGATCGTCGCTTCGTCTGCAGATTTTATGCACTTCTCGGGTTGCCGGGGAAAAGTTACTGTGGAAGATTGCCGTTTCTCCGGCGCGCACGATGATCCCATTAATGTACATGGCACCAATCTGAGGATTGTAGCAAAACCGGACGCCAACCGGCTCAGGGTGCGTTTTATGCACGGACAGAGCTATGGTTTCAATGCTTTTTTTGCGGGTGACACGGTCGCATTCGTTCATGCGGCTACCATGCAGCGGTTTGCCAATGGCCGGGTGAAATCCGTCGAGCGCGTAACCGATCGTGAGGTGATGCTGACATTTGAAAAGCCGGTACCCGCCGGGCTGGAAGACCACGATTGCGTGGAGAACATGACCTGGACGCCGGAAGTGCTTATTCGCGGCAACCATTTCACCCGTACCAATACCCGTGGCCTGCTGCTCACAACCCCGCGTAAAGCCATTGTCGAAAACAATGTGTTCTTCCGGACGGGCATGAGCGCTGTGCTCATCGAAGCAGATGCGGAGGGTTGGTATGAGTCGGGGCCGGTGCGTGATGTGACGATCCGGAACAACGAGTTTATCGACTGTGCCTATCAGGGCGGCCCGGGCAATGCGGTCATCGCCATTCATCCGTCCAACAAAGTCGCCGATGTGAAGCAGCCCGTACATTTCAATATCCGCATTGAAAACAATGTCTTCCGAACATTCGACTACCCGGTTTTATATGCCAAAAGCACGCAGGGGCTTATGTTTAAAGACAATACGGTGGTCCGGACACAGGCGTTAAGCCCGCAGACGGAACACAAACGGATGTTTTATTTCAATGGCTGCTCGGATGTGGAGATCAGTAATCTGAAACTCTCGGGAGAAGTATTAGGCAAAAATGTGAAGCTTGAAAACATGCCGGTCAGTCAATTGAAAATCACGGGCACTACCCAACTCGCAATAGAATAGGTGACAGCCGGCCGGTTCATGCCTCGTTTTTTTATTCAATTGCCGCCCCTAATTTTACCATTATTTACAAAACCGATATGATGAAGCCTTTTTCCAGACTCATTTTACTAATGCTCCTCATTGTTACTTCTCCGTCAATCGGCCAGAAAAACGCCAGACCACTGGTGCTTTGGTACGATAGCCCGGCCAAAGAATGGATGACCCAGGCGTTGCCGGTCGGCAATGGCCATGTAGGGATGATGTTTTTTGGTGGTCCGTCGGAAGAGCGCCTGCAATTCTCGGAAGGCAGTCTTTGGGCTGGGGGTAAGGGTGCCAACGAGGCTTATAATTTTGGTTTGAAAAAGAATGCGCATCAATATCTGCCGAAGGTGCGGGAGTTGCTTGCGGCCGGTAAAATGAAGGAGGCGCATGAGCTCGCCAACAAGGAACTGACGGGTGTTATCCATGAAAAAAAGGAGAACACGCCATCCAGCGATTTTGGCGCACAACAAACGGTGGGTGATATCTACGTAAAAGTTTCCTCCAAAGGAGCAGCTGAAAATTATCGCCGCGAGCTGAACATCTCGGATGCAACCGGCAAAGTAACTTACGACGCCGGCGGCAGCCATTTTGAAAGGATATTTTTTGGAAATTATCCTTCCAGGGTGATGGTTTACAAATTTAGCTCCTCAACCCCCGAAACATACTCCGTGCGTTTTGAAACGCCGCATCAGAAAGATTATGAGCGGTTTGACAAAAAGCAGTACACTTTTGGCGGTCACCTGAAAGACAACCACCAGGAGTTTGAAACCGTCTACCGCATTGATACCGATGGCAAAACGGCATTCAGCAATGGCGTGCTGACCGTCACACAGGCAAAATCCGTTGTCCTGATCCATACCGTAGCGACGGACTATGTGATGAAGTTTCCGGATTACAAGGGCCACGATTACAAAAAAGCCAATGCGGCGACAATGGCCAAAATAGCCGGCAAGATCTATGCCGCATTATTCGCTGAGCAGCAAAGGGATTACCACAGCCTTTTCGATCGGGTGGCACTGAACCTCGGTGGAGCGCAGCCACAAAATATCCCCACCGACCAGCGTCAGCGCGCATATGCCAAGGGCCAGGCCGACAATGCATTGGAAGAATTGTACTTCCAGTACGGCCGCTACCTGATGATCTCGTCCACCCGCCCGGGCACCATGCCGATGAGCCTGCAAGGCAAATGGAACGACAGCACCAATCCGCCCTGGGCGAACGATTATCACACCAATATCAACGTGCAGATGCTTTACTGGCCGGCCGAGGTGACCAATCTTTCGGAATGTCATTTGCCTTTGATGGATTTCACGCAATCGATTGTGGAGCCGGGCAGGCTCGCTGCCAGGGAATTTTTCAATGCGAAAGGCTGGATCGTCAATACCATGCTGAATGCGTACGGCTACACTTCGCCGGGCTGGGATTTCCCGTGGGGTTTTTTCCCGGGAGGCGCGGCATGGCTTTGCCAGCATTTGTGGGAGCATTATGCATTTACCCAGGACAAAACATTCCTAAAAAATACAGCATACCCGGTTATGAAGGAGGCTTCCGAGTTTTGGATGGATTACCTGACTAATGATGGAAAGGGCCGTTTGGTATCCTCACCTTCCTATTCTCCTGAACACGGCGGCATTTCCACCGGCGCGACCATGGACCACGAAATGGCCTGGGACGTGCTCAACAACACCGCCGAAGCTGCGGCTGTTCTGGGTATAGATGCCGATTTCGCACAAAAAGCGCGTGCTACACGCGATAAGATATTGCCCTTGCAGATTGGTCGCTGGAAACAGTTGCAGGAATGGCGCGAAGATGTGGACGATTCCACCAATCATCACCGCCACGTGTCGCACCTGTACGCATTGCACCCGGGCAAGCAGATTTCGATCACCCAAACCCCGGCGGAAGCAGAAGCGGCCCGCGTCAGTTTGAATGCCCGTGGTGACGACGGTACGGGCTGGTCGCTTGCCTGGAAGGTCAATTTCTGGGCGCGTTTGCAGGATGGCAACCGGGCTCATAAACTCTTCAAAAGCGTATTACGGCCCGTCGCCGACCAGGGTACCAACATGGCCGACGGTGGTGGGTCCTATGCCAACCTCCTCTGCGCACACCCGCCCTTTCAGCTCGATGGTAACATGGGCTCCACAGCAGGTGTGGCCGAAATGCTGCTGCAATCGCAGGCTGGCGTGATCGAACTGCTCCCTGCATTACCAGACGTCTGGCCGGCCGGTTCGGTCAAAGGTTTGAAAGCCCGCGGCAATGTGACGGTGGATGAGGTTTGGGAGAATGGGAAACTGAAGTCGGTGACGCTAACGTCCGGTATCACGCAAAAGCGTGTTTTGAAATACGGTAGCAGAACGGTCGACGCTGAGATCACCGCAGGCAAATCCAAAGTATGGAATGCGGCCGATTTCAAGTAAGTCTCATAGAACCGTGAAAATCGCTTAGCGATGCGACATCGGTAACAATCATGGTGCCGGATATTTTAGGAAATCCGTCGGGTATGTAACAGCAATGTATTGTTGTCGCATGCCCGACGGCTTTTTTTGGAATTACAGATTACTTCGATTTTGCCGACACCCCGCTGCGTTCAACCGGTAAACTTGGTCGTAAAATCGCTTTTACCACCATATTCACCGAAACTCCTGCACGCATGACTCCTGACGATCAAGAACCGTCGTCTGACGCTGCCCATGAAGACCGTCGTTTTTTTCTGAAACAATCCATGGCGATCGCCGGACTTTCGATCGCACCGCCGGGGTTGTTACAAACTACATTCGGACACGAAGAGGTGCCCATTGGCAATGCCGAAAAGGTAAAGTTAGCGCTGACAATTAACGGAAAACGCAAACAGCTTACTATCGATCCCCGGGTTACCCTGCTGGACCTGCTCCGCGAAAACCTTGACCTGACAGGTACGAAAAAGGGTTGCGATTTCGGGCAATGCGGCGCCTGTACGGTCCATGTCGACGGGCGCAGGACATTATCGTGCCTCACATTTGCGGTGATGCAGCACGGCAGGAAGATCACAACCGTGGAAGGGCTGGCCAATGGGGAGCAACTGCATCCGTTGCAGGAAGCCTTTATCAAACATGATGGGTTTCAATGCGGATACTGCACACCGGGGCAGCTGATGTCGGGCATTTCCTGCATCCGTGAAGGCCATGCGGGAAATGCGGACGACGTCCGTGAATACATGAGCGGCAACTTGTGCCGCTGCGGTGCCTACCCGAACATCGTCGATGCGATCCTGGACGTTAAACAGAAAGGAGCGAAGGTATGAAGCCATTTCAGTATCTGCGTCCCAAAAGTGTGCAGGAGGCAATCCAAATGGCCGCTTCCGAGCCAGACGCGCAATATATCGCGGGAGGTACGAACCTGATCGACCTCATGAAGCGGGGTATTACCACACCCGGAACGCTCATCGATATCAATCACCTTCCCTTAAAGAAAATAGAACACCAGACAGACCGGTTACGCATCGGTGCATTGGCTTTAAACAGCGATGTGGCACAAAACAGGCTCGTGGCAACCCGGCAGCCGCTTCTGGCGCAGGCATTGTTGGCAGGGGCATCCGGGCAGCTGCGCAATATGGCGACGATAGGCGGGAACCTCTTGCAACGTACGCGTTGCAGCTATTTCTACGACCTCGCATTACCTTGCAACAAACGGCAGCCGGGTTCGGGCTGCGGAGCGGTTGGCGGCATTGATCGTACCCACGCAATTTTTTTCGGCAGCAATGAATCTCCTTCCTGCATAGCCGTACACCCTAGCGATATGTGCGTAGCATTGGCCGCTTTGGATGCAGTGGTGGTTGTCGCTGGCCGAAACGGAGAGCGAAAGGTTCCGATGCGTACTTTTCATCGGATGGCTGGTGACCATCCGGAAATCGATACGGAACTTGAACAGGGAGAGCTGGTAACCGCTGTCGAGGTCATAGACAATGTACTGGAGCAGACCTATTATTTGAAGGTGCGCGACCGGGCTTCTTATGCTTTCGCGCTCGTATCGGTAGGGGTAGGACTGAAGATCGTCAATGGCCAGATCCAGGATTCGCGGATTGCATTGGGCGGCGTCGCACATAAACCCTGGCGTTTATTGGGAGTTGAGCTTATGATAAGAGGAAAACTGGCGTCGGAAGAATTGTTCAGGCAGGCGGCAGAGCATGCGGTGTTTTACGCGCAGCCGGGGGAACATAATGCATATAAAATCAAACTCACTTCCAATGCGATCGTAACCGCATTAAAAACCGCCGCGGGCATTTCCTGATTGTAGCTATGGAAAACAGGTTTTTTGATCAGGCAGATCCTTCGCTCGACCGTGTCGACGGCAGGGTGAAGGTAACGGGAGCCGCCGCATATTCGGCCGAATATGCGGTGCCCAACCTCGCACATGCGATACTGGTCACCAGTACCATTGCCAAAGGAAGCATCATAGCCATTGATTCCCGTGAGGCCGAAGCCGCGCCGGGAGTGCTGGCGGCGATCAGCCATCTCAACAATCCGGGTGTGCCGGGCTGGCCTGCGACCAAACAGCCGCCTGAGCGGGCGCCGGTCGGTACCGCGTTCCGGGTGTTTTACGACTCCCTGATTTATTTCGACGGCCAGCCGGTGGCGATGGTCGTTGCGGGTACGAGGGAGCAGGCGGTGCATGCGGCGTCACTTGTACGGGTGACGTATCAGAAAGAAGATCATCAAACTCATTTTGAACAAAACCGGGATCGCGCGGCGGTGCCCCTTAACGTGCAGCGGAGCAAAAATTCGCCTTTTGCAGATTATGAAAGGGGAGATAACAATGCCTGGCAAAACGCTGAAACTAAAATTGAAGCAGCATATACCATTCCTACTCAGCACCATCAGCCGATGGAGCCGCATGCGATCATTGCAATCTGGGAAACGGACGACAAGCTCACGGTTTATGATAAAAACCAGGGAGTGAAGTCTGCTCAGGGACAACTGGCACAGGCTTTCAAGCTGCCAAGGGAAAATGTGCAGGTAATTTCGACCTTTATCGGCGGGGCGTTTGGGTCGGGTATCCGCGTCTGGCCGCATACCATTGCCGCGGTGCTGGCGGCTAAGGCAGTGAAGCGTCCGGTTAAACTGGTGCTGGGCCGGGAGCAGATGTTCACTTCCGTCGGATACCGGCCTTATACCCTGCAAAAAATGAAAATGGGGGCCGATAAAAGCGGTAAACTCACTGCCATGGTCCATGAAGGGACTGGGCAGACGTCGACCTACGAGGAACACCTCGAACGTACGGTGCTGGGCACACGCGTCATGTACGCCTGTCCGGCCGTGCAAACGCGCTATCGCCTGCTCAATCTGGACGTAAGCACACCTACGTGGATGCGTGGCCCGGGGGATGCCACGGGTATGTTCGCGCTGGAGTCGGCCATGGATGAGCTGGCATTTGAACTGAAAATTGATCCGCTGGAATTCCGGATGCGGAATTATGCCGAATCGGACCCCGAACGGAACTTGCCCTGGTCGGCGAAGTCGCTGAGAGAATGCTATGAATGGGGTGCGGAAAAATTCGGCTGGAAAAAACGGCGTTTGGAGCCGGGTTCGATGACCGAAAATGGGATGCTCGTCGGCTATGGAATGGCTTCGAGCCTGTATGGCTTTCACCGGCACCCGTCCAAAGCCCGGGCCATCATGCGGGCGGATGGTTCGGTGATCGCCCAGAGCGCAACGATGGACATCGGGCCAGGTACCGGCACAGCCATGGTGCGGATCGCAGCGAAAGTATTGGGCATCAGTCCAAAGAAGGTCCGGTTCGATCTGGGACATTCTAACCTGCCCGATGCACCGGGGCAAAACGGTTCCTCGACGATCCCGAGTGTAGGTTCGGCGGTGTACACGGCCTGTATGTCGTTGAAACAGAAGTTGGTGGCGTTGGCCGGCAGGATGTCGGCAGACTTCAAGTCGGGCGACCAGGTGGTAGCCAGAAACGGAAGGCTATATGCATCTGCTGCGGACACGACCGGAATCACCTATGCCGATATTCTTAAATACCACAAACTCACCGAGCTTGATGTAATGGAAGAATCGAAATCAGGTACCGAACGCGACCAGTATTCGATGTATTCATTTGGCTGTCACTTTGTGGAGGTACAGGTGCAGCCGCTCACCGGCGCTGTGCGCGTCACGCGCGTAGTGACCTGCGCGGATGTAGGCACGGTCATCAATTATAAAACCGCAAGGAGTCAATCGATCGGCGGTGTTGTGGGCGGTATCGGAATGGCTTTGATGGAAGCATCCGTGATGGATCACCGGTTCGGACGCTACGTGACGACTGATTTTGCGGGCTATCACATACCCGTACACGCGGATATTCCGGCTATTGAAGTATATTACACCGACAAACCGGATCAGCATGTCAACCCGATTGGGTCCAAGGGACTGGGTGAAATCGCGATAGTAGGTGTAGCCGCAGCGGTTGCGAATGCGGTTTTCAATGCCACCGGCAAACGTGTCCGGGAGCTGCCCATCACACCCGACAAGCTAATCTGAACCATTCAACGATATTCTTATGAAAAAGCATTTTCCTTCTGTCTTCGTCATTATCAGCCTTATTACCATTGCGCTCTATGGTTTTCAGCAGCGTGGCCCCGGCGGCGGTCTCAAATGGAAGCCCGGCGTTGCGTTATATTCATTCAACAAATTCTCGTTCAAAGAAGCCCTTGACAAAGCCGACAGTATCAACGCAAACTATGTAGAAGGATTCTTCTTCCACAAGTTGGGTGAGGAGTTCAACGGTCACGCTATTCCGGCGTTGACAGACGAGGAAGTAAAAAAAATGAAAGGAATGCTGGACAAGCGGGGGTTGAAAATGAAATCGCTCTATGCCGACGGGAAAACGGAGGACGACTGGAGGGCGAATTTTGTGTTTGCCAAAAAAATGGGGCTGGAATTTCTGAACGGAGAGCCGCAAAAAAAGCATTGGGACGCGATTGAAAAACTGGCCGCCGAATACAAGGTCAAGGTGGCCATTCATGAGCATGCCAAAGGGTCCAGCTACTACTGGCATCCCGACTCGGTGGTGCTGGCCATGAAAGGACGCCCGCATTTCTACGCCTGTGCCGACATCGGCCATTGGGTGAGAAGCGGCCTGGATCCCGTGAAATGTCTGCAAACGTTGCAAGGCAAAATCATTTGCCTGCATATCAAAGACCTGGATGCAGCCGGTAACCTCAAAGCCAACGACGTCATGGTCGGTACGGGCGTGGTGGATTACCCGGCTGTTGTTGCCGAGCTGAAACGTCAGCGTTTTGACGGCTATGTGTACATCGAGCGGGAAGGGAATTGGGATAAAAATATCACCGACGTGGACCACGCGCTCAAATACCTCGACCGATTGAACCGGTAACGGTCGTCAACCCCTGATCCATTTCAGGATCAGGTTCACCACAAAGAGCATCTGAATCGTCGCCAGCGCTACGAGCGCCATGGCAAAGCGTGCATTGGAGTCCTGCCAGGCGCGGTATTCCGGGATGGACATTGGGATGCCGGTATCGGCATTGCTGCCGGTGAGCTGTCCGGCGGTACAGGTCAGGTAAATGACGATCCCGATCGTGCCGAGTACATGCGCCGAAGTAAGCTGGGGGAGACCTGTACGTTGTCTTGTCAACCAGTAAAGCAGGCTGGCAAGCAGCAAAATCCCAATGAAAATCCCTGCGAGCAACCCCATTGAGATAACCAGATAAGTATCATACACTTGTAGTTCGGCAGTATTGTTCTGGCGGATCCGGGCGATCAATCCAAGGATCGGGGCGGTGAGCAGAAGGGGGATGTGGGGTTGCGTTTGGATGATGCTTTTGCGCATGTTCGTTTTTTTTGAGGGCGCAAATTAAAAAATGAAAGTTTTTTGAATGCAGAACTAGGGTATACTTTCAAAATTTTGTCCTGAATACGAAGCCCTGAACCGAACCTGAACGCTGTGATCCCCGAACCATTTGACCCACAACCGGACGAGGACCCGAACCTCGGAAAAACTGCCGAGCCGGGTGGGGCGGAGCGTCTGCACAGCTTGCCGGACAAGGAGTTTTTTATCAGGAAAACCTTTGAAACAGACCCAAAGAAAGGCTATGAATTGCTTTTCAGGACCTATTACATGCCGCTGTGCAGTCATGCCGTGCGGTTTGTTTACAACAAGGAGGTAGCCGAGGATCTGGTGACGGAGATATTTCTCAATTTCTGGAAGAAAAGCGTACACACTTCCGTGACGACGACCTTCCGCGCCTACCTGTTCACGTCAGTCCGTAATAAATGCTTCACCTACCTGCGCTGGGAGTTTCAGAAAATCAGGCAGGAGGAGCTGGACGACAATTTCCTTTCCGACATGCTATCGCCGGATCATATTATGGAAATGGACGAGCTCTATATGCACGTAGAGCGGGTAATCCGGACATTACCGCCGCAGTGTCAGAAGGTATTCGTTTTGAGTCGGTTTGAAGGGAAATCCTACCAGGAAATCGCCGCCAAACTGGATGTTTCGGTGAAGGCCGTGGAAGGACACATCAGCAAGGCATTGAATGTGCTGCGCAGGTCTTTGAAAAAAAATTAACGCAGCGGATCCGATCCGGATAGCAACCTGGAAACCGGTCCCTGACACACAGCATACAGTATCGAATGAAACCGCCATTGTCAAAAGAAGTATTCTTCATTTATTTTTCGGGCCAGGCCACGGTACTGCAAAAGCAGCTGATCGAGGAATGGCTGGCGGATCCCGGTCATGTGGAGACCTATTTCGAATGGTTGCAGGAATGGGAAAACAGCTATCCCCAATTCCTCCCGGATGTAGAGCACGCCTTTGAAAAAGTGCAGGGAATACTCGAAAATGAAGCCGTGCAACCGGAAACGGACGTTCGGCTAGTGCAGCGAACCCACCGTCGGGCAGCATTATGGCGTTGGGCGGCAGCAGTGGTCCTCGTTTCGGGTTTTGCGACCTATTTCTATCGCGACAACGTCTTTTACCAGGAATACCGGACCGGTTACGCTGAAAGCCGCAACCTCAGGCTTCCGGATGGCAGCACCGTCGCGTTGCATCCCAGCACCGGCCTGAAAATGTTGCGCTGGGGTTTCGGATGGTTCAACCGTGAAGTGCTTCTGGATGGCGAGGCGGGGTTTGTAGTCACGCATCAGATCGATCACCAGCCGTTTATCGTCCACACGCCCGATCAGGGCAAGGTAACCGTATTGGGTACCGAATTTTTTGTGTATTCCCGCGAAAAGGGCACGCAGGTAGTGCTGAGCAAGGGGAAAGTACAGATCTCTTCGCCCGGCATGGTCGCGCCGATGAATATGAAGCCCGGAGAAAAGGCTTCGATCCGCACTTCGGGTACCATCGATATTCAGCCACTGACCCTTGTGGAACGCACCAATCCTTCCGCTTGGCAGGAGCACCAGTTCCGGTTTGATCATACCAGTCTGCTCGACGTTACCCGGGAGCTGCATGCGGTATTCGGCTTGCAGGCAGTGGTCGGCGACCAATCGCTCGCCGCGCGGGAAGTAACCGGCACATTCAGGGCGCGACAGGCCGACGAACTGCTGTCGGTACTGGCTGAAATGCTGGATATGACCGTGCAGGTCCGTAACGACGAGGTTTACCTTTTGCCCGATTCACTTGACACCAATTAGAACCCTTTAATTAATTCAATACATCCATGAACCCACATGTACCTCTGACAAAGGCCGTTGGCCTTTATGTCATGCTCAACCTGTTACCGTCGCCGGGGTTCGGACAGCTGCTCGCTTCGGCCCGGCAGATTCCGACCGAAAACCGGCAGGGCCAACCTGTGAAGCTGCGTGATGCACTGCTCAAACTCAAGGAAAGCTATGGCGCCGATATTCTGTTCGAGGAAAAGCTGCTCGACGACCTGAAAGTCCCGGCACAGGCGATCAATCCCACCAAGACGCTCGAACAGAACCTCGATGCATTGCTGGCGTCTACCGGTTTGAAATACAAGAAAATCAAGGACAACACGTATGTGCTCCTCGGTACCCGTGAGCGCAGGAAGAAGGAACCGGCAGTGCCGGTCCGCGAAACTTCGGCATTGCCGGTGGAAAGCCCGGTTGCGTCGCTGGGAACTGCTGCCGCAGGGCAGATGGTGGTCAGCGAAACGACCGTGAAAGGAACGGTCCTTGACACGAAGGGGGAGCCGTTGATCGGCGTGAGCGTGCTCGTGAAAGGCACCACGCGCGGCACGGCCACCGACGTGAACGGAAAGTATGAGCTCGCGGTGGACGATGGGGCGGCGACACTGGTATTCTCATTCGTGGGGTATGTGCGGAAAGAGGTGGTGGTAGGCAGCCAGTCGGAGATCAATGTGACGCTGGCTGAGGACACACAGAACCTGTCCGAAGTGGTGGTGACCGCATTGGGTATCAAACGCGATAAGCGTGCACTAGGCTATTCGGTGCAGGAAATCGGAGGGGAGGCTATTTCTACCGCGAAAGAGGCCAATCTGGCGACGACATTGGCCGGTAAAATGGCCGGTGTACAGGTAACACGCTCTGCTAATGGCGCAGGCGGTTCGTCGCGCGTGGTGATCCGGGGTTCCAACTCGCTTGTTGGGAACAGCCAGCCCTTGTATGTGATCGACGGGATCCCGATGGACAATAGCAATCCCAATTCGCCTTCTTCTACGGGTGGTATCGATTATGGGGATGGAATTTCAAATATCAATCCCGAGGATGTCGAATCGATCTCGGTTCTGAAAGGACCTAATGCGGCCGCCCTATACGGACAGCGTGGCAGCAACGGGGTCGTGCTGATCACCACTAAATCCGGCAAATCCAGAAAAGGGATCGGAATCAAGTACGGTGTCGATTACTCGGTGGGCGATGCATTGGTATTGCCTGATTTTCAGGATGAGTACGGCCAGGGGCTGGATGGTAACTTCACGCATTTTCGCGGCAATGACGGCAAAATTTACACCTGGGCGGCAGCGCAGGCCGGAAATATCCAGGGGATGCCCAAGGTCAGTGGTGGGCGCGACCGGTTTACCCGCGCGAGCTGGGGGGCGCCCATGAACGGGCAGCAATATGAAGACCAATGGGGTAATGTCCTCAATTTCACCCCGCAGCCCAATACATTTCAGACTTTTTTCAGAAAGGAAAAACAACTGGTCAATAATCTGAGCCTGGAAGGTGGAAATGACAACATCAACTACCGGTTGTCGTACGGCAACACGAATATCGACGGCTATACGCCCGGTAACACCCTGAAACGCAACAATGTAAACCTGCGGACGGTGGCGAAAATCACGCCGAAGCTCGAACTGGACGTGAAAGCCAATTATATCGGACAAAAGGGAGCTAACCGGCCTACGGTTTCGGACGCGAGTGACAACCCGGCTTACCTGTTCATCAGCCAGCCCAGAAGTATTCCGATGAGCGTTCTTGCGAATTCGGCCTGGACGGCGGAGGATGTTGCCAAACAACTGGGGTACGGCACAGTGCCGTTTGTGGGAATGGAAAAGACCTACGCGACCAACTCGTCGACCGCCAACCCCTACTGGACCGTGGACCATACCCGTAACGCCGATGACCGTCAGCGTCTGCTGGGGATGATCCGGCTCAGCTACCAGTTCAACGACTGGATCCGGCTGACTGCCAAAACCGGTACCGACTTTTACACGGACCAGCGCCTGCGCTACCGTGAAAAAGGAACCTACCAGAGCGCCAATCGCAATGGTGACATTTCGGAGCAGGTGACGCGCGTGCGGGAGGACAATAGCGACATTTTGCTGTCACTCACGCCGCAACTGTCCAAAGACATCTCGCTCGGCCTGAACCTCGGCGCCAACCACCAGAAATTCTATTCCCGCACCACTGGCAATACCGGTAACGAATTCATCGTGCCCGGCCTGTACGCGATCAACAACACACTGATCAATTCCTATGTGTTTGGGTTGACCGAATCGTCCATTAACTCGGTGTACCTCTCGGGGCAGGTAGGGTACAAGGAATTCCTGTTCCTCGATTTCTCGGCCCGTAACGACTGGTCTTCAACGCTTTCACCGGCCAACAACTCGTTCTTCTATCCGGCAGTGAGCGCGAGCTTCGTGCTGACCGACGCATTCAATATTCAAAGCAATACATTGAGTTTCCTGAAATTGCGGGCATCGGTGGCGCAGGCGGGCAGTTCGGGATCGCCTTACCAGCTCACCGGTACCTATTCGCTGGATCAGGTGGCCCACGGCGGTGTTCCCCTGGCGTCGTTTGCATCCACCATTCCTGATCCTAACCTGAAAAATGAGCTGACGACTTCGATGGAATTCGGCGTGGAAGCGAGGTTTTTCAAGAACCGCGCAGGCCTGGCACTGGCCTATTATAGTGCATCTACCAAAAACCAGATCCTGGACGTACCGCTGCCGCCTGCCAGCACATTCGCTTCCCGGCGGATCAATGCGGGAGAGATCCGCAACCGGGGTGTAGAACTCACGCTGAACGGTACGCCGGTTAAAACTGCCGGCGGTTTTACCTGGGACGCGACTTTCAATTTTTCAAGAAACCGCAATCAGGTGGTATCGCTGGCTGAGGGCGTGGATACTTATGTGCTCGGGGCCGACCGCGGTGTGAACGTCGTAGCCGAACCGGGCAAACCCTTCGGCACCCTGATCGGAAACGGCTTTCAATGGCTGCGCGACGACAGTGGCAACCGGCTGATCGACCCGACGACCGGATTGCCATTGAAATCCAACTCTAAGATCCTCTATGAACTGGGTAACGCATTGCCAAACTGGATCGGTGGTTTTAATAACTCGTTCCGTTACAAAGGCATCACGCTGTCGGGGCTGTTCGATATCAGTCAGGGTGGTAAGATCTACTCCCAGAGTCTCCGGGAAGAGCTTATTTACGGGACCATCAAAAAGACATTGCCCGGCCGCGACGGTACTTATGTGGCGGATGGGGTAGTGGCTTCCAAATCCGACAATGGCACCTGGACCGGAACCGGACAGGCAAATACCAAACAGGTGAAAGCGCAGGATTACTGGAATGTGGTGGCACCGGACAAGGACAATGTAATCCCCGAGGAAATGCTCAATGACGCGAGCTACATCATGTTCCGGGAGCTGACATTGAATTACCAGCTGCCCAACGCATTGATCAGCCGCACACCGTTCAAGAGCATCCGCGCGGGTATTTACGGACGCAACCTGTTTTATGTGCAACGGAAAACAGAAGGTTTCGCACCCGAGGCATCGTCATTCAACGTCAACAACTCGTCGCTCGGCCTGGAATCGACGGCATTACCGTTGTTGCGCTATTTTGGGGTAAGCCTGAATGTGGAGTTGTAATTGTCAAAACCGGAAATTCTTTGAAAAGATGAAAAATATAGTTCAAACGATCCTACTGACCGGCGCGATCTGTCTTACACAGGCCTGTACCGGCGATTTTGAGGAAATCAATACCCCACCTACTTCGGTCACGACCGTCGATCCGGGGCTGGTGCTGTCCAAAGTGCAAAAAGATGCGGCTTTTGCCGAAGGCTACGAGGTGCCCAACAGCCAGTTCGGTTCCTGGGTCCAGCACTGGGCAGGCGGCGTACTGGTATCGAGCTCGCGCTACATCGAGCAGAGCGATAACAACACCTGGGATGCGCATTACACGCTCATCCGCAATATCAGCCAGGTCCGCAACGAGATCCTGAAAGGCAAGGAAAGCGACCCCGCAAGCCGGAGCAAGCTCGCTATTGCCCGCATTGTCGAGATTGCCGTGTGGCAGCGCCTCACCGACCTTTTCGGGGATGTGCCTTATTCCCAAACCGCGCAGGGACCGGAAAATGTGAACACCAAGCCATCCTTTGATACCCAGGAGTCGATCTACAAGTCGCTGATCAACGACCTGAATGCCGCTATTTCGCAACTGACCCCGGGGGATGCGAGTTACGGCAGTGCGGATTTTTATTACAAGGGGGATATTAATAAGTGGAAGAAGTATGCCAATTCGCTGAAACTGAGGCTGGGTATGCGCATCCGCTATGCCGACCCCGCATTGGCGCAGAAAACCGTGACCGAAGCCATGGGGCAACCATTGCTGGCGAGCAGCGCCGACGATGCCACCGTGCCCACTTACAACAATGCCACCAACGCCAATGTACACCCGGTACTCAACCAGTTTTTGGCGGGAAGCCCGGATTTAAAATACCTGGCCGATGGCCTGGTAACCCAGCTTGTGTCGACGGCCGACCCGCGCCTGCCGCGCATTGCCCAGCCGAGCGTGAACTCCGTGAAGGCGGGCACGCCTGCGTACAAGGGCATCGGCGTCGCATTGACGGACGATATCCTGAAGACCATCATTAAGGACGATTACAGCACCGTATCGACGGCCACTTTCTTCAACCGCGATTACAGTCCGGCGATCCCGTGCATGGTGATGTCATTTGCAGATGTTTCGTTTTATAAGGCAGAAGCCGCATTGGAAGGTTGGGGCGGAACGGCGGCGGAAGCAGAAAAGTACTATCAGGATGGCGTGAAAGCCGCATTGGCACAGGCCCCCTATAATGTCACGACGATTCCTGCCGCATTTGAGAAAGAACTCTCCTGGACGGGCCTGACCAAGGAGCAAAAGCTGGAAAAGATCGGTACGCAGAAATGGATCCAGCTTTTCGGCCGTTCCTACGAGGCGTTCATTGAGTGGCGGAGGATGGGATACCCTGCATTGAAACCCGGCCCGTTCCAGGGATCGACCGGGGGCACCATTCCAAGAAGGACCATTTACTCGTCACGCGAGGCGCTTTTGAACAAAACCAATTACGAACAGGCGGTAAGCCGGTTGTCGAATGGTGATTCGTATGTTTCGAAAGTCTGGTGGGACAAAAGATAACATTGTTTCAAACAGGTTAATAAGCGAATAATGAAGCCCGGGATGGATAAATTCCCGGGCTTCCTGCTTTTAAAGACATTGATCCACATTCCCAAATGCATCACCATGAAAAACCACCTGTTTGCAACGGGCCTCGCCCTCTGTTTTGGATTTTTTGGCGGTAGTACCGCTGCGAACGCGCAGAGCGCCCCCGACCAAATGGATCTCTATCTCCTGATCGGCCAATCCAATATGGCAGGCCGCGGACAGACTGACGAGGCTTCCCGCCCGAATTCAGATCAAATATGGGCGATCGACCGACAGAACCAATGGAAAAAGGCTTCCGATCCGCTGCATTCCGACAAACCTGCCGTGGTAGGCGTCGGTCCGGGGCTCACCTTCGCGCAGAAAATCCTCGCCAAAAAACCTGCTCGTCCTATCGGGCTCATTCCCTGCGCGGTAGGAGGCAGCGGCATGGACGACTGGCAACCCGGTGTCAGACATGAGCAAACCGGCATTTATGCTTACGATGAAATGCTGGCAAGGGTAAAGGAAGCGCAAAACCACGGCACTATTAAAGGCATTATCTGGCATCAGGGAGAGTCCGACAGCTCGCCGGAGAAGGTGAAAGCCTATGCAGCCAGGCTTGAAGCCTTTTTTGTAAGATTAAGGAAAGACACGCACACGGAGAATGTGCCGCTGGTAGTAGGAACACTCGGCGATTTCTACGTGGCGGGGCACGTGGAAGCGGCAACCGTGAACCAGATCATTAAAGATTATGCCAAAACCCATCCGCATACATACCTGGCTTCTGCTGCCGGTTTGGTACACAAGGGGGACGACACTCATTTCGACACTGCCTCTGCGAGGGAATTAGGAAAAAGATACGCGGAAGCGTTTTTGAAGGGCAGGGAGTGAATGTATATATGAACACGACAAAAAACGGCGCGCAGCACCTTTGACATGGCAAAGATGCTGTGTCAAACAGGTGCGGCGCAACGCAATACACTTCCGGCTCATTCAAACTCACGCCACGGGTTCCCATCCCTTCGCGTACTCCCGCGACCACAATTTCTCCGCTTCCTTATCCCCGATAATATGCCCGTTTTTCGGGTCGATTTTCAGGTCCCGGCCCACGCGCCAGGCGATATTGCCGAGCTGCATCGCTACTACGCTCTTGAAACCGAGCTCGACGTCGCAGTTGGGTTTGCGGTTATTGCGGATCGCGTCGAGGAAGTCGGCGACGTGCAGGTTGTCCATGCCCAGGCTGGGGCTGGCAAGGTTGCGGCCCTGCATTCCGGCTTCCTCGGTGGGCGAGTTTACTTCTTTTATTAACTTCCCGTCGAGGTCGTACACCTTGTAACTGTCACCGCCGGTGTCGAGACTACCATTTTCCCCGTAGAAAATGATTCCGCGGTCCTGGCCTTCGATCTTGCGGCCATTGGAACTTCTCGACTCCCAGATCAGTGAAATACGGCCCGGATAGTCCATCGCGATCACCTGGGTGTCGGGCGTTTCCCAATCATCCTTGAACTCGTACCGTCCGCCGATCGAGCTGACACGGGTGGGGAAGTCTACTCCCAAGCCCCAGCGCGCCACATCCACCTCATGCGTGCCGTTGTTGAGTGCTTCCCCCGTCCCCCAGTGCCAGAACCAGTGCCAGTCGTAGTGGATCAGGCCGTCCTTGTAGGGCATACGCGGGGCTGGCCCCTGCCATAGCTCATAATCAAGCCAGGACGGAACGGTCCCCGGTTTCAGGAAAGTGGCCTTGCGCTTGTTGGTATACCAGGTTTTGGCCAGGTACACACGACCAATAATGCCCTGATGTAATTGCTTGATGCCTTCTGTGAGCACCGGTGCCGACCTGCGCTGAGCACCCATCTGCACGATGCGCTTGTACTTGCGCGCCGCCTCGATCGCGAGTTCGCCCTCGCGCGGATTGTGGCTCAATGGCTTTTCGACGTACACATGCTTGCCCGCCTGGCAGCCCATGATCGTAAGCGGGGCATGCCAGTGGTCGGGTGTCGCAATGTATATAGCGTCAATGGATTTGTCTTCGAGTACCTTGCGGCAGTCTTTTTCGGATTTGGGTTTGGCGGTCTGTTTCGCCTCCATTACCGCCTGAATGGCCTTGGGAATCGCCCTTTCATCCACGTCGCACACGACACCGACTTCCGCGTTTTTCTGACCGGCGAAAGTCCCGCTCATGCTTTTACCGCGGCTGTTGACCCCGATCGTCGCTACGCGGATCAGGTCGTTGGCGCCGATAATGCGGTTGTAGCTCTTTGCGCTGAAACCCAGCGCCGTGCCGCCGATGGCAATACCCAGCGATCCTGCGGCGGTCGTTTTCAAAAATTCACGTCTGTTTGCCATGACTTATAATGCTTTGATTTTGATGTTTTTGAATGAAACCTCGGCCCCGTGTTCCTGCAACAGGATATGCCCTTTTGCTACCGATCCGAATGCGGGAACAGCCTTATTGAATTTACTAAGTGCCACAGCATCAGTATATACCTTTCCATTTTGGGTAAATTCCAGGATTTTTACGCCATTGAGATAATGCTGCACGTTTTTACCTTTTGCCACAATGCGCAGGGTGTTCCATTGGCCAGGGGCGTTCATTTTCTTTTTGGTTTCGTCAGGCTGCATTACATCGTAGAAAGAACCCGTGAGGTGGTTGGCTTTCTTGTTATCCTCGGCTCGCTTGTCGTCCAGGATCTGGTATTCGAAGCCCAGGTTACCACCCTGTTCATATCGGGTAAAGAAGTATTTGAGGCCGCTGTTGCCTTCAGGCGCAATGTTGAAATCGGCTTGCAGATCGAAGTCGGAGAACTCGCCATCGCTGACGATATCGCCTCCTTTGCCTCCTTTTTGTGTTGACAACGTACCCTTTTTAACCTCCCAGCCAGCAGGTACGGGCTTTCCGGCGGTGGTTTTCCAGCCCTGGGTAGAGGTGCCGTCGAACAGGAGCACCCAGCCTTCTTTCTTTTCTTTCGGAGTGAGCGTGTTGTCTTTCTGGGCGAAAACTGCCGGGACGAGCATCCAGGCCAGCATTCCACCCACGATCACGCGTAATGTTTTGGATTGCATTGACATTAGTAACCAGGGTTTTGTTTGATTTTTTCAGGATTAGACTGGATCACCTGCAACGGGATCGGGAACAGCAGCATGTTGTCGCTCCATGTGGCCGGATTGAAGCCGTTCTGCTCTTTTTGCTCCTGGCTCATGACCACCTTCGCGCGCTCGGTACGCACGAGGTCGAACCAGCGGTGGTTTTCGAATGCCAGTTCCACACGACGTTCTTTTTCGATGGCCAGCAGAAAGTCGGTATCCGAGGAAAATGCCGTGTAGTCGGGCAATGTACCTGCCGCGGTGCCTGTACTGTTGCGCGCCCTTTGGCGGATCTTGTTCAGATAGAGCAGTGCAGTGCTTTGCTGTTTGCCCTGACGCACAAGCGCTTCGGCATAAAGCAGGTAAATGTCCGCCAGGCGCAGCTCGGGCCAGTTGTTATCGTTGTCGGGCGCGACAGAAAACGACACGTCGTAGTATTTCTTAACATACTTTTCGTTGATCTGCTGCCCGCCCGGATCGGACACATAGCCGTCGGCCATCGAAATGGCTTTTCTCGGGTCCCCTTTCTCATAAGCAGCCGATATCGAAGGGGTAGGGGCATTGAAACCCGATTTGTCACCCACCGGAATCACTTCCTTATTGGAAAAGCGGGGAGCGAAATCATTGCTCCACGGGCTGCCCGTCACGATGGGAGCGGGGCCTCCTTTTTTGTACTGTACTTCAAAAAGCGATTCGGCATTGTTTTCGTTTTTTACATCAAAAACTGCCTTGTAATCCGGCAAAAGCGCGTATTGCTGGTCATTGATCACTTCCAGCGACTTGGCTTCCGCCAATGCATAATGCGATACACCCTTTTTGAGCGGATAGCCCGCCATAAACATGTATACCTTTGCCAGCACCCCTTTGGCTCCGCCCATCGTCACGCGGCCGCGGTCGGCGGTGGCGTAGGTAGCGGGCAGGTTAGCCTCTGCGAATTTAAGGTCTTCGACAATGAAGTTGTAAATCTCTTCGGCAGGTGCGCGACTGATGGTGTAGGCCTCCTGAACGGAAATCTGCTTATCGACTTTTGGAACGTCCCCATAGATCCGGACCAGCCAGAAATATACCAATGCGCGCAGGAAACGTGCTTCTGCCTTGTATTGGTTTTTCAACTTCTCGTCCCGGAAGGTAACGGCGTCGATCTTGTCGAGCACCGTGTTGCTGCGCAGGATGGTAATGTAGCTGCGGTTCCAGAGGTTGAGGATGTTCTGGTTGTCCGAAAGCAGTACGTCCCCGAAATTGTCGATGGAAGTCATGTCCTTCGAGCTGCCCGGTACCCAGGAGAATGTCGTATTGTCGGAGCGGATCTCGCCGGTGTAAATGTAAAGCTGATTGTATAGGTCGCGGAGTGAAGCGTATGGCGACATGACCGCCTGGTTCATATCCTGCTCGGTTTTGTAAAAATTCCCCGCATTCATATCGGATATGGGTTGCAGGTCGATAAAGCTTTCCTTGCACGACAGCGACGTCGCGACAAGGAATGCGGCTAGAATATATCTTTTCATTTGAATGGATTTAGCAGGAATGATCAGAATGTTACATTAAGCCCCGCGATGACGGTTCGTGCAGCCGGATAACCCAGGTAATCGCCGCCGCGGGAAAGGCCATTGCCTTCGCTGCTCGTTTCGGGATCGAAACCGGGGTATTTGGTGAACGTGTACAGGTTCTGGCCAGTCACATACAACCGTAGTGAGCGCACTTTAATCCGTTGCAGCAACTCACTGTCGAAAGTATAGCCCAGCGACACGTTGCGGATCCGCAGGAATGATCCATTCTCTACCCAATAGCTCGAAGGCTCTTTCTGCAAGCCTTTCGGATCCCGGTTAGCCCGCAGGATTTCGCCCGAGCCGGGTTCTTCTTCCGACCGCCACCGGTCTTTCAGTTTAGAACGGCCATTGCGGTCGCCGTGGTAAATGCCGATCATGCGGTTAAAAAAGCTGAACAGCTTCGCGCCATGTGAGCCGGTCAGCTGCACATTCAGGTCAAAGCGTTTATAGGAAAAGTCATTTCCAAAACCATAAATGAACTTCGGCTGGTTGCTGCCGAGGAAGGTTTTGTCGGCGGCGGTGATCTGGCCGTCTTTGTTCACATCGATATAGCGCGGATCGCCGGGACGGTCGTTCACGAGGTGCGGTGCAGCGTCGAGCTCAGCCTGGTTTTTGAAAACACCATCATATTGGTAACCAAAATAGGTGGCAATGGGCTGGCCCACAGTGGTAATGAAAGTATTGTTCGCGTTGGGTGCTCCCGCGTAGATGGGGCGCGCATCCGGGCCGAGCGCGAGTACTTTATTGCGGTTAAAGGAAATATTGAAATCGGTCGACCATTTAAATGCACCCACCGTGTTGCGGGTACGGACGAGGTATTCCATCCCCTTGTTCTGTACTTTTCCGATGTTTTGAAGCTGCGTTGCATAGCCGCTGATGGTCGGAACGGGTACGTCCAGGAGCAGGTCGACGGATTTACTGTTATAGAAATCAGCTTCTAGCCGCACCCGGTCGCGGAACAAACCCAGTTCAAGGCCCAGGTTCCATTGCATCGTTTTTTCCCAGCCAAGGAACGGGTTAGGATAATTCAAAGGATTTACCGCATTCACGAGCGTGTTGTTCAGTGGGTAGTAATTCACGACAGTCCGCGCAATGGCGTCGTAATTGCCGATCTTGTTGTTCCCCACCAGACCCCAGCTGCCCCGGATTTTAAGATCGGAGATCTGGCTCACATGCTGCATGAATGCCTCGTTGCTTACCCGCCAGCCGACGGATGCCGACGGGAATGTCCCCCATTTATTTTCCGAACCGAAGCGTGAAGAGCCGTCGCGGCGGATGCTGGCCGAGAACAGGTATTTGTCGTCGTAGGAATAGGTCAGGCGGCTCAGATAGGAGATCAGCGAGTTACGGTATTCGGTACTGGTGCCGCCTACGATCTGTCCGGCGCTCAATGTCCGCACAGCGTCGTTCGGGAAGTTCTGGGCGCGGAGCTGGTTGTATTCACCAAATGATTTTTGGGCCGTGTAACCCGCGAGCAGATTGAGGTTATGTTTTTCGGCCAGTGTTTTGGACCAGGTCAATGTATGCTCATTGAGCCAGTTACCACCCAGCCAGGTCTCGCTGCGCGCATTCGCAATGCGGGGCGCACGGGAGCCGTCGGTATCCACAAATGAAGGCTGGTAGTATTTCAACCGCCGGTTTTCAAGATTGGCGTTCAAGCTGATGCGGTATTTCAGTCCGGGAATGATCTCGTATTCTGCATAAACGGAACCGATCACGGCATTCTTCTTGGTGAAATTCGTCACATTCTCCGCAATGCTAACCGGGTTGGCCACGTCGCCCGCCCAGATTTCCGGGTTGCGTACCTGTGAACCGTAGGTGCCGTCAGCATTGCGCAACGGGTAAATCGGGGGCAGGTACAATGCATACGCCAGCGGACTGTCTTTTCCGTTGGCGAGGTCGTTGTTTTCCGAGTAATAGGAGCTCATCGCCACGCCCACTTCCAGCTTTTTGGTCACGTTGGTCGTGATGTTGGCGCGTATGTTATATCTTTTAAAATCGGTGTTGATCAGAATCCCCTGCTGGTTGGTATAACTTCCCGAAACGGCATATCGTACTTTTTCGGAACCACCGTTTACTGAAAGTTCATGTTTCTGGGTAGATGCATTGCGGAAGATCTCGTCCTGCCAGTTGATGTCCGGAAATTTGGAAGGATCATTAAATGCCTCAGGAATCATGTAAAAGTTGGAATTGGTGTATTTGGACCGCATTTCATTGCTGTCATGGATCGTATGCGCCGGATCGCCGGGCATCGGTGTGCGGTCGAGCCAGGCTTGGTTGTGACCGTCTTTGAAGAACTCGATGTACTCCCTGGTATTCATCATATCGATCTTCCGGGCTACCTGCTGCATGCCGAAGAATGTGCTGAACGAAACGGTAGGGGCACCTGCGCTCCCTTTTTTGGTCGTAATGATCACTACCCCGTTGGCACCTCTCGATCCGTAAATGGCTGTGGACGATGCATCTTTGAGTACCTGAATGCTTTCAATGTCGGAACTGTTCACGAGCGAGAATGCGCTGCTGTCGATCGGGTAGCCGTCGATCACATAAAGTGGCGAGCTGCTGGCTGAAATGGAGCCGGTACCGCGGATGCGGATGCTGAGGCCTTCGCCACCGGGTGCGCCGTTGGTTTGCTGCACCTGTACACCGGCCATTTGTCCCACCAGTGCCTCGCCATAGGAAACAGAAGCTTTGCCTTTCAGTTTATCCGCCGAAATGGTCGCGACGGCGCCCGTCAGGTCGCCTTTTTTTAGCGCACCATAACCGATCACAACCACCTCGTTCAGGGCTTTGCTATCAACTTTCATCGAAACGTCGATGACGCTCTGGTTGCCGACGGTAATCTCCTGAGATACGTACCCGACAAACGACAGGACGAGCACCGACTGGGTATTGCCGACTTCAATGGAAAATTTACCTTCAATATCCGTCACGGTGCCGCGCTGCGTACCTTTTTCCACCACACTTACACCCGGTAGTCCGGCCCCTTTTTCATCGGTAACCCGGCCTGACACCGGCAGGTCCGCCTTTGGGGCCGCTTCCGACCCCGGGCCGTTTCCCGATTGCAGCAGGATTTGCCCGCCTACGAGCCGGTACGAAATGTTGTACGGGCGCAAAACCAGGTTCAGAACCTCGGAAAGTTTGCGGTCGGTGGCCGAAATGCTCACTTTCCGCTCGGCCTGGATGGTGTTGGAACTGTATACGAATTTGACGCTCGCAATATGCTCGATCCGGTCGAGCACCTTCCGGAGCTCCTGGTTCTCAGCCTTGATCGAAATGGCATGATCGAGCAGGTCCTGTGTGCGTACCTCGCGCGCGAATCCGACCGAGATGGCCACACCCATTAATAGCGAATGAAGTAGGGTTATCCTCATAATATGTCGCAGGAGAGGATGAAGAAGTATCGGTTTTTTCATTAAGTTTGGGCGTTTTGTTAAGGTTTTCAGAAAATTCTGGCAAAACCTCTCCCGTTCATCTTCGCAGATGAGGACCCGGCCAGGTTCAGAGAGGGAATCGGAGTCGAAGGTGGTACCAACACATTCGGCTCTTTTTCTTTTTCAGGGAAGTAGTTCAATGCATAGGCAGGTAGTTTGCGTTAAAAAGTTCAGGGTTTTGGAGTCAAGCGTTTGTAAGGATTTAGGAATATCGTTTCGGTTTTAGTTCAAAGCGTTTTACGGGCAGCCTTTGCCGCTCAGGTAAATGCGGGTACCTTTGATGGTGTACGTGGCATTCACCGATGCCGCCATCAGCGCGAGCTGGGTGAACATCGGCTGTTTGTTGATATCGGCGGTAAAAAGGCAGTTTTTCAGCCTGTCGTTGGTTAAAACAATATCGATTCCGTAGGCTTTTTCGAATGTCCTAGCTACTTCGGTGAGCCGCGCATCATCGAAAACGAATGCATTTTTGTAGCTGTCCTCCATGATCGGACGTTTCACGAGCATCGCCATGAAGGTCTTGCTCCCGGGAGTATATTTCACACTCTGGTTGCGGCTCAGGATCACGCCACTGGTAAGGTCTCCCGATGTTGCTTCTTTTTCCTTATCTTTTTGGAATACAGATACCTTTCCGGTAACTACCGACACTTCGACTCCTCTATCGGCGGGTGTCTGGTTCACCCAGAAACTGGTTCCCAATACTTTTGTCGTGATTTCCCCGGAGTATACCAGGAATGGCTTTCGTTCATCCCGCGCAACTTCGAAGAAAGCTTTGCCTCTGAGATATATTTCGCGTTTAGTATTTTGGAAATCAGCCGGATATTCAATCGTGCTTTTCGGCTGCAGGCTCACGCGTGATCCGTCCGGAAGTGGGACCCACATAGGTGCCGCTGTGGCGTTGACCCTGGTAACCAGCTGGCTGGACGCCTCTCCGGTCACGCGATCGCCGGCGTCTCCCGCATTTTTGCGGCTCCACTGATAACCGCCCCAGGCAGCCAGCACGAACATAGCCGCAGCAACCCACCGCCATCTGAAAAAGAAATGCAGCGGTTTGCGTTCCGTGGCCGCTGGGTGTTGTGGCTCAGTCAGGGAGCCCGTTCGTGAGCGGATCGCCCGCCAGAGCCTTTCCTCGGTTTCCTCCGACTGTCGATCGGTCAGGTCCGCTCCGTCGCCATCGATCAATGCGAACCATTGATCCACCAGCCGGGCTTCCCGTTCCGTGCATGCTCCGGAGCGGTAGCGGGTCAGTAACTGATGAAAATGACGTTTGTTCATAGGGCAGGAATGATTTGGATAGAAGACTGAAAAAGTAACCGGTACCGCAAAATAGAAAACTATTTATTCGAATAATTATATCAAATGACTGTATTTTGCCTGAAAATTCTTTAAAATTTACCAGTCGCCAGAAAGGCGAGGATGATGAAGATAAATTCTTTGAGGAGCATTTTGAGCGTCCGCAATGCCTGGGTGATGTGGTATTCGACGGTCCGTTCGGGCATTCCGAGCTGGGAGGATATCTGGCGCACTGTGTTGCCTTCAAAGCGGTTGAGTACGAAGATCCTGCGCGTTTTTTCAGGTAACTGGCCCACAGCCTCCTGCATAGCCTGTTCCAGCTCGTCGAGAAAAAGAGGGTAATCGGGTTCGCTGGGAGAATCTGCGTCGTCGAGCGCGTCGAAGGTTTTGTCCTTGTAATGATCGATAACGCGATTACGGACTGCCGTGAAAAGATAGCTTTGGAGATTTTTAACTTGAAGAGAATTCCTTTTTTCCCAGAGGTTTACAAAGAGATCCTGGACAATTTCGCCGGCGGTGTCTGCATCGCGGGTTTTGGCATACGCAAAGTCGTACAGCCGTTTCCAGTAACGACGGTAAATGTCTTCAAAAGCATGGGGATCGTCACTTCCGAGGCGGTTCAGGAGTTGCGGATCGTCCGGAAGTTGCGGCTGCATGGGTAATCGTACAAAGTGGTTTCGGTTTTTTAACGGACTATATTTTCGGAAGTCCGCGTTTAATAAGCGCGTTTCTGAAAATTCATACTTAAAACGGAAGTCAGGCAGGGTGACACGGCATTTGGTTCGTCAAAGCAGAATAGAGAGGCCGACCGGCACCGTGCCGGTTCCATTCTTTTGATCAGGAAAACTTAAATCATCATCCGTTTCTTATGAGAATCAGACATTTGACGCTCCTTGCTGCACTGGCCTGCGGATCCGCCTCCTTCGCACAAAAAGGGAAGCCGCTTTTCCCCGAGCAACCGGGTATGGTATCCTATACTTTCCGTGCGAGTTTTTCCAAAGACGCCGCCGCCACACTCGATACCCTGAAAGCACTTAAGATCAAGGACATGGAATTTTCAAGCCTGTTTGGTAAAACGGCTGCTGACCTCCGCAAGCTGCTCGATGAACGCGGGATGAAATGCTCGTCTTTCGGGGTAGGGTACGCCGACGCGCTCAACAAGACGCAGGAAGTGGGGAATAATGCCAAAACGCTGGGCGCGAGCTACGTGCGCGTCGCGTGGGTACCGCACAACGGGCCGTTCACCCTCGAAATGGCGGAAAAGACCGTTGCGGATTTTAACAAGATCGGTAAGCAGTTGAAAGATGAGTTCGGCCTGACGTTCTGCTACCACAACCACGGCTATGAATTTGAGAAGCACGGTGACGGCACGTTGATGGACTACATCATCCGCAACACCGATCCGAAATATGTGAGCTTCGAGATGGATTTGCTCTGGACCTATTTCCCCGGTCAGGACCCTGCCGCACTGATCAGCAAGTACCCCGACCGTTTCCGGCTGATGCACATGAAGGACCTCAAAAAAGGAATTGCCGGAAACCTTTCCGGCGGCACCCCCGTGGAAAACGATGTTGCGCTCGGTACCGGGCAGATCGACATTCCCGCTGTGCTGAAAGCAGCGAAGAAATCGGGTATCAAACATTACTATATCGAAGACGAAAGTCCCAGCTATGGCAAGCAGGTGCCGCAGTCCATTGCTTATCTTAGAAGCCTTACTTACTGAACAAAGCCGCGAGACAGAGCCCCTTCCGCTCCAACGCCTGTAACTATACGCATACTTGTTTTTCGGGACTTTCGATTCCGGAAACAGGTATGCGTTTTTGTTATTTGAGAGGTCTTTGAAAACATATACCGGTAAATAAGTGAAAATGACTTTTTAATAATTCAGAGAAATTATTGTATACATTTGGCTCAGGTAATCAACTGCACTTCTTAAATACACGGTCAACGTGTCAGGGCTATGTTAGACAGCTGCCTCAAAGAAATTGTTACCCGCTTCAACGATTTTGTGATGTTACCCAAGACGGTCCTCAACGGGGGTATTTCGGGCGTGTCCGAAGTGCTGGTACTGGCCGACATCGCACGCCACGAAAAGCAGCAGGAAAGCGACGACCTCATGCAGGATAAGCTGATCCTCACACTGATCAGTCTGGAAGAAGAAAACAGCCTTAAAAACAACTACCCTGTCAGGCAGGAACAATCGGTAACCATTATCCAGAAGCCCACCCTTTATCTGAACCTGCATTTATTATTCTCCTCTAACTTCAAGTTGTACACCGAAGCATTGAAGCATCTGAGTCTGGTCTTACAGTTTTTCCAGGCCAATCAGAACATTATTTACACGGACGAGTTCAGCAACACTTATAAGCTGACCTTTTCCATGCATAACATCGGATTTGAGAATTTGCACAATTTGTGGACCGTACTCGGCGGGCATTCGATGCCGTCCGTTATTTACAAGGCTCGTTTACTATTTGTACAGCAGTCACCGCTTGCCGGGGCTGATGTGATCACTAATATCCATTCAAAGGAATATCTCGACCAATAGGACAAAAGATTGCTAATTTTCTTGTTGTATGCTAAGCATTGAATACCGGAAGCTGTGTTCAATCCTGTTTAAGCACGCTTATTATCAAAACAAACGCAGCAGCGACTTCACGCTGGTGCCGACGGTCACGTGCAGGCAGCATTTGGAACAGTATGGACTGATCGTCAGGAAGATCGGCGACAGGGCCGTGATCTTACAGCAAATGAATGGCGCCGCGCCGGAGTATCCGCTCACGGCGCCGGTATGCCTCTCGTTTCTGGTGTACCTGGATAACCCGCTCGTCTGGAACATTACCCAGGTACCAGCGGCAGGACAGGCATTGCGGCAGTTTTATCTGACCAACCTGAAAGAGGATGGTACCTTGCAGGACCAGTTGACGATGCAGGCAAGATTGTCACCGGATGACGCATTGCCCGGATTGAAACCCTCGCGGTTCACCATGGATCTGCCCAAAGGCGCGACCAGCGAGATCCGGATCAGGAGGCTTGTGGCCCCGGACGGGTGGAAGCCCTTCAAAAAAATAGCGGTGGCAGCGGAACAGGAAACCGTGGAGATAGCTTTGCGGGAAGCGGGGTGTTATGAAATTACTAAGGGTTTAGCCGGAGAGACACCCACCGAAATCCTGGTCAGCGAAGATGCCCTGGCTGCCGGCCCGTTCTTCGCTGTCCTGGATTTATGGGTCGATGCGAGTATCCCAGCGGACACAGAACGGATTGCGTATATAGATAATCGTTTGCTTGAATGGCATTATGTGCTGATCGACATCAAAAGCAGGAAAATCCAGTACGGGAATCCCTCCGATATCACCATCAGCTACACACGACACAGCGGGGACTCGGAGTCGCCCGCCGCAGTGAATTTTGCGATGGTGGCCGAAGGCGATATGGACGACAAGCTCAAACAGCTGGTGTCGCAGATCCGTGAGGGAAGCCCGGATTCCGTAGAGAATGTATTTGTATTCAAAAGCGACGTACCAGTGCCGCTGATGGAGCATAGGCCGCCCACGGTCAGGCTGGGGATGAACGGGGTCGCCAATTTCGCAAGCCTGCCCGTGCCCGACATCAGCACGATCCGTATCCGCGGAAACAGTTCCCTGGTTTACTACAACATATAAATCCTGAAACAACTAAATGAATTGACTATGGCTGCATTACCTGATACCCGGATGCCAGGCGTGATCACGCAGGAAATTCCGACGTTACCGCCGTCGATCGGCGCTGTGCCCAGTGCGGTGCCCTGTTTCATTGGCTATACCGAAAAGGCCAGCAAGGAGGGGGAGGACGTGACGCTCAAACCGGTGCGCGTACGCAATATGCGTGAGTATGAGGAGTGGTTTGGGCAAGCTCCGAACCAGCCGATTACGGTAGATCTCGATGAGGCAGTCGATGAAAGCGACCCTGCGAATCCCAGGACAACGCGCGTGGATGTAAGGGCTGTTTCCATCACCGATTTCAAGTTTCGGATGCATTATGCTATGCAGTTGTACTATGCCAACGGCGGCGGGCCCTCGTTTGTGATCTCCGCGGGCAGTCAGGGCGACGGTACCGTGGATCCCAATCAGCTCGTTGCGGGCATCGATGCTGCTAAAAAAGCGAAACAGATCACAATCCTTTCCTTTCCGGATGCCGTTAAAAACCTCAGCGGAAACAATTATTACAGTACTGTGGCCGCGGCTGCATTGCAGCATTGCGACAAAATGAAAAACCGGGTGCTGATCCTCGACGTGAATGACGCCGAGAATGATAACGCTAAAGTGACCGCCAATTTCCGGTCGAAAGTGCCGCAGAGCATCAACCAGAAATATGCGGCAGCCTATTACCCGATGCTGTCGACCACGCTGGATTATAAATTTGAGGATAAGGGCGTTACCGTGCGTTTTCACCGCAAAAACGGAAGTCTCACACCCGATCTTAAAAAAATCAGCGACGCCCTGAATGAGTTCAATGCTGCCGATACCAAGGCCAGGGCATCCACCGAAAAAAGCGGGATGCTGGATCTTGTCAAAACGACCGTCGGACAAATGATTGCGGAGGATGCTGCGGTCCTTCCGGCCAAATTATCGGAGGAAACGCTGAAGGTGGTGAAAAAGAAGTATGACATCAACGGTTGGCCCAAGGAGCTCTCGGATGCCTTTGCGCTTGCCGATGCCAATGCTGTCAAGACAGAAGTGGATACTTTGGTGGCAGCCGCATCGGGAGAAGCAGGAACAGATCAGACCGACGTTACGACCAAGAAAAAGGCTTACACCGACCTGGTTGACCTCGAAAAAGCGAAGCCTTTGAACGAAGGATACTCGTTCAAGCAACTGGATGCGGTAAAGCTGCATAACAACCTGTTTTACAACCGTATCCGCGAAGGTGTGCGTGATATACCCGTGGTGATGCCACCGAGCCCTGCCATTGCGGGTCTGATGGTGCAGACCGACGCCATCCAGGGTGTCTGGAAAGCCCCGGCAAATGCAGGCCTGGCCGCGGTGATCTCGCCGACGGTGGATGTGGACGACGACTTCCACGCCGACCTGAATGTGGATGCCGGCTCTGGCAAGTCGGTGAATGCGATACGGGCTTACGAAGGCAAGGGCATCCTGGTTTTTGGTGCACGGACGCTGGCGGGCAACGACCTGGAATGGCGTTACATTTCGGTGCGGCGCACGTTCTGTTTTATAGAGGACTCGATCGGCCAGGCTATGCAGGACTTTGTTTTTGCCCCCAATACCCGGGACACCTGGATTAAAGTGAAAGCCATGATCAGTAATTTCCTCATCGAGATCTGGAAAGCGGGAGGGCTGTTTGGGAATACGACCAACGAGGCTTTCCAGGTGAATGTAGGTTTGCCTGAAACGATGACAGACGTCGATATCCTCGAAGGGCGGATGATTGTCGAGATCAAACTGCGGGTATCGCGTCCGGCTGAGTTTATCATCCTGCGCTACGAGCACAAATTCCAGGCCAATGCGGCTTAATGTTTTGTTATATCCAGTTTAAAATCAAATTGTTATGGCAGATACCATTTTTTTTCCGATACCGAAATTCCGTTTCAAGGTAAAATGGGATGGCCTCTCGAAGGAGGCAGAGATCGGTTTTACCGAGGTAACCGGCCTGGATTATCAGATCGACCCGATCGAGTACCGCGATGGCATGGATATCAACCTGTCGAAAAGGAAAATGCCGGGCATCCGGAAATTCAGCAATGTCACCCTGAAAAGAGGGGTTTTCAAAGGGTTGAGCGATTTCTACGACTGGATCGATGGCGGTGAAAAAGCAAACGACAAGGCTGTGGTCAAACGTAAAACTTACCGGCGCACCGTCACCGTGACGCTCATGGACGAAGCTGCCACCGAGGTGGTATCATGGACTTTGCAGAACGCTTTCCCGATCAAGGTGCATTTCAGCGACCTCAAAGCCGACGGGAACGAGGTGGCGATCGATACGATCGAGCTCGCACATGAGGGACTGTCGGTCAACTATATCTGACACTGTTTATGGCATTTTATCCCCCGACAGGTTTCCTGTTCAAGGTAAGCATTCAAGGCATACCCGATGCCGAGGCTGATTTTCAGGAGGTGTCAGGGCTGTCGATGACGCTGGAAACGCTGGCGTTGAAGGAAGGCGGCCAAAACCGGTTTATACATCAGCTGCCTGTTCGTACGACGTCGGACAAGCTGGTGCTGAAACGCGGCCTCAAAGCCACATCGTCGCTGCTGACCTGGTGCCGGGAGGCCATCGAGGAATTCTCGTTCAGCCCGAAGGATTTGGATATTTCCCTGCTGGACCCAGGTATCGACGATTCGCTGAGCAATCCGCTGGTTTCGTGGCATTTGTCGCACGCATACCCGGTCAAATGGTCGCTCTCACCCTTCAACGCGATGAACAGCGAACTGGCGATCGAGACGATCGAGATCCAGTACCGTTTTTTCACGAAGACGTTTCCGGAGTAGCCATTGCCGGTGTTATCACCGGCAATCCGATAAAATTCAGTGGCGATCCGATATCAAAATTCAGTGGCGATCCGATATCAAAATTCAGTAGCGAAATCCGATATCAAAATTCAGTAGCGACGTAACATATTATCACCAATGGTCGAAATCAAGGAACTGGTCATTCGTGCCAATTTTAGTGAGCACCCGAAAAGCGATGGCGCCAAAAAGGATAAATCCGGGAAGGACTGTGCGCAGTCCGACACGACAGAGGGCGCCAACGAAGACATCATCGAAGCCTGCGTGCGACAGGTACTGGCCATTCTCGAACGACGAACCGATCGCTGATCATGGAAACACCTTATGTCAACAAGCTCCGGATTGCTTCCGTGCACCTGGACGCCGGCTCGCCGCTGGCGGTCGCGAGTTCGGTGCTGCAATCGCTGGCGGGCGGCATTTTCGAACTGCCCATTAATCCGGAGCAGTACCAACGGACATTTAAGATCAAGCATATTTGCCCGCCGGAGCTTGGGGCCAGCGACCAGGGTAAAGTTTCCCAGTTCAGCCAGGTGGAACCTGAGGTGCTGGACCTGAAATTCACAATCGACGGCACAGGCGTAGTACCGGTGGAGCAACCGGCTATCGACGCAGTGTCGCAGGCATTTATCGCAGGAGGGCCCGATGCGCAGATCGCATTTGTAACGGCAAAGCTCGCCCAGCTGCAGCTCGTCGTGTATGGCATCCAGAGTGACGCGCACAGGCCGCCGTTTATCGTGGTAAACTGGGGAAAGCTCGTTTTTATGGGCGTTTTGCAGGATATGACACAGACTTTCACCCTATTTCACCGCTCGGGACTACCATTACGGGTGGAGGTGAACCTGAAACTCCTCGAATTCAAAATGCCCAACATTGCCGCAGCGGCGATGTCGCTGTTATCACCCGACCTCACGAAAGAGCGGACGGTGAAAGCGAGTGATAACCTCCTCACGCTGTGTGAAGAAATTTACGAGACACCGGATTATTATCTCGAAGTAGCGAAAGCCAACCGGCTGACGAATTTCCGGAAAATCAAGGCGGGCACCGAACTGATTTTTCCGCCCCTGGCGGACTGACTTTTACTTCAACCATTAAAAAACGCACTCCGATGAGCTTAGTAGATGCAGCAAAATCGGCTATTGGGAAGGCCGCGGGAGAGCCCACACATACCGTCAGCATTACCGTGCTGATGGACGGTAAAAATGTGACACAGAAACCCGGCGGCCTGTCATCACTTTCCATTTATAATGAAGTAAACCGCATTCCGACCGCAAAGCTGGTCATTACGGATGGCGATGTGGCGAAAGGCACATTCAGAAAAAGCGGTTCGGCGGATTTTGTACCGGGTAAAAAAGCCGACATCCGGCTGGGTTATCAGAATAAAACCGAAACCATTTTCAAAGGTATTGTCATCCGTCATTCGATCAATGCCTACCCGGGTAAAGCGTCTGTAATGGAGCTGGAATGTAAAGACCCGGCGGTGCGGATGACGATGGTGCGCCAGAGCCGCTATTACCCCGGGAAAAAAGACAAAGATATATTCCGGGAGTTGATTGAAAACTATAAAGACAGCGATATCAAGGTTGGGAAACTGGCAGATACTGATTTTGAGCACCCCGGGCTGGTCCAATACAATTGCACGGATTGGGATTTCCTCGTGTTGCGGGCGGAAGCCAATGGCCTCGTAGTTGTGGTCGACAATGGTACTATCAATGTCATCAAGCCTGAAAAAGCCCCGAAAGCGGACCATACCGTAACCTGGGGGCAGGAAATCATCAATTTTGAAGCCGAAATGGATAGCCGTACCCATTACCCCGATGTCACCACTGCGACCTGGGACCATACCCAGCAAAAAGTGGTGAAGGAAGAAGGTTCCGGCAACTCGGGGGCATCGGGTGGACTGGGAGGGCTGGGAGGCGCGGTTGCCGGAGCGGTCTCAGCCGTAGCTGACGCCGTGGGGCTCGATCTGGGCCTGGAAGACGATAAGCATCATTTCCCGGATGTACTTTTTAAAAAACAAAAACCAGTATTCTTTCACGGTGGTGCGGTGGAAGGCAAAGTGCTGAGCGCCTGGGCCAAGGCGTATAAGGCGCGCGCCGAGCTTTCACAGGTGCGGGGACGTGTGCGTGTGCGCGGAAAGAATTTCAAAACGGCCCAGACCATGGAATTGAAAAAGGCTGCGAGCCGGTTCAATGGTGCGCATTTCATGACCGGGATCGTTCACCAGGTTTTTGCCGGCACCTGGCAGACAGACATTCAGTTCGGCCTGTCGGTAAAAATGCTGGGCGAAACTGCACAGCACCTGACGGCCCCCCAGGCGGGCGGATTGTATGCAGCAGTACAAGGCTTGCAGATCGGGACAGTGACCAAGCTCGAAAGCGACGAGCAGCCCGGAGAAGGCCGGGTGAAAGTGCAGATCCCCTGGGTAGGAGAACAAAAAGGAAGTAGCAAAGAGGGAATTTGGGCGCGGCTGGCAGTGCCAACGGCAGGTAAGGAGCGCGGGTTCATATTCCGGCCGGAGGTAAACGACGAGGTCATACTGGGCTTTGTCAACAATGATCCTAATGATGCAGTCATTCTCGGATCAGCTTACAGTTCCAATAATAAGTCGCCTGTTGCGGCTACCAAAGACAATTTTAAAAAGGGGATTTTCGCCAAAAACGGGATGAAAGTCGTTTTCGACGACGATCAGAAAAGTATTGAAATGACCACCAGGGAAGGCTATTCGGTAAAAGTAAATGAAAAGGACGGTCAGGTGGAAATCCGGCACAAGCAGCAGCAGACTTTCATCAAGCTGACTTCCTCGGGTATCGAATTCGGCAGCGCAGGAGATATTATCATCAAGGCTGCCGGAAAAGTGAAGATAAAAGGCGCCGAAGTCAGACTCAATGACCCGGTTTAACATTTAAAACCCAATCAGGAAATGCCAGCAAATCCGGCCGCACGTCTGAACGATATGCACCAATGCCCGGCACCGATGGAGTCGGGAACGGGGACGCACGTGGGTGGTACCATTGTGGTAACCGGCCTGCGAACAGTGTTTGTCAACGGCTTGCAGGCAGCCACAGCCCAGGACCAGTGCGTTTGCCCCGGGAGTCCGAATATGATCGCGAAAGGGTCGGGGACAGTCTTTTTCAATGGCAAACCGGCTGCCCGGCAGACGGACAGTACCGCGCACGGCGGGAAGATCGCTTCCGGTTCGCCCAATGTATTTATCGGAGATTGAAAACATATGTTATATGGAAACCAATGCATTATACGTCCCGCCTGAGCGAAAGAGCTTTCTGGGTACCGGCTGGGCCTTTCCGCCCGAATTTTCAAAAGAAGGATGCGGGGCATTAACCGTATCCGACGAGGTGGATGTCTGGCAAAGCCTGGAAATCCTTTTCAGTACCAGCCTGCGGGAGCGGCGTATCACGCCGGACTATGGTTGCAGTCTGGAAAACTTCGTATTCGCGGCTATCAACACTTCGTTGCTTTCGCTGCTGGAAGAAATGCTGAAAGAAGCCATCCAGGTCCACGAACCACGGATCAAACTCGAACGGCTGGACATTACGGTCAATGAATCGGAAGGCAGGCTGGATATCCTGGTGAGCTACACCATCCGGAGTACGAATACCCGCTTTAATAAAGTTTATCCTTACTATTACCAGGAGGGTACCAATGTTGATCTTTAAATAATAAGGCCATGGGCATAACCGATCATTCCATCCATCCGCTCGAACGAAATGGCACCACCCAGCGGGAGCGGCTATTGAAAGCCCTCATTCCAGGGTCGCTCGTGCTCGACGATCGCAATATGGCGGATTTGCTGGCCTTTTCGGGGGCTTATGCCAAACAAATCCGCTTCTGGGACGCTGGTAATCAAGCCGCCGGTGATTGGGCCTGTTTCTGGACAGCCGATGCCACCTCGCTGCTCGCGATGATTGCCGCGACGGACCTGGATCAATACCGCATCGGATATCGCCATGGAGAACTGGCATTCATCCGGGCGTGCAAGGCCGAGAAACAGGCGGAGGAAAAGACTATCTGCGGAAAGGCACCGGCGCATTACCTGCCTTACCTTACGGTGAAAATCCATGATTTGGCGGTCAGGATCGCCGGGATATGCGATGCACTGCCCGATTCCCATCCCTTGAAAACGGAAACCAGGTCGATGATCCGTGAAAAACTGGGATTCAATGGGCAACTCAATGCAGGCAGCCCGCTGGAAACCCTGATCAGGTACCATAAGACAGCCAATGAGGTTTTGAAAAAAAATCAAAAGGCGGCAGGAGATCGGAAACCCGATGGTATGCAGGAGATACAGCTACCCGAACCGCTGGCAGAGCTGATCGATGGCTACGGGTTCTGCTTTGCGGACACATCCTGCGGCAAGGCATGGGAGCTCACCGTCGATGATTTCAACTGTATCGATTTTCATCCCGAGCTCACGGCAGATGACCGCGACGCGCTCTGGCAGCTTTTTCTTACATTCTTCAAAATACTTACACTGATAGTCACCAGGGCAAAGAAGGCATTCCAGCAGGCTCTGAACGGCCGCAGCGATCACCCGCCGCATATCGCGCTGTTCCTGGCGTTCGCATTGCTGTTCCGCCGCTACCACCAGGCGGATATGAATGCTATGGCCGACCGGCACCTTGTTTATTATTATCGCGACGTGTTGCGTTTACAGGAGCGCGGCGCCATCCCCGACAAAGTACACATCGTGTTTGAACTGGCGGGCAATGCGGAAGCTTACCGCCTCGAAAATAACACGTTGCTGTCCGCAGGTAAGGATGCAAAAGGGCTTGATCTGCTGTATGCCCTGAGCGGCGAGATGGTCGTCAACAGGGCCTCGCTGGTCGAAAAACAGAGCCTGTATTTTCTCAGATCAGGCGAAAAAGTGATCCCGGTCGCATTGCCTGCTGCGGATCGCAAAGACGGTCTTAAAATAGCCTATGAAAAAGGAAGTAAGGCCTGGCACCCGCTGTCGGGAAAAAGCCTGTTTCGGAAACTGGCCATCCGGGACCGCTTGCTGCGTATGACGGCAAAGCGGGACGAGCGGGTGGAGGACGAGGTGCGAAAAGCAGCTGATAACCTGGAAGCGATCGTCGCGAATCCGGGACTTATCATTTCCACCCCGGAATTGTGGCTGGGAAAAGGAGGGAGACGGAGGATCATGATCACCATTCACGATTGTGATGATCCCGACATACTCTCCCATTTCTATACCGAGATCAGTACGGGAGAAGGAATCTTGCGACTGCATAACCGCCGGTCGTCCAACCTGCGTTTTGATGAAAAGGAGAACAGTTCGGAATACCGTACCAGTCCCAACAAGCCCATCGAATGGCAGATCAGCATGCTCGAATCGGAGGCTTCCATTGCCCCTCTTCCAGGGGACACGGATCCCGAACTCGGGAAGCAGCCATTCGTCCGCCTGCGACTGATCGATGGGGAAGACTACGAAAAAGTTGCTCGGACCACCTATTCCGGCATTCAGGTACAAACATTCAATTCCGGCCTGCGCGACCTGACGTTGCAATTGGGAAGCACGCAGTACCTCCCGTCGTCGGAGATCCCGCTCATCGGCTCGACCATTGCGCAAGAATTTTCGCTTTACATTACGTCTCCGGAAATCTCTCTTAAGAGTTTCTCAGGAGCCGATGCCTTCACATTGAACGGTCTGGAAAACAACGAGCGCAGGCATGGTCCGATCACATTCGGAGCACACGATTTTCTGAAAAAGAAAAAACTCGATACACCCGCGGATGCAGGAGACTTGTTTTACTCGCCGACGTCAAAATTCTCGTTCCTCAGAACAAAAATCACAGTTCCGGAATCGAACAATGAAAGAAAGCCGATTATCATCTATAAGCTTCCCGGCGAGGATATTACATTGTCCTACACATCCGCCGGGATTGAGCTGAAACCACGTGGGGGAAGAAAATCGGGACTATATCATCAGGACTTTTTCGGAGGATATGCGCCGGTGAGAGACCATGCGTTTTTGCCCGGGCATCCGATGCCCGAGCCGGACCCGGTGATCAGTATCGATGCACGCAGAGGCGGTGCGGCAAGTCCGGCAGCCCAGCGGGCCGATGCGGACGGAAATCTGCGGCTGGGCCTTGAAAACCTGGCGCCGGGACAATCCGTTTCCATGCTTTTTCAATGCACGGAAGGGACCGGTAATCCCGACCACATCGCGCCGGAAGAGATCGTATGGTCGTACCTGCGATCGAACGAATGGGTACGCATTCCGGCCACGTTCATCCTGGCAGACGAAACCCTCGGTCTCCGGCAAACCGGTATCATCCGTATACAGGTTCCTTCCGATATCAACAACGGGAATACGCTGGCCGTCGGGCAGGATGGCCGGACCGATCTGTACTGGCTGATGGCCTCGGCTGCCGAAGATCCGGTACGCAATGTTTTTGTAGACGCCCTTCCGATGCTGACCGACATTTATGTGCAGGCCGCGACGGCGGTGTTTCAGAACGACTCCGGTAATGACCTGATCCATTTGGAAAAAGGACTACCCGAGGAATCCATCACGCAGCTGCGGTTCCGTGATCCGGCGATCTCGACCGTCGTACAGCCTCAGGCATCGTTTGGGGGCCGTTTTGCCGAGTCGGGCGACGCCCGGAGCTACTACCGGCGTATCCACGAACGGCTGCGGCACAAGCAGCGGGCAGTTACCGTCTGGGACTATGAGCGGCTTGTGCTGGAACAGTTTCCCAAAATTGCCCTGGCCAAATGCCTCCCGCATACCCGCGACACGAACATCCGCAGGCCCGGGTATGTGACCATGGGTGTGATCCCGTACCCGGGTAACATGACGGGCGACCGGATCTATTACCCGACGTTCAATGCAGGCGACCTCGAATCCTATGAGCGATATCTGAACCGCCATAATTCATTTTTCGTAAGCGGGCAGGGAGGTGGTGTGGAATGCTGCTGTGCAGGTGGCGACGGCTGCGGATGCCACGGCGATGGTACATTGCTGGTAAGCAATGCGATTTTTGAGCCTGTCAGACTACGCGTTTGTGTGCGGTTCAGGGCGGGGCGGGATATTGCCTGGTATAAAAAGCAGTTGAATGAAGACCTCAAAGCATTTCTGGCACCCTGGGCCGTCGACGCTGAACGCCCGATCACTTTTGGTGCCAGGGTGGAGGCAATGGAGCTGCTGCGCTTCCTGGAAAATCTGGACTATGTGGATGTGATCATGGAACTGAAATTCAAGCATTTCCCAGGCCGGGCTGTCTCCGAGGTGGCGGAAGCCGCGATTGATTTTGAAGAAGCCGGGATCATCGAGCCATTTACTTCACGCTCCGTGCTCACGACCTATCTCGATATACTCAATGAAGACAATCCCAATGTCACAGACCATGATATTCAGGTTGTGGAGGATGACGCCTGTTGTGCAGGCTGTAATTAACAATGAACCAAAGACATGGCTAATTCTCTGACCATTCCCCCCAAACTCAGCTATCCGCCCGTGATGGACTACGGTCTGTTACGGCGTGAAGGCTTACGGCACCTCGAACGGCTTGGCTCCGCGATCTGGACGGACTTTAACAGCCACGACCCGGGCGTGACCATTCTGGAAGTGCTTTGTTACGCACTTACCGATCTGGGGTATCGTTCGCAGTTACCTGCCTCGGACCTGTTTGCTCCGGCAGGTGCCGCACGCAGACCGTTTTATACCGCCGCGGAGATATTGACGAATGCGCCCGTCACCGCGCACGACTTCCGCAAGCTGCTGATCGATATCGACGGTGTCAAAAATGCCTGGCTCGAAGCGGATAAAACCAAAACGCCTGTTTTTCAATATGATCTGAACAATGTAGCGTCGCTGGACATTGCCGCCCTTTCCGGATTTTCGGAATACCTGCAGAACTTCACCGATGCAGCCCCGGCCACTATCGATATAGCTTGGTCGGCGAATACCAAAAATCTCTGGAATGCGATTGAACTGGCGGTGAAGGCTAAGGCGAAAAAGGAGGAGATACGCGTCCTGACCGACCAATTCAATGCGGGATGCTGTATGGAGATCGCGACCGCAAAGTTGCCTGATTCGAATAGCGCGTACAGCAAGTCGCTGATCATTTTCCTGGTAGCAACCCGCTTTGAGGAGATCCGTTCCGGTGTGTTGGCCCGGGTGAATGCCGAAGACCCCGATGTGCAGCAGGAGGCGTTCAGTCTGCTGGCAGCTTTGGCTCAGCTCAGGAAAGCACTGCTGACGTTCCGGGAAAACGGTGACAAAACCAGTATCGATCATGTCTATCCCCAGGTAGCGACGCATTCCGGATGGATCGACGGCGTGATAGCTTCGTTCGTGACTTCGGTGTTGCTGAAAGACCGTCTGGTCGCGGTACCGGTAGGGGTAACGGATGTTAAACACCCGGTTTTCAATCCCAGGGGCATTTACAAGATTTTTTTACAGTTGGAAGAAGGCAGAGCAGCCGATCGGGACAGAATACGAAAGGAAGCCTGGCAGCGCCTGCATGCCAATCGTGCATTTTGTGAAGATTTTGGCAGAGTGAAGATCATTGAGAACGTAGGAATCGGCGTGCAGACGACGATCGATATCGCGACCGACGCGGATGTGACCGAGGTTTTTGCCAACATATTGTTTGCTATCGAAACTTTCCTTTCGCCCGCTGTGCAAATGTACAGTTTGCAGGAAATGATGGACCGTTATGCGCAGTTCACATTCAGCACCGACGATCTGATCAGTTTAAGTGAGGCGGGAATGGCCGACGAGCTGGTGCTTGCGCTGGAGCCATTGATCGGGAAAAACATAAAAGGTAAAAAGCAGTGGGAGCAGGCCCTGGAGGTATCCATTGGGGCGGAAGCAGTTTCGGACTATGCGTCGTTGCTGTTCCTGAATGTCGGCAAGCGGTATGAGTCGCATCCGGTGTTTCAAGGGCCGGTGCTGACGCACGGATTCATCGATGACGCCGAGCTGGAAGCGGCTTCCTGGCGACGGACGGTTTACCGCTCGGATCTTTTCAGGGAAATTTCCGGGGTTAGCAATGTGGTGAAGGTGAGGGAACTGAAAGTTCGCAAATGTCCTGCCGACGATGAAAACCCGACGACGGTGGAAAGCGAATGGTGCCTGTCGTTCGATTGTGAATGCCAGCCCGCGTTGGAACTGGATTTTCTGACCGGTTCGGAGAATGGTTGCTCGGAATTTCAATTTACAAAAAACGGAAACCCGCTGGTACTGACCGATTCCATGAAATACGAGGTTTACGACCGGCTGATCCGCCTGCGCGGGCAGTACGCGAAAATCGATCGGAGCGGTCGCCTGGATCTTCCTGTGCCCACGGGCACGCTCTACGATGACCTGGCCGAATATACCAGTATCCAGGAAGAGTTTCCGAGGACCTATCATGTCGGGAGGGAAGGTATTTCCCGTTCGGAAACACCCCGGCGCCAGGCCCAGGCGAAACAAATGAAAGCGTATCTGATGTTTTTTGACCAGATACTTGCGAATTATCTCAAACAGCTCGACCAGGTTCGCGAATTGCTGGCTCTTGATGGTGACCTGTCGCAACCTGCACTCTATCAGCCCCTTTATGACGTACCCCACGCACAGGCATTGTTCCAGGCACTCAGCCCGGGCGGAGACTGGGATGCATTTACAGGTAATGCGGATAATGGCTATCTGCAAGCACTCAAAGCTTTGACGGAGGGTAGCCCTAGCACCATGTCAATGCGCAAGAATCTGATAATGGATCACCTGCTGGCCCGTTTCGGAGAGCAGTTCAATGACTATGTGCTGGAACTATTCCGCATCGAACGGCCCATTGATGACCTGAGCGACGACAGCAGCGAAACCGGTGACTGGCTGGAAGACAAGCAACGTTTGCTGCAAAATCTGCCATTGCTGGGCAGCCGGCGCGGTTGCGCTTTCAATTACCGTGCCGAAGCGCAGGAAGACAACCGCCATTTCTGGGATTCGGTAAATGTGGAAGGCTTCAAACGGCGCGTCATGGCCCAATCAGGAGTGGCCGACTGGTCAAGAAGGACGATCTCCGGCTCCCCGCAGTTTACGGTGGAAGTGAGAAGTGAAATGTTTGAAAAAACGCGGCGCTACCGTTTTGGTGTCAAGCCGGAGGAAGGCGGGGGAGGCCTGCTGTTCAGCAAGGCCAGTTACAGCCAGGCATCCGCGGCCCAAAAGGCAGGCAATGCATTTCTGAACATCTCGGCCTATGCCGAACTATACGACATTTTTGATAACGACAGGGGATTATGGTTTGTAGGTTTCTGGGGCGAGGATGCCGGAAGCGATCGGAATATGGACAATGCGCGGCTGATATCCGAACCGTTCCGTTCCAGTGAAGATGCCCGGAAGCGGCTCGCGGAGATTCTCAGACTTGTGAACCGGGAGCGCCAGAATGACAGTTTTCATGTAGTGGAGCACATTCTGCTGAGGCCGGACGACGAATTTTACCACCTGTTGAAGCCCCATACTTACGGGCCGATGCCCCTGGCCGCGGACATTTACTCATTCCAGTGTACGATTGCTGTGCCCGCCTGGGGCGATCGCTTCAACGAGGAAACGCGTTACCACCGCTTTCAGCAGATCGTCAGGACGGAGCTGCCTGCTCACATTCTCCCCCGGTTCGTGCCGTTGGATCGCAAGCAGATGCTGGATTTTGAAAGTGTCTATTACCAATGGCTGGCCGAAAAAACGAAGGAAACCCCCGACCTTTTCGACCTGCGAAAATCCAGCAACGATCTCATTGATCTTTTGAACCAATATTAACCATCGGCGCCATGCAAACGCAACTACCACCATCGGAAAAGGTCAATGTGTGCATTCACGGTCATGGTATCGTGTGCGGGCTGGCCGCGCAGGTAGGAGAGAACTGCGATGTGATCGTTACTGCCGGAACCGCCATCACGCCGGACGGCACGGTCGTAGGGGTGGGTGCGCACCGGTTCAGGTATTATCTCAAACAGCCTTCGAAAGCCGTACTGGAATACTTTCCGCATCGGTCGGACTCTGGCGGACGTATAAACCGAACCGTTCTTGAACTGTGCGACAGCGGCCGGTTTGATATCAAAACCATGGACCCGCTCAAACCCCAAAGTCCGGAAGACCTGCCAACCTACGATCTGCTGAATGACAAGATACTGGTGATCCTCATTCCCGAATCGGACGGAAAGCAATATTTTGTGTTGGTGGACCCATCGGAACTATTGAGAAAAGAGGAAACGCTCCTGAAACAGGTGGAGTATCTTGCCAGGGAAGAGGCCATTGATCAGACGCAGGGCATATTCGGAAAACCGAAGGAGGCGGTGCATTACCCGCCGGATGTGCTCGAAGCCGTACTGCGGCCTTATTTGCAGCTCAACGAAGTGATCGTACCTCGTTTTGGCTATAAAAAACTGGCGACGATCAGTACCGGGCAGCCATTCGGGCCGGCCAATTTTCAGAATCCGTTTTTGAGGATAAATGCGTTTTCCGACATCTTTCACGAATACAAAGCCATTCTGGATGATCTGCTACCGGAACTACGCGACGCATTGGAAAAATTGCACGCATTATACGGTGCCCGCCTGTCGCACAAGGGCGCAGCTTACTGGGATAAATACCGGAAGATCCTGGTCCGTAAATGGCAAGCATTCCTCGAAGAAGGGGAGCATCTGTATTATATCCAATATTTCTACGACTGGCTTACCGATCTCGTAAAAGCTTATGATGAACTGCGGTTGCATTTGTCGGCGTTCAACGCGGGATGCCATTGTGAAGTGGAAGAACACAAGGGGAACCCGTTCACATTGCTTCGGTTGGGCCCTGTGCTGGGCGCTCAAAGCAGCTACACGCCCGTGCCATTCCGCAACTATTTTCAACCTCCGCTCATCGACGGCGGGAATGCGGAGCGCTGGAACGAGATCCGTTTCCTGCATTGGCGGCTGATGATGATGATCTGGACGTTCGATCTGCCTTTCCTGCGGCTCGATGAGAACGTCCTCCGCCGTGAGCGGTACCTCGTGCCCGCGCAGGAGTTTGAGGATTCCACTGATTACCTGGAAACGAGCAATACCGTCGACCTGCCGGGGGAAGATCCGGGTACGGTCAATTTCGCAGACTTGCCCGTCAAATTCACACCAGGGCAGACGCCCGATTCGGATTTGGGGCGACAGGCGATACCCTACTATTATCCCCTGGATGCCGACAGCCCTTTTTCACTGCATTTGTACTGGAACTACCGCGTTACACAAATGAGGCAAATGCGTCACTTGCATTCTTACAATGCATTCAAGACCAATGATTCGTATGTTTCTCAGGGCGCGGGTAGATATCATACGGACGCCTTGTATCCATTGGCATTCCATCTGCGGGAATATCCGTTCCTGAGGGCGGAGGGACATGTCGGAAAACTTTTCGACGCGGCCAATACCGTGAAAGACATCACCGCAACGATGCAGCGCGATCATATTGTATTCGGGGTGGTGGCAATATCAACGGCGGAGGTCAATGATTTTGTTAATAAAAAGCCAACCAATGCAGCCCGCCCGCCGGGCCTGGGCATGGAGCATGTGGGTGGGTTGGAGCAGGGGCAGACCCTCGTGCTCGTGTATGCGGAAGCCGATGAGCAGATCGAGCTTGTGGAATGTAAAAAAGACACGGCACCTGAGATCGCCGCTAAAACCATCGTGGCGGATTTTACGATTCCCTACCTAGCCCGGAGATAAGCCGTTATGCATGTGATACAACACCTTCGGATCGAGGCGATTGTGCCGGACAGGCCTTCTGTGCAGACCATACAGGATGACCTGGGACGCTGGTGCCGTTCGGAAGCATTCTGGCAACGGTTGTCTGACCGGCTCGACGAGCTGGTACCTGATGATGTTGTATTGTATTTGCCGAAGATCGAAATGGAGATCATGGTCAAAGACCGGGAACATTTTCTGGCCCACCTGTTTGAACAGCTGATCAGCGAGGTGACCAGGGCGATCACGGAACAGGTACCGGTTTCCACTAAGGCACATGGGTACCGGATCACATTATTTTTTCTGATCCACGGGTATCTGCCCGCAGGCAACAGTTATTCGAACGAGCCTCATGTGAGGGCGTTGCTTGAAAACCTCGCCGACCACAACGACCCGGTATTTCAATCGATGCTCTTTGATACGTTGCCGGGAAAACCGCAAATGATTACGCGGTTGCAACAGCATTGGGGGGCCGGTAAGGTCAGGAGGTTTTTGCTTTCATGCCTGCTCGACCGGCAGGATATCGAAGAGCCTCTCAAGTACATTGAAAAATTTTTCACAGCAAACGCTCAGGCCCTGCAAGCGTCTGGCGAGATGGCGGCAAGGTTTGAAAGCCTGGTCTGGGAATATCTCGTAAAACACAGCTTAGGAGATGCCTTGGCCAATCAGGCAGCTTTGGTTGAAACACTAAAACACGTTGCGCATTCGCCAAACCTGGAAGACAGAGCCGGTAAAACAAACGATGAATCTTCCGGACAAGGTAATCAGACACTGTTCTACGTCCGAAATGCCGGCATTGTGGTGCTCGCTCCTTTCTTTCCGCAGCTTTTCAGAGCGCTGAACTGGGTGGAGCACGATACCTGGCGAAATGAAATAGCAATGAGCCAGGCGGTAAGGTTGATCGGGTACGTCTGTTCCGGGAGCCAAGAAGGCTGGGAGCAGGATTGGGTGCTTGCCAAGATCCTGTGCGGCGTGCCGCCCGAAACGGTGATCGATATCGATCTGCCGTTGCCCCGGGAGGCCATCGACTTGTCGGTACAAATGATGGAAGCGGCCATTGATCAATGGAAAGTACTGAAATCGACAACGCCCGATGGGCTGCGAGAATTATTCATCCGTCGGGAGGGTAAGCTGAGCGCCGACGAAGAAGGCACCGGCTGGCGGCTCAGGGTTGAGAAAAAAAGCCAGGATGTGCTGCTGGAACGGCTGCCTTGGGGGATTTCGGTGATCCGGCTCCCGTGGATGGAAACAATGCTGCTAGTAGAATGGTAAATTTTAAACGATACGATCATGCCAGACAACAACAATCCTGCCACCTACACTTACCGGAATGGTAAGAAGGTCGATTTGTATAAAAAGAGCGACGAATTTGTCGTGAGAACGCCCATTGCGGGTGGCCTCCCCGGTACAGACGCGGTCGCTACGGAGCGCGTATCACCCGCCAGTACGCGCATGAACGTGCCTGCGGGCGGGCTCGAAAGGGCGATGACCGAAAGCCGCACCCTTGCGCCTACCCATCATGCCTATTACCAGACCAAAACAGACCAGTCGTTTGACATTACCGACCGCATTCTGGTCACATTCCGGACGTCCCCTTCGGATACAATCCTGGATGCGTTTATTAACCGTTACGCGCTCCGGCAGCTAGCCCGGTACAGCGATACCGAATTTCTGTTCCAGCTCACCAATGACACGGGGATCAATCCGGTGAAGCTTGTGGTGAAACTGACAGAGGATGAGTCGGATATCGCATTTGCCGAGCACGACCTGAACATGAAAATGAACAAGTATGCCATTACATTGCCGATAGACCCGAATTATATTCAGCAATGGCACCTGCATTCCCACACCGCCGTCAGCCCCGATTTCGATCCACGCAGTTCGTCACGGTGCGAGGAAGCATGGCAGCTGCTCGACAGCTATGGGCGTCCCGAGGTGGTGATCGGGCTGTCCGATGATGGCTGCAAGCTCGATCACCCGGATTTCGACTCGCCGGGCAAGTTTGCCGGCTGGGGCTATTTTCAGGGGAACAGGCTGGTCAAGAACATTGATGCAGACGCGAATCCCGCACAGATGCACATTACAGGGGCAAATCACGGTACGTCTTGCGCCGGTGTTATCGGAGGCGAATGCGACGGGGTCCTCACAGTCGGGGCTGCACCAGGTTGTAAGTTGCTGCCGATCAAATGGGAGTCGGACGGGCCTTCATTGTTTATCAGCGACAGTAAGCTTTTTTCGGCATTGAACTATGTTAAAGACAAGGTGGACGTGTTTTCGAATTCCTGGGGTATGTCGCCGGAATCCAACCACGCGATACAGGTGGTCAACTTTATCGACCAGCTTTCCAAAACGGGCGGCCGCCGCGGCAAAGGCATTGTGTTTCTGTGGGCTGCCGGCAATGAAAACTGCCCGGTGGTGCATTCTGGTACCGACGATGTGCCGTTTAACGACGGCTGGGCCTTTATCGCCAATGCATGGCGATGGGTCGGGGTGGAAACGAGCCGGGTATTCGAGCATAACCTGGCCTTACTTCCGGGAGTCATGTACATTGCGGCCCTGGCCGGCAACGCCCAGCGGAGCCATTATTCCAACTACGGTACCAGCATTGCCTTATGCGCTCCCAGCAGTAACAGCCATGCTTATTTCCGGATGCAGGTGCGCGGAAAGGGCATTGTTACGGCCGACGGGGAAAATCCTTTCCTGACCATGGACTTCGGCGGTACGTCCAGTGCCACACCGCTTACAGCCGGAATTGCAGGTCTCGTCATTTCAGCTAACCCGAACTTGACGGCCGCAGAGGTGATCTCCATTTTGAAGCAAACGGCTTCCAAAGACCTTAATTTCAGTGATTATGCCAAAACCCCGCCTGCCAGCTTCGATGCCGACACCAGCTGGGATATTTCGCCGGTAGCGCCCTTTCAGAACGGCGCATTTGCGAACGTGGGCAGTGGAGACGGTACATGGAGTCCCTGGTTTGGGTTCGGGAAAGTCGATGCGCTTAAAGCGGTGCAGAGAGCGATCGGGTCAATCGTCGGGACACTGTCGGTGCGGATACAGTCTGCATTGATCAATCCGAATGGCGTCGACGACGGCAAAGAGGAGGTTACGCTCAAAAATACGGGCGCACAGGACGTCTCTGTCGCCGGTTGGCGTCTGGTGAACCAATCGGCCGGCATGCAGTCCCTGGTAGGTAGCATACCGGCCGGAGGGGTGATGGTGATCCGTTTGGAAAGCAACGACCTTGTGCTAAGAAACAGCGGCGGTACATTGGTGCTGCTGGATGACCAGGGTTTGGAAAAACACAAAGTATCCTATACGGGTCAGCAAGTAAAAAAGGGAGTAGTCACTCTGTTCTGATTGCGGGTTATGCGGCAATTTGTCTCCAAAAACGGAAAGCGGGAAAACACGAAGGCGGCCTCGAAAGCAGCCAGGCCGTTTTTTCAGTCCGGCCCGATCATCAACGAGCCGGGTGACCATTATGAACAGGAGGCAGATTCGCTTGCCGACCGCGTGATGCGGGGGCAGACCGTTCGGCCCGGGCATGGTTTCCGGCATGTTCCGGCCCGGGTCGTGCAATCCAAATGTGCTTCATGCGGGAAGCATCTGGAAGATGAAAGGAGCGGGCAGATCTGCGCCGAATGCGAACATGAACGGATAGCAGGCCACCACGAGCAGCGAGAGAACGCGATACAGGCACCTGAAATAGTGATGGATGTGGCGGAAAGGCCCGGTAAATCCCTCACGCCGGCTTTACGGCATTGGATGGAGAACCGGCTATCCGACGATTTCCGGGACGTAGTCGTTCACGCCGATCCGATGTCGGCCGAAGCGGCGGCGGCGATTCACGCGAGGGCCTATACCCTGGGCAATCACATTGTTTTCGCAGACGGTGAGTACCAGCCCGACACGGAGGCCGGAAAATGGCTGGTGGCGCATGAACTGGTACATGTCAGTCAGCAAAGGGTCATCGGGAAGAGCGTCCAGACACGGGCGGCGAGCGTGGTCGACAAGTTGCGCGACGATAAGGTCGTGAAGGGCGTCGGTACCCTCGATACGATCCTGGAAACGCATACCAGCGCCAATCCTGACAAGGCAGAAGTAAAAAAACTGGCAGCGGGGATCGCCAAAATGAACAAGGGGACCACCGATGACGAGAAACAGGCATTCATTACCGCATTACTGACTGTTGCAAAAGATGTAAAGTCGCCGGAAGAGCTTGATCTGGTGACTGACGTGCTTAAAGTGTCCGGTCGGTATGCCGAAGCCGCGACATTGGCCGTCGAAAAAAAGCATACCCCGGGAAAAACCGCATTTTATGACCTCGACTTTTATGAACAAAATCTAAAAGACGGCCTTTCATGGCTGTCGGACAGTTATCCCGGTATCCGGAAGTTCCTGGACAGCTGGCTCGGGACCTTTGATCTCTACATTTATGGTCCGCTGATCCAGATACAGACTTTATATGCGGGAAAAGACTTCGAAAAGGTTTACAAAAAAACCGTCGAGGATGCCAATAAGCCCGGCGTTTTGAAGGAAAATGAAAGGCTGCTCATCGCACTGGAAGCATTTCGGGGGCTCGATCATGCCAGAAAAGGTTTGCTGGCACAGCTGAGCAAGATCATATCGTCCAAAGAGAACATCGCCGAGGCATTCGCCGATGACCAAAAGAAATCCATCCTTTTGAAATGGTCCGACGAAGTGCTGTCTCCTGAAACCGGTCACCTTTTCCGGGCCATGTTGCCGCGACTCACCGCGGTGATGAAAAAGGCATCGGCATACTGGAAGGGTGTTGGCACGGAGTACAGCCTGATTTTTAGCAACAAGATGTATTTCAAGCTCTATCAGGACCAGTTCAAACAGCATCACGCGCTTTTTGCCAAATACGAGAAACCACTACACGCCATCATGCTGGCTGCATTGCAGCTCGGCGGCAAAGGGGACTTGCCCGATCTTAAGACATATGCCCGGCTCAGAAAGACCGCTTCGGGCAGGCTTTTTAACCTGATTAACGACATCAGCATCGATTTTCGGCAAAAGAGCAGGGAAAAGGGAGACAAGGCGGGTCTGATGGATCTGTACGGGATCTTTCTTAAAACATGGGTTGAAACCCGTTCCGCCCTGACCGTGAATATGGGATCTGACCCGGCGAAAATGGTGGACCGCCAGATTAAGGAAAGGCTGACCCTGGGCAATAATCTCTGGCAAATCGGCGACCTCACGGGCCTGGAAACCATTCGGCAGCTGGGCATCGAAGTGCTCTTTCCAAAAGAGAAGATCGTTTTCGGGGCCAGGCAAACCCGGTCATTTCTAAGCTATGACGAGCCGTTGCAGTGGACCCGGGAGGAGTCCGGAGTGGCCGAAATGATCTCCCAGTTTGTCAAGGAAACCTCGAAAGTCGACGGTTCTCAGGACCTGGCTGTGCTGATGCATTACTACTATAAATCGGTACTGCTTCAGGAAGAAGAAACCATTCTGGTGCGCCTGCTCCGGGAACAGGGCGGCGTCACCGATCATAAAGCTGACCTGGGAGCTTACAAGCCGATCCTCGAACAGGAGAAAAAGCTGCTGAACGAGCAAATGCTGAATAATTTCCAGCAATCCCTCGTTCCGCTCCGGTATGTGGTCAAGGGCATCCGGTTTTCGGTGATCCCAAAGGATGCCGCCGAGTTCAACGAACTGGTCAACAACGATCAGCGGATTCAGAAATCCAAGGAGGATCACTTCAAGGGGCTGGGGCCCGACCATATTACCCTTATATCGCCCGACGTGAACGACCATCTCGCCGCCGGCGGTATTGTGATCTGGATATTCCCTAATCCGGGCGCCTTTACAGGCCGGATGGAGCAGATCCTGCCGGGGCTGGTACCGCCTCCCAACACACCACTCGAATACATCGGTAAGCTGGCCGCTTTCCTGAAAAAGGCGCGGGCCGACAAACATCCGCACGACCTGACGGCAGCAAAAAGAATGCTGGAAACTGAACCGGAAATACGCGTCAGGAAACTGCGACGGCTTGCATTCTCGCATCACCGCAGGGTGGTAGTGGAGAGCAAAATAAGGGACTTGTGGAAGGATTTTGAAGACAACATCGACACCTGGTCAAATCCGCTGACGGCCATCGGTGAAATGACATTCCTTGCCATTCAGGCACCCAAAGAAGACATACAGCTGCAAATGGCGTGTATCATGCTGGAACTGGCCCCGGATATCCATAAGGTGTTGCTGAACCAATCGGTGGCTATGGGAGTCCTGTCCCGCGATACCGACCGCATTGATGTGATCAGGCGCCTGTTGCCCCATGCAGCCGGCGCCGTATCGATGGAAGATGAAGTAAGGCTTCACCGCGACGAGCTGATGCTCGATTATCCGTCCAGCTGGCATCCCGCCCGGGTGGCGGCACTTCGCGAATTGCAAAAGCGCCTGGTACCCCGCTTGCGGGCTGTTTACAGCAACGAATGGATGGAAGCCAGCGTGGACGAACAGACCCTGCGACATACGCGTAGCCGGCGACCGTTTACCACCAAACTCAGCATTCCTTATGAAGGCAAAGTGTACCGCATCGAGAAGGTGTCCCGGAGTTTCTGGTTCAGTCCGGCCTCAGAGCTCGATCCGGGGATGATTGCCTGGGATCAGGGAATGGTCAGGGATATCAACCCAAGTACATTTATCCGGAAAAATGGCGCGGATGAAACCCCTGTGCCGTGGCGGGAGCGAAAAGGAGAGGAGCTGTTTGTATACCTGATCGTGGACCGGTCGGCCAATGTGGAGCGGGTTGTAGTCAAAGATAATGACGATAAAAACATCCATTTCATTCAGAACATCATCGCGATCCATAATAACATGGAAAATCTCCGTGAACTGGGTGAAATCCTGGAAACCGGGGCCGAATGGATGATGGTAGTGGTGTATCTGATACCGGGCGCCGGACAGGCCGTAATGGCCGGTGAGCTCGTGGTGGGCGTGCTGCAGTTTTTGGCCATGGGCGAATTCGACGATATAAAAAAACTCCTTGGCGGCGACGGTGTCAAAATGCTGAGAAGCGGCTATGACAAGATTTCAGGGGTGTTTGAAGCCGACAAACTCTGGGACTTGCTCATCGATGATCAGATTACGCTTCCGCCGGTCAAAACCGAAGCGGCCCCACCTTCAATGTCGGGCGGCATGCACAAGGAGGGTAAGCTGAGGAAGTTTGTTAAAAGACTCAAAAAAATTGGCAAGTACATTTACAGCGGCTTGGAACGTCTTAAAAACTCGTTCAATTTTTTGCTGAAACGCCTGCGGCTCTTTGTACTGAAACACCCGACTCTGCATTCGCTGATCGGCATGATCGGGCAATATATCGAGATCATCAGGGCGAAGGTGAAAATGACCGCTAATATGTTTGGTGACGACGATAAGCCGGAACCCGGTAGTGTCACCGACTTTGGCGCCCAGGCCAGCCAGATGATCGGCCATTTGCAGACATTGGAAGTACCCCACAACATCATTCCGCTGGATGGTATCGTGGATGTGGTGATCACCCTGGTGTTGAAAAAGATCGCAAAAGGACCTAAGAAGATTATCGTCAAAGGAGTACGTGAAGTGTTGGAGCAACTGGGAATCTATGCCAAAATCACCGGGCACATAGCGAAGTACCTGGAGGGAACGTATGTGGACCCCAATAATATCCTTAACGAAATCATTGACAATGAGATCCAGCCCGCAGTACGGAATGCAGGTAACGAGTTTGCCACCACGGCGATGGGCATTCTGAAAGAGATCCCCGGACTGGAAGGGGTGAAGATCGATGCCCCCAAAGGCCCTGCCATAACCAGAGTGGATGCACCGGAAGAATCGGAAGACGAAGACGATATGCCTGATATGCAACCCTACCTATCTTCGCAGGTCCCTAACCGCGAACAAACGGGAGCGTCGTATCCGATGATCAGGGCTTCGCACGGGCAGCGTATGGACAAAGCTGTTGAATCGGATCTTACGCTGCGTTTCGGACAGGATTTCTCACACGTGCGCATCCACACCAACACGCGTATGGACGAGGAGATGGAATCGATCGGAGCCGAGGCACTTACTTCGGGAAGCCATGTCTACCTGAAATCCAACCTGCATATCAACCAGGAACCGGGGCGGAGCATATTCTACCACGAATTGGCGCACGTGATCCAGCAAACGGGCTCCCGTCCCGCTTCGGCACAGCATACCGATTTCCCCGTCAGCGGTAAGCCCGAAGGGGGCATCCGGTCCGAACCGCAGAGCGAGCGTGAAGCGGAAGTATTTGCCCGGGCGGGAAAAGAGGGCGGGGCGGTACCTGCTCTTCAGAAGACATCGCTGCAGGGATATCAGCCCAAAATCGGCGATGTGGTGATGTTTAAGTTTTTCAGGTCAATATCCGATTATCCCAAACTGACCGAAAGTAAACTGACCGAAGTGGTCAAACCGAATGTGTTTGTGGCTTCATTGGGAGCAAGGCTTAGCCAGCCGGAAACAGCGTTTGCCGAACACCTCAATACCGAGCTCAAAGGCAAATTCGGTGCATTGGAATTCACACCGGCGATGAAAGATGGCGCCGACGAGATCAAAAGCCTTTTACAGGGTAAAGACTGGGCAACTTACCAGAAACTTTTCCTGGACATTGTCCGCCGCAGCAAAGTCAAGAAGAAAACAGACAAGAACGATCCATCCAAAGAAGAATGGGAGGTGAATATGGTGCGGGTGAAGGCTGGCCTGGAAGAGGCAATCGCGATTCAGACGGGTATTGTGCTGGATATAGAATTTCCGAAATCTGCGACGATGGCCACGCAATCCCTGGGGAAAGTGAAGGTCCGTAGCCTAATCCTGGACCAGATCAGCCTGAATGCAGGCCTTTGGGAAAAACTCGTCAGGAACACCTTTGTTGTGCGAAAGAGCACGCTGGGTTTCAAAACGAAATATACCGATGCATTGCTGAAAGAATACAAGGACGGGGCCAAATACCTGATCGAGAAACTGGAACCGATCCGGATTTTTACCGGAAAAGGTTTCGGTTTCACCAACAACCTCGCCCGCAACATTGAAAACCACGTTTTTCCAGACATTACGGAACTCGCCACGGGTTCACAGTCCGACCCAATCCCGATATATTGGTACAAGCATATCAAGGATTATCCGCAAAGCATCAAGCTGGCGGGTGTGAATTATAGCATGCGCAGTCTTGCTCGGATTACTTACAACGGTGAAAAAATACAGATCGGGGTGAGTGAAAAATACATTACCAAAGCTGCGGGAGGGGTAAACTCCAAACAAAATGCTACGGTACTCAAACGCAGGACGACCAGCAGCCGTGACCCGGCGATGACCAAGACATTCCGGCTCGCACTGGAAAACCTCGGCTATCCATGGAAAAACGAGGATGTCGACCACGTGAAGGATCTCGGGTTTGGCGGAGACGACGTATACCAGAATTTCTGGCCGCTGAATAGCTTCATTAACCGAACCCCATTCAGGGAACAATGGCTCGTGCGCTATAAAGTGGAATACAAAGAGGGTAAGGACCATAAGGTCGACAGTCTGAAAGAGCTGAAAGACAAGTGGTTTATCATCAAAGGGTATCGCTTGCTGCCCGAATCGCCGGGCGGCCGATGGAGACAAAAGTAGGAATGGATATGAAGGTAAAGCACATACAGGAAGGGGTGATCAGGGCCGTTGCGTGCTCATCCGACGGCCGGTTCGTTGCAGTTGCAGGCAGTGAAGGAGTGACTTTGCTAGCCGGTGATACGATGGATACTGTGAATACTTTTCCAATATCCGGAACCGTGGAATGCGTGGCTTTTTCGCCGGATGGTAGCCGCATTTGCGCGGGCCTGAAAGCGGGGAAAGTGATGATTATGGACGTGGATAACGGTCCGGTGAAAACGATCACGACACAGGCGCCGGGATTTGGCACCGCTGCCTGGTCGCCCGATGGAAAGCGTATATGCCTCGGCCAGTATGAACCTACCCTGACGCTCATCGACACGGGAAGTTGGAAAAGCCAGACACTCGACCCTGATGTGTACGACGATAGCGGTCGGACGGCCGTGCGTTTCACGGCAGACGGCGAAGCGATCCTGAGCACTGCGGGAAGCCAGCTGATGCGATGGCAGAAAACGAGTGCCCGGTATGTAGCCGAGGTCGTTCTCCATGCTGCACAGGCGGGGCGATTTACGGATCTCGTGCCCGGGCTGGATGGTGCATTTGCTGCTTTGGAAGATGCAGAGCCGAAATGCTACCTGCACAAATGGGATTCTGACACGGGAGAGAAAACAAAAGCAGTACAGTTGCCCGACTACTTCTCAAAACTGGGGTGGGGGGAAAATGACCAATGCTTCGTAGCAGGTGAACTGGCCGGTAGCCGCCTGGTGTACCGCACTGCGACCTGGCTGGCCGAAGCATCGCGCGCACCCAAAGATATCGGTCCTTATGCCATTTCCTGTATGGAAGCATTTCCTCTCAGCGGGTTCCTGCTGATCGGCACACGCGAAGGTTTTCTATTGTATTAAAATTGATGAGATGGCTTCTGCACTGAACAACCTCCGAAACTGGCTTGGTATGAAAGACGAAGAAACGGAACCGGAAACACCTCCGGCACTCGCACCGGCGCCGGAAGATCAGCCGAGCATGACCCTGGCCGATACCGGCAGGACTCAATCCAACCTTACCCTTGGCCTGGCGCAGGTAAGGCAGGTGCTGGAAGGCAGGCTGCGGGAGCATTTTGGTAAAGGAGCCTTCAAAATGGCCGATATGCAGCTTTATGACGACGATTCACCTTTGTTCAACAAACTAAGCGAATGGGAATTGTCGGTAGAGGAGTACCTGACGCTCATGATCGCGCTGGCACCGCATTTGCACCCCAACTTTTATGATGCCATCATCCGGCAATTCGTACCCAAAGACAGCGAGTTTCCCGAATTTGGAGGAACCAGGGGCGAGGCGTACCGCGGTATGCTGCCTACCGGCGATACGGTGCTGTTTATGCTCGCCGGGCCGGATCTGCCTGCGAGGATGGCGGTAAGGCGGCACATTCTGGATAGGCAGAACGTGCTGTTCAAAGAGCAGGTGCTGGTGATGGAGGAACCGCCCGCTGGCGAGCCCGACACGAGCGGACGACTGATTATCTCCCGTGATTACATCGAACTTTTTACCACCGGGCAGAAATGGAGACCGAGATTTGGCCCCGGATTTCCGGCGCAACTGATTTCGACGGCTATGGAGTGGCCGGAGCTGGTGTTGTCTGAGCCGCTGCGCGGGGAGTTGGAGCAGATTTATAACTGGTTGAAATACAATACAAAACTAATGGAGGATCCGGCGCTGCAGGCCCGGCTGAAACCCGGTTACCGTGCCTTGTTCTATGGGCCGTCGGGTACGGGCAAGACGCTGGCGGCAACGCTGCTGGGTAAACGCCTGGACCTGGACGTGTACCGGATCGATCTTTCGCAGGTGGTTTCCAAGTACATTGGCGAAACCGAGAAAAACCTCCAGACTCTTTTTGAAACAGCCGCGAACAAGCAATGGATCCTGTTTTTTGATGAAGCGGATGCATTGTTTGGCAAACGGACGGCCGTAGCAAGCTCCCACGACCGGTATGCCAACCAGGAGGTTTCTTACCTGCTGCAACGTATCGAGGACTATCCGGGGCTGGTAATCCTGGCTTCTAATTTCCGTAACAACATGGACGCCGCATTTACCCGGCGTTTTCAGGCCATGATCAATTTTGTAATGCCCACGCCGCACGAACGTACCCTGCTCTGGCGGCAGACTTTACCCTCCACGATCGAGATAACCCCGGATCTGTCGGTAGAGGAACTGGGTGCAAACTTCGAACTCACAGGCGCTTCCATTCTGAATGTGGTCCAGCTTGCGGCAATCCAGGCGTTATCTGCCGGACAGCCGTTGAGCAAAACACTACTGGTGCAGGAGATCCGGAAGGAATATGCCAAGGAGGGCAGAACTTTGTGACTTCACCTCACTCATAATGGATAGAACAGGCCGGTTAAGGACCCCATGATCAGGAAAGTAACCACGATACCTGTCCCGAATATCAGCATGCCCTCTTTTTGAAACCGTATCAGTAACAGATCGTTATCGGAAACCTGCGCAAGCTCCGTACGGCGAGCATAATGCGCACAGGCCAGGTGCAGGAAGGCGCATAGTACCGACAAGGTGTAGTAGGGAATGAAAAATAACTTTTCGGGGTAATGGACTGCCACACCGGCCGCAAAGTAAAAGTCGGTTTCGATGTGCCATTTATAGCGCGCCATCATTACGGCAGCTACATGATTGATCAGAAATAGCGAAAGGTAAATGCCGCTCAAAGTTTGCGCAATCACGTAAAATGGCTGTTTTCGGAAGCCTTTCCTGGCAACAAGCCTTAACCCGCTTGGAATCTGGAAGGCGATGCTGGTGAGCAGGAGTACCTCTACCAGTGGAAATCGGTACACCAGTCTGAAATATTTCATGACCGTGATGTGTAATGCGGGACCACCCAGGGCGAAGAGGTGGTTGGTGAGATGTAAAAGCAGGAACACGGCAATCAGGACACCGCTGATTCGATGGAGCTTTTTGGTATTGGGAAACATGCAGTTGGGGTAAGGGATAAAGATCCGTGTTTTGCGGGCCAACCAGGCCCGGTTGAGTGGCGGGGAGTGGAATGCTAATTTTTGGATGTTTTCGCGGGGTATTCGGGAGTGTAACCGCTCCGGCCGTCTTTGATCAGGAAGAGGAGCAGGACACGGGATGGTTTGTCTTTCAGGTTGTTGGCGGCGAGGGAATGAATGATATTCCTTTTTTCAAAAAACATCTGTCCGGTCTTGAAGATTTCCGGTGCTTTGTGGTCCAGTCCGATCTGCACTTCGCCTTCCAGCACATAGCCAAAGAGGTCGCAGTCGTGCCGGTGGCTTACGGTATCCTTTGCACCGGGGGCTATGGTGAGTACCGAAGATTCGAGTTTGTATCCTTTCAGGTCCGGATCGGTGAGCCATTCGTTTCGAACCGTTTCAAAGGACAGCGGTTCTTTCGCTGTGGCGGGTTGGGCGGGGCTATGGTTGTGCTGAGCGAATGCCGCCGATGCGAAGAAAGAACTAAAAGCAATCATTGAAAATTTCATACGAAGTCCGATTTAAGTGATACAGGTCAAATATACTTGCTGAAAGCGCATCGGAGGTAGACCATTCGTTAATAAACCGGATAGTCCAGCCGGAAAAATGTATTGAATTAAGAAATGCTGACGGCCGGATGTATCGCGAATGCCTTCGTTCAGAAGAATATATTATTGAATTTTTACCACCATTAATTATTATGACATTAATAATATCAATCATTAATAATTACGAAAGCAATTATTAAACGGGAAGCGTATTGGTAAAATGTTTTGCTACTTTTAGCGAAAATGAAATGGATAGAATAAGAAATTGAATCTGTTTCATTACTCCTCTCCCTCCTTGAAAGTACTAATACACGATTATAGGTTTAATTAAGACAAAAGCAAGCGCGGATTGCTTCAATAGTATTTTGATTGAAGAAAAGCGGTCCGGATTTGCGGTTCTATTTATCAATGAATGGATAAATAAACAGTAATAATTAATGTAAACACTAATCCTGTATTGACGATGCTCAACGCAAATGGCAGCCTTGCTTCAGGTCTCTGGACTTACCGGAGCCTGCTCAACAATCCCGATCTCTCGGTTGATTTCAATTCACTGGAATTCGGAAGGGGAAACCTCCTTATCGAAACGACCCCGGCCGGCCGGTTGACCGGAAAGATCTATGATACCGGTTGGGAACTGGAACTGAAAGGTTCTATCCAGTCCGGAAGCCCAGCCACACTCTGGTTTCAGGGCTCCGGAGTCGTCAGCGGCGCGCCCTGGGTTTACGACTACCTGTGCTATCTTGTGCCGTATATACCTAATGGCGTAAAGCAGGTACCCGCGCTGGTGGGTAGCGTCACGCGCGCCATTCCCCATCCCGACGGGCAGGGCGGAACGAGCCCGGCAGGCGTGGTTTGCTCTTTTTACGCGGTGCTGCAACCACCTGTTTCCTGATCCTGGTTTCTTTTCGAAATGGAAAAGAAAGCAGGAGCGGTATCCTGTAACTGCGGGAGTGCAGTACAGGACCAGCATGTCCCGTCTACCGCGGGGAAAGTGACGACTACCGCGAAAGCAGTGCCATCGATTTTAATGAGTGTCCTGATCGCATTCTTTCCGAAGTGCCCGTTTTGCTGGGCGGTTTACATGAGTATGTTCGGAAGTGTAGGGCTTGCAAAACTCCCCTATATGGGTTGGTTGCTGCCTGCATTGATGGTTCTGCTTGCATTTCACCTCGTGATGTTATGGAAAAGAACAGCCCGGCATGGCTACGTGCCTTTTGTATTGAGTTTGCTCGGGTCATTATCGATTGTCGTAGGTCGCACTTACTTTCCGTTGCAGGAATGGGTACTGATTGCCGGAATTGCCTGCATTGTTTCCGGTTCATTATTGAATAGCTTTTTTCAAATCCGTTTTATTAAAGTATAAATCAAATCTCAACAAAATGATGTCAAACCAACCTAATCTTCGTGTAAGACGCTCGCTTGTCGAATTGGAAAATGAATATGCAAATGGAAATAAAAAACCGCTGGAAGATCTGATGCGTGCCTGGAAGGGAATCAAAGCGCTTCCGCCGGATGATGAGAAGTCATTTTTTAAACTTGGCGGCTTCCATGGTGAGCCGTTTCGCGGTGCGGGCTGGGGTAGCAGTGCCTATTGGGGAGGCTATTGCAACCACGGCAACGTCCTGTTCCCGACCTGGCACCGCGTGTACCTCGTGAAACTGGAAGAGGCATTACAGAGCATCGCCGGATGCGAAGAAGTGATGCTGCCTTTCTGGGACGAAACCAGTGACGAATCGATCAATAACGGGATACCCTGGTCGCTGACGGCTGAGAATTTCGAACTGGATGGCCAGACGATCCCCAACCCGCTGCGCTCGTTTATTTTTCCAAAGAATATTACGGATTCCATCAATGGCGATAATCCCAATTACTCCAAACCGTTGGGGTATGAGACGGTTCGCTATCCATTGTCGGGACTGGTAGGGACCGCACAAGACATTGCGAATACCAAAGCGCACAATGCCCAGTTTCCGGACTACACCACCAACGTCGGCATTCTGAATCAAAACGTCAAAAACTGGTTGGGGTCACATATTACGGTAGATGGCAAGATGATCCCGACCAATGTTGCCAAGAAATTCAAGGACTGCCTTGACGCGCCTAATTACACTGTTTTTTCCAATACGACTTCGGCCGGGCAATGGAACTCCGACCGTCAGACGATCGATCCGAACACCGGGCAACCCATTAAAAATGACCCCTATAAGATCGTTGTTCCCCTGGAATCGCCTCATAACAGCATCCACCTGGCCGTGGGCGGTTGCGATGTTCCGGGTTACGACCGTTCGCCGATCGACGGTTCCAATGGTGATATGGGTGAAAACGACACCGCCGGGCTGGACCCGATCTTCTATTTCCACCATTGCAACGTCGACCGCGTTTTCTGGCTTTGGCAGAAGAAACACGGTTTTACCGATCATCTTGAAATTATACCGGAATATCCCGGAACCAACACGGTCGACAGCCAGGGACCGACGCCGGGGATGGCCCCCAACTCCTGGCTCTCGCTGGAAAGCCCGTTGGCTCCATTCAGGAAAGTAGAAAACGGAGTGGAACGGACCTTTACCTCTCTGGACTGTATCAACATTGAAACCCAGTTTGGCTTTACCTATGGTCCGGGCTCGCTCGATAGCCATGCGAAGGTCAATGCACTGGCGGTAACGCCTGCTATTCCGGCCCGCACCATCAAGGTGAGCCGTATCAACCGGGCACCGATCCGCGGATCATTCATGGTTTCCGCATTCCTGACCTACAAAGGTGAACGCCTGCATTTGGGTACCGAGGCTGTTTTGAGCCGGTGGGATGTACAGTATTGTGCCAACTGCCAGACCCATCTGGAAGTAAAGGCATTTTTCCAGCTTCCGCATCCGGAGGGCGAACTGAGCAAAAGCTTGCTCGATGCCGATTACAAAAACGTGGAGATCGAGATCAGAGGAAGAGATGGCGTCATTGCAGGTAGCAATCAGGCCCCGAAGATGCTTAGTGAAACACGGCCAGTGACGGGTTTCCATTTGGAAATTGTTTAGGAAACAGGTTCAAGCCACGCTCGGCGAAGCACGCTGTTTGGAACAAAGCGTGGGTGAATAATGCATTTGGCACCGCAGGTGCCTCCTCACGAGCAAGGAGGCACCTGCGGTGCCAAATGCATTATTGGAGATCGGTCGTTTTTATAAACAGGAAGCCGCCCTGCGGCTGTTAATCAACAGCCTTTTCTGACAAAACCCGTTCACAAAATGCCCTGGATGTTATAAAAACCGCATTTTGCGTGAATAAATTTTGAATAAGCCTGTCCAGTTTAGCCGCCAGCCGCGCACCATCGGGCTTTTTGACATACCCGGGCAACTGATACCCGCCTATGTCGGCAAACTCCCACGGGTGAAAATAAAGCATCAGGTTTTTCCTCTTTTTCAGAGTAAAGCGGCACAATGCGTTGTACCACGCGGTTGGCAGGTTCTTGAACGATAGCCAGAATAAGGGAAACCGGAGATAAGGCGTCGTGGAGCAGGGAAGTTCGATCAGCCCGTTTTCGATGCCTGGCAGTGGATTTCTGCCGAGGAGGTTGTAACGACCTGGCAGCCAGGTGGGATTAATGGACGAGTCATACAGAAATCCCCATTGCCTTAACGCATAGACATCGAATGGCCGTAAACGGGGCATCCGGAAGCCGGAAATGGTTTGACCGCTCACGGCTTCGAGTATTTTTTTGGATTCCAGAATATCCGTAATCCGAAACTCGTGGCCGGGGGAATGATAGAGTGCGTGCGAGGCAATTTCATGTTTTTGAGCCAGATAGCGGACCAGCTCCGGGTTTCTGCGGGCGAAATGGCCGGTCGTAAAAAAAGTTGCAGGTACCTGATGTTTGTCCAGAACAGCCATAACCCGTTCCATGCCTGCAAGGGTCACCTGCATCTGGTCGTGATCCGAAACTTTTTGCCCATACTCTTCCGGAATGTCAAATTCTTCCAGGTCAAAGGTCAGCATTACGAAAGATCGCTCCATATTGCGCTCATGATTGTGATCCGTGCAAAGCTGACGGCTTCTCTGAAAAGTACCTTCATGCTGAAATCAGTAAATACGATGGTCGATTTGGGACAGACCTCTACTTTTTCGATGCCGATGCCCTTCCTGATCAGCTTGCGGATCAGTTCTACTTCAAAGACAAATGTATTGGTTTTGGTTCCCTGGATTTCAGGGAGTATTTCACGCCGCATGCCCTTGATACCCGCCTGAGTGTCGGTAATGTGCCGGTTCAGCAGCAGTCGGTTCATCCATTGCAGTCCCTTTGAAAATAGTCGCCGCTTTAAGGGCAGTTTTTTGAAATACGCACTACTGCGGTTGCCATATACAAACCAGCATTCGGGGTTCCGGTTGAATATCTCCACCATTTCGACGACGGGCTGGGTACCGAACGGGAAATCGATATCGGTGTAGATAATAAAGCGCCCGCCGGCGCGCACTGTTCCCTTGCGGATTGCCGAGCCCTTGCCTTCGTTGACAGGGTTGTCGAGGAACACGACATTCGGTATCAGGTCCAGGCTCGCGAGTTCGGCGCGGTCGAGTCGGGTAGAGCCGTCATTGGAAATAATGTACTCGATGGTGGTTCCGGGCAGTTTTTCGCCAAGCTCGCTGATGCACGCCTGAAGCGTCTCGCACCATCCGGGCGCGGGATTGTAGCAGGGAAGCACGATGCTGATTCCCGGCAGTTCATGGGTTTTCATGTTGTTGATGAAGTAGTAATTGTATTTGAAGAACGACCCAGACGAGCACGCATGGGATCACTTTGATCAGGTAGGGCTCGAAGAAGTTCCGCCGCAGCGCGGGCGGGTATATGTCTGTCGGCGCCAGAATGCAAAACACAAACACGAGCACGATCAACACCGTCGACCATGGCGCCATACGCTGTCGGTTCACGATGTGGAAGAGCACCACGCCCGGAATGGCGATCACATAAGTAGGCGATTCGGCGGCGTGGTTGAACACGATTACCCAGAGCGATGCATAGGCCAACAGCAGCAAACGTTGCTCTAAGGTCCGGTACTGGTTGCGGATAAAGGCCAGGAGCCACGTTATGCCGAACAGTACGAGTCCTGCCAGTTGTACTTTCGTCACGTCGTCGGGCGAAAAGGCTGGGAATCCGATCTTGATCAGTCCCATGATCGAGAAACCGTAGTTTACCTGGTGGTCTTCGACGAGAATGGTGTACCAGTCCTTATAGATCTGGGTAAAATAATCCAGCCCGGTCAAAGGAAGCGGGAGCACGGCAAGGACCACACCCCAAAGCAAAGACCAGGCGATGTAACGGCTTTTGTTGGGATAAAATAGAAACAAACCGGCGTAAATCAGTCCGTAGCCTTTGATGCAGAATGCCAGCAAAGGGAATAGCGCGGCCCATTTTAGTTTGTCTTTTTCAAAAAAAGTAAATGTGAACAGACCCAGCGCAGCAATGAGCGGGTTGGTTTGCTGGCCGTGCAGCGACGTGACGAGTTCAAACAATATGTACCACCAAAAGAAAACCTTTTGCGGGTAGGTGATCGGAAGGCTGCGGACTGCGTAGAATAATGCGGCTGCGCAGCACATCAGCCAGAGTATGAGGCTTATGGGTGTAGGCAGCAGGGAAAACGGCGCGAAAAAGACGCAGAACGAGGGATTATACAAAAAAAGGTCGAAATACTCGTCGGGGTAGCCGAGGTGCAGGTTTTTGTGCCCGATGAGATGCCAGAGCGCCGCCCGGAAAATCTGGAAATTGTTGTATTTGAGAGGGCCTCCGGCGTAATGCTGAACACCGATAATGACGCTGAGCAGGAGGTACACGCCGAGGATTATGTTCTCGCGGGAGAAGAAACCGGAGAGTCGTTTCATTCAAAATAATTTGTTAGAGCGTGGGTTTTGGTCCAAATATATAGGGTGGCAGACCAATGAAAAATGCAAAACCGGGCTGTTGGCATATTCTAATTTTTTCCTAATATTCTGTAATCAAGAGGACGTTGCAGGAAGACGGCAAATCGACCAGGCTTCCGGGAATGGATGCAGAAGGGGGATTAAAGGTTGTAACCTTTACCGAAAATTGATAAACTATTGCACTATTTTGATCATAAAGCACTGCCGATGAACGCTTGGGACTGCGGAATCCCGGGATAATGGGCAAATGTGCAGATTGTCCAGCTAAACCGGCAAATTGTGTAAGCAGAACTGTGGTAGAGGGCCTACTTTTGTGCCACTATTTAGAATGAGTCTATTTATTAATAAAAATAGGCCAAGAAGTTGTAAGAAAAGTCCTGTTCGGTTGACTGGTCCGTTACGCTACTATCAGTCTACAATAACGTACAAACCCTCAAAAAGAAACGAAGTATGATCTGACATTCTCCCACATCCCACCGATATAAAATTGAAGTAAAAAGCCGGATGGCTGGAACCCACCCGGCTTGCTGCGCCAGGGCGCATTACTTGTAAACGCTGAAACATTTAAAGCAATGCAAATTAGCAAAATTCTGCATACAGGGCTTCTTTGTGCCTTGTCATTCGTCGCCTTTGCCCAGCAGGCGGATGTTACATTATCGGGGCACGTCAGGGCGGAGGATGGCGAAACGCTTCCCGGTGCCTCGGTGAGTCTGAAAGGGACATCGCACGGCACATTCACCAACCCCGATGGCAAGTACACCCTCGAACACCTCCATCCCGGCTCGTATCAGTTGCTGATCTCTTTTATGGGTTATCAGACGCAGTCCCGGCAGATCAGCCTGAAAGCGGGGGAACATGCCAAACTCAATTTCAGGCTTGTGTCCGAAACCCGGGAGCTGGAATCGGTATCGGTAATCGGCCGCACCGAAACGAAGGAGATCAACCGGCAGGCCTACAATGTCACGGCGATTGATGCCAAAAAGCTGCAAAACTCGACGCTGGACCTTTCCCATGCCCTCGACCGCGTGTCGGGTGTGCGTGTACGGGAGAGCGGCGGAGTAGGGTCGAATATGAATTTTTCGCTTAATGGCTTCACCGGTCGGCAGGTAAAATTCTTCCTGGACGGTGTGCCAATGGACAATTTTGGCTCCTCATTCCAGCTGAACAACATACCGATCAACCTTGCGGAGCGCGTGGAGGTGTATAAGGGCGTAGTGCCGATCTGGCTCGGGTCTGACGCTTTGGGCGGGGCCGTGAACATCGTGACCAACACCCGGCAGAACAGCTACCTGGATGCTTCCTACTCTTACGGTTCGTTCAACACGCACCGGACGGCGATCAATGCGGGTTTTACCGGTAAATCGGGCTTTACGGCGCAAGTGAATGCTTTTCAGAACTATTCAGACAACAATTACTGGATCAATGTAGACGTCGCGGATGTGCATACCGGCGAGTATTTCCGGAACCAGCGGCTGAGACGTTTCCACGATACCTATCACAATGAGACGGTGATCGCCCAGGTGGGCGTAGTGGGTAAAAAGTTTGCCGACCGCCTGCTGGTGGGTATTACCCTCGGCAAGAACAAGGCCGAAATCCAGACCGGTGCGCGGATGGTGAGCGTCTTCGGACAATGGCACCGCAAAGGCAATATCGTAATGCCGAGTTTGAAATACCAGAAGAAGGACTTGTTTGTGAAAGGCTTGAATGTCAATGTATCTGCCAATTACAACCTGGGCCAGGAACAGAATGTGGATACGGTGTACCGCCGTTACAACTGGTTTCAGCAGTTCAAACAATATGAAGGCAAAGGAAGCGAGCGCGAACGGTCGCTGTACAAATTCCGCAACAACAACGGTCTGGCCACGGCCAATGTGACCTACCAGCTTGATCCCCGGCATTCGGTGACCATCAACAATGTCTACAATACCTTCAACCGGAGAGGGGAGGACGAGCTGTTTCCGGACGCCGCCAAGTATGAGCAACCGCGGATTAATGCCAAAAATGTATTGGGATTAGGTTATAAATTCGATTACAGCGAACGATGGAATACCTCTGCATTCATCAAACATTTCTCTCAGCGCAACAAATATTCCGTCTCCTACAACCCGACCGGCAACTGGGGCGACGAAGCCTTTCTCGTGCAGAAAAACAGTTTCAAAAAGCTGGGCTACGGCATTGCTTCTACGTACTTCTTGTTTAAGAATTTTCAGTTAAAAGGCTCATTTGAAAAAAGTTACCGTTTGCCGGAAACCGATGAGCTCTTTGGTGATCTGCTGAACCTGGAAGGGAACATCAATCTGAACCCTGAAACGAGTAACAACTATAACCTCGGTTTCAGTTACCAGGGTCATATCAACCGGATCCACCGGTTCAGCGTCGATGCCAATGTGCTGTACCGCGATGCGCAGGGTTTTATCCGCCCTAAGTTAAATGCAAACCAGACCAAGCAGGTGATGGACAATCTGGCCGATGTGACCAACTTCGGGGTGGATGGGGAAGTACGCTATTCGTTCCGACAGCTGCTGACCGCCGGCGTAAACCTGACCTACCAGGACCTGCGCAACAATACGCGGTTTGAAGACGGCTACACGACCGAAAGCCCGCTCTACCGGGACCGCATTCCCAACATGCCGTTCATGTTCGGTAATGCCGATGCGGCGGTATTTCTCAAAGACCTGGGCAGGAAAGGCAACACCCTGACATTCGGCTACAACCTGCTTTACGTACACGCCTACTACCTCTACTGGCCGAGCCTGGGCAGCGACAAGCTCGACATTCCGCAGCAGCTGAGCCATGATGTGAATGTGGTATATGCAATGGCCGATGGGAAATATAACGTCTCGCTGGAATGCAAAAACCTGTTCGACTCGAAACTCTATGACAATTTCAGTTTGCAAAAGCCTAGCAGGGGTTTCTATGTCAAATTACGCTATTTCATCAGTAAATAATTCTTATCAATTCAATAATCCAATCAAAATCAGAAAATGAAAAAGTCATATTTGAAGTGGTTTTTAGTAGTGGGAATGGGTGTAGCCCTGGGTGCGTGCAGCAGCGACGACGATAACAATACGCCAACCCCTGAACCGGGTACCGGCACACAGTCGCGGTATGTAGTCGCATCGGCACCGGTAGGCTCACAAGGCGTAGCGGATTACCTGCTCACTACCAGCGATCTTAGCCAGGGAACGATCAGCACCGTGGGCCAGGGTATCGAACAGGATGGTTCCTATCGCTACTACCTGACGCACAAAGGCAAGTTTTTCAGCCTGTTGTACGGCCAGGGCAACCCCGGTGCGGTTACGACCTATGCATTGGATGAAAAAGGCGGACTGGTCAAAACTTCCGACTTCCAGAGCGAAACCGTGCAGGTTTTTGCACCGTCGGGCGACGATATCCTCACTATCAAGGTGCCTAGAAGCGGTAATGAGAGCGCTTCCTGGTTCCGGATCAATGCCGACCAGTCTAAAATCGTAGCGGAAGGGCAGGTCAACATCGTGAAACTCGCGGGCAATGGCGAGCGTGCCCACTTTACCTGGGCTACGCAGGTGGGTGACAAGGTTTTTGCTCCCTACATGAGCATCAAAGGTGCCGCACCGGATGTATTCGGGACCGCTTATCCCGATAGCAGCTGGATCGCTGTTTTTTCCTATCCGTCCATGACACTTGAAAAAGTGATTAAAGACAACCGTACCAGCTTCATCGGAGCCTATTTCAACAATGGTTTGTCGGTGGACGAAAACGGCGATGTATACGCTTTCTCGCCTGCATCGGCTACCAACAGCGGCGTTGCTACCACTACCAAACCTTCCGCATTTGTCCGCATCAAAAAAGGAACTACCGAGTTCGATCAGAGCTATTTCTTCAATGTTCAGGAAAAATCGGGGGGGTATAAAATTGCCAACCAGACCTATCTGGGCGGCGGCAAATTCCTCCTGTACATGTTCGGAACCGTCAATACGGCAACGGGTGCGAAGAAGCTGGCTATCGCAGATGCTTACAATCAGACATTCGCATGGGTAACCGGCGTTCCGGACGTGATCGCGTCCTCGTCGGCATCTTATAACAACAATACGATCAGCGATGACAAAAAGAGTGTTTTTGTAGGTGTAAACACCGACGCCGGAAGCTGGGTCTACACAGTGGATATCGCCACAGCCGTAGCCAGGCAGGGTTTGAAAGTCGAAGGCGGGGCAATTACCGCTATTGTTAAGGTCAAATAGTTTGGGTTTAGAAGTACTACAAACCCCGCCGCCCATCAACGGGCCGAGCGGGGATTTGTTTTGAAACAGCGTCCTATGTCAAGTTTTAGAAAAATTAACAACTGGCTGCATCTCTGGCTGGGCCTTATTTCGGGGATTATTGTTTTCATCGTTTGCGTGACCGGCTGTATCTGGGTTTTCAACGAGGAGATCACCGCGATGCTCGAACCTGCAACGCGCATCGAGAGGCAGAACAAGCCGGTGATCATGCCTTCCCAACTGATGCAGATCGCGGAAGCGGAATACCCGGGAATGAAAGTTTCTTATGCGACCTATCAGCAGGGCAGGGCGATTTATGTGGGGCTGGGAGAACGCCGCGGCCCGAGCGCAACCATTAAAGTGAACCCCTATACGGGTGATGTGGTCAGTAGAAAGATCCATCAAAAAGGCGAAACCGACTTTTTTCGGTGGGTACTCAATGGCCACCGGTTCTTATGGATGCCATTTGAAATCGGCCGGCCGATCGTCAATTACGGCACGCTCGTGTTTGTGGTGTTGCTTATTACCGGACTGGTTTGGTGGTACCCGAAAAAATGGAGCCGAAGCACTGTCGATAAGAGCTTCAAAATTAAATGGAATGGCTCTTTCAAGCGGGTCAACCTGGATCTGCACAATGTACTCGGCTTTTATTCGCTTCTTTTGCTGCTCGCCATTGCCATGACCGGCATGGTGTACGGGATCAAATGGTACAGCGAGGGGCTTTACTGGGTAACATCCGGTGGTGACCCGCTGCCGGGCCGCAACCGGGAAGCGGGATCGGATTCGCTGATGGCCGGAAAATTCTTCTCTCCGGAGCAGGCCATCGACAAAGCCTGGAACAAGGTGATCACCCGGCATCCGAAATCGGAGGGTTTCTATTACTCCTTTCCTGATGTTAAAAAGGCGTCTTCACCCATTTTCGTAACTGTTTATCCCAACAGCGGACAATTTTATAACAATATCGGCTACACATTCGACCAGCATACTGTGAAAGAGCTGCCGCGCGATAAAGTGTACGGCGCGCGTTTCGGCCAGGCAGGATTCGGGACAAAGCTCCGAAAGATGAACTACGATATCCACGTGGGTAGTATTTTGGGTTTCCCCGGAAAGGTACTCGCATTTCTCGCCAGCCTCATAGGTGCGAGCCTGCCCGTGACCGGTTTCCTGGTTTGGTGGGGACGCAAAGGTTTTGGCAAGAAAAAGGGGCGGCAGGGCAAAACCGGGAAATCCGTTGGCAGAGCGGTTTCGACGGGGACAACACCCAGGCAGAAGTTTCAGCCATCGGCGGCTAAAAAAGCCCCGGTTACGGAACAATAGCGGCCCGGCGATTGTCGATAATAGACGCGGCACAGGCGAGCTGAGAATGACAAGAGATATGGAGTACAGAAGTAGCAGATCAAAACAGGAACAACCGCGTGAAATGCAGGCGAACGATTTTCCGCTGCACGACATGGGGGATGCCTTTTTTGCTGTGACGACGATCGAAGATGGCGATGAACATTTTTTTAACGGTGTTCATCGCCACGATTTTTATGAGGTGCTGTGGTTTACCCAGGTCAAACCCAGGCAGTCGCATTACATCGATTTCAATAAATACCCCATTGCCGGCAACCAGGTCTTTCTGCTGCTGCCCGACCAGGTGCACAGCATGGACCAGCGCGACAAACACGGTTTCCTGATGGCGCTTTCAAAGGACTTTTTCGAGCGGCTGATCGGCAATGATATTTTCAAGCTTTTTCAATATTCCACCAGTTTTTCAGTCACCGTTCCCGACTGCCGCATTCCCGTCCTGAATACACTCATGGACCTGATCCGCATTGAATATTTGGAAGCGCAGCGGCCGGCGATACTGGAATCCTACCTGCGGAGCTGGTTTTTGCATTGCATAGAGCTGCAAAAGGAAACCGGCGATATTTCCCCGCGCGATCCGCGCATGCAAATGCTCGTCGAATCCATCGAAACCAATTACCGCAGGCAGCGCAAGGCGGATTTTTATGCCAATGAGCTCTCATTGAGTGCCAAACGCCTGAATGAGCTCACGCGGGAGTCCTTCGGGAAAACCATCAGTCAGATGATCAACGACCGCCTTGTGCTCGAAGCCAAGCGTGAAATAGGATACTTCGGCAAACCCATCAAAGAAATCAGCTATGAACTCGGTTTCTCGGAACCGGCATATTTCACCCGTTTCTTCGGTAAACAAACCGGCTACGCACCGGAGGATTTCCGGAAACGTATGGCGGCGCTTTATGAGTGATGCCAATCATTCAAAACCAGAAAAGAATCCATCCACCTCGTGCTGATTCTCGGGGAAGTTGTACACCTCGGTGATTCGTCCGTCCTCTATTTTCCAAAGCAGGCATGACATTCCCTTGAATGCGGGGTAATCCGGGTTGGTGCTCCAATTGAGGTGGCAATCTATAACGTAATGCTCGTTGGCGCCCATCACGATCGGGCTGGCCCGGAATTCGGCTTTTCCAAGCTGTGCAAAGTATTCCAGTACTTCCGGAATGCCTTTCTTGACCCCGCTGAGCGGATGCCGGCCGGGGATCGACCAGCGAATATCAGGAGAAAGGATGTTTCCGATAGCGGCATGGTCCTCGCTGGCGTAGGCTTCGAAAAAGTGGTGGATCAATGCGATGTTCTGTTCAAATGATTGCATCATGGTATAATTAGTTTTGGAGGCAAAATTAGATGTGCCTATTTTGGGAAAATTATCCTAACAGGACTAATATTTGCTCCAAACGGCCATGCCCCGACAATTTGTAAGCTGTTCTTCTCTCACCGCAAATCCGGAGGAGCCATTTGTGATATACCACCAGGAATTGGGCCGCTTCCATACCGACTGGCATTCTCATGCATACGGTGAGCTGGTGTATGCGGAGCAGGGCTGCATCCATTTGAACGCTGCGGGCAGGAAGTTACTCGTTCCTGGCCGCTATGCCGTGTGGATCCCTCCTGGGACGTTGCACGAAATGTGGTCGGACAGCCCGCATCTGCAAATGCGTGCGGTTTGTTTTCCTCCGGTATGGTCACCCGATTTGAAAGATGAACTGGCGGTATTTCCCGTATCGGGCCTCATGCGCGAAATGATCCGGCATACCGGACAATGGCATCTGGCCGGGCAGGACCGCCGCGAAGTGCACACTTTTCTGCAAGCCATGCAGGATCTGCTGCCATCGGAGCTGTCGCAACGCATTCCGGCTTTCCTGCCATCGACCGCCCACAACAGGCTGGCACCGGTGTTGGACAGCATTCAAAAACGTTTACACAAAAAAGTATCCATTCAGGAGCTTGCACGGGATCATGGCATGTCCGTGCGGACTCTGACACGGCTGTTTACCCAAAATCTGCGTGTGTCTTTTTCAGTCTACTGCAAGATTGCCAGGATCATGAAGGCACTTGAACACATCGAAGAAGGGACATACAATGTCTCCGACCTGGCGATGGCGACGGGCTACGAGAGTCTGGCGGCTTTCAGCAACTCCTTCCTGGAAGTGTGCGGGACGCGACCACTTCAGTATATGAAAAGCCGTTTGCCGGAAACATATTTGTCAGACCCTATCTCAAGATAAAGTGATGGTGGGGCGCCGCTCGCCCACCTGTTGCCGCCATATGGAATAGTAGAGTCCTTTCTGTTCCAGCAATTGCTGATGCGAGCCGGATTCGGAGATTTTGCCTTTTTCCAGTACATAAATGATATCCGCGTGCATGATCGTGGAGAGGCGGTGGGCAATGAGGATGGTCATTTGCTGCCGGTTGGCCGAAATGTCCCGGATTGTAGCGGTAATTTCCTCTTCGGTAAGGGAGTCGAGCGCGGAGGTCGCCTCGTCGAAAATCAGAAGCTGCGGCTGCCGGAGCAATGCGCGGGCAATGGACAGGCGCTGCTTTTCGCCGCCGGAGAGTTTCATGCCGTTTTCACCCAGCACCGTGTCCAGTCCGTGAGAAGCTTTCGCGACCAGGCCCAGCGCTGACGCTTTGCGCAATGCCTCCGTCAGCTCGTCCTCCGTAGCTCCGGGCTTGACGAGCAGCAGATTGTCGCGGATCGTGCCTGCATAGAGCTGTGTGTCCTGCGTTACAAATCCGATCTGCCTCCGCAATGGATTATAGCGAATTTGCGTGGCCGGGGTTTCGTTGAAGTAAATATCCCCGCTTACGGGCGTGTACAGGCCCACGAGCAGTTTCACGAGCGTCGATTTGCCCGAACCCGAAGGACCCGCGAACGCGATCGTTTGTCCGATCTGTACCTGGAAGGAGATGTCGTCGATGGCATTGTACCCCGCTGTTTTATGCCTGAAAATAATGTGGCGGAAACGCAGGCTTTCCAGTTTTCCCAGTTCAATGGAGTCCTCCGGCCGCTTTTCGACCGGCTTCTGCATCAGGAGGTCGAAAGTTTTCAGCGAAGCATCGGCCTCCCTGTAGAGGATGATCATATTACCGAGTTCCTGCAAAGGCGTGAAGATGGCCGTTGAGATAAACTGCATCGCAATGAGCTCGCCGGTACTCAATACTTTACGAAAAATCAGCCAGAGCAGAATAAAAAGGATCGATTGTTTCAGCAGGTTGAGCATATTTCCTTGCAGGAACGACAGCATGCTGACCTTTCGCGCTTTCTGCATTTCCAGCTCGAAAATCCCGGCAGTCAGCGCATTGAGGCGCCTGATCTCGGGAAATGTGAGCCCGAGGCTTTTCACAAGCTCGATGTTCCGGAGACTTTCGGTGATCACACCCGCCTGTCGCTCGGTTTGCCGGTTGATAGACCGCTGAATGCCTTTGATGCGCTTCGAAACCAGGCCCGTCAGCGATCCCAGCAGCAGCACACCGACAAAAAATACCGGCACCAGCAGCCAGTTGCGGTTGATACTGTACCACACCAGGAACCCGACACCCACCAGCGAAGTAAACAGCACATTGATGAAGGAGTTGATAAACCGCTCCGCATCCGTCTTTACTTTTTGCAGCACCGAAAGTGTAGTCCCACTGCGGCTCTCCTCAAACTCCTGGAACGAGAGCCGCAACGTTTGTTTCAAACCATCATTGAAAATAAACATTCCGAACCGTGCCACGGCCTTCCGCATCACATAATCCTGCCCCGCCTTGCAGAGGCGCGCCAGCACCGAAATGCCCAACGCCAACAACAGCCATTTCAGTACACCGTGGATTAGTTCCTGCTCCGTGAGCTGTTGCCGGTTTACGCCATACTGATCGATGATCTTGCCGAAGATCACCGGATCGATCAGCGTTAGCAGCTGGGAGATTCCCGCCAGCACCAATGCGAAGGCAATGAGCGGGTAGTGGGGGCGGAGGTATTTGAGGAGTAAGCGCATGGATTATCTGAATATTTGTGTGCGGGCGTTCAGGTAAGTGGGCACGCAATCTTGCATTCACCTCATCCTCAGCCCGAAATCAAACCGCTTATCGACAATCCTCCGCAAAATCCCGATCTGTCCGCAGTGGTACATGGTGTGTTTGGTGTTCCAGTCGATGGCTTCGAACTTGGTTTTGGCAATGGGGTGCGGAGTAGGGGTTGGTTCCAATGGGTTATTGAGTTCCGCGGGTGTGAGGGTCGCCAGGATGGAGAGTGACTTCTGTTGTATCGTTTTCAGGTCGGCCAGCAGTTGCGGCGGGTTGAATTTTCCCACAGACTGTTCGGCGAAGGAGATAGTGAACAGGTCGCTGTAATCCTTAATGGGCATTTGCCGGAGCATGTCCATCTGATGCCCGCGGATGACCATAATGGAATGGAAGTAATGACTGACGATCAAATGCCCGACTTGCCAGGCTATGCTCGACTCCACAGTGTCGGGGATGATCTCCCATTTTTCGAACGGGATAGTTTCGACCAGTTTGTTGGTCCATTCGTAAGCGTTGGCGTTTTGGTGAATAAGGAGTTCGAGTCCGGTCATAAAATATAGGTAAAGAATTGGTTTGGGTACGTTGAGCGGAATGGCAGACGCTATTTGCATTGGGTGTAAATTGTCTATTTTTGGGGACATCTCAAACGGAATATGAAAGCATTGCGATTGGATAGCACGCATTGCGAGGATATCGACGACTTGCTGGCGGCCATAGAACAGGAATTCAATATCCGGTTTGAAGACGCAGAGTTTTTAAATATGACCACATTAGGTGAAGTCTTCGATCACGTGACATGGAGAATTCCGCTTGAGCACGATGGTTTCTGTACAACGCAAAGCGCTTTTTATAAACTTCGTGCTGCCATTGCCGACATGGGTTACCAGGGTATTGTTACACTCCGGACTGAATTGGAGGATATCATTCCGCATGAGCACAGAATTTCAAAATTCGCTCAGTTTGAAGCAAATCTTGGACTGAAACTGGACGTGCTACGCCCACCGTTTGTCGTTGAGGCCGGGCTCACGTTGATTAGCGTGTTTTCACTGATCGGCGTGTTTGTCGAATGGAAGCTGTTCGGTCCGTTGTTTTTGGTGAGCATATTCGTGTACCAGCTCGCGTGGAAATTCGGAAAGAAATTGCAAATGAAAACGGTCGGTGATCTGGCCAGGACCATGGCTGCTAATCACTACTTTAAGCTCAGACCGGATTGTAAGGCGATCAACCGCAATGAGTTCAGGGAAATCCTGATCAGCAGATTGAACCAGAACTACCTCGGGGAATCGAATTGGGTGACAGCGGAAAGTCGCTTCTAAGCCATTCGGGATAAGCATTCGCCCTGGCTGCGGTTTCCACAACGTGAGACAAGCCGATCTTGTAATGATCAGGCTCGTTAGGTCGTCGTTGTCCTCAATCAGCAAATTTCTCGTTCCGAATCAGAGCAATGAAAATTTCCAGGATCAATTACACCCATTAGGTTAATGCGTAATCTACTAATTCTTACAACATTGTTACTTCATGCCACAAGCTGCCAACGTTTGCGACCGGCCGGTTTTTGGGGGGGCTTCATGCCTCAATTTTGTCTGGCAAACGTTTCCGATGCAGGTCCTTTTGGTGGGACTACTGCGATGTACTGGAAATTGACCGGGGGGTCGGTATTCTCGGAAAAGGATTTGTTCGCATTTGCATCCCAAAATGGTTGGAAATATGTAGATGCAATCAAAGTTCCCGCCGATACGGTCAGTACGTGGGTTTCAGGTGAACCAGTCTTCCCATTTGCCTACACGGATTTTACGGATGATGACATTACCTTAACTGCCTTTCCAAGATGGATCGAATCGGAAATTGTGGTTCACAGATTCAAAACAAATTGGATCGCGGTGGAGCCAGGTAACGTGCGTGAGACAAGGGTTAACGGCTACATCGTGCTCAGTTCAGATAAAAAACAATTATCCGTGTATCACCTCTGGGGTGAATAAGAGATAGACCCCTTTGTGCGTTGGACTTCGCTATCAGAACGTAATTAAAACCGATAATTTATCATGGATAATATCATTAAATTATAGAAGTCTTTCGCTTTTGCGGGTATATTTCTGGGAAACATTTCATCAAGATCAGTACATCCGTGAACCACCTTTACAGCAGCTATTCCGAGGAAGCATTGATGACGTTGATCTGTGAAAACAACGAGGAGCTGGCGTTCAGGGAGTTGTACCGACGGCATGTGCGGATCCTGGTGCATACCGCCATCCGGAAAACAGGCCTGAAAACGGTAGCGGAAGACCTGGTACAGGAAACTTTCGTGAAATTCTGGCTGGGCAGGCATAAATTCGACATCCACAAAAATATCCAGGCCTACCTGCATGGCACCCTCCGTCATTGCATTATCAATTACTATCATCAGGAGCAAAGAAAACAAATTTCGACGCTGGGAGAGGAGGATTTTCTGCCGGATAATGACACCAGCGAGCACCTCGACTTCAACACGCTCCACGAGTTCTATGAACAATCCCTCCTGAAACTCCCCGAAAAATGCCGGGAAGTGTTTACCCTCAGCCGCAAAGGTTACAGCCTGAAAGAAATCGCTGCCCAAATGGAGATTTCAGAAAAAACGGTGGAGGCGCACATCAGCAAAGCATTGAAAATCCTGCGGGTTGAAATGAAGGATTATATCGCGCTCGCGTTGATTTTTCTCCCTTTACTTTGACATATCCTATTTTTTGAAAAAAAATTTCTATTGGACTAAGGGTTCGGTGCCGGTTTTCCGGACTGTATTGTTAGTTGCGCAAATAAGTGTTAAAAATACACCTAAAACCCATGACCCCTGAAACCCTTAAAAGGTACCTCACCAACCAATGCACCGAGGAAGAGCGCAAGCAGGTAAATGAATGGTATCAGCAGCTGGATTTTCCAGCGGAGGAGCCTTTTGCTGACGCCGACGAAAACCGGCTGTATCGCAGCATCCGCTCAGAACTGGAAAGAAACGAACCACAGGTTCCGGTGTGCCCAACCGTGAGCATCTGGAATTACGTAGGCCGCATTGCGGCCGTCTTGCTACTGGGGATGGGTATTTTGTATTGGATGTATCGAAAGCCGGTCAGTGTAGCGCTTGAAACGCCCGGGGCCGTGCCCGGGGAAGTCTCCTTCGCAAACCGGCAGGCGAAGATTATTCCCTATCTGCTGCCCGACAGCACAGTGGTCTGGTTGCATCCCGGCGCGGAGTTGCGTTATGCCCAGACATTTGTGAAGCGGGCTGTGCGGTTTTCCGGCGAGGCCTTTTTCGACGTCAGACGTGACCCGGCGCACCCGTTCATGATCAGCTCGGGCGACATGCGGACGAAGGTGCTCGGGACGAGCTTTAATGTGCGTGCCCTCAAAGGGGACCCTACCTTCAAAATCTCCGTTGTGACGGGCAGTGTGCAGGTGAGCGACGCGAAGAAGCAAAAGGTAGTCGTGCTAAAACCAGCCGAGGAGGTGGTTTTCGAAACAAAATCAAAGCAGCTCACGGTCAGGCAGGTAAAAGAGACAGAGGCAGACAAGGAACTTTGGCAGTCGGCTTCGCTGGTATTCGATGAAACCCCGATGACGGAAGTTGCCGGGCGGCTCATGCATACCTTTCATGTGAAGATCGATTTCGCTGACCCGCATCTGGCCCAATGCCGCCTGAAAGTGGATTTCTCGCAACAACGCCTGCCCGAAATCCTGGACATGATCGATACGCTGCTGGGCAGCACGTACCGGTTGGAAGGGGACCGGATAACGTTCAGCGGGGATGGTTGCCGGTAGGTGTGGCTGTGCCTGGGTGACGCCGGGAATTGAGATCGTACTATTAAACCGTAAATCAATAATCTATGAAAACATAATTACCACCAACCTCTACATTTTGGTCAAAAAAATCAGGAGTGATTGCGACACTCCTGATGGTAACTGACTAAAAACCTCCCTCGAACGTGTGGTTCACAGGCTTGCCGGACGGCAGGCCTGGCGGGATTGTTATTTTCTAACATTTCACCCAGTCAATGTAAAATTATGAAAAAACCTTTTCATCCCTGGCATGGATTGCTACTCCGGATCATGCGCCTGACTTTCTACCAGTTATTATTAATCAGCTTCTGTTCGGTGATGGCGCTGGCCAGTCATGCGCCCGCACAGGAACTGCTGAACCGTGATGTGACCTTAGAGCTGAAAAATGTGACGCTCAACGAAGTATTGAGCCGCCTGGAACAGGATACCAAGGTAAAGTTTGCGTATAGCAGCAACCTTGTCGGCCTGAACCGGGCGGTAACCATCGAGGCACGGCAGGAAAAGCTTTCCATTGTACTCGACCGGCTCCTGGCGCCTCTGGATATCAGTTACCGGGTGCGGAGCAATCAGATCCTGCTCTCACGGGCGCAACGCAAAACCGGCGCACTGCCGGAACCTGCGGCTGTCCCGGGCATCGCTATTGCCGACCGCACCGTGAAGGGCACTGTGACCACCCCCGAAACCAACGAGCCGCTCCCGGGTGTGAGTATCATCCTCAAAGGCACGCAGCGCGGCACCACGACCGACGTAAACGGCAAGTTTCAGCTCGATGTGCCGGATGAGAACGCGACCCTGATCTTTTCTTTTGTGGGTTATTTGTCGCAGGAAATCGCTGTGGGCAACCGCACCGACCTGTCGGTCGCATTGGCGCTCGACACGAAGGCGCTGGACGAGATCGTGGTTGTGGGTTATGGTACCCAAAAGAAATCGACATTAACCGGCGCCATTGCCGCCGTAAAAGGCAGTGACATTGCCGAAAACCCTGTGCCGAACATTTCCAATTCCATTGCCGGCCGCGTGGCGGGTGTGAGCATGCGCCCCAACGGCGGGCAGCCCGGCTCGGATTCGCCGGAGATCCATATTAGGGGTATCGGTACCACGGGTAACAACAAGCCACTGGTGGTGGTCGACGGGGTGATCCGCGACAATATCAACCAGATCGACCCGGGTTCGATTGAGACGGTTACAGTTTTGAAGGACGCTGCCGCCGTGGCACCCTACGGCTTGGGTGGTGCCAACGGCGTGCTTTTGATCACTACTAAAAGAGGGGCTGCCGGAGCACCCACATTGAGTTTCAATGCCTATTATGGCTCGCAAACGCCGACCTACTACCCCAAGCTGCTAGGCGCCCAGGATTATATGCGGCTTAAAAACGAAGCCTATCTCAATGAAAATCCCACCGGGACCCAGCTCCCTTTCGCGACTGACCTGGTGGAAAACTACGTGAACCTGAATCGTGAAGATCCGGACAAATACCCGATCAGCAACACCAAGGAGCTTGTAAACATGAATGCGCCCATGCAGAACTATGCCTTGCAGCTCAGCGGGGGCTCGGAGCGCATCAAGTACCAGACCGGATTGGGCTTTCTGAAACAAAACGGGATGTTCGATCCGGTGAAGTACATGCGTTACAGCTACAACATGAACCTCACCGCGGAGGCGACCAAAACAACGACGGTATCGTTATCGCTGATCGGTTCGGTGGAGCGTATTTCGTCGGTGGACACCGCGGTGTCGGCCGGGAACTTGTTTCGCAACGGATTTAAGTACATTCCGATACGTTCATTGTATTACAGCAATGGTCTCTGGGGGGAATTTGCGGGTAACTCACCGGTGGGTGTGCTGAATGCGGGTTATACCAAAAACGGAAACAACACGCTGCTGACTACGATCGCGATCGAACAGCGCCTGCCGTTTATCAAAGGATTGAGTATTAAAGGGACATTCAGTTACGACCCCAGCCAACGGACCAAGAAAGGGTACCACAAACCATTCTACTACTATACCCAGGACCTGACCACAACGCCATACACCTACAAACGCGAGATCTCCACAGCGGAAGGCGGCGCGGCGGCATTCTCCTGGCTGGCGCAGCAGTTTATCAAAACACAGACATTTACTTACCAGGGATATCTCAATTACCACAACACGTTTGGCAAACACGACTTCACCGGCTTGCTCGTGGCCGAGGCACGGAACAACACTTATGAATTGTTCTCCGCACGCCGCAACAATTTCGCCGTGGATGTGGACGAGCTGAATATGGGTAGTTCCAATAAAAATGATTTCGACAACGGAGGAACCTCTTCAACCGGCAGTCAGATCGGCTACGTGTACCGTGTAGGGTATGCGTACGCGGGCAAGTACCTGCTCGAAGCGTCGGGCCGGTATGACGGGCATTACTATTTCGCACCCGGCAAACGTTGGGGATACTTCCCGGCATTCTCGGTGGGGTGGGTAATTTCCGAAGAGAATTTTCTGAAAAATGGCTTTAACTGGGTCGATAACCTGAAAATACGCGGTTCATGGGGGAAATCCGGGAACCTGGCGGGAACGGCATTTCAATACCTGACGGGTTATAACCTCAATGGTAATGCCTATGCATTCGGTCCGGGAGCCATGGTGCAGGGGGCGGTAGTGCCCAATGAGGCCAACAAAAACATTACCTGGGAGATTTCCAATAAAACGGATATCGGTCTGGAAGCGTCATTATGGAGGGGTTTGCTCACGATCGAGGCCGACTATTTCCACGAAAAACGGACTGGAATGCTGTTGCCACCCGCAGTGAGCGTGCCGGTTGAATATGGTCTTGCGCTCGCCGATGAAAATGGCGGCACTATGGAAAACAAAGGGATAGAGCTGAGCCTGGGGACGAATTACCGGTTTCAGAACGACCTGCGGCTGGGGATCAATGGCAATATCAGTTTTGCCAAAAACAAGATGATCAAGGTCTTCGAAACCGCCGCGACGCGCAACAATCCGAACCGCAGGCGCACAGGCCGGGCACTGGGCACGCAGTTTGGTTATAAAACCGACGGGCTGTTCAGCACCGGGGACGACAAGAACGACGACGGCCTCATCAACGCGGCGGATGGCTATAATGTGACCCAGTTCGGGGTTTTGCGCCCCGGCGATATCCGGTATGTGGACGTAAGCGGCCCCCAGGGTGTACCGGATGGCAAGATCGATTCGAACGACGAAGTCGTGATCGGCAAGCCGGTGTATCCGCTGCTGACCTACGGTTTGAATGCGACCGCCGATTGGAAAGGCTTCGATCTGAACTTGTTTTTCCAGGGCTCATCCCTGGCCAGCCTCGATATCCGTCAGTTTCAGACGATTCCGTTCAATAATAACAATAGCAATTCCAGTTACGAGTATTACGATAACCGCTGGACCCCGCAGACGCAGGACGCACGTTATCCGCGGGCAACCCAGGCACCCTATGCGAACAACACGCAGCTGTCGGATTTCTGGATGACCAGCACGGTGCATTTACGGCTCAAAAACGCCATCATTGGTTACACGATCCCGAAAAACATCGTGAAAGCATTGCGCATCCAGAATGTCCGGGTCTATGCGTCGGGACAAAACTTGCTCACGATGAGTAAGCTGAAATTCATGGATCCCGAGGTGGGTTACACGGACCGTGAAACGGCCTACCCGAACCAGAAGACTTACGTGTTTGGGCTTAATGTGACATTTTGATTTAACAAACAATGATTTGCAAATCAAAGAACCCGACGTTGCTGTCATCCTGAGTGAAACGGCCGTCGCCGCGGTCGAAGGGCCGTGCGATCGTGCCCTTACCCTTCGACGACGCTCGGAAGACAATCCGACAAAATCATAGGAAAATATCAGAACCAATGAAAAAAATAAAACATATCGCCTTACTGGCCCTACTGGGCGTAAGCATTTGCTCCACGTCCTGCGAGGAGGATTTCCTCGACAATGCGAACAAAAGCCGTTTGACCGACGAAATGCAATGGACATCGGAAGGCAATGCGGACCTGTTCCTGAACGACATCTACACGTCGCTGTCCAACAAATGGAACTCGCCGGATAACCTCGACAATTTTACCGACGACAACGATGCCGGTTTCTACTGGAAATCGTACAGCTGGCGGCAGGGGATCGTGGATCCGGCGGTGAACAATGGTACGCCGATGGATCATGCCAATGCCAATGCTACCGATTATGCTTCCTGGGCGGCAGGTTTTCAGAAAATCCGGAAATGCAACCTGTACATCCAGAGAGTGACTGAAAACGCCGCCAACTTTTCGGAAGCCTATCGCAAAAAGCGGATTGACGAGGTCCGTTTCCTGCGCGCCTATTATTACAGCGAGCTTTTCATGCACCTGGGCGGCCTGCCGATCATTACCGAAGTGCTGGACCGCACGACTATGGGTGAGGAAGAACTTTACAGGCCGAGGAACACATTTGAAGAAACCTTTGAATTTATTACCAAAGAACTGGGGGAGATCGTAGCCAACAAACAATTGCCTGTGAAGTACAACAATGGCGATGCCGACGCTGGTCGCGCCACACTCGGTGCGGCCCTGGCGCTGAAAGGCTGGCTCGAACTGTATGCCGCAAGTCCGGCGTTCAATGCAGCGACGCCCGCAGCGGGAGCTGATCCCAACAAACTGGTTGGCTTCGGTAATTTCGATGCCAAACGCTGGGAGCGGGCCGCAGCGACCAATAAGCAGTTTATGGACACTTATGGCGGCAATTATGCGCTTTTTGCCGACCTGAATGCATTCTGGTGGGAGAAAAACGAGTACAATTCGGAAGTGATCTGGGATCGGCAGGTCGTGTCGGTGATCATGGGATCGAACTACGAACAATACGGCGGGCCGGTCTGGATCGACGGGGTGTATTATACCTGGGGTAATTACTGCCCGACGCAGGAGTTGGTAGACCAGTTTGCGATGGCGAACGGCAAGGCCATTACAGACCCCGCATCCGGTTACGACCCTCAAAAGCCATACGTCAACCGTGAAAAGCGTTTCTACGACTTCATTGTGTACGACGGCGCGCCTTACAAGCAGGACTGGATGGCTAAAACCGACACCATTTACACCCGGATCGATAAAGTAAAGCCCTCCAAAAACCAGATCGATTTTGGTACCGATGACGTAGGGAATACGGGTTACTATTTCAAAAAGAAAATCAACCCGCTGAAGCCACGCGGCGGGGCTGCGAGCGGTCAGAACTTTGTGTACTACCGTTATGCGGAGGTTTTGCTGAACTACGCCGAAGCACAGAATGAAGCGGCAGGACCGGATGCATCGGTGTATGTGGCCGTAAATGCGATCCGCAAGCGTTCCAATCTTTCCGAGTTGCCGGCCGGCCTGACGAAGGAGGCCATGCGCCAGGCCATTCGCCGCGAGCGCCGTGTCGAGCTTTGTTTCGAAACAAAACGGTTTTACGACATTGTGCGCTGGGTAATTGCCGAAGACGTCATGAACAAGGATTTCCACGGAATGAAAATCACGAACACCTCGCCGAATGACAACAAGGGCAAATGGGTGTACGAGGTGGTAGGGCTCAACCACCCGCATGTTTTTACCAAAAAAATGTACATGAACCCGGTGCCGCAACCGGTCGTGGACCAGAACAAAAAGATCGTTCAGAATCCCGGATATTAGTAGTACAGGTCAGCCCCGGCCTCATTGAGTAAGTCGGGGCTGATTTTTAGTGATTGCGGATTATATTGCGCCTAACTGGCTTTCAAACCAGGCCGGTGAATCGTTTATATGGCTATAATTTGCGATACGCTTCTGATTATCAATGCATTGATTTTTATCCTGCTGTCGCTCCTGCATGTGTACTGGGCAATGGGCGGGAAGTGGGCAGCAGCGCAGGTACTCCCGCAAGTCCCCGGTGCGGAAGGCGCAAGGGTTTTTATGCCGGGCAAAGGCATGACGCTCGTGGTCGCTGCCGGTTTAATGGGCTTTGCATTGATCCAGATCGGGAATGTCTATAACAATCTGGAAAGCAGGTTGCTGCTGAATGGGTTGCTGGGCACCGGCATTGTTTTTGGTGCGCGGGTGATCGGTGATTTCCGGTATGTGGGCATTACCAAGCGGGTCAGGGATACGACCTTTGCCAGAAACGATAACCGCATCTTTATTCCCCTTTGCCTCTACATCGCTTTGTCGAACCTTTTTGTGTTTTTCTTCTGCGACAACTGACCCGTTTAATAACCAGCTAGGCGTATAGTCATTAGAGAAACACCTGTCGCTACTTTGTTATTCTGTCTGTAACCAGACATGATTTCATTGTAGTTTTTGAAAAAAGAGGAGTGCCTGCTCCTCTTTTTCTTTAAGATCGGGGTCAAAGGAATGTCACCATTAGTATTAATTCCGTAGATTCCGGCAGTTATTTCTTCATTATTTACCAATTCAACGGACCTGACTACACTGTTTTATGATTTTCAAAATTTCCCGGACTTTCGGTAAAACCACTCTTTTGTCCATTCTGAGCGCCACTGCCCTGATGGCCCAATCTCCCGAGAAACATTACCTCATTAAAGCGGGTCAGCTGTATGACTCGGAGAAAAACATTTTTATCAGGAACCAGCAGATTCTGGTGCGTGGAAAAAAGATCGTGAAAGTGGGGGTTAAACTGGAAACGCCGCCGAATACCGAGGTACTGGATTTCAGCAGCGGGACGGTGACTCCCGGGCTGGTGGACGCCCATACCCATTTGCTCACCAATCAGGGATTACAGGAAACGTTAGCGGTGGATGCGGTCATGCGATCGTCGGAAGAGCGGATTCTGCGCGCGGCAGGTTTTGCCAAAAGTTACCTGGCGGCCGGTTTTACAAGCATCCGGGATGTGGGTAACTCGGGCCAGTATCTGGATGTGGAAATGCGCAGGGCCATCGAAAAGAGATATATCAGCGGGCCGCGTATGTTCGTTTCCGGCCCGATCATCGGCTCAATGGACGGCCAGCTTTCGGCGGGTATCCCTATCAAGGAGTTTGATCACATTGCCCGGTCGGAGCAAACGCTGGTAAGTGGGGTGGAAGAAGCCCGGAAGGCCGTCAGGGAGCATATTGCGCGCGGCGTCGATGTGATCAAGATCCTCGCAGTGGGTGACAGGCTCGCACTGGGCCTGGACGAAATGAAGGTGATCGTGGAAACCGCACACCGGGAGCGGGTGAAAGTCACCGCGCATTGTGACCGCGACTGGGCCGTGCACGCCGCCATCGAAGCAGGGGTGGACGGCGTGGAGCACCTCTACGGCTTCAAGGATGCCACGTTGGAAAAGATGGCCCAGAAAGGGATTTATGCTGTGCCTACTTATGCTACCCCCGAACTTCGTGCTCAATACATGGACCACATGCATATCGAATACAAAATGGAGGACCTGAGAAAAGATTTTGAAGGAAGCTTCGGGAAATGGGTAGGGCAGATCAGGAAGGCCGGGGTGATGATCGTGGCAGGGTCCGATGCCTATCTGGACGGCGGTACCAGCCGGGGAGAGAGTGCAAAAGAAACGATCGACGCTTACCGGCAGTCGGGGATGCCGGTAGAGGATGTGATCAAAACAGCAACCGCCAATGCAGCGAAGATATTGGGTATGGAAGGGCAGATCGGTGTGATCAGGGAAAATGCTTATGCGGATATCGCGGTATTTAATGGTGACCTGACCGGGGATTTCCGTAAGTCTCTTTTCGACGTCGAATTCGTCATGAAGGAAGGCGGAATCGAATTCCGAAAACCCAAGCCATAACTAACGCCGGATTTGCAATGCCCCCAAAAAGCGGAACACTTCTTGGGGGCATTTTCACGACGTCTGACAGGAATTTATGCAACTAATACTTGCGTTGTTTCCGGAATTCGACCACCTGCCTGGCTATTTTTCCAAACTGTCTTTCAGTCCTTTTGCGCTCCATGGCATTGCCCTGGTAATGCGCCTGCTCACGCCCGAGTTTCAGATAGCTTTCGTACACCGTCCGCGGCAGCGCTCCGCTTCTGACAGCCGCCGCAACGGCGCAGCCTGGTTCGTGCTGGTGACTGCAATCATCAAACCGACATTCCGAAGCGAGCGTGCCGAGCAAAGGATGGAGCTGGATGCCGTTGTCACCGGCTTCCAGCGTTAATCCGAATTCCCGCATACCAGGCGAATCGATCAGCATAGCGCCGGAAGGCAGGAGCACCAGGTTCCGGGAAACGGTGGTGTGCTTCCCTTTCCGGTTGGCATCGCTTACGGCGCCAGCTTCCTGCAAATCGTAACCGAGTAATGCATTGAGCAGGGTGCTTTTGCCTACACCGGACGAGCCCAGCAACGCGTAGGTCAGGCCCGGCAACAGGTGTTCCGACGCCCATTGCGTGAGACCGGTCTCGTCAACGGCACTGAGCAGCAGTACAGGGCAGTCGTAGCCAAGGCCCATCACTTCCTTCTGGTACTGTTCGGGATCGGGGACGAGGTCTTTCTTGTTCAGCACAACAACCGGCCTGATGCCGCATTGGGTCACCTGTAAAAGGTAGCGTTGCAGCCGCATCAGGTTAAAATCCCGATCAAGACCCTGCACGATCCATACAAAGTCGATATTGACGGCGATCACCTGCTTTTCGGAGGTGCGGCCGGGTGTTTTCCGGCTGAGTTCGTTTTGTCTGGGGAGTACGCCTGTAATAATCCCTTCGTCACCGTACGATTTGAAGGCAACCCAGTCGCCAACCTTCGGGAGGTCCCAGTTGTCGAGGCTATTCAGCAATGTGCCCGCCAGCAATGCATCGATTGTGCCGGTGGCTGTGACCAGCCTGTGTTTGAACCCTTCGATGGCCGTGACACGCCCTGCGTCGAGGCCTTGGGTTGAGTATGAGGCAAAATGATTTTCAAAATGGGTATTCCACCCATAAGATGATAATGATGTCATGTTTGTAAAGTCTGAGCTATGGGCAAAACATCGCCTGTCCGCGCATAGCAGGGGATAAAATGATCAAAGCAGTGGAGAAACGCGGGCCATTCCCGATGTAACAGAGAAAAGACCGGCGTCAGGCCGCAATGTCAGACGATGGGCGATATGTAGTTTCAGACCATGACATAAGGCTGTAAAGATAGCGCTTTATTTTTGGTATTTTCTTCGCATTTCCTCGGTAAAGCTGATGGGAAGATTGTATTTGAAGCGGGAAAATGTGCCTCTTTGGTAAAGGACGGGCCAATCAGGAATAAGCTTTACCACGCGCACTGCTTCCTGGTTCAAAACCGGATCCAGGCCTCTCAGAATTTCGGCCTGGTCGACAATACCCTGATCGTTAGCAGAAAATGCAATGGATACCCGGCCTTCCCTGCCGGCGAGCGGAGGCAGGTTGTTCCAATTAATGGTGGAGTAAACGAAATTTACAAGCAAGGTGGGGTTAGTGAAGAAGACCGACGTTCGTGACTTGGAATTATTAAATTGCTCGATGCGGGCCAGTCTCCCGTTACGAAAATCAACCTCCCATTCTTTTTCAAAGATGAAAAACATATCCAGGCCACGGCAAATAGCCCGTCCGCTTATACCATGCAGGTCCCGATCTGACAAATGCACGGGGAAGGGTCCGTTATCCAGATTTTTGCCGAATAGGATAACAAGCTCCTCGTCGATCTGGCTTTTGCTGGCTTGCCCGCTGTGGACAGCCATGAGTTTGACCTGCTCTCCGACAATTTTCCAGTAGATCCGTTCCCGGTTGTCATTATAATGTTTTCCCAAATGGCGTAGCCGATACTCCTGGCCCTGGGCGTAGGATTCAAACAAATGTTCTCTCAGCGAAATGGTATCTTTTCCGTAAATCAGGTAATCGCTGATCACCATGCAATCAAAGCATTGCCCGTATCCCCGCAGCATACCGGACAAAATGTACAGGATCAGACAAATCCGCAAGCAGCGATTCCGTTGGTCATTGTGCTCTTCCTGCGGGTAAATTTCCTTTTGATATTCAACTTTAATCATGGAAGTTCATAAAGTTTGTTTTTTAGTTTTGTAAATATATATTTAAGAAAATTAAATATAAAAATAACTATGAAAAGTCTCGCGTTTTGCATTCTGATAGTACTTGCAGCCGCTTGTACCCAAAAACCTGCCGATAAGAATGTTGCAATGGAGGTGGATCTCGGAAAACCAATAGATGTCGTCGAGGAGCCCGCGCAGGCTCCCCCGAAAACGATTACGGTTACCATGCCCCGTAAGCTCATCAAAAATGGTCGCGTAGCATTTGAAACGGACGACCCCGCGGGCGTTAGAAAACAAATCGTGGATGCTGCCAGGGCTTTCAACGGATACATTTCATCGGAAAATGAGGAAAAGCGAAGTGACGAAACCAGCTACCAGATAGTGGTCCGGGTGCCGACAGACCGTTTCGATCAGTTTCTTGCTTCGGCGACGAAAGGCGTTTCCGACTTCCGTGAACGATCCATCGAAATCGAGGACGTTACCGAGGACTTCCTGGATCATGAGGCGAGGGTTAAATCTAAAAAAGAAATCGAAGCCCGGTATCGTCAGTTGCTGAACAAGGCATCGACCGTGAAAGACATACTGGAAATCGAGAAGGAAATGGGCGAGATCCGGACAGAAATAGAGGCCAGCGAGGGCCGGTTGAAATACCTGAACGACCAGGTTCAATTTTCGACGCTACGCATCACTTTTTACAAGTCAACGCCTTCCACTTCCTCATTTTCACATGAGATCAGCAAGGCATTCTCCAATGGATGGCAAAGCTTGCGGGTATTTGCCGTGATCCTCGTTACGATCTGGCCATTTGTATTGCTGGCCATTCTGGCGGCGTTTGCAGTGAGATACTTCCGAAAAAAGGTAAGGAGGGATAAGCAGCCTGCCATGGAAACCGGCCCGGAATCGGGGGTGCATTAAGGATGTCCGACACCGTTGCGGCGACCACTACCGGGGGCATATTTTCTCCTCGTTTCATCGCTGAAATCAATAGGATAATTGAATATTTGCCGGTCATGCTTGCCGTGGCGGTATATCACATACCACTCCGGGATCTTTTTAATTACCCGTACCGCTTCTCTGTTGAGCATCGGATTGATGCCCTTTAAGACCGTCAGACTGTCGATCCTGCCCAATTTATTTGCAGAAAACCGGACAAAGACTTTGGTTTGCTGGCCCGAGGGGAAAGGCATCTCGTCCCACCTGATGTTTGTATAGATGAAATCAGTCAGTTTTCTGGTTTCCCGGGCGTATGGAGAGTCCTTCGACTTTGAATTATCATGCGCTACCACCTTTTGCTGCCGGCCTTCGGAGAAAATATACTCTAATTCATTTTCAAAAACCGGATATGGTGCCCAGTTAATGGGAATAATAGGTCCTTTTAATGCAAAAATCGTCCCGCTGAACCAGTCCGCCTTTACTTTGCCATGCTGATATCGGGCACCGAAAATTTTGGTCAGGCCGTTGCGGACTTGTTGCTCGTTAGAACAATCGGAAGATACTTTTACCAGATAAAGCGTTTTGCCCTGAACCTCCCAGTAGGTACGTATCGGCGAATAGCATTTGGTACCGTCACTCCTGTTGCGTCCGCCTAGCAAATTGGATAGCTCGTTGCTGTTCGGAATTAGTTCCCCCTTTTCGGAATGGATCGGTAACGTGTCTTTCTGATAGACCAGAAAATCGACCGGCCAAAATGTCGAGAAAGCAGACAGATCGAATGGAAAGATCACTGTCGCGAAGCAAATCAGCACTGAGACGATTAATACCTGCTGCTTTTTCATAATCAAAAGGGTTGATTTTACATAATTTAAATTAATATAAAAGAAAATTACATAAAAATATACCCTTTTGATTTTTTTGCACAGACACTCTTAAAAATTCCCATCAAACGCCGCTTTTCCCTTCGCATCTTTTAACTCCACCGATTCCACTGCTCCGATACCGGCAAATTTCACGCTTAACCCGTAAATACGTTGTAAAGGCCGGTTGTACGTGGTTTCAAAAACCTTTTTTGTGTTGACAAACAACTGCGCGTGCCGGTTTTTTACCCTCAGTTCGATGGTTCCGCCGTGGGTGAGGTCCGCACCAAGGAAATCGAGGGCGCTGGTGGAGCCGTTGCGGTGGACGTCGGAGAACTGCATCCTGGTCCAGTGTACGCAGCCGGGTTTCATGATCACGATCTGGTGGTAGGTTTCTTCGCCCCCAATTGTGATGCGTACCTCCGAGCAACGCACGCCCGGACGCGGGAGCGAGGTTTTCAGCCGGAGTTTCAGATGGAAATCGTCCCCGCTGATGGCAGTAGGCCGGCTATTGATGAAATCGACGAAGAAGGTTCGGTTTGTATCTACGCCCGCGCGGGATACCTCCTTGGCGCTGACGCCGTAGGTCCCGTTCCGGAACAGAGCCGGCACGTCAACCGGGTACACCCGCGTGGTGTCGTGCATCATGTTGGCGGTGGCCGTCCAGCCATCCGTGTGCAGGTAAACCGTGGCGCTGTCGATCGTGGTACCGTGGTTCCGGAGCGTGGCGAAATAGCGGCCCGGCACCTCATAATAATGCGAATAGATGCTGTCCTCGCCATTCAGCTTTACTTTCCGGCCATCGCCGAAATCGATCAGGAAATCCCCGGCCAGGTCGGCAACGTCTTCAAAACTCCTCAATACAAACACAGCCGAATGCGGGTTTTCTCCGACAGGGTTTTTACAAATCAGCTTAATGTCCGGAGCAGCCGGCTCCTGCCATTTTTTCAATAAAACTACCGCCACTGCGATCAGAACAATGCCGAACGTGACGAGCAGCCATTTACGGTCAATCCTTCTGTTCGCCAGGACCGGAGTTTCAGGCATGGTCCTGCCAGGTACAAGTTGGGGCAATGCCAGCGCAGGTATTACCGTTTCCGCATGCAGTGCCAGCGCATGCTTTTCTACGAATGTATCCCAATCGGGAAAGCCGACGTAAAGGGCCATCGCGTCGCGCGTCGCCTTCTGCGGATAGTAACGGTCGCCGGTTTTTATTTTGCCGAAAATGCGTTTCAGCGTGTTCGGACTAATCTGTACGTGGGTTCTTTTGAAGAGGATATGGCTCAGCCTGACGAAGTCGCTGTTGGTCCATTCCGTGCTGTTGGGCTTGCCATAGGCTTCGCTCACACGTTGGCAGCATTCATCTAGAGGGTCTGAAATGCAGGCCCGGCCTTGTCCATTCTGGGTTGTGTTCATACAATAATGTACTGTATGTCAATGTCTTAAGTTGTCCATAATTCTGAATAACGAACTGGTCAGGTTGATTTAATAATCTCCGTATTGTGCAATTTTATATTTGCTAACTCAAATTTTTAGTCTGCGGCGGACCAGCACGCTTTCCGGCGCAAAACCCTAAATTTTAACAAATATGCGACAAAAAATTCTACTTGGCTTTGCCTTGTTGCTGGGATCGTTGTGCCCGTTGCTTGCCCAATCGAGGCAGGTATCGGGCAAGGTCACCGACGAGGCCTCGCAAGGTCTGCCCGGTGTCAGCATCGTGATCAAAGGCACACAACGCGGAACGGTCACAGACGCGAACGGCGATTACCAGCTGGCGCTGCCCGATCAGGGCTCCGCGATCATGACTTTTTCTTTCGTCGGCTACGAGAGCCAGGATGTCGATCCGGGCAGCCAGTCGGTGCTCAATGTGACCTTGAAACCGGGATACAATGCATTGGCTGAGGTGGTTGTGGTCGGATATGGTACCCAGAAGAAGAAGGACCTCACAGGCGCCATTTCCAGTATCGGCTCTAAAGACGTAGGCGGTCGCCAGACGTTACAGGTATCCGACGCATTGCAGGGCAGCGTTGCCGGCGTATCGGTAACGCGCAGCAGCGGCGCGCCCGGTTCCGGGTCCAGCATTTTGATACGCGGTATCACCACGATCGGCACCAACAGCCCGCTCGTGATCGTGGACGGTGTGCCGGTGAGCAGTATCGACAATGTGAACCCCGGCGACGTAGAGAATATCACCGTTCTTAAAGACGCTGCTTCGGCAGCCATTTATGGCTCGCGGGGAGCGGCAGGGGTGATCCTGGTGACGACCAAACGGGCGAAAAGCGGGCAGGGGGGCCTGGAATACACCTACGAGTACGGCGTGCAGCGCGCCACCGCGACGCCCGGATATGTGGGCGTGCAGGACTATATGCGGTATTTCAACGAACAGGCGGTGAACGACGGAGCAAGTACCGGAGCTTTTCCGGACGCTTTGATAGCTTCCTATGCCGACAGTAACCGCGTCAATCCCGATCGTTTCCCCAACACCGACTGGCAGAAGTCCATCCTGACCCGGCGAAACGCCCCACGTCAGCGGCATGATGTCGTTTTTACAATGGGTTCCGGAAAAATCAAAACCAAGGCCTCTCTGGGCTATGCGAGTGCTGGTGCGTTTTACGACAACCGTTCTTACGACCGGTACCTGTTCCGGGTGAACAATGATATGCAGGTGAATGACAAACTAAGCGTTAACCTGGATGTGTTCTACAAGCGGACGCGCAACGAGGGCAATGCAAACGAGCTGTCGCCTACGCGCTATAACCCTATTTACGAAGCACGTGTCATGCCGCCGATTTATGACGACGTGTATGAGAATGGTCAGCTGGCGGTCGGGAAGGACGGACGTAACCCGTTGGCGCAAGTTCGGAACGGCGGTTTTACCCGGCAGCTATACAACCAGATCGGCGGCAGGATACAGCTTAATTTTAAACCTGTTGAAGGGCTGACACTCACCGCATTGGTAGCGCCCGTCTTTGATCTGGACAAAACCAAGTACTTCACCAAACAGATCCGCTTCGCCAATCCCGACGGTACGCCCGGGACAGTCGTGAACCAGGCGCGCACCGTGCTCTCAGAAGGCCGCTCGGAAGGGGTAAACATCAATGGACAGCTGTTAGCCAATTATGCAAGGGAATTTAACGGCGGGCATTCGCTGGATATCCTGGCGGGTTTTGAAGAAAACTATCGGTCCAGGGATACGCTGGGTGCGTCGCGGAGCGGTTTCGCCCTGACTGATTTTCCTTACCTCAATTCCGGCTCCACCGAGTTACGCGACAATTCGGGCAGCGCTAATGAATCGGGACTGCATTCTTTCTTCGGGCGATTACAGTACAATTTCAAAAGCCGGTATTTCATACAGGGCAACTTGCGCTCGGACATGTCGTCGCGATTTGCCTCGCAGTACCGGCGGGCAGTTTATCCTTCCGTATCGGCCGGGTGGACCCTTTCCGAGGAGAATTTCATGAAAAGCAGCAAATGGCTCTCATTTCTGAAACTCCGGGGCTCCTGGGGAATGGCGGGCAACGAGCGGCTGCTGGATAAGGACGGCAATCCTGCCTATTATCCCTACATGGCGACTATCGACTTTTCCAGCGCATTGTTTTACCAGAATGGCAGTGTCGTGCCCCTGACGGGCGGAGGCCAGCAGGTTTATGCAGTTCAAAATATTACCTGGGAAACCAGCCGGACCGCCGACATCGGTCTTGATGCGGCATTCCTCAACGACCGCCTTACCCTGGCGGCCGATTATTACAAAAAAACGACGACAGATATTCTCCTGCCGCTCGATATTCCGCTATATCTCGGGTATGACAAACCCAACCAGAATGCCGGTACCCTGAATGTGCGCGGCTGGGAGCTGGAAGCGGGCTGGAAAGACCATTTGGGCAAAGTTAACTACTCCGTAGCCGCTAACCTTTCCGATGCCAGGTCCACCGTGGGCGACCTGAAAGGCACCGAGTTTCGCGGGGATCAGATCATCCGCAATGGGAGCCAGTACAACGAATGGTTCGGCTATATTTCCAACGGACTTTTCCAGACCCAGGACGAGATCAATGGCGCGCCTGTCCTGAACGTAACCACCAAGCCCGGCGACGTCCGTTACGTGGATGTGAACAAGGATGGCAAGATCACCACCGACGACAAGGTACTGCTGGGAGGCGCATTGCCCCGTTACCTGTACGGCGGCAACCTCCGCGCCGAGTACGCGGGCATCGATTTCGGGGTCACGTTCCAGGGGATCGCCAAAAAGCTGTCCAGGCTGAGCAGCGAGGTAACCCAGCCGTTTGCCGAAGCGTTCGGTAATATGCCTTCGGATATGGTAGGTAAGTTCTGGAGTAATAACAACACACCGGAGCAGAATCGTGGAGCCTCTTATCCCAGGCTCTCCCGGACCTCGAACAGCGCCAATTATGCCCTTTCGGATTATTGGCTGCTTAATGGCGCTTATTTCCGGCTGAAAAACCTGACGGTGGGCTATACATTGCGCCAGGAACTCGTGAAGCGGGTGGGTGTTCAGTCCTTGCGGCTTTACCTGTCAGCGAGCGACGTTTTCTCGCTCAGTAAATTTCCGAAATACCTCGATCCCGAGTCGGCGAGCTATTCCTATCCCATTGTAAGCACGTTTATGGCCGGAGCGACGATCCGGTTCTGATGACTATTCCTTCCCCACTTTGATTTTAACCAATATGAAAAAAATTGCGGCATTACTCCTCCTGGCAGGCATGAGCGGCTGCCATACCCTGGACCTGGCACCGCTTTCAGAGGCCTCGACCGGTACTTTCTATTCCAACCAGACCGAGCTGGAACTGGCCGTGAATGACCTCTACCGGCTTGCGTTCTGGGGAAATGACAACGAACTGTTCAGCGACAATGAGTGGCACAGAGGCCAGCTGACCAATGCCGTGATCGGCGGCACCATGACCGCTGATGACGCCAACGTGCAGACCTACTGGCTGAATTCCTATAGGGCCATCGCGAGGACCAATTCCTTCCTGGCCAACAAAGACCGTGCTGCGGCCGTGACGCCCGCGGTGGTCATGACGCGGCTGGAAGCAGAGATGCGGCTCATCAGAGCTTACCAATACGCGAGGCTCATCACGCATTTCGGTGACGTCCCTTTTCTCACCGACCCGGTAACGCTGGAAGAATCCTACGACATTGCGCGGACCAGTCAGGACAAAATCCTCGAATTCGTATTCAGTGAACTGGATTTTGCGGCAGCAAACCTGCCCGCAACCTATGCAGCGGCAGAAACCAAAAGGCTCACAAAAGGCGCGGCATTGGCGGTCAAAGCCCGTACCGCCTTGTATTTAGGTAAATGGGCGCTGGCGCGTGATGCCGCGAAGGCCATCATGGATCTGAAAGAGGCCAGCTACGCTTTGCACAGCAGCTATTCCCAGTTGTTTCTGAAAGCCGGCGAAACCAGCAGGGAGCTGATCATCAGCATTCCGCGCGACGAAAAGCAGCAGGTTTTCAATGGGGCTGGCTATGTGCAGGACAATATCTCCCGCAATGCAGGCGGCTACGGCGCCCAGCTGCCCACGCGTGACATGATGGACGCCTACGAATGCACCGATGGAAAGCCTATAGACGAATCGGCATTGTATGATCCCAAAAATCCATTCAAAAACCGCGACCCCAGGCTAAACGCCACCATCGTGGAGTTCAATACGCAATGGCTGGGCTACAACTACATGCCGCACCCCGATTCACTGACCGTATTCAGTTCGAAGGAAAACCGGAGGGTTCCCAACAAAGACAGCCGTGCGGTGGCATCATTTGCCAGTTTTACCGGATTTTTATGGAAAAAGGGCATCGATCAGACCTGGCCCGACCGGCTCGTGGAAGACAATGACGCGATGATCATCCGTTACGCGGAAATCCTGCTGACCTATGCCGAGGCCAAAATCGAACTGGGCGAGATCGATGGGAGCGTCCTCAACGCGATCAATCAGGTGCGGGCGAGGGCCTACGGAGTGGGTGTGGAGCAAACCAACGCCTATCCGGCTATCACTTCCACGCAAGCAACCGCGCTCCGGACCATCCTGCGCAGAGAAAGAAGGGTAGAATTTCCGCGGGAAGGACTCCGGTATATGGACCTCATCCGTTGGAAGCTTGCCGAGAAAATTTTGACAAAACCAGTGGTCGGACTGCCTGATCCGGCGGCCCAGAACCGCACCAAATGGCCGTTTCCCGGCATTACGCCCATCGATGAGGATGGTGTTGCCGATTACACGGGCTTTGGCGCGGATGTCAAATCGATAGCCCAGCGCAGTTTTGACAAAACACGTCAGTACCTCTGGCCCATCCCGGCCGTCGAGCGTCGTGTAAATCCGAATGTAACCCAGAATACCGGATACTGATTTAAACTTTCCCGCACTGGCAGGAAATTCATAGTGCTGATTTTTAACTTAATTATTTTTTGAATGAAGAAGAACCTGATAGGAGTTGCGCTGGCGTTTTTATGGCTGTTTGATACACCAATCACCCAGGCACAGGTCCCGCGCGCTTTCAGTGGCATTTACCCGCATCTGGCTATGTATAACAATGAAGGAGAATGTGGTACGGGCGCCGTGGTGCCCTGGGCGGGCAAGCTCTGGGCGATCACCTATGGTCCGCATTTGCCCTTCGGATCGTCGGATAAACTTTACGAGATCTCGGCGGACCTGAAACAAACCATCAGACCGGAAAGCATAGGCGGTACACCCGCAAACCGGATGATCCATTCCGAAAGCAATCAGCTTTTTATTGGTCCTTACGCCATTGACAAGCAGGGAAATGTACGTGCTATTCCATACAAAGCCATGCCCGGCAGACATACTGGCAACGCCCGGCACCTGACCGATCCGGCAAAAAAGATTCTCTATGGTACGATGGAAGAGGGTTTTTATGAAGTAGACGTGAAAACCCTGGCGCCGAAGATGCTGTACGAAGATGGTAATATCGAAAAAGACAAGGAGACGGGCAAAGCGACTTACCAGACGAAAGGACTGCTGCCAGGCACACACGGGAAGGGTTTCTACTCCGGACAGGGCGTGGCAGTATATTCCAATAATGGCGAACCCGGACGCAAGGCCGAAATACAGTTTGATATCGAATCGGGTTCACTTTCCGAATGGGATGGGAAGACCTGGAAGGTAGTCCGCCGCAATCAGTTTGTGGAGGTAACGGGTCCGGGGGGCATTTACGGCAACAAAAATCCCGAAACCGATCCGATCTGGGCCACGGGCTGGGACCACAAGTCGGTGCTGTTGGGCGTGCGTGATCATGGGAAATGGACGTTTTTCAGGTTGCCTAAAGCCAGTCATAGCTACGACGGTGCCCACGGCTGGAACACCGAGTGGCCGCGCATCCGCAACGTAGGTACGGCGCAGAAGCCTGATTACCTGATGACAATGCACGGCATGTTCTGGAAATTTCCCGCGCAATTTACCTCGCGGCGCAATGCGGGTATCCGCCCGAGGTCTGCTTATCTGAAAGTGATCGGTGATTTTACCCGATGGAACGACGGACTCGTTTTCGGATGTGACGATTCGGCCCAGCGCGAGTTTTTGAACAAAAGAAAAGCGAAAGGCGGGATTGAAGGGCCTGGTCAATCCAATTCCAACCTCTGGTTTACTTCCCTGAGCCAACCCGACCAGCTCGGACCTGATCATGCCGAAGGTTCGGTTTGGATTAATGAGGCAATAAAGGCCGGTGAAAGCTCGGAGCCATTCCTTTTCGCCGGCTGGAAACACCGCGCGGCGTGGATCCGGAATGATGGTAACAACGACGTCCGGTTTGTGTTTGAGGCGGACAAAACAGGAAATGGTCAATGGACTGTACTTAAAACGGTTAGCGTCAAGTCGCAAAGCGCGCTGCGGACGGAGTTTGCCGCAACGGAAGCCGGAGAATGGATCCGGGTCAGGCCCGAACAGCCGACCACCGCGACCGCGCATTTTTCGTACGCATCGGACGATGCCCGGGGTGCGGTCTCAGACCCTATTTTCAAAGGGTTGGGTGCAGTGAACGCGTCGCAGGTGAGCGGTGGCCTTTTATACGGATTGGGTGAAAACCGTCGGGTGCTGGGCCTGGCAGCCGTGAATTTCAACGATGCGCAATCTTCCGCCGTCGGCTATTATGAATTGGGTGGCGACATGAAGCTGGTACCCAAAGAGGATTCAAAAATGCAGACATTCATTCAAAGCAAGTTTGCCATTCCGCAAAAAGTCGTTCGTGTAGAGGCATCTTCGGTGCTGGTTGTGGACGATAAGGGCCGCCGCTGGAGGTTGCCGCTGGGCAACAATGCATTCACGGGCTTAACAGACCAGGGCGCATTGCGCATTTGCCGCGAAGTTGCCACCGAGCGCGACCTGTTCAACTGCCACGGAACATTCTATGAGCTTCCGGCTGAGAATGCGGACGGTTATGCCAAAATTCGCCCGGTATCTTCCCACAACCTGCGGATCCACGACTATGCATCTTACCGCGGCTTGCTGGTGATGACGGGGATCGAGCCCAAAGCCATGCAGAACAGCGGGCACATCGTGGTATCCGACGACCGGAAAGCAGCGGTGTGGGCCGGTGCCATCGATGATCTCTGGAAACTGGGTAAGCCGGTAGGGAATGGCGGCCCGTGGAAGAATACGGTCGTCAAGGCGGGCCAGTTATCGGATCCATACCTGATCGGGTTTTATGACCGGAAGAACCTGAAACTTTCGACGCAATCGAAAGATCCGGTGACAGTTACAATGGAAGTCGATCCCGTCGGAAATGGTCCCTGGATGACGTACAAGACTTTCAGTGTGAAGCCCGGACAGACTGTTTCGTTTGACTTTCTCCAGGGTCTCTCCGCACGCTGGGTCCGCTTCAAAACCGACAAGGATTGCGTGGCGACGGCCTGGTTGGAATATCGGTAATGTCGCCGCGTCGTAGGTACGGAATATGCAGTATCTTTCGGCATTAAAATACCAACGATGGATGCCAGGCAGATTCTTAAAGACCATATTACCAGGACCGTCGAACTGACCGATGCGCAGTTCGACGGTTTTTATGCATGTTTCAAGCATGAATCGCTCCGGAAAGGGCAGATGCTCATCCGGGAGGGAGACCTCGTGACCCGTGAATATTTTGTACTGGACGGATGCCTGAAAACCTATTTTCTGAACGATCAGCTCAAAATGTCGATCCTGCAATTTGCAATGCCTACCTGGTGGGCGTCGGATTATGATGCATTGTACAACCACCATCCGGCCGCGGTGAACGTGGATTGTGTGACGAATGTCGAACTACTCTCCATTTCCGCGGAAGACCGGGAGAAGGTTTGCGCTGAGCTACCTGCAATCAATCACTTCTTTCGCTGGCGGACCAACCGGGGGTACGCGGCTGCCCAGCGGAGATTGCTGTGCCTGATGAACAATGATGCCAAAAAACGCTATGAAACCTTGCTGGCACAATATCCGATGTTGTACCAGCTCGTACCTAAGCAGCTGATCGCCGCGTACCTGGGCGTATCACGCGAGACACTCAGCCGTTTGTACCAATCGGAACGGCAAGCCTGAAATTGTGACCCATATCACACCAAATCACCGGCTTCGACCATTTAATTTGTAACGCGGACATTCACTTCCGGTCCGCGGTGTTTTTTATGTGGAACCAAACCCAAGTTTCCCGCACGCTGGGAATCCAATATCCGATCCTGCAAGGCCCTTTCGGGGGTAATTTATCATCCGTCAAACTGGTTTCGACCGTTTCGAACCTGGGCGGCATGGGTGGATACGGCGCTTACATGCTCCAACCGGAGGAAATCATTACCCTGGATCAGGAGCTGAAACAAGCCACCGGCAAACCCTACAATATCAACCTCTGGGTCTCCGACTCGGATTGGCCGTCCGGGGAGGTTAGCGACGAAGCATTTGAGAAGGCCAAAGCCCTGGTGAAACCGTTCTTTGACGAACTCGGCGCTCCGTTGCCAGCCAAACCCGCCGCCTATCCATCCCGTTTCGAAAACCAGGTAGAAGCATTGCTCACCACCCGGCCACCTGTTTTCAGTTTCATTTTCGGAATCCCGTCCCAGACCATTCTCGACGAATTCCGTAAAAAGAATATCAAACTCATCGGGAATGCCACCACGCTCGATGAAGCCATTGCGCTGGAAAACGCAGGAGTAGACGTGATCATCGCATCCGGTTTTGAAGCGGGCGGCCACCGCCCCTCATTCCTGGAATCGCCCGAAGCCTCTCTGACAGGCACATTCGTGCTTGTACAGCAGATCCGTGACAAAGTCAAAACGCCGGTGGTAGCGGCGGGCGGTATCGCCGACGCGCGCGGCGTTGCGGCTGCGCTGACATTAGGGGCGGAAGGCGTGCAGATCGGGACCGCATTCCTGGCTACCGAAGAGTCGGGTGCCACTGCCTATCACCGCGGTCTGCTGCATTCGGACGCGGCCCGCTACACCACATTGACGCGGGTTTCTACCGGTCGCCTGGGCCGCGGCATTCGCAGCCGCTACACCGAAACACTGGCCGGGCAGAAGGACCTGCTTCCGTTCCCGTTGCAAAACCAGTTTATCGTGCCGCTCCGCAAAGCAGCGACCGAGCAGCAGCAATGGGACCTGATCATGTTCTGGGGTGGCCAGATCGCGCCGGTTTTGAAACATACCAGCGCGAAAAAGCTCTTTGAATCGATCGTCGATGAAGTGCCGGGGTATTTAAAGTAAATCCTGCTTACTCATTCCAGGGCGAGTGCAGAATGCAATCGCAGAAGTTCTTACGCCCGAAATTCGGGATCATATAGGTGCATACATCGGCCTTGATGTTGCCAAACGTCGTGTCGGTTTTGTGCGCGAAACCTGAAAAGAACGTCGGGATGATCTTGTTTTTGAAGTTGTTGCGGGGAAACGCCGCGATGATCTCCTCGCGGTGTGGTGTGCTCAGGTGCTCGTAGCCTTCGCCCATGACATCGAGGCCCACGCCGGAGTAGAGCAACGCAACCTCGGGCTCCTTGTACTCGGCCACACCGATGGTAGTGTGCAGCGCAATGGCATCCCATACCAGTTGGAGGGATTCCTTAGGTAAACCATTGCTTTTTAAAAAGTCGCGCGCGGCGTCGGCACCATCCACTTCGAAACGCTTGTCGGGGCTGCTATAATGCTTCGTCAGGCCGAGGTCATGGAACACGGCGCTGATATACAGCAGTTCGGGGTCGTAGGTCCGCTGTTCGCGGTTGCCGTTCAGCGATGCGAAAAGGAAGACACGTAATGAGTGGTTGTAAATAAACTCGGTGCCATGTTCGAGCAGGAGGTCGGTGGCATCGTTGGCGAGCTGGCTGTCGGGGATGCGGATACCCGCAATAGTATGCAATGACTTGGCAGACATGATTTTATCGATTTTTGTTTCGACAAAATTAGGTGCTCCGGGAAGGCCGGGGAATGTCAGATTTTACGGATCACCTGCCAAAATTGACGAAACGTGTACGATAGTCCTGGGGCGACATGGCTGCATTCTTCTTGAAAAAATGGCTGAACTGCTCGGGTGTGCTGAAATGCAGCAGGTAGGCAATCTCCTTCACGGGCTGGGACGAAAATTGCAGCGAACGTTTAGCCTCGGCAATGAGCTGCCCGTTGATGATCTCCTTAGCACCCTTGCCACCACAACGTTTGCAAATGTCGGTCAGGCGGCGGGCCGGGATGTTCAGTTCACCGGCATATTCCGCCACTTCATGCACCGACTGGTATTTCCGGCTCACCAGATCGATAAACCGCCGGTAGACCTGTTTTTCATACTTGTCAAAACCCGTGCCGGCTTCCGCATGGATATTGGCGATCTTGATCATGATGATTTTGAGGTAGGCAGCCAGCGCGTCCAGCTTGTTATTGTAATCGCTGGCTTCGAACTCATTGTGAAGTGTTTCAAACAGAAAATTCAATTCCTGCAAACTTGCGTCATTTACCGGAAGGCATTGGTTTTCGGCAGCATTATTAAACAAAACGGCCTTGCAGTTACTGGCGCTGTCCGGAGTTTTTTCCCAGAAACAGTCCCCGAAACTCAGCTCGTAGCCGGTCACAACGGAAGATGTAGTATACCGGCAAAGCTGCCCTTTTGAAAGGAGGAAGAGCTTTTTGCCCGTCAATGGAAATGCAACGCCATCGATCTCGATGGTCCCATTGGCCTCGGCAATAAATATAATTCGGTGATAGCCAAGCCTTTCAGGGACAGATGAGGAGCGTTCCGCATTTTCGAGCCGGGTGACTGAAAAGGAATTTTTGATGTCTTGTTCGAAGCGAAAATCCATGTACAAATGCGTGCTATTGCAGAGGTAATCCCAGAAGGGCGTTTAAAGTTCAATGGTCTCTGGCTTCCCATAAATGGCCCGAAGCGGCAATAGGTTCTGTATCCAGGCTATTTCAATTGTTCCAATGAGAAAAATAAACGCATTGAACTTGCTGGCTGGCTGTTATCGTTGGTTAGGAAATGTCACTCCTTCATATCGATGTCGCTGATCATCTTTTTGCCACTTGCCGGGTTACCGGTCGCCCTGTTCCTGTACCTCTACCGCTGGAATATTTTTCATCCTTTAAAAAAAGGCCGGGTTGTGGTCGGAGGACTCGAACGGAGCTTCCTTTATCACCTTCCGCGCCGCCTGAAACCGCATTCGAAACTGGTTGTTGTTTACCACGGCAGCGGGCTGACGGCATGGATGATGCAGATCCTTACAGGTCATGAGTTCGATCTGCTGGCCGACCGGGACCAGGACGCGATCATCGTGTATCCGCAGGGTTTTAAAGGAAACTGGAACGACTGTCGTAAAAACGCGCCGTTTCCCGCCAGACAGGCGGATATCGACGACATCGGCTTCACCCGCCAGCTGATCGATTTTTTCATCCACGACTACGCCGTCGATCCGGAGGAAATTTATGCCGCCGGCTTTTCAAATGGCGGACAAATGGTGATCAGGCTGGCTAATGCGCAACCCGGTTGGTTCAAGGGCTTTGCCGTTATCAGCGCCAATTTACCGACAGAGGACAATAATCAATGCAAAAATATCCAGCAGCCGGTTTCTCTCATTTATTTCAGTGGTATGGCCGATCCCATTATCCCGTATAATGGCGGTGAACTGTTGCTGAATGGGCAAAGTACCGGATCCGTGGAGGGTACCGTCCGGAGCCTCGAACACTGGCTGGAAGCTGCCCAGTGCGACCCGATCCCTCATTCGGTGCGCAAATACCCGGAAAGCCGGATGAAGGGCGCCGCTACGGCCATCCGTGAAAACTACCATTCAGAAAAAACAGGTAAACAGGTTAGTTTTGTCAGGATAACGGACGGTGGTCACACGATTCCTAATGCGAACTTCCGCATTCCGATCCGTTCCATGGGCCATATGAACCGCGATATCGACGCGCTTGCCGTGATCTGGGAGTTTTTTAAGGGGTTGGACGCAATTCACACACACCACCATCATCACCATTCGCATTGAGGACACAACTCATCGGGTCGAGCACGGCAAACGAAGGTTTTCTGTCGGTCGTGACGTGAATGATGGTTTCCGGTTTTGTAAAATGGTATTTGCGTAAGTACAGCGGCTTTGTCTGCGGGTTCCACGCGGAAGGCCGCGTTTCGAAAATGCCGATTTCAAAATCGTCATCTGCCGGAAGTAACCGTGTATGCCCGTCGGTTTCATCCAATTTCTGCACGTGAATTTGTAAAACGATCTCAAACCGGCCATCGGGCAATGACTTGCACGACAATGCTTTCATGCGGTTTTGGTAGATAATCACCCGATTGAAATGACCGTCGATCAGTCTCACCTGTGCGGGTGTGGCGCTATGTACAAGTGCCTGCACGAGATCGGCAGGTAATGGCTTGTGATTTGGATAGCCATATTGATGAAGCAGGGCTTTAAGTGCTTGGTTCACATAGCTTTCTCCCAGTATTTCTTTTAAGTTATAGAATGCCAGGCCACCTTTCTGGTAATGTACAAAAGGCTGATCGTACGTTTGCACCAATGGTAATTCCCGTTCTCCTGCGGCTCCACGAAACGCGAAATAGAGCTGGTTGTCGGCACGCAGGTATTGCTGGAGCAGCATTTTGCCGAAACGTTTTTCAGTGACCATGGCCTCGGTGTACTTCGCCAGCGCTTCTGTGAGCAATGCATCGCCGGGCCCGTAGGTAGGGGAGAGGCGGTTAGCCCACCATTGGTGCGCGGTTTCGTGCGCAATGGTGGCATAGGCATGGTTGAACCGGCTGCTGTCCCGGAAATCACCCATGAAATTGATCCTTTCCTGACTGTAAATAACACCCGGATAAGCTGTTGCCGAGCCGGGATAATGCGGTATTTCGGCCAATGTTAGCTCCGGCAACGGGTATTGGCCGAAATGCATATTCCCGTAGTCGACGGCATCCCGCATGGCCTGCATCATGGCCGGGACATTGCCGGTGTGCATGGGCTGGTGACAAATGCGGAATGTAACACCTTTGTAATATTGATCGATGACGCGGTACCGGGCCGAGGACAATGCAAACATAGGACGCATAGGCTGCGAAGATTTGTAATAAAAATAGCTTCGCTCCTTCTCACGCCAGGTGCTTTCCAACCTCCCCGGCGATACCACATACTGGTCGACGGCTGTCGAGATAAGGTTCTCAAAATCAACAAAATGATAGCTGCGAACGGTCGAGGTGCGGATTGCTCTTTTTGGGAGACCATTCTTTTGCCTGATCTCCGGATTACTGACCTCAAAATCAGCCTGGTAACCCAGGTAGGGTACGTACTTTTCGAGCTCGATATAGGTGCCGTTGGCAATGACGGAGTGCTCGCTGTTAAATGCCGCGAAAGCCGGTCGGGTTACCTGCATCGTAAAATCCAGGCCGATCGTATCCCCGGGCAGCAGCGGTTTTGGCAGGTCATAGGCATAACGCTTGAAGGGTTCATCGAATGCAGCTGCGCGCGCGTCACGAATCTTGAAACGAACTACATCCACCTCAGGATCGGAACCGATCAGCAGACGACTGATCGGGCGGTCCGATTGGTTTTGAAGCAGGTAGCGGCCGCGTACGGCGTATTTGTTTTCATCCGAAAAAAGGTCGGTTCGGAGGCGGATGGCTTTTATCACGGGCTGGGCAGCATTTTCGACGGATTTGTACTTCCGCTCATAGGCGATTTGCCATTGCTCATTGGCCGAGCCGGTTCGTTCGCTGGCTGTGGAAGTGGTTTGGGATTGAATGTAAAATCCGGCAGCTGCGAACAACGCCATACATACCGCACAAGCCAAAACGGAAAGCCGGCCCCATCCCGACAGGCCTGCAAGCAGGCGCGTCCGCCAGGTAGCCTGCCCGCTATCCATCCCCAGGTGCATGCCCGCGATGGCCAGCACGCAGGCACAGAGGAACCAGTATAACATGTAGCCGTGAAAGGATGTGCCATGGACTCCCCAGCCATTAAAATCGGAATATCGCATGCCTGGCGTAATGGCAAACCGGAACAGATAACTCTCCATTCCTAGCCTCCGGGCAAAAATGAAAATGGCGATCAGCAGCCCGCTGACGAGCATTCCCAGGTATTTGTTTGAAAAAATAGTTTGAATAAAAAGGACGAGCACGGCAAAGAGGGTCAGCGGCATTCCGCAGTAATAATATAAAGAGAGGTAAATGCCCCAATCGAAGGAATCGGCACCGGCAAACCATTGCACTGCGGCACCGGTGGCGATATGGACTGTGATCAGTGAGAAGATCAGCGTGGTGAGCACCGCCAGTTTGGAAAGAAAGATGGTCGCGGTGCGCACCGGAGTCGAGAAAATCAATGCCTGCATGCCAAAAGTTTTTTCCCGGTGCATGAGCTCCGCCCCGTAAAAAATAATGAGCAGGAGCGCAGGCCGCACCGCCAGCAGTTGTTCTGCGATGATACCGGTTGTGGCATGGCTACGGATGCCGTAAACCCCGTTGCTCAGGTTTTCGTACAATTCGACGGCGTTGAAAAACACCCAAAGCGCCATCAGCACCGGCCATAACACGTGACCGAAAATGCTACGGACATCGAGCTTCCATTGGGAACGCCAGGTCGCAAGCGGGTAGGTGAGGGTATCGATGCGGGTTCGAACAGGTGAATAACGGGCCGGTATTGGCATGACTGCTTTTTCTTTGTTTCGCTTTTTTGAGCTTTTGGGGTTGGTGATCTCAAATTTGAAACGGATATAGGCCAGACCCAGCAGCACGGCCGACAGACCCATCCACAGCAGACGGTTCAGGAGAAAAGGCGCGGAAAGCGGAAACAATGAGGTATTGCGCATTGCCGTTGACCAATTTCTGGTTTCGCCGAAGAAAGCTGTAAAGCCAAAGGGATCGATCAGAATAGATAAGAAATCCGGGCCGCCCGGTTTCAGCGTCGCACCGGCCAACATAGGTGAGTTCCCAAGGATGGAGCCCACGAAATAAAGGATGAACAGCAGTACACCAGCCGCGTAAACAAAGCGGGCATTGCGCGTGAGCACGGCGGTGACAAATAGGATGGCACTGCAAAAGAAGATGTTTGGAATGCCGAAGGTAAGCAGCGGGTATATAAAGTGACTGATCCTGAAGGGCCCCTGGTGCTCTGCTGCCACATTCGGCATGGCAAGGCCTATACCGGCAAGGGCCAGGACGAGGATGACGCTCATCGCGAGTAAAAGCCCTGTGAGCCGTACCAGAAAATAGGTCGGTTTGCGCAGTCCGGTGGCAAAAATCAGCGGTTCCATATGGTAATGCCCATCGCGCAGCACCACCGATGCACAGGCGAGCGTGACGGTAAAAATGCTGAACAGGGAAAGCAGGCACACGATCATCTGGATTACGTAAGGCGCATTCTGGTGTACGTCGGGCCCGCCGAAGCTGCCGTAGGTCATCAGCATACCCAGCCCGAAGAAAAGTACGGCACCCAGGCGAAAGGTGATCTGGCCAAAATGATATCGCAATTCAAAGCGAAGCAGTTCAGCGAACATGTCGCACCTCCTTTCCTGCGTCGTGGAGCGTGGCGAAATAGACTTCTTCCAATTCGGGTTTCAATGCTTCGAAACCGGAGTCCGGGCGGTGGTCGGAGAGGATATGGGCCTGGATCCGGCCGGCAATGCGGCGGGTTGAAATGACGCGGAAGGCCGCCTGCAACAACAGCAGTTCTTCTTTGACGACCATTTTTCGCCAGACCCGTCCCTGCAACGCATGGGTGAGCGACGCCGGTTTTCCCTGCCATACCACGCGTCCGTCTGCGAGCACGGCCATTTCGGGGCAGAGGTCATGGACATCTTCCACGATGTGTGTCGACAGGATCACGACGATCTGCTCGCCGACCTCGCTCAGCAGGTCATGGAAGCGGTTCCTTTCCGACGGGTCAAGGCCCGCGGTAGGTTCGTCCACGATCACCAGTTGCGGATTGCCAAGCAATGCCTGCGCGACGCCGAACCGTTGCCGCATTCCACCAGAGAAAGTGCTTACAGCCTGCTTGCGCTGGGCATACAGGTTGGTGAGCTGCAACAATGCCGCCACTTGTTCGCCGCGCTGCTTTTTGTCCGCTATTCCTTTTAGCACGGCCAGGTGATCGAGCAAAGATGCGGCTGAAATACCCGGGTAAACGCCGAAATCCTGCGGCAGGTAACCCAGCCGGGAGCGGAGCCAGTGCGGATGGGAATGAATATCCAGATCATCGAACGCCACATTACCGCTGTCGGGCAATGCGAGCGTCGCCAGGATGCGCATCAATGTGGATTTACCGGAGCCGTTGGGGCCCAGCAGGCCGAACAGGCCGTTGGGAATGTCCAGCGAGACTTTGTCGAGGGCCCGTATGCCACCGGGATAGGTCTTGGAGAGGTTGGAGATTTTCAATCGCATGGGATCTGTTTTGAATCATGGAACTCAAAAATCCATACGATTGCCGGGGACGCCAATTAATAATGAAGAGGGAGGACGATCCGGTGACGAACGTCCTGAAACCGGTCATTTCCGCATTGTTGAACCTATGTCACCGGAATCGCGACGGTTGTCATTATTTTTTGGAAGCGACTGCCGCTGCCGGTTTCTTTGCGTCAAACCAATCGGAATCCTATGTTCAGGACACTCACACGCCGGCAGGACAGCCTGCTCTATCTCGGAACCCTTTGCTGGTTATCCATAGCCAACGTCTGGGGGGGCGAGGGCAGTCAATGGCAGGCATACTGGAATGCGCTGTCTGTATCGGTGCTGTTCTGGTTTCCCGGCTTCTGGCTGGCCTGGCAGCGGGAAAGCAAGGCCGAAGGCCGTTTCGAGGGGCGCAGCCGATTTTACTGGCGGCTTTTTTGGGGCTGTTATCTGCCGGTTGTCATGGTCCTTTCAGGAAGTTTGATGCGTCCCGGCGTACAGATGTGGTCGGTCGTTTTTGAGGGAGGGATCTGTCTTGCGGTATTGGAATGCGTGCTCATCCTGACCGGCCAGTACCTGAGTAACCTGCCTGCATTCAAATGGATTCACGCGATAAGCCTCGAAAAGGCGGTGCTGCTTACGATTACCGCATGGGCGATGATACTGGGCGGAATGGCTGTTTCCAGCGTAGATAACCCTGTTTATCACACGAAAGACCAGCTGTTGATTGGTTTCGAGCTCGATCTGTTTAGGATCGTGCGTAGGTTTCCCACGTTCCTGGGTTACACGGCACAGTTGCTGCTGATGTACCTCGCAGGCTTTTTCTTCTTTTACATAAACAGTAAATGGCTGGTGCCGCAGGTCCTGAAAGAGCACGGGGCCTTGCGGTACATGCTTTGCGGGTTAGCCGTCGTAGGGTTTTTCTACCCATTTTTAGGCGTACTGCTGGCAAACCTGCCGCTTAGTAAATTATTGGGCGGCGTATTTTCGTCGTATCCTTTCGATGGAGAAAATGCATTCGGGGCGGTTCTTATTCTCGGGATCAGTCTCCCCGTGCTGCTTGCTATTCAATGGACGCGTCAGAATAATCAGATCAGCGCATTGGAAAAGGAAAAATCCCAGGCCGAGCTCGACTTGCTGAAACAGCAGCTCAACCCGCATTTTTTCTTCAATACCCTTAATAACCTGTACGCGTTGAGCCTGCAACGCTCGGAGCAGACATCCGAGAGCATTCTGCAACTGTCGGACCTGATGCGGTACGTGATCTATAAAGCCAAAGAACCGCTCGTCAGCATTGGCGAGGAAGTACGTTACCTGGAAGACTATCTGCAATTGCAACAGATCCGCCTCCGCAAACACCTCGACCTGCGCTTTGAAAAGGATATTAAGGAAGATGCCGTCAGTATCGCGCCGCTTTTACTGATTGTTTTTGTGGAGAATGCGTTCAAACATGGTATCGAGCAGGCCGAGGGCGATGCATTCCTGCATTTATCGCTGCGGATCGATAGTACATCCCTGTTTTTTGTATGTAAAAATTCAATTGAACCGCAGGCCGACGCACAGGGAGGGATCGGATTGAGTAACTTGCGGAAACGTCTGGCATTGCTCTACCCCGGAAAGTACCGAATGGTCGCCGGAGGCGATGGGCAGACTTTCACCGCCGAACTCGAATTACAATTCGTATGAACCTGCGTTGCCTGATCGTGGACGATGAGCCGCTGGCGCACGACATCATCCTGCGCTACATGGAGGATGTGCCCTTTCTGGAAAAGGCCGGGCAATGCTACCTCGCTACGGAGGCATTCGCATTTCTGAGCAACCATGCCGTAGACCTGATTTTCCTCGATATCCGGATGCCTAAGCTTACCGGCCTCGATTTTCTGCGTACGCTGCGTCAACCCCCGCTTGTGGTCATCGCGTCCGCATACGAGGAGCACGCGCTCGAAAGCTTCGAACTGGAAGTGGTGGATTACCTGCTGAAACCCTTCCGGTTCGACCGTTTCCTGAAAGCCGCCAACCGTGCCCTGGAATTGCATACCCTGCGGAAACAAGGGGCGGCGTCAGCAGCAGTACCCGCGGCATCTGAAATTCCCCTGCAACCCGCCGAGAGCGGGCAGATCTACATCAAATCGGACAAGAAGCTGGTGCAAATGCCGCTGGAAGAGGTTTGTTATCTCGAAAGTCTGGGTAACTATGTCAAGGTTTGGGGGCAGCAGGATTTTTTGCTGACGCAACGCACATTGAGTAGTTTTGAGGAGCAGTTGCCGGGTGAGACATTCATACGCATTCACAAGTCATTTATACTCAATAAAAAATTTGTCCATTACATCGAGGGGAATGTGATCCGCATGCGAAACGGCAAGGAATTACCGCTGGGAAAAACGTTTAAGCATGTCATCAGGATGTTTCCGGGCTAATGATCGGACGGATGTTTTGGTAATATGCTGAGAATAAATAGGGGTGATTTAATAAACTGCGTTTCGAACGGTTGCCAAGGCTCAGGAAGCGTAGTCAAAGCCTTGAAATTTTAACGCGGGCTGGATATATTTGTTTCTACACCTAGTTCCGAAACTGCACCGCCAACTGAATGGAGTCACTCGAATACTTACGTAACGAGATCAAAACCTATTTTCCCGAATCAAAGGAATTACAGCTGTCCGCGGCCTATGACGGTCAGCCACGGTTTAATTTTTACTTCGAAATCGCACCGGAACAGCGCTATCTGCTTTATCTGAACTGGGACGGCGATGGCGACGGCTTCACTTTAAAATGCCTCGAATTTCCCGATGTTGTGACGCTGTGCGAATTGGCCGATGCCTACACAGACAAAGGCTCTAAAATGTTCAATATCGGCCGGCCCGTGGCCACACTCTCATTCGTTTACCGGGGAGCCGACCACCTTTCCGTGACGGGTTTCAGAGGCAGGAACAATCCTGATTCCCGCGAAATCACCGGCCGCCAGATGATGTACACCGTCAATCCGTTCGAGTAGGACATATGTACTATGATGTTCATACACATCAGTCGGCTGATTCAGAGGAGCTAATCCGGGTTCGAAATCTGCACAACGACTTTGAACAAGTACTGAATGGCCGCGTCAGTATGGGTTTGCATCCGTGGTATCTCCATGCGGAAACCCTGCATACGGACCTTCAATCACTGTCTGAACACGCTTCCCGATCCGAAGTGCTGGCGATTGGCGAGTGCGGGCTGGATAAACTGACAGCCACTCCATGGGCATTGCAGGTCGATGCTTTTGAGCCGCAGATCCGGATAGCGGAGGAGCTGGGGAAGCCGCTGATCATCCATTGCGTGAAGGCGTTCCAGGAGACTTTGCATTGCCTGCGTGATGTGAAGGTGCCAGTGATTTTCCATGGCGTCAACAACAAGCTTTCGATTTTGGAACCCGTGATCCGAGCCGGGCACTACCTTTCATTCGGTAAAGTATTGTTGCATATGGACGGAAACATGCACAGAACGTTCATTTCGACACCCATCGAAAAGCTCCTTCTGGAAACCGATGACACCGGCGCCGAAATCCGGGTCATTTATAAATTGGCCGCTCACATCAGGCGGATTCCGGAAAAAGACCTTGTTTTGCAGCTCGAACGGAATTTTAACAAGATTTTTAACATCGGATAATGCAGGATTTTAGCTGGCTTTCGCGGACGGAATTGTTGACAGGAAGGGATAATCTGGTCAAACTGAGTCAGTCACACGTACTGGTGATCGGTTTGGGCGGAGTCGGGTCGTTTGCGGCGGAGTTTATTTGCCGGGGTGGGGTAGGTACCATGACGATTGTGGATGGAGACGTGGTGGATCCCACGAACCGGAACCGACAGTTGCCCGCATTGGCCACTAATCACGGCGAGAGCAAGGCCGATATCATGGCCGGACGCCTCAAAGCGATCAACCCGGAGCTGACGCTGCACGTCGTCAAGACATTCATTACCCCCGACGCAGTGGATCAGATCCTTTCGGCGCATCCCTACGACTATATCGTGGATGCGATCGACAGCGTAACGCCCAAACTGACATTCCTGACCCAGGCATACGAACGCAACATGCGCATCGTGAGCTCCATGGGCGCAGGGGGTAAAATGGACCCGACGAAGCTCCGCGTGGTAGATATTTCGAAGACATTCAACTGCCCGTTTGCCCAGCAGGTCCGGAAAAACCTTAAAAAGGCCCGTATTTACAAAGGGATCAAAGCCGTATTCTCCACCGAGGAACAGATCCGGGAATCACTGATCCTGACCGACGGCAGCAACTACAAAAAGTCGGCTTACGGCACTATGTCATACCTTCCGGCCACCTTCGGCGCCACCTGCGCTTCGGTGGTGCTGAGAGAGCTCATTGGCGAGGAAGTGAAGTGCTAGCGGTGTCAGGACGAATGCCTCTCTTATAGTGATGAACGCCCATGGGTGCGCAAATACTTCGCTTGCCGGCATAGAGCTGGCTCTACCAGGGTATATTGGGTGTTGCGGCACCTGTTCTCCATCGTACAACGGTGTTCGCAAACGAACACTTCAACAACTGTCAGCTTTCTGAAAGGAGCGTTCTGCTCATTTCAGCCCCTTTTGAGACATTGGAAAGCCATTTGCTATACAAATGAGTAGGATAAAACTATTGTGCGATGAAAGGCTCGCAACTGGGAGAATTTGAAGAGATCGTATTATTGACTATCGCGCTGCTTTACGATGATGCTTACAGCGCAGCCGTCGTGGAGGAGCTCAGTCAGCGGCTTGACCGGCCGATGAGTCTGGGCGCCGTAAACGCCTTTTCACGGTAACTGCCGCAGGTGAACAGGCTTTGCATGAAACACGTAAAATTCGAAATGACCTGTGGGCCGGTATTCGTAAAACCGCTTTCGGAGGGAGTTTGGCATGAACGAGAAGAAAAGAGAGCCGGGTAACATTAAAGTGTCCCAACCGCCGCGATGGGCCAGACACTGGCTGGCGCGGACCGCCGCCCCTCATCTGCGGGAAGAGCTCTTGGGTGACATGGATGAATTGTTCCACAAACGTGCGCAACGATATGGTTACGTCAGGGCGCGGCGCATGTATGTATGGGACTTGGCCTTGCTGCTGCATCCGAGGCTATGGAGGCAGGAACCTGCTGCCCAAGCTCATCGCAGCCTTTATAATGACGTTCCCAAGTCGGATCTCCGGACTATATCCATCTTTCACCCGATCATGATAAACTCATATTTTAAACTTGCTTTTCGTAACCTGGCCAGGTACAAGGGATATTCATTCATCAACATCGCGGGCCTGGCCGTAGGGATGGCCGTCGCCATGCTGATTGGTATTTGGATACAGGATGAACTATCGGTCAATAAGCACCATAAAAATTACAGTACGCTTTATCAGGTGAAATTGAACCAAACCTTCGACGGTCGCCGGGGAACACAGGACGTGCTGCCATTTCCGTTGGGTGAGGAGCTTAGGTCTGAATACCCGGATTTCAAGGGAGTGGCGATGTACAAGAACGAAGAGAACCGCTCGCTGATTTTTGGAGACCGGAAATTCATTCGGAGCGGAATGTTCATTGGAGAAGATGCGATTGAGATGTTCTCACTGAACATCCTGAACGGGAAACGGAACCCCTTAAAAGAACCGTATTCAATTGTACTGACAGATGAAATGGCCGGTGCTATTTTCGGCAGGCAGGATCCGATCGGCAAGATCCTTAAACTGGAAAACAAAACCGATTTAAAGGTAAACGCCGTGGTTGCCAAACAGCCGAAGAATGCGACGCTGCAATTTGACTTTTTGCTTCCCTGGCACTTGCAGCACAGCCTGTACGATTGGGTCGAAAAATATGCAAAAACGGATTGGAAAAATAACGACTGGCGCTTGTTCGTCCAACTGAACGACGGTATGAGTCCGGCGCAAACCAACGCTAAAATTAAAGATGTTGTGCTCGATCATCAGGCCGATGATCCTAATGTCAGGAAGTTGGTGAAGCCAGAGATCTTTTTGCACCCGATGGCAAAGTGGCGGCTCTATTCGGATTTTGAAGAAGGGAAAAACACGGGTGGATTTATCCGGTATGTACGGTTATTTGGCGTTTTTGGCTTGTTTATTCTGGTCATTGCCTGCATTAATTTCATGAATCTATCTACGGCGCGATCCGAAAAACGCGCGAAGGAAGTGGGAGTGCGCAAAGCCGTTGGTTCGGGGCGGGAACAGCTGATCGGACAGTTCCTGAGCGAGTCGATCCTGATTGCTTGTATAGCCCTCGTGCTGGCCCTGGGCATTTCCCTGATCTCCTTGCCCTACTTCAACCGACTCACAGAAAAAGCCATGTCCATCGATTTCGGGAACCCTGTTTTTTGGGGCATCACGGCCGCTTTCACCTTGTTTACCGGATTGCTGGCCGGGAGTTATCCCGCGCTGTATTTATCTTCGTTCAACCCCGTAAAGATTATCAAGGGCAATGTGCATGTGGGAAAAGGTGCGTCACTGCCCCGAAAAATCCTCGTTGTCGTTCAGTTCACATTTTCCGTTGCCCTGATGATCGGTACCATTATTATTTACCAGCAGATTCAGCATGGCAAGAACCGGCCGGTTGGCTTCACGAAGGAAGGGCTCATTTCCGTCAATTCCTCCAAAGATCTCCTTGATCATTTTGAAGCGCTGCGCGCAGATCTGCTAGCCACCGGAGCCGTAGCCTCCCTGTGCAAGACCAACTCTCCCCCAACCCAATGGTGGAGCAGTAACAGTGGTTGGGAATGGAAAGGTGCTACCCCGGAAGATAAATCCGTCATTTTTACGACCCTGGCCACGAGCTACGACTACATGAAGACCATGGGTATCAGGCCCAAAGAAGGGCGGGATTTTTCGCGTGACTTTGCCACGGATTCCACTGGTGTCATTTTGAACGAAACGGCCGTCAAACGCATGGGGCTGCAAAATCCAATTGGTGAGACCCTGAAATGGGCAGGCAGGAATTGGACGGTCGTCGGAGTGATCCCCGATATTGTTGTGGAATGGTCGGCCTACCGTGCGGCGGCGCCGATGACGATTATATTTGATAAAAACTGGGTCAGTTTTATTGACGTGCGGATCAATCCCGCAGTGCCTACATCCGTTGCCATTGAAAAGATTGCCCCGATTTTTGATAAATATAATCCGATATATCCGTTCGACTATCAGTTTGCCGATATCGAATATGCCAAAAAATTCAGTTACGAAGAGCTGATCGGCAACCTTTCCGCCATCGTTTCGACGCTTGCTATATTTATTTCCTGTCTGGGTTTGTTCGGACTGGCGTTGTTCATGGCCGAACAGCGGGTCAAAGAAATTGGCATCCGTAAAGTTTTGGGTGCCAGCATAGCCAATGTGTGTGGGTTGCTGTCAAAAGAATTTCTTCAACTGGTCATAACGGCCTGCCTGATCGCATCGCCCATTGCGTGGTATGCCATGAATCAATGGTTGAAAAGCTATACCTACAAATAACGATCGGTGCTGGCGTATTCCTGGCTGTGCTGGCAGTGGCATTACTCATCACCTTTTTGACGGTTGGCTTCCAGGCCCTGAGAGCCGCCTTGCAGAACCCAGTGAAGAGTTTACGAAGTGAATAGGGTGACAAGCTTTTCCCTTCGCGTCGCAAATTGGTGTTAGGGGTGATTTTTAGATTGTCGCGGCCAGATTCTCTTGAGTCCCGGAATGGGTTTTCTGATGATGAGGACCGCTATGTTTTTAATGAAAAGCAACAGAAATGTGATGGCAAATACGGCCATCAGAACGAGATCGATATCCTCAGTCAACCAGCTCATACTATGTAAATGATTTCCTGAATAAAGTTACATACCGGGATGTGTTTTGCAAATTATTTTTACAGTTTTTATTGGAATAATGAAGAAAAACCGCTGTGGTGCAGCTATGGTATGCTTTGTGCATGTAAATGCGGAATCGTGCATGTCGTGCTGACAGACATTCCTTTTACCCGCAATGCGTGTTAAATTTGTGACCGGCACCCGGTTAGAACCGCGGGTAACCGGCATTTTAACAACAGTGACCAGATCAGCCATTTAGCCATGACCATAAAGAATGTAGCGATCATTGTGCCCATCGGGGGCGTTTTGTCCGGGATCGAGATGGTCCGGCACCTTTTTAACGAAGCCAATGATTACCTGGTCACCCTTGGCCGGGAACAGCTTTTCCGGGTGAAACTGACAGGTGCCACGCGCCACGTTTCGTTGAACGACGGGCTTTTTTCAGTGAGAATGGACGCGACGATCGACGAATCCGGACCGGTAGACCTGATCATCATTCCGGCATTGTATATGGACGTGGAAACGCATTTGAGCCAGAATGAGGCACTTATCGGCTGGGTTGCAGAGCAGTACGCGCGCGGAGCCGAGGTTGCGAGCCTGTGTGTCGGCGCATTCCTGCTTGCGAAGACAGGCCTGCTCGATGGCCGTCAATGCACCACGCATTGGAAAGCCGCCCATCATTTTAAAAGAATGTTTCCTGGCATTGCGCTGGTGAAGGAGAAGATCATTACGGATGAGCAGGGTATTTATTCCAGCGGCGGCGGGTTGTCGATGCTCAATCTGATGATTTACCTGGTCGAAAAACATGCGGGCAGGGAAGTTGCGATCTATTGCGCCAAATTCTTCCAGGTCGATATCGAACGAAGCACACAAACGCCCTTTATTATCTTCCAGGGCCAGAAGGAGCACAGCGACGAGCAGATCAAAAAAGCCCAGACATACATCGAAAGTAATTTTGCGGGTCGTATTTCGGTCGATCAGTTGGCAGAGATGCTCGCATTAGGTCGTCGCAGCCTGGAACGGCGTTTCAAGAAAGCCACGTCTAACACATTGAACGAGTACATTCAGCGGGTTAAGATAGAAGCGGCCAAGAAGCACCTTGAATCCGGAGAAAGGAAGATCAACGACATCATGTCTGAGGTTGGGTACTCCGACACCAAGGCTTTCCGGAGCTCGTTTAAATCGATAACGGGCCTGCTTCCCGCGCAATACCGGACGAAGTACAACAAACGGGCGGTGGGTTTGTGATCGGGCCCCACAAGCTTGGTACGGTCGTCAGGCGCGGCCGGATATCACTCATAATTTTCGAAGTACCGGATAAAGTGTGTGGAAGACCGGGCGGGCGGTCTCCGGGTATCCTTTATTCCGGGAATTCCATTTCTGTCTCGGAGAAATGGCACAGGCCGTCCAGCATTTCGCTCAGTTTAAAACCGACTTCCGACAAACTGTATTCCACCCGGCTGGGCACCTCGCGGAAATTGTCGTTGCGAATGATGAGTTTATGCTGTTCGAGCAGCTTCAAACGGTCTGCTAAAATGTTGTCGCTGATGTATTTAAGGTCTTCTTTCAGGCTCGAAAAGCGGGTGTTGCCCTCCTCGATGCTGAACATGACTTCGGTCAGCCACCGTTTGCTGAGCAGGTTGATCAGTTCATTCAACCTGCATTTTTCTTCCAGGAACGTTTGATTGTAGTAATTGGTCGACGTAAGTTTTCTCATATGTTTCGGCTCATTTATATAGGAGTTACTCACAATTTACGGAGATATTGATCGCTTGTCAACCCGGCTCCTTTTTTGCGGGCGTTTTCGGGGAGAGCGGCATCGCTACGCTTCATTCGGGTGAACTGCCGAACTTCCCGGGAAAATAGTATTACTAAACCCGGGTATTATTTAATGGAGGAACTGACAATTTTTGAATTGAATGCGATGTACGAAATGGTGAGCCACAAACTCGAAGCGGTTTTGTTGAATGAACACCATATCACCTGGGAACACTGGGTGCTGAAATGTGCCAACCTGAGCAACGAAACCAAGATATCCTGCTTCCTGCAGGCCGGTACCAGAATTCTACACATTCTTATGCCTCAATAATGCTGCTGCTGGCATAGCGACCGTGTGCGTTGCCTGAGTTGGGGCAGCGTGTTGGATTTTGTGATAGTATTGTGCATTATTTTTATAAAAAAGATGAAAATAGTGGGGTATATATGTCAAAAATGAGTCTCATCTAGAAAAAGTGACAGCTAACACGAGATGAGACCACGCATTACTCCCGATGAAGCTCAGAAACTTTGGAATGACTACCAGTCCGGTGACATGTACGCACTGGCCAACATCATGCAGGGCTATTATTCCGATCTGTTCCATTGGGGTTTGAGGTTGCACGGCGAGCGGGAGTTCGTAAAGGATTGTATTCAGGATACGTTCGTCAATCTCTGGAAAACACACCAGTCGGTTGCACGGGTTGTGAATGTGCGGTCCTATTTGCTGGTGGTATTGAAGACACGCATTCTCCGTGAGCTGTCCAGAAAACATGTCACCCACCAATCGATGCTGTCCGATGAATATTCTTTCTCGGTAGAATTCTCTTCCGACCTGCGGCTGATTGACGAGGAACATGAGGTTTACCAGGTCCGGAAGCTGGAAGGCGTGCTGAACAATCTGTCGGGCCGGCAGAAAGAGCTGATCTACCTCCGTTTCTACCAGAGCCTGAGTTTCGAGCAGATCGCCGAAGTTATGAACCTGAGCCGCCAGTCGGTATATAACCTCCTGCAGAAGTCACTGGGGAATCTCCGAAAGCACTACGACCTCTCTTCCTGAAGCGGGATCTGGCGTATAATGTATAACGTAATTGAAAAACTAAAACCGGAATGAAGCCTTACGAATCGTATACCGTGGAAGATTTTCTGGAAGACGAGAGTTTTCGGCAATGGGTGCGGGGCCAGGGCACGCAAGAGGTTTTCTGGCTGTCTTTTCTGGAAACCTATCCTGCCCAACGCACCGCTTTCCGGGAGGCCGAACACCTCATCCGTGCTGTAAACGTGGATTCTGACCCGATCGGCGAGAAGGAAATACGTGCAGAGGTGGAGCGGTTTATCGCAAAGGCAAGCCGCGAAACCGCCGAAACCGGGTCCTGGCTGAACGACGACGAGGAGGGCGGGTTAATTGTACAATGGAAACGCTGGCTGATGGCCGCGGCGGCAGTTTTTGTACTGGGCGCGGGAATAGGCTGGTATTACTATCACGGTGGTGCCGGCAGGCCCCGGATCGCGTCCGCCAACATCAGTCCTCCAAATTTGGTGAAAACGAGTAATGACACCGGCAAGCCATTGAAAATCATTCTGAGTGACGGTTCGGAGGTAGTCCTCAGCCCCAAATCCTATCTGAATTATCCGTCGGAGTTTGCTGATAGCGCCCGGGTGGTGTACCTGACCGGCGAAGCGGTTTTCTCGGTTAAAAAACAGGGACAAGCCTTTATGGTCTATACAGGTAAAGTCATCACGAAAGTACTCGGTACGCGGTTTCTGGTGAGCGCATTCGACGATGACAAGAATATTACGGTGCAGGTGCAGACGGGCAAAGTGTCGGTGTATGTCGACAAACCTTCGCAAAAAGAGGTGAAAGGATTGATTATCACCGCAAACCAGGCTGCTGTTTTTGAGAAGAATGTCAATCAGCTTTCCAAAACGCTGGTCGAAAACCCCGAAAAGCTCACCCGCGAACCGGTGGAGAGTATTCTGAAATATGATGAGGTGCCGTTGCCGGTAATTCTGCGGGATATTGAAAGATCTTACGGAATACCGGTCCAGTTTGATGTGGAAAGTTTCTGGACATGTAAAATAACGGTGGCTTTCTCGGATGAAAGCATGTATGACAAGTTGAGTACACTTTGTAAAACGGTTTCTGCCAACTATGAAGTTGTCGACGGGCAGATCATCGTCAGCGGAAAAGGCTGCAAATAATGTAATAAAAATGGCAGTGTCAGCCACTGCCATCAGGTTGGAGTATCGAGCGTCCACTCGCCAAAGTTACGCGCCCGGTACCTGCAAGTTCCCGGTTAAAAGAACCATTAACCCTAATCAAAAGTATGAAAAAACGCATTACCAGAAAATTCTGGCTGAAACTTATGAGGTTTTCAATCACACAGAGTTTGGTCATGTTATTGCTCGCGGGCGTTGTATACGCACACACGGGCAGAGCACAGGAATACCTGAACCGCAAACTGACGGTCCAGGTGGAAAACCGCGCCATCAAACAGGTGCTGGCACACATCGAAAAGGAGACGGACGTGCAGTTTGTGTACAGCTCCAATGTGCTGGAAGCGTCGCGGAAAGTGACTATCAAAGTAGTGAATACCCCATTGGAGGAGGTATTGAACAAGCTTTTGAAGCCATTGAAGATCAAATATGAACTGGCGGGGCGAAAGATCATCCTTTCGGCGGGAGACCTTCCGGCAGGCGACAGCGGTCAGCTGCTGCCGGATGCCGGTTTGCTGAACGCTCCCCCCCTGAAAAGCCTGTCCGGAAAAGTTACCGATGAAAAAGGAGCCGCATTGCCGGGCGTGAATATTATCGTCAAAGGCACCCAGCGCGGAACGACAACGAATTCGGAAGGCACATTTCAAATCGAATTGCAGGAGGGGGATGCCGCACTGCTGTTTAGTTTTGTTGGCTACCAGTCCAAAGAAGTGATCCTCGGAAACCAGACGAGCCTGGTGGTGTCGCTTGTCCCCGAAAGCAAGGCACTGGAAGAGGTAGTGGTAACGGCATTGGGTATCAAAAAGGCAGCAAAAAGCTTGGGTTATGCAACAGCCAGCGTGGCCACGGAGGAAATGACGGTGAACCGGACCGCCAATTTCATGAACGCATTGCAGGGTAAAATGGCAGGTGTTAACATCACTTCGCTGGGTTCGGGCCCGGCAGGTACGAGCAAGATCAGGATTCGCGGCCAGTCGTCGTTTGGGGGCAACAATTCGCCGCTGATCGTGGTCAATGGCGTACCGATCGACAATAGTAATTTTGGTGCGCGCGGCGATGGGGCCGATAAGGGCGCGAACCGCACTTCCGACAGCGGGGACGGGCTCAGCAGCATTAATCCCGACAATATAGAATCCATGACCATCCTGAAAGGGGCGGCCGCTTCGGCATTGTATGGCTCCCGCGCCAAAGACGGGGTGATCATGATCACCACGAAAACCCGCGGGGCGGGCATTGGCATCGGTATCGAATTCAATTCCAATTTCACCACCGAAACGCCCTTGGATTACACCGATTACCAATACGAATATGGCCAGGGAGAGAATGGCAAACGGCCGACCACACCCAATCCGACGTCGGGACAGTGGAGTTTCGGTGAGAAGTTTCAGCCGGGCATGACGCAGGTCCTGTTCGACGGCGTGGAAGTGCCCTATGTCCCTCAAAAGCATCAGATTACCGACTATTATCGCCGGGGCAGCACATTCACCAACACCATTACCGTGTCGTCCGGCGGAGAATTCGGCGGTTTTAGCCTTTCGCTTTCGAACCTGGACAACAAAACGATCCTGCCGGGCTCGGGCTATCACCGCAAGACCGTTAACCTGGGTTTCACGCAAACGATGGCCAAAAAACTGACGGTTTCGGGTAATATCAACTATTCCAACGAAGATCGTAAAAACCCGCCCAACATCGCCGAACAGGATTACAGCCCGGTGGTGCTCTACAATATGGCGAACTCCATGCCGCTCGATCTGTTGGAAAAATATGCCACCGATGCGAACGGAAACGAGTACGTCTGGTCGCGTTTTACGAACCGGACAAACCCTTACTTTGCATTGAAACGGTTCGAAAACGTGGAAAAGGACCGCATTTTCGGGAACCTGTCGGTACGCTACAACTTTACCGACTGGCTGTATGCCCAGGTGCGGGTAGGGCAGGATTATTTTGCCCGCGAGCAGGACTACAACCTGCCCACCGGAAGTCAGCGGCAGGCGGCCGCACCGCAGGGGTTCGTCAACGGGCAATATGTGCAGGATACCCGTTCGGTGCGCGAGATGAACACCGACTTTTTGATTTCAGCTAATAAGACATTCGGGCGCATTGGTCTCAATATCAATGCCGGAGGCAATCAGATGTATCGCAAACTGAGCCGACATAATGTGTTTGTGCAGGACTTCTATGTGCGCGACCTGTATACGATCGGCAATGGCCGCCAGCGCGATGCGACTTATGAGTTTTCCAAACGGCAGGTCAACTCTCTGTACGGTGCCGCGGAGATTTCCTACAACGACTTCCTTTTCCTGAACGGAACCCTTCGAAACGACTGGTTTTCGACCTTGTCACCTGCCAACCGGAGCATTGTGTACCCGTCCGTGACCGCCAGTTTTGTGTTTTCGCAGGCATTCACCGCCTCGCTGCCCGCATGGATCTCGTTTGGTAAAGTCCGTGTGGCCTATGCCGAGGTCGGAAGCGACACCGATGTGCAGCCTTATGCCAACAACCTGTTTTACAACATTAATCCACAGCAATTCCCCAATCCCAACGGGGCAGGGCAACCGCTTGCCACGATCAACGGCTCCACCGTTCCGAATGCGGACCTGCGACCGATGCGGGTTTCGGAAAAGGAGGTGGGTTTGGAGCTGAAACTGTTTGAAAACCGGCTCGGACTTGATTTTACATATTACGATAAACTGTCCTCAGACCAGATTTTGCAGGCCCAAACCTCCGATGCCTCGGGTTATCTCACTCAGCTCATCAATGTCGGAAAGGGACGCAACCGCGGACTGGAAATGATGGTGAACGTGACACCCTACCAAACCAAAAATTTTACCTGGAACCTCAATGTCAATGCCGCTTACAATGTCACCAAGACACTCGACCTGGGCGGGAATATCAGCGACGCGATGATCACTGTCGGCACCGGCGATTTTACGGGTGAGCTCCGGCAGGTGGTAGGAAAGCCGATGGGGCAGCTTTATGGCTTCGGCTACCTTCGTGACGACCAGGGACGCCAGGTTTTCGACGCCGGAAACGGCCGTCCGCTACGGACGCCGACGCAGATCGCGTTCGGAAGCGCATTGCCGAAATGGGTAGGAGGGATTACCAACAGTTTTAATTACAAAAGCTTTTCCGCCTCTGTTCTGATCGATTTCAAACTGGGGCATAAGATGATATCTGGGACGAATCACAATGCGTGGCGGCACGGTTTGCTTAAAGAAACGCTACCCGGTCGGGCCGAGGGATTTGTCATTGGTGACGGCGTGAACCCGAATGGGGAAGTGAACCAGACAAAATCGGTGGTACAGGCTTACTATGAAACCGTCCGTTCACAGAATATCGCCGAACAGTTTGTGTACAATGCGGGCTTGTGGCAATTGCGGCAGATTACTTTCGGATACGATTTTTCCCGGCTGCTGCCGAAGAATGTGCCGTTTATCAAAGGAGCCCGGCTGAGTATTGTCTCGAACAATGTGGCTGTGATCAAGAAATGGGTTCCTACCATTCATCCTGACCAGTTTGGTTTTCCTTCGGACAACCTGATCGGCCTGGAAGCGACCGGGCTGCCCATTACCCGGAGTACCGGTTTCAATCTCAACCTGAAATTCTAAGCCAATACCAACCATTGACCATGAAAAAGGCTATTCAAATATTGATCAGCGGGCTGAGCATCACAATGATGCTTTCCTGCGACAGTGGTTTTGATAAAATGAATATCAATCCCATCGCCCTCACCGCCGTAGATCCTGCCTACCAGCTCAATACGACGATCGTCAACAGTGCGCCGGTGTACGGCAATCTCAGCTACGAAACAACGATCGTGAAGCAGATGATCACGCCATTCAGCGGGCAGGGGTCGGCTGCAAACTTTAATCAGGACAACCGGGGAGTGACCTCCGGCAACTGGAACACGTTTTATCGGACCATCATTAAAGAACTGGCGGACGTGACGGGCAAAACAAAGGATGACGCCAGCCGCAGCAACCTGTACAATATGGCGCGGATCTGGAAAGCCTACGCATTCATGATCCTGACCGATACGTACGGAAATGTACCTTATAACGAGGCCGGATTGGGTTTCCTGGCGGGCAACACCAAACCCGCCTATGATAACCAGGAAGCGATTTACAACGATATTCTGAATGAACTCGACGCCGCTTCAAAGGGTCTGGATGCTTCCAAACCGGCGGTAGCCAGCGACGTACTGTATGGCGGCGACCTATCGAAATGGAAAAAACTCGGCCATTCGCTGCTGCTCCGGGCTGCCATGCGGCTTTCGAAAGTAAACCCGACCAAAGCCGCTGAATACGTAGCCAAGGCAGTGGCCGGCGGCGTTATGGCGTCCAGCCAGGACAATGCGGTGATCCGCCACACGGCCAGTTTCAGTAACCCGGTGGGTAGTTCGCTGAATGGAGGACAGTCGGCATTCTATTACCTGGACGAAGAATTTGTAACCTATCTGACGGCCAACAACGATCCGCGGCTGGCGTCTATCGCCGTTCGTTATGTGGGTGCCCAAAGCGGGGCGGACCAGGTGGAAGCCAAAGCCAACCGCGCAGTAAGCGTGCAGATCGGGATGCCGCAAGGGTATGATAATACGACGATCAGCACGGATGTGGCAGCCAAGAAACTGGCAAGTCTTTGGGATTACAGTCAGCTAGACAGGACCCGCATGGCGGCCTTGAACGCACCGAGTTTCCTGGTCACCCATGCACAAACCCAGTTACTGCTGGCGGAGGCAGTTGTCCGCAAATGGGCGACCGGGGACGCGGCAGCGCTCTACGCCGAGGGGATCAGGGCGCATATGCAGCAGTTCGCGATGTATGGCGCAGCGACCGCCATTGGGGAGGCGGCGATGAACGCCTACCTGGCCGCGCACCCTTTGCATGCGGGTAAGGAGCTGGAAGAGATCAACACGCAGTATTGGGTAGCCTCTTTCCTGATCGGCCCGGAAGCGTTCGCCAATTTCCGCCGCAGCGGCTTCCCGGTTCTGAAACCCAATCCATATCCCGGCAGCGATCTTAAAAACGAACCATTTATCCGCAGGCTTACCTACACCGACGCCGAGCTGAACGTGAACCACGACAATGTCCAGAAGGCCATTGCCACACAAGGTCCCGACCTGCTCGATACCCGGGTATGGTGGGACAAGAAATAGCCTTATCGTATCAACCATTGAATTTGGAATGAAAAACCTGAAAAAAAGACTGCAAAACGGGGAAACCCTGCACGGCTGCTGGCTCAACACCGGAAGCTCCCTCACCGCGGAGATCGTCGGCCTCGCCGGCTTCGACTGGGTGCTGATCGACCTGGAACATGGTGCGGGCTCCGAAAAGGACGTGCTGTACCAGTTACAAGCACTCGAACACACCCCTACGGCTGCCATTGTGCGCGTGGAGAGTTCGGAGAGTCAGCGTATTCACCGGGTGCTGGATATGGGGGCAGAGGGCGTGATGTGCCCGAAGATCCTCAATCCTGCCGGGGCACAGAAGCTCGTGCAGGGTTTGCATTACCCGCCGTTTGGCGGCCGGGGCGTGGCCAAAATGGTGCGCGCAACCGGTTTCGGCCAGCATTTTCAGGATTATTATGATAATTCCCGCGCCAACATACTCGGCATTGCGCAGATCGAAACGGTGGAAGTGCTGAACCATCTGGATGACGTGGCGGGCATCGACGGGGTAGACGTCCTTTTCATCGGGCCGGCAGACCTTTCCATGGAGCTCGGTATTTTCGGGCAGTTCGACCACCCGCGATTCAAAGACGCGGTGCGTGAAACCGTAGAAGCGGCCCGGAAAGCAGGCAAAGCGACTGGTATCCTGTTTTTCAATACCAATGAATACGCGGCCTACCACGACCTCGGAATCCGGTTTATCGCATGCGGCTCAGATGCCACTTTTGTGGCCGAAGGCGCACGCACCATGGCCAAAAAACTGAACGACCTTCGCCCATCCTAAATCTGACGTTTCATGACCCTGACTGTTTTTTTGTTCAGCGACCCGTTGTTTATTCTCCTGATTGGTGTGATTATTGTGGTAGGCGGAATCATTTTTCTACAATTGCACCCGTTCCTGGCACTGATCCTGGCCGCATTCGCGGTGGCATTGCTGACGCCCGCGGCGTCCATCGAGGCATTTGCCCTTGCGAAAGGTTCCGCCCCGGCGGCGGCGAAAGCACTGGCAGGCAAAAGTATCGGCGAACGCATTGCGACGGAGTTTGGCAGTACCTGCGGTAAAATAGGTATTCTGATCGCTATGGCCGCCATTATAGGCAAAAGTATGCTGGAAAGCGGTGCTGCGGAGCGCATTGTACGCTCAATGCTGGCGGTTACCGGGGTGCGCAATGCGCCGTTCGCATTCCTGGTGAGCAGTTTTTTCCTGGGCGTGCCGGTATTTTTCGACATCGTAATTTTCCTCATGATCCCACTCGCCAAGGCGGTGAGTATGCGCATCGGCAAAAACTACCTGCTGCTGGTGCTTGCCATTACCGGCGGTGCGGCCATGGCCAATTCCTTCGTTCCCCCGGCACCAGGGCCATTGTTTCTGATCGGGGAGATGAACATTCCTATTGGCATGATGATGGCGGGCGGCACTTTGCTGGGGCTGATCACCATCACTTCCGGGTTTCTTTTCGCCAAATGGGCCAATGCCAAATGGCCGGTGGAATTGCGGGATTCGCTGGATGCCCGCCTGGACGACATCCGTTCGCTGGCCGAACGCGACGACAGTGAGCTGCCACCGCTTTGGTTTTCGTTGCTGCCCGTGCTTTTCCCGCTGGTGCTGATCTGCCTGGACAATATCCTGAAATCGGTCATCAAATCGGGGACGTATGTTCCGGAGTCGGGGCTGGCGCATTTTCTGGTGGATTTTGTGGCCCTTTTTGGAGACAAAAACATCGCATTGGTTACCGGAGGGCTCATCGCATTGGTACTGCTGGCCGTTAGAAAGAAAGGCAGCAAGGACGGTGTTACAACCTTTGTACAGGCTGCCCTGATGAGCGGGGGAGGCATTATCCTCATTACCGCAGCGGGCGGTGCGTTCGGTGGTATTTTACAGCAAACCGGCATCAGTTCCCGTATTGCCGCACTCACGGCGGATTACCAGATGACCCTGATCCCGCTCGCTTTTGTAATCAGCGCAGTCGTACGTACCGCGCAGGGATCCGCGACGGTGGCATTGATCACGGCTTCCGGTATCCTGTCCGGGATGGCTACCAGCGCCCATCTCGAATACCATCCGCTGTATCTCGGGCTGGCGATCGGCTGTGGTTCCAAACTGGTGCCGTGGATGAACGACGCCGGTTTCTGGATCATCGTGAAGATCAGCAACCTCACTGAAAGAGAAGCATTGAAGACATTCTCGCCCATGCTGGTGGTGATGGGATGCGTCGGTTTGATCGTACTGATGATCGCGGCGCGGGTATTTCCTTTGGTTTAATCGATTTAAAACAGATAGTTAATTGAATATGGAGAAAATTGGTTTTATAGGGTTGGGTATCATGGGTAAGCCTATGGCGCTTAATCTGCTGAAAGCGGGCTTTCCGGTGGGTGTGTTGGCAAGCAGCCAGGCATCGGATGCATTGAGAGAGGCCGGGGCCTCGGTATGGCCCGATGCGGCAGCGTTGGCCGCTCATAGCGACGTGATCATTACGATGCTGCCGGATTCGCCGCAGGTAGAACAGGTCGTAAACAGTGGTGTCCTGGTCGGCATCCGCGAAGGAAGCCTTTTTATTGACATGTCTACGATCGCGCCGTCTGTCGCGCGGAATCTTTACAACACCATGCGGGAAAAAGGAGTGGAGGCACTGGATGCACCGGTTTCGGGTGGGCAGGTGGGTGCGGAAGGAGCTACATTGTCCATTATGGTCGGAGGGGAGGCAGGTGCATTCGGACGTGCATTGCCGGTGTTTCAGGCTATGGGTAAAAATATTGTGCATATCGGAGAACCGGGAGCGGGCCAGACGACCAAGGCCTGTAACCAGATGATCGTCGGACAGACGATCCAGGCAGTAGCGGAGGCGTTTACGCTAGCGGGAAAAGCGGGTGTGGATCTTGCCAAAATGCGCGAAGTATTGCTGGGTGGTTTTGCCCAAAGCCGCATTCTGGACCTGCATGGCCAGCGGGTCATCGATCAGAATTTCAAGCCCGGTTTTAAAATCAAACTGCATCAGAAAGACATCAACATCGCATTGCAGACAAGCGAGGAACTTGGCCTCACTTTGCCTGGTACCGAAACTGTGGCAGCGCAAATGCAGGTAGCCATGGAGCAGGGCAGCGGGGAGCTGGACCATAGCGCGCTGTTTCTGGCATTGAAGAAATAAACACTGGTTTTGATTATTCCACCTTAACCAATTCTAAGCATGAAAAGACATCAGTTTGTAAAAGCGCTGGCGGCTGGCTCGGTGGGAGCGGCTGTCATGGGCGAAAGGGAGGCACGCGCCGCTGCGAAGGCCGAACCTAAAAAGGTTTTGATGAAAGTAGGCTGCCAGTCGGGTGGTACAAGTACCGAAAACCTCGAATTCAAGGCGCGGCACGGTGTGTACAATATCGACGGCGGTGCCCCGAAGATCATTCCGGGCAAAGGTTGGGATCTGGATGATTCGATGAAAAAGCGCGAGGCTTGCGAAAAGTACGGAATCAGCCTGGATGCTTACCACTGGCCGCTGGCGTCGTCGGGGATCGATAAAGCAGTGTTTCCCCATGTTATGCTTGGAAAAAGCCCTGAGCGTGACCGTGAAATCGAGCAGTTACAGCAAATGATCATGGTGGCCGGCAAAACGGGTGTTCCGCTTTTGAACTATAATACCACGATATTGCCGGTGTTGCGCACCGGCCGTACCGTCGATCCGAAGCGGGGCAATGCGATTTACAGCACCTGGAACTACGAGGAGGCATTGAAAAAAAACGATCCGAAAACGATCGCCGGAGACGTTTCCGTCGATATGATATTCGAACGCATTACCTACCTGCTCGACCGCTGCCTGCCTGTGGCGAAAGAATACAAAGTGAAACTGGGCAACCACATCGCCGATCCGCCGACACCCGCAGGCTATCGTGGCATTACCCGCTGGAATAGTCCCGATGTTTTTGCGGGAATCAAACGTTTCGCGCAGCTTTATGACAATCCTTATCACGGTTTCAATTTCTGTATCGGCTCCATTGCAGAGGGGCTAAAAGATCCCAAAACCGAAATCCTGCCGATCATCAAATGGGTAGGCGACCGTAAGCAGATCTTCAATATCCATTTACGCAACATCAAAGGGGGCTGGAACAATTTCCAGGAGGTGTATCCCGATAATGGCGATATGAACTTCCTGCAAGTCGTGCGTGCACTGCGTGACGTAGGCTTCGACGGCATGGTGATGCCCGACCACGTCCCGCATCATGAAGCACCGGGCTCGACCAATGAAGCATTTGCGTTCAGTTATGGCTATATCAAGGGGCTCATACAAGCGGCCTCCGACGAAGCCAGAACCTGAAAAGCAGGGTGAAGATCGTCCCGTTTCGTCCTTAACATACAGCGTATTGCATTAGCTTAAAGCACAAACCATGTCCATTATCCACGATATCCGCATTACCCCCATCGCCATCGTTGACCCGCCATTATTGAACGCAGCTGGCCTGCATGCACCCTATGCACTCCGGACCGTCGTCGAGATCGTTACCGACGATCGTATTTCCGGAATCAGCGAAATACCAGGCAACAGTGATATCGACGCTGCCCTGGAAGAAGCCAAATCGCTGCTGATCGGCAGAGATCCCTTCAACCTGAACGCGGTCCGTCAGATACTGACCGGTCATTTTGGTACCGAATCAGCGGCATCGCGAGGAGATGCGCCCTGGGACCAGCGGAAACTGGTACACATTTTCAGTGCGGTGGAAGTGGCTTGCCTGGACATCATCGGCAAGATCACCGACCGGCCTGTGGTGGATTTGCTGGGTGGTAAAATGCGCGATCGTGTGCCATTTTCGGCTTATTTGTTTTATAAATACGAAGGAGCTGGCGGCAAGCTCGAATTCGGCACGGATCCTGCTGCGACGGGCTGGGCAGCTGCCCGGCAGGCCGCGGCACTCGACCCCGCGGGCATTGTGGCGCAGGCGCAGGCGATGTGTAAGGAATTTGGTTTTCAATCCATCAAATTAAAAGGCGGGGCATTCGAGCCACGGGTGGAGGTGGATTCGATGCTGGCCCTGCACAAAGCGTTTGGCTCCGGCGTTCCCTTGCGCATCGACCCGAATGCGATCTGGGAAGTCGAAACCGCTATCCGCTATGGCCAGGAACTGAAAGGTATTCTGGAATACCTCGAAGATCCCGTGCGCGGGCAGGAAAATATGGCGAAAGTGCGTAAAGAACTAGGCATTCCATTGGCCACCAATATGTGTACAACGTCATTTGGAGATATTCCCCGCGCTGTTGAACTGGGTTCGGAGGACATTATCCTGAGCGACCACCATTTCTGGGGCGGGCTGCGGGCCTCCATGACACTCTCGGGCATATGCGAAACCTTCGGTCGCGGGCTTTCCATGCACTCCAACAGCCATTTGGGGATTTCCCTGGCCGCTATGGTGCATCTTGGAGCCGCATTGCCGGAAGTCCCTTATGCGCTCGATACGCATTACCCCTGGCAAAGCGATGAGGTCATCCTCGGTGGTCGCATTCAGTTTGACGAAGGTAGCGTGGCCGTGCCGGCCGGGCCGGGCCTGGGCGTCGAGCTCGACCGGGGGGCATTACAGAAACTGCATGAAAATTACCTCGCCTGCGGCCTGAAAAAACGCGACGATGAAATCGAAATGCAGAAAAAGGTGCCGGGCTGGAAATTCAAGGCCGTGCGCTGGTAATGCGGGTTAGAATTTCGCCATCATCCGGTCAAAGACCTGGCGTTGGTCTTTCATCGCTTTGATCTTGTCATCCGGGTTGGTGTGGCATTCGAGCAGTACCCATCCTTTGTAATCCATTTTGGCAAGATTATCGATGAGCTCGGGATAAGGATAATCGGTTCGGTCGAGCTCGCGCACGTGGCAGGTATCACCAAAATACTTTTTGACCAGATCGAAGTTATATTGAAAGCCCTGTCCGTTCAGATCCTGTTTGTTACAGTTCCAGCAGATTTTGGCGTTGCGGTGATCCGCATAGTCCATGATCTTGCGGATATTGGGCAGCGCCTGGGTTTCCTCGCCATGCACTTCCAGGCGTAGCTGCTGTCCGAAATCCGCCGCATAGCCCGCCAATCCGCGTAGCGCGAGGCCGATCTGTTCCAGGGTTTTCTCGGTGGGTACTTCCCGATGTAGCGCATTGGGTTTGACTTTCACGCCTGTACCGCCCACGTCGGCACTCAGGCGAATAAATTCTTTTGTCCGTTCGATGGATGCTTTCAGTTTGTCCTGATCCGGATAGTCGTATTGCTGGTTGGTGCCCAGTCCTACAACATCGACCGGGCTGTCGTCAAACTGTTTCCGGACTTCTTTTCGCTGTGCGGGCGTGAGGTCGGGCATAACCTTATGCGCATGTTCTACGCGTAGTTCGATGCCGGTAATCTGTGTATCCGTGCAGTTTTTAATAAGGGTAGGTATATCCCAGTCTTTCCCCCAGAGATAAGTCACGAGCCCGAGTTTCATTTTCGGTTTTTTCCAAAAAAGAGAATCGGCTTGTACAAAATCCGGGAGCAGCATGGCTCCGGCTGAAAGGGAGAGGCTTTGAAGAAACGTTTTTCGGTCGATACGCATGGAAGCCGGCTTGGTTTGAATGGTTACAAACGCTCTAAGCCGGCTTTGTTCCAATTCTACCGTTTGGCCGCTTGTTCGATTAAGAAATCCAATGCAGGCTGCTCGGTTAGCGGTCCTGCTTTTACCTCATCACCCAGCAACATCATCTGAGGTGCATTCGGGTTGAATACCGGCCATTGCGCTAAGCCGGTACCATTGGGGTTACCCGTTTTGATGAAATTGACCCAGTAAGCTGCCATTACGTGAGCCAACTGGGCGTCCGTTGCGTCGAGCGGACGTAGTGAGCGGTCGATAAAACGGATGTTATCATACGCATAGGCTACTTCGCCTGTGTGGAATGCACCATAATGCGCGTAAATGCCGGTTGCCGGGAGTTTACGTGTGAACCGGTATACATATGCTGCTTTGTTCTGCCGTGCCTGCGCCACTGCCCAGGAATAGTTCTGCATTCCAAAACTTGCGTCGCGGGCCAGCTCGTTCTGTGAATGAGCTGCTTGTTCGTCGGTTTGGGCAGGGTAATGCTGAAAGAATGTTTGCGCGACAGGTCCAAACATCTGGTTATGCACCGACTGAAATTCCTGGGCGGTTTTCGGTTTCTCCACCGCGTTTTCGTTCTGGTTCCAGCCGGTCAGCAGCGCCACCGGATTTTGTTTTCCTGACTCATAAATGGCCGCAACAGACTCTGGTAGAACAAAGCCGTCGGTGACAGGTCCGCGGAAAGTAAATACGTTCTTCAGGATTTCCCCGGAGGGTACTTTTCGCAATGCGGCGAGGGAGGTCGCGTTCAGCTTTTCCCCGGCTTTCAAACCCCCTTCTTCGGCCTGTTTCAGGGATGGATAATTTCTGCCAAAACCTGCGCCGCTTTCCGCAATCGCTTTATTGAACAATCCTTTTGCCTGCGGGCTCACTACGAGGCAGTTGACACTCATCGAGCCGGCCGACTGCCCGGCAATCGTCACATTATTGGGGTCGCCTCCAAATTGGGCGATGTTCTTCTTTACCCATTTCAAGGCAGCGATCTGATCCATCAGTCCATAATTGCCCGACGCATTTTTGCCGGATTCCCTGGTCAGTTCGGGGTGTGCAAAAAAACCGAATGCACCCACCCGGTAATTGATACTCACGAAAACAACACCTTTCCGCGCGGTAGCCTCACCATCATAAATGGCGCATCCTGCGCCGCCGCTTACAAACCCACCGCCATAAATCCAAACCACTACCGGCTTTTTCAGAGTACTTTCCCCCTGTTTCTCCGTCCATACATTCAGGTAGAGGCAGTCCTCGCTGATCGGTGTTTTCGGAATCAGAAACTCGGCGCTCCACATGCTGAATGGTGCCGGCTCGCTCTGCATCGGACTCGGCCCGAATGCGGCACATGCCCTGATCCCTTTCCAAGGCTTTACCGCCTGGGGGGCTTTCCAACGCAAGTCGTCTACCGGCGGCGCTGCAAACGGAATACCTTTGTAGATGCGTATCTGGCCGTCGGCACTGGTGGTGCCGGATATCTTTCCGCCTTCGACGCGCAGCGTATCGGAGGCGTGCAACGACCATTGCAAGCTGCAAAAGATCAAGGTAAGCAGCAGAAAAGCAGGGTTTGGCGCGTAAGGTTTCATTCGTACAGGAATAGTTTATAGCGCAAGTTCGATTTTATTTTTGACATGCTTGCTTTCTTCCTCGCGCATCGATTCATTCCGCATCAGGTCGTCCTCCTTTGACTTTTGCAGCAATCTGAACCACCACGAAGCTGGTATCAGCCCGTTGGAATGCAATTCCAGACGAACCAGGAATTTCTCCGGCGGTATGCGGTGACCATTCAGGTATTGGCTCAAAACCTCCGGCTTTACATCCACATCATCAGCGAATTCCCTGTCTTTTTTTCCTGAATGCGGATGTACCCATTGAGGAAATAGCGGAAGTCCCAATGCGCTTCATAATCGTTGTCGTCGATCCTGCTGCGGATCTGATATTTGATTTGAAGCATTTTACCATATTTTTCTCCCTCAGGCGTTCGGTTTGCGATTTGTCTGCGGCGCATGGCATGGAACTCGGCCAGATCCTTTTCTGCCTGTTCGAGATCATCGGGACGAATAGGGAAGACAAATGCATCCGCCAGTTCTTCCAATGTATGTTGTTCAAATAATCTCTTGATGGTCTTCAATTCCTTCTTTGTCGCTACTCTCATGATACGCATGGATTAGAATCTTAGAATTGATTGTATCTGTAAATATGCAAGTGCCGGTATTTCTGAAACCGTACTTTCGCCGGTAGTGATTGACCAGATGGGTCTTTGTGGTCAGATATACATAACCCTCGAATCTGGCTTTGATAAGATCTGGCCGACAGGAATTTTCGAACGGAGACTTGAAGCTGATTACGGGAATGTAAAATTCAGGTTGAGCGGGAGTCTGCGTCATTAAAATACGCGCTGGTCGGCCTTTTCAGAGCATAACCTAATTTTAATCATGAAGGAAATCGATCGTCGGGAGTTCATTAAAATGTCTGCGGGAGCAGCCGGGGCAGGAGCTGCATTGAATTTGCTGCCGCCATTGATACGAAAAGCATTGGCCGTTAAGGCATACAACCCTACGAAAACCATCCAGGACGTGCAGCACGTGGTGATCCTGATGCAGGAAAACCGGTCATTCGATCATTACTTCGGGGCGATGCGCGGTGTGCGGGGCTTCGGAGACCGCTTCCCGATCCCGCTGGAAAGCGGTAAAAGGGCATTTGTCCAGTCGGATGGTAAGCGCGAATACACCCCTTATCGGGCCGATAAAAAGACGGTCAACGCCGCACTGGTGAATGGTACCCCGCATGATTTCCCGGATACACAGGCTGCATGGAACCAGGGTAAATACGGCTTCTGGCCGATGTTTAAAACACCATACTCGATGGCGTACTATACGCGGGAAGAGATTCCTTTCCAGTACGCGCTGGCGGAGTCTTTTACAGTATGCGACGCTTATCATTGCTCGATCGCCACGGGGACGGGTCCAAATCGCATTGTGTTCTGGTCCGGGTCGAACTTTGATCCGAAAAAGCGTGCAGCTGGTATCAACTGCACGGATGCGGATTCGGAGCCGGTGAACCTGCGTTGCTGGGTAGAAGGCAGGATGCCGGATCCCGGATACACGTATCGCGGCAATGCATTCCAATGGGACACGATTCCGGATGTATTGCAAAAAGCGGATATCAGCTGGCGCATTTACCAGGATCCGAACGATAACTGGACTGGCGCCATGCACGGCTGCCTGGCTTTTGAAAGTTTCCGCAATGCCAAACCTGGCTCGCCGATCTATGAGAACGGGATGAAACACTGGTCGATCGCTGACCTGACAGACCATGTCAAAAACAATACATTGCCGCAGGTAAGCTGGATACTGCCCTCGCAAAGCAATTCCGAACACCCGAGCGGTCCTTCGAGCCCCAATCGCGGAGGAGATTTTACGCATCAGGTACTGACTGCTATTACTTCCAATCCAGAGGTATGGAGTAAAACTGTATTTTTTCTCACGTTCGACGAAAACGACGGGTTGTTCGATCATTTGCCGGCCCCGGCGGTGCCCTCCTTGAATACAGACGGCACGCTGGCCGGGAAATCGACGATCGATTTGGCCGGGATGTACTTCCATAACGATAAAGGGACCTCGGAATTCCCGAATCCATTTCATGAAGCAAGTATGAAAAAGGGGGGACCCGTGCGCAACCGGATTTACCAGGACAAACGCGACACCATTACCGGCAGCATCCGTCCGTGGGGAATGGGACCGCGTGTGCCGATGTACGTTATTTCGCCGTGGAGCAAAGGTGGCTGGGTAAATTCCGAAGTGGCTGACCATACCTCGGTAGGCCAGTTTCTTGAAAAGCGGTTCAAAGTAAAGATCCCGGCGATCAGTCCATGGCACCGGGCCGTGAGCAGCGACCTGACGTCGGCTTTCGACTTTGTAACACCAAACGATCCCGTGTTTCCGGCACTGCCCGCAACGTCCGACTACGCCGGCATCGAAGAAGCGTCCAGGCAACTGCCCAAAGCCACTGCCCCCGAGATTCCCGGCCCTTTATTCCAGGAAAAGGGAACGCGTTTCTCCCGTGCGCTTCCGTATATCTTGCATACACACGCGAAAGTGCGTGCGAATGCCATTGTGCTGCAATTTACAAATGCAGGTACGGCGGGCGTGGTGTTTCATGTGTATGACCTCAAACACCTCGACCGCATCCCACGGCGCTATACCGTTGAGGCGGGAAAATCGCTGACGGACGAGTGGAACCTGAGCGCGGATTCGGGTGCTTACGCACTGGAAGTTTTCGGTCCGAACGGTTTTTTCAGGAGTTTTGCCGGCAATAGTCATGCAAATGGGCCTGAAATCAGGGCAGTTTATGACGAGAAGAAAGGTAAGATCCTTCTTCAACTGGAAAATCCGGGTTCTTCGGCAGTGGAAGCGATGATCAGCTCCAATGCGTATGAAAAAGGGAAGTCCTGGACTCTCAAATTACCCGCTGGGGGCAAGGCAAAACATGAACAGCCGAGTGCCGCTCATGGCAACTGGTACGATTTGACTATCAGCGTTAAATCAACCGGCCATTATCAGCGGCGAATGGCCGGACGGATCGAAACGGGAAGGCCGGGCATCAGCGACCCGGCCATGGGGACTGAACTTTAACGGGGGTTCAATTAAATGGTTGTCCGGTGCATAAGTCCGCACCGGACAACCTTTTTTTGAGATACTACAAAAAACACTGTAGCGTTCCGGCGGCGACGCACGTCATGTGATTGAAACCAAAATACTCAATCCATGAAAAATATCCTGAAATGCCTGCCTGTAACACTTTTCGTAGCATCACTTCTCGCGATTGTTTCCTGTAATCACAAAAACGAAAAAGTTAATCCTAACCCCGATGACGGCGGGAAGGGAGCGTCCCTGGAATACCAGCGCCTCATGAATGCCCGCGGGAATTCCGATGGCGTCCGGTTTGAAATTTTGGATGTGAAGCTGGAACAGAATGATTTGTATATCAAAGTGAAGGGCGGCTGCTCGGCGAACGACTATAAAACGGTATGGAACGGACTGATATTTGAATCCTATCCGCAGCAGATCCACCTGGTGGTGGCCAACGAAAGCGGGAACGATTCCTGTGACCCCAAAGGTGAGTATACTTTGAAAGTGGATCTGAAAGCATTGCTTGGCGATACATTCAATCCAACCGACTTTGTCGTAACGGTGTCAAACGGATCAAAGGTTCAGGACAAACTCGTAGATGAAGACGGGGTTGTTTCGAGCAAATAAAATCTAACAGACACTGACCAACGCCGCCACACTCGTTCGCGAGTGTGGCGGTCAGACATTCGCCGACTTTGGACTTTCTGACCTCATCATCATTGCTGGAACCGGAACTTATTGAAGGCTGCCGCCGGGGCGATGCGCGTAGCCAGGAAAAGCTGTTCCGTCACTTTTACGGGTTTGTGATGGGGATTTGCCTGCGTTACGCCAGCTCCCGCCAGCAGGCACAGGAAATGCTGAACGACAGTTTTCTCAAAGTGTTCGAAAAAATCATCGAGACTACCGACATCCAGGTCTTTCGGGCCTGGCTTCGGCGTATCGCGGTCAATACCGCGCTGGATCATTACAGAAAAGAAAAAAGACGCACTGAGCGGTTGGAAACCGGCGTAGATGAAACGGATCTGGCAGTGAACGGGGATGTGATCGACCGCATGTCGGCAGAGGATATTATCGCATTGCTGCAGGAAATTCCGGAGACCTATCGTCTGGTTTTCAACCTGTATGAGATCGAGGGGTACAGTCACCAGGAAATCGGACAAATGCTGTCGCTGCCGGCTGCTACCAGCAGGACGTACCTCACACGGGCGAAACAGCGTATGCAGTGGCTATTAAGACAAAGAAATACGTAGCACACGATGGAAAAGGACGATTTTACCCGCAAACTGAAAGACCGTCTCACTGGTTTCGAGTCCGGTATTCCTCCTGGCGCCTGGGCGGCCTTTGAAGAGCACAGGCGTCAAAAGGAAGATAAAAGACCCATTGCAGGATGGTGGTTGCTAGCGGTCGTCGTGCTCCTTATTGGCGGGATCGGCATAGGTGTCTGGCGTGGATACCATGTCAAAAACAATGCGCATTCGCTGTCCGGGTTGGCTGTAAAAGCGCAGCCAGTACCGCGGGCGCCGAATGAGGCAGAAGGAACCGGGAGAGCAGCGGTTCGAGACACGGGCCTGAAAAATATGGCTGATCGGAGGGTGGGCGGGCGAAAAGCACCGCATAGCAGCACCACGCCATTGCCGTTGCTTTCAGATACATTGTCGGTGATTCTCCCGCCTGAGGCCGGCAGGTCGCCCGGTTTTTTGGAACCATTACCTTTTAGTAACCAGCATGTTAGTCTGCGGTTGCCTGATATTACAATACCCGGTACGCCGGAAGCCGAGGCACGCCGCAAATACGCTGTGGTGTGGGGCGGAGGCTTTTCGTTTCAAACCAACTTTACCAGGGCATCACAGAACCGGTCCTTCCCGGGCCTGATGCTCACCGCCGGATTCCCGGTGACACAAAAGCTGATGATCCGGGCAGGTCTTTCAGCAGGACAATCGGCAGCGGTGGTTGAAAACAAGCTGCCGCAGCTGGGAGGGAGCGGTGTGAAATGGCTCAACAAAGGCGTTTACCGGTGGTGGAATGTGGATGTTCCGTTGGAAGTGCAATATAACTTTGTAAGGAAGCCGAGCTCCGCTTGGTATGCTGCCATTGGCCTCACTTCCTCAGTCAATTGGAGGGAACATTACGAAGAACAATATCGCGACGACCGCACCATCCTTACTACGGTTGTGCTTGAAAACGGTGAAATCAGGGAAGTGGAGAGCCTTGTAACGGAAGTCGAAAACCGGACAGGCAATTCGAATGAAGGGCCTCGATGGCAGCCACTCACCTTCGTCAATGCGTCCGTAGGCATTCAACGCCGGTTTTCTCCCCGAATGCTCATTCTGGCGGAGCCCTTCGTCCGATATCCGGTTACCGGCGTTACAAGCAGGCATTTGAAATTCACATCACTCGGTGTACAGCTGAAAGTGTCTTTTCAACGTCCCTGAGCGGGCGTCGCTTAGCCGTTGCATTCGTGATGCGGCAAAAAGCGCCTTCGTGCGTAGCAAAGTAAAAGGGCTGCCTCCCTACAAGACAGCCCCGGTCGTTTAGCGTGTGTGACAATATTCAGAATCTAGGAATAGTCATCGTTGAGGTTCGAAGAGCAGGGGGAAAAACTGTCCCTGAAGTTTCTCTCCTTTGGGAACGACAGGCACGCCGTCCAGCAGCGGATTGTCCGTATCGGAGGCGGTACCATCGGCAAAAACATTGATCACAAATGCGCGCCTCGATCTTTCAGACTTATTCTCATAGGAGCCGTGAACCATCAGCGGGTGGTGGAATGTACCGTAGCCCCGTTTCATTTCAATGGGGACCGGTTTGAACTCCGCCTTTTGGTCTTCGGTAAGGTATTGCATCAGTCCTTCCATATCGCCGGCCAGTTCGGGCTTGTCGAGCAGGCCCCAGCGATGGCTTTTGGGTACATAGTAAAGGCATCCGTTTTCGATCAGCGAATCATCGAGGCCGGTCCAGCAGGTAAGGTGCTGCATCGGAACTGAGCGTGTCCAGTAGGAATAATCCTGGTGCCAGGCCACTACGCCGCCGTGGCGTGCAGGTTTGCAAAACAGCTGGTCGTGCCAGAACCGCACGGCTTTGCCGCCCAGCAACTGGCTGGCTGCCATCACGAATGCAGGATTCCAAAGCACATCGTGAAACCCATCCGTGACGCGCCAGGCGCCTAACGCGTGCAGAAGTACTGCATTCGGATCCAATGATTCATTGGAGTGAAATTCATAATATAAATGATGTCCGGGGTGCGTCGGATCTGTGGCAATGGCCAGTTCTTCATTCAGGATGTCGACCTGCCGGTCATTAAGTAATTTGATATTCGACAAATAGCCGTTTTCGTGATAAAATGCTACTTGCTCATCGCTAAGGCGGTACTGCTCCCATTCTTCGGGGGTGGAGGGTTGTCTGAAAAGGTCGGACACCAGTTCGTGATATCTGGAAAGGTCCCGGGTTGCTACTTCCATTGTGTATGGTTTGTGATAGTGTCGAATGCAAATATGGCCGAACGAATCGGCTTTCAGATTTGCTGATCTTGATCAATAAATAACTTATTTTGTAATATTATCGGTGAGTTGGCTGAGTGAGGTGCCTAAATAGGTTATAATTGATTCGTCAGAAGGAATGAAAGCGCAGTTTGAAGTATTTACGCCGCTACCCGAATCTTCCTTCCGGATCTTCGGATACGAGGTCGAGGAGTTCGATGCCCCCTGGCATTATCATCCGGAGTATGAGCTTACAGTCATCCTGCAAAGCCGTGGGATCCGCTACGTGGGCAATAGTATGGAGAGTTTCGAAGCCGGCGACCTGGTATTGCTTGGCCCAAACCTGCCGCATTGCTGGAAAAACACGCCGGACAACGCCGGTACCGCAAGTTCGATCGTGGTGCAATGGCCTGAACAACTCCTGGGCGACAAATGGCTCGATGTACCCGAGCTGAAGTCTATAAAGCGGTTGCTGCAATTGGCCGCGCAGGGTATTCGGTTCGATCAGGAGGTATCGGTGCGCGTAAAGCCCGTGCTGGCCGAAATGCTGGAAATGCAGCCTTTTGCCCGGTTGATGAAGTTTATGGAAGTACTGGAACTGCTGGCTGGTGTTAAAAACGTCCATTTTCTGTGCGAGCAGGGGTTCGCCTATCCGCTTAACTACGAAGACAACCAGCGCATTAATACGGTTTACAACTACATACGCGAGCACTACGCAGAACGCATTACGCTCGCGATGGTCTCGGCCTTAGTGCATATGAATGAAGAGGCATTCTCGCGCTTTTTCAGCAGGATCATGCAAAAACCATTGTTCACTTTTCTCAATGAATACCGCATTAATATGGCCTCGAAAATGCTGATCGAGACCGACCTGCAGGTTGCGGAGATCAGCTACGCCTGCGGATACGAGAGCCTGCCGTTCTTTTTCAGGCAATTCCGTAAGTTCGGCGGGGTCACGCCGGCAACCTACCGGAAGCAGTTCCGCTCGACGGAAGCGGTCAATGCTTGATCATTGACCGCGGTGCGAGGTTACCTTGCTTTCGTGAAGGCTTTGAGCTGTTTTGTATCGAAAGTTACTTCCACGATGGCTCCTCCCGCGCCCGACTGGTCGAATCGCAACGTTCCCGCGAGGTGATCCGGCGTGTCGGTCGTGAGCGTCAGCGCGTCGTTTTGCGCTGTGCCGGAGTACTGGACGAGCTGCTTGTTGAGGCTAATCCAGTAAAGCAGGCGGGGAGCGGCGTCCAGATCTACCTGCAGGCCTTCTATGTATTGATCAACACAGTTCATGGCATTGCATGATTTGATCTTATCATCAAGGCTTGTGGCGGTAAAGATCAGTCGCCGGATTTTCTTTTTGTCGTCGAATGCATCTGGCCCGGTAATGAAGTGCGCGAATTTGAGGTCTGTTTCCAAAGACTTGCTGCCGGTTTTGTAGGTCAGTTTTCCTTTTGACGGCTCCGTGCCGGTGACGAATGCAAACAGACACCATGCAAGCGCCCAAAGGGACAGTCGGACTGCGGACAGTCGGCGACTGAGGTAGTGGTTCATTGTTTTCATCGGGATTTCGTTTAGGTTAGGATATTGGATTTATATGTAAAAGGTATAGAAAAATCTTTTTATAGTTCTATTGTCAAACAGGTTGAACGGATTTTTTACTTCGGCGGAACATTTGAGCCAAATCAGCTGTGCGGTCAAAAAAGTTTCTTGGTGTACAGTTCCGAAAAGACTGGATCGTCCGGATTGAAACGCTTACGGATAATGGGTTGGTTTGCTCGTCCAAAAGCGGGTTTTACGGCACGATTGCGATATTTCGAGTAAATAATTAAAAAAAAGTGCTTAGCCGAGTAGTAAACTTCGGGTAAGTACCTGTAATCTGTATATCCATTTCCTAAATCAAAAAATCACGTACATGGAAAAAAAGAATACCGTTAAAGAACAGTCTTCTTCTTCGCGAAGGGATTTCATTAAAGCGGCCGCGGGTACCGCCGCAGGTTTTATGATCGTTCCCCGCCACGTGCTGGGCAAAGGATACGTGGCACCCAGCGATAAGCTGACTGTTGCAGGGGTAGGTGTGGGTGGAAAAGGAACGTCCGACCTCGCCAATTTCTTCAAAAGCGGTAAGGCGGATATCGCCTATCTGTGCGATGTGGATGACAGGCGTGCAGTCACCTCAGTTAAGAATTTTCCCCTGGCCAAATACTACAAGGATTGGCGGGAAATGTTTGAGAAAGAATCCAAGAACTTCGACGCGGTTTCGGTTTCAACACCTGATCATACGCACGCGGTCGTAGCAATGGCAGCGATGCAGCTCGGCAAGCACGTGTATGTACAGAAGCCGATGACGCACGATATTTACGAGGCGCGCATGCTCACGGAGGCGGCCGAGAAACACAAGGTGGTAACCCAGATGGGTAACCAGGGTTCATCAGGTGACGGTGTGCGTCAGCTGCATGAATGGTACGATGCCGGCATTATCGGCGACGTGCATACCGTTTATATCTGGACCAACCGGCCCATCTGGCCTCAGGGTATTCCCTGGCCGACAGACAAGCCTGCTGTTCCCAAAGAGCTCGACTGGAATTTGTGGCTGGGGACGGCTCCTTACAAAGATTACGTGGAAAATCTCATTCCGGGTAGCTGGCGCGGATGGTGGGATTATGGAACAGGTGCACTCGGTGACCTGGGCTGCCACCTGATGGAAGCGCCGTTCCGTGTACTCGACTTGAAATATGCGGTCGATATGCAGGCAAGCGTAGGAAGTGTTTTTACCGCTTTTGGTAAGAGAGGTATTTTCCCCGATAGCTGCCCGCCATCGAGCCACGCCACACTCACGTTCCCGAAAACGAAAAAAACGAAAGGACAGGTAACCATGCACTGGATGGACGGCGGTATCAAGCCCGAACGTCCGGTGGAGCTCGGCCCGAATGAATTGTTTGGCGATGGCAACAGCGGTATTTTGTTCGTAGGTACCAAAGGTAAAATGATGGCCAGTGAATATGCGGCCAATCCGCGCCTGTTGCCGCTCTCGCGTATGGAGGAAGTGAAAGTGAAACAAAAGTTTGCACGTGTTCCGGGATCTGCGGACGGCCACTATGCACAGTGGGTCGAAGGCTGTATTGCCGGCTACGGTAAAATGGACCTCAGCTCGCCGTTCGAACGGGCAGGTCCGCTTACAGAGGCGATCCTGATGGCAAACCTCGCAATCCGCGGGGCCGATCTGCCGAAACCGCGCGCAACCGGTAACGGATTCGACTATCCGGGGTCGAACCTGAAAATGCTTTGGGATTACAAAAACATGAAGGTGACCAACTACGACGAAGTGAACCAATGGGTACGTCGTAATTACCGCGAAGGTTGGAGTTTGGGAGTTTAAAAATAAGTGCGAAGTGTATAGAAAAGCCCTCCGGTTCATTTCGGAGGGCTTTTTTGCATTATAACCTGAAAAGTTTCTTTGCATTCTCATACAGGATCTTCCGCTCCATGGCTTTCGATGCGGAGAGCTTCCGGATTTCCAGGATCGTTTGAGAGCCCTGGCATTTTTCGCCGGAACCAATGTGGTCGTCGCAATCGCTGCCGTAGAGCAGTTTGTCCTGATGTCTTTTGAGGAAATCGCGGGCGTGGTCCTCGTCCCGGGTCATGGAAAGTAACCCCGACCCGGCCGACATATCGCCGTACATGTTGGGATAGTCGCTGAGCAGCCGGTCGGTAAGGCCGCCGGGTGTGACCTTGGTTTTGGGGTAAAGAACGCTCTGGTCGCCGTGATTTTTATCAATATTGGCCCACCACGTCTGTGCGTGGCCGATGAAATTCACTTTGGGATATTTTTCGAGCATTTTCGGGAAACGTTCGAAATTATAGTTGAACATCTGGAATTGCCAGTGCATCAAAACAGGTACCTGGTAGTCTTCGGCCAGCTGGTAGATCAGCTGCATTTCCCTGCTGTCACAATCGAGCCCGAATTTGAGTTCGCCGATCACCACGCCGCCCATTTTGAGGTACTTTTCGATTTCCTTCACGGCATCCGGGAGGTCGGGTACTTCATTGGCGCCAAAGGTAAATTCACCCGGGTGTTTTCGGGCAATGGCATAGCACACATCGTTACCGGTGCATTTCGCCTGTAATCCATTCGTCTTTCCCATATGCGTAGACATGCCGAATGCGGGCGTGCCTGCCGGAAGCAGGATCGTTTGGGTAATGCCCATTGCCCGCTGGTGCGCGATCAGTACGTCGTGAGGGCGTCCGGCATAGTCGGTATGCTGGTGAATATCGATAATGGGTTCTTCCGGTGCGAAGGCCGAAGCCATCGTGCTACCCAGCAGCAGGGCCCCGGTTCCTGCGAAAAATTCACGCCTCGACAGGTGGGCGGTATTACGATCCATGGTCATGCTATTTTGAAAACGGTTGCGGACGGTTGTGCTCCGGCAGGCGGTCGAAGCACGGTTTGATGACTTGCCATGCATTCTCTGCCAGGATTTTCTTTTTCACGGCGAGGGGAAGTGTGGAAAATACCAGCCAACCGAGCTGCTGGCGGGGATCCCGCATCGGGAGGTCGGAGCCGTAGAGAATGCGGTCTTCCCCCGCACCGGCCGCAAGGTATTCGATCACGCCGAGGGGCACCGGTGTAAGCGTGATTTCCGCGAAAACATTCGGATATTTTTTCATTGCCGCAATGGCCATATCCGCCATTTTATAACTCCCGCCGGCATGGGCGATCACCCAGCGTACATCGGGGTACTTTTTCGCCAGCGTCTCCACTTCAAGCAGGTCTGACCGAGAATTATGGATCAGGCCGTAAAATTTGTTTTGATTACCATATTCCCACCAAACGTCATAAACCGGGTCATGAAATTCAAAACCATAGAACTGGTAAGGTTTCATGCCGATAAACCGCTTGTCGGCATACACCCCGGCGATCATCTTCTGGAGTTCTTCCTGGCTGTAATGGCTGGGATCGAATGTCGCCAGCCCCCAATATCCCTTGGGGGCGGCATCGAGCGCCTCGGCGGTGCAGGGGTTACCGGCAATCGCATTCTGGCTTACCACGCCGTTCCAGCTCATGATCCCGCCGCCCTGGTATCCGAGGCGCTTAGCCATTCCGAAAATACCCTTAGGGCCGCCGTTTTCCATTCGGTAGGTCCATCCGCCGCTATTGATGCCCTCGTGCAGCATGTGCATATGCATATCGATCACAGGCACAGGCACGGGCGAGCCCGCCCGTACCGCGCGCATGAGGATATCTTCATTCGGGTTTTCGCGCAATGCAGGTTTTTGACTGAGCTTCAACAGGCGCATCAGGTTGCTTCCCGCCACTTTGGCGCGGTCGGCTTCCGGGATGGCTGCATAGTCAACATAGGTACGGTGCGCTCCGGCAGACATGGTGGGGCTGTTCGAAGCAAAAATCAGCTGATCGGTACAGCCCGTACGGTGCAGGTATTCGATCCCCTCGTTGATCTGGAAATTATCGAAGCTGATGTGCAGGTTTTTGTATTGCTGTACCAATGGCAGCACGTAGCGCTGCTCGTTCCAGACGGCACCGGTGAGCAGGATCGGTAGCGTCGGGTAACGGTTCAGGAATTCCTCCACGTCTTCCCAGGTACCCAGTTCGCCGCCGGTCGTGATGGTCAGTATTTTGTTTTTACTCAAATACGCAAACAATGGCGCGCAATGCCGTGCTTTCCAATTCCATGCATTTGTTTTCGGGTGAATACTTACGGCCCGGATATTGTGTTCCGCCATGCGTTTACCCAATTCGGCGGGCTCAGGGAACTCGCCGGTCTGATGCGGCATCACATTCCAGAGCGCGAACAAATGCGGATGGGGCTCGATCATCCGGCTCAGTTCGAGATTGGAATACATCAGATCATAATTGACCGACTGGGTATAAGCGACCAGCGCGGCAGATATCGAGCATTGATCCATGTCTTTCAGCAGGTCGTCCAGCCTCCATTGCTCTGCCGGATGCTTGTATTTGCGCGGGCCAATACGTGTAAACCCGTCAAAATAAATACGGCCCTGAGCAGGCTGTTCAGGACTTAAACCTGCCTCCCGGCCATCCCCGACAAACCCGGACAAAACAGTTGAACCAAGCCCCATCGCGGCATTGGCTTTCAGGAAATCGCGGCGGCTGAATGGCTGATCTGGCATATTGCTATTTGTTAAACCTGTGGTGCCCAGTACGTACAATGCCCCCCGGGATTGACAGGGCCGGTAAACAACAGGCAGCCGCCACATGCCTGGCCTTCTTTGGCGGGAACCCATAGTTTGCAGTTATCGCATTGGCTGTCGGGCAGCGGTGACTGGTTCGTATACCCCAGCGACTTCCGCTTCTCGACGTCCGTTGGAATCACGCCGGTCAGGTCGCTACATGGGTCGGCCTGGGCGGTGACCGCTTTGGCTGGGGGTACTTTTTTCGAACTCGTGCATTGCGCCAGTATACCGGTGGTGGCAAATGCACCAGCCGACAAGCAGCTTCGCAGAAAACCCCGCCGGTTGGAAATCGTACTCATACAGATATGGTGTTCTTGGTGAATCAAGTTTGGGTACGTCAGCAGTCGCTTACTCGATATTCAGCGTTTTTCTAAGTTCCGCTGCCTGCCGTTTTACGTTTTCGGAACCCTGGCTTTCCAGTTTCCGGAGGTTTTTGGCCACCGCTTTTTCCGGTTCGCGCTTATTGGGCGACTTTCGGGCGCCTCTGTTCAATCCGGATAGCACGGCTATGGACCATTCGTTGCCTGGTACCTGGGTATTAAGCAATTCCAATATTCCCGCTATTTCGTTCTTTCCGTTTCTGGCCGCGGCGATGTAGGCATAGTCGTCCAGAAATTTCAATTTCCCGGGAGAAGCGGTATTGAAAAAGTGCTTCCTTTCTGCAAGCATACGGATCAGTTCAGGGGATGCGCCTGTGTTGGAGCTCAGCACGGCCAGTCTCCACGATGCATTCTCCGCATTGTTTTCCGCGCAAACCGCCAATGCCGTCAGCGCTTCTTTTCCGGTAAACTGGCCGGTGCTGAGGCATGCCTGATAAGCAACCTGCGGTGCCGTGTCGCCGGTGAGCCGGATGATTTCAGGGAGGAAGGTCGGATATTTTTCGGCGAGGATCACCGCATGCTCTCGTACACCCGGGTGCGTATCGTTCAATGCTTTTTTGACCACCGATTCCTCCAAGGCGTCTAATGCATCCAGCGTGTACATTGCATGCAGGCGCGTGCGCGGGTCACTGTGATCGACGGCCATTTTTTTAAGTATTGTAACCAACGATTTATCCTGCTTTTCAACGAGCACGCGCTGCGCATTCAGTCGCCACCATTGGTTGGGATGTTCGAGCAAGGTTACCAGTTCGACCGGGTTTTTGTTACTTAGGTCGGGTAATGCTGGCGCCCGTTTCGGGCCTTCTTTGGGGAAAATGCGCCAAATACGGCCATACTGTTCGCCCTTGGCAAAGTCCATGTCTTTTTTGAGGTCCTCGGGAATGGAAACCGGCGTTTCGATGTGCTGGCGGTACATATCCACGATGTAGAGATAGCCATCGGGGCCCAAGGTGAGGTTGGCGGGACGGAACCATGGGTCGGTGGCCACCAGGAACTCCCGGTCCTTTTCTCCGGCATCACGACTGGCAGTGAATGCAGGGTTGCCGTTCACGCTCGTCATGACGTCGCGGTGGACGAGGTTACCCGCTACTTCACCGGTGAAAACCGACCCCTGAAAGGCTTTGGGAAAACCGTCGCCCCCATAAAAGGTGCCGCCGGAAGCACCTGTGAAATGATCCCGGGCGTATTCGGTGTAGCCGCTTTTCAGCGAGTCGTATTTAGCCTGGCGGCGGTCGCTGCGTTGCTGGCGCCAATAGGGTGTTTGAGATTTCTGAAACATTGCCAGCTCGTGGTCCGAGATATTTACGTCGCTTCGGAAAGAAGGGAGGTAGTCGTGCCGGTGCAGGTAGCGCCAGGCAATGGGCGATTGCTGAATGTGCAGGGTGTTCTGGGTATAAAATCGATGGCCCCATTCATCCATAGCTAGCCCAAATTGCCCGTTGCCGGACTCTACCTCAAATAACTTTTTGTCGAGCCGGAACCTGAAATTACCGCCCGCTACATTCAGCGGCGGAACGTCGGGCCGGAGCGGGGAGGTGATCATGCCGCTCTGGCCGCTGTTGTTGGCGTAGATCCAGTTATCGATGCCGTACCGCATGCTGGTGATCTGGGCTTCGGAATTTTTTGCAAAAAAACCGGTGAAAAGCACCTCCCGGGTATCTGCCTTGAAATCATGGTTGGTATCGCGCAGCAGCAGGATATCCGGTGCAGCGCAAACGATCAGCCCGTCTTTATAGGGTAGGGCGCTGGTCGCGCTCGGCAATCCATCGGCGAACACATAGGAGTGGTCCGGCTTTCCGTCACCGTTGGTATCTTTCAGCAAACGGATGCGTCCTTTGAAACGGCCGGGTTGCGCGTCATAAGGGTAATCGCCCATTTCGATCACAAATGCATTGCCCGCAGCGTCGAATACAAGGTCAACAGGGGACAGGACGTCCGGCTCGGTGGCGAATGGTTCGATGTCGAACTCCTCCCGGAGCTGAAACGTTTTTGCCGATTCAGCCGGTGAGAGGGCGTCGCTATACCGCTTCTGGGCCACGGACTGAAATGAAAACAGGGCCAGACCCGCTACTGCTATTGTTTTCAGTTGCATCATTGCTCAAAGGTTTAGGATAAAGTGGCGCGTGTACGTACCCGAATCCGGATCGAAATAAGGACAATCGGGTTGCAGGCAAATCTATTAAATTGAAGAGTAGGAAAAGAATATTTTGACATAAAAAGTTTACGAAAATAAAATATTTTAGTTTACAAAAAATTGCATCAAATTTGTTCTGTTACGCTATTTGTCAGGAAGGAGGATTTTACGGGGAATGCAAGTGGTATAAATAGCAAGGGTCGATACATTCCTTTTTCAGATACTGATATTTGTGTTTAATTTCTTGTTAACAAAAACATGGACCTGAATTCTATCGGACGCAGTTTTCGGAAAAGTATCCCGCCAGGTATCACAAAGACAATGAGGTATGCGTATTTACTATGCTTTTTTGTATGCCTGCATCGCCATGCAACAGGGCAAATATCAACCCGGGATGGGCTCGTAATCCCGCTCTATGTGCCTGTCCCCGAGCGCACGCCGCATTTTCCGCTCAAAACGGCACGGACGATCTTTCACGAAACCGACATCATGAAAGCCCGGACCAACCTGCTGCGGTACGCCGGGGCACGAAAAGTCCGGGACGAAATACTCAAATCCGCCGATCCCTGGCTGGCCAGATCCGATTCCGCCATTATCGCATTAATGCCTGACGCACGGGTCCCCCGCGCTTTCGATCTGAACCCGAAAGGCAGTCCTGTACATGGCGACCGGGTTTTCAAGGTGGGAGGCACCTACCCCTGGATCGTCGACCCCGATCATCCATTGCAGGTAAAGTCACCGGTCGACGGCCAGGTATTTCCTTCCAACGATTACCTGGCTTATTACCAGAGCGATTTTAAAGACAAAAAGGGCCTGGAAAACGCTTATGCCGACGATGGCTGGGGCTGGCTGGCGCCCGACGGCGAGCGTTACTGGTTTGTTGCTTATGCCAATCAATGGATGTGGAAGGCGCATATCGAGCCGGCTTTTGCGAATCTCGCACACGCGTACATCCTCACGGGCGACAAGCGGTATGCGCATAAGGCAGCGGTGATGTTATACAGGCTGGGGGAGGTATACCCATCGATGGACCATGCCAACCAGTCGCGGTATGGACTAATGGAGAAGATGAAAGGGCATACTTACAATGGCAAGATCCTGAACCTGATCTGGGAAACGAGCCTGATCCAGAATGCGGCCGAGGCTTACGACGCCGTTTGGGATAGCATCGACGAGGATGTTGCGTTGCAAAAGGCGGTCGGGAAAAGTGGAGAACAGATCCGCTCATTCATCGAAGCCAATGTGCTGGAAGATGCATTGGACGCATACATGCAACGAAAAATCCAGGGTAACTACGGCATGCATCAGATCGCACTGCTCTATATCCTGCTCGCCAGGCAAAACATGGATACCGGGAAATACCTGCACATGATCGTAGAGGAGCCGGGCGAAAGCCGTGTGCAGGCGGGGCTGCGGTACGCGCTGTACAACATGATTTTCAGGGATGGGCAGCCGCTGGAGGCGCCGCATTACAATATGCTGACCGTGGAGAAAATCACGAAGTTTGCCGACATGCTGCGCGCGAACGGAATGGACCTTTTTGGTGAGGCAAGGGTAAAGGCATTGCTGAACAGCCCGTTGGAAATGGTGGCGATCGGCAAATTTACGCCGGGCATCGGTGACAGCGATTCAGTGCTGGGGTCGCTGGTAGGGCAGGACCCGGATGTGTACCAGGTAGGCTATGGCACCTACCGAGATCCGAGGTACCTGACCTGGTTGTCGGCAGTGGGTAAAGCAGGTGAACATTCGTTTTCCACCTTCGGGTCACTGTTCCGGGATGTATTGCCGGAAGCAGCCCCATTGGCGGGAGGGAAAGCATTGCCGGCACGACCGTCGCATTTGCTAGCCGGTTATGGCATGGGAATCCTGAGTAACCGCGCGGATGCCGCCGCTTCGACATTCAACTATGGCTTCAAAGGCACGCATTATCATTGGGACTTCCTGAACTTTGAGCTCTTTGCCAACGACCAGAAAATGATCCCTGACATCGGATATCCGGATGCGATGAACGAATACGTGAAAGAGGTGTATACCTGGTCGTTCAACACCATATCCCACAATACCGTGGTCGTGGACGCCCAGCGGCAGGTTAACAATGTTCAGGGAGTTTTACACGATTTTAGTTCTTCGCCATTTGCGAGGAGTATGGACGCATCTTCGGCTACGTATCCGCAGACGAACGCCTACCGCCGCCACCTCATGATGGTTGATGTGGATAGCGCGCGAAGCTATATAGTAGATTTTTTCAGGGTTTCCGGTGGCAGGCAGCACGATTATACATTGCATGGGCCACCCGGGACATTGTCGATGGAAGGCCATTGGAGCGAAAAGCAGCCGGGCACGCTGGCTGGCGCGGATGTTCCTTTCGGCGAGATTTACGATAATCCGCGCATGGGTGCGAAAGCGTACACGGGAAGTTACTGGAATTATAAAGGCTCTGGTTATCAATACCTTTTCGGTGTTCAAAAATTGAATGCCGGTAATGCCTCGCTGACGTACAGCCATGTTTTGGATCCGGGAGCGAAGATAGATGTTCATATTCTTCCGCAACCAGGCCAGGAGGTTCTGGTTGCCGACGGCTGGGACAAGCCGCGTGCGAAGAGCCATCTCCTGAAATTTGTGATCGCAAGACGGAAATCAGCCAATGACGCTCCTTTGCAGAGCATATTTACAGGTATTATAGCGCCTTACCGGGGAAGCCGGGTGGTTAGTTCGGTCCGCACGTTGCTCACGGCCCGGGGTGCTGCGGTAGAGGTGAGACGGGCCGGGGGCAGCGATGTGGTGATCAGTGACACGACTAATGCCAGAAAGACGATCCCTGCATTCGGAATCGAGACCGATGCACATGCCGCAGTTGTGAGTTTCGACAGCAAAGGCGCATTAGAGCGGGTGTTTTTCAGCAAAGGGAGTTATTTGAAAGTCAGGGGAAGGTTGTTCAATGCCACAGCAGTCGAAGGGACGGTGACAGCCATTGATTTGAAAAACCGCAAAGTGACCGTTTCTTTGAAAGGGAAAACCCCGGCAGTGATACCGGACGGCACGATTGCTCATTTTACCAACTCGTGGAGAAGCACAGTACATCCTGTTCATTCGGCCAGGATGAATGGGAATATTCTTTCTTTTGAAACAGAGGATGACCTGCTGATAGGCCGTGCCCATACGGTCCGCAATACCGGAGACTCGTTGGTTACGGATACCAACCTGCCTTTTGCTCCACTATACACAGGAGCATCGCTGCTGGACCGTGACCTTTCGCCCCTGGCAATCCTGAAAACTGTGGAGCGAAACCTGCTCATTCCGGCCGGTAAGATGCTGCGTGTTCCGCAGTCGGGCGAAGACGTCTGGATTGCTAATCTCGGTGTGGGAGACCGCGTCAGGATCAACAGCCATTTTCATTGGCAACGTTAATAATTTGTTAAAACAAACCCCTGGAATGTGCCCCTGCGCCGATGATTCTGTATTATTAGGCCCGACATCTTCATTTTGTTTATTTCTGGTAGTATTTCAAGTAAAAAAGTCAGTATACCATGTTAATCCCGTGCTTCATGAAGATGTCCGCCACATCCGGAAGTGCATTTCCGTAACGTTCCAAAACCACCGATCCCATTGAAAGAGGCTAATTCCGATATGCTGTTGTGGAGCGCCTTTCAGCATGGCGATCAGGAAGCATTTGCCTCGATTTACCAGAAATACATTGACGAACTGCTCAGCTATGGTTATCGCGTTACCTCCGACCGTCAGCTGATCCGCGACAGCATTCAGGATCTCTTCCTGAATATCTGGCAGCGGCGGGAACATCTGGCGACGACCGATTCTATCAAGTTTTACCTTTTCCGCTCGCTGCGGAACCGCATTGTCAGGAATCTTGAAAAATATCCGGAACGGTTGCATGCCGACATTGGCCTGGTGGCCGATCTGGCCGGGGAACGCAGCGATTTTGATGGAGGCATGCTAAGCGATGAAGGACCTGCCGACAGCTTTGAAAAGCTTGCGGAAGCGTTGAACCGTCTTTCACCCCGTCAGCGGGAAGTTATCCAGCTTCGTTACCTTCACGGATTTTCTCTCGAAGAGGTGTCCGAAATGATGCATATGAATAATCAGTCGGTCCGCAACCTGCTGCACCGCGCCATTACCCATCTGAGGCTGTATTTCGAGACGGCCGGAGGATTGCTGGTATTTCTTTCGCATTGGACTGCATAAATTATTCCGATCACTGAGTACAAACCCGCATGCTGCCGGTTTAGGGTAGCGAAAGGTTTTTACCATGACAGAAAAATACCAGACCTACACATTAGCCGACTTTATGCAGGACGATGCGTTCATCCAATGGGTGAAATCGCCTGACGTTACCCGAGATGCATTCTGGCAGGGCGTCACGGATGCATATCCCCATCAGAAAGAAGTGATTGCCCAGGCCAGGCAAACCATCCTGGATCTTGCGAAATTGTCGAAGCCGGGCTATGATGCCCGGGAAGCCGGTCTCATCTGGGAGCAAATCCGGCAGCAAATGGACGGCACGCCGGTTGTGCGGCCCGTGTACCGCTTGCGCTGGTTCCGGTATGCGGCTGCCGCGGTGGTGGTATTGGCGACAGGTTGGGCCGTGCAGCGATGGAACCGTACTGCTGAATCGGCCTATGTACAGCGCACCGAAATACTGGAAAGCCAGCGGGAAGAGGTCAATGAAACCGGTTCTCCCCGGACGGTAGCATTACCGGATGGTAGCCAGGTAACCCTCGCGCCAGGCAGCCGGATCAGCTTTACGAGCCATCTGAACGGGGCGAAACGCGAGGTGTATCTCTCGGGAGAAGCATTCTTTGATGTTCAAAAAGACCCTTCGAAGCCATTTTTTGTCTACGCGGACGAGCTCACAACCCGCGTTCTGGGGACAAGCTTTACAGTGAGAGCATTTGAAGAGGAAAATACGGCCACCGTTCAGGTGCGGACGGGGAGTGTGTCCGTTGTGGCACGGGCAACACGCAAGATGCAGTCGGTCGTGCTTTCTCCGAATCAGCAGGCTTCTTTTTTCAGGAAAGAAGCAAGGCTGAGCATGGGACTGGTGAGCGCACCGCAACCGGTGATCTCCCAGGCAGCATTGGCCAGGTTTACATTCAACAATGCACCCGTGAGCGTCATTTTCGATTCGCTGGGCAAAGCCTACGGCATCGATATCGTGTATGACCGGGAAGCGGTAGCTGCTTGCCGGCTCACGTCGTCGGTGCAGGAAGAATCGCTTTTTGAGATGCTGGGCGTAATCTGTGAAGCCATTGAGGCCGATTACCAGGTAGTGGGCGGGAAGATCCGCATTTCAGAACCGAATTGCAATTGACCATCCTATATGAACCCGAACCTAAACCCGAATCCGTCTATGACAGAATAGCCATTACACCATAAAAAAGCCGGCAACGGTTCCGACGTTACCGGCTCAGGCTCCTTACCGAATGCGCTGTGTACATCCAATTCCTTTTGGGTGCAAGGAGTGTTATTGTCTCTTTTCAAAAACAAGAACCGGTTTAAACGTAATGAAAAAAAAGCTATTTAACTATCAAATACTCCACGAACTGATGCGCTTTTCCCTGATGCAGCTCTGTATTGCAGTGAGTATAGCAACCGTTTCGATAGCGGGTAAGGCGGGCGCGCAGGACCTGCTGAGCCGCCGTATCAGCCTTAACGTTCAGAATCAGAGCGTCGTGCAGATACTGACTTCCATCGAGAAGCAGGCACAGGTGCGCTTTACCTACCGCCCGGAGCTGATCACCGAAACCAGGAAGTACTCGTTTGAAGTGAATGATGAGAAACTGGCGAAGGTACTGACGGAAATCCTGGACCCGATGCGGCTGAAATACAAGGTAATGGGCAAACAGATCGTCCTGACGCCGGTGAAAGGCGGAGGGACATCATCTCTGGACGGTGAAATTACCCCCGGGCTTCGCTCAGCCCCTGCGCGGACGGTTACCGGCAAGGTTACTTCCGCCAAAGACGGCGCGCCGCTACCGGGTGTCAACGTTCTCGTGAAGGGAACCCAGACAGGCACTTCCACGGATGTGGCGGGTAATTTTTCCATTGAAATAACCGACCAAGGCGCGGAGCTGATCTTTTCCTACATCGGTTTCAACAGTCAGAGCGTGGAAGTAGGCAGCCAGAGCGTGATCAGCGTCAGTTTGCAGGAGAGTGTGGAGACGTTGAAGGAGGCGGTGGTAACCGCGATGGGCATTACCCGCGACAAGCGCTCGCTCGGCTATTCCGTCGGTAATGTGCAAGGCGAGGCATTAACGCAGACACCTCAGAACAATGTGTTGAACGCACTGTCGGGCAAGGTGGCCGGGGTACAGATCTCGCAGATGGACGGTACAGCCGGGTCGACGGTGAACGTCGTGATCCGGGGAGCGAATTCGCTCAACAGCGATAACCAGCCGCTTTTTGTAATCGATGGCGTGCCGGTGGCCAACAAACTGGACAACGGCTTTGCGGGCGCGGATATGGGCAATGCCATTTCAGACATCAACCCGAACGACATCGCCAATATTTCGGTCCTGAAAGGTCCCAGCGCGGCGGCCTTGTATGGCTCGCGTGCAGGCAACGGGGTTATTTTGATCACAACTAAGTCGGGCCGGGGTGCGAAGAAAGGCCTGGGCGTCTCTTTCAATACGGCGATGGTATTGGAAGTTCCGCTGAAATACGTGCCGGTGCAAAACAAATTCGGGTCTGGAAAAACCGGCGCGCACATTCTCGAAGAGCAGGAGAACGAAAGCTGGGGGCCTCGCCTGGATGCGGGGGAGCAATGGGTGCAATGGAACAGCAACGGGCAGAAAGTGCCGCTGGTTTCCTATCCCAATCGTTTCAAGGACTTTTTCCGGACCGGTACCACGAATACCAATAATGTCTCTGTTAACGGAAACTACGACAAGGGGAACTTCCGCCTTTCGGTGGGTAATATGAAAAACAAGGGGGTCGTGCCGAACACCGACCTTTCGAGGCTCACTTTGGCATTGAACACGACCTACAATCTGACCGACAAGCTGCGTGCGCAGGCCAATTTCAACATATCCGAATCGGGTTCAGACAACCGTCCGCTCATCGACGCCAGCCGTAATTCGCCGGTGCGGAGCATTTACGAAATGGGAGCGCAGGTGAACATCCTGGATCTCGAAGATTACTGGGTACCGGGGCAGGAGGGAATCCAGCAGCGTGTGTACAAGTCGAAGCAGAATAACCCCTATTTCATTGCCTATGAAAACCCCACGGGCTTCAAACGCAACCGGACGGTGAGCAAATTGCAGCTCGACTACGACATTACCAGCGAGTTTTCGCTCATGGGGCGCTTCTCGCGTGACGCGTACGAGGAAAAGCTCGAAGCCAAAAAAGCATATAGCAATTTCGAAGCCACCAAGGGCGGGTATGAGGTGGAAATGAACGACCGGAAGGAAACCAACCTCGATTTTATTGCCAGCTGGAAGAAGAATTTCACTGAAATATGGAGCCTGAATGTGCTCGCAGGGGCGAACCGGTTGGAACAGCGCTCCAACTTCATCAATAATGCCACCACGGAGCTCGTAACACCAGGGTTATACACCATTGCGAATGGCGCGCCGGGGACCATCATATACAATAGTGAATGGACACGCAAATTGCTTTACGGGGTTTACAGTTCTGCGTCCATCGGCTTTCGGAACGTCGCTTTTCTGGATCTGACCGCGCGCAATGACTGGTCGAGCACATTGCCCAAAAACAACCGTTCGTACTTCTACCCTTCGGCTTCGCTGAGCGTCATTCTCTCGGATGTGTTCACATTACCATCGTGGATCTCCCTGGCGAAATTCCGTGCCGGGTCCGCCCAGGTGGGTAATGATGTGGGTCCTTACAGCCTTAGGCAAACTTACCTGGCAGATACCGACTGGGGCCCGTCGAAGCGGATGTATCAGAACGATATCCTTAAAAACAATAACCTGAAACCCGAAATATCCAGCGCGAACGAGATCGGGCTTGACTTGAAATTCCTCAAAAACAGGCTGGGTGTGGAGGGGACATATTATATGCGGAATAACAAAAACCAGGTGCTGACGATCGGGATACCTATTGAGTCCGGTTCGAGCAGCAAGCTGATTAATGCGGGACTCGTGCAGAGCCGGGGTTTTGAACTCGGGATCCACGCGACGCCGGTGGAAAGCGGCAATTTTACCTGGGACATCAATCTCTCGTTCACGCGCAACCGCACGCGCATCAAGCGTCTGGCCGAGGGTATTACCTACTTCTCGTTCAACTCGTACAGCGGCGCGGAAGTGCGTACGTACGTGGGCGGGGACGTGGGGGACATTTACCAGCAACCTATGCTGAAAGTGACGGATCAGAACTCGCCGTATTATGGTTACCCGGTACTTACCAGCGGTGGTTTGTACCAGACCGATACGGATATCAACCATATTCAGAAAATCGGGAACTACAATCATGACTTCCTGATGGGGATCCAGCAGACGTTCCGTTATAAAAATTTCAGCCTGTTTGCCAATATAGACTGGCGTCAGGGCGGGTCGTTCTATTCTAACACCATGATGTTCCTGGGTAACAACGGCCAGTTGGAAGAGTCGCTTACCGGCGTACCGTACGACAGGAACGTTCCGATCGACCAGCAGATCAAAGCCAATCCGGAGGCATTCCTGGGCAAATGGGTGGGTGGCCGCAATGCCGAATATGGCGGTTTCGATGCCTGGACGGGCACCAAAAAGGATACCCGTGTGCAGGATGCCAGCTTCAATGTGGGTGTAAGGTCGTCCAAAGATGCGGAAGGTAACACCACTTACGTCGAGAACATGGGTGGGGCCGGTACCGTCTGGCTCGATCCATTCAGTGCCTATCGGTATTCTACACGGCCATTCCCGAGCGAAAACATGTACAGCGCCACGTATGTAAAATTGCGCGAGATCGCCATTACCTATCATTTGCCTAAAAGCCTGGCCGAAAAGCTCAGATTACAGAATGCATCGGTTTCCGTTGTAGGTAACAACCTGTACGAATGGACCGCCGCCGGAGTGGGGATCGACCCGGAGCGGGCTTTCCGCCAGAGTGGTTCGGCGTGGATGCAGGGTGTGGAGTATTATAATGTAATGCCCTGGACGGGTTCTGTGGGATTGAAGCTGAATGTGGATTTTTAAACGATTGTCATGATGAAAATTTCTAGAATCAAATATATGCTGACAGCCGTTTTCGCGCTGTTGTTATCGAGCTGTGAAGATCTGAGTAAAGTGAATGAGAATCCGAATAGCCCGGAGGAGGTTTCACCCAGCTACATTCTGAGCTACGTGCTGACACACTCGTCGAGGGCCTACTATTCGCTGGGCGCAGAAGGTTCCGACCTCTCCGGTGCCATGCAGTATATTCAGATGGGAACGAATGAAGGTGCTACGAAAATAAACCAGTACGGCTGGTCGGCTTCGAGCTGGTCGGAATATTATAACATTCTGAAAAACAACGACCTGATGTACCAGTATGCGGTGCGGGACAACAATCGTTTCTTTCAGGCGATAGCCCTTACGATGAAATCGTTCGTATTTGGATTAATGACGGACCTATTTGGCGACATTCCCTATTCGGAAGCGCTTAAAGCGGCCAGCGAACAGTACTATCCGCAATACGACAACCAGATCGACGTGTACAAAGGCATTCTCACCGACCTGAAACAAGCATCGGCCCTGCTCGGCAGCCTCGGTACTACCGACGTGGTAAGTGCAGGATCGGACGTTTTGTATGGCGGGAAGGCGGCCAGCTGGCGGAAGTTCGCGAATGCATTGCGGATGCGCTATGCCATGCGGCTGTCGGCCCGGAAGGCGGAACTGGCTGCCGCGGGGATAGACATTACCGCGGAGTTTAAAGATGCAGCCGGAACGACTTTCACCGCCAATGCGGATGACGCTTCTTTGGCATTCCTGGGTACGAACCGGGATAATTCAGCAGCGGGCGGGCTTTTGAATGCGAGTAACCCGTTGTATTACATCAAGCCGTCGAAACCTTTTATTGAGAAACTCTCGGCAATAGGCGACCCGCGCCGCGACCGGTGGTTTCAGCCGGTACTGAACAAATGGGACGTGAATGTGACGACTGCGGTGGATAAGACGGTAACGAATGCATTCGGCGAACCCTACACCGTGAAATACATGCCCGCCAAGCCGGCGCAGAATGTGGACACATCCTTGTACGTCGGCCTGCCGGTTGGATTGGCGGTGGTGGATGCCGCTTCCTACAACAAGGGCAGCGACGGAACCGCTTATAACCCGGAACGGAGCCCTTACATTTCGTTCCTGCATAACCGCTACCGGGCCAACAGCGAGGCCTATATTAAAATGAACCTGATCACTTATGCCGAGGTGGAGTTTATGCTTGCGGAAGCTGCGTTGGAAGGCTGGGGCGTATCCGGAACGGCGGAAGACCATTACAAAAGCGCTATCAAAGCCTCCATGGACAAATACGGCGCCCAAATGGCCACCGGTTTTAGTTTTGACAAATATTATACGCAAACCGGCGTCAGTCTGGCCGCAGCTGTCAATAAGCTGGAAAGAATTTCGGAACAGAAATGGATTGCTGGCTGGCTGAGCATCGAACCGTGGTTCAATTGGCGGAGAACGGGATATCCCGCCCTGAAAACCGGCCCGGCAGCCCAGTTTGGGGCGGCAATCCCGGTGCGGTTCGTGTATCCGATCGCCAATGCGGACGTCAAGTACCTGGTCAATTACAATGCAGCGGTGGAAAAGCTCGAAACGACGAGCTTCGTACCCACGGGGCAGAGCAAGGACCATCAATATTCAAAAATGTGGCTGCTGAAAGGAACGTCGGCGCCCTGGTAAAATGCGGCTCAGGCCGGTTTAATAGTATGTATTTTAAAAAATCAATTTCAAAATTCCTCATCTCGGGTGCTCTGGCGGCGGGAGCGTTAAGCGCGGTTTTGGCACAAAACGCAGATTTGTATGCACCTTCCTCCATGCCGGATCGCATTGTACTCAATGTCACCGCAGACCCGTCTGCCTCTATGGCCGTCAACTGGCGAACCTCGGAAGCCGTACCGGAGGGCTTCGCCGAAATCGCTGTCGCAGAAGCCGATCCCCGCTTCGTTGAAAAGGCAAAGCGGGTGAAAGCCACAACCGAGCGGCTGGCCTGGGAAGGTACACCGACAGCCAACTATCATTCCGTCATTTTCGAAAACCTGCAACCCGGTACCAAATACGCGTACCGGGTCGGCGGGGAGCAGGGATGGAGCGAATGGATCCATTTCATGACGGCCGGTGCCCGCAACCAGAAGCTTTCATTTATCTACTACGGCGATGTGCAGGTGAATATCTCTTCGTTGTGGTCGCGCGTGGCGCGTGAGGCCTACGCCAAGGCGCCGGACGCGCGTCTGGCCATTTACGCGGGTGACCTCATCAACAAGGCGAACCGCGATGTCGAATGGGGCGACTGGTTCCGGGGAGGCGGCTTCATCCACGCCATGATCCCCGCATTCCCGACGCCGGGTAATCACGACCATTTCGACACGCCGGAAGGGATTAACACCACTTCGGTGTTTTGGCGACCTCAGTTTACATTGCCCGAGAACGGCCCGAAAGGGTTGGAAGAAACCTGCTACTATGCAGATGTTCAGGGGGTAAGGTTCATTTCGTTAAACTCAGACCAGGTGGATGTTTCGGAGAAATGGACGGAGATTCAGAAAGTCTGGCTGGAAGGGATTCTGAAAAACAATCCGAACCGCTGGACGGTCATTACTTTTCATCACCCGATTTTTTCACCCAAAACTACCCGCGACAACAAGCGCATGCGTGAAACCTTCAAGCCATTGTTCGATCAGTACCGGGTGGATCTGGTGTTGCAGGGGCACGATCATACGTATGCGAGGGGCATGGCACGCATCCCGATGGCTGAAAAAGGGAAGCAGTCGGGTACGATGTACGTCGTGTCCGTGAGCGGGCCCAAAATGACTGACTCGAATGTCGAACGTGCGGCGTGGATGGACCGGTCGGCTATTTACACCCAGCTTTTTCACGTAGTAAATGTATCGGCCGATAAGCTTTCCTTTGATACCTATACCGCGACCGGCGAGCTCTATGATGCTTTTGACCTGTTGAAACAAAAAGGGAAGATCAATCGCATAGTGGACCGCATTCCTGTGGGCGTAGCCGAAAAAAGATAAATTTAATCCAGACACAAACTCCTGATGAAGCGCATTTCCTTTTTTGCATTGCTCGGTGTGTTATCGGCATCCGTTTTACTTGCGTTGCGACCGCCTGTTGAGGAGGAGTTTCCGGCCGAGATCGTGAAGTTCAGGGCAGGCGCCGGCAATCCGTTGTTCAAAGGAACCGGCGACGTGAAAACCTGGGACGAAAAGATCCGCGAGCGTGGTTATATCCTGCATGAAGGCGGAAAGTACTATATGTGGTACACCGGGTACACCAAAGCAACAGGCGAGGATATGAAGTACCTCGGCCTTGCTACCTCTGATGACGGACTGAAATGGGCCCGATATGCCAACAATCCGATCCACACCACATTATGGGTGGAAGACATGTGCGTGCTGAAAGATGGTAATACCTATTACATGTTTGCCGAAAGCAAGGATGATATCGCGCATTTGCTCACGTCGACGGACCGCATTCACTGGAAAGACCAGGGGGCCATTGACATCCGGATGAAAAACGGGCAGCCGATCAGCAAAGGCGCGTACGGAACACCGGCAGTCTGGAAAGAAAAGGGTATCTGGTATCTTTTCTATGAACGCAACGACGCCGCCGTATGGCTGGCGACGAGCAAGGACCTGAAAATATGGACACACGTACAGGACGAGCCCGTGCTGAATGCAGGTCCTGAGCAATACGACGCGTTCGCGGTGGCGATGAACAAGATCATTCAGTACAAAGGGCTTTACTACGGCTACTACCATGCCTCCGCATTCAAGGATTGGCGGGAATGGTCGATGAACGTGGCGGTGTCGAAGGACCTGATCCATTGGAAAAAGTACGAAGGCAACCCGATCATCGGCAACGATGCGTCCAGCGGCTTCCCGGTTTTTGACGGAAAGCAGTATCGTTTTTATACGATGCACCCTGATGTGCGGGTGTATTTTCCGGAAAAATAAGGGTAAACCATTGGTTTTTTTCAAAGCATTGCAACCTGATAAACAAAGGTTTGCAGTGCTTTTTTTGTTTTGAAATGAAAAAATACCATTCAAATCGCCACGCTCCCGACGGACGCGAGTGTCTTTGTATCTGGAACCGCAAAACGCTTAACCGTTCACCTGCCTGACACCTTTTATGAAGAAGCTTTTATCAATCGGCTGTTTACTAATGCTCATCGTGTGGCATTTTGGTTGTTCCAAACAGGAGGTGCCAAAACAGGATCCCAAACCTGTGCCTGTAAAGCTCAACAGGGATTCAGTGGAGTACGCGCTTTACAAGCCACTGTATGTAGCAGAGGCTTATCGGTTTATCGGTAAAGATTCCGTGGATTTGTTCAAACTGGATACACTTTACAATTTTTACAGAAGAGCAATTTATCTGCAATTCCACATGGATACCGGTTACATCAATTTTTGGAGTGGTAATCCCGTTCCCAACACGTCGATGCCTGGAAATTCCCTTACGTTCAGCGTCAGGATCCGCGTCCAGCTGCCCACGGGCCTGCGCGCATATTGGGACGAGGAAAAAGGTACTGTCAGGGTAGAGAGCGAGAGAGCCGAGCGCACATTTCCAATGATCGTCCTCGGGAAAAAAGGCTATCTCGAAACATCTTCCTTGGTGAACTATCTGCATTGGGAGCAAGCCGCGGCGGCGAAAGTGAAACCCCGGATGGTATTTATATACGAAAATGAAGATCCAAGGCTGGGCAAGGTAACTTATAAGCTTATTCTTAAGCCCATGTATGAGTACTACCGCGAACCGCTTCAACAAGCGTATGCAAGCTTTGTTGTATTCTGAACTTACTTATACCATGAAAAAGCTGATTCTATTGACCTTTTTGGTGACCGCGGGGCTGGCACAATTTAGCTGCTCAAATGATGGAAAAGACCAGCCCGATCCCAAACCGGAACCTGTCCGGCTTGATCGTGATACGGTTTCCATGTGGCTTGGCAGGCGGTCGTTCTATGTAACGGATTCATGGCGTTTCGTGGGGAAGGATTCGGTCGATATGTTTAAGGAAGATACTTTACTGCGGGCCTACACGAATGCGGCCTACCTGAATTTTTTCGTCGAAAAGGGAAAGGGGCAGCTGATGTTTCATGGTGGACATCCTATTCCCAACACGGAAATGCCGGGTAATGCGCTTACTTTTAGTCTGAATATCCGGATCTATCTCCCGACGCAAATGAGCTTACAATGGGATGATGAAAAAGGGACGCTGGGTGTTGAAACCATAGGGACGACCAGTTACCTGCCTATGATTGTGCCAGGCAAGAAAGGATATCTGGACCCGTCCAGTTTCAATGTTCGCATGTCGCTCGAAGAAGCGAAAAAGGCAACCGTCAAGCCGAGTATGCGGTTTATCTTCGAAGATGATGATCCCAGGCTGGGCAAGGTTACTTACAAGGTTACGCTGAAACCGATGTACGAATATTACCGGGCACCCATGCAGCAAAGCAATGCGAAGTTTGTGGTGTTTCCTTAAAATGAATTGTTTGATTACGAAGTACTAGTCTCTTTTTTGGGTAAATTTCTGAATATGAAGCCCCTCGCTCTTATAACCGCTCTTGCACTGGCTATTTGCAGTTGTAATAACCTTAATGATCTTCGGCCGACTGACCCGGGCAAGGAGATTCCTGAGGCGGCCGTGAAGGTGGTCAAAGACAAATTCCCGAAAGCGGAAGAGCTCGTTTTCAAGCCGATCCTTCAAGACAAAATATGGGAAGTGAAGTTGAAATCGGAGTCCGATCGCTATTCCTCTCTGGTGGATTATGGCAAAATGTGGGAGACTTTCAAAGTGTCGGTGGATGGCGTGCCGGCCGTGTTGCAGGAATCGTTGCAAAAAACAGCGTTCGGTAATGGTACGTTGTCGGCGTATACGACCGCTTTTTTCGCCGCGTCTGCCAAAAATAAACTGATGTACCATTTTAACGGCGAAAATTACTCGTTCGAATGGGCCGGGGTGAATCCGTCAAGCAACAGTTGGGCTTCATTCGACCCGGCATTGTATCGGATCACCACTTACGAAAGAGCTGACCTCCCCGCATTTGTATCGGACACCATCAGGGGCATACCCAATATGAACTTCGTCACAGCGCAGACCTGGGTCAGGCTGGATTACTCCAAGCTCTACTATGTCATCGGTTCGAATAACACTCAATCAGAACGGGTATCGATGCTGTTTGATGAAAAAGGGAAGTTGCGATGGAGCAGCACCGCCTTCACTGAACCCGGTGTTACCGGCGTACCATCAAACCTGGAAACAGTTCCCGCCCCAATCCAGCAATATGTAGCGAGCCTTCCGGAACTTGCCGGATTTGCATACGAAAGAAAACTGGTAAGCAATTACCGCGGGCTCACCAGTTATTACATCACCTTAACAGCCAATACCGGGCGGTGCGAGTTGTACTTCGATCAGGATTTCAATGTGTTGAACAAAAAATATGCTGTAATATTATACTAAAAAATAGTAATTAATTAAGTTTAGTCAAGTTCCTGAGCCAACGTTCCTAATGAAATTCTTTCTCTCAAAAAAATACGACAGCGTAGCCAGCCTCGTGAAAGCCTGCCAGAAACAGGAGCCGAGGGCGCAGACTGTATTTTATGAGCGATACAAAGCCAGGATGACGGGTATCTGTCGTCGTTACGCGCGGACAGTGGCGGAGGCCGACGATATTTTCCAGGACGCATTTGTGAAGATATTCAACAATATCGGCGACCTGAAAGACCCGGATGCGGTGGATAGCTGGGTAAAAGTGACGGTGATCCGGACAGCGATCAATTACTATAACCGCACCACGCGGCAGGAGGAGCTGCACAGTACGATCGACGGGATGGAATGGCAGATCGAATCGGACGACTACATCCGGATGATCGATCAGATGAATATGAGGGACCTTGTCGAAGTCATCAACGAGCTTCCTGATAAATACAGAACGGTGATCAACCTGCATTTGATTGACGGCTATACACACACCGATATCGGTGAAATGCTGGGTATTTCGGACGCGACTGCACGGTCGCAGTTTATGAGAGGACGTAACCTGCTGATGAAAAAACTGGAACTAAAAGGAATAGTACATCATGAAAACTGCTGAGGACAAATTTAACGAAGCCCTGCGCGACGTCCTCAAACGAAAGTTTGATGACTATGAAGAGCAGCCCAATCCGGGTGCTTACGCACGCATACGTGCGCGTTTGAAACCGTCACGGGGCTGGAAATACTGGTGGCTGACAGGTCCGCTGTTGCTGATCACCCTGTCGGGATTGTTGATGAACTGGTACCTGAACGAAAGTAATGCGCCATTCAGCGTATCAAACGATAAAAAAGCCCCTGTAACGTCGCCCGTGAACGAGGCCCCCGAACGCGTGACTGCCCATGAGCGTGCAGCAGCTATGGAATCGGACCGCGGCATCGCATCCGTGGAAACGCATTCCGAGGCGGCATCGCGGATCAACGCCGCATCACGGCACAAGGCGCCCGGGCGCAAAGAACTTCCGGTGCCGGTCACAGATAAAAAAGTAAACGTTTTTGGTAAAAGACCTGATCGGAAGCCGGCAACGGGTAGCATAACAGGGGTTGACAGGAAGGTCGAAGGCGCTGCGATTAGCCAAAGCCGCATTAGCAGCGCCAGGCGCTACGACCGTGCCGAAGGCCCGCAGCAGGGCATTTTGGACTATGATATAATGAGCGCTGCACTGCCGGAGACCATTCCTGAGGCTGTGGATTCTGCCGAGAACGCGTTTCTACTGAACGAACTCGCAGGAATGCCGTTAACGGAGGCACCCATACCGCTTCACCTGCGTAATGTGGTGTCCCCCACGTATAAGCCTGCGAAAGCGATCGTGACCAATCCGGCCAGAATTGCCTGGCTTTTCAATGTATCGGCATTGCATTCGTACCAGATCCTGACGGTGCCGTCCTCGGCGGCGAAGGATTTTCAGAATTTCAGCTTTCCGTCATTGTTTACAGCCCGGTCCATGGGCTATAAATTCAGCGGCGGGGCAGAGCGAAAGGGGATTCAGGTGCAGCTGCATTACAGTCATTTCAGGCAAACGTATTCGTACGAAATCGCCAATAACAATTACCTCGTCAAACCCGACGAAAAGGGTGAGTACCACACGGTACGCCAGGGCGACAGAATGGAGGAGGACAGGAGATTTTCCATGCTCGGCATTGGTATCGCAAGGCAATTACGCTGGGGCCATTCACCGGTCAGCCGGTTCTACGCGGCTTTCGGTCTGGAATATTCACATGCTTTGAACACCAGGCAGAGCCTGGGGTGGGTGAGCCTGGGATTAGGAAAACAATTTGCCGTCAGTCGGAACACGGCATTCAGCATCGGCCCTTATGCAGAATTTAGTCCGGTTAAGGTCAAAGGTTTCGCAAACCCGTTCTACTATCAGCCGTACCGTGTGGGGATCTCTGCCGGGCTTCGTTTTGTAAAGCCCTGATCCGCTCCGGCTTGGTCCCGGCAACGCCTTGCCGGGACCTTTTTTATTTCTAAAAAAATCCCGGGAAGCAATTCATGATCTGAACAAAAAATAACTACATTTACGGGCACGTGCCCGTAACGTTTCTAAACCTATTCTGACCCATGATCCAATCATCTACTTCACGAAGAGATTTTATTGCCACCGGTCTTGCCGCTATGGCGGGCGCCGGGCTCACCAGTGCCCTTTCACCAGCCTGGGGAAAGCCCGTCCGGCCTGCCGACAAAATCAGGCTGGGCATGATCGGTACGGGTTCCAGGGGAGCCGGCCTGGCGACGCTGATCAAAGAAATGCCTGACTTCGAGTTGGTTGCCTGCTGTGACATTATCCCTGAAAATTTACAAAAAGGGCTCAGCCTTGCCGCCAAAAGCGCAAAGGGTTACACCGATTACCGCAAGCTCCTGGACGACAAGGGCATCGACGCGGTCGTAATTGCAACACCGCTTTACCTGCATTATCCAATGGCAGTAGCCGCACTGCAGGCCGGGAAGCATATATACCTGGAAAAATCGATGACTTACGACATACCGCAGGCCATCGACCTGGTCAAAAAGGTGAAGACTTCGGGCCTCGTTTTCCAGATCGGGTACCAGTACCGCTATTACGGGCTTTACCATCGGGTGAAGGAAATCATCAGGGAGAACTGGTTGGGCAGGATCACGCATTTCGAATGCCAGTACAACCGCAATTCCAACTGGCGATTTCCCGTAAAAGATCCAAAAATGGAGCGGGCGGTCAACTGGCGGATGTACCGCGAGTACTGCGGAGGGCCGCTTTCGGAACTTTGCGCGCATGAGATCGACGTGGTGAACTACCTCGTGGACAGTCATCCGGTGAAGGTGGTGGGCCTGGGAGGGATCAATTACTGGAAAGATGGGAGGGATACCTATGACAATATTCGCACCGTTTACGATTATCCCAACGGCATTAAGGCCAGTGTCACTTCTGTTTTGTCCAATGCTTATAATGGATACAGTATCAGGATATTAGGTGATAAAGCTACCGCCGAGATCCTGCGGGACAAGGCACTCATTTATCCGGAAACGACCAATCATGCCAAAGGCGTTGTTGACGGTGTCACCGGTGCCACCATAGCCGTCACCACCCAAGGCACGGGTGTGGAACTGAAATTCGGGAAGCCCGGAGAAGAACAGCTTGAACCGACGGTTTTCGCATTGAAGGATTTTGCCGAATGCGTAAGAACAAAAAAGCAACCGATGTCAAACGTCGAAACGGGCCGGGACGGCTCGATCGCGATACACATGGGCAATGCGGCTGCTGACACGGAGTCGGTTCAATACTGGAAGCCGGAATATTCAGCCTGATAGCGAATGGGCGACATCACCACATCGGACAAAACGTGGAAGGGCCGACGCAAGGGGCTTTCACGGAAGCCGAAGCCATTGTTGGTGTTATCACCGAAGCCGTTGTTGGTGTTATCACCAACAACATCGGCCCTGGCCATGCTACTTCTATTTTTCTGCATCGCATCCCGCCCGCATTCCGGCACGTTCCGGATCACCGGTCAGGCACAGGGTACCACATACGGCATTACCTATTTTGCCGAAAAAGCATGTGTCAGGCAGGAGGAAATCGACAGCATATTTAAAACCCTCGACACCTCCCTTTCCATTTACAAACCAGGCTCGCTGATCAACCGGTTCAACGAATCGGAACATGGGGTTATCATGGATACCCATTTCGAGCGGGTCATCCGGAAATCTCTGGACGTTTTTAGGATCACCGGTGGTGCATTCGATGTCACAGTGTACCCGCTTGTGCGGATGTGGGGCTTTGGAACGAAGGAAATCAATGCACTACCCGACAGCACGGCCGTCCGATCGGCATTGGCCTGTGTAGGGTCCGGGAAGCTGGCTTTCAAAAACGGCAAGCTGGTTAAAAAGCTGCCTTGCGTAAAAATCGATGTCAACGGCATCGCCCAGGGTTATTCAGTGGACGTGGTGGCTGGTTTTCTGGAATCGCGGGGTACCGTCAATTACATTGTGGAAGTCGGCGGTGAAATCCGTGTCAGGGGTAAAAAATATCCTGAAAACGAGGCCATGACAATCGGGATCGAAACACCGTCGGCCAACGAATTTGAGCAGGCAGGCATTCGCGAGATCATCAGGATAGGCGAGGGCGCCGTTACCACCTCGGGCAGTTACAGAAAGTTCCGGGAGGCCGGCGGCAAACGCCTGTCACACATTATCGACGCCTCGACGGGCTATCCTTCCCAAAGCGAAATTATCAGCGCGACGGTCGTCGCGCCGGATGCCATTACCGCCGACGGCTTCGACAATGCATTGCTCGCAGCGGGCCTTACGCGCGCATTCGCGATTCTGCGTGAAGCGCCGCGTGTGGAGGCATATCTGATTTACAAAAAGCCGGATGGAACCGTGGCCGACACGATGTCCGCGGGCTTCCGGCAATACCTCGTTCGGTAGCGTATCATAAAACATCCATTTCCCTCCTCATAATCAGCATAATCGGTTTTCGAGAACGTTATCGGTACTATTTTTGCCGATTTGCGTGGATGCCGATCGATTTACTTGTAACATTGCTATAAGCCGAAATTAAATACTGCCTGATGCTGAAAATGCATTAGAAATGACTTCGTAAGCTGCATTGCGAAGCTGGATGTATTGTGCCTGAGATTTTAACCGGTGACTTCTGATAACCCATTTTTCAAATCCTAAACACAATTTCTATGCATGTAAGACTACCGATCCCGAAATGGGCCCGTATCCTCGTTTTTGTTGTATGGCTGAGCCCGCTGGCCGTGCTTGGACAAAATCTGAAAGACGTGACGGGCGTAATTACCGACAGTTTGAATAACCAGGGACTTCCCGGCGTGACCGTCGTCGTGAAAGGAACCCAGCGGGGTACCACCACCGATGCAGAAGGCCGTTACAGCGTACAGGCCGCGACCACCGACGTGCTTTCATTCAGCTATGTGGGTTATGTGATGAAGGAGGTGCAGGTAGGCAACCAGTCTGTCATCACGGTCAGCCTGAAACCCAGTACCAATGCGCTCGACGAACTGGTAGTGGTAGGTTATGGCACGATGAAGAAAAGCGATCTGACCGGCGCCGTAATCCGGATCGATTCCAAAACATTCAAAAACCAGCCGATGACCCAGCTTACGGATATGCTCACGGGGACGGTGGCGGGTTTCAATGCGAACCAGGCGACCACGGCCGCGGGAGGAAGTTCGCTGCAAATCAGGGGGCCGAAGTCGCTTACCGCCAATTCCAGTCCGATGGTCGTCATGGACGGGGTGATTTTCAATGGCAGTATCGCAGACATCAACCCGGCGGACATTGAAACCATGGACATTCTGAAAGATGCCAGCTCGGCGGCGGTTTTCGGTGCAAGGGCAGCAGGCGGCGTCATCTTGATCACTACCAAAAAGGGAACCACGGGCAAGCCGGTCATCCAGGTGTCTGCGAACGTGGGTACGGCCCAAACCGCGAACGACTTCCGGCCTTTCGATGCGCAGGGGTATCTTTCGTTCCGTCGCGACCTGCTTCGGGCCACCAATCCCGATCGTCCTGGTTTTTATTATGACAACCCGGGTACGCTACCGGCAGGTGTTTCGCTGGAACAATGGCGGAACGCGAGCAATAACCCGCAGGCGGATAATACCCAGGAGTGGCTCAGCCGTCTGCGCTTTTTCCCGGTCGAGACGGAGAATTACCTGGCGGGGAAGACGGTAGATTGGTACAAGGAAGTGATCCGTACCGGCCTACGCCAGAACTACGACGTCAGCATAGGAGGCGGCTCCCAGAACGTGACTTATTACTGGTCTTTGGGCTACCAGAACAACGAGGGAATATTACGGGGCGACAAATTTTCGACCATTCGTTCCCGTCTCAATGTAGATTTCAAGGTCACCGACTGGCTGAATGTGGGTGTCAACAGCCAGTTTGCCGACCGGGACGAGAGTACCGTGCCTGCCAACCTCGGGCAGATGTTCATCATGAGCCCTTACGGATCGATGTTCGATGCCAATGGCGACGTCTCGTGGTATCCGAATAGTTTCGCGGTGGCCAATCCGCTGATCAACTACTACGGGCAGGAAAGGTTAAAAAAAGTGAATACCCTGTTTGCATCGCTGTACGGGAAGATTAAGCTGCCTTTTGGTTTGGATTACAAAATATCCTTTCAGCCCCGCTATGAGACATCCAAAGATTACAACTTCTGGTCTTCCAAAACGCTGGACGGTGGCTCCACGCGTTCGGGAGGATACGGAACCCGCGCCGATGCTTCAACCTACGAATACATCCTCGATAACCTGCTGCATTGGAACAAGCAGTTTGGTGTTCACCAGTTCGATGTCACATTACTTTACAGTGCCGAGCGGAACCGTGGCTGGTACTCCAAAATCGCCAACCAGACCTTTGTGCCGAATGAGAACCTGGGTTTTCACGGATTGCAATATGGCACCAGCCCGGCCCTGGAAACGAACGATACCCAGATCACCGGGGACGCAGCGATGGCGCGGATCAACTACACCTTGCTGGACAAATACCTGATCACCGCGTCCGTGCGTCGCGATGGCTTTTCGGCATTTGGTACCAAGCAGCCGAGAGCCGTTTTTCCGGCAGCCGCGTTGGCGTGGAAGATATCCGAAGAGAAGTTTTTTAACATCGGATTTGTCAGCCAGGCGAAGCTGAGACTGTCCTGGGGTGTGAATGGTAACCGGGATATCGGTGCCTATTCTGCCTTGGCGCAGCTGCTGTCGGCCATGTATTATGACGGTACCAATGTGCAGGTAGGCGTTTACAACACCTCGCTGGCGAACCCGAATCTGGTTTGGGAAAAAACAAAATCGATCAACATGGGGCTGGACGCCAGTTTATTGAAAAACAGGATCGACATGAGCGTGGAATATTATGACATGACCACCACCGACCTGCTCATGAAACGCCTGCTGCCCGAAATCACCGGTTTCAAGGACATTACAACCAACCTGGGCTTGCTGGGGAACAGGGGTTTCGAAATGACAATCAACACCATCAATACCGAGAAGGCCAATTTCTCGTGGCGCAGCGGACTGGTTTTTTCGTTCAACCGCAACAAGATCAAGCGTTTGTTCGGCGATTACAAGGAAGAAACTGTCAATGGTAAAACGGTACGGAGTGAACTTCCCGACTATTCCAATGAATGGTTTCCCGGCCAGGCGATCGATCGGGTATGGAATTACAACGTGACGGGTATCTGGCAAACGGCCGAAAAGGATGCTGCGGCCGTGTACAAATTGCAGCCCGGCGATTTCAAAGCGACGGACGTCGATGGCAATGGCAAGTACGAGGCCTTGATGGACAAGCAGTTTATCGGTTACCGTCAGCCGCGGTTCCGGATCGGTTTGCGGAATGAATTTACTTTCTGGAAAAATTTTACAGCCAGCATTTTTCTGCGGAGCGAGCTCGGGCACATTGCGCCGTTTGCCGAAGGGTTGCGTATGGGAGGATCCGATACTTACGACCGGCGGAATACCAATGATTTTCCCTACTGGACACCTGAGAACCAGATCAACGACTACGCGAGGCTTAATACAAACACCAATGTGTTCGGCGGCGGGATCAAGGTTTACAAGAAGCTTTCGTTCCTGCGCGTGCAGGACGTTAATGTGGGCTATTCTTTGCCAACGGAACTTGCTAAAAAGCTGAAAGTGAACAATGTCCGTATTTTCGCATCCGCCCGCAATCTGCTGACCTTCACCAAATGGCCGGGATGGGATCCTGAAGCGTGGGATCCAGACGGTTTCAATATACCGATGCCGAAGAATTTTACGGTTGGACTTAATCTCTCATTGTAACCAGCATTAACCCAGACATTATGAAAATCCGTATCCAGACATACCTGATCCTTTTTGTTTTGCTGCTCGGACAGTCTTCCTGCGATAAAGACTGGCTGAAACCGGAGCCTTTGTCGTTTTTCAGTCCCGAAAATGTGTTCGTTGACAAAGCGGGCATGGAGGCATTACTAATTACCATGCGCAAGGACCTCAAAAACGAGTGCACCGGCACCATGCCGAACCTGACAATGGAGTTTGCCGCTTCCGATCTCGCGTCGCCCTGGTCTCAGCTTGATTTCTATAACCTCACGCCCAACACTGATCAATACTACCGGTTTTTGAAGATGTTTACCGAGATCTATTCCTCCATCAAAAATTGTAATGTTCTGATTAGCCGCATTGACGAGATCAAATGGCAATCGGACCAGGACCGGAACGCCATTCTGGCCGAAGCGCTCTGGCACCGGGCTTACTGGTATTACCGGCTTGTTAACTCCTACGGCGATGTGCCGTTCCTGGGTGGGGAAATCCAGGAAGCAAAACTCGATTTTCAGACGCACAGCCGGTGGACGATTCTTTCCAAGATCCAATCCGATTTGGAGTATGCCGCCGAATGGCTTCCTGTAACGGCCAAGCCCGGCGTGATCACAAAAGGGGCCGCCAATCACCTGCTGACGAAAGTTTATCTGGCCAACCTGGAATACGATAAGGCCATTGAAATCGCGAACAAGGTCATTAACGGTCCTTATGCATTGATGACCCAGCGTTTTGGCGTCGATGCGGCAAAGGGCAGTCGGAACCTGATCTGGGACCTGCACAGGGCCAAGAATTTCAGCATTGCGCAAAACACCGAAACCATCCTGGCAGCGATCGACCGCTACGAAGCCCCACCGGCCGCCCGTTCGGTTGGTTTGTACACAATGCGGCTCTACAATTGCCAGTGGTTCCAGCCGCAGGTGCTTGACAGCCAGGGCAAGCCCGGCATGGTGGCCAGCGGACCGATGTACGATTCACTGGGCCGCGGGAATGCCAATATCAGGCTTACGGGTCATTATCAGTATAATATCTGGTCGTACAAAGGCGATAACTGGCGTACGACACCCGATTTGCGGCGGGCTGATATCAACTGGGTGGACATTCACGAGCTGAAATACAACAATCCGGCGTCTGTGGATTTTGGAAAACCTATCAATACCAAATTCCTCGCCGCGCAGGTGGATACCTTCAAGCATGTGTATGCGATGCCGCATTACATCATGTTTAACCCGCAGGACGATGCCAAGGCGACACCCATGGGAGGGAACGGGGACTGGTATATTTTCAGGTTGGCCGAAACTTACCTGCTAAGGGCCGAGGCATATTATTGGAAGAACCAGTTTGCATTGGCTGCCGACGATATCAACAAGGTAAGACAGCGGGCCAAAGCGCTGCCGATCTCTGCGGGAGAAGTAACGATCGATTTCATCCTGCACGAGCGTGCACGGGAGCTTTTTGCCGAGGAACCTCGCCATTCGGAACTGGTACGCATTTCCTACATCATGGCCAAAGCGGGTTTGAATGGGTATAGCCTGAATAATTTCAGTGAAAAGAACTTCTATTTCGACCGCGTGATGCGTTACAACAATACCTATGAAAAGAAAATACAATTGTTGGGCAACACGGCGAACATGGCGCCTTTTCACGCATTATGGCCTATTCCTTCACTCGTCATTACGGCGAACACCAAAGGGGTGATCAATCAGAATGCAGGGTATGACGGTGCGGATAGGAATGTACCGCCGCTTACAAGTATTGAATGACCCTCCGTGGAACGGCCCCGTGGAACTGCCGCAGTGGAACTGAAACTAGTAATGTTTCACTGCGGCTCATTCAGTTATTCGTCATTCAAAAAAGGATCGGGTGTTTTGAGACGTAGACGGTGCCGTTGGGATCGTTGCAGTATTTGAAATCCTCTCCTTCGCCGCAAATCGGGGCAGAACCGGTCACGTATAGCCGTGATTGGGGATCGAAATAGACATTGATAAGCTGATGATGAGCGGGCAGGGAAATCCTTCGGCCGCTTTCCGATTTGATACCAACCGTCTGGATATAGCTTCCGGTTTGTATGATATCGATACCAAATACAATGCCGTTTCCGGAGTAGGCATAGTTGATAGGCACTTTCCAGGCATCCATGGCGGCCCTTCTACGCACCTGCCGCCAGGTGAGGCCATGATCGGCGCTGTACCAGGAAGGTTGGCCTGCGAATGAATTACCAAGGACGGTGCTACTGCCGTATTGGCTCTCCAAAACAAAAAGCGTGTCTTGCTGTTCCATAAAACCGAAAAGACCTACCTGCGCATTGTAATTGGTCGTCGTCCAGTTTTTACCCTTGTCGGTGGTAAGGTAAATTTTAAAGCCGGTCGTGATCACGAGGGTATCGTCGATATTGCCGTGAACAGCCTTGATATCGCGGTTATCCGGAGCCCTCAGGACATACCAGTCTGGGTTTTCCGGATCAGGGGCCGGACTGTCTTCTTTTTTACAAGAAATAAGAAATATAAATGCTGCGAGGATGAGTAATGCATGCTTCATGGCCGGTAAAACAGTTTTGTACTAGTGTAGGTGATCGGTTACAAGTTAGCCATTAATCGCTTTTGTTTCGGAGGTGGTTGTGAAAAAATGTAACGGCTGCCGGTCAGAATATCTTCTCAGAATCTTATGCAGTAACCATCCATGCAACATCTGGCGGGGAGAGTTGTCTTTGTAACCGTTATCTGAAATCGAAAAGAATTTTCTGAAATCAAAACGTGCGGCCTTCATATGCTCAAACCCTTTACAGTATTTTCGCGTCTTTTTCTTCTCGGGCTGATCCTGAATACTCAGTTAGTTCACAATGGCTTAGCACAGTCAAGTAGTCCCGAACTCGACAGCATGGGATTTAATATGGGTAAAGAAAACTGGAAGGCAGCTATGCATTGGGCGCTGAAAGCGGGTGAAGCCAACCCTAAGGAAAAAAGCTGGCGATACCTGAATGCCGCCGACTTCGCCAGCCGGGACAGGAATAGGGAGTTAGCCCTTCATTACGCCGGGCTGGTGGTGAATTCCGAGATTGCCACCAAGGCGGGTTTTGGCAAAAGTTTTGACTGGTTGCGGGACGATCTGCAATGGCAGGCACTTATGAGCCAGGTGAGTGCCCTCAGAGAGCAGGAGCGGCAGGAAAAGATCAAGGCGAGTTTGCCCTTTCGCAGCTATCAGCAGGAGCTTGGTTTACAAGCCAACCGGCACGTTGATTCTCTATCTCAGATCAAGTCGGCGGCTGCGCTGTACAAAGCCATCCAGGAAGGCCGTCCGAAACATCATTACACCCGGAATGGAAGGTATGTATATGCGTGGGCGAAATTGGCGGACAGCCTTGAATTTTCTTACCTGATCCAGCTGCCACTGAATTTCGATCCGGGTCGCCCGCATCCCCTGTTGGTAGTGCTTCACGGTGCCGTAGGGCGGCAGTCGCGCATCCCGGATGTGTCGGATAGTACTACGGCTTTTGTTCCCTTTGGCAGGATGTTTATGCAAAAGGCAAGTGAATCAGGCTTTATCGCCGTTTTCCCGAATAGCAGCGCGCGTTACAACTGGATGATGCCCGACGATGGCTTTGAGCTGGTGCCGGAGCTGGTCCGGCAGGTGAAGCATTTGTATGCCATCGACGATAGCCGGGTTTATGTTACCGGCCACTCCAACGGGGCCACCGGCGCATTCTCTTACCTGATGAAACAGCCGGGCTTGTTTGCGGCCTTTTCGGGGTTGAACAACCGTCCGCAGGTGCGTACCGGCGGTACATTTTTCAGGAATGCATTAAACCGTTCTTTTTATAATGTCGCCACCGACTATGACTATTATTTTCCACTGGAAGGGCATAGAGCGGTAACCGGCCTGGCGCAAAAATTGGGGATTGACTGGCGAAACCAGGAAATCAGCGGGCACCGGTCTCACGGATATCTGATCAATACAAAAGATAGTTTAGCGCATCAGGTATACGGACCGCTTTTTGATTATATGTCGGGTCAAACACGTAACCCTTTCAAAAGCAATTTGTATTGGGAATGCGATGATACGAAACACGGCCGCTGTGATTGGCTTGAAATAGCTAAGCTGGACACTGCAAGACGTGCTGCCGTATGGCAAAGCCCTGTTAATGTTGCTGCTACCGGCTGGCGCGATATGATGAACCCCGCAGTTTTGCTGGATAGTACCTCTCAGGCATTTGAATTACCAAGACAATCCGGGGCGGTACAGGCAACGTATGCCCGGAACCGTTTTGACTTGAAAACATCCCGTGTCGGGAAGGTCAGGATCTATTTGTCACCGGAAATGGTTGATTTGAAGCAAAATGTTAAGGTCGCTATCAATGGCCGGACCGTATTTGACGGCCCGGTCGACATGGACCGTTCCTTTATGCTCAATCAATACCGGCGGGAAATGGACCGGCAGGCGGTTTGGGTCAATTCATTGGAATTGACGGTTCCATAATACTTGGTTTCAAAAGACTTAAATCACGCTATTCCGAAGTCAGCCTTTGCAAGTCCGAAACTGAAAGCCGGTAGTTAAGCTGGGCGGCAAGCAAATCGGCCTCGGCCTTTGCGAGCAGCGACCGGGTGTTCAGAATATCCGCTTGCAGGTTCAGGCCGGAGGTTTGCTTGTCGTTCTGCACTTTCAGTTCTTCGGTGCGGTAATGCACCGCCTTCTCGGCAACGGCGATTAATGCTGCGGCCTGGCTTAGTTTGCGGTGTGCTTTGGAGACATCGTTTTTAACCTGGTCCTGCGTATGGGCTACATGCTCACGAGCCTGCTGGCGAAGCAGTTCCCGCTGCCGGATCACCTGCTTGTTGGCGATCAGGTCCTGTATGTTCCATTTGAACTGCGCACCTACGAACGGGTTGTTGGTCGGGTAGAGTAGGTTACCGGTCTGGTAGGAGTAACCTGCCACGAGTCCGATGTCCGGCCGATTGCTTTGTGAAGCGGCTTTGATCGCCTGTTCTGTTTTCAGTACGGTCAGGTTGGCGATCTGGATGTCGGGGTTTCCGGCAGATGCATTGGCCAGATAGGTGTCGAGCGCAGCGGGCGCGGTGGTTAAGGCGGCAATAGGTGATAGGGAAAGGCTATCGGCCTGAATCCCCGTAAGCTGTTTGAGATCGGCGGAATAATCTTCCGTCTGAATGTTTAGCTTCAAAAGGTTTTGTTCTTCGTCGGCGATGTTGGCCTGTAAGCCGGCCTTGTTCACGTCTATCGTTTTGCCAGACAGCAATGCGCTTTCGACGTCATAAAGGCGCATCTGGGCGAACTGTATTTTGGCACGGGCCTCTTCTTTCTGTTTTTCGGCAATCAGCAATCCATAGTATAATTTTTCGATGCCCTGCCGGATTTGCAGCGACGCTTTGAGCTGCTCTTTCCGCGCAAGTTCAGCATCGGTAGTGGCGATGGCGATGCCGGTATTGATCTTTCCCAATTGAGTGATGGGCTGATAAACCGTCACACCGGCATTGAAATTGTGGTGCTTACCCAATGCGAATGTCTTTTCCTCATTAGGTAGTTCAACGGACGTCCCGCCGAGCGGCAACGCGCCAAACGAGCCCTGAGGGATCACCAGCGAACCGAGGTTGGGATTGTATTGATAGGCCGAATTGACGGTTGCGATAGGGTATCTCTTGATTTTATCCTCGGCGATTTTCGCTTCCTTTTCCGTAACCTGAAGTTTTCTCACATTCAGCAGATGATTGTTCTGTAATGCAAGATCTACTGCCTGTTCGAGCGTGAGCGGCTGCGCCTGTTGTGCGTATGCGGGCATCGCGGCGGCGAGCAGGACTAATATGGGGAGCAATGACTTAGTTTTCATGGTGTTCAGCAACAGGTGTTACCATCAGATCTTTTTTATCGTGCGGCTTGATCATCGCAATGTACAGCACCGGGACGGTCAGCAGGGCCATCACCATCGACCAGATCACGCCTACGGCGATCACACTCGCCAGGGGGCTCCACATCGGTGAGCCTGAGAGGATCATCGGCAGCACGCCGATTGCCGCCGCCATGGCCGTCAGGAAAATCGGTCGCAATCGCCGTTTTCCCGATTCGATCGCCGCTGTACGGATATCCATCCCGTGTCCCAATAGCTCGTTGGTATGGTCGACGAGGATAATGGCGTTCCGTACCACGATGCCTGAAAGGCTGATCAATCCCACGAATGCCGTGAAACCGAAGTTGTTGTGGGTAATATAAAGCCCGATCAATGCGCCGAAAAGGCTGAGCGGAATCGTGAGCATCACGAGTGCGGCTTCTTTCAGGCTGCGGAACTGGAACAGCAGGATGAAGAAAATGAGTACCAAACTGATGGCCAGCACCACGATCATCTGGCTGAACGTCTCATTCTTGTTGAATTGCTCACCGCCGTACTCGATCCGGTATCCGGCAGGTAGGGGTATTTCGGCTATTTTGGGGCTTATCTCTTTTACCAGATCGGCAGGAAGCACATCGCCTTCCGTTTCACTGAGGATCGTGAGCGTCCTGACTCCGTTGCGGTGCATGATCTTGCCCGTTTGCCATTGCGGTTTCAGCTCGGCGATCTGGCGCAGGGGAACACTCGCGTCCGTTACGGGCGATGCCAGATAGATGTTTTCAAGATTGTCGGACGACTGCCGGTTGCGCTCGTCGAGCCTGAAAACAATATCGAGCGGGTTGTTGCCTTCATACATCGTCGAAATGGGCGCACCGTTGAAGCCGGTGTACACCATTTGGGAAATGCTGCCGGTCGTGAACCCGAGCCGGTTGGCCTCGTCTTTGAGCTGAATGCTGATCCCGTAGTAATCTTCCCGGAAATCGGGGCGGACCATCGCACTGCCTTCTGCATTTTTAAGAATCTCCTGAACCTGCGTACCGATGGCTTTCAGGCGACTGATATCGTCACCCACGATGCGTACTTCGACGGGCGATTTGTAGGGCGAGCCCTGCTGCATCAGTTTCACCTGCGGTGAGCCTTCGGGGATCAGGGCCGCTACTTTCTTTTCCAGCTCGTGTGCAAATTCTTCAGCAGTCTTGTCGTCCGTCGTATTGATCAGGATCTGGGCATAGTTGGTGACGGGCACTTCCGGTGAAAAGTTGTAGTAAAAACGTGGGGCACTGGTACCGGTAAACGTGGCATAGGAAGTCACCCGCGCGTCGCCTTTGACGAGCTTTTCAGCTTTGAGGATCGCCTGGCTGGTTTTGTCCAGTTTGGTACCGGTGGGCATCCAGAGCTCTACGACAAACTGGTTACGTTCGGCAGCCGGAAAGAACTTCTGTTTAATACCCTGGTACACAAATAGTGAAAGCACGATGGTCAGCAGACTGACGCCTATCGTCACGGCCGAATGCCTGACACACCATTCCAATGCGCTGTTGTAACCATTCTGCATGCGGTCGAGAAGCGATATGCGTTTCTTTTTGTCGGTTTCCCCAGCACTGTGATCGTGAAGGCCTTTTTTGATAAAAGTGTAGCAAAGCAATGGGGTAAGGATCATCGCGACGATGAATGAGGCTGCCAATGCGATGGCTACCGTTACCGGCAATGCATGAATGAATTCGCCGACCGAGCCGGTAAGGATCACCATGGGCATAAAAGAGGCAATAATGGTCACGGTAGCAGCCAGTACCGGCACGACCAGGTCGGTGGCGCTACGCCAGGCCGCGGTCCAACGCTCCACCCCCTCATCGAGCAGCTCCACGTAGTTGTCGGCGATGACAATGGCGTCGTCGACGACCATTCCTAACACGACGATCAATGCGGCCAGGGAAACCTGGTGCAGCTCGATGCCAAATGCATTCAGCAATGCGAACGTTACCGCGATGGTCATGGGAATGGCCATGGCAGCTACGGCGGCAATGCGGATCGGGAGTAGCAGGATCACTACGATGACAACAGAGAAGATGGCCAGGAAGAATTCGCGGATGAAGTGGCTGATGTTTTCGTCCACCAGTTTGGGCTGGTTCACGACGGTTGTCAGCGTCACGTCCGACGGAAGCAGGCGTGCCGTTTCAGCTAGTTTAGCGGTCACTTCTTCTCCGAATTTTACAATGTTGTTTCCCTCCTGCATCTGGATGGCGAGCATCATGGCATTGTTCCCATTCACCGTGGTTTTGCTCGTGGGTTCGGCGTACTGGCGTTTCACTTCGGCAATGTCGCCCAGTCGCACCAGTTCACCCGTTTTGGATGCTCCCACAATCTGGTTGGCAATTTCATTTTCCGTGTTGTAGTACCCCGACGTGTAAAGCGGTGTCTGGCTGGTCGCCGTTTTGATATCGCCGGTCGGGCTGATGACGTTCTGCGATTGCAGCAGCTGCACCACCTGCGAGAGTTTTACGTTGTACTGTGACAATTTTTCCGAACTGGAAGTAACGGTGATCTGCTCTTTCTGTTCGCCGATCCGTTTGATCTTCGACACCGATTTCACGGTGCGCAGGTTATCTTCCAGTTTCTGGGTATAGTCTTTTAGCTGGGCATAAGTGGCTGTATTGCTTTCAATACCGATCACCAGGGCCTCTGTATCACCGAAATCGGAGTTGACGACGGGGCCGCGGACGCCTTTGGGGAAATCTACCGTTTTGGCCACCAGCAGCTGGTGCCGGAGCTTGCTCCAGAACACGTCCGGATTTTTGACATTCTCTCCCAGCTCCACATTCACGACGACCATGCCATCCTGGGTGGTAGAGTAGGTTTTGTCCTTACGGATTTCTTCAAACTGGAAAAGATACTGTTCCAGCTTTTTGGTGACCTGGTCTTCTACCTGGGCGGAGTTGGCCCCTGGGAAATAGGCAATGACCAGGCCTTGTCTGACGGTGATTTTCGGGTCTTCCCGGCGCGGCATATTCAGCAGCGAATAAACGCCTGTCGCAAAGACCAGCAGCAATACCGACAGCGTCACCTGCGGATATTTCAGGGATGATTTGACAAAGTTCATAGCGCGGCTTATTGGGTGATGGAAATAGGCGTACCGTCAGTCAATTTGTTCTGGCCACCGGTTACAACGCGGTCGCCTTCGGTGATGCCTGAAGTTATTTCGATCTGGTTATCGGTCAGCTGGCCGATACTAACCTTTCTTTTCAACGCGATCTTGCGCCCGGGATCGGCTACGAAAACGTAACTCTGGTTATCCTGGTCATGCAAAACGGCTTCGGTAGGCAGTACTAATGCTTTTTTAGACTGGTTGGAAGCAAGAGTCACTTCGGCGATCATCCCCGGACGGATCAGTAATTTCGGATTATTAAGAGAAATCTTGATGGTAAATGCCCGGGAGGCGGCATCGGCAGCAGAACCGACTTCGGTCACCTTTCCTGTGAAAGTCTCGCTCAACGAGGAAACCAGCACTTTGGCTTCCTGACCCAGCTTGATATTATGCAACTCACTTTCCGGGATATACGCATTCACTTTTACTGTACGGATGTCTGAAACTACGAACAAGGGTGTCCCTGTGCCGACGATCTCGCCGACCTCGGTCAGTTTTTTGAGCATGACACCGCTGATGGGCGCATATAGTTTGGTGTCGGAGAGATTTTTGGCGTGCAGCTTCTCCTGTGCCCGGGCCTGCCGCAACCCGAAACCAACTTTGGCAAAGTCGCTTTCGCTCAGGCTGCGACGGTCGTGCATGACTTTCAGGCGGTCGTATTCGTCCTGAACCTGGGCAACCTGCACATCAGCGATTTCCTTGGCGATGCTGTAACTGGCCGGATCGAGGCTTGATAGCAGCTGGCCTTGCTTAACGAGCTGCCCTTCCGATGCGGAAATGTAATTGATCTTACCAGCCACCATAAAGCCCAGCCGGACGGTTTTGTTGCCTTCGACGTTGCCGCTGACCGAGATGCGGTTATTGGCGGAAATGTTCTGCGCCTGTTGGGTGATCACCGGAACCGGTTTTTCAACCGATTTGGCCTGGTCTTTTGGTTTGCTGCAGCCGGTAACAACGGCGAGAGGAAGAAAAAGATAGATGAGATTGCTTTTCATAATGGACGACCGTTAGGTTAAAATCCTGGCGCAAAATTGGCGCCGTTTGATGGCAATGCTTTTGATCTAGATCAAAAAGTAACCTAAGATCGAAATTTTTATCAAACTTTTCCTGCCCGGATCCGGCTCAGCGTTTCCTGTGTGATGCCCAGGTAGGAAGCGATGTGGCCGAGCGGTACACGGAGCATGATATCCGGAAATTTTTCCAGCATGGAGTTATAGCGTTCCTGCGCCGACTGGAACTGGATCGAGTAGAGTTTGTCCGAGAAAGTTTTCACGGCATTGATCATCACGATCCGGCTTAATTTCTGTAACGCATTAGACTCGTCGATGAATTTTTCCAGATCCTGATAGAGAATCGTCCTGACCGTGGCGTTTTCCATGATTTCGGCTCCGTAAGGGGACGGGTTGTTGAAAAAGACACTCTCGATCGAAAGAAAAAATGCGCCGCCGGGGATGAACGAGTGGGTGATATCCTTGCCGTCTTTGATATAGTAAGTGCGCGCGATGCCTTTTTCAATGTAAAATACTTTTTGCGAGAAGTTGTCGGGCGAGAGCAGCCTGTGCCCTTTGGATAGTTCCTCGTTTTTAAAAGCCATCAGGACTTTCGCTTCCAGGTCCGGGGAAAGTGATATATACTGTTTTACAAATTGAAGCAGTTCCATATGCGTACGTACTTGACTCCTCCATGCGGGCGGCGCTCCTAACATAACTATTTCTGGGCAAATACCTGTGCGCTGTTGCCGGATTTAGCCCCGCTTTCACCGCGTTTAAAGTCAAACCGTCCTCACGTATAGTAGGTTAATTGCCAGGGAGCTGATTCCATTAGTTTTGAAGTGTCAAACGACTTCTACACAATTTCTTAAAAACATCAGTTCATGAAAACTTTTAGATTATCGAGCATCCTGTTTATCCTGTGCCTCACTATCCTGACCGCATGCAGCAAAAAGAGCGACGACGTAGATCCTGACCAGGGATCATCTGCCGCGGGCTTCAAAGTGAAAGTAGACGGGAAGGAGTATGCGCCGGATTATTCTTACGCCCTGGCTTCTTTCCCCGGAAAGGACGGGTACTATGCTATCTATGGAATGAATAGTAAAACAAGCGACATCGTCGCGATTGCATTGCCAAACACGGTAAGTGAAGGTACTTTTCCGATCAATGCAGTGAATTTTGCCATGATGACACTGGATAAGCAGGACTTCTCGACCATCAATGGCGGCGACGGCAGCATTACGATTACTAAGAAAACAGCCAGCAACCTTCAGGGAACATTCAGCTTCACCGCCGTGGACGCTACCGGCACACTTAAGCGCACACTGACGGAAGGTAGTTTCAATGTCGGCGTCCGTTGATATCGTCTCCTTCCGTTACAATCATTTCGCAGTTGGTCTCATCAATACAGCCTTATCAATCATATTATGAATGCTTTTATAGGATTGGGCCGACAGGATCGCTCAGATGCCGCCGTTCGCCCGGCACATATTTCGGTGCATCACATGGGCCGGACCGTCAGCATTGGTATCGATCACATTACATTATTCGAGGGGGACGGCAATTATACCTACCTATATACGCATACGGGAACAAAGTATCTGATATGCAAAACGCTCAAATCCCTGGCAGTCAGTCTGGATAATAATTTTATTCGCGTGCATAAGTCATTCCTGATCAATTCGGATTATGTCGTGGGTTATGCAGCGGATGGCCGGGCACTCAAAATGCGATGCGGAAATGAGGCGGTTGTGAGCAGGCGAAAAACGAAGGAGATCATCGAGCTGTTCCGCGCACGACTTCCGATGATCCGCGCATAGTTTTGATGCAGGAGGGGAAGGGCGACTAGGAGCTTTGGCGGTGCCGAAACTCCCGGTTTTGTTTGTTAATGGGCTAATGCACCAATTTGCGGTCACGGATCACGCGCACCAGCGCTTCTGAAATTTTGGCGTGGCCGGAAGCATTGATGTGGCCGTCGATCGGATAGTAGTCTTTCGCCGACAACAGGTTGTGAACCGGAAGAAAAAACAAATGCGGATCACCGGTTCTGCCCGCCTCCGCCTCAAATGCTTCTATGATTTCGGGTTGAATGGGGAGGCCGTCCAGGTGCGTCACGACGATATTCCCCTGATAAAACTTCCTGATCTTCGCCAGCGACCTGAAAAAGTACTCCGTATGGATTTTGATCTCAGCCAGTGTTTTTTTCGCGGGCGGAGCTCCCTGCGGAAACGGTTTTCCATTGATCCACGCATGCAATGCTCCCCCAATTTCACGGACGACTGCCACGGGGCTGGTCCAGATACGCTTCAAGAGACCTTTTTCCCGTACAAAAAAATAGCTGAACCGCATGGGGTAGTACGTTTCGTTGATCCGGTTAAAAATGGTGGTGTTTTCGAACTTTTCCGGGGTCAGCAACTGGCCCTGTGCATTTGGCTCGTTGCGCGCCTCATTCTCCTCCCGGTCGTTCTCACAATACTGCAGTACCACCAGCTGGCAGGAATCCCTTTTTATTTTAGAGAAAAGAACCATTTCCCGGAATGTGCCATAGGAAGAAATACCCGCATTTAATGTCCGGACACCCAGTTTTTTCTCCGTAAGGGCAGCATAGGTCTGTTCCTGCTCGACGCCCCAGCCCATCGTGAACGAGTCGCCAAGGAAAACGAGCCCGGGGTTATCGAGTGAACTTTCGTCGTCGCGCACCCCGAGGCTGTTGATCCGGTATAAATTGCTGTATTCAAGACCTGCATGTATATTTTCGCTGCCGGGGCGGAGCACATACCCAAGCTCGGGCGAATAGCTGCTGAAATGGCGGTTGAACTGGATCACGTCCCTATAGTTGACCCACTGGCCGAGGATACCGGTCTCATGATAATCCGCAGCGCCATTGACCTTCATGGTATGCCGGATGTAGCAAAAGGAGAGCAGTTCCATCAGGAGCGGTATCAGGAATGCGGACCAGAGCGGAAGTTTCAAAAGACGCGCCACACCCAGAAAGAGCAGGACGAAGGCAATGGGGACTATCGCTTTAAAGATCAGGATGGTGAAAACGTAGTGTGTGAAAAGTTGCCATCGGTAAATGGTAATGGCCAGCAGGAGATAACCCGAGAAAACGGTTATCAGCCCGATTTGTCTTTGCGTCATAGAGTAGGTGTATGGTTTACGTGGCGAATTTAGCCTGTTGCCTACAAACACGACACATGACAGAGTGACTATTTTCTTAATATTGTTTAATTTTTTATTAAATTTTTATAATTAATTGATTATCTGAGGGATAGCTGCTCATTAAAGTAAAAAGCAGGTTACACTTGCGTATAACCTGCTCCGGCATATGTGTTGGAAAGCTATTTCAGCGCCTGACGGATCGCGGCACCTGCTTGCAATAATGCTCCTTGTACGGCGGGAACGGCAGCAAGTGGGTTGAGTAAACCGTAATCGTGAATGAGTCCCTGGTACCTCACCAGCGTGGTTTTAACGCCGGCTGCTTCGAGTTTGCGGGCGTACGCTTCGCCTTCGTCACGCAGTACATCGTTTTCTGCGGTTTGGACCAGAGCGGGAGGCAGGTCTTTCAATTGCTCAGTAGTGGCTTGCAACGGCGATGCATACCGGTGTTTTCTGTCTGCGGGATTGGTGGTGTAGTTGTCCCAGAACCATTTCATCATGTTTTTGGTCAGGAAGCGACCCTCGGCAAACTGGTTGTACGACGTAGTTTCGAAGTTGGCGTCGGTTACCGGCCACAACAGCACCTGCAGTTTGATTGCGGGACCTTGTTTGTCTTTGGCCATCAGCGCAGTTACCGCGGCCATATCGCCACCGACGCTGTTACCGGCTACGGCCAGTCTGCTTCCGTCGACATTGATCTCGTCGCCATGCGCGGCTACCCATTTGGTGGCGGCGTAAATTTCGTTGATCGCTACGGGGTATTGCGCTTCGGGTGATGGAGTATAGTTCACGAAAACCGCCGCTGCGCCTGAATAGACGACCAGATCGCGGACAATGCGTTTGTGGGTAGGAAAATCACCGAGTACCCAACCACCGCCGTGGATGAAAATGAACACAGGTAGTTTTTCGGTGGCGCCAGCGGGTTTTACAATATCGAGTTTGACGGTGATGCCGTCCTGGGTGATGGTTTTTTCACTGGTTTCAATCCCCGACAAATCTACTTCGACCGAATTCTGCGCGCCCACCAGCACGTTACGGGCGTCAGCGAGGGAGAGTTGTTCCAGCGGAGTACCGCCGCCTGAATTCAATGCATACAGAAATGTTTTTACATCTTCAAAAATGGCAGGGTCGTTGGCTGGGTCGATGATATTCAGAGTTTCCATGATCTAAAAAGGTTTTGAGATTTGAATATTTGTTTCGTTTCGTCTTGTTGTGCTTGATTTGATAGGACAAAACTAGGCCAGCGGGAGACCGGAAACATTAACCTAGGTTAAGAAAAGTGGAAAATGAGGAAAAAATTTTGAGGGCGACTTTTAAATTAAAAACGGAGCCTCGACAATCCTGTCCAGAAATATTCGGAGGCTTCCGGGATGAAAGATAAGCATGTACGCCAGTCCGAAAAGCGCACCGTACAAATGCGCGTCGTGACCAATGTTACTATCGCCTTTTTTGCTTTGATAATAGGAGTAACCCAAATAACCGAAAGCGAAAAGGATAAAATAAATCGGGATAATGAATTTTAGATAAATCACCGACCACGGCTGAAACAGAACCATGACAAACATGATCGCTGACACCGCACCACTAGCCCCGACGGCGGCGTACTGTGGATTGGCCTTGTTTTTTTGATATGAAGGTAGTGACGAAAAGAGAATTGCCATGAGGTAGAACACTACAAATTCGGTGGGCGAGAGAATGCCCTTTTCGACTTCACTCCCGAAGAAAAATAACGTGAGCATATTGAAAAGAAGGTGGCCGACATCGGCGTGGATAAACGCGTGACTGACGAGCCTGTACGCTTGGGACTTGTCCTGCTGCATCTGGTAGGGGACCAGCGTAAGACGGTCGAAACTCTCCCTGTTGGAAAAGCATAACAGGGAGAGAATGACGGTTAATGCAATTATACCTAATGTGATCAACTTTCTGGCGTAGGTTCAGTGTCGGAATTGCTTGACTCGGCCATTTCAGGCTCGCTTTGCGGTTTCTTTTTCCCGAACAGACCTGCGATTTTGTTCCGGATAGCGCCGAAAAACAAGCCAATTCCTAATATTACAAGTTTGATGTTTTTAAGTACTAGGGCGAGGATGCCTGCTTTTGCGAGCAGTTTGCCCGCAACCAAGCCCCCGATCGTATACGCAGCTACCTCATCCACCTCGGGATCGAAGTCAATGTAACGACTTCCCTCGTTGAATTTTGCGATGTGAATAATGTCAGGAATGTGTTGTTTGATGTCCGAAATCTGACCGATCGTACCTACCGCGTTAAGGCTCAGAATCCCTCTGCGACCAAGGATTCGTACGTCATAGTTTAGTGTTGTATCGATAGCGTCACCGAAAACCATTGACTTTGCCCAGTGCAGGATATTGTTTCCCTTGTCGTAGTAGGGCTTGGAGGCCCAGCCGATCATATGTATTGGACCAAATCCCTGTTTTTGACGCTCATCGTTTTCCGCTGCTTCGCTTTCCTTCATTTCATCCATCATTTCGTCGTAATCCATGTCTGCAGCGTCTTCATCCTTCACAAACCCGGATTTTTCATAGGAGACAATGAACGCCCAGGCGGCAGGATCGGCGATGGAATAATCCTGTTTGACAACCATACCGAGTAAATCGTCTCGCCGCGGATTACCCCAAAAGTCGAATACGACAAACTCCGCGTCCGATTTAGGCATAAACTTATAACCAGCCGGTATGGTAAGCTTTACTTCGGAACTGACTTCTACCGAGCCTGTTTGATACTTTATTTGTTTGTCGCGCTCGATCACTTTTTGAAGTTCGGCCTGCATGTTAGCCTGAGAAGTGTCGGCAAGAGAAGAATCCGTCTGGGCTCTTAGTGATGGTAAAGAGAGCAGGACAACAAAAAACACTGATAGAAATCTGATCATAGGAAGGATAAGTTGATAAGTATTTTGCGAAAATAATGGAAATTTCCGCGACTCCGAACTCCCATGTAACCGATTGAATAAAAAAAATCAGGAGGATATTGCTACTCCAACCGCTTCACAATCCACGGTAGCGTCAGGCCCTGGCCTATTAATGTAAACAACACAACGGCCACCGAGATAAAGATAATCGCATCGCGCATGGGAAAAGGTGTGCCGTCGTGCAGGTGCGTGGGGAGACCGATGGCGATGGCCAGCGAAACGATGCCGCGCATGCCTGACCAACTGATAATGAGGCTGTTTTTGAAATCGAGTAATGCGTTTTCACTGATCCTGCCACGACCGCTTTCGAAGCCTTTTTGCAGGTTGGCCCGCTGCCAGAAAACCCGGATCATGCGCAGGACGAGCGCTATGATCGTAATAATGAGCGCGTAACCAATGTAGGGAAGGAGCTGATCGCTGCTGATATTCTTGATCACGTACGGGAATTGCAGCCCTATTAATATAAATATGAGGCCGTTGAGCAGGAATATGATGATATCCCAAATGCTTTTGGATTGCTGTTTGAGGCGATCGGGGAATATTTTCTTGCTGAAATCGGCAATGCCCAGGCCGAGGATCACGACGGCGATCACCCCGGAGACTTCCAGTTCTTCCGCCACCCGGTAGGCGACGAACGGCATCAGGAGCATCATCCCGATGGTAGCCTGCGCATTGTGGTGGATTCGCATGATGATAGCGCCCAGGACGCGCGCGATGACCAGCCCGACAATCGCCCCACCGAGGAGAAGGACGGCGAATTCTGCGGAGGCTTTCCAGAATATGAATGCCGAGCCGGTCACCGCCGCTACCGAAAACCGGTAAGCGACCAGTGCAGATGCGTCGTTGACCAGGCTTTCACCTTCCAGAATCGTATTGGTTTTGGAAGAAAGTCCAAGGCCCTTGGTAATGCTCATGGCGGCAACGGCGTCGGTAGCCGACAATATGGAGCCGAGAACGAACGCCAGCGGCCAGGTCATGCCTGGAATAAGATAGTAGGCGACGGCCGCGATACCGGACGCGGTGATGAATACCAGCGAAATGGCAAGGGTGCCGATGGTATTGATATTGGTCCTGAAATCCTGGAAGTTGATATTGAACGCGGCGTCGTAGAGCAGCGGCGGCAGGAAGATCAGGAAAACTACTTCGGGATTGAGCTCGATGACGGGCAGGGTAGGGATGAAACCAATGGCGATTCCGGCGGTGATGAGCAGGACAGGGTAGGGTATTTTGACGCTGTCGGCCATGGCGGAAAGGCCGATCATGATGGTCATAATAAAGATAACGATACTGTAATTCTCCATAATACTGATATGCATATCCGGGCGTGTGACCAAATCTAAGGATGATTGTGAAAAAAAGGGTTTCCATGCCTGAAAATCGGGCGTGACGGTTTTGTTCTATTTTGAGGGACGGGTGGCTTCTAGTTTTGCCTTAAACAAAAACAAATAAAACAATGATAGCCATTACAGGAGCAAACGGAAATCTTGGGAAAGCCACCCTTTCCTTTTTATTGAAAAAGACATTACCCCAAAACATCGTCGCTATCGTGCGTGACGCTGAAAAGCTCGCAGAGTACGCGGGTTCGGGCATACACATCCGTACGGCCGACTACGAAGATCAAGAGTCGCTGGAAAAGGCGCTGACAGGGGTGGACAGGTTGTTGCAAATCTCTGCTTCGGCCACGGGTGTGCGTGCATTGGCGCAGGAGACGCGCGTCGTGCATGCAGCGGCGAAATGCGGCGTGCAGGAAATTGTTTACACGAGCACGCTTTTCCCGCATGAGTCGGCGCATTTCCATGCGGCCCACGTTTGTCGGAATACCGAGGGACTAATCCGTCAGAGCGGCATGCGATACGTCTTTTTCCGCAACAGCATGTACCACGAAACGATCCCCCTGTTTATCGGTGAAGCCATGGGCGATGGCCGGATCTTCTATCCGTCGGGTAGCGGACGTGTGAGCTTCGCGTCGCGGAAGGACATTGCCGAGGCGCTGTCCAATGTGCTTACCGGGCCTGCATTCGACAATGCTACGCACGACATTACAGGGGCGGAAACTTTTAGTTTTGCCGACATTGCATTGACTTTGAAGGATATAGCAGGTTATCAGGAGGCCGGGCATACCGATATTTCCGCAGAGGATTACCGCAAGGGGCTGCTCGGCTTTGGCCTGGGGGAAGAAGAGGCGGGCTTTTACGCAAGCATGGCCGACAGCATCCGGGCCGGGGAGTTCGAAAAGACGCACCACTCGCTGGAAGGCTTCCTGGGCCGCAAACCGGTTGGTGTTCAGGAGTATCTGAAAGAATTGTTTTAAGAAAATCGGTAACTTGCCGTATCAGTATATCAGCCATGAAATATCATCAGATCCAGCCGCCACCCCATTTGCAAGACTACGTCCGGTACTACTGGGCACTGGAAAGCTCGGGCCGGCCCGATGAGCAGATTCATTTCGTGACCATCGCCGACGGTTCACCCGGCATAGTTTTCCAGCAATTCGAGGGCGCGTCGTTTCAGGAGGGGAAACAACTTTCGCCTGTGTATATGTACGGGCAATCGACCGCGCATACCCGCATCGTTTCACCGGCCACTTTCAGCACAATAGGAGTTTACTTTTATCCGCATGCCCTGAAATCCGTATTCGGAATGGATTCCCACGAGCTGACCAACGATTGCCTCGATCTGGACCTGTTCCTGAATGGGAAGCGGCTCATCGAGCGGCTGAGAAGCACCTCCGATGTGGAAGAAAAGGCCAATATCCTTTCTGAATGTCTTTGGGAGCAGATTTGTAGCAATGACCATACCCTGCAAGCCGCGACGCGTTATGCATTACAGCGGATCATTCAGTCGCAGGGTAATATTTCGATGAAGGACCTGCGGCAGGAGTTGCAGATCTCGGAGCGCACCCTGGAAAGGCGTTTTCAGGAAGGTATCGGGCTATCACCGATGCTGTTCGCGCGCATATGCCGCTTTCAGGCATCGCTCAACCAGCTCCGCAGCCAGTCGTACGATAAACTTTCCGACATCGCCTTCGAGCAGGAATATGCCGATCAGTCGCATTTTATCCGCAATTTCAAAGAGTTCACAGGGCTTACGCCGTTTCAGTTCAGGAAGAGCATGCAGGAAACTGTCGAAAATTTCCCGGTACTGGTTCAGTCATAGGCAATTACATTATTCAGGATTTTCCATTCAAACCGGGCCGAAACAGGGTGGTGGTCCGATAGCGGCAACCCTTTTGCGTTGGTGAACATAGCCTTCTCCAATGCATAGGCGGCCGGTTTGAGCTGAATGAATGCACTGCTGCGGAAAAGTATCTTGTCGATCGTCTCACATGAATCGGTCAGGCTGAGGATGTCGCTGGCAGGAATGGCGTCGCTGCGGAACGGCAGCTGGTTCTTGCAATGAAAGCTAATCCAGGGGTCCGCGAGGCCATTCTCCTTCAACAACCAATCCACATTATCCCGGCCGAAGCTGTAACGGCCATTCAGATCGCCCATAACGATCACCGCATCGCCGGTTGAATGGAGCCGGATGTAAGTCGATAGCTGCTCCATATTGCGGCGTCGCGCCAATGCGGCGCGCGGATGGTTGTAGGCGTTGGCGTGCACGTTGTAAAAGTCGATGAAGTGGCCAGGGGCGATTTCAATGCGTGTATAGGTGAAACCTTTGGGGGTGAAACAGTCGGCGCCGGTGCAGTCGGTCCACGCGATGCGGCGGAGATCTTTGACCGGGAATCTGGAAAGGGTATTGAGGCCGTCGCCGGTCATGACGGCCCCCTTGCTAAGGGTGCGGAAGGGGTGGTTGTTGCCAGCATTATACAGGTATTGGTTGTAATTGAAATCCTCCTGCACATGCGCGATATCGAAACGGTTGAGCAGGCGGCCGACAGCGGAAATGCTCTCTTTTCTCGGGGTGACGGCGCTGCAAATGAGTTGGGGAAGGCCGGCAATGTTGTAAGTGATGACGGAAAAGCGGCCTGCATACAGGGAATCGGGGGGCAGTTGCGTTGGATTGTAACCGGATTTCCCGGTGTGTTCGCGGGCTGCGGGAGTGGCTTCGGAAAGAAAGAGAAGGATAAGCAGCCAGGAAACGGATTTGAAGAACCTGTTTTTGTCAAGAAGTAAAGGTGACCACATAACATGCCGGTTGGTATGCCCAAAACTACCAGCATATTATGGCCCGGATGATTCCAAATTGTTAACATTACATTATTTTTAGGGAACTACCATGGCAGCCGCCGTTCGCGGATGTACAGGTCCGCCCTCCGTTTGGTTCATGTTAACAAATTGGTAAATATCTCCGATGGCCGGAAATATCGCCTCGGGGCATTTAATTTTGCAAATGGAGCATACTTTCTACTTGCGTCGACAGCTGTGAAAAACGCCTCGGACAGTCATATTTTCGGAATGATCATCAGCGAAGGCAGCTTATCCGCCTTTGCCGAACTTTTTGAGCGTTACTGGCAACGGCTCTATGTGAGGGCCTATGCACGCCTCGAAAACGAGGCTGATGCGAAGGATTGCGTCCAGGAGGTTTTCATGACGATCTGGACGAGGCGTGAGTCACTTACCATGCCGGTTTCCGTGGCCGGCTACCTCCATACCGCAGTCAAAAACAGAATCTTCAACCTCTTTCACGCGCGGCTTACCGACGAGAAACACCTCCTCGCGTATGCGCACGAAACGCAGTTTCATGATGAACCCGATCATCATTCGGCCGGATTCGAAGAGCTCGCATTGCTGATTGAAAAGGAGATCGCCTACATGCCCGAACAAATGCGCAGGATCTATCTTCTGAGCCGCGAGCAACACATGACCGGCGTCCAGATTGCCGAACACCTCGCATTATCCCACCAAACCGTCCGCAATCAGATCAGTAATGCGTTACGGCGGATCAAGGAACGCGTTGAGCGTTACCGTAATTCCTGAATTTTTTTCAAAAACATCTGGTACAACCGCCGTTCCGGTTTGTCTTGGCATAAACAAGGCACAAAAATGAACAGGCAACGACTGGCATTTTTATTGGATAAACAAAGAACCGGGACCTGCACGACGGATGAACTCGCCGAGCTGGATGCCTGGTACCACTCCTTTTCCCCGAGGGAGCGGGACATTGAAATGGAACTCGAAAACGAACCCGGTACCGCTGCCCGGATCGGCAGGGATATTCGAGACGCATTGCCCGGTTTTCCCGAGGCCAATGATAGGTTGCCCGAAACCGAAGCGACGCGTGTCATACCGGTACGCTGGGGACGCGTGGCGGCAGCCGTGTTCCTCGCATTGCTGATCGCCGGCGGTATCTGGTGGAAACAGAGACCTTCCGGCGAGGAATATGCAGTGGTATCCACCAAAGATCAACTTACGAAAGTGCTATTGCCCGACAGTTCGGTGGTATGGGTCAAGCCGGGCTCGACACTGAGATATGAGAGGGATTTGAATGGCGACACACGCAACGTGTACCTGAACGGCGAAGCATTCTTCGACGTGTCGCACGATGCATCGAAACCCTTTATTGTGCATACCACCGATTTGAAAATCAGGGTGCTGGGTACGACATTCAATGTGAAGTCGTACCCGTCGGATAAAACGGTGGAAGCGACATTAGTACGTGGGAAAGTGATGGTCGAAAAAAACCAGGCGCCCGAACCAGCCCCCGTTATCCTTGCCCCGAATCAACGCGCCGTGTACTCGCGGGAAGCCGGAACCGTGACCGTCAGCCTGGTTGGCGATGTTCGGGAGATCAGGGTGCTGGATCTCGCGGCGCGTGAGCAACAGAGCATGGTTTTCGAAGCGGTGCCATTCAAAGAAGTGCTGTCCCGGCTCGAAAGCCGTTTTCAGGTCAAAATCCATATCGACAACCGGCAGGGCCTCAGCTGCCTCTTCACGGCGGATTTCGAAAAGGAGAGCCTGGGCGAGATTCTGGACCTCATTGCGCTTTCACATAACGTAGCTTACCATATCAAGGGAAATGAAGTTTTTATCAATGGCAGTATCTGTACAAATGAAGTAAACCCGGACCCGCTTATGAAGCACTGAAACGATCCATAAAAAAACGCCGGAAGTGGTGCGAACACTCCTGGCGTTACAAAGCGATGCCGGGAGTGGCAAGCGCTTCTTGAGATGTTTTATCAAAAAACTTTTGAAAGTATGAAAAAAACTCGACACCCGAGCGAGCGGGGCTTGTATTGCCCGGCATTTCCGGGATGCAACGTCCTACAAAACCTGTTACGCCTGTCCATGGTGACATTAATGCTTCTCTTTTTTGGTTCGCTTTTCCAGGTCCAGGCCGGCCCCGGAAGCGCCCAGCCACAGATATCTATCCTGAAAAGCGGCGTTGCGATCAAAGACCTCCTGAAACAGGTCGAAGCGCAAAGCCAGTACCGCTTCTTTTACAATCATGCCCGGGTCGATGTCTCCGAGAAGGTCAATGTGAATATCAAAGGCGCATCGGTAACGCGGGCGCTGGATGAAATTTTCCGGAGTACCGACATCGGCTATAAAATTACCGGCAGGCAGATCCTGCTTTACAGGCGGATGCATATCCGGCTGGATTCCGTTTCCCTCGATCATCACCGTGATATCCGCAGTGACGTGATCGCGGCGGTCTTCGCCGTCTCCGGAAAGGTAACGGGTAGTGGCGGGGAGCCGATTCCCGGCGTGAACGTAGTTTTGAAAGGTACAACTACGGGCACGTCCACCAATGTCGAAGGTAATTTTTCACTGACGATCCCAAGCGGCAGCGGTACATTGATTTTCTCCTTCATCGGCTATGATACCCAAGAGGTTCCGGTGAATGACCGTGCGGTGCTGGATGTCGTTTTAAAAGAAAATAACCAGGCGTTGAACGAGGTCGTGGTGGTAGGTTACGGTACCCAGAAAAAGGTCAACCTGACCGGTGCACTGTCGACACTGGATATGAAAACGAAGGAAAATACCCCGGTGACGAACACCAGCCAGGCATTGCACGGCGTGTCGGGATTGTGGGTTAACCAGGCGGGTTCCAAACCCGGTGCCGACAATGCGACGATACGGATTCGGGGAGTGGGGACGACCAACAACAGCAATCCGCTGGTGCTCGTGAATGGGGTGGAGTACGATATGAATATGGTCAACCCGAATGATATCGAGACGATCACCGTCTTGAAAGACGCCTCTGCGGCCATCTACGGTTCCCGGGCGGCGAATGGCGTGATCCTGATCACTACCAAGGCAGGAAAGGAAGGCAAAACGCAGATCAACTACAATTTTTCCTATGGCTTCCAGACTCCTACCCGTATGCCCGACGTGGTGTGGGACCCGATCCAGTATATGCAGCTCAAAAACCAGGCATTGCGGAACGAAGGTAAGACAGTCGTGGATTACAGCGACGCGCAAATCGACCAGTACCAGAAGGGAATGGCTACCAATCCTTATGCCTATCCGAACATCAACTGGTTCGATCAGGTCATGCGGAAAGGGAAGCTCAACCAGCACCATTTGCAGTTTTCAGGCGGAAGCGACAAGCTGACTTACAGCCTCGCATTGGGCTATATGAACCAGCAAGGCGTATTGATCGACAATGACAAGGCCGACCGTTACTCCCTGGATCTGAATCTTTCAGCCAAAGTCACTAAAAATCTGCGGGTAGGAGCCAACCTCATCGGCAGTTACCGCCACTCGCAGGAGCCGGTGGACGGTACTTCTTCCTATTTCGGGGCGCTGATGCGCGTGTTGCCGATTTTTACTCCTTACGTACAGGACGGCCGCTATGGTAATGTCGCATTCAGAACGCCGGGGCGGAATTCCATCGAAAATCCGATGAAGCTTGTGAAGGAAGGCCAGCGTACTTACGGCGTGCAGCGCCTTCTCACCAAACTCTACGCCGACTATCAGCTGCCACATAATCTGAAATACAGTATCAATTTCGGTTTCGACAAGCTGGATAGTCTGGAAAGAAGGTTCAACTCGCGGGTGAACACGTACGATCCGCTCACGCTTGCCCCGATGACCTACGGAAATCCAGTGGCCTATAATGCCACTGGGGATAATCTCAACCTGACCTTCTACCAGACGCTTTCCTGGGAACAGACACTGGGCGGCAGCCACAACGTTTCGGCGATGATCGGGCAGAGCTACAACGACTTCGACCGGGGTAAATTTAGTTCCAGCGTCGAAAGCACCCCGGGCAGCACATTGACCGACATCGGCGCCGGTTCCCTGAACCCTGCCGTGGGCGGTGCCGTCACGCGCGACAGGCTAGCGTCCTACTTCGGAAGGATCAATTACGCATTCAAGGAAAAATACCTGCTCGAAGCGGTACTGCGTTACGATGGCTCGTCCCGTTTTGCGCTCGGCAAGCGCTGGGGGCTTTTTCCGGGGATCTCGGGTGGCTGGCGGATCGATCAGGAGGATTTCTTCCGTTTGAAATTCATCAACCTGCTGAAACTACGCGCTTCCTGGGGCAAGCTGGGTAACCAATCGGTGCCGTTGTACAGCTACCTCAATGTGGTTTCACTCGGGGGCGACTACTCTTTCGGAGGGGTGATCCAGCCCGGTGCCGCCACCACCGCCTACAACGACCCGGGTATTTCGTGGGAAACGACCGCGAACTACAATGCGGGGATCGATCTGGAAGCATGGTCGGGCAAGCTGGGAGCGGAGTTTGATATTTTTACACGCAAAACAACCGGTATCCTACGTCAGGTAGCGATCCCTTCGCAGGTAGGCGCCCTTGCGGGGCCTTCGCGCAACATCGGGGCTGTGAACAACGCCGGTTTTGAACTTTCGCTGAGCCACCGTAACCGCATTCAGGATTTTCGGTATGAGCTGCGGGCTGGTTTGAGTTATGTCAAAAATGAAGTGAAAGACCTGCGCGGAGAAACGGTAATCGATGGCCGCCGGATCCTTAAAGAAGGCGCGCCTATCGACGCATATTACCTCTATCAGGCCGACGGGATCTACCAGACGCAGGATGAAATCAAAAACAGTGCGACCGTCAGTAGCGCCGTTAAACCGGGTTATCTCAAATACAGGGATGTTAATAACGATGGGAAGATCAATGGCGACGACCGCATGGTAACCGGCTCATCGATTCCGAAGTGGAATTACAGCTTTATGATCAACCTGTCGTACAAACGGTTCAGCCTGAATACCTTCCTGCAAGGTGTGCAGGGTATCAGCATTTATCCGACGGCCAACCTCGCCTACCCGGTTAACAACGGTGCCGGCCTCACCAGGGAATGGGCCACCGACTCGTGGACCCCCCAGAACACCGGGGCACGCCTGCCGATCCTGACCACGCCGCAGGGTGCTTCCGAAAACTACCAGAACTCGACATTCTGGCTTCGCGACGCTTCTTACTTGCGGGTACAGAACGTTCAGCTGAACTATGCATTCCCGGAACAATGGCTTGGCAAGGCTAAAATCAGCAAGCTGAACGTGTTCTTCAATCTTCAAAACTTTTTCACTTTCTCGAAGTACAAAGACTCTGACCCCGAACGAAACATCAGGCAGGATACCCTGTATGATTATCCATTGCTGAAAACAGTGAGTTTTGGTCTGAGCGCTTCATTCTGATATGCCTATGAAAACCTTGAAAAATATACTCTGCATTGCATTAAGCGGGTTGCTGATGACCGGCTGCGGCAACGATATCCTCGATACCGATCCCAATGACCGTTATTCGAAAGAAACCTTCTGGACCACCGAAGCGAATGCGGCGATGGGATTGAATGCCTGCTACTCGGTGTTGCGCACAACGGGCGCATACGGCGGGACTGCCACACCCCTCTGGGAAGAAACAGCCACCCCCAATGCCTATAACTACGATAATTCGGGCGGGTGGAACGTGATCGCTGCCGGTACGCAGACTGCCACCAACTCTGGCATCGTGGGCTCCCGCTGGGACGACAGCTACCGTGGGATAGGTCGCTGCAACACCCTGCTTGCCCGGATCGATCCCATTCAGATGGCGGACGCAACGAAAGACCGTATGAAAGCGGAAGCCATGTTTTTGCGTGCGCTTTTTTATACCAACCTGGAAATGTACTATGGCGGCGTGCCGCTGATCCTCGGCGAGCCCGACCCGAACGAGCAGGCCTCACTCCCGCGTAACACGCGCAATGAAATCGTGCAGCAGATCCTGAAAGACCTCGACGCCGCAGCGGCCACATTACCTGTCAAATATACGGTGGCGGGAGACGTCGGCCGCGCCACAAAAGGTGCTGCGATGGCGTTAAAAGCACGGGTACTGCTTTTTGAAGCGAGCCCGTTGAACAACGTTTCCGGCGATAAAGCCAAATGGAAACAGGCAGCCGACGCCGCGAAGGCGGTTATGGATCTGGCCGGTACTGGCTATGCTTTGTTCCCGGACTACCGCAAACTGTTTTTGCCCCAGAACGACAACAGCGTAGAGTCGGTTTTTGATGTGCAGTTCATCACGCCGCAACAAGGAAGTTCATTCGATCTGATTGGTCGTCAGTATAATACGAATGCGCCTGTTCGCGACCTCATCGACGCCTACCTCATGAAAGACGGTTTACCACATTCCGCGTCGCCCCTGTACAATGCCGCGAAGCCTTACGAAAACCGCGATCCGCGCCTGTACCAGACGATCGTATACCCCGGTGACACCTTCCAGGGGGAACTTGTCACACCGGCGCGTTTTGTGGTGACGGGCTATGGTACCAAGAAGTATACCGTGTATGACAAAGAACCCAACAGTAACAACATCCAGGGCGATCGCTCGGAGATCAATTACATGGTGATCCGTTTTGCGGATGTGCTGCTGATGTACGCCGAAGCTCAGAATGAAGCGGCAGGCCCGGACGCCGCCGTCTATTCGGCTTTGAACCAGATTCGTACCCGTGCCGGAATGCCTCAGGTAGCCGGTGGGAAAACACAAGCCGAGTTGCGTGAGATCATCCGCCTTGAACGCAGGATCGAGCTCGCGCAGGAGGGTTTCTACTACAATGACATCCGCCGCTGGAAGACGGCGGAGAAGGTTTTGAATGCTCCCGTCCTGACCTATGACAACAAAACCATCATGACCCGTACCTTCAACCCGGCACGCGACTACTGGTGGCCGATCCCCGACGTCCAGCGCGACCGTAATCCAAGCCTGGAACAGAACGCAGGATATTAATAGCATAAATGGCCGGAAATGCAGCTGCTTTCCGGCTGTTTTGTTGATTTTTATTGAAAAGAAATTGCCTTATTTAAAACTGACCAATAACCCTTATGACAAATTTTAAAACAGGCCGAACGCTCGTATTCCTGTTGTTTTCCCTGAACCCGGTATTCTCCCAATCGAAGAAATCGTTCCTCGTCTGCGGCGACAGCAAGGTGCTGATGGTGGACTACAACCAGTCTAAAGACAGCATTCCTTCGGTGGCGTGGTCATGGGACGCGCACGCAGCGATGGATCTGCCCGAGCAATTCCGCACGAAAATGTTCAACACCATGGATGACTGTAAACCCATCCGGGGCGGTAAGCAATTGCTGGTATCGTCTTCCGGCGGGGCGATAGCCATTGTCAATGTATCCGACAAAAAAGTGGTCTTCCACGCGGCTGTCCCTAACGCGCATTCAATCGCACTGCTGCCCGATAACCTCATTGCCGCTGCGGCTTCTACCCACAAAACAGGTAACAAAATCATGCTTTTCAGCGCCGGTCAGCCCGATAAGCCGTTGTATACCGACAGCCTGTATTCCGCACATGGCCTTGTCTGGAACGAAAAGCGGAAAAGTCTTTTTGCATTGGGTTACGATGTGTTGCGCGAATACAAGATTATCTCTAAAAACAGTCTGAAAATGGTAGCCCACTGGAAAATACCAGGCATAGGCGGCCATGAACTGCAGCCCGCGGGCGACAACGGCGATCTCTTCGTGACCGAACACCATGGAACGTGGCGCTTTGAACTGGTAACGGGGCAATTCAAAAAGATTGAAAGCTTCCCGGACGGGGAAAATATCAAGAGCCTGGGCCGTAACCGGGCAGGACAGTACATTTACACAGTCCCGGAAGAAAGCTGGTGGACGTTTCATGTCCGGTTTCACAACCCGGCGCGCGTATTCGCATTCCCGGACCTGCATGTGTACAAGGCGCGGTGGTTTAGCGAGTAAGCGATGCGGTATGCTGTCCGCGTTTTAAATTATTGTTATGATCAGGGCATTATGCGACTGCCGAACGTCATTTAAACGGATATTTGCGGCATTCGCCGGTCACAACCATCCAATCAGCCTGCCGGCAACGCATTTTTTATGAAAAAGTTTTTCCGACCATTACTTCCCCTTTTTGCACTTTTACCTTGTGCCGCTTCTGCCCAGACCAATACCGAAAACCCGCTGAATCGCGCGCATTCGCATAATGATTACATGCAGGCCGCGCCATTCGCGCTGGCTTATCAGAATCAGTTTGGTTCGGTGGAAGCCGATGTGCATTTGCGTAACGACACCCTGTTTGTCGCGCACGACGCGAAGGACATCAGCGCCGACCGCACTTTTGATAAGCTCTATTTGCAGCAGATTGCAAAGCAGGTCGGTAAAAATCAGGGCAGCATTTATCAAGACAAAAGTCGGGTAATGACGCTGCTTGTCGATCTGAAAACGGCTTCACAACCGACTTTGCTGGCATTAGTCAGGGCATTAAGCCCCTATCAGGAACTACTGCTCCCGAAAGGCACTGTCAAAGTGGTCGTGAGTGGCGATACACCTGCCCCCGGACAGTTTGAGCAATATCCTGCATTCATCTTTTTCGACGGTAGGCCGGGCATTACCTACACCCCCGCGCAGGCACAGCGCCTGGGCATGATCAGTCAGGATTTTCATCGTTATTCGCAATGGAATGGCAAGGGTATCCCGGTAGAAAAGGACCGGAAAGCCATTCAGGATGTGATCGCCGCGGCTCATGCCTTGGGTAAGCCGTTCCGTTTCTGGGCGAGCCCGGATAATATCAATGCCTGGAAGATCCTGATGAGCCTGGGAGTAGATTACGTCAATACCGACCATGTGGCCGAGCTGGGAGCCTTCCTGGCTAACCGAAAAAATGCGGAGTACCAAGGTAAGGAAGCTTACCAGCCCTACCAGCCGACGTATAAGAACAATGATGCCATGGGCAAGGTGAAAAACATTATATTGCTGATAGGGGATGGGATGGGGCTGGCGCAGATCCATTCCGGGCTCACGGCGAACCGCGGACAGCTGAACCTGGGCCGTTTCCTGAATATCGGTTTTTCGAAGACGGCATCTTCCGACAATTACATTACCGATTCCGCCGCAGGGGCCACCGCATTTGCAACGGGTAACAAGACCCGCAACCGGGCCATTGGGGTAGACTCGAACCTCGTTGCCGTTCCTTCGATCATCCGGCAGGTAAAGGCATCGGGCCGGAAGGCCGCGCTGATCTCGGCGGGCGACATTACCGATGCAACACCGGCCTGCTTCTACGCCCATCGTCCCGAACGCAGCATGATGGACGAGATCGCAACGGATTATCTGAAAGAGCCGGTGGACGTGCTCATCGGTGGCGGGTATAGCCATTTTGCCAAAACCAAAACAGCTGATTCGCTGAAAGCACGCGGCTTCCAGGTCTCCAATGACTGGAAAGAGCTTGCTGGTATGAAGGCCCCGTTCGTTTTGCTGGATGACAAGCATGTCGTTTCCATGCTTCATGGCCGGGGGGATTTTCTGAAAGATTCATTTCAAAAAGCACTGCAATCCCTTCAATCGAACCCCAAAGGCTTTTTTATGATGGCTGAGGGCGCACAGGTGGATTACGGCGGCCATGCCAACATAGTTCCGTACGTAGTGACGGAAATGCTGGATTTCGACAAACTGGTAGGCGAGGCGCTGCGTTTTGCAGATTCCAATGGCGAAACACTGGTGATCGTCACCGCAGATCACGAGACGGGTGGTCTCACATTGCTGGATGGCAACCTGAAATCGGGCTATGTCGACGGGCACTTCAGTACAGGCGACCACACGGGCATTATGGTGCCGGTGTTTGCGTATGGTCCCCATTCGCTGGATTTTCGCGGCGTTTACGAGAATACCGAGATTTACCACAAAATGAAGAAGTTGCTTACCAAATAAGTTGAAATAACGTCAGAGGTTGGTGAAAACACCAACACATGCTACTCCGGGCTGCGGGGCTTCCAGAATTTCAGGAAGTGCCCGCAGCCCATTTTTTATGCACAAGTGACTTTTCGTGCAACGTCCGCTTTTAAAATATTGACATTTTATAGTTATATTTTTATATTCTCGCCGTTTATCTACTAGTTTTGCCGGATCTTTTCTGAAAACCATTGAAAATCGAAGCGTTACATAACGAGGCGGAGCTTCTGACCCAAATCGCGGCCGGTAGCGATACGGCGTTTGCCGCGCTGTTTCATTGGTATCGCGACAAAATTTATTCGGTAGCATTACGTCTTACGCATTCCACATTCCAGGCCGAGGAGGTTGTTCAGGATATTTTTTTGAAGCTGTGGGTCAAAAGGGAAAGCCTTGTCGCAATCGCCTGCTTTGAAGATTACCTGTTCATCATGACCCGTAACCATGTTTTTTCGACTCTGAAAAGAATGGCGCGGCAACAGCAGCTCGTGGACGACCTGCAACTGGAACTTCCCTCCGCCGAGGACACGACCTATAACCGGATGATGGACCTGGAAATCGAAGAGATTCTGCACCAGGCTGTGGAACTGCTTCCCGCGCAGCAGAAACAGATCTACCTGATGAGCAAGGAGCAGGAACTGAAGCGTGAGGAGATTGCCAAAACGCTGCGTATTTCGTCAGAAACCGTCAAAACACATCTCGCCCGCGCATTGCGCCACATCCGTGCTTACAGCAAGCTGAGGCTGGACCTCACCATTTCCTGGCTGCTGTTTTTCCTGTTAAATTAAATTAAAAACTTTTTTTTGTCTCATTGTCCCCCGTAAGTCGCTGGCAGGAGTCTTTATGGTTGAAGCACCGGTACTGCGCGGCCGTAATCCTGACTATCTATGCAAAATCAACGCCTGGACGATTTGTTTTTCCGGTATTGTGAGAAAAAAATAACCGACGACGAACGGGAAGAGCTCATGACCATGTTGCTGGCGGACGAGAACCGGGAGCAGATCAACGGCCTGATCGACCAATTCATACGCAGCGACGATTCGGGACAAAAGCTGTCTGCCGAAACGGCGGACGATATTCTCAGCTCCATTTTCTCGGCGACGTCGCAACCCGCTCCGCCCGACACCCGAGAGGCGGAACAGGACGAAACCCGGGTGCGTCCGATGTGGCTTTTCAGGCTTGCAGCGGCGTCGGTGGCGTTGCTGCTCCTGTATGGCGGATACAAATGGTCCAACGTTCCCAAAGCGGTGGCACCGGTGGCAACGCTGAGCAGCGTGTATGGCGACGACGTGCCGGCAGGCGGCAACAAGGCAAGCCTGACCCTTGCCGACGGGCATACCTACGACCTGACCACCATTACCGAGGGCAATCTTTCGGGCCAGCCCGGCACGAAGATCAATAAATCGAAAGGGGAGATCACCTACGGGCAATCGTCGGGCAAAGATGCGACCATAGCATTCAATGTATTGAAAACGCCTCTCGGCGGTCAATATAAAATCGTGCTGCCAGACGGGTCGCGAGCCTGGCTTAATGCCGGATCGAGCCTGAAATATCCGACTGCATTTTCAGGACCGCACCGCGATGTAGAAATGACAGGTGAAGTGTACTTCGAGATAGAACCTGATAAAAGCAAACCTTTCCAGGTGCGTGTCACGGATCGGGAGCGAAATGGAAAGGATATGGAAATCACAGTATTGGGCACGCATTTCAACATCAGCTCCTACGGTGACGAGCCCACGATGCAAACCACCTTACTGGAAGGTTCAGTACGTGTGAAGAAGAATGAGGTAACGAAAGTGCTGGCGCCCGGTCAGCAGGCGAGAGTGGCTACGGGTGAGTCGGTGCCGGATATCGCAGTGAAAACCGTCGACGCAGAAAGCGTGGTAGCCTGGAAAGAAGGCCGTTTTGAGTTTAATGGCAACATTCGGGAAATCATGAGGCAGATTTCGCGGTGGTACGACCTGGACGTGAAATACGAGGGGAATGTCGAAAGAAAATCATTTGCCGGAACGATCTCCCGGAAAAACAATGTGTCGGAAGTGCTCAAAATGCTCGAACTGACGGGCGGCATCCAGTTTCGGATTGACGACCGGCGAATAACCGTGAGAAATACAGACTGATCAATACCTTCAACTTAACCCTGATATACCATGAAATCCCTGAATTCTTCCTGACGACAGTTGAGAAGGGTTGATCTGAAAAGACCGGATGCGTTGCGACCGCACCCGGCCTGACCTGATTAGTCCTGAGATCATTGGACAACGATACATTCACTTTAATCAAGCATACAAAACTATGAAATTTGTATACAAGGGCAAAACTGCCTCTTGGGTGGCGTATATACTTATGCGTTATAGAGAGAGAGCGTGCGCCGTCAAACAACGAATCGACTTTGGTAAAGTCCTCCTGACGATGAAATTGACCGTATTCATATTATTGATTGGTACGTTACAGGTGCTCGCAGAAGATACCTTCGCCCAGCAGGTGTCCTTTAAAAAGAAGGATGCGACGCTGTTGGAGGTGCTCAAAACCGTGCGGAAGCAGACGGGCTACCTCTTTATCTGCGACCTGGATATGCTCGGCCAGGCCGACAAGGTCAGCATTAACGTCACCAACGCCCCTTTGAAGGAAGTGCTGGACGCCTGTTTTGCCGGGCAGCCATTGACCTACAACATTGTGGACAAGACCATTATCGTTAAAAGGAAGAAGGAGCAACCCCGCAAAACCAGGGAGCAGGCGAGCCTCCGGGAGCCCTTCGCATTTATGTCCGACCCGGTATTGAAAGACCGCATGACGGAACTGATGCGTAAAAAGGTAAACCTTCAGACCATCTTCGACATCAGCGTCAGTGGAAAGGTGACCGACGAAAAAGGCGAGCCGCTGGCGGGGGTGAATGTGATCCAGAAAGGTACTCAGCGCGGGACTTCCACCGACGAGAAAGGAACTTTCAATATCGATATTACCGATGCAGACGCCGTGCTGACGTTCTCGTTCGTAGGCTTTACTTCCCAGGAACTGATCGTCGGAAGACGGAGCCAGATTGACGTCACTTTGAAGATCGATAACAAGGCACTGGAAGAAGTGGTGGTAGTGGGCTATGGCACCCAGAAGCGCTCCGACCTCACCGGATCGGTATCGTCTGTGAAGGCGGAGGATATCAAAAGCCTTCCCGTACGCAGCGTGAATGAGGCGTTGCAGGGGCGTGCGGCGGGTGTGCAGGTGACCCGTACCGACGGTTCGCCGGGCGGAGGTGCCGATATCGTGATCCGCGGGGTAGGCTCCATCGGCGGAATGGCGCCGCTCTACATCGTGGACGGAATCCGGATGTCGGCAGGTAACAACTTCAATTTGCAGGACGTCGAATCGATTGAAATACTGAAAGATGCCAGTGCGGCGGCCATTTATGGTGCGCAGGCGGCGGGTGGTGTGGTGCTCGTGACCACGAAACGAGGCGTCGCTGGTTCTGATAAAATGAATATCAATTTCAATGCCTATTATGGTGTACGCCAGCCCCGCAACCTTTACAGCATGCTCAATACGCCGGATTACATCAAAGCCAAGGCGGCTTCGGGGGTAAATACCAGCGGTTGGGGCGATCCGGCGACTTTGCCTGACAATGACTGGGCGGATCAGATCTACCGCAATGGCAGCGATCAGAGCTATTCGCTCTCCCTTTCCGGGGCAACTGCCAAAACCAACTATTACCTCTCCGCCAACTACCAGCGCGAAGGCGGTACCATCATCGACAACTGGTTCGAGCGGTATGGCATCCGTTCCAATGCGGATTTCAAGATCAACAACCGCCTGAAAGTAGGAGAAACGCTGTATGGCTGGCGCACAGGCAACAATCCGGTGCAAACCAGCACATTTCCGTTCCGTTCGGCGCCATTAATACCGGTGTACGACCCTACCAACCCCGTAGGCGGCTGGGCCAAGACCGGTACTTTTTTCACCGGCCCCAACCTCGTGGGAAACGAGTATATCAACCACGCCAAGAATATCCAGTATGCATTGGAAGGGAATATCTATGCAGACTGGGAAATCGTGAAAGGCTTGAATTTCAGGTCGACTTTCGGGGCGTCGATTTACAGTGCGGCGAACTATAAGTTTACCGAAGCCTATGATTTTGGCACGCTCAAAAACCTCAATGCATTCCTGAGCCGCGACCTCAATAATTCCCGCAACCTGACCGCAAACTTCGTTTTGACCTACAACAAAATGTTCGGCCGTCACGAGATCAAGGCCATGGCCGGTTACGAAGCCTACCAATCGGATCTGAGCAATCTGCACGGCGAAGCACAGGGTTTTCAGGTAATTACTTACAACCTCGGGATGACGACCAATCCAAGTACTTACAAGGCAAGCGGTGGGGAATTCCCGCAGACCAGACTGCTGTCTCAATTCGGGCGTATCAATTATACGTTTGCGGACCGGTACCTGTTTACTGCCAACGTCCGCCGAGACGGTTCCGATCGCTTTGGGCCCGCGAACAAATGGGGGGTGTTCCCCTCATTCTCCGTTGGCTGGAAAATGAGCGAGGAAGCATTCGTGAGGGATAATTTCTCCCAGGTTTCGAACCTGAAACTACGTGCCAGCTATGGGAAGCTCGGCAGTACCAGCAGCATTCCGCAATACACCTACCAGTCTTCTTTCGGAGGGAGTGGCGGGACCAACATCCTCGGGCTTCCGGATGGCAGCCGGTCCAAAGGGTATGCATTGACGGCCCAGTTGCCGAATCAGAATATCAAATGGGAGCAGGTGAACCAGACGGACATCGGCCTGGACCTGGGCTTGTTCAAGAATGCATTGAACATCACCGCCGACTGGTACAGCCGCCAGACCCAGGACATGATCTACCAGGTTCCTGTGCCGGTCTCGGCGGGCTTCTATGGAACCAGCGGCGTGTTTACAAACATTGGTCAGATGAGCAACAAGGGGCTTGAACTGGCTGTGGACTACCGCGGCAAGGTCAAAGACTTTACCTATTCCATCAGCGCCAATGCGGCATTCAACCGCAACCTTGTGAAACAGCTGAGCGGCACGAACAATAATCCGATCAACGACGGTGCCGCGGGTGATTACCTGGAAAGTACCGTAACGCGCACGCAGGCGGGTAAGCCGTTGAGCCAGTTTTACGGCTATATCGTCGAAGGCCTCTTCCGAAACGATGCCGACGTAGCCTCGCTGAACCAGAAAGCACAGGAAGCCGCCGCAGCCGCCGGCAAACCTACCACCGGCGTTTTCTATCAGAATGCGGGTACCGGCGCGGGTGACCTCCGGTTCCGCGATGTGAATGGTGATGGCCGCATTACCATCGATGACAAGACTTACATTGGTAACCCCTGGCCGAAAATGACCTACGGCTTCTCCCTCAATCTCGGCTGGAAAGGCATTGATTTACAGGCGATGTTCCAGGGTGTTCAGGGTGTGGACGTATTTAACGGAAACAAATACTACACCCAGTTCTTTGTAGGAGATTATAACACGACCAGGGATATTTTCAATACTTCCTTTTTCAATGGAAATGGCCTTACAGACCAACCAAGAGTAGGAACGACCGACGCATCGGGCAACTACGTGCGCGACCCGAATTCGAACTATACCCGTATTTCCTCATTCGTGGTGGAGAATGGCTCTTTCCTGAAACTGCGGAACCTTCAGGTAGGGTATACCTTGCCATCCGCGCTGGTGAAGCAATGGAAAATGAGCGGTTTGCGGATCTATTTCCAGGGGCAGAACCTGCTGACATTCACAAAGTATTCCGGATTGGACCCCGAAGTGCTGGGACGCAATGGCACTACGGCACGCGGACTGGATACCATTTATTCCTATCCACGCACGAGACTCATTTCAATGGGTATCGATCTGAATTTCTAAACGATTTTAACAGCTAGCAAGGCTATGAAAATATTTCAAAAACTTCTCCTGCTCTTTGTGCTGACCGGAATGGCGTCATGCAGCGACGACTTTGTAAATGTCGAAAATCCGGGAGCACTTGCACCGTCGCAATACCCGGCATCGGTGGCGGATCTTGAACAGTTGCTGACAGGCGTTTACGCTACCCAGCATGCTACGGGCTTGTTTGGTCACACGATGCTGGCGAAAAATGCCTTCCTCTGGGATCATACCACCGATCTGAGCTGGCAGGGAACGCCCACCTGGATCCAGATGGGGCAGAACAATTCGCAGCCCAACGATAGCTTCCTCTACGACAACTGGCGCGAACTGTGGCGCGGTGTTCAGCGTGCGAACACATTGCTGGCCGGTGCCGAAGCCTACCGCCAGAAGGCACCTCAGGATGGCGCGACAGTCGATCTGATCAAGGGGCAGGCATTATTCCTTCGGGCGTGGTATTATTTCTATCTGATCACTACCTGGGGAGAAGGTTTTAATGCGGGTACGGATGGGGCCAAAATGGGGATTCCGATCATTACCGAGGTGGCTTCCGGGTTGGATGAGACACAAGTGCCGCGCAAGACGGTGAAGGAAGGCTGGGACTTCATTATCGGGGATCTCAAACAAGCGGAGACACTCCTCAAAGGTGCGAACTGGACCGGTGCGACTGACAAATACAAAGTTTCCGGTTGGGCTGTAAAAGGCTTTTTAGGTAAAATATACGCCTATCAGGCGGATTGGACCAATGCGAAGACGTATCTCGGCGATGTGGTAACCAACAGCGGCAAGTCACTGGTTTCGTTCGATGTTTATAAAGACATGTTCAATGGTAAAAACGAGTTTACCTCCGAATCGCTTTTCGAGATCAACCTGAATGTAGACATGACCGCCCGGGGAGGTGACGACCAGTCGATGGGATCGAGCATCGGGATGGTGATCGCGCCGACCTATGTAAGCGACAATGGCGGACAAGCGGCTTCGGCATGGTCCAATGTGTTTCCGCATGCCAAAAATATCGCACGGTTCGGGTTCAATGAAGGGCATTATTTCAAACCCGGAACGACGAGCGCGAACATTGCGAATGTAGATCCCGCTTACATTACCCGTTCTGTGGAAGCCCGGAAGAAACAAACCGTGGACCCGCGCCTGTGGGTGGCCTGTTACCAGCCATATGTGGATTCGATGATCGTTAGTGGTAAAAAACGCCCGATTTCGCACTATCTGGACATTAGTGAACTGGACATGGAGGCATGGAGCTTTCGGAAATTTACCAATCCGACCGGTACTGAAGCGGAGATCAATATGTCGAGCGGAGCCAATATTCCCTGGCTGAGGCTGGCCGATATTTATTTGCTCTACGCGGAAACGCTGGCGAAGTCGGGAGATAACGCCATGGCTTTGGAATACATCAACAAGGTGAAGCGGCGAGCTTACGGGCTGCCGGTCAATGCACCGTCGGCGGTGGATTACAAAAGTCTCACCGACCAGACGAAAGCGAGCGACGCCGTCCTGAAAAACGACCCGCTCAAATATGAGCGCTGGGCAGAACTCTTTGCCGAGGGGCATTGGTGGCTCGATGTCCGTCGCTGGCAGATCGGCGACAAGGAAGCGGCTTATTACCAGCGTATTCGCGGCGGAACCATTCAATGGGATCCGACCGACTATGCCCAGCCGATCCCGATCAATGAAATCACGTCGAATGTAAACATGCGGCAGAACCCGGGGTATTGATGGCGGCAGTCTAAGGGGGCATTGGCGGATGCTTGAAGCGATATGTGATAACGTTGAAGTAGATCATTCTGAACGAATGTCGACCTGAGGGTTAAATAGCATGCCTAAAAAATCAATACCTCCTGAGGTTTTTGCTTTATCACAGCAGGTTACTACGGTGCGCTGCACTCCCTGTTTTCATTGCTGAATTATCGACCAATATTACGGTGCTCCGCGGCCTTACAGTTGAGGCGCGGAACGTCGCAATATTGGTAATACTGACATTTAGGTCTGTTTTACCTAAACCAAAATTGCTATTTCATGAATGCCAACCAACACGAAAGTGCCGGGCCGTATGCGCGGTTTTGGCATTGGCTGGGTATTTGCGTGGTGCTTGTCACGCTGGCGGGCACGCGGTCGGGCGAGGACGGCCGCAATACAGATTGGGTCGCTTATGGAGGGAACAAGGCGGGTAATCGCTATTCGCCATTAACGCAGATCAATCTGAACAATGTGAAACAACTCCGGGTAGCCTGGGAATATGATGCCTCGAAGCTTCCGGAAGGTGTTGCGGCCCCGCGGCGGCCGATGGAAATCCAGTGCCAGCCGATTATTGTAAAAGGTATCCTGTACGGAACGACGCCGCATTTGAGCCTTTTTGCATTGCGGGCGGATACCGGTGAGGAGCTTTGGCGGTTCGATCCCTTCAAGGATGGTACGCCGCGTTTCCATGTGAGCCGGGGTGTTATGTACTGGGAAAGCGGACAAGATAAGCGCATACTCTACACGGCAGGGAACCAGCTGTTTGCGGTGGATGCTGCGGGCGGGCGGCTGGTGGAAACATTTGGAAACGGTGGGAAGGTGGATCTGAGCGAGGGAGTCACCGGTCGTCCCGGGCGTGGGAGCGATAAACTTTCGGTCGATGCGACGTCGCCGGGCGTGATTTACAAAGACATCCTGGTGATTGGCTCGCGCGTATCCGAGTATGGGGATGCGGCGCCTGGCCATATCCGCGCATTCGATATCCGTACCGGGAAGCTCAAATGGACTTTTCATACTGTGCCGGAACCCGGTGAACCCGGACATGATACGTGGCCGGAAAATGCCTGGAAACGTATTGGAGGTGCCAACAACTGGGCTGGCATGGTGCTGGATGAAAAACGAGGTGCGGTGTATTTCGGTACGGGTTCACCATCGGTGGATTTTTACGGGGCCGACCGGGCGGGGAAGAATTTGTATGCCAATTGCGTGATTTCCCTGAATGCAGAAACCGGCAGGATGAACTGGTACTATCAAACGGTACACCATGATCTCTGGGACCGGGACATTTCATGCCAGCCTAACCTTATCACGGTCAAACGCAAGGGCAAGAAGGTCGATGCGGTAGCGCAGGCGACAAAGGATGGGTTGCTCTTTTTGCTGGACCGGGATACCGGTACACCATTGTTTCCGGTAGAAGAACGCTCAGCTTGGGCAGATTACCAACTTCCCGGGGAGCGTCCCTGGCCCACACAGCCTTACCCGTTGAAACCCGCACCTTTTGCCCGTCAGGTTTTTACTTTGGACGAAATCACCGACCGTACGCCCGAGGCGCATGCATTTGTGAAAGAGAAATTTGCCCAGACCCGTTCGTGTAACAAATACATGCCGCCGAGCAAGGAAGGAAGTCTTTACCTGGGCATTGGGGGTGGTGCCGAATGGGGTGGCAATGCGGCCGATCCGGATGGGATCCTTTACCAGAATTCGAACGAGATGGTGTGGGACCTCAAAATGATGGATTACAGCGGTCCGCGGAAAGCAGGGGCATCGCCCGGCCAGCTCGTGTACATGCGCAACTGCGCGGCGTGCCATCGTGCCGACCGGCAGGGGAGCGGACAGGAGTACCCCAGCCTCGCGCAGGTAAGCAGCAAGCTGAGCCGCGATGAGATCGGCAACATCATCAAAAGCGGGCGGGGGCGGATGCCTTCATTCCAGCATGTTTCGGAGAAGGAGAGGCAGGAACTGGTCGACTTTCTTTTGAATAAGGAAAATAAGACCATGGCTGTTCTGAAAATCATGGTTCAGGCGAAGCGCCGGTTACCAGGCCGCAGAGTGATTTTCCGTACATACCGCCTTACATCAACAATGGCTGGACGCGTTTCTTCGATCCCGATGGCTATCCGGCGATCAAACCGCCCTGGGGAACGCTCAACGCCATCGACCTCAACACCGGCGAATACCTCTGGCGTGTGCCATTGGGTGAGTTCCCTGAGTTAACTAAAAAGGGCATACCCATTACAGGAACTGAAAATTACGGCGGACCAATTGTTACAGCTGGTGGATTGGTATTTATCGCAGCAACTAAAGATGAGCGCATTCGCGCATTTGACCGAAAAACGGGGAAGACAATATGGGAGTATCAGCTGCCCGCGGGCGGCTTCGCAACGCCGGCTACTTACATGGTCAATGGGAAACAATATGTGGTGATAGCGGCAGGCGGTGCAAAAAACGGCCATAAGCCAGGAGGAAAATACATGGCATTTGCGTTGCCCTGATCATGTGCCCCAAACCTGTAGTTTTTCAAAATGCGGAATGTTTTCGGAGGTGATTTCAGTGAGCGCTTTCCCCCATGAAAAACGATGTGCGATTGGACTTATTGTTAGTGGTAAAATATATATTAAAATATTGATTTACAGGTAATTAGTAGATTTTTGTTCGCATATATTCGTGCCCGAATTAACCTTAAACTATCATGATGAAAGAAGAAAAAGCCCTTCGTGCAGGTCCATCAAAAATTGAAATCGTGTATCAGCGAATGGGTTCGCCGCGTGATCCTGCCGTTTTCCTGATCATGGGCAGTGGGGGGCAGCTGATCGCCTGGCCGGATGGCTTTTGTGCTGAACTGGTCCGCCGGGCGGAGGCAGCGGTCTCCTGAAACCGATTATTGAATCATTAACCGTATTGAATGACTATTCCTGACCCATAACCATTTCCTGACCTTTTAACCAATTGAATCCTAATCCAAAAACTCATGAAGAAAAATAGCTTTGAGCCTGATGAAAGCCGCCGTAATGCATTGAAAATGCTCAGTGCCGGATCGGCCGCCGGAATACTGGGTTTCCTTGGCGCGGCCGACCGTGCTTACGCCCGGGGTGGAGACCCACGCGAGCATTATATGACACCCGCGTATGCGAAGGGATTGGCCCCCGTGAAAATCAAAAGCGTGAAAGCCATCGCCACCGCGCCCCAGGGATCGAACCTTATTGTGGTAAAGGTGGAAACGACCGAGCCCGGGTTGTACGGTCTTGGCTGCGCCACATTTACCCAGCGTGCCGTGGCGGTGGTGACGGCCATCGATACGTATCTTAACGAATTCTGCGTCGGCAAGGACGTCGATAATATCGAGGACATGTGGCAGTCGACGTACGTGAGTTCCTACTGGCGGAACGGTCCGGTACTGAACAATGCATTGAGCGGGCTGGACGAGGCACTATGGGACATCAAAGGCAAGCGCGCCGGAATGCCGGTATACCAGTTGCTGGGAGGTAAGGCGCGTTTCGCGATCCCGTGTTACACCCACGCCAACGGCAATACGCCGGAGACTGTGGCAGAAGATGTACAACGCATTATGGACCGCGGTTTCAAATACATCCGCATTCAGCAGGGTGGATACGGTGCTGTGGGGGCCACAGAGCAGAAGCCGGATTTCAAGGCGGCGGGCTTCGGCGGTGCTACTGACAATTACATGAACGAAAGGGCCTATCTGAAATCGGTACCCAGGCTATTTGAAGCGGTGCGTAAGAAATGTGGAGAGGAAATAGAATTGCTTCATGATATTCATGAGCGCGTGCAGCCGATGGATGCCATCAATATGATCCGTGCGTTGGAAGAATACCGCCCCTTCTTTATAGAGGATCCGTTTTCACCCGAAAATATGGGCTGGTTCAAACAGCTGCGGCAGAGCACCACGGTACCCATCGCAATGGGCGAACTTTTCAACAACATCAATGAATTCCGTGATCCGATGGCGAACCAGTGGTTCGACTACATCCGTTGCCATGTGTCACAGATCGGCGGCATTACACCGGCGATGAAGGTGGCGCGACTGGGGGAATGGTTCAATATCAAAACGGCCTGGCATGGGCCGGGGGATGTTTCTCCCGTGGGTCACGCGGCGCACGCGCACGTCGACCTCGCGGTCTGGAATTTCGGTATTCAGGAAGCCGTGAGTTTCAATGATAAAACGCAGGCTATTTTCAAGGGCTGTCCCACGATGAAGGACGGCTATATGTCGGTAAATGAAGTACCGGGACTGGGCGTGGATATCGACGAAAAAGAAGCGGCTAAATATCCGATAGGCACAAAATCAAACTGGCAGGTTCGTAAATTTGACGGGACGATCATCCGGCCTTAGAGCACCGGAAAGCGGTCGGCCATACAACATCATCAATCGCGCGAATGAACCATAAACGCCAGTTTCTTTTTAAGATCATTGCCGTGTTAATGCCCTTTCTGGTGCTGATCGTACTGGAAGGGGCATTGCGACTGTTTGGCTTCGGCCACGATTTAAGTGTATTTGCCGCTGACCCAGGCCGGAAAGGTTATCTGGTCTTGAACCAACACGCGTCCAAGCGCTATTTCTCAAATCAAAAGAATGCGACTTTCGGCAATTCCGAGTCCTTTCCGGCAAAGAAGTCTCCCGGCACCATGCGCATTTTCGTATTGGGCGAGTCGACGACTATTGGCTATCCCTACATGAACAACGGCTCGTTCCACCGCTGGTTGCAATACCGGCTCATGCATACTTATCCCGAGCGGGATTTTGAGGTCATCAATCTCTCCCTCACAGCCGTCAACTCGTACACCGTGCTGGATTTTGGCAAAGCGGTCCTCGACTATGAGCCGGACGCCGTGCTGGTTTACACGGGGCACAACGAATATTACGGTGCAATGGGCGTAGCAGCCACGAAGGGTATTGGTCACAACCGCTTTCTGGCACGCCTGCTCATGCATTTGCGGGAATACAGGATTACCCAGCTGCTTGCATCGGCTATGGATGCCGCCGGAGAGATGGTAGCTGGACAAAAGACCGACCTGCGCGAAAACCTGATGAAACGCATGGCGGCCGACCAGCAGATCGCCTTCGGCTCGGAAGCTTATCAGGCCGGGGTCGTCCAATTCAGGGCGAATATAGACGAACTGGCGAAGGTCATGAGCGAGAGGCACGTACCGTTGCTGATCAGCAATCTGGTTAGTAATGAAAAAGACCTGAAACCCTTTGTCAGCATTTCCGGGAAGGACGGAGATTCGGCAGATGAGCATTATAAGGCCGGTATGGAAAAATACAATAAGGGCGATTCTATTGCTGCCAAAACGGAACTGGTAACGGCCAGGGAACTGGACGCATTGCGTTTCCGCGCCCCGGAAGCTTTGAATGGGGCGATCGGGGAAATAGCAGGCCGGTATAAGGGTGTTACTGTTATCGATTCCAAGGCAGTTTTTGAAAAACATTCTGTTCAAAACATTCTTGGAAAAGAAACGCTGCTGGAACATGTGCATCCTAATCTGTTCGGTTATGCGTTGCTGTCCGAAGCATTTTATAATGGGTTGAAACACGCAGGCCTGCTCCCGCATCCATCACGGGAGATCTCTTTTTCAGATTTGCGAAAACAAATGCCGGTTACGGCTGTGGACTCACTGAAAGGAGAGTATGAAGTGATGATCCTCCGGGAAGGCTGGCCGTTCAATATCCCGATGCCTGCGGAAGAAAAGCGGGAAAAAACGGAGGAAGAAAAGCTCGCAGGGGCGCTGGTAGTCAAACAAATATCGTGGCGTGATGCCATGGCACGGCTGCAAAAGCATTACGCTGCCTCAAAGGACACAGCAGGAATACTCCGTGTAGCGGAAGCACTGGCCCTCGATGATCCGTTGAATCCGATGCATTTCGAACAGGCCGGTAAACTGAGCGCGGTGCTCGATCTGAACGGCCGGGCCGTTAGCTACCTGGCAAAGGCGTTCCGCATGGAAAGCAGTTTCGAGCGTGCGCGAATGCTTTTTGTATTACTTCTGAAACTGGACAAACCGGCAGAGGCATTGCCTTATGTAGCCTACGCAGCGGCCCATAACAGTGCGGGGTTTAGTCTTAACGAGTTACATAGCTTTGTGCAGCAGCTGGTTGAAATGAAAAGGAGATTTGGGACGGATAGTAATAATGTAATACTGAGCAACCAGCTCGCAGAAGGCTACCTCAAATTCGCCAATGTGGCGGCGGCGGAAAAGTATATTATGAAAACATTGCGGATGGATCCCGACAATGCGGTTGCATTGGGTTTACTGAAAGAGACTAAGCGCATTGGGAAGTAGATCCCGGAAGGCTTACAAGCAGGAGGCATCGTCGAGCGTCCTGGCACACGTGACACAAAAACTCGGCCCGGAGGTGATTGCTCCCGGGCCGTTTGTTCGCTGATGAAGAGGTGATTCCACCGGATGTTATGATCCCTGCTATTTGCCGATGTTCCTGAAAAACGATACTTCCCCATCGGTTTTGACCATCAGCACATTTGCCTCCTTGCCTTTGGAAACGGTCACGAAATAGTGATCTGCGTCGTCGAACTGGGTGCCGTAGAGGAGCATGTTGGTGTCATTGTTCTGATTGTCTTTGTATTCCACCACCGCGCCGATCGCATAACCTTTGAAGTGCTTGCGGATATCTTGCTGGGCCTTAGCAGGAATGTCGGCGAATTTTTTGTCGGCCGTGGTGCCCACCAGCATGAAGCGGCCATCATAATAGGCAGTTTGTTTTTGTCCGTCTTTGGTGAATGTCGCTTCGTCGAACTGCGGGCCTCTTACCCATTGCACGTCGGACGGCTGACCGAAGTCGGCATAAAAACTGTCTTTGGAGCGTGAACTTACATTGCCGCGATTTTCAGCGTGGGCTTCCACCCGGGCCTCTTTTCTTTCTGCTTTGTGTTCTTTTTTGGCGTCTTTGGCAAGGGTTTGAGCCTGAGTTTGGACGCCTGCGACAGCCATTGCGGCGATGATAGCGGATGTGATGAAAGTTTTCATTGTGATGCTATGTTTTGGTGATTGATGCGTTTGAATGACCCAAAACTATCGGGTGAGCCCAAGCCTGGAAACAGGGAGTAGGCAGAAGGGCAGAAAGAGTCGGTGAAAGCCGGTAAAGTGTCTTTGCAATATCTTTTTTTCCTTACATTGGTTTCCGTTTCCTCCAATCTAACCGCCTGTTCCCATGAATTGCCTGGTCATCGACGATAACATCATCGCACGTACCACTTTGAAGCAACTTGTCAAACAAGATCGTGACCTGGTACTCACAGGCGAATGCGAAAATGCGATGGATGCTTACCGGAAGATCATGGATGAACCGGTGGACCTGCTGCTGCTCGATATTGAAATGGAAGGCATGACGGGTATCGAACTCGTGAAAAGCCTTGGAAGCAAAAATCCGGTAATCATTTTCACCACTTCCAAAAAGGAGTATGCCGCCGAAGCCTTCGAACTCAATGTGGCTGACTACATCACCAAACCGGTAACGCCAGCACGATTTTTGCAGGCGGTGGAAAAGGCAAAGGAAATTTTCAGGAGTAAGAAGCAGGAAGTGAAAATAGAGGAAGATGCATTCCTTTTTATCCGGGATTCCAGCATTGTACGAAGGTTGAAGATCGATGATGTCCTGTATGCCGAAGCGATGGGGGACTATGTGAAACTCTATACCGCGGAGAAGTTCTATTCCGTGCATTCCTCTCTCAAAGAAGTGGAAGGCAAACTGCCGGAGTCGAAGTTCCTGCGCGTGCACCGTTCGTTCGTCGTGCAGGTAGGGAAGATCGATACCATGGAGGGCGGCACGCTGATCATCAACCGGAAGATGGTGCCCGTCGCTGACACGTACCGTGCGGCGTTGAACCGGCGGTTGAATATTTTGTGAAGTTGTGGGGATGGTGTGATCGATGCTCGATGTGTAATGGCGGCTACCGATGCAAAACTGCTCCCTGCCGACTTAAAACGGTATTCCGGCGACCGTCTCTTGAAGAAGACTACTGCATCAGCTAAATTGAATCTCCATTCAAAGGAATCGATTCTATGAGAGTCAGGACGCTTGTTATATACATTACCATCGGGTTTGTGGTCGCGGTGCTGGCGCTGATCGGGGCGCAGTATGTGATGCGGGGGAATGTGAGGGAGCTGATCCGCGGAAATGAGAATCTCCTGAATGAGTACCGCCTTAGCAACGTACTGGTGGGCCTGCAAAAGGACCTGTTGCTCATGGATAATCATATGAAGACGGCGATCAGCACAGGAGATTCGGGTAAGCTGATGGAGTTTGAAAAGGACGCAGCAAAGGTCAGGCAGGACCTCGGTGCCCTGCAAAGAAAAGGGACCCCCGCCGCCTCGGTAAAATACCTCCCCGAACTGGGTTCGCTGGTCGACCGGAAAATCGAATACAGCCACGAGCTTATCGACAGTTTCTACCACGCAGGCAAGCCCGTACCCGAGCACCTGATCGCAGGCAGCCGCGCCATCCGTCTTTCAGAACAGATCAGCCGGTTTACCCACCGCATTGACACCAGCGGGCGCGTCGCTTTGGCGGAGCGGGTCAAGTCGGTCGACCAGAGCGGAAAACGCGTATTGCATTGGAATTTGTATGTCATTGTGCTCGTGCTCGTTGTACTGACCGCCGTTTTTGTCGTAATCATCGACCGGATGAAAAAGCAGGCGGAGCTGATCGGCCAGCTCAATACCAGCGAGAAGAAGTTGAAACAGGCGGTACTGGTCAAAGAAAACTTTCTCGCCAATATGAGCCATGAGATACGCACGCCGCTGAATGCGATATTAGGCTACACGAATCTGCTGCAAAAGAAAAAACTCGACGATGATACGCGGCTCCATCTCCACACGGTACAGCAGTCGGGAGAAACGTTGCTTTCGATTGTGAACGACATTCTCGATCTCTCTAAAATCGAATCGGGGATGATGCGGATCGAGTACGTGCCGTTCAGTCCCGAGGCACTGGTGCATTCGGTGACGACCCTTTTTCACCACCGTTCGGTCGAAAAGCACGTGCCACTGGTGGCCTCGTTCGACCCGTCCGTTCCCGAAATGCTGAGCGGAGATCCCACTCGGCTCACCCAGATACTTGTCAATCTGGTCGGAAATGCATTCAAGTTCACAGCCCACGGCGAAATCAACCTGCGGGTAGCTGCCGTGCCGGACGGCGAAGAGCAGGTAATGGTTTCTTTTGAAGTGAGCGACACCGGCATCGGGATCGGACCTGAGCAACTGGAAACTATTTTCGAGCGGTTCCGGCAGGCGGAGGACTCGACTACGCGGCAGTATGGCGGCACGGGACTCGGGTTGTCGATCGTCAGGGACCTGGTATACTTGCAGGAAGGGAATATTGCCGTAACCAGCGAAGAGGGGAAAGGCACGTCGGTAACCGTGACGATTCCCTATCGCGTCGCGCATGGCGCGGAAACAGGCGTCACCGGCATTCCGGACGCGGAGGCGCATCCGCAGCAAACGGGCCTGCGGGTACTTATCGCCGAAGACCACGAGATCAACCAGGGCCTGATGACACGCCTCATGCAGGAGCGCGGAATTGAAAGCAGGATTGCCGGCAATGGAAAGGAAGCCATCGACATTCTTCAAAACGAATCCTTTGATCTCGTATTTATGGATATTCAAATGCCTGTCATGGACGGTTATGCTGCTGCACGGGCCATCCGGGACGATTTAAAGCTGGATATGCCGGTCATCGCCATGACTGCCCATGCCATGGAAGGGGAGCGGGAAAAATGCCTGAGCTTCGGGATGAACGACCATATTTCGAAACCCGTACGTGAAAGCGAACTCGATCGAGTGTTCAGGCGCTATGGTACGCCGGTCGTCAATGGGAATTCGCAACCGAACGGCACTCCGCGAGGCAATTTCAAAGTCATCGACCTAGGTTACATGAGGGAGATCAGCAACGGCGACAGTATTTATGAGAAACTAGTAACCGAACAGTTTCTCCACCTCATGCCCCGCGAACTGGAAGCATTGTCGGCCGCGGCGGCCAAAAGAGACCTGCGGGAGGTCCGGCGCATCGCGCACGGCATGAAAACGACCATTTCGATCATGGGTTTAAATCCGCTGTTGGACGACGATCTGGATGCATTGGAAAATGAACAGCTGAACAATAATGGTACCGGCGACCGGCTGAATAAGGTACTGGCAATTTGTAAAAGTGCATTGGGTGAAGCCGGCGTGCTTTACGGTCGGCTTCAAAAGGACTAAGGCAGGTTGGCTGCGACGCAGCGGCAATAGTATTTAGCTTGTCAAAGTAATTGGATAAGTGATTTATGGTTTACTTTGTTGCGATTTCAATCCAATGACTTTGAGAATGTTCAGTAATAAGTTGCTGTGTGCTTTTGTCCTGCTATTCATATCTGCTTTTGCCCATGCACAAATACGCTTTGAAAAAGGGTTTTTTATCAGTAACGATAACATCAAAACAGTTTGTAGCATCCGGAACGTGGATTGGGATAACAGTCCTTCATCGTTCCGATACCAGTTGCCGGGTAGTAACGAAGTGCTCGAAGGCACGTTACAGGAGGTCCGGGCCTTCGGGATAGACCGGGATTACTCGTATGTGCGCGCCCTTGCGAAGGTGGATCACAGTTCGACCGATGTAAACCGGCTTTCCAATGGCCGCAATCCTGAATGGCATGAGGAACTGGTGTTCCTGAAAATACTCGTGGAAGGAGAGGCGAAGCTGTTGCAATATAAGCGGAGCGAGATCAGCCAGTTTTACTACCAGAAAGCCGACTCTTTGTATATTCCGCTGGTATTCAGGCGGTATATTGATGGTGAGGGCAAACCGGCGACTAATTTCGGTTTTCGCCAGCAACTACTGAACGACTTTCCCTGCCAGGGCATTACACAGCTGCAAATTGAACGGACTACTTACCGCGACAGCGATCTGATACGCTTTTTCGAGCGTTACAATGCCTGCCACAGTCCCGGGGCTGCAACGACCGTGGTAAGGGCAAAAAGAAATGTTTTCAATGTGAAAATTACTTCAGGGGCAGATCTGACGATGCTTTCGACCCGGAACTTTACATTTACTGACAACGGTCAACGAGAGAAAAGTGCGGTTTCGGCGCGGATCGGTGTGGAAGGCGAGTATTTTGCACCGTTTCATAAAAACAAATGGTCGCTTCTGGCTGAACCGAGTTTTCAGTATTATAAATTTCCATTAGCGCTGCCGGCAACCGCACCGGCATTTAATTTCGATGTCAGCTTCTGGACCCTGGAAGTGCCGATCGGCATCCGTCACCATTTTTATTTTACCGACAAAACCAAACTTTTTGTAAATGTGCTTTATGCATGGACTGTGAAGGAGCAAGCCACAGGCAAGGAGGATGATAATGTCGATCATCGGGTCATTGCCGGCTCCAATTTTGCAGGAGGGGCGGGAATCGGCAGCGGCCGTTTCAGCCTCGAAGCGCGCTACTATTTCGAGCGCAGCCTGTACGCATACCGCGCACGGATTGATCTGGATTATGCCAAAGCATCGCTCATTCTCGGTTACAGGCTCTTCGGGAAGTAGTTTCCGGTTACCCGATGGTAGAACCGCCGTGCAATTGGGTTTTAATGCATATCATTTCCTGAATCCTGCATGAAGCCGCAACTCGCACAGGTACGCTGGTACCGGATTATCCCCGTTGTTTTTGTCACATACAGCCTTGCTTACCTCGATCGCGCCAATTTCGGATTCGCCGTCGCAGGCGGGATGGCCGACGACCTGGACATCGATCCCAACACCTCGACCTTACTGAGCTCGCTGTTCTTCCTGGGCTACTTCTTTTTCCAGATCCCCGGCGCGCATTATGCCGCCACCCGTACGGCCAAGAAGTTGATATTCATCTCGTTGATCCTCTGGGGAGGGTTAGCCGCGGCGACCGGGATGGTCAACAATACCACAGTACTCATTGTGATCCGCTTCATGCTCGGTGTGGTGGAGAGCGCTGTAATGCCTGCGATGCTGATATTGCTTAGTCAATGGTTTACCAAAGAAGAACGCTCCCGCGCCAACACATTCCTGATCCTCGGGAATCCCGTGACGGTGTTATGGATGTCGGTGCTCTCGGGTTACCTCATCGACTCGATGGGCTGGCGGTGGATGTTCATTTTACAGGGCGCACCGGGCATTGTCTGGGCATTTATCTGGTGGAAACTCATCGACGAGCGGCCCATGAATGCAAAGTGGCTGACGGAGGAAGAAAAAGTGGCCGTAGAAGAGAAACTGAAAGCCGAGCAGGCGGGTATCAAACCGGTCAAAAACTATGCGGAAGCATTCAAATCGACCAAAGTGATCCTGCTGTGCCTGCAATACCTGCTATGGAGCGTGGGTGTTTACGGCTTTGTGATGTGGTTGCCTTCGATCATCAAGGCGGCCCCGAATATGAATATGGTCACCACGGGCTGGCTGGCGGCGGTACCTTATGTGTTTGCGGTGATCGGGATGCTGGCCGCGTCCTATTTTTCGGATAAAACGGGCAACCGGAAGGTATTCATCTGGCCGTTTCTGCTTGTTGCAGCGGTATGCCTTTATGCGGGGGTCTGGATCGGTGCGGAACAGTTCTGGCTCGCCTATGTGCTGCTTGTGATAGCCGGCGGGGCATTATACACCCCTTATGGTCCCTTCTTTGCGGCCATTGCCGACATATTGTCCAAAAATGTGATCGGTGGGGCGATCGGGCTGATCAACAGTCTGGGCGCCCTGGGCTCTTTTGCGGGATCTTACCTGGTGGGTTATCTCAACAGTGAAACGGGTAATTTCAACGCATCCTACACATTAATGGCGGTGGCGCTGTTGCTGGCAACGATCATTACGATGCTTGTCATCCCGTCGCCGGTTGTCAGTTACAAAGTGCCGGAAGAGGTGTGATATTCCTATTTTTAATAGTACAGTACGGTTAAGTTCCGCTACTTCGGGTCTTTGTATCCTAGTAATTACTCTGCTTAAACACTTAACTCAAAGTAAATGAGAAGAATGAAGGTGCCGGTACTGCCGGTTTATGTGTTCCTGTTGTTTTTAGCCCTCGTCTACGGACCCACCATCGCACAAAACAAAAGCCCGGTCGGCAATACAGCATTCACGCTGAAAGATGGCGACCGCGTGGTTTTCCTCGGGAATTCCATTTTTGAGAACGATTTCCAGTATGGTTATCTCGAACTCGCATTGACTACCCGTTTCGCCGACAAGGGAATTACCTTTCGGAACCTCGGCTGGACCGGCGACAATGTTTGGGGAGAAGCGCGCAGCACGTACACCAATCCGCCGACACCCTACGAGCACCTCATGGAGGACATTACCAAGGCGGCCCCAACCGTCGTTTTCCTAGCATACGGAGGCGTGGAGGCGCAGGAGGGACAAGCAGGTGTAGTGCATTTCAAAGAAGGCCTCATCAAGCTGATCGACAAGATCGACGCGCTGGGGGCGAAAACGGTGCTGCTTTCCACCATTCCGGTCGTTTCCAGCGATACCGCGCAGCATATCAACCATCGCAATGCCGATCTTGAATTGTATTCCAAAGCGATTTCCGATGTGGCCTCCCAGCGCGGCAAGCAGTTTATCGATATTTACAATCCGGTGCTGAATACTGGCAAAAAAGCCGATATCATCGAAAACACCGTCCATTTGAACGAAGCAGGCTACTATTACCTCGCAGATGTGCTCGAAAAGGCATTAGGCCTGCCCGGCGACCGCGAGACTTCGACGATTACCATTGCCAAACCGACGCCCTATTCTTCGAACGTCAAAATCCTGACCGACAGCAAGGATAATAATGTGATTGCGCGCTTTGTGGCAGCGGACAAATACTTACCATTGCCGTTTCCACAGGCCAGCAGCTGGGTAGGCAACGATGCCAATGTGGTCCGGATCGTCGGTTTGAAAAAAGGATACTACACGCTCACAGCCGCTAACGAGCAGGTGGCCACCGCCTCCGCGAAAGAGTGGGAGAAAGGTGTGGAGATCAAACAAGGCCCGCAATTCGAGCAATCGGCGCGGATCAGGGAGATGATTATTCGTAAAAACGAGCTGCATTTCTTCCAGTACCGGCCATTGAACCAGACCTACATCATCGGTTTCCGCAAATACGAGCAAGGCCGCCATGTGCAAGGCCTGGAAGAGCAGAACATTCTCATCAAATGGCTGGAAGGGCAGATCATTCTGAACTCCGAACCGAAGGAAGTGGTGTACGAGTTGCGGAAGTTGGAATGAGGGACTTCGGCTGTCAGTAGTCGGCTATTGGCAGCCGGTTTCAATGCTCGTGACACAAAAAAAGGTGCAGCGCACCGCAAAATTTGTAACAAACCGAAAGCCGAAGACTGACAGCCTTTAAAGAAACGTAAAAAAGGTGCAGCGCACCGCAAAATTTGTAACAAAGCCGAAAGCTGATAGCCGACGGCCGACAGCCCAAATATGAGAAAACTACTATACGGAGCATTGCTCCTGCCTATGGTCCTGCTAACCTCCTCGACGGAGCCTGAGCAGCATCCATTCAACCTCGACCCTGATGTAGAGAAGGAGCAGAAATCCTTCAAAGTGGCCGATGGTTTCGAAGTAACCCTTTTCGCAGCCGACCCGATGGTAGCGAAGCCCATCCAGATGAACTGGGACAATGAAGGCCGCCTCTGGGTGGTCAGCAGCACGGTGTACCCGCATTTGAAAACCGGGGAGTCGGCCAATGACAAGATATTTGTACTGGAAGATACCGATGGAGACGGAAAAGCCGACAAATCGACCATTTTCGCCGAAGGGCTGATCCAGCCGACGGGTATCCTTCCTGGTGACGGCGGGTGCTATGTCGCCAACTCCACCGAAATTCTGCATTTCGCAGATACCGATGGCGATGGCAAGGCCGATAAAAAGCGCCGCATCCTGAATGGTTTCGGAACCGGCGACACACACCACCTGATCCACACTTTCCGCTGGGGACCCGAGGGACGGATGTATTTTAACCAGTCCATTTACATTTACAGCCACGTCGAAACGCCGTTCGGCATCAAGCGCCTGGAAGGGGGCGGGGTGTGGCAGCTCAACACGCGTAACCTGGACATGGATGTGTACGCACGCGGGCTCGTAAATCCGTGGGGGTTGCAGTTTGACCGGTGGGGGCAATCCTTTCTGACGGACGGGGCAGGCGGAGAAGGTATTAACTATGCGTTTCCGGGTGCTACTTTCGTGACTGCACCAGGTGCTGCACGCCTGCTGCGCGGGCTAAACCCGGGGCAACCGAAGCATAGCGGCCTGGATGTGGTTTCCGGCAGGCATTTGCCCGATGCCTGGCAGGGGCGGATGATCACCAACGATTTCCGCGCTAACCGTATCAACAGTTTCAAACTGGAAGAGCAGGGAAGCGGCTACGTTTCCAAGCAGACCGACGACCTGATGTGGTCCGACAACGTTGCGTTCCGTCCGGTGGACATCAATGTGGGGCCGGATGGCGCCATTTACGTAGCCGACTGGTATAACCCCATAATTCAACACGGAGAAGTGGATTTTCACGATCCGCGCCGCGACCAGCAGCACGGCCGTATCTGGCGGATCGTAGCCAAGAACCGTCCGCTCGTGAAGAAACCGGAACTCGCCAAAGCGGGTGTTTCAGAATTGCTGGAATCATTGAAGCTTCCCGAAGAATGGACGCGCCTGCAAGCTAAACAGACATTGAAAGCAAAAGGAGCCAAAGAAGTGATCCCGGCGTTGCAGAAATGGGTTGAGGGATTGGATAAAAACGATGCGCAATATGAGCACAACCTGCTCGAAGCGCTTTGGGTTTATCAGACCATGGAAACCATTAACGAACCGGTCCTGCTGAATTTGCTGAATGCCAAAAGTCACAATGCCCGGGCGGCCGCTTTGCGTGCAATGGCGCTATGGTACCCTAAGGTATCCAACGTCCCGGCGTTGCTGGCTAAAGCCGTAACCGACAACCATCCACAGGTCCGCCTGGAAGCGGTGATCGCATTGCGTAAGACCAGGACGGCCACCGCAGCGAAAACCGCATTGACGGTACTTGACGCGCAAATGGATGAATTCCTGGATTTCGCATTGTGGCAAACCGTCCGTGAACTGGAACCGGTGTGGGTATCCAAACTGAAATCCGACGCCAACCTTTTGGGAGACGCCAAAAAGACATCCTACGCCTTGAAATCCGCGACCAGCCCTGAAGCTGCTGCATTACTTACCGGATTGTACCAGAAAGGTCAGGTGCCGGAAGAATATCAGAAAGACGTACTTGCGTCCATTGCACGTTTGGGCCAGCCAGCCGACCTGAACATGCTGCTCGATCTGGCCGTTCAGAATAACAACAAAAATACCGCAGCACAGCTGGCTGCACTGGAAGAAGCCGGAAGCCAGCGCCACGTGGCCCCCAACAAAAATCCCGAGCGCATTGCCTCGCTGATCACCAGCGATGACGAAGCGGTAAGCCTGAGCGCGATCCGTTTGATCGGGCTGTGGAAGTTAGCATCATTGAACGACCGTCTCACAGGGCTGGTCCAGAATGGCAATCCGGCTACGAAAAAGGCGGCGCTGGGTGCTTTGGGGGCTATTGACAAACCCAAAGCCCTGCAACTCGTCACCGATCTGACTGGTCCGAAAAATACACCGGAAGTGCGCATTATCGCGGCCGCTCAATTGGCGGACCTGGATGCGAAAGAAGGAGCCCGCGTGAGCGCAGAGTTGATGCGGACTTTGCCGGAAGGCACCGATATGTCGGATCTGTTCCTGGCATTTATTCCTTCAAATCCCGGTTCAGCGGCATTGGCCGATGCCATCGCTGCCAGGAAGATCCCGGAAGCCGTGGCTAAAAGAGGTCGCGTGCTGGTGCAGCAGCGTGCCGGCTGGACGCGTCAGAGTATCGACGAAATTGCTGCATTGAAAAAGGCATTGGAAGCATCAGGCGGGTCGATACCGGCCCCGAAAATGCCGCAGGACCTGGATGATAAAGCCATCGAAGGCCTTGCCAAACTGGCCAGGGAAAAAGGGGATGCCGCCAAGGGAGAACTGATTTTCCGTAAAACGGAGTCGAGCTGTACGACTTGCCATGCCATTGGGGGCGCGGGAGGGCTGATCGGCCCGGATCTGAGCAGCCTTGGTACCAGTTCGCCGGCGGAAACCATTATCCGTTCGATCCTCTATCCGAGCACATCCATCAAGGAAGGCTACGACCTGAAGCGCGTCGTGAAAAAGGACGGCTCAGAACTGATGGGTTATCTGGCGTCTGACGGGGCCAATGAAATCGTCATCCGCGATGTGACCGGAAAGGAAGTGTCGATTGCCAAAAGCCAGGTGCAGGTCATGGAGAAAGTTCCTGGTTCATTGATGCCTCCGGGCCTCACCGCCAGCCTAGACCGTGACCAGTTCGTAAACCTCATCGCATTTCTTACCAAATTGGGCGAGCCTGGCGATTTCCGTGTGCCTAACACGCGTTTTGTACGCAGATGGGAAAATGTCACGCTAAGCAAAGACCTCGCCGGCAAATTCTCAATGGAAGGCTCCGTCATCGCAGGCAAAGGCGCAAAGGTGATCACGGCACCGATGTACAGCAAAGTCTCCGGTGAACTGCCGGTCGAAGACCTGTCCGAAATGCAGAACAGCACAGGAAAGCCATTCAGTATCGTCCGTTTTGAGATAGAAGCATTGACGAAAGGGCCGGTTACCTTTGGTCTGAGCAGCGCCAGCGGTATCACGGTGTATAACGGCAACAAGCTTGCCAGGATTACTGGAGGTACGATCACTACCGATCTTGCGCAGGGCATTCAGCCTATTACACTCGTGATCGACCGGAGCATCGTGAAAGAGGGTGGTTTGAAAGTAGAGTTGAAGGATGTTAATGGCGGCGCGCAGACGCGGTTGAAAATGGGGAGGTAATGACATTAGCATAGTCTAGCTGACAAAACAGTTTGACTATGCTAACTTCCTTCAATATTTACAGCTTGTTGAATACACTTTTTGTGGAGAGCCTTATAATATCCCAAATTACTCAGTTGGTAATCGGTCATCAAAAAAGTAAAATTTTAGACTGATTTTTACGTACATACGGGAACTATAAGGTCCAATTCAGGAAGGTGTGTTCAATGATGTTCGAAAATGATAAAATGGAGCAGGAGACTTGGAGTGAGTCGGTGGAACGATTTCGAAAGGTCTTTACTTTTACGATTGAGCGAGTAAAGGAGATAGAACTCGAAGGTTATGGATCCTTTGAATTTAGTAAACCTGAAAGCATAGAATCGTTGCAGGCGCTGGAAGTTTATATCGGCTTTAGTATACCAAATTCGCTAAAAGACTTTTGGTTAACTCAGGGCTCTCTTCGAATTGGCACTAGAGGACATAGAACTGCATTTGAGGTCTATTGTGTCAGAAATGGTCAATCCATGACTTTTAAGAAATTTTGGGAGCTTATTGATGTAGAATTAACAAGTTTGCTGGGCGAGTTCCTCTCTATATCTGAAATTGCTGAGTTAAACCAAAATTACTTCGTTTTTGGCGAAATATTTCTGGGTGACAGCAATCGTGAGTATCTATACTTCACTAAATACGGGTCGTTCGGAACATTAGTAATTTATCATGATGACGATAGTGGGCTGATTGGCCTTAGACAGATGATCGCCGGGAAAGGAAATTTTTTTACTAGCCTTGATGAACTATTTTCATACTGCATGAATCTGAAAATTGATAGGATTTACGAATGGATGAAGGATCATGACGCTTTATAAAATACTTAAATCATTAATTCAGGCTAACACAATGGCATCCAGTTTGAATGCGTAAATAATACGGTCTTATGATTTTCCGACAATGCTTTTGGAAAAGAAATGGACAGATTTTTGACGTTTGCCCTCCAATGGAACGGACCTTCAAGCCCCAAATGTCGTTCAAATACATATAGAAGGTGGCCTGTTCAAATTTTCAAACGCTCCGAATGTTCACCGCCTTCCGCAAGTAAATTTCTTCCCACATTTGTTTTAGTACTAATTACATCATTAATCAATTTCCAAAACATCATGTTCAAAAAATTACTGGCCCTGGCTCTGGTGATCGGAAGCGCGGTTACGGCGCATGCACAGCAGTTCAAGGCGTTGCTCTTTACTAAAACTGCTGGTTTTCACCACGTTTCTATCCACGAAGGCGTGGCCGGGATCAGGAACCTGGCATCGAGGCATAATTTCTCGGTCGACTGGCAGGAAAATGCCGATGTTTTCAATGATAAAAGTCTGGCTAACTACTCGGTAGTGATCTTTCTGAACACGACAGGCGATATCCTCAACGACGCTCAGCAGGCGGCACTCGAAAAGTATATTAAAAGCGGAAAAGGCTGGGTAGGCATTCACGCTGCGGCGGATACGGAATATGACTGGCCTTGGTATGGCAAGTTGTGTGGCGCGTATTTCAAAACCCACCCGGCGCAGCAAACGGCCTTCCTGGACGTTAAAGACAGCAACTTCCCGGGCCTGGAACGCTTTCCCAAACGCATGATGTGGACCGACGAATGGTATGAATACAAAAAACCGTTGAATGCCGACGACCTGAAAGTGCTCATCACGATCGATGAAAAGACTTATGATCCTAAGACCAGCCAGGGAACCGGCATGGGAGACCACCCGATCGCCTGGTATCACAACTTCGACGGCGGCCGCGCATTCTACACCGGCCTGGGCCACATCGGTCTGGTTTATTCCGACCAGTCATTCCTGGATCACCTTTATGGCGGCATTTACTGGGCGGCGACAGGTAAAGGACTGAAATAATGTAGCGCTATGGCGGTCATACCCGAAAGGTTTAGCTGGGCAGCAGAACTTATGGACATCCGCCCGGATGTCCATATTCTTGAAATCGGCTGCGGGACGGGCATTCTGGCCGAATGTATATGCAAGAGAATGCATCAGGGCAGTTTCCTGGCCATCGACCAATCGGCGCCTTCGGTCGAGAAGGCCGTGAAGCGAAACAGACAGTTTGTCGATGAGGGGCTGGCCGAATTCAGAGCTGAACCGGTTATGGATGCTGGCTTGCCTCCCCGGCATTTTGACCTGATCGCCGCGTTCAATGTCAATATTTTTTGGCAAGGGCGCGGAAAAGGGGCACATGACGAAGAGCTGGCCATGATCCGGGAGACATTAAAACCGGGTGGCCAGCTTTTCGTTTTTTACCAAAGCCCTTTCGACCTCACGCTCGTGGACGCGGAGCCCATTCGCGCCAGTCTACGTGGCAGTGGGTTTCTTGTGAAAAGGGAATATATTAAGAAACTGTCGCCTACTTCGGCGGTTTGTCTGGTTGCTACTCGCTAAACAACTTCACCGTGTAATCCAGCAAAGCCGTGTCGCCAATTTTTCCGTGACCGGGTATCACTACTTTTGCATCGGGATATTTTTCCTTGATCTTCGTCACGGTGGCGGGCCAGGCTTTTACGTTGGCATCTGCCAGGTTGCCTTTGGTCGCATCGAGTTCCTTGATGAGGCATCCGCCGAACATGATCTTTTCGTCGGGGAAATAGCCGATAATGTTGTCGCGCGTATGTCCTTCACCGTAAAATGCTGCAAGCACTTTCTTTTTGCCAACTTTCAGGTCGAGCCGATCGTCAAAACCTTTTTGAGGAACGGGAAATTTCCGCTCCTTGTCGAATGCAATTGTCTTATTCGTCGCATATGATGGGATTCCGTGCTCGTGAAATGCCTTCAACCCACCTACGCAATCCTCATGAAAATGTGTCGCGATGACGGCCTTTACTTTGCAATGCAGGCTGTCCTCGACCCAGCGTATTACCCTTTCGGAAGTGGCGTCATCCGCCGGTGTATCAAAAATCACCGCCTCGCCGCCATCGAATACAATGAGGCCGTTGCAGGGCACTTTGCCGAAGCTTTCGGTTTGGAGATAGGTTAGGTGCGTGTAGGCGTGGTCGCTTACTTTTTGAAGGACCAGGTCGTCGGTCTCGAAGCCGTTGACAGGTGTTTGCGCGTAGGTGATGGTGGAAAGTAAAATGAGGAAAATCGAAAGTAGGTACTTGGGTGTCATGGTAATTGTAATGAAAGAGTGAAAGAATTTGCCAAAAGGCAAGATAATCGGAATCAACGATTATTCAACGACGTGATTTAGAAGTTACTCATTCGGGGGATTTTTTAAATTTATAATAAAAACTATGAGCTTCTCAGAACGACATATCGTTGAAACCTATTCGGGACTGTTTGAAGGCCAGAGCTCTTCGAGTAAGATGGAGCTGATCGGGAAACTCACGAGATCGCTCAAAACGGAAGAATCTGTGCGTGAAACTCTTTTTTTGAGTCTTTAGTGCATTTAGCGCTGAAAAATCAGCAGAGGAGGTCGTCACAAATATCAAATAGAGCAGCGCTGGACGCATTTATAGCCGGGCTTACTATCATCCCGATATTTGGCTCAATACCGCTCTATGTAAAAAGAGAAAGTACGGTTGAGAAAAATGGGTAAGCCGATCAATGATGAATTCGATTTACTTATAGGGGTTACCGCGATACAGCATGAGTTAGTTTTAGTTATTGATAATGAAAAAGACTTTACGCTCCTGAACGGGATTCACATGGAGAACTGGTTTCTGCGGATGTGATTGGTATAGCAGCATCGTCCGATCCTTTTTACTACATTACCATTAAAAACGGATCTATGCAAACACTCTCCACCATCCTCGTCGCCCTCGTCGCGCTCGAACATCTTTACATTCTCTACATTGAAATGTTTGCCTGGGAAACGAAGGGCAAGGAAACCTTCAAAGGCTCGCTCGCGCCGGAGCTATTTAAACCCACCAAAACCCTGGCCGCCAACCAGGGCCTGTACAACGGCTTCCTCGCCGCCGGCCTCGTCTGGTCGCTTTTTATCACCGATCACCACTGGAAGCTCTACGTCGGCGTTTTCTTCCTTACGTGCGTGATCGTCGCGGGTGTGTACGGGGCGCTGACGGCCAGCAAGAAGATATTTTTTGTGCAGGCATTGCCGGCGATCGTGGCTTTGGTGGTGTTACATTTGTGAGCGGTGAAGGTCGGGGCATTGTCTGTTGTCCTCGCATGAGTCGCTGTCCAAAATTTGAATTCAATACATCATGGCAGTCAATTTGGAACCTACGGCAGAAATGCTCGATGAAGATCTTTATTGGGACATCGTCGCAAGATCACTTGAAAATAGCTCGGATGAGGAAGAACAGGAGGAATTTCTAATCGATGAAATCGGCAAACTGACCCCGAAGGAAATGGTGGGTTTTCGCTTGCGGACGGACTGCTGTACAAAAGCTATACTTCCGAAATGTGGTGCGCTGGCTACATCATGAATGGTGGCGCTTCGGATGATGGTTTTGAGTATTTCAGGAACTGGGTTATTTCCAGAGGAAGGGATGTCTATTACAAAGCCAAGAAAAACCCCGATTCGCTGATCACGGAAGTAAGCGACGACATCGAATTTTATGAGTTTGAAACTTTCTGGTATGTTGCACTCGAAGCATTCCAGCAGCAGACCGATGAGGATTTGTACGATTACATAGATCACGATCATTTTCACACTTCCGAAGGGAGTTATCCTCCTATTGAATTTAATTGGAGTGATGAAGATCCGGGGGTATGAAGGCGATTTGCCCGGCGCTGTATGAGCGGTTCGAAGGGTAGGTGACAAGGAATTGAACTATGTTGCCAAGATCTCCGTGAGGTGAAAGCTGAATACGCCCAATGCAGCAGAAATAATGTAGAACAACTACCCAAGGCTCTCCTTGAAATTGCGGATATCCAAAAGGCGACATCAATCTACTCTGCCGATGGATAGACGAACATAGCCGGCCGCTTTCTCTTATTAATTAGCTTCTACAAATGGTATAATATTGATTTTAACATAGCCCGTTCGGGATGCATCTGACCTGTTTCAGGCAGATCCGCACTGACAATGGCATGTATGGCCAGGGGTTTATTTTAAAATCAAATTGACTATACACATGAGATTAAGCGGTTATTCTGTTCCCAATGTAAAATCCGGACCTGATGAAAATGAATGGATTGCCAGTCTGGATCCGCTCCATGCCGACGATGTGATTGCAATGCTTCCGGACCTGAATGAGAAGCGGGATATTAGTGGAATTATCTCCATGGCCAGGCTGATCATACCCGCTGAACCGGATTTGCAGGGCTTCGGTTACCATGAAGCCAATGCGGCTACCCGTGATATCGGCATTTTACTGGGTTCCCTTAAAAGGCACGGGGTAGAGCCTCAAAGCGTCATAGAGAACCTGGCAGGTAAAATGCAATGGCTGGCGGGGAAAACATTTCTGCCTCCACGGGACACGCTGCTGCATTACACCGTTTGGAATCCCGCCGATCGCAGAAGACGGACTTACACCGGTACCGCTGATGAGATGTATCTCATAGACAGTGTAGTGATGGCCATGGATCCGCTGGCTTGTGCGATCCGATTGCTGAGAAAATTGCACTATACTTCCATGCGCTCCGCGGCTTTTAAAGAGATCTGTGAAAATGTAATGAGTTGTTTTCAGAAAGTAATTGAGGGCATCGTGCTGGCCCGCCGGAAAGTATCCCTTTCGTATTTCTCTTCGGAGCTACGCCTTTATTTTGACCCCATTACGCTGGCCGGTCAGCAATACCTCGGACCCGGTGCGGTGGAGATGCCGATGTTTGTGTATGATCATTTACTCTGGAGCAGCGATTGCAAAGACCCTGAATACACGATTTTCAAAAGAACCTACCTGCCCTATGTGCATCCTGAAATGCGTGGGATCTGCCATGAATTCGAAAGCAGGGACAGTTTGTTGGGCAAGTGTTTCAAAAATATAGTCCATGACCATATCGGCTTCGATCCGTTTGTCCTTGAATCGATGCAGGCGCTTCGTTTATGTTTCCAGCAATTGAAAAGTTTTCGAATGCCGCACAGGAAAGTGGCCGAGGAGGCGTACCATCATGTAAACGAGGATGGCAATGCCGCCGAATGTGTAGAAACAGGGCACCACGAATATCGCAGTAACGGCAGCGGAGGGTATTCCCCTGGCATCCTTTCCCACATCGTCGAATTGACTAATTCCAAAATTGCGAAACTGGATGCTTACATAGCGTTTTATCAACTGAAGTTGAAGCCTGTTGCTTATCCGGGGTAAAAATTTATTCGATAATCTTTAACCCAAATCCATAAACCTCCTCGTCGCCCCGGGCGATTTTAGGATTGTTAGTAATGATGAATACCGAATTGGCGATGGCCAGTAAGGCAACGAGACTGATAACGATCCCCGGGCTGCTCCAGAGGCCGAGAATGCCCGTAAACGTGCCGACGAAAACTACCCCATACCAAATCAGCGACCAGGTGATCTGAAAATTCAAAATGCGTTTGCCCAGTTCGTTGGCACCGGTAATGCTGTTTCTTTTGTACATCCAAAGCGCAAACGGGACGAGCATATTGCCCAGCGGAATAAACCAGAACGACAATGCGGAGAGGTTCATGAGTTTGAGAAATCCCTGGTCTTCATACATGGTTGCGGGTACCTCCGTCGTCGCTGCTGAAAGTTCTTCTACGGGTACATCCAACGCCTGTGCGAGCAGGCGCAACGTTTCTCCGCGCGGTATCACATTCCCGCTCTCGATGCGCTGCAAGGTCCGCAGATTGATCCCCGCGTGTTCGGCAAGGCTTTCCTGCGAGAGGCCCTTCGCCTTCCGTAAAGTCCGTATTCGTTCGGAGATGGTCTGATTGTTCATATTGAAGTTGTTTTGGGTAAATTTAAGGGTTTTGGATAAGGAATGATAGCGGCATTTTTACGGCTTTTACATTTAACGGAGCTGTTTAGATCTTTTAGTTTCGGTCCTGTGACCCTGAGCGAAGCGGCCGGCGCTGACACCTCGTTCGAGATTCCTTTTACAATGCGTAACATTCCGGCATTCAGCCAATACCTTCAGATCATCCCACCGATCTTCAATAATCTCCTCCTTCTTTTTCCGGCTCCAACCTTTCACCTGTTTTTCAAAAGCAATCGCCTGTCGTACATCCTTGAATTCGTACGAAAACACAATTTCAACAGGACGTCGCGTGAAAGTATACGATCCGGAATCCTTACCCGAGTTATGCTCCGCCAGCCGCCGTTCCAGATCATTAGTGACGCCGGTATAGTAACTGTCATCCGCACATTTGGCAATGTAGACGTAGTACGATTTCATAGGATAGTGTGTTAGGTTGTTGTTTTGTAAAGGATTAGGTGTGGGGTAATCTAATGATGATCAGGTTGAAAATGCGAAATGCTGCTGTTTTGTGGTGGTATGGACTGTCTTCGGCGCTCAGGCTGACATTTCTTATATGTTCGTTTTTAAAAACAATATGTAAAACGGTAATGTCATGCTGAGCGCAGTCGAAGCATATTGTCGCGATGCCCAAGAAACATGTTGCGGTATGGACTGCCTTCGACCGCCCGGCGGCCCGGTCCGCTCAGGCTGCCATTCCTCCACAGTGGCACATTCTCCTTAAATCTTCCCCATTCTTCCCATCCATTCATTATATTTAACCATCACCAAAAAACCTTTTCACTCCGTTCCCATGCGACACCTTTTCAAAAAGACATTCATTCCCATATTATTCTCAACCCTCGCCGTAGTGCCATCGGAAGCCCAGCAACTCATGGGCTTCGGGACGGAGGCGGCGAAGAAGGAATTGGACCTCGAAACAACTTTCGACAAGCACCTCCAAGCCAACAACCTCCGCGACTGGATGAAGCGGATGACAGCCTATCCGCATCAGCTCGGTTCGGCATATGGCCTTAATAATGCCCTTTTCCTGCGTGATAAGCTCGCTTCCTGGGGTTTTGATGCACGGCTCGATACGGTGCACGTGCTTTTCCCGACGCCCAAAGTGCGCGTTCTAGAACTCACCGAGCCGACCAAATTCAAAGCCGCATTAACCGAAAAACCATTAAAAGAAGACGGTACTTCCGCGCAGACGAAGGACGTGTTGCCGCCTTACCATGCCTTTTCGGCCAATGGCGATGTGACGGCCGAGCTCGTGTTTGTGAATTATGGCGTGCCCGATGATTATGAGGAGCTCGCCAAACTTGGCGTGGATGTGAAAGGCAAGATCGTGATCGCCAAATATGGCGGGTCGTGGCGTGGTATCAAACCCAAAGTGGCTTACGAGCATGGGGCGATTGGCTGCATTATTTATTCGGATCCGAAGGAAGATGGCTATTTCCAGGGCGACGTATATCCCAAAGGGGCATTTAAAAATGAGTCGGGCGTGCAGCGTGGGTCGGTGGTGGACTTGCCGCTCGCGCCGGGTGATCCGCTGACGAACGGTTTTGTGGCCGATGCTGAGCATAAGCGGCTGTCGGTGGAAGAGGCGCCGGCGATGATGAAGATCCCCGTACTGCCGATTTCGTATGGCGATGCATTGCCGTTGCTCAAAGCGTTGGGCGGTCAGGTGGCGCCTGCGACGTGGCGGGGCGCGTTGCCGATCACGTACCACGTCGGTCCGGGGCCGGCGAAGGTGCATTTGAAACTGGAATTCAATTTCGATATCGTGCCCTGTTACAATGTGATCGCGACGCTGAAAGGCAGCGAGTTTCCCGATCAATGGGTGATCCGCGGTAACCACCACGACGCCTGGGTGTTTGGCGCGGCCGATCCTGTGAGTGGGGCCGTGGCCGAGCTCGAAGAGGCGCGGGCATTGGGCGAATTGGTGAAAACTGGCTGGAAACCAAAGCGTACCATCGTCTATTGCTGGTGGGACGGCGAGGAGCCGGGTTTGCTGGGCTCGACGGAATGGGTGGAAAAATACCAGTCTATTTTAAAGGAAAAAGCGGTTGTTTACCTCAATTCCGATGGTAATGGCCGCGGATACCTGGGCGCAGGCGGGTCGCATACGCTCGAAAAATTTGTGAACCAGGTGGGCCGCGACGTCACCGATCCCGAGAAAGGCACGAGTGTGATCGACCGCCTGCGCTCGCGCACGATCCTGAACGGCAGTCCGACCGCCAAACAGGAGGCCCGTACCCGCGCCGACCTTCGCATTGGCGCACTCGGTTCCGGTTCCGACTATACGCCGTTTATCCAGCACCTCGGCATCGCCTCGCTCAACATCGGTTATGGCGGCGAAGATGCCGGCGGCGATTACCATTCCATTTTCGATTCGTACGACCATTACACCCGCTTCAAGGACGGTGAATTTGTGTATGGCGTAGCGCTCGCCAAAACCATGGGCCGCTCCGTACTCCGTTTCGCCAATGCGGATGTGCTGCCATTCGATTTCAGCAACTTCGCCAATACGGTGCAGGTTTATGCTTCCGAAGTAAAAAAGGAGCTCGAAGCCGCCCGCACGAAGGCCGAAGACCACAACAAAACCCTCGCCGAAGGCCGCTTCGAAGCCGCCGCCGACCCGAAAGACCCATTCGTGAAGCCAACCCCGATGTCGGTAGCCCCATACCTCAACTTCGCGCCGCTGGATAATGCATTGGTGGCATTGGAACAAAGCGCCAAAGCCTACGCCTCGGCTTTTGCAAAACTCGCTTTGCTTCCTGCGGATAAGTTGAAGGAGTTGAATGAGATTTTGTATAAAACTGAAAGGAAGCTGATCCATGCGGATGGGTTGCCGCGTCGGCCGTGGTATAGGCATCAGATTTATGCTCCGGGGTTTTATACGGGGTATGGGGTGAAGACGTTGCCGATGATCCGGGAGGCGATTGAGCAGAAGAATTGGAAGGAGGCTGAGGAGGGGATTTTGCGGGTGGCTGGCGTCTTGGAGGGGTTTGTGGGGGAGGTTGAGCGGGCTGTGGGGGTGGGGAGGTGATATTCATTAGTGATGCTTCGTCGAATTAACATTGTTGTAATTATTTTGGTTGTCTCTTGTTTTTCAACTTTGAACACACAAATGCTCCATAATCATTACCAATGAATTACTGGTTTAACCGAATAATAATTGCATGACTATTGTTGAGTAGAGATTAATATCTAAACACTTCTCGCCTTAGTAATAGAGTGATTTTACCCCTCGCCAGTGATTATATTATGTTTATCAAAAGCATTGACATTAAGAAGTTTCGTGGATTCCAGGATTTATCCTTCGGCTTAGGAAAAAACATAACTGTAATAGCCGGACAAAATGGTACTCAGAAAACTACCTTACTGGGGATATTGAGCCAACCATTTACGATTACTGATAAAGATAACCCATTGTCTGGCGAAAAGCCGCTTTGTGGAGGAAACTATAAGTCATTATTCAGTGAGAAATTTAAACTTTCAGAAGAGTTTGACATTCCACAGGGACACGAGTGGACACTTAAGCTAGAAAACGAGCTTGAACCTGAATTTACCGTTGAAAGTATAAGGCGGGACGCTAAGAAACCAGGCATTAGATTCTGGAAGAAGGGTGATCGGTCGAAAGGTTCAGGTTATATACAGTTGCCTGTGATTTATCTAAGTCTTTCTAGGCTCTTTCCGATTGGAGAAGACGCAAGCATTGGTTCCAGCGACGAAATAACCTTATCCCAACAGGAATTTGAATTTTATCAAGAGTGGCATAACAAAATCTTGCTCATTCCTGATGTTGAGATGATGCGCGTTGACTACCTTGCTAGCAAGCAGAAAAATACGCTAGGTGCCAATACTAGTTTTTACGATTGGAGATTGAACTCAGCCGGGCAGGATAATATTGGTAAGATCCTGTTGGCTATATTATCATTCCGACGTTTACAGGAAAAGCATAGAGAAGTATACAAAGGCGGAATATTGGCAATAGATGAGTTAGATGCAACTCTTTATCCCGCATCACAGATTAAACTCGTCGAAGCTCTGAGAGTGTTTTCTTCGCGTTACAGAATCCAGATAGTGTTTACAACTCACTCATTATCAATTCTAGAAAAGTTATGTGGACTACAAGCAGACAAGAAAATCTCAGGACAAGTAAACGTTATCTATTTGCAAAAGGTTAATTCAAGCGTTGTGGCCGTTGAAAGTATTTCCTATGAAAGTATTAAGAATAGGCTTAACGTTGTGTTATCAGAAAACCCAAAAAGCATAAGAGTTCCCATTTTTTCGGAAGACGAAGAAGCACGAATCTTTTGTAAAGCCCTACTCAAAAGACGTTCGAGGGATCTAGCCTACTTGGAGTGCAAATTGGGCTGTGAAAATCTTCTTGAACTGGCTAGGAAACAGATAGTTGGATTCCGATTCCCTGAGTCTCTCATAATTTTGGATGGTGACGTCAGGGGATCTGCTGCTAAAATGAGGTCTATGTCTCAACACAAAAATTTCTTAATATTACCAGGCGAAAAATCGCCTGAGAGGCTCATTGCGGAGTTTTTGTACTCATTACCAGATGATTCCGAAATTTGGCGAAGTATCAACCCTGACTATTCAAAGCAATTCGTCTTCAAAAATTTCTCTCGCGGCGAAATAGAGTCAAGTAGGGAAAAGGCAAAGGAGTGGTTTAGCCAGCAGAAGGATTATTGGGGCAAGAACTGCACGAAAATTATTAATCCCTGGATTGAACGAAATTCTGGTATTGTCGACTCTTTCCTTGAAGAATTTGATGACATCATGTTTAACATACGAAAATCCTTCTCATAGCAAGTAATATGGATCAAAAGGTGATTTCCATTGATATAAGTAAACTTGTCTTGTGGACTGAAAATCCACGCGATCCTATTGATGCAGATGCAAGCGATCAGGATATTGTTGATAGGGCACTGGAAGACAGGTCATTAAAGTGGACGTTACCTAAGTTGGCAAAGGAAATGGGTGACTATTTCGATTTTAGCGAACTGCCCACGGTTGTCTATCATGGTGACCGCCCAGTTGTCTATGATGGGAATCGGAGAATAATTCTTGGAAAAATAAAACATGGACTGGTTACCGTTCCAAAGGGCACCGCTCTTAATATTCCAGATTTTCCAAAAGAAATCCCATGTAATGTTTGTATTGAGAAAATTGCACTGAACAATGTACTAAGGAAGCATAGTGAATCTGGATCTTGGCAACCGTTGGAGCGAGACATCTTCCTGTATAAGTTCATGGGCAGAGAGAAGACACCTTTCCTAATTTTAGAAGAAGATACTGGAATTATCAGCGCAAATAAGCACTTGAATCAACGATTTGTTAAAGAAGAGATTTTCAGGGAAGACACTTTGAAATCACTGGGTTTTGCCATCTCTAATGGACACCTTCATAGCGTTCATGCCGATGACGAAGGCAAGTCCATATTAGCGGATATCTCTAGAAAGATTCAAAGCGACACAATCAGTACGAGAAAGAATAGAGGGAAGGTATTGGAGGTTCTCGACCTAGCGTCGCAACAGTTAATCGACCAAAACAGAACTAAGAAGGTACATTTGTCCAAGTTTAAGTTCTCTGCTGAGTCGAAAAAAACTAATCCGAGGTTAACCAAGCGGACGGAAACTAAGGCTATTGAGCTCTTTGGTGGGAAGTTATATTTAAAGATTGGTGAAGTAAGTAATCTATATAGAGATATATGTGACTTGTATTCGTTTTATATCTCAAAAAGGGTTGAATTGTCTCAATCATTCCCGAGCTTAATAAGAATGTCCCTCCGCCTTTTGTGTGAAACGGCGTCAAAGGATAAAAAGAAAAAGTTGGAGGACTACGTTAAGGAACATGCTGAACTTGCTAAAAGTCAACTGAATCAAGACTTGAAAACAACATTGGCAAATCAAAATGTGAGACCTGAAAGTCTAGTTCAATTGCTACATACCGGGGCACATAATTATCAATCCAGTGCTAATATGGATCAAACGATAGCGATGTCTATCTTGATAGGCGCCATTCTAAATATTACTCATGGAAAAACGGAATAAGGCAACAATTCATTATTCGCCGCTAAGGTATCCAGGCGGAAAAAATTGCATATTTCCTTTTGTTGCAAAGCTCTTTTATGAGAACGATATGGTGGGGGCGAGCTACGCAGAGCCATATGCTGGTGGTTCTGGTCTAGCGCTCCGCTTACTTTTTGAAGGTTATGTGAATCATGTGTATATCAATGATTTAGATCGATCAATTTATTCTTTTTGGGTAAGTATTCTTAATAGGTCGGTAGAGTTTTGCGAGTGGCTGATGGAAGTTGACGTGTCGATTGATAATTGGGGTAAATACAAGGAAATACAACAGAATTCCGAAACGACAGACTCTTTCGAACTGGCTAAATCAACTTTCTTTTTGAATCGGACAAATGTGTCGGGGGTAATAAAGGGCGGAGTTATAGGCGGTCGGGAACAAAAAGGAAAATATAAAATTGATGCTAGATTCAATAAAATAGATTTGTGCGAAAGGATTCGTAAGATAGCTGAAATGAGCGATCATATTACTGTGTCGAATAATGACGGCTTAGAATTCATAAATCAAATGAATCGATTGAGGAAGGAAGTGTTTATTTATTTAGACCCTCCATATTATCAAAAAGGAGCTGATTTGTATATGAACTTTTACGCTGCGGACGATCATAAGCGGTTATCTCATCACGTACGCAAAATGAGAAAGCGGTGGATGGTCTCCTATGATAATCACGACTTCATTTTAAATTTATACAGCAATTTGAATAAGATCTCATACAGCCTTTCGCAGGCGGCTTCAAATCGGGTTGGCGAGGAAATTTTGGTATTCTCGGAAGGTCTTCATTACATGGATTCAATAAGAAAATTAAAAACACCAGTAATGCTCTAAACGTGGGATACTTTGGTGTGTGGGCAGTTATGAGAACTGGCAGGAGATTTTCCTCTTCAGCTATCAATATTTATATAACTGGGCTTCTAAGTTGTGAAAGTAATTGATTTTCACGTTGAGTAGCGAACTTGCCTGAGTTGGTTCAAGGCTGCCGCCACGAAAAGCGTCCAGAACGGTTTGAGTAAATAATCGACTGTTTTTCTGAATTTGTAATAAATAGTAGTTTGGTCCGCTAGCGCTCTCTTTTTGTTTGGCCTTTTTCTCTTCGTGTTTGAGAAGAAAAGCCTTGAACTCCGCGTCTGCCACCATTTTCAAAGTCTTGTATTGATCAAGTGAAATCAGGTTCAAATTCAATGCACGAACGAGCAATGCAAATGAGCTTACGCCGAATGTTTTTGCGACACTGAAAACTTGCGATGCAGATAGAAAGATGTGGCTGCCTAGATTTGTTATCAATCGGCTAGGAATCAATGCGTTCGCTGCTACTTCATTACAGAACAATTCTACCGGATGCAGGCGGTCCGCCTTTTGGAAACCTGGCTCAACATCGGCAGAGATTCCCGTAGCCGCAATCCAGATGTGTGCGAGCTCGTGAACAAGCGTAAATAGCTGAGGCGCAGCCCAATCTTCGGAATTGATGAAAACAAAAGGCGCATGAGGATCGGCGATTGCAAATCCTTGCAGTTCATCACTGTCTAAGGTCAGATGGGAGTTTATAAAGCTGGTTCTCGAAATGAAAATTCCTTTCGCTTCTGCTTTGTCGATCCATTCCTTTATCGGATTTCCAGTGACGTATTTGCCCGGAGAAATGGAAAGCGTGTTCAGAATGTCTTGCGCGACGTCCGCAGGATTATCTTTGATGGTAAAGCGACCGACAAAAGGAAATTTTGCTTCGCTGTTTTCTCTGTTGGTCTCGCTGATCCAGGCTTGTTTCTGCTGAATTTCGCGAATCATGAAAACGGAACCGGTGCTTAGTGATTTCGAATCGCTTCGGCGGAAGTCTTGCAATGGTTGAAAGTCCCGTGGAATGTCGGGGAGAAAGAATAATGCGAATGGCCTTTTGTAAGCTTTTGCCAAAGTTTGGGCCTGTTTGATTGTTGGTTGGCTTGCTCCTGCCTCCCATTCCAACAATCTTTCTGCCGGAACATTGACCTTCAATGCTGCTGTTTCAGCTGTCATTTTCGCGGATTCGCGGGCCCACTTAAAAACGATAGGTGTGATGTATGCCTTGTCTGCCATGAAGTTTGAGGAAGGTATTTTAATGTTGTTAAGGCAGTTAGAGCTGGTGTCTACTCTTTTGTAGAAACCAACAACTCCCGAATATCCACCTTCAAATACACCGAAATCTCATAAAGTGTCTCCAAAGTTGGTTGTACCTCATTCTTAGACCAGCGCGAGACAGTAGTTTCAGTTTTTCCTAAATGCCGGGCTAAGTCTTTGCCAGATCTTTCTTTTTCAACTAGCACCAATTTGATTCGATTTAAGCGCAATTTTGCCACGAGATGCTCATTTATGGTCATTTCGTGTAAATAAAATATAAAATTTCCGCAAAGATAAAACCATTCATTTTGTAAATAAATTAAAGTTTTATGTTGATTTACTTTGTAATTAGTACAATATATCATAGTATTGAACTAAAAATTGAAGCTATGACACACGAAAAAAAACCTTCAAACCCTGCCGAGCGGCAGCTAACCGTCTACCGAAAATACGTCCCGCGCGCATGGTACAAGTACGCGGTCATGCCCGAGATCAGGCTCTGCGGTAAATGGCTGCATGAAGCAGGTTTTGAATGCGGCGACGAAGTGACGGTGCGGTGTTTTGGGAATAAATTGGAGATTACGTTGAACCCGGAAGAGGAGGCTGAGCCTGCGCCGGTTCGGAAGCGATGACGCGGAAATTACGGTCGCGGCACATCGGCAAATGAATATTTAATGGTATTATGCGGAAAAATCGGTGTCGCTTTATGAAGGTTTTTCTGCCTCTTGTTTTCTGCATGATCGTTTTTTCGGTGAGCGGTCAGTCCTTGCCTCAGGGCGATTTAAAAGTGTTTTCCAAAAACGATTTCAAAATTTCCTATCCTTCGGCATGGCGCGTCGATACGTCCGGTACCATGAACTCGAAGGTGTTTTTCTTTTCGCCGCTGGACGGTCCCGAAGATAAATTCAGCGAAAATCTGAATGTGATGGTCCAGAATCTGGCCGGGCAGCCGATTGATATTCAGAAATATAAGGAAATTTCGGAGCAGCAGATCAAGGTGATGTTCAGCGATGGTAAAATGGAGGAGTCGGAAGTGGTGAACGCCAATGGCCGTGAAGAATACCATCTGGCCTACGAGTTTTCGCAGGGGATATTTAGATTGAAGGTATTGGCGATATGCTTTATCCAAAACGACAATGCTTACCTGGCAACCTTTACCAGTGAAGCGTCCAAATTTGATCGTTACCGGGCGACTGCGGAGAAGATGCTGGGAGCGTTTGCGTTGAAGTGAGAGGCGAAAGGCCTTCGATTGCCCGCCTTCGACTACGCTCAGGCTGACAGCGTGCAAAATGTCAGCCTGAGCGGAGTCGAAGGCGGGCCCTACCGAAAAAAAACCTACATAATCAGGCTGACAGCGTGCAAAATGTCAGCCTGAGCGAAGTCGAAGGCGGGCCCTACCGAAAAAAACTACCTAATCAGGCTGACAGCGTGCAAAATGTCAGCCTGAGCGTAGTCGAAGGCGAGCCCTACCGAAAGAACCCCTACTTAATCTTAAACAACTCAATCGCATTATCCCTCAGCAGCCTCCGCGCGATATCTATCGCCTCGGCCTCCGTCAGATAAGCGTCGCGGACCTTTTCACTCAACACTTTTGAGACGATAGCCCTAGCGATGAGCGAATGTGCGTACGTGCCTTCGACGTTGTGGTAATCGCCGCCGAATGCCATGATTTTGTTCGCGGGGACGGTTTCGAGCCATTCGTGGAGGTAGCGCTCACTGTATGAGGGCGAGATGATGGCCGACCAGCACATGTCGATGTAGACGTTGCGGAATGCCTTCGCCTGCGTGGAGAGGATGCCGCCGTACGGGAAGCCGCCGTGGAAGAGGACGAATTTCACATCGCGGTATTGGAGGAAGAGGTTGGCGAGGTGCGACGGGTTGGCATTGTCGATGATGTTGCCGTCGCCGGATTGCAGGCCGGTATGGAACTGAAACGGAATGTTGTTCTTGCGGACGAGCTGGATGATCTGGTGCATGACGTAGTCCTGGAATGGTTTTACGTCGTTGAATGCGAAGGTTTTATCGCCCGGACTGTTCATGAGTCTCGCGAAAACGCTGTCGGCGACGGACTTGGGCGTGTCTTCGTACTTCAACGTCCGGTGGTAGGCCAATGCCGATTTGACGCCGATAATGCCCCGGCCCATCGCCTCCTGAAACGCCCCGGCGAGGATCGCAATGTAGGAATCGAGGTCGGAAACGGGCGCATTGTACTCCTTACCGAGCGCGAGCACTTCCTGTTTGGAATGAATGCGGATGAAGGCATCGAACTTCTCCACATACCTGAACATCGGGTTCGCCGAGCGGCTTTTCTCGACGTCCTGGATCGCATATTTGATCTTCGCACGGTTTTTCAGCACATAATCGTACCATTTGCCATTGTAAGATTCGCGCAGCTTTTGCGAAAGCAGCAACACCGTCGAATCGTTGAGGTCCTTCATGCCATAAAGCCTGTCGATCGCCAGCAGTACGGTACGGTTATACGCGGTGTTTTTGGATGCTTCGAAAAACGGCTTGATCCGCTTCCATTTCTCGATCACGGTGTATTTGTCGGTCAGCAGCTCGGCGAATTCCGGCTTGCCCATTCCGGCGGATTTAATATCGTCATCGGCATAATGAAAAAGCAAATGCATAAAGTCGATCGGCCCTTCTTTCGGCACGTCGGCTTCTTCCATCAAATGCTCGTGGGTATCGACGATTTCGAGATGATCGACGTAGGTTTTAATGCGGGTTTCAAAGCCGGGTTTCGGTTTCGGGCGCAGGGCGATTTGGGAGAAGGTTACGAAGGGCAGGAGGGTTAGTAATGCGACGTTGCGTGTTGTTCGGAAAATGTTCATTGGGAAAGTGTCAGGATAATTTGCAGTGAAATGATTGCTTGACACTATTACCGATGGTTTTGTGATTGATACCACTGGGAAATGAAAAATCCCTTCGAAGGTCAAAGATGGAGCTCGACATCCATGCTCACATGAAGAATGCGGATAATTTCGATGACGTAATCCGAGGACTTTCGGAAGAAGATATTATGCTTGACACAAAGGGTTTTATAATACCCTTTGCGAATCGCGTCGATTGGTTTGGCCTTCGCTTTGCCGTCCGCAATGGCTTGGAAGCAACTGAATAATCCGTCAAGATACTTTTCCGCCTGCTCCACCGACCAAGTGTTTTCGGTATAATCCCAAATATCCTCTAAGTCTGATTCGGCTCGACGAGCCAGGCGATATAATCCCATTTACGATTTTCTTTTTGCCCGCATTCTGGCTTTAAATTCCTCCGGGTCGAAGTCTTCCGCCCAGCCGCTTTGCTCGCCTTCTGCTAATGCCTGTCTCAAAAGCTTCAATTTTTCTTCTTCTCTTTCAAGCAAGCGCAGACCAGCCCTTACAACCTCACTCGTGGAGGCATAACGGCCGGTTTCAATTTGATTTTGAATGAATGTGTCAAAATGAGGACCGATGGAAATGGATGTGTTCTTCGTCATGATAAATCGTGCTGAGTCGCTGATTTAATAAAAGTACCAAAAATTGGTAACATTTACGCACAAAAAAATCCCTTCGGAGATTGGAGGGAGGGGGCGTTGTTCGGTATGGACTGTCTTCGACCGCCGGGCGGCCCTGTTCGCTCAGGCTGACATTACGCACATTGTCAGCCTGAGCGGAGTCGAAGGCGGGCGGTCGAAGCGCATACCCAATGTCACTTCACCGTATACCAATCCCTAACCCGCACATCAATCTTGCTATCCTTCTCATTCACCAATTTCTTAAATGCCTCGGTGTCGCTAAAACCATTCTGCCCGCGATAATGGTAAGGATAAACCACCTTCGGTTTGAATGCCAAAACGGTAGTGGCAGCCTCGTTAATATCCATCGTATAAGGCAAATTCATGCAAACAAACGCCACATCAATATTTTTCAAGGCTTTGATTTCCGGGATGCCCGATGTGTCGCCGCTGAGGTAAACCGATTTGCCGCCCAATTTGAGGATATAGCCGTTACCGCGGCCTTTGGTGTGGCGTGAATCTGCGGTTTCGGGGAGGTTGTACATTGGGACGGCGGTGATGCTAATGCCGAGCTTTTCCGTGGTTTGGCCATTGGCGAGGACGGTGGTTTTGGCTTTCAATGCGTCGGACATTTTATCGACTACGGCTTGTGGGGCCACGATGATGGTGTTCGCCAAGTCGAGGGCGTCGAGCGAGGTTGGGTCGAAATGGTCGCCGTGGATGTCGGTGATCACGATCAGGTCGGGTTTGGCGATGCCTTTGAAGGTCTTATCACCCTGGTACGGGTCGGCGTAAATGGTTTTGCCGTTCCAGGTCAATGCGAGCGTGGCGTGGTTGAGCGGCTGGATTTTGAGCGGACCATTGGAGGTCGGAATATCGTCAGGTTTGGGAAGTTGGGCCCAGCAAAGCGAGGCCGCGAACAGGAGTAAAAGTGTGAACGTAGTTTTCATCAGGTGTTTCATTTTTGGTTGATCAAATTTAGGGTTTGCCGGACGTCAATCAAGCTTTGCGATAATTTTTCATTGCTTTTTAATCGCGAAGTGAAAGAACTGGCTAGCTTGCAAGTCGATCGGTTACAGCTTACTCAAATGACTGGATATTGTAAAGTGGCGCCGCGATGGGCGCGGTTTGTGTTCTGTTTTATATCAATACTAATAACTAGTCGTGCCCACCAGGCGCTGGCCCAGGAGTTTGTTGTAGCACCGTTTAATTTTAATATCCAAAATGGCTCCTACACGCCTGCAAGCACGAATGCGAAGGCGCTTGCGGAAGTGAAAACGGAAATACCGCCTCAGACTTTCATGCAAAGGCCTGATCCGAATTTATCGCTTCTATATCCGCAGTCGGGCGGTATTTTGCTTTTTAAGTCAAAGAATTTGAAAGACTTAACTAATGTAGCCGGTAGACTGACCAATCCGTCTATGGCTGTGGTTGACACCATTTTTCACAATCAGGTTTATCGGCAAAAAGTCGATGGCGTCGAAAAGTATTCTTTTGATATGTGCTATGCCTTGCTGATTGACGGCAAGCGCTACTATACCGATTTCCGGCCTCATACCGTCGATTACCGATATCCGCTGGTGTATCACAAACAACTTTTCATGGTAGCTTCGCAAGAAATGGGCTACGAAATGTACGCCGACAAAGGCTATCCCGAACATTTCCACATCGCCGTTTTCGACCTGCAAAATGGCGGGATCAAAACGCGTTTCGTGAGCGAGGAATTACCATTTCATTATGGTTACGAATTTCTTGATGAAAGCGACAATGCCATTAAGTCGGAGTACAAAGTCGCAGATCAGAGTTTTTGGATTGAAATTCAGGGACTTAATGAGACTTATAAGGGTGTTTGGAATGGAAAGGAGTTAAAGCATTTGAAATAATAATGGCGACTATCCATTTGACCACATCGATCCATGCTCCTATAAATGCGTGTTTTGACGCCGCACGGAGCGTAGATGCGCATTTGTCATCAGCAATAGGTACGAATGAGAAGGTGATTGCCGGGAGAATGACCGGGTTATTCGAAGCGGGCGATATCGTCACATGGGAGGCGCGGCACCTCGGTATCAGGCAGCGGCTTACCGTGGAAATCAGCAGAATGATCGAACCGACATTTTTTGAAGACAAAATGCTGAAAGGCGCTTTCAAAAGCATGCGTCATGAACATCATTTTGCCGAGGGAAATGGCTTTACGATGATGACCGACCTATTTCAATACGAGACACCGTTTGGTATTTTAGGTGCGCTTTTTGATAAGTTATATTTGGAGAGTTACATGAGAAGATTCTTGCAGAAGAGGAATTTGCATTTGAAACGGGTGCTTGAACGAGCTTAACTATTTTCCAAAAGTCACTTTTTAACGCAATCCGTCTATCTTCGCGCCCTATTTTTAACTCCAAACAACACCAATGAAGTATTTTTCCCGGATTACCTTTTTACTCCTGTTTCTGATACCAGTGCTGACCACCGCGCAGCAGACCGAGGAGGTGAAAGTCAAAAACACATTTAACGCTTATAAATCCGGACAAAGGTGGGGAAGCTGTCGAACAGGTTGATACGAAGACGATAGCCTACTATGGCAGTATTCTGGAAATGGTGAAAACAGCGGATTCGTTGCAGGTCGATAAGTCTTCTTTGATGGATAAACTGATGATCCTGATCATTCGCCACCGCATTTCGAAAGAGGAGATTATGACCACAAACGGCAAGCAGTTGCTGGTAACGGCCATTAAAATGGGTATGGTAGGGAAGAGTTCTGTGATGAACAATGAGGTGGGTGTCGTGAAAGTGAATGGGAATTTCGCTTCGGGAGAACTTTTGGTGCGTGGGCAGAAAACGCCGCTCGCATTTGAGTTTCATAAAGAAAGCGGCGCATGGAAGCTGGACCTCACGGCAATTTTCCCGGCGGGCGAGGCGGCGTTTCGTCAAATGGTGAAGCAAAGCGGCGAGCCTGAAAATGAATATTTGTTGTCGCTGATCGAACTGACAACGGGCAAGGAGCCAGGGGCGGAGGTTTGGGTGCCCACCAAGCAGCGATAATGTCATAATGCCTCCCAACCTTTCAAAGTATCTTCACCGAAGCCAAAATCTCCAAAATTACATCCTCGTTTTTGCTCCGGCCATAAATGCTGAGTTTCCGGAAATCATCGACTTTCATATACAGGCCGATCAATCCTTTTCCGGGTGTTTTTGGTCTGACGGTGAGGGTTTTATAGCCGCTTTGGATGGATTCGGTGCGGTAATGGGTCGCATCGGTTTCTTTGGTGAAAGGGTAGGAGTACATGCCCATGTCGTACCGGAGCGTGTCTTTTCCGTTGGTAATGCCGCCTACTTTGGAATCGTAGCCCTGCGCCTCGAATTTCTTCCAGCTGGATGGTGCTACAAATGAAAAATCGTCGAAGGACATGGGCGTTGGTTCGTCCTTTTTGCAACCCAGGATCAGAAGAAGCGCGAGAATCGGTAGAGAGGTCTTCATAGCTTTAAGAGGGAGAATGTGAGGTAGTTCGAAGACCAAAATGCGTGGAACTTGGTTGGAAGCCGCGCCGCATTGCCCCGTGAAATGCATTCAAGGCACTGTCATGCAAGTACCTTGAATGCTGAGAAATTTTACGCAATCGGCGCTTCTTCTTCCGGAACCGGCGGTTGAACGGTTGCTCCTTCGAGTTGTTTCAAAACGTGCGATACAACAGGCCTGCAACTGAAAAGGTATGCGTGGTGCTTCATCAGAAAATCCTTCTCCCAGAAGGTTTTGAGCAGGTTAATGCTGCTGTAATCGCCAGTCCTTGCTTTCATCATCGCCTCGTCGTCGTTGTCCAGGAAACCGTAATACAGGGGATCCGGCGCGGGATCGGTGCTTTCGTTAATGATATCCAGCACATTATGGAAATTAAAACCTTCTTCGAGTTTTAGATTAGGATCTTGTTTGAAGATTTCGTCGCCGTAAGAGCCCAGGTTACGAAAATCGGCCGTCAGGCCTTCGGCATCGGGACGAGGATCAAAGCTGGCGGTGTTTTCGTTCAGGTTAAACTGTTTGGAGCTCACATACAGCAGGTAGTCGCTCGGGTCGTAATAAATGTGCACGTGCTTGCCGAGCTGTTTCAGCGGCGTGTAATTGTAATGAAAATGCGGGCCTTTGAATTTTCTCCGCATATTTCTCAGCTGCACGCCTCCCTGCTGCACGGCCAGGTGCGTCACGTCCGGGGCCATGAGGAAGATGTTCTCGAAAATGCCTGTCGGAATGGTATGGCCGTCGCCCGGATTGATCATGCCGTTCAGCAATTGATGGCCGAATGAATGCACGACAAGGTTCAGCGTTTTGCCTGCTTCTTTCAGCTTTCGTGAGAGCACTTCAAAATATTCAAACAATCCATTTCGCGTAAACTGCTCGCCGTAACCGATCGAGCGGTCGTCGGCTTTTTTGCGCCAGCCGTAGGACGGCCAGCCGAAGTAAAGCACATTCGCCACGCTATTTTTGGGGTGTGCGAGGTAGCTTTGGACGAATTGGGGCACAAGTTCCAGTTTGAGGCCTGGTTCCCAGTCGAACCCGTGAATGTAAACAAAAACGTGTTTTCTCGATTCCGGCAACCTGCTCACAGCCTGTGTCACGCCCGTAGCCCATACCTCCGGGAACAGTTCTGTGACCCGGAAATCGCGGTTCGGGGAAGGAGGGAGGTTGGCGAAAAAGAGCTTGTTCGGCGCATCGGCCATATCGATGATCGGGATGCCTGCATTGTGGGCGCGGTAGCAAATGAAAAAGTTGGATTTGTCAAGGTCCGAAAGGCCCGAATACGCATTCAGTTCCACTTTGTTGCCAATCACCTTGTTGCCGTCGTCGGCGATATACCACAATATGCGATTTTGATATTCTGCACCGACGATGCGTACCCTGGTGCCCTTTGTGTAAAAAGGCTGGGAGTTGTTTTGGCCGCGGCGCTGCGATTGCTGGTTCAGGTCGTCGTTAATAATTCCTTCCATAAAGAGGTGGTTGGTTCGGTGTCAAGCTATTTCTACAATTTAGGAAGGAATTCAAAGGCCCTCAATGGTTTATTATTAAGCGGTAGCGTGGGCTGAAGATTTATTAAAAAGCCCTTCCTACCGACACCGTTGGCCACGGGATCAACACATTCTGAATTTTGTAAGATCTACTCCAACTGATTCTTTTGGAATCATAGGCAACGGGGAAGAGCGCATTGATCCGTACCAGCCATTTACCGTTCACAGGCTGGTGGCGGTAGCCGACACGCAGGGCAGTGTACCAGGAGGCCGATTTGCCGACCAGCTTCTGATCGTTGTAATGATGGACACTGCGCTTGTCCTGCAACATCACCTGAGTTCCCGCTTCCCAGTGATGCTTTTCTCCAAGGCTGACAGTCCCGAAATCGAGAATGGCAACTTTTTGGGTGCTATTTCCCAGGGGCTGCCACATCCCGCCGACGTTCATGTTCCACGCCAGGTGACGTCCCTGGAAAAGGATCCTTTCGTATTGAATAGAAAGCGGTACAAAGAAATCCTCCCTGCCACCAGTCGAGAGCTGAATGCTGTTGCGTTTTTGAAAAGAATAATCCGCATTTTGTGCCCTAACGGCGTAAGAAACCAAGGCAATGGCGATGAGAAGAGCAGACTTTTTCATGGTTGACAGCGGTTGGTGAAACGTGATGTGCTATTTGGTTACTTAAAGCGGATTGTTTGCGATAATATACTCATTGTTATTAGGTTATGACGTGTCCCGGTGTCGGCATGTTCTTTTTTGCAGATTAAGAGCCTGGAAATTGTCAGGTTGGCACGGTTTTGGCTCATCACCGAACAGAACCATCCAACACCAAAGATGAAAGTGATTATTTCAATGTTACTCGCTGCCTCGATTCTGACAGCCTGTAACTCGCACTCCGACAAACAGGAAGCGTTACTGAAATCACAGCAAAAGACCATCGATTCCATGCGTGTAGCCATGGAGAAGCAGGCGATCATAGACTCTATGAATACCCTTCAGGCGCAACGAGAGGAGGCCGAAAAGTGGGAAGAAAATGAGAAAAATGAGGCAACAAGCCACAACCAGGCGGCTGTGAGTGCCGCGGCACCTGCACCGGCCAAAAAGAAATGGAGCCACACCGCCAAGGGCGCGGTGGTAGGAGCAGGTACCGGGGCGATTACCGGAGCGATCGTCAATAAGAAACGTGCCGAAGGCGCATTGATCGGTAGTCTGATCGGTGCGGGCGTAGGGGCGGGTACCGGCGCGATCGTCGATCATTCGAAAAAGAAACGTCAGGGGCAGTAATGCCATAATTAATTAAAGCATGCCGTAGCCAGCATATTCACGGGCTACGGCATGTTCATTTACCAGTTTCCAGTACGCCTTAGCTGGTGTTATCACCAGCCAATTCGGTCATTTACGTCTACGCCTTAGCTGGTGTTATCACCAGCGAATATGGTCATTTGACCAGTTACGATTATTGCGCCTTAGCTGGTATTGTCAGCAGCCAATACGGTCATTACGCCTTAGCTGGTGTTATCACCAGCTAATACGGTCATTTGACCAGTTCAGGCGTAAGCATTTCTTCCCTTCCACTCCGCGGCAATCTGAAAACATCCCCATTCGCATTGGTTATGTAAATATGCGATTCTGACGGCTTGCGCCCGTGGCCATCGGCCCAGATCGCGTAAAAATCGGGTTGCGCTTGCATGGGCTTGCGTACGTAGGAATGGTTCATCGGGCTATTCCGGGTAAGCTGTTTTTCCAAACGCCATTGTTTGCCGCCGTTATTGCTCCGCCACATGGCTACCTCGCCTCCGGGATTGTAAGCCTGCGGGCCATCGACACTCGGGCCGATCACACGGAAAACGTTTTTCGGTTCTGCATAAACAGAGCCCATGTCATAGTTATTGTCGGATGTGGTGACGACGTTCCCTTCCCAGCCTTTTCTTCCAGGCCGGTACAATGTCCATTCTCGCGGACCGTTGGCAGGGCCGGCTTCATAACCTTTGCTTGAAATGATGAGGATGGCGGGTTTCCCTTTCCGGTCGAAAGTGATGTCCAGCAGGTAGCAATTCTTTTTCTCGCTCGCATAGTCATGCACCCTCGCGGGGTTTTGCGGATCGGTTAGCGGTAATTGGGCGATTTCACCGTCGATGGTCTTCCAGGTCTGGCCAAAATCGGCAGTTTCGAGATAATGCAGGTTCGTACGGTAGTTCAGTCCTTTGCCTTTGGGGTGATAGTCGAATGCCACACCGATTTTTCCGTTTTGCTCCGCGCTGATCTGGTAATGTCCTTCCTCGATGTGTGCCAGTACTTTCCATTCACTCCATTGTACACCGTCGCGGGTTGTGTTGAAGCCGATCACTCGCTGTCCTTTCTGATTGTATTTGGTAAACAATGCAATAAAGCCCTTGCCTTTGACGGGATACACCTGGAAATAGGAGAAATTGTTGAAAGGCTTCCCCGTTCCGTTCACGAGTTCGGTTGCACGGACCGTCTCAAAGCCGCTGATATCAAAAGGCTTTTTGCTTTTATGAATGTAGGACGGACGCGAAATGCCGTGCGAGGTCGAGAATATCCAGACATAACCCTGGTCGTCGAGCGAAATGACCGGGTTGTCGTGCGCGTCCGTCGTTTTTTTGTCGAGAATGGTCAGCGGATTAGCAACTTTTCCGGTTTTATGGTCGAAGTAAGATACGTTGTGGAGCAAAGTGGAATTGGTACTGTCGGTGCCGCCAAAACAGAAGAATGTTTTGTCAACAGCTTTGGCGTAGACCGCAAATGGCCGGTGATTGGCGGGATAAACGGCTAAGCCGCCCGAATATTTGTAAACATACTCGTCATTCGAAGGCTGATTCATATACCAGATACCCCTGAAACCATCGGCTTTTTTCATGACCAGCGTGGCTTCGGCGTATTGATTGTCGGCGTGTTGGGCATGTGAGGCGATGCAAATGAGGAATGCAAGAGCGCTAAGCCAGCAGTGGGCACTTATTTTAACCATCATCAATAAGTATACAGTTGATTACATATATTTAAAAGGCAGTCTTGAACGGCCAGCTACTGGTAACAAGCCGGATCCTGCCGCAAATGACCCTTGCAGTATACCTTGTAAGTCTGACAACCGGTGTTAGATTTACAAGGCGAATTTTGTCTGAAAACCTATCAAATCATAGCAGAATGGCCTGGAATCCAAATATCTATAATCAATTCAAAACAGAACGTTCCGCCCCGTTTTTTGACTTGCTGGCAATGCTGGAACGCAAATCCGTTTCCGATGCGGTCGATCTGGGCTGCGGCACCGGCGAACTGACGCAGCATCTGGCGGCGGCGTTGCCGGGTGCTCATGTTTTGGGCGTGGATTCTTCCCGGGAAATGCTGGAAAAATCGGCAGTGTTAGCGACCGAACGGCTGCGGTTCGAATGCATTTCGATAGACGGTTTGCTGGCCAGCGGACAGCCATGGGATGTCATCTTCTCGAATGCGGCGATTCAATGGGTGCCCGACCACGCGTCGTTGTTTCCGAAACTGATTGCCGCTATCCGTCCGGGCGGGCAGTTGCTGATTCAGATGCCGAACCAGCACCGCAATATTTCGAACCGCCTACTGCATGAATTGGCCGAGCGGGAACGATATACAACAATGCTGCAGGGCTGGGACCGATTGTCACCAGTGCTGGGGATTGAAGATTATTCGGAGTTGCTTTTCGAAAACGACGCTAAATCGATCCATGTGTTTGAGAAAGTGTACCCATTGGTGCTTCCGGATGTAAATGCCCTGCTGGAATGGGTATCCGGTACGGCTTTGATCCCTTACCTGGAAAGGTTGGGCGAGGAAATACGGGACCGTTTTGTGCAGGATTATAGAGATCTGCTGCGTCAACATTTCATCAAAACTCCTGTCTTTTACCCGTTCAGGAGAATTTTGATGGCGGCGACATTTTGAGTAAAGGCGCAGCTACACTACCTGGGTTTTCGCTATATTTAAGCAGTGGACACCATGGTAATCAACATATTAAACCCGAAAGCTGCCAAGTTTTTGCAAGACTTGGAAGACATGGATCTTATTTCTATTCAGAAACCGAAAGAATCCGGTTTCATTTCTACCATGAACAAGCTTCATTCTCAATCTGACTCAACCCCGACTTTGGAAGAAATTACTGCCGAGGTTGAACTGGAAAGAGCGAAGCGATATGTCGGATAGTCCTGCAAAGGTCATCATCGATACAAACCTTTTGGATTAGTTTCTTGGCGATCGATTCCCAGGCCGATGCACTCATAACGGGCGACGCGGATTTGTTGGAATTGGTGCATTTTGGCAATACCAAAATCGTCACGATGACCAGTTTTATAAACAATATTTGAAAAGCGCGGCCGCTAATCCGACCGCACTCTTCAAATTGTCAACTCGCTGCATACGCCCCTGCAAACCGCTTTGCGAAATCTTCGAGTTTGAAGGTGCTGGTGATTTCAGGCCGTTTTTTCCAGTAATCTTCCTGCATCGTGCCGTTGCGTAGCGCCTGGCCCATTTCCATGTAGAGACGTGCGAAGACATCATTCAAGCCTGCCTGTACCATGCCATTATACGCATCCTCATCAGAGAAAGTAATCCACGGAGTTCCTTCTTTACCCACGGATGCACCTAACACCGACGCAATTTCCGACGGATCGCGTTCGTCGCTGGCGATATAAATGATGGTTTCGGTCTCGGTAAATGGTGTTAATAACGCTTCTGTGGCCGCTTTGGCAATGTCGTCGGTGTCGGTGAGGACCAGTTTTTCGCCCGTGTTCCCAAAATTGCTTCCGGCAATGCCCGCGTTTTTGATCAGTCCGATCTGGCTGTAAAGGTTACTGAAGAAGTAAGAAGGACGAAGGATTTTCAGCTGCAAATCCGGAATGCCGGCGAGCTTTTCTTCGAGATAACCCAATGCATCGATCGGTCCCGCACCCTTACGCAGGTGTGAGCCGATGCTGCTCAGGAGTACGATGCGCCTGATACCTGCCGATTGAACCGCCTGTACGTACTTATCCGCAACTTCAAGCTGGAATGCGCCATAGTCGGCCAGTGCAAAATCGCTGGGTATCATCAGGTAAGCGATGTCACCGCCTTTGAATGCGGATTCCAGGAACGCGGTATCCCGCACAGATCCGATGGCTGCCTCTGCACCCAGACTTTCTATCTGTTCTTTTTTACCCGCATTGCTGCTGATGACGAGTACTTCGTGACCGGCTTTGATCAAATTCTGTGTAACGGGCAGACTGATGTTGCCCAAAGATCCTGTGATGATATATTTCATGTCCTATAATTGTTTTTTGATGCAGCAAAATTATATTTGTACTTACTTTTTGACAAGTACTTACCCGAAAGTATGTATGACTAAGATCAAGGAAAATTCAACCTATAATGCCAATCGTGAAATCGTGATGCAGGAATGTCCCGTCACCTATGTCATGAACAAGATCGGTGGCCACTGGAAACCCATTATTCTGTACCACCTCCTTGCCGGCAGCAAGCGATATAGTGAGATTAAGAAAGCGATGCCGCATATTACCGAAAAAATGCTGATTCAGCATTTAAAACAGTTGGAAAATGATCGGTTACTGATCCGGGAGGCAAAACCGGTAGTGCCGCCGTATGTTACCTATACGCTCACCGACGGTGGTCGGGAGCTTGAAACGGTGATCAATGCAATGGCAGAATGGGCGTACAAGGATATGCGCCGGGTGCAGGACTTTGCGGAGGCTGAAATGGTTGCGTAACTGTCCGGGCAACCTGTTTGACCAAAATAATGAACCCTGCTGACATAAGGTTGTCACCAGGGTGCTTATTTTGCGTTTCAAAAAACGGATTTGAAATGAAAGTACACACCACCAACTACGAAAACACATTCGTCGAAGTGGCCGACGACTGTCCGGCTTCATCCGGGGAAGTGCCGCCAATGAAAGGCGATGGCAAGACGATTGCGGGCATCCAGTACGATATGATCAGCAAAAATCCCTATAAGTTCACATCTGATGACGTGCTATTCCAGGTTTTTGCCGAGCGAAAAGACTTGACGGCAAGCGAACTGGAAGAGGCAAGAAAGCAGTTCTTCTCCAAAGGACAGGCTTGCATGCGCGCATCCCCGCTTACGAAACGCTACGGCTGGGGCGTTCACAACAACGAAGAAGGGAAGATAGCGATTTATGGCTGTGATACGCCTGAATACAAGCAATTTGTGAAGGACGAAGAAATGAAAACTGTCAAAGCCATGAAGTCGAGTCGGTAGGCCGGTTTGGTAAAAAACATGAATGCCGGGCATGAGCGTTGATATTGTGGGTTAAAGGCGCTTAAATTTGGATGTTTTCAACCTCATCGCTTTTATCGCATCCAGCTCATATGCCTGTTCATTTCCCAGTACGCTTCCTCGTAATTGTTTTTGTATTCCAATGCGCTTTTGCAACGCGTGCTTTTGCCCAAAAATCGGATAGAAGCCAATCTGTCAAACTGGATACATTAACCTGGATGGACACATCGCGTCACCGTCCCATACCGGTGGCCTTCTTTACTCTTCAGAGGGAAGCGCCGGTCGCAAAACAAAGGGTAGTGATCCTCAATCATGGTTACGGACAGAATATGGGTGGTGGCTATATTGCTTATTCATCCGTTGCGAATAAACTGGCGACTGAAGGCTATTTCGTCGCCAGTATTCAGCACGAACTTCCTACCGACAGTCTGCTGCCGATGAAAGGCGTACCGCAGGTTGTCCGGCGGCCATTCTGGGACAGGGGCGCGGATAACATCCTTTTTGTCATCAACCAACTCAGAGCGAACTATCCGACTTTGGATTTTAAACATATCACCTTGATCGGACATTCCAACGGCGGCGATATGGTTGCATTATTTCCACAAAAATATCCGGGTATTGCGGGCAAGGTAATTACGCTGGATAACCGCCGGATGGCGCTCCCCCGGGGCACGAAGCCACGCATTTATTCACTCCGTTCGAGCGACCAGCCTGCCGACGAGGGTGTTCTCCCGACAGAAGCGGAGGTGAAGGTAAACAAGATCACGATCGTCAAACTACCCAATACCAATCACAATGATATGGACGACAGCGGCACGGAGAGCCAGAAGAAGGAGATCAATGATTACTTGCTGAGATTTTTAGCAGAGTAACGGGCATTGAAGAGCACTTGTTCACCAGGCTTTTGGAGAAACAGCGAACAGGTTGGAGCAGAGTTTTTTATATTTACATCACTCCTCGTCCACTGCCGCCATGAAACAATCTGTTTACATTACCACCCTGTTATTTGCAGCCGTGTCCTGTTGCCTGGCGCAGCCGGCGATGGTAATCGAGCCGGTTGCATCCGGATTTATAAGACCGGTAAAAGTCACTCATGCAGGCGACAGCCGGCTCTTTGTGGCGGAGATCGGCGGGAAAATCAAGATCATCCAAAACGACAATATTCTTTCACCGCCGTTCCTCGATATCGGGGCCAAGGTCAACAACCCCGATTGGGCAGGAATTTTCAGCATCGCTTTTGACCCCGCATACCAGTCAAACGGCTATTTCTACGTCATGTACGTCGTGAAGGACCTTTTCGAGGTGCAGGTATCACGTTTCACCCGCTCCGCAGGCAACGCTGACGTTGCCGACGCCAGTTCGGAGCAGAAGGTGATTACGGTCCCGTATACCGATGTCCTCGGCGGCCACCGGGGCGGGGATATGGTTTTTGGGAGAGATGGCTTTCTATATGTTTCAACGGGGGATAATGGTCCTGGCTCTCGGGGAGTGACCGGTGATCCTGAAAATAATGCCCAAAATACCACCCGCCTGTTTGGTAAACTCTTGAAGATCGACGTCCATACTGCTTTGCCCGTCACACCAACCCCGGACAAAATTTTAGCAGTGGGTCTTCGCAACCCATGGCGGTTCAGTATCGACCGGTTGAACGGCGACTTCTGGATCGGCGACAATGGTCAGGACGGCTGGGAGGAAATCAACTATCTGAAATATCCTTTTGAGATAATAGCCCCTAACTTCGGTTGGAGCTGCCTGGAAGGCAATCAAAGCTATACGGCATCCCATTGCGCACCAGGCACCACCTACCAGGCGCCGAAGGTGACGTATCCCGGTTTTACCAACAACGGTGGACTCGACGCGTCGGTCATGGGTGGTTATGTGTACCGAGGAAGCCGCTATCCTTCACTGAAAGGTTACTATTTCTTTGGAGACTATGCGTCAGGGAAAATAGGGTTTGTGAATCCGTCTGGTGTTGCAACCGTAAATTCGGGCCTCAGCTATTCTTCATTGATTTCCTTCGGAGAAAATCAAGTGGGTGAGTTGTATCTGCTGTCGTTTCTGAACGGGACGCTGGCGCGTATGACGAGCCCGGACGATCCTTTGCCGGTAAAGCTTACATTTTTCCGGCTCCAGTGGCACGAGCGGTCCTTTGTGTTGGAATGGAAGACCTCATTTGAAAGCAATTTCGCCCACTTCGATCTGGAACGGAGCGACGACGGGCGTCATTTCAAATTACTGGAACGCATTACGCCGTTGGGAGCAGGCCGGACCTATTCATTCCCGGATCATACGTCGACAGCGAAAACCAGCTACTACCGGCTCAAAATGACCGATATGGACGGTAGTTACTCATATAGCAAGATGGTCGCAGGGATTAGCGGGCGGGCTGCGGGGCTTTTTGTATATCCAAACCCGGTTTTAAACCGGTTTCAAATTGAAGGCGTTCGCAAGGATTCGCGCATCGGGCTGTACAATGCGGCAGGCGATATGCTCTGGTCGGGAAATTCGGGGGCCGACGGGCGTATGCCCCTGGATCTGAGTGGCCGGGCGGCGGGGATTTACACGGTGACCGTCGATGAAGATGCTGCGGGCCTTCAGAAGAGTATTAAAATCATAAAAAAATGAGTGTGAATACGCTACGAATCACCATTTTTGATTCGAAATCACTCTAAGCCCTGAAAGTCCTGAAACCGGGCAAAGCCTGACCAACCCCCGGGCCTTTTCAATAATATTTAGCGTATTTTTGTCGATATCCACATCCTTTGCAGCATTTTATGAAAAAATTGGGTCTCGTAGGTGGTATGAGCTGGGTTTCTACCATTGATTACTATCGTTTTATCAATGAGGAGGTAAACGCCAGATTAGGCGGTATCCATTCCGCGGAATGCATAATTTATTCGGTGAATTTCAATGACTTTGTAACCAATAATACAGCCGGCCTGTGGGACCGCACTTTTGATTTACTGCTGACCGCCTGTCAGAATTTGCAAAAAAGCGGTGCCGAGGCAATTGTGCTTTGTGCTAATACAGCGCACGCTGTGGCCGACCGGCTGGAGCAACACATAGAGTTGCCCATTATTCATATTGTTACTGCGACGGCAGAAGCGATCCATCAAAAAGGTATGAAGAAAGTAGGCTTATTGGGGACAAAATTTACGATGGAAATGGATTTTTACAAGGATAAGATTCGGAGCCTGGGTATTGAACCGATGATCCCGGAGAACCAGGAAAAGCGGGACTACATCCAAGAAACATTGCGAGACGAGTTGGGGAAGGGGATCATCAAAGACGAAACCCGCCGGGAATACCTGAAAATTATCCACGGACTCATCGCTCAAGGCGCAGAGGGTATCATCCTGGGTTGCACCGAAATTCCGATGATCATCAGCCAGGAAGATGTGGAAGTGCCGGTCTTTGACACCACCAAAATTCATTCAAATGCGGCGGTTACATTTGCATTAAGCGCGCAATGACATAAATTGGGGGAAAATCAGCAGCAAGGAAGTAATATGGCATGAGAAAAATTATTCTGGACCTGGCCGTTTCACTCGACGGTTTCATTGAAGGGCCCAACGGAGAGATCGACTGGATCGTGATGGATGACAGCCTGGGAAATGGCCTGGTCGATTTCCTGAAAGAGATCGATACAATCTTTTACGGACGCGTAAGCTATGATCTCTGGGGACAGTACCAACCGGACGAAAATGCCTCGGAGTCAGAAAAAAAGCTCTGGGCAGCGGTTCACGAAAAGGAAAAGTATGTTTTCTCTCATCATCCGAATTTGGACGAAAAAGCGAAGTTCATCAGTACGGATATCGTTTCAGAAGTAGAGGGGATCAGGCAGCAGCCGGGTAAAGACATCTGGTTGTACGGCGGCGGTTCGCTGATCACTACCTTCATCAATCATGACCTGATTGATGTGTACCGGTTGGCGGTGTACCCTGTGATCCTAGGAGAGGGTAAACCGGTGTTCAGCGGGATCCGGAACCGGGTGGGCCTGAAACTGGAAGTCGTAAAATCCAGTCCGATAGGAGTGACAATGCTGCAATACTCAAGAGATCGCGCGGGCTGACCTTTGTTTGGTTGCCGGGAAAACTGGGTTCCTGTACCCGGGCTGATCCGGATTTGGGAACAATGAGACAGCTCAGCAGTGATATGAAATACCGAAAGGGGCCGCATTTAGCAGGAGAGTTTTTGTTTTGAAGTTGGATTTTATTTTTTATTGAAGAAAGGGGCCTTCCAATCACGAGTAATCCAAGTCCGGGATTCGTTTATTGATGGATTGGCCAACAAACTACACCTGCGTTAGGGCTTGTTGAATTGGAGAATTTGTAGTCATAAAACGGACCCGTCCGAAAGATAAGCGGCCACTGCCGGGGGCTGTTGAGGAATAGGGAGTGGTGAGACTTATTTTAAACCGTTTTATGACGGCTATGAGCAAAGACAACATACATCGAGCCTGGCGGGTCTAAAACCCGAGTTAGTAACACATGATTACCTTCCAAAAATCAAAGTTTATTAGTACAATCTTCTTTTTTATTCTGGTAGCGGCCATTTCCGGCCTTTACATATTCTATTTCCATTATTTCAGAGTGAATTATCCCCTCCATGAGGACAGTCTCATGGCTACATTTGTCCGTGAATGGGATTCGAGTTCTTGGGCGAAACGGCTGGACAACTGGGGTAAATTCACTTTCGGCCATCGGTATTACTATGCAAGGGCAGTTTCTTTGATTTCGGCCAAATTGAATGACGGAAAATTGGATCTTACCAGTACGATGACCGGCGGGATCTTGATGTCTTTTTTCTATCTGATAACATTTGCGTGGCTGTTTGTAAAATGCAGAATTCAAGTCATGTATCTGCTGCCCGCGGCGTTTTTGTTGTTTAATCCACAGCTGAGGTGTTATATTTTTTGGGCATTGACTAACCAATTGTACCTGCCTTCGCTCCTTTTTTCCATTATTGCTATTATGCTCGCAGCAGGAAAAGGTATGATCCGCTTCTTTCTGGCAGTTCTGAGCGCTTTAATAGCTGTTGGCAGTTTTTCCAGCGGCCTTTTGGCATTACCCGCTGTTTTAGTGGTTTTGTTGCTTCAAAGAAAATACATCCAGGCGGGTGTGTGGATGGCTATCGCTGTCGCGGTGTATGGACTGTACTTCCGAAACTATAACAATGTAGGCTGGGGGACCCCTACCATTCACGTTTGGGACCCGGGATTCACCTATTTGTACCGGATTCTCTATCTCCTGGCATGTACAGGGAACACGATTGCATTCGATACCGGGAATGTGCTGTCCGAGACGATCCTGAAAACAAAATTCTGGCCGCCCATCCTGTTTGGTGCGCTCTGCTGGGCGACATTAGGCTACGGAATATTTGTTGCGTGGTTTGGCTCTCTGATGCCGCAAACTTTGGTCGGCCGCCGCTTTCCGTCCTGGGCCAGTACTTCCCGGAACCAACAGGAATGGTTCGCAAAGAACCCGGAGATAAGACTATTTTTTACAGTTGTTACAGGTTTGCTGCTTGCGACGACATACCTGATCGTGATTGGCCGTACCAACATGAAGGACGGGAATCATATTTTTGAAGCGAGGTTAAAGATCTACCCCATTGTTACCCAAATTACCGCCTATTGTATGGCGTTAATGTTAGTACACCGCAGCAGGCGGGTACGCAAATGGTTTTTTGCAGTTGCGTTAATAGGGGCGACAGGTGTCTGGGCTTATAGCTATTATTTCTTGATCGCTGTTACCAACTATGAATCAAAGAACTTGTGGGCGCAAACGTTTAATTACCGACACAACAAGGATTCCTATCTGGCCGATTTTGGGACCTGGGGCGGAAGGACTCAGCAGGAGGCGAAAAGGCATTATGAACCAGCCCTTGCTGCCGGGGCGTTGGATCTTGATTTTTATGATTTTTTGAAAAATGCAAAACCGACCTCGGATACCGTCAGCATGCCGTCTGTGCGAGTGATACCCGACACGTCAGGAAACTATACGTTTATCCTGCAACCTTCTAATAGCGAGGGGCTTAATAAATACTACGTTTTGTTGCGAAACCAGAATTATGAGTTCGTCCTCGCTCTGAATCCATCCCGAAACTCGATCAGGGAGTTTTTACAGACTGGAATTTACTATGAGGGCGAACCTGCTGCTGGTATAAACAGGATCGGCCTGCCGCAGGGCACTTTCCAGGTTGGCGTTTTACATGACGGTGCCCAGCCCAGCTATCGCTATCAAGCCGACAGTATTTCATTTGTGAGACGTCAGAACGACTATTGGTAATCCATCACCATTTTAACACCATTAAAAGATTCATGAAAAATACAGTTGTCCAATGGGTTACGGTCGCATTTTTTGTTGCGCTGCTGATTATCGGATTTGTCATTCATCTCGATTACGGCAACGGAATAGATGACTCTATGGAGCGGGGCTCGGGACTGATAGGCCTGCGGTACATCGATCAAAGGCTGGGCCAGCCTCTCGGAATACCGCAAGGTCATTTGCCCGAATTATTGGAGTATGTTGAAAAGGACCATATCAATGTCATGCAACACTTTATTACGGCTATTCAAATTATAGCCGAGACCAGTGTTACAGGCAAATCGTGGGAGCAGGTCGTGCTTGGGATGCAGCATAACATCGGCAATCCGTTGGGTATGTCTGTCACGCATTTATCATGCTTCCTGATGTTTTTTGCGGGTCTTTTCAGCTTCTACCACATAGTCCTCGACCGTTGGAAAAGCCAGTGGATGGCATTGTGGGGCGTACTACTGCTGGGACTGTATCCCCGCATCTTTGCAGATGCATTCTACAATGTTAAAGATATCAGCCTGCTGTTTCTTTTTTTAGTTGGTTATCGGGTGTTGATGAAGGTGATAGACCAACCGGGATATAAGCATATCGGCTTGCTCGTTGTGCTGAGCGGTCTGGCTGTTGGGTGCCGGATCTTAGGTTTTTTCCTTCCGTTGGTGTCGGCTATTGTATTGTTTCTGATGATACTCGGAGGTTATCTGGGCACGCTTGAAAAATGGCTGCCCAAATTGTTGGTGTTTGGTTTGGGTACCTTGCTGGCGATCTATTTGTTCTGGCCGTTTTTATGGGAAGATCCAATCGGGCATATGATTTATTCGATTAACCGGATGAAGGATTTCCCATGGCGCGGACAGAATCTTTATCGCGGGGAGTTTTTGCCGGCGGGCAAGTTGCCTTGGCATTATTTGCTGGTTTGGATAATCATCACTACGCCACCGGTCTCTCTGCTGCTGATCATTATCGGTTTGGCTATCACAGGCGTGATGTTGTTGCGTCAATTCTTTTCGTTACGCAGCTCCGGTATTTCACAGGTGTTCTTGAAGGATCTTTCCGCATTTTGTCTTGGCATCCTTCCGCTCGCCATGATTGTGGTGATGCGCCCCACGCTCTATGACGGCTGGCGACACTTTTATTTTGCATTTCCTTTTTTGCTGTATTCAGGAATTGCGGTGATGGTGCTGGCAAGCAAACAGGGAAAGCTGCTTCGAAACATAGTGCAGGGATCCGTCATCGTTCAACTCATTGCTACTTGTTATTTTTTGATTGCGGCTCATCCGGTCCAGAATGTCTATTTTAATTTCATGGCTGACGACCCGCAGTTCCGTTACGAACTGGACTATTGGGGGCAGGCGCACCGGAAAGGTTTGGCATATCTGGTCAAAAAACATCCTAGTGGCAAGATCAAATTGGCAATGGACTTCGCTTGCATCAACAACCTCGGTTTTTTGTCGCCTGAGGATATAGCACGGATCGACGTTGTGCCCATTGCGGAAAGTGACTATTTCATGACCAATTTCAGGGGAATACCGACAGATCCCGCACGCGGAGGTTTCGCGTTCGACGTGAGCCTGATGCGGGAAAAGAAGTTTCCTTACAACCTGCCGGAGATATATACTGTAAACAGCCAGAACCTGAAAGTCCTGGCTATTTACAAAATGCGGTAGTTACTGATCCGATGCCGGTACCAGCTTAGCTTTCAGATCCGGATCTTTCATATCCTTATCCAATGGGAACATCGGGTGCTTGATACGTTTGTAAGGTAAGCGTTCGAGGTCCTGATCAACGCCACCGGGCGTCAGGGACAGGATCCAATCCGCACGCATGTTGTAAAGTTCGGGTTCAAGGTAGCCGATCTTGACCACTACGATGTCGGATTTGCGGGGATTTAGCCCCAAACGGGTGAAGTCCGCTTCCTTGTGATAGGGTTTGCGTTTTTTGGTTACGATCACATGTACACTACCGACTTTGACCACCACTTCCGTTTCTGCGTTGATATCGCCATGGTGAATAGCCTCGACGGTTCCGATTAGACGTATCGGCGGCGCAAAACGCGCATCTACTTTTGCTCCGGCGTGTGCGTCGATTTTACCGCCTACACCAGCTTTAACTGCGGCCTCCACTAGTTCAGGTCCGGGAATGGATGCATAAATGAGTGATGGACCATTCTCCGACTTAAATTCGGGGCGTTTCAGGACTTCAGTAATGGTCCAGGTAACATCACCGGCGCCACCCGCCGTAGGATTGTCGCCCGAGTCGCTGATGAAAAACGGGTGCTTGTCACTAGCCAATGCTTTCTCCAGTGCGCCTTTGAGGTGGTCTGTCGGGGCTACGAATGCGAATTCCCTGCGCACATCCCAGAAACTTTTGGCCAGCATTTCGGCGGTTCCGGTCACGGCGGTTTTGTCGTCACCGGTGACCATTACCACGGCGTGATTACGCGGTTCGTCGGCCCAGGCGTAGCCCACCCACATGGCAGCATCTATAATGCCGGGCTGTACCGAGGCAGGCGCCACTTTTGCGTAGAGTGATTTGCCGGGTTCAATGCGGGTACTGGTTTTTTCACCGGGAAGCAGAATGGGGACGGGTATCCAGGCTTTGTAAGCCGGCTTGCCTTTCCCGCTTTCGAGTCGTGAAAGCAGGTTGGCTACCGCACGGCGCTTGGATTGCATGGCATCTTCGTGAGGAGCCATGCGGTAACAGGTAATGAGATCTGTATTTTGGGCCAATCGCCAGGAAACGTTACCGTGCAGATCCATGCAGGTAGAAATCAGCACTTTTTTGCCAATTACTTCGCGTATGCGGACAATTAGATCACCTTCCGGGTCATCGAGGCCTTCGACGCTCATGGCACCATGGATGTCGAAATACAAGCCATCATATGGTCCGTTCTTTTTCAGAAGTTCCAACGTTTGTGTGACCAGAGACTCGTAGGCCTCGCGGGTCACCATACCGCCAGGCAGCGACTTCCCAACCAATGCAGGGAGCCATTCGGCGCGCTTGCGCAGATTGGAATCGGCTGACATGAAAGGGTAGGAGGTAAAGATTTGTTCGCCACGTTTGGCATGAAAAGCAGGTTCCTGCGTCCTTGCGGGCGAAAACGTGCTCGATTCGATACCCAACCCCGCAATCGCTATGCGCGGCAGAGCCTTGGAATTTTTTTCTCCATCAGCAAAAGCCAGCGTTTGCCAGCCTGCCCAAATGAAAGAAATGATCAGGGAAAATGTGATTTTCATATATTATGTTTTAACAAACAGGCTTTTCGCCTCTATTTTGTCTAAACATAATTAAAAATGGCGAAACATGAAGACAGAAGGGTGTTTCAGCAATTCTTCGCCTGCGCAAATTGCTGAACACCCCACCATCTACTTCCTGACGGGCTTCGTAATCCCATATCCGCTCTGCCCATGGAACCAGTTAGCACCTTGTCCAACTAGCCACAAATAGTAATCACCCGGTAAATCGGCTTCGATGCCCACAAACTTCCGATCCGCATTCAGTGGGGTTTCTCCTTCTTTTTGGGTCTTGAAAATAGCGGTGCCTTCATCCACCTCGTCGAACATGGCTACGTACAGTGCCTCCGCGCCGGACATCTTTGCACCGGCGATCTGCTGCCAAAGGAATTCGCCCTTGTTACGGGGGATCTGGTCATAAAGCGATGGGTCGTTTTTGAGATTACCCCAGCTGAAACCGGGAAATACAAGGGGCGCATAATCGATTTTGTTGGTTTTGCACCATTGCATGTCGGCCGGGAGGTTGGGACCCGCAACACCCGCGTAGGTGGAAGCATTGTATCGTCCAACGGCCCATGGCATAACGATATCAGCCTGCTTGATGACGGTGTGAAGCAAAGGCGAGTTCTCTGTGTCGCGGCCGAGTTCGCGCCAGTAATAAGGCACGCCCAAGAGAATGGAAGCTTTTTTCGCAGGGCCTTTTATTTTTTCAATCAGCTTCTGAATATCGGCGATCGTGTATTTCCGGCCGTCATTGAAGCCTACGCCCCATATCGCGAGAAGCGGACGGCCATTGTGCCGGAGGTAGGTCGGGTTTTCCTGGCCATCGAACAACCTGAACAGCTGTTGCAGTTCTTCCCAGTCCCTGACGATGAAATCCATGTCCGCTGACGTTGAGCCACTGAGGTCGTACATGATGCTGATAGCCCGTCCATATTTCTTCGAGGCCTTCAACGCATTGGCAAGAACTTTGTTGAAATGCCGCTTTCCACTTTCTCCCTTTACCTCTGAAACAAACCGCTGCATATATACACCATCAATACCATGCTCCTTCATCCATTTAAAATGCAGGTCGACGCTTTCTTCATCATAAGGGCTATACACTTTGGCCGTTTCGCCATTGGCATACTTGAAAGCGGTATTGTAGGTTTTGGAATACTCCGTCACATCCGGCCAGAAGTCAATGGAGGAAAAGCCGGGTTCGAATTTACCGGCTTTCTGGTAATGGTGCCAGCCGCGGCCTGCACCGTCACCTTCGGCGGTAAACCAGCCCTGGTAGCCGGCCATCACGAGCCCCTTGTAGCTTTTGAATAGTGAATGCGATTCGTCGTATTTTACTTCCCCGACGGGTTTGGGGTCTTCGGGCCTTTTGTCTTCGTCACCGCCTTTGCAACTAACGGAGACGATGGAAAGGCAGAATAGGAGTTTGAGTAATTTCATGGTTGAATTGTTGTCGGCAATTGGCCGTCGGCTTTTGTTTGAATTGTTATGTTGAGTTAAACTGAATGACTAACCAGGGTGTGGGAAAGAAGTGATCAATTTTTGCCGAGGCCGGCCTCGGAGAGGCCTCCTGTTTATAGAGATTTTGCTATAAACAGGAAGCAACTCTGTGCCCGCGTTGGTTTACTATGAACCGGGAGCTGCTCCTCAGTTTTCGATCGGCCAACGATAACCGAAAGCCGACCGTCAAACCCTACAATGCAACCCTTACCGGTTTCGCATAGTTAAACTTCGATTCCGGAGCGTCTATAATAGCGCCGGCGCGGAAAAAGTACTGGTTACCGGTTTTGAGGACGTTACTGTTCGAGGGCAGATCGATTTCCAGCTGGTACACCTTGTTGGGATCGATCGCACCGTTGATCTCCTGCTCGGCCAGTGCCACGCGGATGGGTTCGCCCACAGACGGTTCCGGGTGCGCGTAAAGGCCGATCTTCCTCACATTGTTGATCACTGTTTGCTGCAATTTGAATTTGGCAATAACTTTCGTGCCTACCTTTTCGATGCTGGCTTCTTTCACGCGGATATAAGGCTGCACTTTAAAATCGAGCTTGGTTTCACCTTTGACCGTCACTTCCTGAGCCGCCATCGGTACAAAATTCCCGCGTACCGGCGTGATCGTGTAGGTGTTCGCGAAAATCAGGTTATTGCGGTAAGAACCGTCGTTCTTGATGATCATCGTTTGCTTGGTCTGCGAAGCATAGCCGTGCTCGATGTATTCAATTGTGCTGCCCCGGATAATGTCCTGCTCGACAGGTTCATTGGTATCGACGTCCAGAAACGAGCCATACAGCTGCGAATCAGGCGCAGGGTAGTTATCGACGCTGCATGCACCAGCTGTGAACAACAGCAGCAGGGCAGAAATATGGGTGAATATGCGTTTCATTTTAGCTATCGGCTATCGGCAGTCCGCTGTCGGCTTTTTTTTTGCCTTGGCTTTCCTTGATGAGCCATGTTTGATGTTGTTAACTATGAAATTTTACGGGGCATAGCCGACTGCCGGCAGCCGAAGGCCCCTTCAATACTGTGGATTCTGTACCAATCCATTGGCTCCTATGCCGGGGATGGAGCGGTAGTACTGGCGGTAATCGAATGTGGACGGGTTGCTGCGTGGTACATTCATGCGGACGAAAATGTACTTCGCAGGCGTTACGCGCAGATCGAGGATCGGGAGTAACGCGTGGCGCATTGTGTTGTTGAACAGCGTGTGGTACTCACGACGCCGGATCAGGTCCCAGAACCGCTTGTTTTCAAATGCCAGCTCGACCCTTCTTTCGCGGATCACATTATTGATCGTCAACTGGATCTCGGTCTTATGCCCGGCGCGGCGACGGATGTCGTTTAATGCCTTCGCACCTTTTACTTTGTCCCCGGTTCCGCTTTCGGCAATGGCTTCGGCGTAGTTCAGCAGGATTTCGGCATAACGAAAGTCGGCGAAATCGGTGATACATTGGTTCCAGCCGGGCGCGATGTTGAGGCCTTCATTTAAAAACTTCTTGAAACTCACGCCGGTACGCGTGTTGTTGCCACCCCAGGTATCGAAGCCCGAATATTGCGTACGGTCTCCCGAGCCATAGGTATAGTACGTTTTGCCGTTGTGTGTGAACGGCTCTCCACCCATGACCTGCGCACTGCCATCCGGCTTGACGAAACCCGCCTGGATCACGATTTTCTGACCTTTCCAGGTCGTGCCCGGCAGGATCATCGTAGCCCACATGCGCGCGTCCTTGCCTTTGAAAATATCGTTTTCAGTGTCGAAGCGCTTGTATTGCTTCGCAGCATTGAAGCCGGTATAGTCGGCCTGGTCGTTGGCGGCAGCAGAGGTGGCGAGGGGCGCAGGCTCACCGGGTTTGTCATAGCTTTCGTACGCGTCCATCAGTTCCAGCGTCGGGTTCATACGGCCCGGGTGCGGCCAGCCGTTGGCAGTCTGGTTAGGCTGGAACCAGATGCCGTAGTTGTGTCCCGTTCCTGAGCCTGGTCTTGCGTAGCCTTTGATAAAAATCACCTCTTCCGGTGCATTGTTCGGATCTTCGAACAGCAGGCGATAGTTGTTGGCAGCTTCCTCGGGTGTGGCCGGTGCCGGCTTGTACAATCCGAATTTGCCTGAACTAATGATCGCTTCCGATGCATCGATGGCTGCTTTGTAGTATTCGGCAGCGGCTGCTTTGTCTAATCCCACCAGTTTCTGATCCACGGCTGTACCCGAGATCGGCGCGCGGTCTGCATATTTGGCGAGCGAAGCCGCGTGCAAGGCGGCGCGTGATTTCAGGGCGTAGGCCACCCATTTGGTTGCCCTTCTCTCACCTGAGGGCCACGAATCGCCGAGATTGGCGATGGCTGTATCGCATTCTTTCAGTACAAAATCCCAGGTCTCTTTCTCCGTGCTGCGCGGTACTTTCAGCGCTTCCACGTTTCCTTCGTATTTCTGTACTGAGGTGATCAGTGGCACGCCACCGTAACGTTTGGCCAGGGCGAAGTAGGTGTAGGCACGGATGAATGCGCTTTCGCCGACCAGGGCCTTATTCTCTTCCGCAGTGATGTCGAGCGTCGGGATAATGTCAATCAGGATATTCACATCCCGGATGAGCTTGTATCCCTGATCCCACCATTGAAAGTCATCGTTGCCTATAAAGTCGCCAAACTCAGTATGTACGGCTTCATCGGTGGACATCGCGGGTGCGAAACCACCGTTGTTCGGGTCGCCGGTATTCCAGTTGAAACCCTGGCGAAAGAACGTAAAGTCTTCGATCGGGAGCTGGTAGTACAGGTTAGCCATGTACAATTTCACGCCCTCCGGGTTTGAAAAGAGGTTTTCCCCCTGCAATTTATCCAGCGGCTGTTTGTCCAGCACATTGCCGCAGCTCATTGCGAATAGCAGCACAAACAGGGTTATGGTATGTTTTAAATATTTCATCATCAATCAGTATTAAAATTTGACATTGATCCCGAAGTTGTAGCTTCTCGTCACCGGGTAGGTAAGGCCCGCGCCGAACAGCCCTTCTACTTTTTCAGGATCGAAAGGCTTCACAAACGAATCGGCCCAGGTGAAGATGTTGTGCGCATTCCCATACACGCGAACATCGCTGATCCCGATCTTTTTCAGCCAGCCCAGGTTGAAAGTGTAACCCAGCTGTGCGCTTTTGAAACGCAGGTAGGAGGCATCTTTCCGCCACGCACCGCTTTCGGCATACATGGCACCCACATTGTAGTTGAAGCGGGAAGCAGGCCAGGTGCCGGGAATCCACTGGCCATCGTCGGACTGGCGCCATCTGTCATAGAAATACTCCGGCGTATTGCCGCGGAATGCGAACACTTCGGCATATACCTCGCGGAAACGCACGCTGTACTTGCCTGAGCCCTGGAACAATGCCTTGAAGTCGAATCCTTTCCAGGATGCGTTGAGGGTAACGCCATAATACAGTTTCGGATCACCGCCAAAGAACAGGGGTGTTGCATCGTTGCCATCGATGACGCCGTTGCCGTCTACATCTTTGTATTTGAAGTCGCCCGGGAGCTCGCGCGTGTTGCCAAGGTCTCCGTTTTGGATGGGCGCGTAAATGACTTCATCCTTGTTCTGAAATTGCCCTTCCAGTTGATAGGCCCAAACCACATCGTTCCAGCGGTTGGTCGCCCCGCCGCGCCATTTGTCCATGCTGCTCAGGAACTCGCCACGCTCGACATAGCGGTTCATCGTCCGGGCGTAGTTGAAGTTTCCGGAAATACCATATTTGAAATCACGGATTTGTCCACTGTAAGAGGCCGAGAATTCGATCCCCCGCACCCGGTCGCTGTTCAGGTTTTCTTCCGGTAGCGTGCCTCCGAAAGTGTTGGGAAGCGACACATTCCGACGTGCGAGCAGTCCCTTGCGATCGCGCTGGTACACATCGAATGTCAGATCGATTTTGTTATCCCAAAGACCGACATCGATACCCACATCCTGGATGTTGGATTTGAACCAGGTCAGTTTCTCGTTCACGATCGCAGGAGAGGCTGCGCCGGTGGTGTAGTTGCCGTTGGTAAACTCATAACCGCCGCCACCCGTGAGCGAGAAGCCAGGCACATATTGGAACGGAGCACCTGCATCAGCACCTACCAGACCATAGGACCCTCTCAGTTTCAGCATGGAAATGAAAGGAATGCGTTTCATGAATTCCTCTTCCGTCACCCGCCAGCCTGCCGATACCACCGGGAACAAACCCCAGCGGCGATCGGGATGGTAGCGATACGAGCCGTCATAGCGCGCGGCCACTTCAAGCAGATATTTTTCCTTGAAATCATAATTCAGACGGCCTACATACGACTGGCTGGCATATTCAGACTCGGAACCACTGGTAGTCTGGTTGTTTAATCCCGCCTGATCGATCTGGTCGTTGGTGAAAAATGCATACTCACGTCCCAACCCGGCCCAGCGATTTTTGGACTCCTGCTGCTCGTATACCAGCGTCGCACCGATGTTATGGTTTTGGGCGATCACTTTGTTGTAGAATAACTGACCCTGGAAAGTCACGCGGTTATTGTCGGTGTAGTTGTTGCCAATGCGTGACGGATTGCGCTGCGCATGGGCGGTGTATTTGTCCGTAGCCGCATCGTAGGTATACAAATTGTAAGCCTTCGAAACCGATTTTGCGCGGTAGTTATTGCTATCGTAGGCCACGAGACCCTTGATCCGCAAGCCGGGTACGAATGGGACGGTATAAGTTAATGCGAACGTCGATTGGAAGAACTTGTTAGCCTCCTGAGTGTAACCGGTCAGATCCCTTTCGGCCAGCGCAACCGGGTTGTAGCCACCACTGAGTAATGCCGGGTATTTCGGGTTGTCGTTGGCATAAGGACGCTCGGTGGGCAACGCAATGCGGGTTCCTTTATAGATATTGAAAAAGTTATCTCCCGGCTGGTCGCGCTTATCAAACAACCCTGAAAGAATCAGGTCCGCTTTCAGGTTCCGGGTCAGATCAATGCCGATGTTGGAGCGGAAAGTATATTTCTGATAGCCCATATCCCCGCTTTTCAGCAATCCATTCTCTTTCTGGTAACCAAAGCTGGTAAAATAGGTCACCACACCTTCACCACCCGATGCAGAGAGGAAATGCTGTTGCTGGCTGGACGATTTGTTTAAAGTCTCTTTGTACCAGTCTGTGCCTTCATAACCCGGCGCACCGCTGCGGAACTTCTCGATCTCCTCGGGTGAGTAAACGGGGTTTTCGCCAAGGTTCTTTGCCGCGTCATTCCGCATTTCGGCCCATTGCAATGCGCTGGTCATTTTCGGTACGTCGGTAGGGCTCTGGCGGCCGTACACCATGTTGTAACTGAATTGCGGTTTGCCCGGCTTACCCTTTTTGGTCGTGACGATCACCACGCCGTTCCCGGCACGGATACCGAAAATAGCCGCCGAAGCATCCTTCAATATGGATATGCTCTCGATGTCGTCTGGGTTGATCTTCTGGAATTCGTAACCGCCATCCCGCGCTACACCGTCCACGACATACAAAGGCTCTCCAAAGCCACGTATATTAATATTCGTGCTGAATGAGCCCGGTTCACCTGAGTTTTGGCGGATCTGCACTCCCGCCACCTTTCCTTGCAGGCTTTGTGCAAGACTGGTGTGCGTGGTGGTTTTGATTTGTTCTGAAACGATGTTCGATATGGCGCCCGTCAGTGTCTGCTTTCGCTGGGTACCATATCCCACCACGACCACTTCCTGCAACTCGTCAGTGCTGAGTTCCATTTGTATATTGAAATTCGTCCGGTTGCCGACAGCGATTTCCTGGCGTTTGTAGCCCAGGAAGCTGACAATGATCACCGAACCGGACCTGGGCACGGAGAGGGAAAATTTTCCACTGGCATCAGTGGTAGTACCTTTCGTCGTGCCTTGTAATACAATGCTGGCGCCGGGGATTGCGCCGCTTTTTTCATCCTTTACCTCACCGCTGATGAGCGTTTCATCGGAGGCGGTCTGTGCGAACGCGGCTGCCTGTACGAGCAGTGCGAGGCACCATGCCGCACAAACGTGCCAGAGGAGGCTCTGGTAGGTGCGTCGGCACAGGGGTTTTGATAGAAGTTGTTTTTTCATACCGTAGGGTTAATGTTCCTGTTCGTTTAAGTAAATGAATAGATTGGTTTTGGGATGGTACGGCCCGCGCCAGGGCCGCTGATCGTTTTGTTTATACACATAGTTTCTCTTTCCCTGCACGGCCGGTGCGGGGATCTCGCCGTAGTTAAATAGTGAATGGAATGAATGATAAGCGGTTGGCCAACCATGGGGTCAAAGTAATCGGGAGCTGATTAAGAAATGGTTAACAAACCATTAATGGCGCGCTTAATCAGACCGTTTTTTACATTATCCCGGTAAAATATTGGGCGATTTCGGGGTTGGGCAATAAAAAAGGTGCTCCGCCAATCTGACGGGGCACCTTTTTTATTCATCTATCGGCTATCGTTTCAACCCGGTATTCTCGTGATGATCCGGACAGTGGTCCCAATGTCCCCGGTGCTGCCAGGGCCCGCCGTGTGACGGACCGCCGCGGAAGGCGAAGATGTTCATCATTATGAATGCGAAAATGACGGCGATGGCCGCGATGCGTGCGCCGATGGTCAGGCTGCGGCGTTTGGAGAACGGTCCGTAAATGTAGCCGATGATGAATACCATACAGGCTACGAACAGAATGCGTGCGAAAATCAAAAATCCGAAAAACATGGTTTTGTTAATTTAAGTGAAACAATGATGAAGCGCATGATTATTTAAGCAGCACTTCGCTTTCGGCTTTGCCCCAATGCGGAGCAATACTGAATGTAGTTGCTGTGAGTTGCTGAATGGCTTTACCTGCAAGTTCCCTGGCCAGTGCTTTGTCGCCTCCCCACAATTTGGGCGTGTAATATTTCGTCCAGGCTTCCAGATATTGCGCCCTCGGGTTTTCAGGATCGAGTTTCTGGGCTTTTTTCAAAAACTGGTCAGAGAGCGGTCCGAACTGACGTCCCTGGGTCATCGGGTTGATAAAAACCCTGGTCCGGTAGATCATCGCCTGCACAACGTAGATTTCGGCCAGTACTTTACTGTCGTTTTTGGCCAGTGACTCGCTTTTTTTGATCTGCGCTTCCCCCCGGATGCTGTAAGGCTCGATTTTCTCGCCGTCGTCTTGGAGCAGGAAACCGGTTCTCGCATTGCAGAAGGCGGCATAGTAATAGGGTAGCCACTCTGTTTTTTGGGCATTGCCAAGCTGTACGAAAGTTTTCTCCAACTGCTGGAAATCGTTAACGGATCTGGCCTGGTCCAGTCTCTTCACAGCGGTTTCAAGCTGTGCATTGTGATCTGCGTTTTGCGCAAAAGTGAATGCGACGGTGCAAATGAGCAGGATGGCGGTGATGAGGCTTTTCATGGGATTTTGAATTTTGAATGAATGAATGGTTTTGATTTGATGGGTGACTTTTGACTTTCAACTCTTGAACTCCATTAGCCTCCGTCGAGTAAGTCTTCGGTCCGGTCGATGCCCAGGCTCATGAAGATGCCAATGAAGTAGAGACGGGTGGCCGGGAGGGTGATCGGGGTTCTGAACTGCCCGTTGTAGGCGTAGTTGTAGCCGAAGATCTGTTTTGAGCCGAGGAGATTGTTGGCGCCGAACGCGATACCGGAGTAGTCTTTTACCTTCGACTTTTTGAAAAAAGTCATCAGTTTTGTCACGTGCAGGTTCAGTACATTGTAAGGCTTCGCCGTTCCCGAGTCGTAAATGCGGGTGCCATGGTCGTCTCCTGCGCGGATGTCATAGTAAGGGCGGCCGGAAGCGTAGGAGTAGGAGACGTTCACACTGGTATTGCTATTTTCAAAGAACCGTTTGATCGCGACGGTGAAGGTATGCGGGGTGGTGAACGACGGGCGGATGCTTTCCGGATAATTGAGATAATTCCGTTTGGTATCCAGGTAGGTGTACGTAACCCAATAATCGAGGTTTTTGACCGTTTTCTTGTCCCGCCAGAAGAGTTCCAGGCCTTTGGCATACCCGTCGCCGCTGTTGGAAATATCGGGTTGTGTTTTGATCAGGCTTTTGTACTTTTTGTAGTAGAGCTCCGTTCTGAACAACCGGTTGTTGGCTTTTTTGGAATAATTAAGAACATAATGCTCGGCACGGGAAAAGCCGAGGTCCCGATTTTGAAACAGATACTGGTTTTCGGGCTTTTGGTAGAAAATCCCGTAAGCGAGGTTGAGCTGCTCCCCGTTTCCGAGGCGGTAAGCGATGCTCAGCCGCGGAGCGATTACGGCTTTCCGCAGCAGCGACGCATACTCGGTGCGAAGCCCGGGCCGGGCGGCCATATGTTCGCCGATTCGCAGGTCTCCTTCCACGAAAATGGCTGACAGATGGTCTTTCAGGCTCATAACGTTTCCATTGTAAACCTGCCGGTCGCCGAAATAAAATGTCTCCTCGCCAAAACGCAAGGCCTGGTTACGACCGAAAGTACGTGTCAACACGGCCCGTCCCTGCGCGAAATGAGAGCCGACTGAAATGTCGCTGTTTTTGGTCACGAACGGGACATGCGGTAGGGTAACAGGCGTGTTATTTTCGGTGAGCAGGCGGTTCCGGATCGTATTTTTGTCAAATGTGTACGCCATTCCCGCATCGACGCGCCAGTCGGCTCCTAAATCGGTCCGGTAGCTTAATGTGCCGTAAATATTGGGATTGCGGAGTTTAAAATCGGTGCGGAGCGACGTGCTGTCCACATCGGCGTTGCGCATGCCGATCCTACTTTCGGCAATGGCCACGTAGCCCTTCACCATCCCTGTTTTTCCGGTTTTGAACCGGACATTCGCATTGCCGTTGATGTACTGCGGGCCCTGGTAGTAGTCGGGGCGCTGCCTTACAACCTGGTTGTACAAATGCTGGTTGCTGTACCCGAATCCGCCGCCGTAGCTGCTTCTGCTGGATTTCGACAAATGCTGGAACCCGGCCCCAAGGTTGGATGGAAAAATGCTGAAATTGGCCGAGCTTTTTTCCGGAAGATCAATGCTCTCCAGGATCAATGCACTGCTCATCGCCTGTCCGTACAGGGCTGAATAGCCGCCTGTATTGAACAACACTCCTTTGAAAAGGAACAGGTTAATGCGCGCCGGCTGCATAATCCCCGGCACGGAGGCGTAGTTGGGGTTTTTCATGAGCGTACCGTCGACGAACATTTTGGTTTCCTCATTGGTCCCGCCCCTGACAAAAAGACCTTCGCGCTCGCCGATCTGCTGCGAACCGGGCAGAGATCGCAATGCATTGGAAATGTCGCCGCCATTGCCCGCTACCGTGTACGCGTCGATGGGCGTGAGCGAGGCACCTTTGGCCTTGTCGCTTGCTTCGAAGCTCCCCGCGCTTACGGTGACGGCCTCGAGGGTGTTGGCGGCGTCTTCCAGGACTACGGAAAGCGTCAGCGCAGTGTCCGCCACGGCAATTTTTTGTGAAAATGGCTTGAATCCGAGGGATGTTACCAGGAGCGTCTGGTGGCCCCTTTGCGAAAGTATAAAACTGAACTTTCCGAGACTGTCGGCGACAGTACCGGTCTTCGTCCCCCTGATGCGCACATTCGCTGACGGGACCGGGTCGCCGAGCGGGCCTGTGACCTCGCCGCTGATGCGGGTTTGCCCACGCGCTGCCAGTGAGAGCAGCAGTCCGGCGACCAATAGCTGGGTTGTGAATACGCTGGTTATCATGGCTTTGTTTTTTTTGACCAAAGCTATGGTGCATTTCCGCGCCGTGCAGGTGAAGTAGACCAGCCGGGGAGAGGCTGCGACGAAACCGTCGATTGTCGCGACGACTAATCCTGTCCCGTGTTCAGAAATTTGCGGATATTGTCTTTGAAAGAGTCACTGACCGGGATTTCATGCGGGCCGATCATCACGAAATCACGCTTGATGGCTGTGACTTTTTGGGTGGCTACGAGATAGGATTTGTGGGTACGGATGAATGCGGGTTCCGGTAGTTTTTCTTCCAGGGCCTTGAATGTAATGCGGGTTATGACCGGTTTGGGCGTTGAGGAAAGGTGTATTTTGACATAATCCTTCAAACCCTCCACCCAAGCGACGTCTGCCACCTCGATTTTAACCAGCGAATATTCCACATTTACAAAAAAATCAGGTATTGCCGCTCGTCCGGCCACAGCAGCGGATGGCTGGTGTTTGAGCCGGAACAATTCATAAGCCCGGTTACACGCTTTCAGAAAGCGCTCCATGCTCACGGGTTTGAGCAGGTAGTCGACCACATTCAGTTCAAAGCCTTCCAATGCATATTTATCATAGGCTGTCACCAGGATTACCAAAGGTGGGTCCGGCAGGGTTTTCAGGAACTGAAGCCCGCTCAGCCGTGGCATCTGGATGTCGAGGAAAAGCAGGTCTATGGATTCGTTTTGCAGGATTTCAATAGCTTCCAGTGCATTGCGTACAGTTTTAACGAGTGTGAGATAAGGTACCTGCCGGATATTGTCCGCAAGCAGTTCGAGTACCAGTTTCTCATCGTCCACAGCCAGGCAGCGCATCGTGTTCATAAGGTAAGATTGAAATGGACCTGAAATACATGGTTGGAATCGTCGATGTGCAGCTGATGCCTGCCGGGGTAGAGCAGCAGGAGGCGTGTGCGTACATTGTCCAGTCCGATACCGGAATTGTCGTCGACGGCATTCCCGGGGCTGCTGTCGTACGGATTGGTTACTTTGAGGCTGAGCCGCTTGTCGGCGACCGATAAATCGATGTCGATATAAGGATCGTCCAGCCAGGAAGCGCCGTGCTTGAATGCATTCTCGACGAAGGGGGTCAGCAGCATCGGTTCAATAGGTAATTCACGGGCCCCGGCGTCTATTTTTACATGCATTTCAATCCGGATTGAGTCCGAAAAACGCAGTTTTTGCAGCTCTATATAGCTTTTTAGATAATCGGCTTCCTGCTGTACGGTCACGCGCGAAGCCTGTGTGTCGTACGTCAGGTAACGCATGAGGTCGGATAGCCGGATCAGGGCACCTTCGAGCCGGTCAGATTTTTGTCTGGCCAGCGACACCATGTTGGTCAATACATTGAAGAGGAAATGCGGGTTGATCTGCGACCGGAGGAATTTTAGCTCGGCACTCATTTGCTGGGCCTCATGTTCTTTCCGGATATGTTCTTTCCGGATACTATCGATGATGCGCCTGTAGACTATGCTGGCTACAAACACGAAAAGCGAAGGGGCAAATACAAACTGGCCCGATCCGCTTATCATGACATCGGGGTACCAACGGGTGACGAGCTGGTATTTGATCATAAATGAGAACGCGATCAGTAGCATCGCCGCGGGCACATAAAGCCACCACCGCCAACTGTGGGCCAGGTTGGGATAGAGGTAGAATGCGTTCACATAGAAAATGCCGGCGTGGATCACGCCTGCGATCGTAAAGAAAGAGCCGGGTATGCCGCCAATGCGGTATTGCTGGCTGGCCGACGATAGCAAATAAGGAAGCAACAGGATAACCGACCATATGGCGATATGAATTGCAATTTCACGTCTCTGCGCTTTCGTTGTAGCCATTTTGCATGGTAGAAAAGCCAAATATAAAAAATCAGGCGGAGAGAAACTCCCCGCCTGATACCGTTAACCTAAACAACATTTCGATTAAGAATGCATATTGGTGTCGTATTTTATCGGTTGATCAGCACTTTGCGGTTCGTAACCTCGCCATTTTTGTGCGTGATCGTCAGAATGTACATGCCTACAGGCAGGTTCTTCACGTCAATGCTTTTAGAAACATTCTTCCCTGAGCGATATACCGAAAGTCCGGTCATGCTGTGCAGTTCAACGGATTTGACCTGGTTCCAGTCTGTGCTTTTCAGGTTCAGGACTTCTGAAACCGGGTTAGGGTAGAATTCGGATCGCAGCGCGATGTCGCTGAAACGGACATTGATGACCTTGCTGTAAGCGAAAGTTTTATCCAGATCCACCATTTTCAGACGATAGAAATTGTCACCATCCATTGGCTTCTTATCTGCAAAGGAATAGGAAACCAGCACGTAACTCTCGGTTTGTGATTTCTGGGTGCCGATGGTTTCCCATTTCTTGCCGTCGGTGCTGCGTTGAATTTCGAATCGGTCGCTGTTGGTCTCTTCTGATGTTTTCCATTTCAGGGAGACGGTATTTTCAACTCTGGCTCCGGAGAAATCAACCAGCGTCACAGGCATCGCACAGTTTTTGAAAGCTGTCAGAGTGGCCTTGCAAGTTCCCAGGGTGGCGGTAATGATCGCTGTTTCATTGGTTGGAATACCGGTTACCGTATTGCCATTTACGGTTCCCTTGTCGGTTGTGATCACCGAACCGGCCGTCGCAGTGAAGAAAACAGTATAGGTATTCAGATCGGGCGTACACGAGTACTCGGCGCCGGAAAGGGCGATGGTAGGGACTTCGTTTACGTCGATGGTGGCTGTTTGGCCTGCTATCACTGTGGATGCACCACCCGCACCGCTCACGTTGGTGAGGGCATATGCAAATGTTCCCAGAACGCTGGTCGGTGCGTTGACAGTCGCCGTGGTATTTGCCCCGGTTGTCGTTACCTGCTGATCTGTGCCTCCATTGATCTTGTAAGTGAATGTGAAAGGCGCGATACCGTTGACTGCGGTGAATGTGATAACGGGTTGCGTATCATTCTGGCAGACGTCGGCGGTTCCGGAAATAGTCGCTGTGAGGTTGTTAGCCACGGTGATGGTGGCGGTCTGAGCCGACGGAGGAGTCCGTAAACAGGATTGTGCATCCGTTACGCTCACGAGCTCGTAAGTGAATGGCCCGACCGTAGTAGTGGGCTGGCTTACCGTAGCCGTTGTCTGAACACCAGTGGTTGAAACCGTCTGATTACTGCCGCCATTTACCTTGTAAGTAAATGTATAAGGCAGGGTACCGCCCGTTGCTCCGAACGTCACGACCGGCGCGGGTGCTCCCTGATTGACGGTAGTGGTTCCTGTCAGAGAAGAACCCGTGATCTGATTGACGGTCAATATCGCGGCCGCAGAAGTGACATTGTTACATGGATTCGAAATAATACATTGGTATTCAGACTGGTTATCGGCGGAAGGTACATTGGTAAGTGTCAATGTCGCATCATCAGCAGTTGGGTTTGATCCCACCGTAATGTTCGAGAATGAACCACCGAATGGTTTTTTCTGCCATTGATACGTCACGCCCGCTTGCGAAGTGGCTACGGTAAACGAAGCACCCGCACCTGCGCAGATCGTTTGTGCATCAGGCTGGTCTGTTACCGGCGGTATCGGGGTTGGGGTTACCGTTACCGTGAACGAGCAGGTAGGGGCGGTTCCAATGCCATTTGATGCGGTTACCAGTACGGTAGTCGGGCCGGCCGGGAATGCGTATGGGAATGTGATCGGGTTGCCGCCTACGGTGTAAGAAATGGTAGGTGCCGGACATCCATCTGCGGTGGCCGTGAATGTTTGTGTGGATGTACAAGTTCCCGGGTCAGGCGAGAATGTCTGGTTGCCAGGGCAGAAAGTGATGACCGGCGTCGAGGTCACCGTTGTAACCGTCGGGTTATTAGAGCCTGCAACGTCTGGGTCGTCTGTCAGCACATTGGCGAAATTGCTGCCCGAAACAGTGCCCTGTGTCGAAAGCTGGCAAACCGAAGCCGGAATGTTATTGTTGATTGTGACCCTAAACTTGATGGTCGTGCTCTTGCCGGCAGGTAACGTGAAACCGCTTCCTGTGCCATTTACCGTTACGGTCTCACCAGCCTGGGTTGCCTCGGTTCTGGCAGGACTCGGAGAAACGGGCTCGGTTACCTCATCGATAACGGGCACGGCCGCAGGTGTTGCGATTGCGACCTCAGGTTTTGCTTCGGTGGCTGGCGTTGCGATCGCTACGTCAGTCTTTTGCTCTTCGACAGAAGTGGTTGCAGGTGCGACCAACCCTTTTTCTTCCAATACTTCGACAACGCCCTCGCGGCCGAAGACGAGAGCACCCGGCGTCGCACACGTTGCGCCGAAGGTAAATGTTCCGGGGCCGCTTTGAAGGGCCCGGCCTGTCGGTGTATTACCACCATTATCCCACACGCTCACAACGGTAGCACCGCTTCCCTGCGAACGTATTGTGGAGCCGACATTGCCGGACCGGGCACGATAGGCGAAGTTGGTAGGCACCGAGAGTGTGACGGCATTGCCGTTCACATTGGAGCAAATTATGGCGTTGTTAACATCTGGCAGTGCAGCGCCAGGTGCATTTACGTCGATACCATAAAAAGCGACAGGCGTGGTTAACTGAACACTATTGTTGAGAAACGTAAAGTTACTCGTGGAGCCGCCCCTGACGTTTGAGCTCGTGCTGATACCATGTACGTTCTGCACATTCGTAACGGTGTTGCCCTCGATCAGGACGGTAGCCCTCGCTTGGTTAGCACCCGCGATGACACCCTCTGTCGAAACGACAATCCCGGATACGGCATTAGAGCCAGGTAAGTTGTTTGTTGTATTGTTTTTGATAGTTCCCTCGACAAAACCGTTCGCCCCTGCAAACGAGTTGATCCCGATTCCGCCGTTGTGCTTCACGCTATTGCTTTCTATATTGTATTTCGCCGTGGCGTTGTTGAATGCAGAAATATCAATCCCCCGACCTACACCACTGCCCGGATCGACCGTAGCGTTTTTGATTTCGGCTGTCATCAACGCGTTATCATTGGCAAATACTTCAAAACCGGCAGTCCGGCAGTTCAGGAATTTTGAATTGTTCTGAACCTTTACCTTCATATTCGAAGTACCGTAACCTATCACTTGCAGACCGGCAGCGCCGTCAGCATCCTGGAATGTGGAGTTGTCGACGGTCAGCAATGTCATATTGGTACTGAAATTGGCGAAATAAGCTACACGGCCTCCCGGATCGGTGAAGGTTGAATTCATGATCGTGTTGGTGCCTCCGGTATTTACTGCAAAAATACAGCCTTCGAACGTGTTTGCGGGCGAGCCCGACGAGCCGACAGAGCCATTGGTGAAATTGAAATTACTGGAAGCCCGAAGGTTAATACCTTCCTGAGCTACCGTTCCGCTGATGGCAACGCGGTCCATCGTCAAGCCATTTGTATTGAATGCATGCACTGCTGCGAAGGCACCTGAGTTGTCCATGTCGGTCGGAGTGCCTGATGGCGTAGTACCGTCATTCTGGTTGGCATTCACCAGGTTCATGTTTTTGAGCGTGATGCCGGTGGTATTCAGCAATTCGATACCCCGTTGCGCGATATTCTGGATAGTTCCCCCGCTTCCGGCGGTAGTTCCGCTGCCCGACACCTGGAAAGTCCCGGCGGTACCGGAAATGATCATCCCTTTATTTCCCCCGTTTGCATTTACCGCCGTAAGGTTTACGGCGAGGGTAATACCGCCCGAAATGTCGAGTGCCGGTATATTGGTACTGTTGTTCGCTGTCAGGGTTCCGGAACTGATTGTAAGGCTACCGGTAACAGTCGAAAGCTTGATCGGGCTGACGGTGCCACTGGAAACGGTGGACGATACCTGGCCGAAAGTAGCAGCCAGCTGTTTGTTTGAAATATTAAGCGCGGAGCCGGTGCCGGTCAGGTCGATCTGGCTTGCAGTGAACAATCCGGAAGCGCTACTCAGAAATTTGGCACCGGAGCTGTTGCCGATATTGAGCCCCTGTACGGTGGCTATGCCCGACAAGGTGAATACATTGCCGCTGGTATTGGTAAGGTCAGGGCGGGTGCCGTTAACCGGTGGAAGCAGGTTGCTGCCGCTGGGAGCAGAAAGGCCTGTAAGGGTGAGCAACGTTGATCCGGCGGTGCCTGCCCCTTGCCCGAATACCTTTTGGTTGTTACGGACGGTGATGCCGCCGTTGTAGGTTCCGGCGTAAATGAATATAAAATGCCCGTCTTTGGCATGGTTAACGCCTCCGTCATTGATCGCCTGGAATGCGTTCAGCGTATTGAACGGCTTCGCCAGTGTTCCGGTACCGCCAGCCGCAGCACCATCGTCGATGAACCAGATGGCGCTGGTCACGGTAATGCTTACCGTCGCCGTGGAGGTCATCCCGGAGCCATTCTGGATGTTATAGGTGAATGTGTCGGTACCGATGTAACCCGCCGCAGGTTCGTAGGTGAACGCCCCGGTAGCGGCTGTAACGGTGGCGGTTCCGCCATTGGCACTCGTGATGGTCGTCGAGCCGCTGAGGCTCAACGCGGTACCGGCAGGGCTCACGTCGTTGGTGAAGAGCCCCTGACCCGCATCTATATTGATCCCAACGTTCCCGATGGTCGAGTAGCTGTCATTCACCGCGATGGGGCTAGCTATCACAGACCCGGGAACCAGTGTGGTATTGATGTCGATCGTTTCGGTGAATGTCGTTCCGGTAGCCGGATCGGGCCCGCCGTTTGCGATAACTACCGTGTATTCAAGCACACCACCTGCGGTAGCGCCGCCACTGATGACGGCGTCGGTGTTTGTAGCGGTGATGCTCGGTGCGAGGAATGCCCTTGCACCCGATTTTTTCCGTGCCCTTGCAAAAGGCACTTTCTCTTGTGATTTTTTGTCGGACTTGCTTTCCGGTTTCGCCACCCATTCATGGGGAGTTGGCGTGTCGCCGGAACGCTTACTGACCATTTCGGCCCCCGACGCCAGCAAGGCCACGCCTGCCAGATAGAAGTAGAAATTTCTCATGGTCTCAGTTTGAAGAATAGGTTTCGAATCATAGGACTAATATTGAGGTGACCGGGACAGCCCGGTTAAGAAAAAACAGCTTCGTAGCGCGTGCCCAGCGGATCCTGGGCTATGGGAACCAAAAAAATATCGAGGTATTTCCCGTTCGGGTGAACCACCCTGAAAACCCCTTGTGCAATAACCCTGTGATCGCCATTGGTCCGAAATTCCACTGAAAATGAGCTCCTTTCGAGGGGAGTATAGCCATTCAGTTCAGTTACGGCCACAATGGTGGACGGCAGGGAAAAATTTTGTGCGAAATGGATTACGACCGGTTCGCCGGTCAGGGCCCGAAATTCTGCTGCGGTTACCTGGCTTAAATCGTATGTTTCCATTCCATTAAATGATAAACTCCATTGGTTTCACTGATTTTTTTAAATCCAAGGCGGGTATACAGATTCTTGGCCGGATTAAAGGCTTCTACATGGATAGTGAGCGGCCTTTCCAGGTCTGCTGCCCTGTTCATGAGATCTTTAAAAATAGCCCGTCCCAATCCGCGGTTCCGGAATTCGGGCAGGATACTGATGTCAATGATCCGCATACCCCTTCCTTGAAAATTCTCGTGGAGGTAAAGCCTCCCGATGGTTTTGTTTTCAAATTCAATAACCCAGAAATCGGCACCGATGTAATTTTTCTGATAGTATTCGTGCTGCGCTTCGAACTGGCTTTTCAAGAATTCCTTTTTCATGAGATCAGTCCAGGACGGAACCCTCTCCATCTCTGCTTCCCTTGTACTGGCATAAACTTCGCTGAGAAAAGGAGCGTCTTTTGACGTAATCGGCCTTAATGCAAGAGCGGTATTGGTAAGCTTCATTGTTTATCGATAATCAGAAAAATAGGATCAAATGCCGATCAGTGCCTGTCAGGGGCGCTGCGGGAAAACACCTTGTAACGCGATACAGAAATTCACGGTTATATAGGGCATCATATTATTGTGCGGCTGACTGCCACCATACAGCGACAGGGCCTGGAAGTGCATCGTCGCATTGGGTGCCCCGGTGGCATAAATACTCCCCTGCGTGGAAAATCCGAGCGCACTGCCGGCAGGCGTCTTGATTTCCGCAGCTTCCGGTGCTGCATTCATCGTGTGGGTATGGAACGGTATTTCGGTTTGAAGCAAGGTCACATTTTCCACACCCGACATCTCTCCAAGGTCACGGAGCGAAAGTCCCGGACCCTGGCCGGGTTGCATGGGTGAATTGCCCTGCATATCGGGCAACGCAAACGTGGATTTGCCGTCACCACCATAAGTGGTTCCTAACAATGAAAACAATGCTGTGTTCTGCGAGATGGGCATCAGTTGTCCGTTACAAAATGCCCAGCCGGTGGGGGGGAAATTGAAAGGAAATATTCTTATCTCTGCTACGAATGGATCCATTTTGATTGATTGGGTTTGAGTTTTATAATAGCCCGTCGCCGGAGCCTACGTCTGTGATGGAAATATCCCGAACAGGGATATGATAAAATTGATGCACAAAAAAGGCTGCACATTCGTGTGCGGCTGACTACCACCAATCGGATTGATTGCCTGCGGCGCCATCGGTTGAGCGGGCGTGCTCACAATAAAGGCGTTTGTCGTGCTGGAAGTCCCGATAACGGCGTTTTTGGGGCTTGCCACATCGGCACCATTGGCGGACGCCAGAAAACCGTGCGTATGCGATGGAATCTGCTGTATTGTGAGGGTGACGTCTTCGGTTCCGGCCGCTTCGCCGATGGTATAGGTGCTGCCGCCTGCGAGGCTGCCTTGATGGACGGGCAGGCGTCCCTGCATATCAGGCAACCGGAAAGTTTCCTCGCCGTCGCCGCCGTAAGTTGTTCCTATCAATTGGAAAAGGACTTCGTTTTCAGATATTGGGAGTGTCTGTCCTTCGCAGAACAACCACCCGTTAGGTGCGAAGTTGCCTGCAAATAGTCTGATTTCTCCCACATAAGGCTGTGCCATACACTTTGGGGGTTTTGTTTTGGTTAAAAGAATAGAATTAGCTTCCAGACGCTAGTTACGGCTCGGGAAAATACCTTGCAGCGCAATGCAGAAGGTGATCACCAGGAAAGGCTGCAGGTTATTGTGTGCCTGGCTTCCACCAACGCTCGAAAGAGTCGCGGGGTTGAGCGCTCCGAGTGCACCCGGGACCGTCGAATAAAAGTTGTTGGGCAAAGTGTTGGCCAGATAGGCGCCCGTAGGGTCATTTAAATTCGAAGGGCCCGAATCGATGGCATTAACAACATGGTTGTGCTGCGGCGTCTCCTGCATCGTAATCGTGTGAGCCTCCTGCCCGGCCTTCTCGCCGAGGTCATGGCCGTTGCCAAAGTGAATGGGCACCCTGCCGCGGAAATCCGGCAATGCGAAATTGGTCTGCCCGTTACCACCATAGGTAGTTCCCAACAGGGCAAACAATGCCTGATTCTGGTTGATCGGGAGAAGTTGCCCGTTGGCAAGCGCCCAGCCTTTTGGCGCGAAATTGAAACTTACCATCCGGATCTCAGATAGAAATGGTTCTGCCATAGAAAAAATAGGTTAGATTGATGGATTACGTAAACACTGACTATGCGCTGCCGGCAATGGGCAGATGTCGACGAAGTGTAATTGAAATACGCGTTGATGGGAAGTGTTTTCCCAGGGCAGACTTGATCCGATCAGGAGGATGCCCGTAAAACAGCAATGGAAAATGCAGAGGATGTAGAAGTTTTTTTCATAGAGAGAGGACGTCGGTTCAGGTTTGTAAAAATAGTACTTCAATATTAACGATATATAATGATTTTAAGGAATGATCTTACTTATCGGTCAAATATTTTCTACATAAGTGATCTACAATTTACTTCTACATTTTCTTGTAATATATTGATTTTTAATTAGTTAAATAAATTTTTTGGAAGTAAAAATTTATTTAACGGAGCAATATTTTGTAGACATGCTCGAATAGTGATAAGATACCAGAACACAGGACCAAAAACCGGAAACAGATAATAGGTTGGCCGGGTATTAAGAATCGCAGGTGCCTGTCTTTGAATGCTAATCAGGTATACTTATAAAAGTACTTCTATGAGACCGGTAAAGGCCATCGTAATTGCTATCCTCTGTTGCATCCAGGTGAAAGCGCAGACTTATACACTCAGTGAAAACAAGCGATACCTCGCGAAGGATGGGAAGCCTTTCTTCTGGCTTGGAGATACGGCCTGGGAGCTCTTCCACCGGTTAAACCGGGAGGACGCGGACTATTATCTTCAGAAAAGAGCAGCACAAGGTTTCACCGTGATCCAGGCCGTTGCACTGGCTGAATTCGACGGTTTGGAGGTACCCAATCCGTATGGTGACAGGCCATTAACAAATAACGATCCCACAAAACCAAACGAGGCTTATTTCCGGCATGTCGACTATATCATCGACAAAGCCGCGCAGCATGGTCTCACGATCGCCTTTCTTCCTACCTGGGGAGACAAGGTTTTTAAAAATACCTGGGGAAAGGGGCCTGAGATCTTCAACGAAAACAATGCGCGGATCTATGGCAAATGGCTCGGAAACCGATATAAATCCAAAACAAACCTGATCTGGGTCCTGGGCGGCGATCGCCAGCCTAGGAAGGATAGTCGTGACGTTGAAATCTGGCGGGCAATGGCCGCTGGAATTGCGGAAGCGGCAGGAGGGAACGACAAAGTGCTGATGACCTACCATCCGCAGCCCAACAAGGAAGGGGCGAGCGAGTGGTTTCACCAGGACGAGTGGTTCGATTTCAACATGTTCCAGACAGGGCACTGCCGGGATTCTCCGGTGTATGAAAATATCCAGAGATCCTACAACCGCGAACTCGTGAAACCGGTACTGGACGGGGAGCCTGTATACGAAGACCATCCCATTTGTTTTAATGCGAAGGAAAATGGGATTTCGAGTGCTTATGACGTGCGGAAATCGGCATATCTGGATTTGTTCGCGGGTGCTTTCGGACATACCTACGGGTGTCACGATATCTGGCAAATGTACTCGCCCGACCGGGAGGCTGTAAACGGTCCGCATGTGTATTGGCAGCAAGCACTGGACCTGCCGGGAGCGACAGAGATGAAATTCGTCCGCAGACTGATCGAATCCCGCCCGATCACCGACCGCGTGCCGGATCAGTCCATAATTGTCGAAAATGCATTAATAGCCGCCGAACGTGTTCAGGCGACGCGGGGAAAAGATTACCTTTTTGTGTATTCTGCGAGCGGCAAGGCATTCTCGGTTAATCCCGGTAAAATATCAGGTTCACAGCTGACAGCGTTTTGGTACGATCCCAGAAATGGCAAGGTGAAGGACGCCGGGAAGGTCGATCAAGGTGCGGTGAATAAGTTTATGCCGCCTACATCGGGTTACGGCCACGACTGGGTGCTGGTGATTGACGATGCTGCCAAGGGATATGCGAAGCCCTAAAAATTGCCGCCTTTCTGCTGATGGTCTTGGAAATTTTGCAGTAATTCGGGGTTTAATTTTACTTAATAAAGAAATTGGATAACCCCAGGGCACTCAACTGCCCGCTTTCGGACCATGGAAAAGGATCTGGCACGCTGGAAAAGATTCAAGGATGGCGATGTCGACGCTTTCGAAGCGATCATCCGGGGGGAATTCCGTGCCATGTTCGAATACGGGACCCGTTTTGTCCACGACCGTGATACGCTGAACGACTGTATCCACGACCTGTTTGCCGCGCTCTGGGACCGCCGCCGGCACATTGCCGACACCGACCAGATCCGGCCTTATCTGCTTAAAAGCCTCCGAAACCGCTTGTTAAAGGAAAAGGAACGCGCACAGGCCCTGACCGGCTTTGATCGTACTCATGACTACCCGCATGCGGATGAGGATGCGGAAACGCGTATGATCAGCATCGAAACAGCAGACGAACGTCGCAAGCAGGTGGGATCGGTGCTGCATAGCCTCACGCCCCGGCAACGGGAGATCATCCACCTCAAATTCTTTGAGAACCTTTCGCATGAGCAGATCGCCGATGTGCTCGACATTTCGCGGCCGGCGGTCGCCAACCTGCTTTCCCAGGCCCTGAAACTCTTCCGGGCCAAATGGCATACCATTTTGCCTCTACTGATCGTAAATTTATTTATTTGATAATCAGGTATTTGTGTTTGTATTGGAACTCTTTTAGAAAAAATCTTCATTTTTTTGATGATGATTCCCGCATTCGCAGATTATCCTCCTGTAAACACCACAATTATGGTGTTTTATTATGAAATACTATAAAGATTACGATCTCGAAGATTTCCTGCAGGACGACAGTTTCCGGCTCTGGGCAACAGGACAGAGTGACTCCACTGAAAGTCTTTGGGAAGAAATCGCCCGTCTCTATCCCGATAAAAAAATCATTATGCAGCAGGCCAGGGACCTGATCCTGACGTGGACGGAACATATCGCCATCGTAACAGATCAGCAACTGGAAGACCAGGTACAGCGCATCCTGCACACGACGCAGAGCGGCGCTGAGGAGCAGAACGACGTGTGGCCGCTCCGGCGTTGGCTGTCCGTAGCGGCCGTGATGTTGCTGGTTACCGGGCTGGGATGGACACTCTGGCTGAAAACCGGAAATGAACGGACGGCAGTATCTCCCGGTCGGCATTATGTACTCAAAACCGATGCTGCCATGAAGGAAGTCGCCAATGCGACCTCGAAACCTATGACTGTGAGACTACCTGATAACAGCCAGGTAAAGCTGGCCCCTTCGAGCCGTATCAGTTATTCGGAGTCGTTTGTTCAGGACAAAAAACGGGAAGTGTATCTTTCCGGCGAGGCATTCTTTGACGTCACCCGGGATCCTCAGAATCCTTTTTTTGTGTATGCCAATGGTTTGGTGACGAGAGTTTTGGGAACCAGTTTTTTTGTGAAGGCTACGGATACCAATGTGGAAGTGCTGGTGCGTAGCGGAAGGGTGTCGGTACTGCCGCTGAAAGATATCGAAAATCCAAAGGAGCAAAGTACCGAACTGCTGCTCACCCCCAATCAGCAGGCCATTTTCTCGGTCAAAGACAACATTATTTCCAAATCCATTACCAATATGCCGCTGGAATTGATTAAGCCTGATCCGGAAGCAGGCTTTGTATTCGAAAACCAGCCGGTGAGTAAAGTGTTCTCCGCATTGGAGAAAGTATATGGCATACCGATCATCTACGATGCTGCCGTGATGGAGGATTGCTCGTTGCGCGTAGAGCTCAGCAACGAACCATTCTTCACGAAGCTCGATATCATCACGCAGACGCTCGGGGCGTCATACCGGATCAGCGACGGCCAGGTCGTTATTTCCAGTGAAGGTTGTCATTAATCCAATTGAACCCCTAACCCTTTAACCCCATCCTATGAAGAGAACCTGATAGCATGCAAAAAGCCGGGAACGGGTCCAGCGTTACCGGCTTTGAAAAATTCCTCTCCATTAAGCAAAACTTAAAGCCCCCGAAAGGGAGCGAGGAAGGCCTTTGTCGTTTGTGAACACCAAAAAACCATCGTAAAAGTATGAAAAAAAATAGTATACCATTTAAATATTTGGTAACTGCGATGAAAGTTACATGCATACCATTTCTTGTGTCTTTGTTCTTCCAGAGCCTGGCCATTGCCAACGACGGCGTGGCCCAGGAGATACTGAACAGGGAAGTGAGCCTGCAAGCCAGGCAGCAGGATCTGAAACATGTGCTGACCACGCTGGAAAAAACAGCGAAGGTTAAATTCTCGTATATCCCGTCGCTGATCGTCAATCAGAAAGTGACCGTCGATGTATCCAATCAGAAGTTAAGTAAAGTATTGAAAGAATTGTTCGTCCCGTTACAGATTCACTACTCGGTGTCGGGCAATTACATTATACTGATCCGCAAGCCGGATGAATCGTTTTCAGAATCTCCCAAATTCCTAAACCCTGTTCCATTACCCTATCTGCATCCCGTCGACATTGCCATCAAAGGCAAGGTCACGGGATCAGATAACAAGGAGGGGCTGCCCGGCGTGAGCGTGGTGATCAAAGGTACTCAGCAGGGTGCCATTACCGGAGGCGATGGAAGTTTCGATATCGTGGTCCCCGACGACCGTGCGGTACTCGTTTTTAGTTTTGTAGGCTACATCTCGCAGGAAATCCCCGTCGCGAACCATTCCGCGATCCACGTCGCGCTCGATCCGGACATCAAGGCTTTGAGTGAGGTGGTCGTGACGGGTTATACCACCCAATCGCGTCGGGACATTACCGGCTCGGTGAGTGTGATCGATGCCGAAAAGCTGCTATCTGTCCCGGCAACGAACCTCGCGCAGCAGTTACAGGGACGCGCTGCGGGCGTAACGGTGGGTACGGACAATACACCCGGAGGCGGGGTGGCAGTACGGGTACGTGGATACGGCACGCTGGGTAACAACGACCCGTTGTATATCATCGACGGCGTTCCGACGAAAGGTAACCTCAACACGATCAATCAGAACGACATCGAATCGATCCAGATCCTGAAAGACGCGTCCTCTGCCTCCATTTACGGTTCGCGGGCTGCCAACGGCGTGGTGATCATCACTACCAAAAGAGGTAAGACCGGCGTGCCGAAATTCACATTCGACGCCTATTTCGGCGTACAGAGGCTGGCCAAGAAAATGGACCTGCTCAATACCAGGGAATATGGGGAATACTTGTGGCGCAGCAAGAAGAATGCGAATGTAGTGAATCCCACAACCGGTAACCCGGAGCATGCGCAATACGGAAAAGGAGCGGAGCCTGTCATTCCGGATTACATTATCCCGGACGGCGCTTCCGCGGGTGATCCGCGTGTGAATCCGGCCAATTACAGTTACGACCGTTATACCGACCCACAGTTTGGCAAAACCAAATTCTCGATCACCAAAGCCAATAAGGAGGGTACCGACTGGATGGAAGAAGTATTCGACACCGCCCCGATCCAGAATTATCAGATGGGCGTTTCGGGTGGTTCGGAAGTGAGCCGTTACTCGTTTTCAGGTAATTATTTCAATCAGCAGGGCATTTTGATGTACAATGGCTACAAGCGCTATTCGGTACGTGCCAATACGGAGTTCACCATTAAAAAGAAACTGCGCATCGGGGAGAACCTGCAAGTGGCTTATGGCAGACGCCAGGGCAACTATGGAAATAACAGTGAAACCAGCCAGGTTTCGAACACCTATCGTGCGCAACCTATTATCCCAGTGTACGACATCGGCGGTAATTTTGCCGGGACGCTGGGCAGTAACCTGGGGAATGCGAATAATCCTGTGGGCCAGCTCGTGCGCAATAAGGAAAATGGGTACAAAGACCTCCGGCTGTTTGGAAATACCTATGCGGAATTTGATATTCTCAAAAACCTGACTGCCAAAACCAGTTTCGGCCTCGACCTGACGGCCTCTGCCGGGAAATACTACACGCCCGTGGAAGTTGAACTGGCCCACGGCACGAACGTCAATAGCCTGAGCGAAAACCGGAGTTACGGCTATTCCTGGACCTGGACCAACACCCTGACGTACGATAAGACATTTGGCGAGTCTCACCATTTGAATGCATTCGTAGGTCTGGAATCGATCGATTCTTTCGGTGATTTCATCAATGCCTACCGGCAGGGTTTCTTTTCCAATAATGTGGATCTGCGCTATATCGATGCCGGAAATCCGGCCACTGCGACCAACAGCGGCTATGCATCGTCGTCGTGGTCACTGTTTTCCTACTTCGGGCGGGTGGACTATGCATTCGATGACAAATATCTTCTGCAAGCCACGCTGCGCCGGGACGCCTCTTCGCGGTTTCAGGCTGCGTCACGTTATGCTACTTTCCCGGCAGCAAGCGTAGGCTGGCGCATTTCGAAGGAAAGCTTTATGGCAGGGGTCGATTTTATCAGTGACCTGAAACTGAGGGCCGGCTGGGGACAAACCGGTAACCAGGAAATCGGGGATTTCAATGCATTTTCAACGTATCAAAGCAATCCAAACAGCAGTGGCTATGGGTTGGGAAGCAGTCCTGTTGGTTATGTACAGGGTTTCGACCTGGGTAGATTTGGTAATCCAAAGGCGAAATGGGAAACTACGTCGACCGTGAATGTAGGTCTGGATGCGAATCTGTTCAAAGGCAAGTTTGATTTGAGCCTCGATGTATTCGATCGTCAAACCAAAAACCTGTTGTATACCAAAGCCTACGACCCACGCCTGGGCGACGCCGCTATCCCTGCACAGAATATCGCTTCCCTGCAAAACCGGGGCGTCGATCTTGGCCTGAATTACAATGGCAATGCGATCGACGGGCAGCTGACTTACAGCATCGGTGTCAATTTCTCAACCTACCGCAACAAGATTATCGCGCTGGATCCGCAGAACCCCAATGACTTTCTGCCTGGTTTCTCGCTCCGTACCCCGCCTGTGACCCGCTCCATCGCCGGACGTCCGATTTCTTCTTTCTACGGGTACATCATCGATGGCATCATGCAGAACGAGGAAGAAGTGAAAAGCCACGCCAAGTTTCCGGGCTACTACGATTCCAACATTTACATCGATGGCCGGAAAACGCAGGGGGTAGGCAAGTTCAAATACCGGGATATCAATAACGACGGCATTATCAATGCGCAGGACCAGACCTATATCGGAAGCCCGCACCCGGATTTCACTTACGGTATCAACGCGAATGTAGGTTATAAAAACTTTGACCTGACCATTTTCGCACAGGGTGTGCAAGGCAACGATATTTTCAATCACGTACGTTACTGGACCGATTTCGAGGTATTTCAGGGAAATCGCTCCACGCGGATGCTTTACGATTCCTGGCGGCCCGATCATCCGAATGCGAAGCTGCCCATTCTCGACGCCAACGATGCACAAAGCGGAGAGCCTTCCACTTACTTCGTAGAAAACGGCTCCTACCTGCGGTTTAAGAACATCCAGCTGGGCTACACGCTTCCAAAATCGATGCTGAGCCGGATCGGTGCAGACCACCTGCGCATTTATGTCCAGGGGCAGAACCTGCTCACATTCACCAAATACACCGGTCTGGATCCGGAGATCAACCTGCGGAATTTTAACAGTGGTTCCGACCGGCAGATCGGCGTGGACGAGGGGGTTTATCCTACGCCCAAATCATTCATCGTAGGGGTTAGTATCGGTTTCTAAAATTGATGATCATGAAAAAAATATTCATACCTGTTTTATTGCTTATTGCATCTTCCTGCGGCGATAGTTTTCTGGAAAAAAGGCCTCAGGGGCAGTACAGCCCGGAAATCATCACCACCACTTCCGGAATAGAAGGAGCGCTGGTAGGGGTATATGCATTGCTCGACGGCATTGGAACAAGCGGCGTGACGACCTGGCACGGGGCGGTGTCAAACTGGATTTTCGGCAGCGTCGTGTCGGATGATGCCTATAAAGGTTCGGACGCCGGAGACCAGCCCGAACAGACGTTCCTCGAAAGGTACGTCTGGCTGTCGACCAATACCCACATTTATGGAAAATGGAGGACGTTGTACGACGGCATTGCGCGTGCCAACGATGTGCTGAAAACGTTGCCCAAAGTAGAAGGAATGGACGAGGCGCGCAGGATGCGGATACAGGCCGAAGCACGCTTTCTGCGCGGACATTATCATTTCGAAGCCAAGAAAATGTGGGGCAATATTTCATACATCGATGAACAGACCTGGGATCCGGAAAACCCGGAAAGCGTGCTGATACCCAACACTGTGGACGCGTGGCCGAAAATCGAGGAGGATTTTAAATTTGCTTCGGAAAACCTGCCCGAGACGCAAACCCAGCCAGGGCGGCCCACAAAGTACGCGGCACTGGCCTATCTCGGCAAATGCCATATGTACCAGGGATTTCCGAAGGGCCAGCCCAATGCGCAGCATCTAACTGCGGCTAAGGAGGCATTGCTGAAAGTAGTGGCGAGCGGAAAGTACAAGCTTGTGGACCACTTTCACGATAATTTCGCGGCGGAAACCCGGAACAATCCCGAGTCGATCTTTGAGGTACAATATACGGTCACTGCGGCGGATGGGTCGGGTGGGAACCAGGGCGACGAGCTCACATATATGTATCCCAACGGTCCCGGCGGATGCTGTGGTTTCTACCAGGCTTCCCAGAATCTGGTGAATGCCTATAAAACCGACGAAAAAGGTCTGCCTATGATCAAGACTTTCAATGATGTGGATGTGAAAAATGACGAGGGATTATTGTCGTCTGCGCCTTTCGAACCCTACACAGGCCGACTCGATGCCCGGCTGGATTGGACGGTGGGTCGGCGCGGCATTCCATACATTGACTGGGGAGTGCATCCGGGCCGCTTCTGGATTCGTGACCAATCTTATGCGGGTCCCTATTCATCCAAAAAGCAGATCGTGAGCAAAGCGGAATCCGGTAAGACAGGCAATCCGCGGTTAAGTACCAATAATTACCGGCTCATGCGTTACGACCATGTGCTGCTGTGGCTGGCCGAATGTGAAGTGGAGCTGGGTAACCTTGAAAAAGCCCGCGAGTACGTGAATATGATACGTAAGCGTGCGGGTAACCCCGACGGATTTGTGAAGACCGACGACGGAAAGGCAGCGGCCAATTATGTGGTAGGGCTTTACAACGATCCATGGAAAGACGCTTCCGCCGCCCGTGATGCGGTGCGCTTCGAGAGCCGGCTGGAATTTGCCATGGAAGGGCACCGTTTTTTCGAACTGGTTCGCTGGGGTATCGCGGTGCCGGTCCTGAATGCCTATCTGGACAAGGAGAAAAACCTGCGGACCTATCTCAGCGGCGCGAAGTTTGAGGAGAAGCACCAATACTATCCGATTCCTCAGCAGGCCATCGTTTACAGCACAAAAGGTGGACAGGCTTCGCTCGTTCAAAATCCGGGATACTAGATACTTATGCCGATCTGTGGAGTATAAGTGCCTTGCAGATCGGCATTAAATGAATTAAATTAGATTAAGGAACAGGGATGAATGTGCTTTTGATATGATGTAGCGCTTCACATGCCTGCCACCCATTAATAGTTGTTATCAATGCTGAATACCTGGTTAAAATATTGCTTGATGGTCCCGGTTGCCGGATATATTTTCATCTCCTGCGACAAGAAGGTGGACCTGCCCGACGATGTAGCTGCTGAAATGGCGACGCTCGTTGCACCGGTTGACTATACCTACGATGTCAAACCGATCCTTTCCGATCGCTGTTTTGCCTGCCATGGACCTGACGCTAACCACCAGAAGGCCGGTTTACGGCTGGATGTGGCCAAGGTTGCCTACGAAAAAACCGGCGAGAACGGATTGAAGGCGATCAAACCCGGAAAACCCGGAAGCAGTGAGCTGGTGCACCGCATTCTTTCCTCGGATCCGGACGTGATCATGCCAACGCCCGAATCGCATCTGTCGCTCACCGCCCGCGAAAAGGCTATTCTGATCCGTTGGGTAGAAGAAGGGGCCGAGTACAAGCCGCACTGGGCTTTTACGAAGGTGACCAGACCGGAACTGCCTGAGGAGAAAAATGCGAAATGGGGAAAAAACGACATTGACCGGTTTATTCTCAAAAAACTGGAAGACAAGAATCTGAAACCAGCGCCCGAGGCGGATAAAACGACATTGCTGCGACGGGTATCGCTGGACATCACCGGCCTGCCGCCGACGCCGGAAGAAGTACATGCTTTCCTGAATGATAAATCACCCGATGCTTACGAAAAGGCAGTAGACCGGCTGCTCGCATCGCCGCATTATGGCGAACATATGGCCGTGCCATGGCTGGATGCTGCCCGCTATGCCGACACGCATGGCTACCAGGACGACGGGCTCCGCACCGCATGGCCTTTCCGCGATTGGGTGATCAATTCGTTCAACAAAAATCAGCCGTACGACCAGTTTGTAACCTGGCAGTTGGCCGGCGACATGTTGCCCAATCCGACGCGGGACATGATGGTTGCGACGGCATTTAACCGGATGCACCAGCAGAGCCAGGAGGGAGGGATAATTCCGGAGGAGTACCGTGCGGCCTATGTTTCCGACCGGGTCGATACTTTCGGCAAGACATTCCTCGGCATTACCGTGGAATGTGCGCGCTGCCACGACCACAAGTATGACCCGATCAGCCATAAAGACTATTATTCGCTTTACGCATTCTTTAATAATAACGATGAGAATGGGCAGATCCCTTACAACGGGGAAGCCAGTCCGGCCGTTACGTTGCCCACGCCGGAAGCCGATGCAAAACTGAAATTCATTCACCAGAACCTCGCCCGGGAGCAATCGGCAATCGAAACCAATGCTGCCGGCTATGAACGTAACTTCCAGCAGTGGCTGGTAACCGCACGAACCGCGCCCGAAAAAGCATTACTTCCCGAAAAGGCCGACCTGCTGGGCCATTTTACATTCGACGAACCCAAGGGCAAAGAGTTTCAGAACCTGGCTGATCCGAAACACAAAGCCCATGCGGAGGGGGACGATAGCCTTTCCAATGTGGCTTCGCGGAACGGACGGGTAGGCAAGGCGCGCTATATTTATGGGGAGAATGCGGTGAGTTTTGGCGATAAATTCGCATTCTTCGAACGGAACCAGCCATTCAGCATCAGCATCTGGCTCAACCTGCACGATCCTTCCGTGAGCGGCTCGCTGCTGCACAAATCCAACGGCGTCATGAACGGCTACCGCGGCTGGAACGTCTTCCGCGAAAAAGACGGACGCATTCGTTTGACAATCAGTCACGTATGGCCCGAGAATGCCATTGAAATACAAACCTTGGATAAATTCCCGATGAACAAATGGACGCAGCTGGGCTTTACCTACGACGGGATGAGCAAGGCCGCCGGACTGAAACTGTTTGTAAACGGGCAGCAGGCAAAAGTGACAGTCCACAACGACCACCTCACAGAGAGCATTCTGTACGGTAAAAACAAAACCAACTGGTATGTCGACAAACTCAATATCGGGCGCCTGTCGGATCAGCGGACCAAGAATTTCGAAGTAGATGAGTTCAGGATCTACACCCGGGCGATCAGTCCGCTGGAAATGAGGGGAATGTACACGCTGAATAATGAACTGCTAACGGCACTTAAAACCCCTCCGGCGCAGCTGAAACCCGATCAGGTAACATCGCTGAGAGATTATTACCTGACCAATATTGACGCCGGGTTCAGGAAAATAATGGCCGGTTGCCGTGCTATGATCGGCGAGGAAACCGAGATCTTGGACAAGCAGATCGACGTGATGGTCATGAAGGAGCGGAAGTTCCCGCGCAAGACCTTCATCCTGAACCGTGGCGCCTATGATGCGCCTGGTAAGCCGGTCACCACGGATACCCCCGATGCATTCTTCAAGATCCCGAAAGAATATCCCAAAAATCGCCTGGGCCTTGCCAAATGGCTACTCGATAAAGACCATCCGCTGTTTACCCGTGTAACTGTGAACCGTTTCTGGATGATGTATTTCGGGAAAGGGCTGGTGATTTCGAGCGATGATTTTGGTAACCAGGGCGAGCTCCCTACGCATCCCGAATTGCTGGATTACCTGGCGGCCCGGTTTCGTGAATCGGGTTGGAATGTGAAAGCCATGCAGAGGCTGATCGTCACTTCGGCGACTTACAGGCAATCGTCCCACACGAATGCCAACGACCCGGACCCTGATAACCGCCTTTACGCACGTGGCCCGAGCTACCGCATGAGCGCGGAGCAGATCCGCGACAATGCTCTGGCATCGAGTGGCTTGCTTACGCGCAGGGTGGGAGGTAAGAGCGCATATCCCTATCAGCCTGCGGGCCTGTGGGAGGCGCTGGCGACCCGTAACGAGGTTACTTACAAGCAGCAACACGGCGATAGCCTCTACCGCAGGAGCCTTTACACGATCTGGAAGCGTAGTTCGCCACCGCCGATGATGCTCAATTTCGATGCCGCGGAACGGCATTTCTGCATTACCAAACGGCAAAAGACCAGCACACCGTTGCAGGCACTGGTGGTGATGAACGACCCGCAGTTTGTGGAAGCTTCGCGGGTGCTGGCGCAAAATATGCTGAAAAAGGGCAAGACGATCGATGAGCAAATCGACTATGCATTCACCGCATTGACGGGCCGCGAACCGGACGTGAAAGAAAGAGTGATCCTGAAAGAATTGTACGACGAGGAATTGAAGGATTTCAGCCATAATCCGAAGCGGATGAAATCGATACTGACCGTGGGTGAATATCCGCTGGACAAATCCCTGAACCCGGCGCAACTGGCTGCGGGGACAATCGTGGCCAGTACGGTAATGAATTTTGATGAATTTTTGATCAAGCGATAAAAATCAGAATAATGAGCTTTTACAGAGAACTTGAAAACCATGTCCACGAACAGCTGAGCAGGCGCAACTTCCTGTCGAAAACCAGCCTGGGACTTGGTGCGGCGGCGATGGCATCGCTTTTAAATGCAGATAACTCGATGGCCAAGAAGGCCGTCGAAGCCGGGAAGGAAGCAGCGGGATTGCCGATCGGCCATCCACATTTCGCTCCCAAGGCCAAAAGGATCATTTATCTGTTCCAAAGCGGGGCACCTTCCCAATTGGAGCTGTTTGACTATAAGCCCAAACTGGAAGAAATGTGGGGGAAAGACCTGCCGGAATCCGTGCGGAAAGGGCAGCGCCTCACCGGGATGACCGCAGGGCAAAGCAGTTTCCCGTTGGCGGCGTCGCGCTACAAATTCGACAAGTATGGGGACAATGATATGATGATCAGCGAATTGATGCCCTATACTTCGAGTATCGTCAACGACGTGACGTTCATCCGTTCGATGTTTACGGAAGCGATCAATCATGACCCGGCGGTGACGTTCTTCCAGACGGGCAGCCAGCAGGGCGGGCGTCCTTCCTGGGGCTCGTGGGTGAGTTATGGGCTGGGCTCCGATAACCAGAACATGCCCTCATTCGTCGTATTATTGTCGAAAGGAAGAGGAGGCGACCAGCCATTGTATGCCAAACTGTGGAGCAACGGTTTTTTGCCTTCAGTGCATCAGGGCGTTGTCTTCCGCTCGGGCCCGGATCCCGTTTTTTATCTCAATAATCCGGAAGGTATCGATCGTACCAGTCGCCGGCGCATGCTCAACTCGCTCGCCAAGTTGCAACAGGGGCAATTTGAAAAGATCCTTGACCCGGAAATCAACTACCGGATGGCGCAATATGAAATGGCCTACCGGATGCAGACCGCCGTGCCGGAAACCATGGATATTTCCAACGAGCCCGACTATATCTTCGACTTGTACGGAGAGGAATCGCGCAAGCCGGGCACATTCGCGGCGAACTGCCTGCTGGCGCGGAAGCTCATCGAAAAAGATGTCAAATTCGTACAACTTTATCACCAGGGCTGGGACCAGCATGGTAATCTTCCGAACGATATCAAGATCATGGCCAAGAGTGTGGACCAGGCGTCTGCCGCGCTGATCACGGACTTGAAGCAACGCGGATTGCTGGACGAAACACTGGTCGTGTGGGGTGGAGAGTTCGGCCGCGGTGCCTACTCGCAGGGTAAACTCACGCGTGATAACTACGGACGCGACCACCATCCGCGCAGCTTCACGATCTGGATGGCTGGTGCGGGTGTCAAAAAGGGCTTTGTATACGGACAGACCGATGATTTTGGCTATAATGTTATCAAAGACCCCGTACACGTGCACGATTTTCAGGCCACTGTCATGCATTTAATGGGCGTTGACCATGAACAACTTATTTTCAAACATCAGGGGCGCCGCTACCGCCTCACCGACGTACACGGTAAAGTTGTAAAACCATTATTGACCTGACATCCTGATATGATGCTATTGCTTGATTCCGAATGGGCGCTCTTTCTGGGGCGCTTCCACCCCCTTATTGTGCATTTGCCAATCGGTTTTTTTCTGATTGTCGTTCTTCTTGAAGTATTGGACAGGACCGGTAAACAAGTTGTTGACCAGGCGGTTGTGAATATAGTGCTGCTGTGTTCCGCGCTCGGGGCCACGCTCTCGTGTGTATTGGGGTACATGCTGGCGTCCCCGGGTGGATATGACGAAGTGCTACTGGCTAATCATATGTGGAAGGGTATTGTGCTCGCCACCGTTACCTGGCTATGCTGGTTCCTGAAATCGGGCGTGTTCCGTTCCCGCGCAGCTTTTACTTCCGGGCTGTACCTGCCACTTCTTGCAATTGCATTGTTGCTGACCATGGCCACCGGGCATGACGGCGGCTCTTTGACGCACGGAGAAGAGTATCTTACCCAACTTACCCCCGAGCCGATCAGAAGCCTGGCAGGCATGGAGCCTGCCGCCCCGCGCGGACAAACAAAGCAACCCATTTCCGACATCCAAAAGGCTGTGGTATACCGTGACATTGTACAACCGATTCTGCAAAACAATTGCGCGAGCTGTCACGGTCAGGGCAAGCGGAAGGGAGACCTGCGCGTGGATGGGTTGGACCACTTGCTCAAAGGCGGGGAGAATGGCCCTGCACTCGTGGGCGGGAAGTCGGGTGAAAGCGAAATGATCAAACGGTGCCTTCTTCCCGAGGATGACAAGCTGCATATGCCTCCAAAAGGGAAAACGCAGCTTTCACCGGAGGAGCTCACATTACTTTCATGGTGGATCGATCAGGGAGCGCCGGAGGACAAGCGCGTAGAGGAATTGAAACCAACGCAGCAGGTTGAACCCGCATTGGCGGTATTGAAAGACACAGGCGGAAATTTAAATACCACAAGCGGGGAAAAGCAGGTCGCGGCCAAAGCCGTTCAGGTTCGGCCAGCTCCGGAAGGAGCATTGAATGCACTGAGGAACGAAGGATTAGTGGTAAGTACCGTTGCCAGTAACAGTAATGTGATAGAAATAAGCGCTGTAAATCACAACGGCTTTAACGATGTGCAAATGGCGTTACTAAAACCGGTTTCAGAACAGGTGATAACCCTCAAACTGGGAAATACCGGTATTACCGATCGGTCGTTGAAGGAAATGGGTGTGATGAAGAATTTAACACGGATTTATCTTGAAAATACTGCAATTTCCGATGCCGGGATGGCCGCGTTGAAAAGTAATATGCCCAATCTCGAGTATGTAAACCTGACCGGCACGAAGATCAGCAATGCCGGCTTGATGGAATTGGCGGATAACCCGAACTTGAAGAGGATATTTGTGTGGCAATCCGCAATCACCGATGACGGTGTTGCCGCAGCACGGAAAAAACGGCCGGATGCGCAAATTGAAACCGGGGTGAGCGAGCAGTCCGTTGCGGAGTTTGTGAAGCTCGGGCAGCCCGGTAAACAATGACCTTTTAGCTGAAAAGCCAGCGGAAAATGACGCGTACCGCACCAGCGACATACCATATCGAAAAAAGCCAGAACCCCAAGGCCATTCCGGCGAAGACGTAGACCAGGAGGTAATTGCCTTGCAGGTGGACATTTTCCGGATCTTTGGGATCGTAATGGAGCGTCACTTCTTCCCCTATCTGGTAAGCGGGCGGGTTGCGGGCTTCCGAGCTGTGAAATACACGTTCCGTTCCTTCTTTGGTAAAATAGCGGATCGATGGCGCCAGGGGATATTCACGGGGTTTCAAACGATGGAGGTCGATCACCGTTCCTTTTGTTTCGATTCCATTCTCGATGAGGTTGCGGCTATTACGGTATATCGTATACGAAATGCCGGCAAAAAGGGCGCCGATCAGGAAGAACAACAGGATGAAGAGCTCAAAACCGGGGACTTTGGTAGTTTCCATGCGTTTGGGGGAATCAGAGCCAGTTGATGATCTGCTGTAAAGTGCCTTCAAACCGCTGAGGTGGCGCTGCGGGCGCTTTGGAGAAGGAATAGGAGCCGCGGGCCGCGGTACCGGTGCCGCCTTGAAGGTCGAGTTTCAGGTCGCAATATACGCGACCCGGGTAGAGCCGGGTTTTAAGCTCGACAGTAGAGTCGTCCAGCCAATGGATTTCGTCGGCGCTCCATGTTGAAGGCATTTCGAACATCAGCTGGTTATCGTGCATGCGGTAGATGCCGGGTTCGTTGATCCAGTGGCTCATGCGCACTTCATAGGAACTGAACCGGACTTCGTAGGTTTTTTGGGGAGAAATAATGGCATCCATCGGGATACGGGGAATATTGAGTTGTATAAGCAGGTTTACTTTTTGGGCGCCGGAATCAGGTAGATCAGAAATGAGAGGAGGCCGAGTACGCCGAGGATGATGCCCATCCATTTGTAAAAGGGCAAAACATAGGGTTTGAATCTGATGAAAATCCCGGTGCCGATCATTCCGATAAAAAGTACAATAACACCCAGAACGACCATCAGCACAAACAACGAACCTACACCCGAATCGCGTGAATCGTGATAGCGGATGGCATTGCACAAACCGGCAGTGATAACGCATACGCCGACCAGACCGGAAATGCCTATACGCAGCAACCACCAGCCCAATCCGCTCTGTGACCAGGTCAGCGGATGAAACGATACGATGATCGCCAGGAGCAGTACGAACCACGCAACGGTTTCGAGCCGGGCATTGCCCGACTCGGTAGCTGGTTGATTAGGCGCTATAACGAGCAGCATAACGCCATACATCAGCAACCAGGAAAGTTCGGGACCGAGGAGGAACGTTGTAATGCGATTGGTATTCATGGTCAGAACGGCTTGTAATCTTTTACATTGGCCTGTAACTCGGCAAGCATAGCTTTGAGTTTGATATCGAGCTCAGCAGCAGCCGCTTTGTTCTCCGATTTCTGACTGAAAACTTCCAGCGTGGTACTGCGGCTGCTGGTCATTTCCTGGAATTCTACATTGGCAACCGATGCCCGGTACTTGCGGTTGGCACATTCGACGGAAAGAACATAGCGGAATTGATAAACACCACCCGCTGAGTTCTCCGAGCGGGGAATCGTGAGCACAATGTGCCCCTGTGTGACCAGGTCGCCGGTATCTTTATCGGAAACCAGCGTTTTGTTGTCCGGAGCAGCCTGGCTGATCCACAAACGGGCGCGCCGAAAAATGTCGGTGAGTGAAACACTGCCACAGTCGACGGTTTCGGTGTAACTGATTTTACCATTCATAGCTGTAAGGATGGAGTGCGCGTGCGCAGAACCGATCATGCATGAAAGCACGACGATCAAAATGGATTTTGACATAAGTGTGAGATAATAAATTGGTTATGGTCCGAATTGGTCGTGCAAATTTGCATGGAATCCACGGAGTCCGCAAATTTATTGATCTACCGGTAAGCCAGCTCCAGGACGGTAAGGCACTTATTACCGATCCGATGCGATCAGCTTTTCCAGCGCCTTTTTACCGTCTTCATTACCCGGTGACAAGGCGATCGACTTTCTGTACATGGCAATGGCGGGTTCCTTTTTCCCGAGTTTGGCAAGCGCGTGTGCATAGCTGTCATATGCATTGCCGCTTTTTGGAAACAATAATGTGTTGATCTTAAAGACTTCGAGCGCGCAGGCTTGCAACACCGGAGACTCGGCTCGCAGCAGGTCAAAGCCCAGTCGGTTGATTTCCAGTTCGTCGACATGGTAATGGGCACTGTCGTTTTTCAGCGCATTGAATGTTGCGGCGGCAGCGTCGGCCCCCTTGGTCGCCAGGGTTTCTCCGTAGATACGCGCCAGGGATTTTGTCAGCCTGATGGACGGAGGAGCGGCACCGTTCAGAATGTTGGAGACGCCAATCATAACCTGGATCGGGTTGTTGTCGGCATTGTCATAAAGCAGGATGGTCTGGTCGCGGCTCAGGTTTTTGTGAAGTACCGTTGACAGGCCGACGATGTGTCCGTCGTGAAATGCAAAACGATCGAAAGGCGCGGTTTTACTGGTATAGACATTCCATCCGAGCCCATAGGAACGTGTGCTGGCGCCCATGAAAAACGTTTTACCGGAATTGAGCACCAACGGTTTGAATGCTTCCTCCATTGTTTTCCGGCTGATCAGTTTCTCCCCATGCAATGCGCGGTCGAAGTTTTGAAGGTCTGCAAGCGTACTGACCACATTGCCGGGGCCGGACAATGCACCGAGGTTGTAATAGGTATACTCCCGTGTGCGGTCGAGTGAGTCCACCTGCGTGTAGACCTGTGTGTACATGTTCGTGCGAACGTAACGGGTTGTGTTGCGCATACCGGGCAGCCGTACATACGAATGCTGCATGTTTGCGGGCTCAAACACGCGTTCCCGCATGTATCTGTGGAATGGCATTCCGCTTACTTTCTCCACAAGCAGCGCGAGTAAGGCATAGTTTGCATTGTTGTACCGCCAGTTTTCACCCGATTTGAAAAGCAATGGCAGTTTTGCGGCCATCAGGTGAGCGTAAGCCTGCTGGTTGGTAATAAGCTCGTCCGGATGCGCCTGCACATATTCCTCCTCATACCGTTCCAGGACCGGAAGGCCGGAGGTCTGGTTTAGTAAATGGCGGATGGTTATGTCCGGGTACGCAAAGTCATCGAAATAACGGCGGAGTGGTTCATCCAAGGCAATTTTTCCCTTCTCGACCAGTTGCAGTACCGCGATCGCCGTAAAGGGCTTGGATACCGATGCCAGATTGAACCGCGTTGTGTCCGAATGCACCACGCGATTTGCCCGGTCGAAGTAACCAAATGACTTTTGGTAAACAGGCTTGCCCTGCTCCGTGACCAGCACATTTCCATTGAATAGTTGATGCGTGGCCAGCGACGTCATAAACGAATCGATTCGCGCGATCCGGGAATCGGCATTCCGGGAATCGATGTTCCGGGAATCGGTATTTTGTGAAAAGCAGGGGAGGCTCAGTAGTCCGATAACTAAAAGTAAGAAGTTCCTTTTCATGACATTGGGCTCGTTTAACTCGTTTAATAAGAATTTTTTCTTAGAATAATGAATTGATTTTCAGTATTGTCGCAATGGTAAGAATATTTTCTTATATCTAAGAATTATTTCCTACTTTTTCTCAGAAATTTTTCTTAGGTTTGGAATATGAAAGATAAAAATCAGGACAAACCGCGGGTGGAACCGACCAAATCGGAACTGGAAATATTGCAGGTGCTGTGGGAATTTGGCCCGTCGACTGCCCGTTTTGTGAACGATCACCTGAATGCGCACAAGCGGCAGGTGATCTATATGTCGACGTTGAAACTGATGCAGATCATGGTCGAAAAAGGGTTGCTGAAAAAGGATGAAAGTCAGACGAGGCACATTTACAGTGCTGTCCAGGAAGAGAATAAAACGAAAGGTTTTTTGCTGGACAAGTTTGTCGATACGCTCTTCAACGGATCGGCCGGTAAGCTGATGATGCAGCTCCTGGGCAATAAGGAGATCTCGGAGCAGGAGATGGCTGTGTTTAAGGAGGTAATCAAGAAGATTGATCAAAAAAACTAAGATGCAATGCTGGATTTTACATTTTCGTGGCCGGAAGGGGCTGTCCGGGCTGTTTGCTGGACGTTGATCCATTCGCTCTGGATCGGCGTTTTGGTCGCTGGGGCGGCCGCATTGGTTATGCTGCTCACGCGCCGCAGTGCCGCATGGGTGCGTTATATGTGGCTTTGCGGCTGCCTGATCGCCTTCGCGTGGGGCACTGGTGCGGTGTTGGCAGAGGAATGGCGGTTACGGGAAATTTCCGGGATCAAAACAAACCTGTCGGCACTCTCTCATCTCACTCTGACCGAGCAATATATGCCTGTTTTGTTCAGTGCGGATCAGTCTGCCGGAAATGCAGCAGCGAGATGGGTGAATGAGTACGCGATACCTATTTTTGGAGTATGGCTACTCTTTTTCTTTTTCAAAACCCTCAAACTGACCGGCGGTCTGCTGTATGTCAAGCGCATTCGCGGCAGTGCTACCGAACCGAATCTGGATGAATGGGACGACCGGTTGGCGATGCTGGCTGCCAGAATGGGCATTACCAGGCCGGTTAAACTGCTGGAATCCCGGCTGGTGAAAGTGCCGGTCACCATAGGTCATTTCAAACCGTTGATCCTGATTCCCGTCGGGATGCTTTTACAACTGCCGCCCGGGCAGATCGATACGATTCTGATGCACGAGCTGGCACACATTTTCCGACGGGATTATCTGATCAACCTGATCCAGCGCCTATTGGAAGCGGCCTTTTTCTTCAATCCCGGGCTGCTGTGGCTTTCCGGACTGATCCGGGAGGAACGGGAGGCTTGCTGTGACGATATGGTTTTGGTGCATTGTCAACGTAAAAGCACCTATCTGGAAGCATTGCTGGCTTTTCAACCGGTTCAAGAGCCAAACGCATTTGTGCTAGGCTTACGCGGCAATGCGTTGATGAGCAGGTTCAACCGACTTGTTTACCAACGGAACAGACGTCCCGATGCGTGGGAAGTATCCTTGTTACTGGCCGGTTTTCTGCTCTTTTCTGCATTCAGTTACATGCCGCGGGTGAAAAGGGAAACGCTTTTGTCTGTACCGAAAACCGTCCATGCGAATCAGGTTGAAAGCCGGGATGCCGGAAGCGTAACAGCGAAATCGCCATTTGCCTTTCCGGCCGGGAAAATAAACCCGAAAGTCTCGAAACCCGTTCGCGATGCCGCCTTGCATTCGGGCGGTACTGTGTCAGGAATAGCGCCGAAAAGCGGTACAGACACGCTGGGCCGAATCGTCAGCATTCGGTTTATCGATAATAACCATGATCTTCTCAACCGGCATATGGTCGTCCGGGATGAGGCGGGGCAGGTTATTGAGCCGGTATTCCGGGATAATGTGCTGGTATCGCTTCTCATCAACGGGCAGGCCATCCCGGAGAGCGACTTTGAAGGGTACCGGCAATGGGTCGCTGCCATCGATCAGGCATGGGCGGAGGCGCGCGCGCGTAAAGAGCAGATATTGTCCGCTTCAGGGCACGGAAAGGAAAAAAGGGGCTTTAAATGAACTGTCCTAGTTTTCTTTGGCGTACTTGTTCCGATATTCGATGGGTGTCAGTCCTGTTACCTTCTTGAAAACGTCGCGGAATGCCTTCGTGTCGGTGTAGCCCACGTCGTACATTACTTCTGTTACATTCTTGCGTGATACTTCGAAACTCCGCTTGGCGGCCTCTACGCGCACGCGGCGCACATATTCATTAATGGTATTGTTGGTCGCCGTCTTGAAACGTCGCTCGAAACTTCTCCTGCTCACGCTTGCAATGTCGGCGAGATCGATGATCGTCAGTCTTTCGGTGTAATTATTTTCGATGTACTGCTGTGCGGCGAGAATACCGTCGTCGTTGTGGTTTTTCTGGCCTTTGAAGATCGTGAATGCCCGCTGATCGTCACGGTCGATGTCGATGGCGAAGTACTTGGCCGACAGGATCGCAATGTCGCGGCTGGTATATTTTTCCAGAATGTAAATCAGCAGGTTCCAGATCGAATTAGCCCCGCCGCTGGAATAGACCTTTCCTTCGTCGGTGATGATTGTACCATCCACGACTTCGACCTGCGGGTATATTTCTTTGAATTCATCGTAATAGGCCCAATGCGTCGAGCATTTCTTTCCATCGAGCAGGCCGGTTGCACCCAGCAGGAATGCGCCGAGGCAAAGCGATGCGATTTCAGAACCTTTATCGCGCATTTCGAGCATCCAGGGAATGGCCGGCCGGTCGAGTTCGACGGACTCACGCAGGTTACCACATAATGCCGGGATTACAATCAGATCCGTTTTTGCGACTTCATTCAGCAGCTTGTCGATGCGGATGGTGTACTCCCCGTCCTGTGCCTTGATATCGTGGTTCATACCCACGAACTCCACTTTGAACATCGGCTCTTTGCCCGAAGCTTTCAGAAAATCATTGGCGGTGTTAAAAAGCCGGTATGCGGGTGAAACGGCTTCAATGTAGGAGCACTGGGGGACATATACCGAGATATGTTTCATGACGATTTGGATTTAGAAGGTGTAAATATAGAAAAATATTCATTTGGCATTTTCCCCCCTTGTGATAGGCGTATTCACACCCTAATAATTTCTGTTCAACCGTGCAATTTTGTACCGTCGGCCGATCAGCAAACTAAAAACCAAACCACTCATCAGATGAAAATCATGGGTACGCCTTTCGGTCTGAGGAACGATAAAATCAAGAAGCCTGAAATGCCTATTTTGATTATCGATGGCGATAACGGCGGCGTACTCGCATCCGAATTGACAGCTATCATTGTCTCTTTTTTGAATTAAACCATTCACCTTCAACCATTACACCATGAGCAGTTTATCAACCACCCAAGGCATTATTCCCTTTCTATGGTTTGACGGCCGCGCCGAAGAAGCCATGAACTTTTACACGTCCGTTTTCCCCGATTCAAAAATCAAAGCGCTTAAAAAGTGGGGGCAGGGCGGTCCATTCCCTGCTGATCAGGTGATGATGGGTTCAATCGAGATCAATGGGCTGACGATGCATATGTTCGACGCCGGACCTATGTTCCAGTTTACCGAAGCGGTTTCTTTTTTTGTATCCTGCAAAAATCAGGAAGAAGTGGATCACTACTGGAACACCCTCACAAGCAACGGCGGAGAAGAAAGCATGTGCGGCTGGCTGAAAGACAAATTCGGACTATCGTGGCAGATCGTGCCGGACGTGATCAGTGAATGGTTCAAGAGCGGTGATCCGAAGCGCGTAGGGCAGATGTTCCAGGCGCTGGGCCAGATGCGGAAGCTGGACATTGCCGAGTTGGAACGCGCTTACAATCAATAAATGAGTCTGATGGCGATTTATCCCTTCCTTACATTCAACGGCAATTGCAGAGAGGCAATGCGTTTTTACCAGTCGTGCTTCGGCGGCGAGCTGCAATTCACCTATCTGGGCGATACTCCTGGCGGGAAGCAGTTTCCGATGGAGATCCGGGAATTGGTATTGCACGCAAGCCTTGTGTCGGAGCACGTCCGGCTCTTTGCGTCAGACCTGGGTGGTGAGGATGGGGTATCGTCGGGGAACAGTATTTCGCTGTGGATCAGTATTACCGCACCGGAGCAGCTTCAGACTGTTTTTGGCAAGCTGGCCCGGCGGGGAGAAGTAACTGCACCGCTGTCTGCCGAGACATTCAGTGGCCAATGGGCCACGCTGACCGATCGCTATGCGGTGCAATGGATTTTTTCGGCTGGCGGAGGCGCTTAAGGCGGGTTTTGTTTAATTTTGTATCTGAAAAGGAACGGTTTTTATACTACCGTTCCTTTTTGCCTATTAGCCAACTTTAAACCATTCTGATGAGAGAGCAGGAGTACATCCGTATCCGCGGTGCGCGGGAGAACAATCTCAAAAATGTTTCACTGGACATTCCGAAACGCAAAATCACCATCTTCACCGGTGTCTCCGGTTCGGGGAAATCATCCATCGTTTTTGACACCATCGGCGCGGAAGCGCAACGCCAGCTGAATGAGACCTTCAGCATGTTTATCCGCAACCGGCTGCCGCGCATCAGCCAGCCGGAGGCGGATGCGATCGAAAATCTGTCCACCTCCATTGTGATCGACCAGAAGCGACTGGGCGGAAATTCCCGCAGCACCATGGGCACCATTACTGATATTTCGGCGGTGCTGAGGTTGCTCTTTTCCAGGCTTGGGCAGCCTCATGCCGGGTTTTCCAATACATTTTCATTCAACGATCCGGCCGGTATGTGTCCGGAATGCAATGGGTTGGGTAAAAAAGTGGAGGTCGACCTGGACAAGTTCCTCGATCCTACCAAATCACTGAACGAGGGCGCGATCCTTTTCCCGACTTTCGCTGTCGGTAGCTGGTACTGGAAGGCTTATACATTCTCCGGGATGGTTGATAGCGAGAAGAAGCTGGAAGATTATTCCGATGAAGAAATGCATATGCTGTTGTACGGAAAAGGTACCTACGAATCAAACTACAATGGAATGACGTTCGCGACCAAGTACGAAGGCCTGGTCGACAAGTTCAACCGGTTGTACATTCAGAAGGACAGCAGCGAAATCTCCGAAAAAACCATTAAAAAAGCGGAGCGTTTTCTCAGGTACGGCGCCTGCCCCGCGTGCAAGGGCGCACGTCTGAATCAGAAGGCACTCGATAGCAGGATCCACGGGCTGAACATTGCAGAAATGTCGGCATTGGAGGTGTCGGAATTAGTCAAAATCATTCAGACAATACACGATCCCGTCTCCAAACCCATGATTGACACGCTCACCGACCGGTTACAGCATTTGGTCGACATTGGACTGGGTTATCTGAGTCTCGACCGGGAAACGGGGACGTTATCAGGCGGGGAATCGCAGCGCATTAAAATGGTGAAGCACCTCAACAGCAGCCTCATCGACATTACCTATATTTTTGATGAACCCAGCATTGGCCTGCACCCGCGCGATGTGCACAGGCTGAATGAGTTGCTGCAAAAACTGCGCGACAAGGGCAACACGATCCTCGTAGTCGAGCACGACCCCGACGTGATCCGCGTCGCCGATCATATTGTGGATGTCGGCCCGAAGGCAGGCAATGCGGGCGGAGAGGTAGTGTACATCGGTGATTTCAAAGGGTTACTGGACGCGGATACGCCGACGGGACGGTTTATGAAGCGGAAGGTGCGGATTAAGGGTAGCTTTCGCCAGCCGACGGGTGCATTGAAGGTCAGGAATGCGAAACTGCATAATCTCAAAAATGTGTCGGTGGACATTCCTACAGGTGTTTTTACTGTCGTGACCGGTGTGGCGGGGTCGGGGAAGAGCTCGCTGATCAATGGGGTTTTCCTCTCGCAACACCCGGAGGCCATTGTAATAGACCAGTCGGCGGTGGGCACGTCAATCCGCTCTAATCCGGCGACCTATACCGGCATTATGGACGATATCCGAAAGTTGTTTGGCAAAACAAATCATGTGAGCCCTTCGCTGTTCAGTTTCAATTCGGATGGAGCCTGTCCGGAATGCCAGGGACTGGGGTTCATCTTCACCGACCTGGCATTTCTGGAACCCGTCAAGACAGTTTGTGAGACTTGTGAAGGAAAACGTTTCAAGCCCGAGGTGCTGGAATTCAAGGTGAATGGCAAATCCATTACCGACGTACTCGATATGCCTGCCGAAGAAGCCTTGCTTTTTTTCAAAAACAAGGACATTGTACACAAGCTAACGGCGATGAACCAGGTAGGCCTGACTTACCTGACGCTGGGCCAGCCATTGAGCACACTTTCGGGAGGAGAATGTCAGCGCATCAAACTGGCGGGTGAGCTCCATAAAAGTGGCACTATCTATGTCATGGACGAACCTACTACCGGCTTGCATATGTCCGACACCGGCCATTTGCTCGAAATCATCGACCATTTGGTTGATCAGGGCAATTCCGTGATCGTGATCGAGCATAATACAGAAGTCATGAAAAACGCGGACTGGATCATCGACCTTGGCCCGGAAGGAGGACATAAGGGTGGTCAGGTTCTGTTTGAAGGCACGCCGGCGGATTTGTCAGGAGCGGAAGGCTCTCTTACAGCACAGTATTTGCGGGAGGGTAAATGATTTTATTTGTTGTCCCGTTCAGCCCCTCGAATGTCTCATTTCCCCAACTCCGGCACTTGTTGGGTTGATTAGCTTTGCAAAACTATCATCTACTCAATAGCAGCATAATGGAAAAAATCGAGCACATCAATTACATAAAGGCGCCCATTTCAAAAGTGTATGAAGCTTTAACCACCGGGGAAGGACTGGGCAGCATTTGGACGACGGATTTGACCGTGACGAACGAGATCGGTGCTGCCAGCGATTTCGGCTTTGGCGACGACGATCGCGTGTTGATGAAAATCATGGAGTTAACTGAAAACAAACGCATTGAATGGCTCTGCACCCATTCCGACCCCGAATGGATAGGTACCGGTGTTTCTTTTGATTTGTTTGAGCGAAAAAATGGAGTCACCGCTGTCGTTTTGAAGCATTTCGACTGGCGCGAGCTGACCGAGTTCTATCAATGGTGTAACTACAACTGGGCCATGTTTCTCCTCAGTTTAAAGGATTATTGTGAAAAAGGGAAAGGACTGCCGTATCAGGAGCGAGAGTTTTAGTGAGGCTTATTGTTTGTCAACCTGGTCATACCAGTAAAACAAACACGGAATATCCATTGACGGCCGAGCAAATCGTCGAGTTTTTCAAGGATTTTGCGGTTGAAACGATTGCAATAGAGCGGTTGTACACGGACCTGGTGCTGCACTACATTCGCCCGACCGAAAACTGGAATCTGTCGCCCAGGGACATCGCATGGGTAATCGAGCAGGGCGAAATGGTGACGGACCTTATCCGGAGAATCGACCAGTACAAAAAGGGGATACCAATCGCTACTCGCTGAAATTGTCATAGTAAGTGAAATCCTGCGTGATCTTGCCATTCTCGATCGTGAAAATGGTGCAAATCGGCAGCTTAAATGTGGTTTTGTCTGGAGCTGTGCCCGTGGAAATGAATTCGACGATGACGTGCTTGTCCCCGGAGGGATATACCGTCACAACGCTGTCGCGGACATCATGAAAGATTTGTTGCAGCTCGCCGTATTTTTTGATAATCTGTTCGTTGCTTTGTTTCACCATGCCTTCTCCGAGCGAAGGGTCTTTAAAATCCGCACTTTCCGCGTACATCGTCGCCATTTTACGCCAGTCGTGGTTGTTGAAGTGCTCGAAATATTGTTGGACGATCTTTTCGTTCTCAGCGCTCGGAGCCGCTGATGTTTCCTGTTTGGCTTCCTTGGGTTGGCAGGCTGCTAACCCGATCAAAATCGAAAGGATGGAAAGGTTTTTCATGCGGTACGTTGGCGGTTAATGGGTTGTATAATACACATTTACTTTAAATAGCCGTTGTCCCCCAGCCAATCTGCCATGCGTTGCGGCCAGGATTTGATACTCTGCCATGGGGAGCGGTTACCCATATTGAAGCCATGGTCGCCCTTGGTGTACAGGTGTGCTTCCACCGGAAGTTTGGCTTCGCGGTATTTAACGAGCAGGCTGGCAGTGGTGACGCCGCAGCAGGGATCGTCGTTGGCGGCGAGCAGGAATGCGGGAGGGGCGTCGGCAGGTACCGTTTCGGGAATGCTCAGCGGACCAGGGTAGATCAGCATCTGGAAATCCGGCTTGCCATCCAGCCTGTCGACGGGATCTTTGGCATGGATATCGCCTTTGCCGGAAGTGTAGGCGACCGACGCAACCACTTCACCTCCCGCCGAAAACCCAAGCATTCCGACACGGGCCGGGTCGATGCCATATTCTTTCGCCCGGCTGCGTACCTGACGCATCGCACGCAGCGCATCCTCGCGCGGGTGCTTGTCCAGTGAGTAGGGGGAGCCTTCTTCACGCGGCAGACGATATTTCAGTACAAAAACGGTAATCCCCAATTTGGCCAGATACTCCGCCGGTTCGACACCTTCGGCATTGTAAACCAGCAGGCGGAAACCACCGCCCGGGCAAACGACCACTGCCGTTCCATTGGCTTTTCCGGCAGGTGGTGTAAATACCTGCAAAGAAGGGTTATGAATATTTTTGACCCAGTAATCCTTTGCAGATTCCGGCTCATTACGCTTGTTCTCAAAACCCGGCGCACCGTTTTCCCAGAGCGGGATGATTTTGCCGGCGGTGGCCTGCGACCAGCTTCTGAGCGGTACAATGGCGCATGTGATCGCGACGGCTGCAATGCGAATAATGAGTAGAAGTTTCATGGTAGCGGCGGTTTGAACGAGCTTGTACGGTCCGTGCTTATTAAAGTGACAAAAATCACTTCTTTACCTGCCGGATACATTCTGTGCATCACTTTTTGGCATAAACAACTTTAAATCGTTCAGAAATTGGCGCGCAGGCCCACACCCGCCTTCACGACCTCCCCAATTCCCAAGGAGCCGGGGTTCAGCGCATAACTGACCAGGTACAGGTCATTTGAATTGAGTTCGAGATAGGCGCTGACGGACTTGATCCCCACAGTCCGGGCCAAACGATACGTTAATGACGACTCGGTAGCCAGATGCAGGCGTAACGCCGGTTTCCACCAATAATAATTCGGCGGGTAGCGCGACGGAAGCTGGAAAAAGTAGTTGTTCCCCAATTGATAGCTCACTTTGAAGCCTACATCCAAAGGATTTATATAAAATTGCTTGCCTGCACCGACCCGGACGGGCCGGTAGAAAACAGCCCCGGAGAACAAATGCAACGTCCCTCCCTTGTCCGGAGGTACATACCCGTACTGCACGCCCGCACGCAGGTGATGCCTGAACAAATCATAACCTGCGCCAATGCCCATCCAGCCGTTGCTGCCCGCGTATTGGACGTGGGTAAAATCGGGAACCAGCTTCCGGGAGAACTGGGCATGGCTTGCGCAGGCAACTCCCATTGCGAGGAGCGCAGTCAGTGTCGGACGGATAGTCATATCAGTAGTCGACGATCGTTTTCAGTACAGTACCGTTTATTATTTGAAGCAGTACAAATGCACGCTGCCCGAAGGAGAAGCTGGTTATATAGTGCACGTTGTCGTTGAAAGGGTAGAAGTCCTGGTGCTGGTGGACGTGGCCGTGCAGGGAAAGCAAAAGGTTTGGGGTTTTGTGCAAGAGCTCCGTGTAAGGCTGCACGGACTTTTCACCAAATTCCATCGTATTGAATGGCGGGACATGCGAAACCGTAACGATGTACTTTGCGTGCTCGTTATTTCGCAGTTCACCGGCAAGCCAACCGAGGTCCGGAACGTTTTGACCGGGAGCTTCCAGGCTATTGGTGTTGTGGGCAATGAACTTGATACCGCTATATACAAATGAATAATTCAGCGGGCCAAACATCCTAGCAAATACCTGCCTGCCATTGGCTACCATATCGTGGTTGCCGATAACGCCAAAATAAGGAGCTTGCAGCGCCGATAATCTTTTATGCACCCATTTGAATTCCTGCAACAAGCCGAAATCCGAAATATCCCCTGCCAGCAACACCAGATCGATATTTTTCAGGCTGTTCACTTTCCTCACAAACCGCTCCTGCTCGTCATACCAGCGCTGAGTATCACCGGCAAAAACGATGGTTACCGTATCATCTTCCGCATTCCTTCGCAGTTTGGTCAGGTTTTGCGCATTCAGTTCGGAAGGGGCTGAACGGTCGGATGATTGGTTGGGGCTGAATTCGAAATGGCCGCAGCCCGCCATGGTGAATGTGAAGAACAGGCTTCCCGCGAGCCGGGTTTTTCTGAGCCATTTTTGTCGTTTGTATTTCATGGGTGTTGATGATTAATTGGTTTCATTGACTTTCGCGACCCTGTCAATTTCCCGGAACACCGCTTTCAAAGGAACCTGCTGGTCAATCAGGTGTTCGAGCATCAGGAGGCTGTCGGATGGAAAGGGGCTCGGTCGCTTATGAAGCGCGTAGTAGAGCATATCCCGGTCGTCCCACAATTGTCTTATTTCAAGAACCATATTTTGCGCCACATCCACTTTCTGAGCGGCGCATTCTTGCCTGAGGTTCATGAGTTGCCAGGTAATCTTGATACGCACCCGGTAATATTTCATTTGCGATGTTTTTGTCATAGGTTCATTTCCGATAGGATGCTGAATCAGAAAGAGCAGGATCAGTATTACGGACGTAGCAATGCCGGCCCAGTGTTTCGCGGTCAGCTTCATGGGTAGTGGATTGGGAAATACTGATACAGATGCCGGAGTGTCAGAATGCCAGCCCCACGGCGATATTAGTCTTGAAACCGAAATCGGTTCGGTCTGTTGTCAAGTAGTCCTGTACGTTGTATGAGGTATTGAAATCGAAATAGCCGTGGCGAAAAAGCCGGAGCTGATAACCCAGAAGGGGGCCGACGTGGATTGCCCGGGTTGTTCTATTGATATTCTCCGCCTCGTACCGGAAAAAACGATGGCCCCCTTTGTAATACACGTAGGCGCTGTTAATGCCGGCGTAAGGTCCCGAAAAGCCATTTCCGCCTTTGCCGCGGAGCCGCTGGACCTTGCTGAGAAAGTAGTACCGCGGCTGTATGGAAAGCGCGGCCGTTTTTTCTTTCGACCGGACATTGACATACCCAAACCAGGTATACGGGCCAGGGGCTTTGATTTCATTGAAGCCGTCGCTGTAATCGGCATTGAGCTGAAAGTTGATCGTGAATGCTGACGACGCGATTTTCTGTTCGTAAGCAACGCCGGTGCGCGTCCTGATCATGTATGGCCCCAGGGTAAGCTCCGGAAGACGGACCTTCCATTGACTGGACAGATATTCATCGCACAAAAACACGTCGCAGAGCGGCCCGATCTCCGCTTTTTTCCAATCCCCGAATGCAAAGCCGAAACTGGCCTGAGTCGACAGATCCCAATTGTCGAAAACTCCGTAGTGGAAAAACGGCGTGCCCTGCTGCAAGGCAACGGCAAAGTCCATGAAGCCATGATTCAGGAACCGCCTCTGAAAACCCAATTTAAGGCCAATACGGGGATCGTCGTCGCGGGTGCTGGGCATATTGTAGAAAATTGCAAGGTAGTTTCCACTGAAATTATTGGCGGCTTTCCCGGTTCGTATCCGCTTTCCCATTGCCATAAACCAGCGCAGCTGGGCATCCAACACCGTGTTTTGGAAAGATTCGCGGAACGGCGTTTTCAGGTCGTAGTAGGGAAGGTGCCCGGCCAGTGCAATGGAGAATGCGGGTAAAAACTTGAATTCATATCCCAGTTGCAACGACGTATTATTGAAAGTCCGATCTTCCGAAAGCGCAAATGTCCTGGCCTGGTAATACTGCGACAAACCTATTTTAAACATATGCCTTGTGGGCACTTTGGTCATGAACACATTGTCGTACCGGTCGAGGAAGCGTTGCTTCGTCAGTGTGTCGGATTCTTCTGCGTACGAAATCCGGATGGTGTCCTGCGCATGTGCTACCAGCGGACGGGCTGAAACAAGCAGGAAAAACAACAAGCCTTTTTGCATAGGTTTACAATAGGGGTGGGATTGAGTTGTAATGTAAACGTATGATCGAATAGGCCGTTGGTTTAGTGTTTTTGAAAGTCAGGTAGTGGAGAGGAGGGTTATTTTATTTGTTCATGACTAATAGTAAAGCACCCATTATTTTATCGTGACCCGGCCAAATTCGGCATTGATGTCAACGTTGGCCAGCTGGTTTTTCGAAAAGAACGCTTCTTTAAAATCGGAGGAGTTACGCTTCCACTTAAAGCCATTGGGCAGTTTCATCGTGGCATAAGCGCTGTTGATGGTGTAGTCGAAGTGCTGCCAGTTTTTCGCAAGCAGCGTCACTTCCGCCTTCCTCGAATGGATACCAAGGCTGGTAAGGCCATTTGCAGGGTAAATTTCGACGTTCCCGTAAACAGCGTCCACCTTCACCGCTCCGGAGATTTGTTCGAGGCGAACATTGGTGTGGTCACTGGCGAAAGAAAATGCCCCGGTAATTTCATCTCCTTTGAGTTCGCCGAATGTGGTATTCAGCAGTCCTTTGCCGCTTATTTCTGAAATGTTGGTCGTGCAGAAGTCGGCTTTCAGGGTAAGTTGGTTGGTAAGTCCTTTCAGGTTGATGGTCCCGAATGAATTTTTAAGATCTACGGCACACGACGGCGGCAAGTGGATGGTGTAGCGCGCTTTGAGATTGGATAAGGGCTTGTTTTCGCCGTCTTTCAGTACGATGTAGTTTCGTAAAAAATAATCCTTCCCGTTCCGGTCGGCGATATATTGGAACTTGGAAAGATCCTCTGTAGCAACAGCCCGGCTGGGGTGACGTGCCGACAGCTCCATGACGACCGATATGTCGGACTTGTCCCAGGTTACCATTTCGATGTCCGCTTTTTCGGCGGTGATGTAAAGTGTGCGTACAGCGGGGCCGCCGATAGTCCTTTCAATTTTTTTTGTGGCTACCTGCAGCGTGCCTTGTGCATTCGCCGAACTGTTCAGCAGAACCCACCAGAGAAGGGCCGTCAGCAGGTTAAGCCAATGTGGTTTTGGTTTCATGATGTTTGATGCTAAATCATTTTGGCCATTTTATTTAAAATCAGAGCTTTCTGCTGCTCCACATCGTTGAACTGCCGCATCAGTTCCGGCTCGGTATTGAAACTGCCGATGGCCTGCTGCAATGCTTCCGAAGCCGAGCTTAACCGCTCGTATTCCTGTCGCAAATGCCTGTAATCCTGGCTGTCGCATACGAGGGTCTCTGTTTCGCAATAAGCCTTCAGTTTCTGATACTGCTCGTCGGTGACCAGATGAGTGTCAGTCTGCAGGCGCATATCTACTAATTCCTCGGTATAGGAAATCCGTGAGGCGGTTTTGGTCCTGATAAGAAGCAGGCCTGCAGAAATCACGATCATGGCCGCGGCTGCATATCCCCACACAAACCGCCGGCGTGCCGGTTGGCGGATTATTAATGTCCATAACCGTTCATCCGGTTCGTACTCCGGCATTTGCGACAATGCGGCTTGGAGCGGAACATCGTTCATTTTTTGCCTGACAGCCTCCCATACGTTTTCTTCCGGTTCGTATTCCCGAAGATCCCGGATCGCATTTTGTAATGTCTTATGATTTGTTTCCATTATAAACGTCAGTTGGCGGAAAGCATCGCGCGGAGCTTTCTTTTGGCATAAAATAGCTGCGATTTCGACGTACCTTCGGAAATGTTGAGCATCACGGCAATTTCACGGTGTGTGTAGCCTTCCACCTCGGAAAGAACAAAAATGGTCCTGAACCCGTCCGGGAGCGATAACACCGCTGTTTCCAGGTGAGCTGCATTGATATGGGACTCGCCCCAGTCGATCACTTCACCGGTGTAGTCTTCCACATTCTGCCACATCACCATTTTCTTTTTCTTCGTAGACTTTCTGACGACGATCTGCTTGATCCAGGCACCCAATGTCGCTTCCGCCCTGAACTGGTCGAGATGCCGGAAAACATCCAGGAACGCGTCCTGCAATACGTCGTTGGCGTCGTCAAAATCACCGGTAATGCGGTAGGCAAGCGTGTACATTGCTTTTTTATAGCGGTCGTACAGTTGTCGTTGGGCAACCCTGTCGTGTAAAAGGCATCCTGAAATCAAATCAGCCTCCGAAGTCATGCGATGGTTTTTAGCGTATTCGGGTTAAAGAGGCCGCAAGATCCGGAAATGGTTGTATGGAGATAAAAAAAATGTAACCGGAGATCGATTATTTTTGAAAATAATTTTTTATTTGACTGATAATCAATGGAATATGTGCTATTGTTGATGACTTCTGACGCTGTCTGTAATCTGGTAGCCGACAGCGCGTTCCGCTTTTTTCAACCGATAGACAAACCAGTATCTTGCGACACGCCCGTTCCGTCGCTGGGTGATGGTTGCCGCCTTTTCGATGGACCGGAACGCATCGCCATATAGTTCGACCGGGTTGGTAAAGTTGTTGGAGGGGGAGATGTACCACGCGTCGGCGCCTGCGGGTATGCGACCGTAAAGCTTGTTCAGCCAGCAGAACTGATGTAAATCGTTCAGTTCGCCCACGCCTATGAAGCGCATACCTAACGGATAGGCGACGTGATAATAAATGTGTGCGCCTGGAAACCATTTATGAACCACAAGAGGGGCGTCCCGGCGTATCTTGCCGGAGACGATATCATCATTCCTCAGTTTCTCAAAAGCCGGTAGGAGCTGTTCCCAACCGGTGATATCCAGTGTAGCATCACCTGAGCCGGTTTTGGGGAACGGTTTCGGGCTCATGGTGCCCGGATAGCTTTTGATCAGTAAAGGGCCGGCAATGAACACGAATGCAATCACAGTTACGCAAGCATTCAGCATTTTGAGGTAAAGACGCCTTGCGGGATTGTCCACCTGGATTTCCACCCATGCGGCAGCCACAAGCATCAGGCCAATGAAGCCCGGTCCGCTCCAATGCGGTAGCGTATCGCGGAAAATTGAAACGAGCGTCGTACACAATATAATGGGGATACTGCACCACAGGAGTAAAGCCATTGCCGAGGCATCCAGGAAATTCTGTCGCCGCGCGATCACGCGCCCGGTCAGGACAAAGAGCGTGATCTGCACCGGATTGGCATATAATATCTGACCAATCAGCGTACGGAAGAATGCTTTCAGGTCAATGCCCTGCTCCGTTACCGTAACGCGTTCACTATGAAAGCGCCAGGTGACGAAATCATTGCTGATGTTCCAGAAAAGAATGGGCGAGGCGATGAGCACCGTTATCGCAATCGATACATATAAGTAGGGACTTTTCAGCAAGCCACGCCGGTCGATGATAATGAAGCCTAAAAATCCAAACCAGAGAAACACGCCATGCACCTTGCTCATGACTGCGAGGCCGATCCACAGACCTGTCAAAAGCAGGTTTTTATGAATTACCAGCGGCCGGCCCGACTGGATCGTTCGAAGCATGGTGCACAAGGCTGCCAGCCAGAAAACCAGCTGGACCGAGTCGGGAAGGATGAAAATGCCCGAGATGATGCTCGTGTAAATGGAGGTGTTATAGAGCAATGCCGCAATCAGGCCGGTGCGACGGTTTTTGACAAGCTCGCCGCAGCGTGCAATGAGCCAGGTGTTAACGGCCGCCGCAATAATGCCCGGCAGCCGGACCATTACCTCGTTGTTTAGTTGCAGGTTGAAAGTGAATATTCGGATGAAAGCGCCTACCAGCGGCGGATGGTCGAAATGGTTCCAGTCGGGCAGGACTGCGTAAGTGAAATAGTAAACCTCGTCGTTACCGAGGTTGATCAGATTGGCGATGAGCAGCCGGATAAGGGTGAATACGAGGATGAGCGAAAAAAGGGGTTTCTGACCGGCTTTCAAATCAAGCATAAGCAATGGTTTACATAACAGGGACATCTTTATTTACAGCTGGCTGCCTTCTGGCGGCCCGCTTTGGTTCTTTCGTAGTGAATCTGGCGACCAACGCGGCCCATATAAAAAGAATGAAAGTCCCCAGCAGCCGAAAAAGATTCGTTTCCAGCGTGTTTTCTGAAACCGGTAGTGCTGGTTTGGCATTCGGATCGGTGAAGTACACCGGGTTGAGGAAAATAGTGGTACCATTGTCGTAGATAAATGTGGCCCGCGCATAATGGTCCCCGGGTTTGATACGGTAGCTAATGCGGTCTGTATTTTGCGCTTTTATCAGAATCCTGCCGTTCTGCCCCGTCAGCGATACTTCCTGAGCGGTCCGGCTCATTTGTATCTCCATGTGATCTGCCTGTACGGTCACATGCAGGAGGCCAGGGAGGGAAGCGTGCTGCTGGTCTTTGCCTACGATCACGCCGTAACTTTGACCTGTTTTCAAGGCTCTGATAACATCTCCGGCAGAATTATGCCGGACATTTACAAAAGTACAGCGGGTGCCCAGCCTGTCTTTGGAAATGACATCGTGGATATCATCGTCCCCCACAATAAATGCCCGCCTGCCTGCCGAAAGGGCTGCATCCCACTCTTTTGTCGAGGTAACGGACGGGTTAAGGACTTCCATGCAGTCATAGTTTGTGAGCAATGCAAGGTCCCCGGGCGTATACCCGTTGCGTAACGCCGGATGGTTCAGAATAACCAGGTTATGGGGTTCCGTAAGCAGGTTTAATAGATGCTGTTTATTGTGGAGTGTTTGCGGAAGGACGTAATCCAGCCACCTGACGTATTTGCTTCCGAGCACGAGCTGATGGGTTTTGCGAATGTTATAGCCGTGCTCATAGGCTGGGAGATAGTTGGTGTGTTTGTGGCCGGTGGAGTCGATATGATGATAATTGGACACACAATGCACACCATAACCGAGATCCTCGTAAGCACGATGCACGTCTTGCGGCGTTCCATGGCCGTTTGTAACCCCGCTCCATGCTTTTGCGTGTGCGTGAAAGTTACACTTGGTCCATTTGGAGGAATCGATGGATTCGTAGGGATTGGTGATCACCGGCCCCTGAAACGGGGCTAGCGTATGAAACTGGTAGCGGGGGCAAAAGAAAAACTGTTGTACAACGAGCCAGAGGGCGAGGGAGGATATGACAATCAGGGCAATGCGTAGTGCTCTCATAGTGTGGTAAAGTTGGCGTTCTAGTATTAAGTCAATATTGGCTAAATGAAAACTTTTGATGTGTTTATTAATACTTAACTTTTTAGAGTGATTGAGTGGAGCCTTTCCAATGAGCTGTTTTGAAAGTTTTGTTAACAGATTCAACTATTTGTTAAATATTAATTAACACACATTCGGCCCGGGCTGCCAGTAGGATGAATATCTTTGTTGCACCGGAATAGATGACTATGCAGTTATCAAGCAACTCATATGCGCTATCAAACGGTCGGAAATTATCGATGGGTGGTAAGGATGGGATAATAAAATTTGGCGTGTTTCTTGTATTTAAGTTAAATAATATTTTACTTTCGTTATTCAACCGGAGAACATTTTGAAACTGAGCTAATCTGACATTGTTTAGTATTTGTTCACATATTTGCCTTGCCTGATGAGGTACATTCAGTTCGCGCTGTTTGACTGAGACGATTAATGGCGTCCCCGTACAGCTCTGCTCTGTCTTTCCTGATCACTGCATCGAAGGTTCGACAGCCTTCGTGGAGACCTGTTGCCTACTGAATATCAGCCAATTAATATATCACTCATGAAAAGAAACATTACTAGTCCAAAACGGACGCATCCGGCCGGATGCTGGTCTGTCGCATTGACATTGTGGATGGGCATGCTCGGCGCTCCGGCCATCGCCGGTAAGGGGCCGTTGCTCCCGGGAAGTGTGTATCCCGGGAGGGTTAAAATGGATTCGTATAGTATAAGCCGTTCGGATGGCCGGGGCAAAACCGACGCGGAAACGACGGTGACCGGCAAAGTAACTGACGGCGCGACCAGGGAAGGTCTGGTGGGTGTGAATATCCTGGTAAAAGGTACCTCGCGCGGAACCGTGACCGATGCAACGGGCAGCTACGTGCTTCGCACGGACAGCGAGAAAGATACGCTGGTCTATTCATTCCTCGGGTTTGTGAGCCAGGAAGTCGCTATCGGCAAACGCAACGTCATCGATATCGCATTAACCGCGGACCAACGCCAGCTCAGCGAGGTGGTAGTGACGGCTTTGGGTATTAAAAAAGAGAAGAAGGCGGTGGGTTACGCGGTTTCGGAGGTAAAAGGGGCGAGCATGGTGAAGGCCCGCGAACCGAATGCGATCAGCTCACTAACGGGTAAAGTGGCCGGTTTAACCATTGCGCAAAGCACCGATCTCTTTTCCAGCCCGAAAGTAAACCTGCGTGGGCGCACCGGCGTTTTGTATGTGGTCGATGGTGTGCCCGTAAACACCGACTCCTGGAACCTCAGTCCGGACGATATCGAGACATATTCGGTCCTGAAAGGCGCAAGTGCGGCGGCTCTTTATGGTAACCGCGGACAGAATGGCGCGATCATCATTACCACTAAAAAGGGAAGCGGTGCTAAAAAGGGATTTACGGTCGATTTCAATTCCAGTACCCAGTTGCAGACCGGTTTCAACGCCATTCCGAAATACCAGACCGAATATGGTCCCGGAAGTGACTTTCAGTACGCGTTCAAAGATGGCCGGGGCGGCGGGATCAATGATAACGACTACAATATCTGGGGTCCGCGTTTTGAAGGGCAGCCCATTACGCAGTATAACAGCCCCAAAGATCCTTCCACCGGCGAGCTGGTTCCCATTCCCTGGCTTGCGAGAGGGAAGGATAACTTCAAAAACTTCCTGCGCAATGGCCTGTTGAGCACCAATAACCTCGCTATTTCCAGCAAGAGCGATTTCGGGGATTTCCGGTTGTCGGTATCCCAGATGTTCCAGCGGGGGCAGATGCCCAATACCAAACTGGGTACTACCAATGTCAATATCTCAGGGGGGATCAATGCAGGCAAAAAGCTCCGCTTTGACGCGAGCATTAACTACAACCGCCAGTATTCACCCAATTACCCGACGCTCGACTATGGTCCCGCCAGCCCGGTTTACATATTTACCGTTTGGGGCGGCGTGGATTACGATGTCAATGATTTGCGCAATTACTGGCAGCCAGGCAAGGAAAATGCACAGCAGTTTAACCGGGAATACACGATCTACGATAACCCCTGGATGACGGCTTATGAGGCTTTGAAAACGTACTACAAGAACGACGTTTACGGGTTTCTGCAAATGAATTACAAGCTGACGGATCACCTGACATTCAATGCCAGGACCAACGTCAGCACCTGGAACCGTAACCGGAGCACACGCGCCCCGATTTCTTCCAACCTGTATAACTTCGGCTTCCCGAACCAGGCAGGCGGTTATTCCGAAATCTATGACACGTTCTGGGAAAACAACACCGAGGCTTCTTTTAAATATGAAAACCGTTTTGGAAAGGACTTTGGCCTCAATGCCTCGTTGTACGGTAACCTGCGCTCGGTGAAAGTGACTTTATTGAATGGTATCACCTCCAAAGGACTGATCGTGCCGGGTGTTTATGACCTTTCGAACTCGGCGCAGCCGGCTACATCGGCCAACGACCAGGCCAAACGCTGGGTAGGCAGCGTGTACGGCTTTGTGGATATGGATTACAAGGACTTCCTGTTCCTGAGCCTGACAGGGCGTATGGACCGTTCGAGCACGATGCCGCAGAAAAACAACACCTATTTTTACCCGTCGGCTTCGCTGAGCGCGGTGCTTTCCGAAGTAATCGATCTTCCGCAAGCTGTTTCATTTGCAAAGCTGCGTGGCTCCTATGCCAACGTGGCCAGCGATTTTGTAGACGAAGATTACCAGTATGAAATTTACAAATTGCTTCCGACTTACAGTAACTCGGGCCGCTGGAACAATTCTTACACGGGTGTGAGTTACACGGGAACGCTTTACAGCGACAATTTGGAGGCCGCGCGGGTTAAAACATTTGAACTCGGTCTGGAAATGCGTTTCCTGCACAACAGGCTCGGGTTTGATGCCGCTGTTTTCAGGAATGTCGAAGGGCCGGGGATCGTGAGCGTGCCAACCTCGATCACCTCGGGAGTGGCTGGTGTGCAGCGCAACGCATTCACCTATGTACGTAAAGGTGTAGAGCTGAGCGTGGACGGAACCGTCGTTAGAAATGAAAACTTTACCTGGAACGTATCCGCCAACTGGTCCACCAATCATAAATGGCTGGACAAGATCGACGGCGTGCAAAATCGCGATGGTAACATTCACGTAGGGGAACGTGCGGACGCCTATTACATCAAAGACTTCCAACGTGACCAAAACGGCAGCATTATCGTGGGGTCAAATGGGATGCCCGCTTACAATCCCTACAATTCCAAAATCGGTTACTACGACAATAAGTTTACGGCGGGGATCAACAACACTTTTACCCACAAATCATTCACGCTGAGCTTCCAGGTGGATGGTCGTTTTGGAGGAAAGGTGAATAACTATATGTATACCAAGCAGTTTGGTAGCGGAACGGCGCCGGAGTCGGCCAATGAGTTCCGCCTGAAAGACTGGAACAACCGCGATAATTCCGACTACAAAGGATCGGTGATGACCGACGGAATGCGCATTGTCAAAGGCCAGCTGAACACGGATCAGGATGGTAATGTGATCTCCGACACCCGTGAATTCGAAAAAAATAATGTGCCGGTGTTGTGGCAGGCCTGGGCGACCAACTACTATCAGTCGGGTTACGTAGCTGCCAAGAACCGGACCTACCTGAAACTGCGCGAGGTGGTAGTCACTTACAACTTCCCCGCGAAACTGCTGGCCAAAACCCGCTTTGCCACAGCAGCCAGCATCTCGCTCGTAGGACGTAACCTGTTTTATTTCACGGGTAAATACACGAAAAACATCGACCTGGACCAGTTTACGGGCGCAACCGGAAATTCAACGAGCTTTCAGACGCCTTCTGTCAAAAGTTTCGGTGCTAACCTGAACCTGACTTTTTAATCGCAATCCATATGAAAAAGCTTACATATATTTTTCTCTCCATCGCATTGGGCCTGGGGAGCTGCCAGGACATCGACACCCTGCAAAAAGACCCCGGCGCGATCACCAACCCTTCGGCTGATCTGATCTTGACAGGTATTCTTCTGAATGCATCGGATGCACCGTGGAGCACCGACCATCGCCATAATCAGTATATGACGCAGAATGAGGCCTATTACGACGGGCAGGCCTACGGCTGGACTACGGGTGCCTTCGACGCTTATACGCCGCTCCGGAATATCAACCGGATGGAGATTGAGGCCGCAAAGGCGGGTGATGTAGCCGTACACTACATTACGCTGGCGAAGTTTTTCAAGGCTTATTTTTACAGCCGGGCCACGGAGATGTTTGGCGATATCCCGATGTCGGAGGCAATCCAGGGTGCCAGCGAACAGAATTTCAAGCCTAAATATGACAGCCAGAAGGATGTTTACATTCAAATCCTGAAATGGCTGGACGAGGCCAATGCCGAAATGCCAGCGCTCATCGCGAAGAAACCGGCGATATCGGGGGACTACATATATGGTGGTGATCTGGTGAAGTGGCAAAAACTGGTCAATTCCTTCCGGCTGCGGGTTTTGATCGGATTGAGCAAACGCGCCGACGACACGCCCGACCTGAATGTAAAACAGCAGTTTGCAGCGATCGTCAACGATCCGGCCAAATACCCGCTCATCACGACGAATGCCGACAACTTCCAGCTCATTTACAATACCATTAACACTTACCCATTGTGGCCGAGTAACGGTGTGGTGGTCAAGAACGACAAACGCAACACGCTGGGGGCTACGTTTGTGGACATCGCCAAAGCGACCCGCGACCCGCGTTTGCTCGTGGTAGCATCACCCGCCGATGCATTGAAAAACAATGCAGACCCGTTCCTGCGTTATGGCGGCGGCAAAACCGGTGACCTGCAATCGACGTTGCTTGACGAGGCAGGGAAAGGGATGTTGTCTATGATCAATTTTGATTATTGGGAGGCATCTGCCGCAGGAGTACCTGCGATCCAGCTTGGCGCACATGAAGTGCATTTCAACATCGCGGAGGGTATTAACCGCGGCTGGGCATCGGGCAATGCGGCTGATCATTACCAGAAGGCGATCGAGGAATCGATGAAGTTCTATAATATTTCAAAAGCAGACATCGATGGCTTTCTGGCAAAGAATGCCTACCCTGGCAACAATGAAAAGGGGCTGCATAAAATCCTCGAACAGAAGTATATGGCTTTCTTCGAAAATTCGGGACGGCAGGCTTTCTACAACTACCGGCGCACAGGCATTCCGACCTTCAGTATAGGCCAGGCGAATGCCAACAATAACCAGATCCCGGTTCGCTGGGCCTACCCGACAAGCGAGTACACGACCAACGAAGCGAATGTAAAAGCGGCGTTAAAAAACCAGTTCAATGGAGCGGACACGCAGAACAGTGTGATGTGGCTGACGAAATAAAAATGCGCTTCCTCCGGCCGACACTTAGTCCGGGGGAAGTTTGTTACTTTTCCGGACTCTTAACCTTAACATTATGAAAAATAGATTACTGATCTTGATGCTAACGGCACTGAGCTTCACTGCCCTGGCGCAAACCAAAACTAAAAATGTGGTCATGATTTCCATTGACGGCTATCGCTGGCAGGAGATTTTCCGGGGCGCCGATTCTGCGCTGTTTTTCAATAGGAAGTACCGTCAGCAGGATTCCGCCGCTATGGTTGCGAAATACTGGGCCAGAACTCCGGTCGAGCGGCGCGTCAAATTGATGCCTTTCTTTTGGGGAACAATCGCCGGGAAAGGGCAGCTCTACGGTAACCGGGACCTGGGTAACCTGGTCAATGTCCGGAATAAATACTGGTTTTCGTACCCGGGCAGGAGCGAGACACTATGCGGATTTTATGACGAGAAGATCAACAGCAATGATTTCCCCAACAATCCGAACGAAAACGTCCTCGAATTCCTTAACAAGCAAAAGGGGTTTGAAGGAAAAGTTGTGACGTTCGCCTCCTGGGATGCTCTTTCCCGTATTATTAACCGGGACCGGAACGGAATGCTGGTGAATATTCCGGGTGAAAAGGTAAAGGGAGCGAAATTGACAGAGGCTCAGCATCTGGCTAACGAGCTCCAATATTACCTGCCCGAGTATTTTGGTAAAACGGTGCGGTTCGATGCGCATACGTTCGCGCTCACGAAGTCGTATGTGCAGGCGAATCACCCGCGTGTGCTGCATATCGATTTTGCCGATACCGACGAATTCGGCCATCACGGCCAGTACGACGCATTTCTCGACGGAGCTCACTATCTCGACGCGATGATTGCGAGCCTGTGGGAAATGATGCAGCAAGATAATTTTTACAAAGGCAACACCACATTCATCATTTATCCTGATCATGGACGCGGTACCGGGGACAAATGGACCAGTCACGGAACTTCCGCGCCGGGCTCGAACGAAACCTGGATGGCGGTCATCGGGCCGGATACGCCGGCTACGGGCGAAGTGAAGGCTGCCGGGCAGATCTACCAGGATCAGTTCGCGCAAACAGTTGCCGGCTTGCTCGGGTTCAAGTTCACCGCCAATCACGCGGTAGGAGAACCGGTAAAAAGTGTTTCGAAATAAATCAGACAACGATACAATGGACCGTAGGGATTTTATCAGAAACCTGGGTGTAGCGGCCGGCAGTATGGCCGTTTATCAGAATTCATACTCCATTCCCTCCAATGTGCCCGGCAAACCTCAGCAGATTCGCTTTGGCATGATTTCGGACCTGCACCATTTGCAGTTTGGCCAGGAGGAGGTCAGGCGACTGAGCGGATTCATGGATGACGTAGCCAAAGTAAACCCGGATTTCATCATTCAATGCGGCGATTTTTGTCGCCATACCCGTTCGGATGGCATTCTGGCGGAATGGAACCGGTATAATGGACCGAAGTATCACGTGCTGGGTAACCACGACATGGATTATTGCAGCAAGGAAACGATCATGCAATTCTGGGGAATGCCGAAGCGCTACTATTCATTCGACCAGGGCGGTTTCCATTTTTTGGTGATGGACCGGAATTTCCTGAAAGAAGACGACGGCACATTGAAGGACTACGACTCGTCGAACTGGGGGAAGCTGCCCTCGCCCAAACGTAGTTTTACCGACCAGGAGCAACTGGAATGGCTGCGTAGCGACCTTGCGAATGCCAAATATCCGGTGGTCGTATTCATGCACCAGCCGGTATTCCTGAGCGACTTTCATGACGAGCTCGGGAATGCGGAAGAGATTCTCCGGATTTTTGATGAAGCCAATTTCAAAGCGGCGCAAGCATCCGGTCCTGGGAGAGTCTGCGCTGTTTTCATGGGACACGACCACGACGACCGGTATGGCGAGCGCAACGGTGTACATTACTTTATCGTCAACAGCGCCACTTATGTGTATACCAAAGGCGGGGCTTACTATTATAAAGACCCGTTGTATGCATTCGTGACCCTGGACACCGCAGGACAGATGACCATCGAAGGCAGGAGCACTGTTTATAGCCCCGCCGCACCCGATCGTGTGGCTTCGACGTTCCCGACGAAGATCAGTGATCATCAAATCAAGTTATAATTGGGTGATTCCAAGTTGCCGGATTGAATAAGGGACAAAGGCGGGGGAAGGCTGTTCTTAATCCAAAATTAATGCTATGTTTACACACTCTGACAGCGTTTTTGCTAGCTTGGATTAGTCAAAAACGCTGTTATGGACATAGTAACTATCCAAAAGGCTGAGAATGAACAGCCCCATGTAATGAAGTCTAATTACCCGCAAAAATTCAATAAACCTGTCTTTAAACGGGACGTTCCCGATGATTCCTTTAAGTTTCAGCCTGCTCCGGCGCCGACCGGAGAATATCCCTACCACCTGAACCTGGAATCGGTTCTGTCACTTCCCGATCCCGATAAGCTGGCATTTCACATGGTCGGTGACACCGGCAGTATTCGCACACCTGATTTCCAAAAACTGGTAGTGGGTGAAATGGTAAGACAATACGAAGCCGCCGACGATACAGGCTATGAACCGCGCTTCCTGTTTCACCTCGGTGATGTGGTTTATAATTTCGGAGAGGCGAGTGAATATCAGCGGCAATTCTTCGAGCCCTACCAAAAGTATCCCGGGCCGATCTTCGCCATCCCAGGCAACCACGACAGCGACATAAATCCCGACAGCCGCGTGAACTACCATAGTCTGGATGCTTTCAAGGCCGTTTTTTGTGATACCGAATCCCATACGGTCTCTTTCAGCGGTAATGCCGAGCGGAAAAGCATGGTGCAGCCGAATGTATATTGGACGCTGGTTACGCCGCTTGCCAATATCATCGGTATGTATTGCAACATAACGAAGTTTGGGGTGGTCACGAGCGATCAGCGTGAATGGCTGATCCATGAGCTGCGCGCAGCCGACAAGGAGCGACCTGGTAAAGCCCTCATCCTCTGCCTGCACCATTCGCCCTATTCAGCGGATATCAACCACGGTTCGAGTATTCCGATGATCGAATTGCTGGAAAGCGCTTTTGAAGAAACCGGGATATACCCTGATATCGTGTTCAGCGGGCATGTGCATAATTACCAACGTTTTAGCCGGCATTACAAAAGCGGACGTGTGCTGCCCTTTATCGTGGCAGGAAGCGGAGGCTACGATGAGCTCCATCCCGTTGCTTACACCAATGACTACCGTTTTACCAGCGAGCTTCCATTATTTGACGGCGTGAACCTGGAAGCAAGTTGTGATACGAAACATGGTTTTTTGAAAGTGCTACTTGAAAGGACTGCGGATGGTATCATAATGGTCATCGAATTTTACACGCTGCCGCACGAGCGGCGCATCGAGCCTGGCAAAATAGCAGCATTGGAAGACAGACTGGTTCTGAGAATTTAATTCGCGGAGCTGTTGCTTGGGTTAATTCCGGCTGTAAATGTATTCCTGTTCAAGCAGTTTTTTGTTTCCTGCCAGGATCTGATATTTTTTAGCAGGAAGCCCGTTATCGAGATAGTCGTAAGTATACCGCACTTCTGCATGGACGGAACCTCCGTTCTGAAAAAGTGTTTGGATGACCGTGACATTGTTTTTGGACGGAAACCGCGAAAAGTCCGGTGTACCCGTGAGGCCGTGGTAGGGATTAGGGTGGTTATCGTACTCGAAAGCGGTTTCCTCCATTACCTGGTCTGTGAACGGGTCGAGCGTCTTGGTCCGGATGATGTTGCCATCTTTCAGGTAGAGTAAAATGTGTTGTGATTTATTACTCACCAGATTCAGTTCCGTGATCATCACCATGTCTTTTTCCGGATAGGAATAGGAGCGGGTAAAATGCTGCTTATCCGGCCTGGACCGGAATTCTTCATATTCTGCTTCAACCAGCGAATCTTTTTTGTACTGATAAGTGAAAGACGCAAGTCTCGGGTCGGCTCCGTTGTGCTGTGCGATCAGCTTTCCGTTCCCGTATACGTAGGAAGTGACAAAAAGCGTATCGCCATTTATTTCAAGCTGGATTTCCTTCTCGAGCAGGCCGATGGGTGTATAGGTATAATCGACGGTATAATGCGATTGATCTATAAAAAAGAAATGGCTGGATTTGAGCCTGGTATCGACGGCGTCAAGACGGTCATCCGGAGCGGTGGAAGGTTCGGAGCAGGCAGCGCAAAGCATTACCAGCAGGAGCAGGAGTTGAGTCGGTTTCATTGTTCAATGGCTAATTTCCTAAACAGATTCCCCCTGACTGGTAATGGTTGTAACCGAACCGTTTAATTTTAAATTTTAACCGGCTATTTTCCCATCCAAACCTTAAAATCAACCACCTTCTCGCGGCTAACGAGGACTTCCTTGTTGTGGGCCGGGCGCAATGTCAGGGCCAGACGGTTACCGAAATAGGGGTCTATCTTGTCCACCGAGCGGTGCGTGATCATCATGCTCCGGTTCACCCTGAAAAAACGGGCCGGATCCAGTACTTCAGCCAGTTCGTCGAGCGTGTAATCGACGAGCATTTTTTGGTTGGTATCCGTCATGAAAAAACTGTAACGGTCGTCGGTGAAGAAATACGCAATATCACCGACCTCGATAGAGAGCATTTTCTGTCCCTGCTTCACCAGGAAACGCTGTCGGTATTCTACCGCAGTGGTCTTTTTAAAGTCTTCGAGCAACTTACGGATACCGGCCAGGGAGTCGTCCGCTGGCTGTCCTTTCATTTTTTCGTATTTCTGCAAGCTGCGCAGCAAATCGTCACGGTGGACCGGCTTCAAGAGATAGTCTATGCTGTTGTGCCTGAACGCCTGCAATGCGTATTCATCATACGAAGTTGTAAATATGATGGAACTGGACACGTCGATCCGGTTGAAAATCTCAAAACTTTGTCCGTCGGAAAGCTCGATATCCAGGAAGATCAGGTCGGGGTCGGGCTTACCGGCCCGGCGGTTTTCGCTAACCCAGTCGACGGTTTGTTCGATACTGTCGGTGATCCCGGCAATGAGGAGCTCCGGCGCTACTTCACCCAGCATTTTTTTGAGCCGGCGAACCGACAGATCTTCATCTTCGACAATAAGTGCGTTCATTTTTCAGGAAATCAGTGGTAAAGTAACGGTAAAAAACTCGTGGTTGCTTTCAATGAGGGGGTGAGGTAATTCCGGCCGATATTCGCCCAGTAATCTATATTTACTCAGGATATTGGCCAGTCCCACCTGCGTAGACTCAATGTGCTCGACCCCCGCGGTGAAACTCTTCTTTTGTAAATTGTTACGGATCATCAGACGGCCCTCCACCGTGCTCAAAATAAAAATGGTCAAGGGTTTACTCGCCCTGATCACATTATGCTTGACCGCATTCTCCACCAGTAATTGAAGCGTAAGCGGCGGGATCCGGTGGTCCAGATACAAATTTTCCACGTGAATGTATAGTTTCATTCCTTCGCCATACCGGGTTTTAAGTAAATGCCCGTAGGATTCGATGAATGACAACTCCTTTCTAAGCGTCGTCAGTTGACTGAAATCACCTTCTTCCACTGATGAGTGATTGGTTTGCAGGAGATAGCGGTAAACGCGGGCCATTTCGTCCACAAACTCTTCTGCTTTCTCCGGGTCTTCCCCGATCAGGGCCGAAAGCGAATTCAGCGTATTGAACAGAAAGTGAGGACTGATCTGCGCTTTCAGGCTCTCCAACTGGCCGTTGACATTTTCTTTCAGCAACCGCTCTTTATTTACCTCTTGCTGTTTCCATCGCCTGATCGCATGGAATGTTTCCACAATACCGGACAGCAGCACTACAATTCCGAGATTCACGATGTAAAGGATTATAACACTGTGAACCGTAGCCGTGGAGCCGAAAATGCGCGTTCCCATATAAAACCAGGCGATGGGAATGAGCGCCGCCGCCGACCATGCCGCATGTGCTATGAAGCCTGCGATGATTCTCTTTAAGGTCTGATCCAACCCCGCGTACCGTTTGGCTATTTTCCGGTTCACCGCCGATTGTACAAAAAATGTGGTGATCAGGATCGTTGTGTTGAGCAGGGCCGCACCTGTAAAAATCTTCCAGTCGCGAAAGCTCTCCGGACCTACCAGCAGGTAGTTGAAAAGAATCAGGAACACGGGCATCGAAAGCGCATAGGCCCAGCGATGCCTGGATGGCAGTATTCCCAAAAACTTTTCCGATACACTCTTTTTCATGGTCAGGTTTCAGCCGGGATGGTGCGTCAGTCCGTCAGGCATGGTTCAAAAATAGGGGAATGCGTGAACAAGCGGATCGATTTGTTGTATCAAGTGCATTTTTATTGGCATGAATTGTCATTCCTGCAGGTGTCGCATTCGTCCCGTGCGTCACTCCGGCAAGAGCGGCACCGTAACGCAGAATTCGCCTGCGGATTGGTCTACGGAAACCTCCCGTTCCGTGAGTTTAAGATACCGGGCAGCAAGCCCGCGAAGCCCGACATGCGTGGCGTTCAGCGTCCGGTGGCGGGTCTGAATGTCGTTTCTGATCAGCAGCGTCCTGTTTTCGGTAAGTTCTACGCGGATCGAGAGTGGTCGGGAGGCCGATAGTACATTATACTGGATCGCGTTGTCAAGCAATATCTGAAGGGTCAGGGGAGGCAGCATCAGGTCCGGAGAGACCGCCTCTGGCTGAATGACATGCAGACCCTCCTGATACCTCACTTTCATCAGCCGGGTATAGACTTTCAGGAATTCGAGTTCGGTGTGAAGCGGTACGAGTTCGGTTTTGGCTGCCTGCAACATATACCGGTAAATCCGCGCCAGATCTTCCACAAAATTTTCAGCTTCGTCGGGTGCTGCGCTGATGAGTGAGGACAGTGTATTCAGGCTGTTGAACAGAAAATGGGGATTAACCTGACCTTTCAATGCATCAAACTGATTTTCCAGCGCTATTCTTTCCAGCTTTTCATTTTCGGCCTCATTTTTTCGCCATTGTTCGAGTGAATGAAAAAGAGCCATCACCGCACAAAGGAACACATCGAACACCAGGCCGGCCGCGATGACCGGGAAAACGGTCACGAGATTAAACGTGACGGCGAGGCCGGGGATCAGGCTGTACAACCACACGGTAAACAATGCAAGCACGGTCGTGAGTGCGCCCACGAGGAGCAGCGTAGCCGCCAGCCGCCTAGACGTCTGGTCCACTCCGGGAAAGCGTGCGATCATTCTCCGGACCGCCGTCGTGAGTGTGATGACGGTAATCCAGTACAGTACAAAAATAAGCGCCGTGGCGATGAGGAAGATGCGGAGATTGGTAAAGTAGTTCTGTCCTGTAAAGAAAAGATTGCCCGCGACGAGAAACACCGGCATCATCGCCAGATGGTACCACCATTCGTATCGGGAAAAGAAAGAGGGCTTCATGTAATACAGGGAACAGCAACAGTCAGGGGCAAAAATAGATGAAATTGGCCGGTGTTGCGAGTAATCTGGTCTAACCTGATTATCTGGTCAAATCCTTGCGGGGCAATAGCTTTTTTTAGAATATAGTTTAGATAAAACACCGACATGTTTGGATTATTCCTGCCTGGGAATTTTTTATATCCGTTTACATGATCATCAGTTTGTAATTAAACTAAATAGGATATTTCTTTGCCAAACGGCTGTCCGAACCAGTTTCAGCGCATTTGAGCGGATTTCCCGGCTGAATTTACACAACTTCTGATCCATGTCGCAGAAAAAGACGGTCCTGAACAAAATCATAGGCACATTGCATCTCTGGCTGGGGCTTGCCTCCGGGATCGTCGTGGTATTGCTCGGGCTATCGGGAGCCTTGTATGTCTTCGTGGATGAAATAAAGCCGCTGGTGTATCAGGACAGGCTTTTTATTCAACCTGAAAGCAAGCCCAAACTGCCGCTAAGTCAATTGCTGCGGGCCGCCCAGGATGCGGTGGGTGCCAAAAGACCGGTTACAAGGGTTGAAATATCGTCCCAACCTGACAGGACATACATTTTCCGGGCATTGAAAATCGATAAGGAAGGGTTTTCGCATTGGGACTACTATAAATATTACTATCGGGCATATGTCAATCCCTATACCGGGGAAGTTGTGAAACTTGAAGACACGAAAAATGAATTCTTTACGGTCGTGCTCGGGCTGCATATGCACATGCTCTTCGGAGAAAAGATCGGGCATGCAGTAGTGAGCTATTCGGTGCTGGCATTTGTGTTGATCCTCATTTCGGGGCTTGTACTCTGGTGGCCGAAGAAATGGAACAAAGGCAACGTGGACAAGAGCTTCAAAATCAAATGGAGCGCGAAATGGAAACGTGTCAACTATGATCTGCATAATGTACTGGGATTCTACGCATGTATCATTCTGATGGTGAGTGCGCTGACGGGGTTGGTTTGGGCTTTCGAGTGGTTTGAGAACGGCGTACGTGCCATTGCCGACGGTGGAAGACAAGTGAAAGTGCCAGCCGTTTTTTCCGACACCACCCGGCCGAAAGAAATAGCTGCCGTGGATCGGGTTTTTGAAACCCTGCAACGGGATCAACCCAATGCTTATGGCTATCTCATCAATTTCCCCGCGACCGGCAAGCTCCCGGTTAATGCATCCACCTACCTCACGGGCAGTAACCGCTACGATCGTATACAGGGGCAGTATGACCAATTTACCGGTAAACAGCTCCGTTCGCGATCATTTGGCGAACTCACCAACGGAGAACAGATCTACGCTTTGAACTTCGACCTCCATGTAGGCGCGTGGGCCGGACTGCCGAGCAAGATACTGACCTTCTTTGCGGGGCTGATTTGCGCCAGCCTGCCTGTTACCGGGTTTGTGATCTGGTGGGGCAGAAGGAAGAAGAACGGCAAGGAGAAACCGGTTAGGTCGCGTAAACCTGTGAAAGTTGCCGCTGAATAGCAGTTTATCGGCGACTACCCGGCCTGCCCGAGAAAAAAGAACAGCCCGATTACGGCGATCACGAATATCAGCCATCCCCAGAACAGGCGGGGGGAGGGCATGGGTCCGTCGGTCAGGACGCGAATGCCGAGCGGCAGGAATGCAATGCAAAGGCAACCCGTGGCAACGAGCGACATGACCGTCCCACCTTTCAGCACACCGATCATCAATACCGACATCATTGCCAGGGCAACCACTGCCCAGGGTTGCAAAGTACCCGACAGCCAGGCTCCGACAGCCAGTACAGCCCAGCCGAAAAGGATCGCCCCGGATAACGTGGAGATGATGTGAAAAGAACCATATGACTGCCCTACGACCTCCGTGGCCCTGGGCAGGGTCAGGATATTCACGAGCTGGAACGCAAGGTGGTTGATACCCGAATGAAACGTACGCGCAAACAACCCAAACAAGACTAACCCGCCGCCCCAGACGGCCCACAGGGGCCTGGTTTTGCCGATGAGGTTTGCGAGTGTTATGATGGCCGGCCATAGGAGGATGTTACCTGCCAGAAAAAGGCTGTAAGCGGTGAACATCAGCGTCGGGTGGTTTTGGAATGCCCGGAGCTGTTCGGGAAAGAAAAAATCGAACCGGAATTTCAGGACCTCACCCGTCAGCAGCAGCGCGGGTGCCAGTACCAGTGACACACCTCCCAGCCATCGGCCGGGAAATGTGAAATGGTGGGGTGCGTCATCAAAAGTTTTCATGGCTAATAGTTTTGACACAAAGCTATGTAATGCTTGGTACTATGCATTGCATACTACACGACTGGTCGTTACCAGGGCTGAATGGTTGGCTATAAATAGTTCTTCCCGCCAGTGACAGCATTTGAATGTGGATTGCGTGCTCCGGTGGGAGATCGTGCAGTAAATGAAGCGGATCGGGCCGAAATCACGAAATAATGTAGAGCAATGACGCAGATAGTCGACGTAGGTCTATTCTTTGAAAGTCAGTTTCACCACGTAGCCGCCACCCGGCGCCATATGTATTTTCAGATGATCCTTCCTGGTTAATATAGATTCAGACAAACGGTAATCGGCCGGGTAACGGTCGGCATTAACGCCGTCTTCACAAATTGTGGCCTGATAACTACCTTCTCCCAGGAATTGGAACGGAATAGTTAAATCGCGGGCAGTGGAGTCGGTCATGGCGCCGACGAACCAATCGGTGCCTTTTCGCCGGGCTGTGACGATGAAATCGCCGACTTTGGCATCCAGGATACGGGTATCGTCCCAAACAGTCGGGATACTACCGAGCATTTCCATGAATGCAGGTTCATTCATCCCTTGCGAAGGATTGCCGGCGAAGAACTGGATAGGGCTTTCGTACACCACGAACATGGCGAGTTGCTGGGTACGGGTTGTCAGCGACATTACATTTTCTGGTATTGCATGAAAACCTTTCGGCGTTGCATTGTTGAGCATACCCGGCTCGTAGTCCATCGGCCCGCTGAGCATCCGGATGAAAGGAAGGAGCAGGTTGTGATCCGGGGTGGCTTTGGCACTCCACATATTGTACTCCGAGCCCAGCACGGCCTCGCGCGCAATGGCGTGCGGGAAGGTGCGGTTAAAGCCGGCGGGTTTGAATGCGCCATGGAACATCAGCATCAGTTTGTGACGGGCACAGGCTTCGGCGATCTTATAGAAAAACTGTACGGCTTTCTGATCGTCACGGTTTATAAAATCGGTCATGATAAAATCCACACCCCATTTATTGAACTGATCCAATGCCGGTTCAAGTTGTTTTTCAAGGGTCAATGCCAATGTCCACATGCTGACGCCGATGCCCTTGCTTTTGGCATACGACATGATCTCATCCATATCGATATCCGGATTGATCTTGAACAGATCATTGTTGTCGCTCCAACCTGCGTCCATCATAATACGTTCAAAACCAAATCTTTTGGCGAAGTCGATGTAGTATTTGTAGGTAGCCGTGTTGATCCCGCTTTTGAAGGGCACATTGAAAATATTGGAAGTGATGATCCATTCATCCGTAGCCTTGCCTGGCTTGACCCACGAAACATCGGGTACCCGTGAAGGGCTTGCCAGCCGGTACACGAGGTCGTTGGCAGGCAGATCCTTATCCGTTTCCGCGATCATGAGCACCCGCCAGGGGAAACTCCGCGTGCCTTTGGTTCGGGCAATATAATCGGCACGACGGCTCACGTAGCGCGTGGAATAGAGCTCGCTGGTCTCTTTTTCTTCGACGGGGTAGGGGGCAAAACGACCCGTCAGTGCCTGTGAACCGGTGCCGGTGAGGAACATGCCCGGGTAATCTTCCAGGTCGGATTCGGTGATGGCTATTTTGGGGGAGGCATCCGGGGCGATGAGTACCGGGCTGAAAAAGAGATTTTTGGAGGTGATGTTCTCCATCGTTTTGAGGGTATATGGCTCCTCGAAACTCGTATGGTAAATGTCCATCCCACCCGGTGGTACTTCGGGGTAATACACCGGGTGGGCGGCTGGAAAATGAAATGCTGCCGTTTCTGAGTGAACGGTAATACTGTCTGCAAATGCCGTCGTGATCCGGTAGGCGACGCCGTCCTCATATGCCCTGAAAATGACTGAAAATCCATTCCCCAGAGTCACTTTCAATGCGCGGTAATGATTCGGAATGTTTTTGCGCTTTTCGGGAACAGGCGAGATGATGTTCTCATGGACGAGTCTTTCCGTAAACCGGGGCTTGGAGAGATTATCCGAGAGCTTTTTTCCGTGAATTAACGCCATGTCGATCTCGGACGGAGAAACGATCAGCCGGTCTTTGAAATAAACACTATACCGGAGTTGCTTCTGTATCTGCACCTCGACGCGAATTGTCCCACCGGGGGAGCTGAACGATCGGGTTGCCTGTGCAAACAGTTGCAGATTTGAGAGGAATAAGAGGCTTAGTAGTAGTAGTTTTTTCATGGTGAGTATCATCCCGGGCTATGTGTTTTGCAATGTACGGGATAAATGGGTTTGAAAAAGAAGGTACGGAGAATTAACAACCCGGGTTCTGTGCTGGTACGCTGCCCGTGAGCGCAAGCCTTCCCGAGGCTCATCATGCCGACGCATGGACTGATGCCGGCATAATATCTCCGGTTTCCCCTGGTTAAATTGTAACTGAATTAATACTTACAAAAAGGATTTCGTTTATAGCTGCCGTTATGAAATTCGTATTCGTTTAGGTGCTGAGGGAGAGTTGCTTTTAGGTTTTAACATTGCCGCGTAGATGGATACCGCTACGTCGGGATTATATAACTTAAAGTTTAGGTGAACAGCCAATTATTTCTACAAAGTAAAATTGCGCATGGACTTCTGAATTTTCGATCGGTGAATCAAAATTATGCATCGAATTATTCCCTGCCTTTTTCTTTTTCCATTTGTTCACATGTGCCCTTTGAAATACAAATAATTCTGCATTTGGGTTTTGGATTTTGTAACCGCACGGCGCCATCTGGTTGGCTTCCATGGCAAATGACAGCGCTTTTTGTGTATATTAAAACGGTATTAAAATATGAATTGCAACGGACTGGTTTGCAAAGTGTGGTCCGAATGAAAAACTGAAAAACCGGAGGGAAAGAAGGCTTTGCAATGGCGGGTGCCATGCACCTATTTAAAATCAATTTACGAATCATCAAAGGGGCCGATAAATAAAAAGAATGGCGGTGATAGAAATAGTGGAATTAAATTTTTCAATTTTTGGACCATTATTTATTACAAAAAAGTATTTTAATAAAATGTTAAGTTCATTACTTTTGCGAAAGTAATAATCCACCAGCAACCCGTTATTTATTTATGAAAGCACGAGCAATTAAATTCTTTTCACCTGAAGAGAATGTTTCAGTAGTTAAAAAAACACAGGAGCAGCCAAAACCAACAGGCTACATTTCAGCTTCGGGAAAACTGGTTCTTCCTCCGAAAACACTGGAAGAATTGGGTATCGAAGCGGAAAATAGCCGTTTCAAAATCGGGACACAGCAAGGTAAAAGAACACTGAAGTACCTTTACCTGATCCCCAGTACAGAGGAAGAAGGAACATTTGCATTGACCAGAAGCGGTCGTGGGTATTCCATTCCGTTGGAGCTGATCCTTCGCAAGGGTGGTGTTGATTTCGAAAACACGAAGTTCGTTTTTGAAATAACTCTTTTTAATTATGATGAAGGAGTTGTAGGCTACGAGCTGGCGCTGAGTACCGAGGAGCCCAAGCCTGCGTACACCGGTAAACCCCGGGGTCGCAAGCCTAAAAATGCCGTGGTAGCGGAATAAGGTAATTTCAGGGTCCGTTTAACGGACCCTTTTTTATTTATTTACCTTCTTGAAAATCAATGCATTCGGGAGGTTTGTTGCCCTTTATTCAGATCCGCATTTCCCATTTTTCCTCTTCCCATTTGCATGCCTTTGTAAATTGTAAACCCGCATTGTTTATTTTGACCGTCTCACAGGTTATGCGCTGTGGCATGATATTACCAAAAACCATTTCCTGGTTTGGGTACCTTTAAATCCAGGGTTTGTCCGTGAAAAATACGGCAAATAAAGTTGGGGTGGACTTTATTTACTCCAATGAACGTTGACCGGTCAGATTAACGAGGGTTATTCCCGGAGATGATCTTAGCAGGAAAAATATTTGTCGGTGTATTATGCATGATCCTGTACTTTGAAATACTCGGAGCGGGAAGGAAATGACCGCTAATGGTTCAATGCGTTTCTGACCGGTTCAGGAATTCCGAACAGGTTTTTTCTGCTATCGCTGGCAAACCGCCTTTCCGCAAAACCGGCATTGACCAGCCAGTTGAGTGATTCATAGACAGTCGCGGGACTGATCTTAATCCCGCGACTGCGCATCACTCGCCAAAGCGTATCCCCGTCTGTGAATTCATCGGATACCAGCAGCTGATCAGCGACGATGATCCGTTTTTCGGCTAGTCTGATCTTATTATTTACACAATACGAATTGATTTGTTCGGACAGGGACATGCGATGTGATCTGCGATTGACACTACTTGGTTACCTCCACGAGCAAGGTGGCGCTCCGCCAGAAAGCCTTGTAATCCTTGCCATTGTGCTTGCCTTCTTCTTTCCAGCTCTTGGATGCTTCGATGTAGTAGGTTCCCGGCCAGAGCGGCACAAATTCAGCAAGCCCTTTTTCATCGGTGCTGATCTGCTTGCTCCATCCCGACGGGGAGGCCACAGTCACATATAGTTTTTCATTTCCATTGCTTTTGAAAAGTCCGCGCAGGTTCAGGGGGCTGTTTACTTTGTAAGTCTTAGCAGGATCCGCGAACAGGCTCAGTTCTGTGCCGCCCGCAGCTGCATTATTGCCTGCATCTGCTTTCCCAACGGTCACAATCGCGCTCGCATTGAATTGATAGACCGTCGTACCGCCCAGTTCTTTTGAAGTGTGTCCTACCGCTATCGTGTATACGCCCTGTTGGTCGGGTGTAAATTCGGCGGTGAAATGATCGTCCGCTGCGGTGGTCGCAAGTTTGGTCCGTTTTTGATCGGGTGCTACCAGCCAAAGTTCAAAATCCTTCACGTCGGAATACCATTCGCTTAATTTTTCAGGTTTATCGCCTGGCTCCGCATAAATGATTTTGACGGTTTGCTTTTGACCGGCTTTACCTTTTGGGGCCGTCTGAATCCAAAGCGCGTGTGCGAAAAGCTGAGCGGAACAGCAGATCAGGAAAGCAGTAATTAGAAATTGTTTTTTAAACATGAGATAAAAATGAGTAGTAAATGCAGCAGGAAATGATATTCAGACTGCGTTGTGGATTTGCAAATATAATTTATTTATAATAAGTCCAAATAATATTTACTGCAAAAAATGCCTCAGTCAAATGTTTTTATTGTGGGTCACAAAACAAAAAAGCTCCCGGTGTGATTCCGGGAGCTTCTGACACAGGTCTTTATGCGTTGCTTGTCAATACAATTTTGTGGCCAAAGATCGTATCATCGGCGTGTGACCGGGTATATTAATAAACGATGCTCATCCGCAGTGCCCGCAGACCGCTGAGCCCCTGCAGGTCTTCGAGTTCCAGTTCTTCCAAGGCCGGTTCGAGTGCGTTGGTTTCCTGCAAATATTGGATAAATGGCAGGTAATCCTCCACATCACGGCGGTGGAAATAGATGAGCGCGACTTTGTCGGGTTGGGTAAGGCGTTCCTCCGAATTCCTGATCCGCACCTTGTCGATCCGCTTTTTGATCATCTGATACCGGATATTGTACGCCCCTTCCACATCGAACTTACGTTCATCGGCGCGGAAACTAATGTCGATCATATGGTTGTGAACAAAAATCAACTGCGTTGTATGCAGTTCCTTCGGGATTTCAGCGAGCAATTCCCGGGCCCGTTTAGCTACTTCTATCATCGAAGAGAGCTGCCAGAGTCGCAGGTTTTTGAGATGGAAATGGCTGAACGACTTCTCGGGGCTGATCGATTGTCCGATGTAAATATCGTATTCGATACCATCCGTCCTGAACTTTTCGAAATAGCAGGGAAAGGATTGCTGGAGTCCGTCTTTTTCGTCTTCAAAATACCGGTTCACGGCCGAATTGATCAGCTCCATGGAACGGTCGAGTTCCTCGCGGTGCTGGTGTACTTTCCCGTGCGCAGGATGCGAGGTCTCGATGTAGGAATCGATCAGTTCGTTAGTGCGCGAGTCCTGTTGCGACAAATGCATCAGATAATTCTTCGACTCCTCGTTGAGAAAGATATTGAGATTATTTTCGGAGGTACTGTTAAGTTCGCCGCCGCTGATGGTCTGCTGCCATTTGGCACAATGGAAACGCAGCTCCTGCATGAGCGATGACCGGTCGAATGGCTGCAAGGCTTCCAATAGCTGTGCGAGCAGGTTGAGATAATTTCCCAGATCGGTTCTGATCGCGTTGTTCCGTTCGGCGGTGGAATTCCGAATGTCGACGGCACCGTACAACGGGTACACGTCATAAAAACTGATGTTTTCGGTGACTTCCGGCAAGCCTTTTTTGCGGCGATGCAGATAATGCCAGGCCGCCTCATTGAATTTCCATTGAACAGCCGGCTGTATGGAAGTGAATTTTTCCTTAATGATATTTTCCAGCTCGATGTTGAATTCCTCGATGTAGATATTCAGGAGCTGGGCCACGGGCGCAAAAGCCATGTCCAGCTGGGCAAGCGTCTTTTCGTCGAACCGTTCCTCTTCCCAGGTGTGCATACAGAGCACCCCCACCACCTTCTGGTCCACGAAAAGCGGTATCAGCGCCAGCGACCTCACACCGGCATTCCGGAATGGGTTGAGCCAGGCGATTTTATTTTCTTCTTCTCCCTGTATGTCCGGCGAGAAAAACGAAACCGGCTTGGCGGCATAGCCCTCCGCCTGCCTGCGGAATTCCTCTGGCGTGAGCCTGTTTTCACCCCATATCTGGAATAGAATACCTGTTCCGGCTTGCTCGTATCCGTACACCGCTTGTCCGTTCACGCGCACGAACGGGAAGAGGTCAAACTCGATACGGTTGTTCTGTACCAGCGTTTTCAGCGACTGGATAATGCGCTGGTAGCGCGCCGGGCTATCGCCGGGCTTTCGGTTAAAGCGCACTTTCTTGATATTTTCCACGGCCATTTTTGCGGTCACATCCGAGACCGTAATGACTGCAAAGCCACGGAATCTGAACATGTCCAGCGGCAGTACTTGCTGCAATAGCACATGCCCGTTGTCTTCGCTGAAATGCGAGTAAATTTCAACAAAATTCAGCTCGGGCAGGGGCCGTGTCGCCGTGATTTCCACGAAATCGGGGTTTACCAGGACTTCATAATAGCGCAAAAGACCCGTGTCCGCATGCGTCCAGGCATGGTATTGCTGGATTTTAGCCGGTACCTGAAAATTGTAAAGCCGGTGCAGGATCATCGTGTAGATCATGTGCAGGCGCTCACGCTGGTAGTCGACCGGCGTTTTCTGGATATCGAACTGCCCTTCCAACCCGATCGGTTTGGCGCCCAGCATTTCATACAGCAGATCTGTGCCGTAGAAGATCTTGGGATTGAGGGGAAAGCTCATTCCCCAGGCCAGTTTCTCCTCCGGGATCAGCGGCGCTGAAAGTACTGAGTAAATGCGTTCATAAAAATCCCCGTACGAATGGGTATCTTCGAGAGGGACATCCTCCCGTGGAAGGTTGTTGTTGCTGAAATAATCCAGAATGGATTGATAAAATGAAGATTTCAATGTCTTCTCTTCACTTATTCGCTTTTCCAGGTGCCGGATGAAGGGCATAAAGGAGATCGCAGCGTCGATATCCAGCGGAATGGCTTTATTCGCTGATACATCCAGTACTTCGTTTTTCATGGTGCTATGGTGGCATTGGGAGCCTAAATATACAATACACCTATTTAATAAAAGCGAATCCCGGCACAACTTGCCGGGATTCGGAAATGCATTTCAGGATGGAACCGGGGTCAATGCGTTAGGCTGGTCTCTTTGTAGATCCCACGGTCCATGGTAATTCCGAGTCTTTCCATCATAGCCGCGGGATTGAAGCCTTCCTGCCGGTAGGCAGCCTGTACGGCTTCTTTGGCTTGGTCCAATGCCGCCCGGCTTGCCCAGATCGCTACCGTCACGAATTCGAAGTCCCCGTTTTCGGAAGTCCGCTCGTAAATATTGTCTTGAATGAATCCTGGTATTGTGCAGATTATCTTGCGGTTAATGCCGACCCGTTCGATGAATTCTTTCCGGGATGCGACGGGAACGGTGAATTTGTCTATAAAACTCACTTCGTTCGGTTGTGACCGGCGTATGGGGTAATGAGAACGCTCGTCGCTGGGGTAGGCCGGGGTGCCGGGCGCATGGTGAATCGGTTGCATAGCTGTTGGTTTTTTGTTTACACAGCTCCTGGCCAGCGAAGACGAATTCTTGTAAAAAATCATTGATTTACCAGAAAACGGGTGATTTCAAAAATTCAGATGGCGTTCGTCCGGTGAACAGTTTAAAATCCTTATTGAAATGAGGTTGATCAAAGTAACCGGCTTCCAGGGCAGTGTGGATGGGAGAAGCTCCTGCTATCCGTCGGAAACGTTTTTCAAAAACATCCTGACTAATGTACAGCGAATCGGCCAGCTCCCTGATTTTTACCTGGCCATTTGCATTCCGGATCTTTTCGATGGCCGTTAAAATCAGTTTGTCGGCGGTCGTGTCGCGGATCAGTCTTGTTAAAAACTGTTCAATCAGCCTAATCCGGTCCGTGTGAGATGACATTTCAGCCAGTTGTTCTTCCAGAAGGCCCATATTGCGGAAGCCATCGAGGCAGTCCATGGCTACGCTGGCCTCGCTCAACAGATGAAGCGGCTCGCGCAGAAAGGGTGTAATGCCACCTGCTTTGAAAATAACCAGCAGGTTGACGGTCCCTGCTCCGTAGTGGATATTCCGCCCCGATTTTCGCAACCCCGACACCACCAGCGGGTCGAGCGGGCGGGTGGTCCCATGGAAATCCATTTGCACGCTACCGCGTAGCCTGAAAGCCATGACGGCGGATGTGTCGGGTAACACCCGGTTGATCGTCTCCTCAGCGGTCTCGATGACAAGGTAGGATTTGACGAACGGGTCCAGCAGCGGGGTAGGAAAGTAGGTCTGCATCTTCATGAACCCTGGGAACGGGGAAGCGCAGTCATCAGTTCCCGCGGCCTGTCATTATTGTATTGAAATGACTGTTTTGGGATAATTCTTATATCCTACGGCGGCAATCAATCCAGAATCACATCACCATGCCGACTAGCAACCCTGAAATCATCGAGCTGGCGCATACGGACCGACCGGCAAGCGTATTACCCATCTTCCGATCCGTTTCGATATGGTTTGTAATGGCTACGTAAAAGTGTATCACACTTCCGGATTTTTGTATAAGATGCAGGCCGACGCAGCCCGGTAAATTTGTCTCATTAAAACACATAAACATTTTTAGTGATGTCAAAGACTATTTTTATTACCGGCGCTTCCAAGGGATTCGGCCGCATATGGGCAGAAGCTTTTTTGCAAAGAGGAGATAAAGTGGCAGCGACTGCCCGTAATACCGATACATTAAAAGACCTCGTGGCACAGTATCCCGATACGCTGCTGCCCATCCAACTGGATGTGAACGACCGGGCCGCCAGCTTCGCAGCGATCAGTAAGGCTAACGAGCATTTCGGCCGCATCGATGTCGTGATCAACAATGCCGGTTACGGCTTGTTCGGTACCATCGAGGAAACCAGTGAGCAGGAAGCCCGCGATCAGATCGAAACCAATGTCTTCGGTTTGCTCTGGGTTACGCAGGCCGCCATTCCGGTGCTTAGGGCACAGGGCGGTGGACACATCATCCAGGTATCGAGCGTATTGGGGGTTGCTACCCTTCCGGTTTTAGGCCTCTACAACGCCTCTAAATGGGCCGTGGAGGCGATTAGTGAAACACTCGCTTCGGAAGTGAAAGATTTCGGTATCAAAGTAACCATCGTAGAGCCCAACGGTTTCGCGACCGACTGGGGCGGTGCCTCGGCTATTCATTCCGAGCCGATCGCATTGTACGACGGCGTTAAGGAGGCACTGTTCTCCGGATTCACCGAAGAAACGATCGGTAAGCCAGAAGCGACTCCCGAGGCGATCCTGAAAGTCGTGGATGAAGAAAATCCGCCATTGCGAATTTTCCTGGGCAAAGTAGGGTTACCATGGCTGAGCCAGGTTTATACCGAACGCCTCGCGACGTGGGAAGAGTGGAAGGAAGTAGCCGATGCAGCGCACGGTGTTGTAACTGCCTGATAATCGATCGGAGATATTTAGTTAAAATTACAAATCTGCACCTGTCACGGGTGCAGATTTAAACGTTTCAAAACCATGGAACACTATAAAAGCATTAGCGAGCTGCACCGCGCCAGCAGCTATCCGGGTCCCGAAAATCCGTTGATCAGTATGCTTACCTGCGACGAATTGAGCAGCTGTACACTCGGGCACCGGGAGTTTACGACCGATTTCTATATGATCGCCTTCAAAAAGATCAAATCTGGTCATGTCCTGTATGGGCGCACGAAGTATGATCATGAGAATGGCTCGATGCTGTTTGTAAAACCGCGGCAGGTCATTGAGATGAACAATATCGAACTGGAAGAAAAGGGATTTATCCTGTATGTCCATGAGGACTTTCTGAACGGACATCCGCTGCATTCGGAAATCCGCAAATACGGTTTTTTCGATTATGAGGCCAATGAAGCCCTGCATTTGTCGGAACGGGAGGAGCAGATCATCTGGGACCTATTTGCCAAGATCCAGACGGAATACTACAACAATACCGACGAATATAGCCGCGACATCATGCTCACGCACCTCGACTCGATGCTGAAATATTCCCAGCGTTTCTACAAACGTCAGTTTATTAACCGCACCCAGCTTTCGGGTACCACCGTATCCCGGTTCAATGAAAGTCTGGCTGGGTATTTCGAGGGGGGCAAATTCCAGGAAAACGGCCTTCCGTCGGTCAAAATGATGGCCGATATGCTCAATACGTCGCCGAGGTACCTAAGCGACCTGCTCAAACAGGAGACCGGTAAGACAGCCATCGAACTGATCCACATTTTCCTGGTGTCCGAGGCTAAAAACATGCTGCTGAGCTCGGATAAAACCGTTGCTGAAACGGCCTATTTACTGGGTTTCGAGAACCCGCCCTACTTTTCAAGGTTGTTCAAAAAGGAAACCGGCGTCAGTCCGAACGAGTATAAGAAACGGGTGGAATATCCGGGACAGCCAGGTATGGCGTGATTACCTGGGAATGTGCATATTGATTTGCTTGCCGTTCTCATCATAGTCCCGGGATGTGGTGGGGTTGCCTTCGGGGCCATTCTTCTCCTTCATCAAAACCCATATCACAGGAGGAATTCGGAAGGGTTTCGACGAACTCGTCCGCCATGTCTCCCTTAAACTGTTCTATAATATTGATTTTCAGGATACCTGTGCCGGGTGTTTCTTCACCGGGTTTTTGTTTGACAGGGATGTCGGCGGTAATTTTCGCCAGTGCCACGAAAGTATATGGCGTGAGCTGCTGAACACTGTCAACACCCTCGTAATAACTACTGCATTTGCAGGCCTTTGCAGGCACATACAGGAGTGCCAGGGCAAGGATGAATCCATAGATGTTTTTCATAGTATTGCTCCGGTTAATTGCTTTCGCACGCCGTCAAATATATTGAAACTGAATTTTGTAAACTTTAATTTACTTTAATATTTCCGGACAAAAAATAGCAAAAACCGCCAGTGCTGCGTTCTAATACCTGATTTGTGAATTTAATTCACTTATTTGGTCGGTTTATTGAACATTATTCTGGAATTGCATGATTGATTTGAAGCCGGGGAAATACCGGCGTCGCATACTGTGGTTATGGCGGTCGCTGGGGATCGGCCTTGTTTTGCTGATCTTTTACATCGTAGCTGTCAACTACAACTTTTTATGGCTGTTTGGCGGTATGCCGGACCTGATTGCGCTCGAAAACCCCAAAAGTGAAGTGGCTTCGGAACTCATTTCGGAGGATGGAAAGTCGCTGGGCAAATACCTCATTGAAAACCGCTCGCCGGTCGAGATCTCGGAGATTTCCCCCAACCTGATCAATGCATTGCTGGCTACGGAGGACACCCGTTTCATCGGCCACTCCGGTATTGATCCGCGAAGCCTGCTGCGCGTTGCGAAAGGCATATTGACCGGTAATTCCAGTTCGGGCGGTGGGAGTACGCTTACCCAGCAGGTCGCCAAAAACCTGTTCAATACCCGTTCGGAAGAGTTTGAAGGTGCATTGGGAAAAATCCCGGGTGTCCGCATCGTGATTGCCAAAACCAAGGAATGGATCCTCTCGATCATCATCGAAAGGAAATATACCAAACAGGAGATTATGCAGATGTACCTCAACACCGTATCGTTCGGGAACAACGCATTTGGTATTAAAGTGGCGGCCAAAACTTATTTCGACACCGAAGTTTCGGACCTGAATATCCCCCAGTCGGCATTGCTCGTGGGCATGCTGCAGAACCCGACGATCTATAACCCGGTACGCTTCCCGCAGAACGCTACCAACCGCCGGAACACAGTGCTGGCCCAGATGGCCCGCTACGATTACATTACCGAAGACGACTTTAACGAGCTGAAAGAAAAGCCGCTTGGCCTGGATTTTGCGATGGAAACGCACGCGAATGGCCCGGCTCCATATTTCTGGGAATCGATGCGTGGTTATCTCAAAGCATGGGTAAAAGTGTATAACGAGGAGAATGGTACCGACCTCAACCTCTATACCAGCGGGCTCCGGATCTATACCACCATCGATTCGCGTATGCAGACCTACCAGGAAGAAGCGCTGACCCGGCATATGAAGGAGCAACAGAAGATATTCAACGAGCACTGGAAGGGACGTAACCCCTGGATTGACGAGAATGGAAAGGAAATTCCCGGGTTCATTAATACCGCCGTGCGTCGCCTTCCTTACTTTAACCTTTTGAAAAATAAGCTGGGCGAGGAAGAGGCATGGAAAGTGATGAACAAGCCTTACAAAATGAAAGTCTTCTCATGGGACGGGGAGAAGGAAGTGACCATGAGCCCCATTGACTCCATCAAATATTATAAACGTTTCCTGCGTGCCGGTATGATGGCCATGGACCCGCGCAACGGGCACGTGAAAGCATGGGTAGGGGGTATTAATTTCAAATATTTCCAATACGACCACGTAAAGCAGGGCAAAAGGCAGCCAGGTTCGACATTTAAACCGTTTGTCTATACCGCAGGTCTGGACAAGAACTTTATCACGCCTTGCGAGAAGATCATGGATTCGCCGGTCACATTTCAGGGCGGGATCGACGATGTGATGGAGGATTATACTCCCAAAAACTCCAATGGCGTATATTCGGAACAACCGCTTTCGCTGCGACAGGCGTTAGGGAAATCGGTGAACTCGGTGACAGCCTATATCATGAAAATGGTGAAAGCCAATACCGTGGTGGACTATGCGCACAAGCTGGGCATTACCAGCGAATTGCCGGCAACCCCGGCACTTTGCCTTGGGACGGGGGAAGTGTCAGTGTACGAAATGGTCTCGGCTTATTGCTCGTTTGCCAATGGCGGGTACAAAGTAATGCCGATGACGATCCTGCGTATCGAAGACCGCCACGGCAAGCTGCTGGGCGAGTTTCATGAGCAGCAAAGCCAGGAGTTGAATGAGAACATGGCCTATAATATGTTGTACCTCATGCGCGGCGCCGTCGAGGATGCAGGAGGCACTGCCGGACGTTTGCGGCAATATGGCGTAACTGACGGCAATGAGATCGCCGCTAAAACCGGAACGTCCCAGCATCATTCCGATGGCTGGTTTATGGGTGTGACGCACAACCTCGTAGCAGGTGTGTGGGTAGGCGGAGAAGACCGCAGTATCCACTTCCGTACGCTCGCGCTCGGGCAGGGCGGACGCGTGGCGATGCCGGCCTGGGGCGCATTCATGCAGAAAGTCTATAATGACCAGACGTTGGTCCAATATCGGAAAGGACCCTTCACGAAGCCCGCGAATTTCGTAAGTGAATGTACAACGTCCCAAAGTGACAGCACCGACGTGTATACGCCTCCGGCCAAGTCGGACGATGAAGGGGTTTTGTTTTAAGTAACGGGGCAGGTTTTGAGAAGCCTGCCCCGGGTTTTAGTTAGCTTTCAGAAGGTTTGATGTTCTGATTGACACAAAACAGGTTACCCGGATCGTACCGGTGTTTGATGCGGGAAAGCTTTTCAAAATTGCTTCCATAAGTGGACCTGACACGGTCGGAGCCCTCGTCCATCATAAAATTGACATAGGCTCCGCCTGCGCCATGCGGATGGAGTTCCTCCCAGTAATCGCGGGCAAAACGGGTGACCAGTTCCTTCTCAGTAGGGTCGGGACTGATGCCGACAATGACCATCGACCAGGTGGCGTCCCGGTAGTTCCAGGCCGTATCCTCATTGCGTACCCTTGCCGCGGCGCCGTTGACCGGGTAAAGGTGCATGCCGGAAAAAAAATTGGGGATTTTGTGAGCGTGGCGGATGTGTACATCCATGACTTCGGAGCTGAGGTGTTTGACAAAATCTCCTTTCCAGTACCATTGCATGCCTGGCGCGAAGAGATCGTCGAACATGCTTTGCAGCGCTGGCACGGGTAAAGGCCCTGTGGCGTCGATCAAAGGTTGCCGGAACTTTCGGACGGCATCAAAAACCTCGTTGGCTTCTTCTTCATCGATACAACTCCATACGATACCGCACATGGTTTCGAGGTGGTACTGCTCCGGAAACATGGGCGCCGGTGGTATTTTATGGAAGGCGAAAAAGCCGCCGACACTTTCCGGGGCTTTTGTGATAAAATCCTGGTACCATTCCATCATCGCCTTAGCGTCGTCCATATGCCAGAACATCGGTCCTCCGTAAACCGTATGTACCGGATGTGCCCGGAACAGGAATGAAGTCACTACCCCAAAATTGCCTCCGCCGCCCCGGATTGCCCAGAAAAGATCGGGATGCTCGGTGGCCGAAGTACGCACGACATTGCCGTCGGCCAATACCATCGTGGCTTCCAGCAGATTGTCGATGGTGAGGCCGGCAAACCGGGTCAGGTGGCCTAGCCCGCCGCCCAAAGTGAGACCACCGATGCCGGTAGTGGCATTGATTCCTGTGGGCACAGCGAGTCCGTGCGGGTGCGCCGCAGCATCCAGATCGCCCAGCAGGCAACCTCCCTGCGCCCGCACGGTTCGGGCGTCAGGATCTACTTCCACATGCCTCATTAGCGAAAGATCAATGACTAACCCTCGGTCACATACGCCAAGGCCGGCGCCATTATGCCCACCTCCTCTTACCGCCAGCAACAGGTGGTTTTCACGGGCAAAATTCACAGCCCTGACCACATCGTCCTCGTCCGCGCAACGGACGATCAGGTCGGGGTATTTATCAATCATTCCATTGTGGACACTGCGGGCGGTATGATAATCCGGATCGCCGGGGGCGATCACGCGGCCACGAAAGCCGGGCTGGGCGAGGGCAGGAGAAATTGTTTCCATAAGTGCTACGGGGTTTGACATGAAAAACAGTGTATTACGGCACGTGGAGTGCGCCGGGTATCGGATGTGGGTAAATAACTGACGCGGGCTAGGCGTAAGATTGCGTTTTTCGGAAATGGAGGGGCGATGTGCCGAACCGTTCCTTGAATACGCGGCTGAAATGCGACGTATTCTCAAAACCGCTCTCGATGGTGATCTCGTTAATGCTCTTTTTAGTGGTGAACAGCAGTAGTCGTGCGTAGTCGAGTCGTCTGGCGATCAGCCATTTGCCGGGCGAAATGTAGAAAAGCGTTTTGAATTCCCTTTTAAAGGTCGCTAAACTCCTGTTTGAAATCCTGGCGAATTCGGGCAGGGGCAGGTTGTACATATAATTGGCTTCCATTACCTCCAGAAGGGATGCTTTTTTCTGGTTGGCAGTGAGGCTTACGGGGTATGGCGACGAGAGATTGTTGCGGTTGGCCATGATCGGAGGAGTGGTTGAAAATAGCGACGATTTTGCTGGCCTACGGACAATCGCTGTGAACGAGAGTCATTCCCTTGCAGGCAAGTTGCTTGTGTACCCCGGGCAGGTACCGACGAAATTCATATCCTTTGATCATCTTTGCGTCTGTTTAGCTGGCAGAAGATGGCAGAAGTCACCTGAGTGATTACTTAGCTATTCAAAAATAAGTGTTATTAGTGACGAATTTTTTGCTGTGGAGCTCAAAAAATGTCTTTGATGATCAAATATCCGGATGATCGTTTTTAACCTGTTGACAAAGCGGTCTGTCAGGTTTAGTTTTATAGTTGAAATGTAACGTTCCCTGCCTCGCATAACCTGTCTGTAACAAATTGAAAGATCCATCGCAATGGAAATGGTTCCGCCCTGTCCTGATCGTAACCTGGGCATTGCTGCTGAACCTGTTTCTGGTCCAGAAATTTGTCGGTAGTAACTGGAAAAGCCTCACGATCACGCTTGCGTGGCTGGGCTGTGCGCTCATTACCTGGAAGGTCATGGCCGAATGGAGCAGGAAATGCCGAAGGCGATACCCCGACATCGGGCAAACCAGAAAGCGCATTACCGCAACATTTACAGGCTATCTCTTGATCGAGGTCCTGAGCCAGGCGCTCTTTTTCCTGCTGATGTACTTCGCCCGGTGGGACTGGGAGGTGTTCACCGTCAGAGAATACAGCATTTACATGACGTTGTGCGTCGTGTCACTCTTCTCGGTAGGCGCATTGTATGAACTGATCTATTCGCTTAGCCAGTATGGCGTAGCGTTACAAGAAGAGGAAGCCATCAAAAAAGTGGGGTTGCAAAACCAGTTCGATAGCCTGAAAAGTCAGGTAAACCCGCATTTCCTTTTCAATAGCCTGAATTCCCTTTCCGCCTTGATCGAAGAGGACCGCGTGAAGGCGAATGCGTTTCTGGATGAACTATCCAGCGTATACCGGTACCTGTTGCATACCAGCGACAATGGATTGTCGTCTGTCAAAAGCGAGAACGATTTTATCACATCCTATCTTTTTCTCACAGGGATCCGGTATGGTGATGCCATCGATGCGAAAATCGAGATCGATGATGCCTACTGGGGCGCTATGTTGCCCACGCTGACCCTGCAGATGCTGGTGGACAACGCCATCCGGAACAATGTCGTGATGAAACAAAGGCCATTGAAGTTATCCATTGCCACGGGGGACCAGTGGCTGGAGGTGAAAAATACGATCCAGCCCAGGAATGTGAAAGCGGCCCGAGAGGGACTGGAATTGCTGATCGCGCGGTTCCGGGACCTGGGAATGGAGCCGCCGCTTTTGTTTGACAACGGGGAGGTTTTCTCGGTCAGGGTACCGGTAGCTGCCCGTCAGCAATCCGTAGACAGTTTACGATCATGAGAATAGTTACCTATACCAGACAGGACATCTGGATCGCCGTTTTCATCCTGCCCGCCTACATTCTTCTGATGAATTACCTCCTTTTGGGAGAGCTTTACTTTGCCCGTGCGGGCGTGTTCGTGAAAGCGACGGTCATACTTTTCGTTATCATCGGGCTGGCATATCAATTTATTCATGCCCGCATTGGCGACTGGTTCCGGAACAGGTACTCTAATTTCAGGGAAACCCCGAAGCGGATGCTGCTCATGATCCCTGTTCATATATTTGTCAATGTACTCATCATCAGCGGGCTGTTTTTTGGGTACGAATGGGTTCAATTCCCCGGTTATACTTTCGATCCTGCCAGCTATGAGTGGGCCCTGGCGCTTGGCGCGTTAATGAACGTTGTCGTGACCTGCATTCACGAGGGCGTCTATGCATTTGAATTGTGGCAGCAAAAACTGCTGGAAACGGAGAAGCTCCGGAAGGCCAATCTTCAGACCCAGTTCGAAAGTTTGAAACAACAGATCAATCCTCATTTCCTTTTTAATTGCCTGAACTCACTGTCGTCGCTGATCGAAGAAGATCCGGACCTGGCGACCCAGTTCATCGACGAAATGAGTAATGTGTACCGGTACCTGCTCCGCAGTAATGAGTCGGAACTGACGACCCTCGACTCGGAGCTGAAATTCGCCGGTTCTTACTTTCATTTGCTGAGCACGCGTTACGGGAGCAACCTGCGTCTGGAAGAAGACATCGATCCGACGTACCGGAGCCACATGCTGCCACCGCTTACACTGCAGTTGCTGATGGAGAATGTCGTGAAGCACAATGTGATCATGCCGCAGCAGCCATTGTATATCCGGCTCATGACTACCCCGGAGGGCAGGTTGGTCGTATCCAACAACCTCCAAAAACGTACGGTCACGGTACCGTCCAGCCGTATCGGGCTGGCCAATATTGCCACCAAGTACGATCTCCTGGGGCAGGGCGAAATCAGTATTGAAGAAAACCGGCAGTCATTCTCAGTCAGCCTGCCGCTTCTTGCACTGGCCTGAGCGCTACCTGGCGGGGAGCTGATCGAGCTTCGCACGCGTGGTTGCCGACATCCTACCCGTATGCGCGATTTCATGTACTGCTGTTTGCACCGGGGCCGAGATTTGCGAGGGCGGGAATGATGAATGATAATCCTCACTATTGATCCTTTTACTACGCAACAAATCAGTCAGTTCCAGAATCGGTGTGTGATCTGTTACTATTGGTTGGGGCTCAAACTCATCGGAATAGCCGGTGATGTCCCGGTCTTCATTGATACAATTGTTCAGAAAGTAAAACGAAGGTGCGCTTAGTGGCGGCACTGTAACACGGATCGTTTGCACCACCAAGCCATTCTGAGATTCGTCGTCCACCGAAATGAAGACGGTACCGGCGGGAATGGTCACGGTAATGGGCTGGGGCCTGCTGTTGGAAAAACGGATACAGAAGCGTACCGCGCCACCGTTGCCGTAAATGCGTTTTTCCTGAAGTGCTTCGTTCATGCATTCGGTGTCCCAACGCGGTTTTCCTACGACCTCGATGCCCTCAGGAAACACAAGCAACCTGCCGGTAGGACGCTGTCGGGAGCTGCCGAAACCCGGTGCAGAAGACTTGACGGCGTCTGGTACCGGAGCAGAATGAATGCAGCCGGCAAACAGGGCCGTCATGATCCATAACTGAAGCGAACGTCGCATTATATCTTCTTGAGTTTCATAATGCATTTGATCGCCTCGCTTTCACCGTCTTCGGGCAGCAGGTTGAAACGCACTTTCAGGGTGGTTTGGGTCAGTTCCAGTACTTCCCAGTCGTCTTTTTCGAGTCCGTTGGGTACACTTTTCATTTTGATGAGCTTTGTTACCTCGTCGTAAGTCCAGTCCGCGGAATAGATTTCCTGCTCCTCGTCGTCATTGCATCGCAGGTCACCGGTATTGGAGACAAACTTCCCTTCTTTTTTGAATATAATAAAGTCGTCCAGGTCGCACGGGATAAGCAACTGCATCAGGTCGGTCTCCTTCTCGCCGTCTTCATCCAGATCCAGGGGTTTGACAAGGTCCCAGGTTTCGGTCTTCCATTTTTTGTCGGCGAAGGTCAGTTTGGGCGGCTCCGGTGTTACGTCCTTAGGATCGTCTTTGCAGGCTAGCGTCGAAGCTGCGAGCAGGAGCGTGAAGGCAATGGTAGAGAAATGATTCATGGCTAACAGATTTTTGTTTTGTTGTGTCAAAATTAGGCCGGACAGGCAGGAAGGCCATGGGCATTGCGGTTCAAACGGGAGAACCGCAGCATGAAACGCACAAGGCGGCGCATAAACTGTCAGTAGAATGTCTTATGCCGCCGAATAGTGACGGAAATGAAGGTTTCAAAGGGACTGACGCTTCAATGCCGCATAATACCGTTTCGGGGAAGTAATGTGTGTTTCTATCGTGCGGCCATTTCAGGATTTCTTTATTTTGACCTAACTTTTGCCCCTATTCACAAGAACCGGAAACCAATTTATGAATGTATTATTGATCGAAGATGAAGATCTGGCCGTAAGGAAACTCTCCAAACTATTAGCTGAAATTGACAGTGCCATTCAGATTGTCGGAAAGTCGGCAAGCGTGCAGGAATCCGTTGAATATCTTAAGAACAACCCGGCGCCCGACCTGATCCTGATGGACATCGAACTGGCCGACGGGCAGAGTTTCGAGATTTTCGACCAGGTTGAAGTGGAATCGCCGGTGATCTTTACGACGTCTTATGATGAATATGCCCTGCGTGCATTCAAGGTCAACAGCATCGATTACCTTTTGAAACCCATCAAACGACAGGAACTGGAAGCGAGCCTGGCCAAATACAACCGGCTGACGAAGGGCTCCGAAACGGAAACGGCGAAAAATCCGGGTAATCTGGACCGGGAGGCCATCGATTCCCTTGTGCAGCAGCTGCGCCAGCAAATGCAGCCATCCGATTACCGCAAACGCTTCCTGGTTAAGCATCTGCAGCAATGGATACCGGTGGAGGTCAGTGACATTGCCTATTTTTATTCGGAAGAGGGGACAAGCCTTTTCAAATCCCGCAACAATCAGAAATTTCCGGTAGACTATACATTGGACGAGCTCGAAAAAATGCTCGATCCGGAACGCTTTTTCCGGGCCAACCGGCAGTTTATCATCAGCGTAAACTGTGTGCAGCAGATCAATCCTTATTTCAATAACAAGATCAAGCTTACACTGACGCCGATGCCTGACAGCGAGGTTATTATCAGCAGGGAAAAGGCGATGGACTTCAAAAAGTGGCTGGGAAAATAGGACTCCGGCGTCGGCGCTGATGCGCGGATTCTGACATTTCATGCATGCTTTATGACACTTCGGGCAGGATAGCAATGGGAGGAAGAGCTGCTCCGGGCAATTTTGTAAGGCCGGGGTAAAGTTCCGGCAGTTTCTTCCAATCTATAATGTCAAAAAGCCATGTTAAAAAAGATCCTGAAATGGACCGGCCGGATCGTGCTGGTCATTGTACTGCTCGCACTGGGCTATTACACCAAAGCTTATTTTGCCGTTGAAAACCGCCGGGCGATCGTTTATCCGATCAAGCCCCTCCAACTCGACATTCGAACCGACTCCGCCACCCTCGCGTTGGGCAGGCGCCTGGTGACGACCAAAGGTTGCGATGACTGCCATGGCAAAGATCTCGGCGGGCGGGTGATCTTCGCGCAGAAGGGAATGGGGCGCCTGGTGGCAAGGAATCTAACGAGAGGAAAAGGCGGCATTCCAAAGGACTACAGCACAGAGGACTGGGTCCGCGCCATCCGGCACGGCGTTCAGCACGACGGTACGCCGTTGGTTTACATGCCCGCAGGTGATTACAATCAGCTCAGCGAACAGGACCTGACCGCCATTGTCGCCTACTGCGCACAGGTGCCGGCCGTCGATCGCCAGAACCCGTCCACAGAGATTGGGGTAGGAGCGGTGATCCTTGCAGATCTGGGCGAACTCGAACTTTTTGAAGCCGAAAGGATCGATCATGAGGCAGCACCGCCGGTGGTTGTACAGGAAGGCGTCACGGCCGACTTTGGCAGATATGTGGCGCAGGTGTGTACGCATTGTCACCAGCCCAACATGAAAGGCAAACCGGGCGAGCACGGAACACCCGACATTTCTTCCACCGGCGGCGCCGGTAAATGGACCGATGAGCAGTTTTTCAATACCCTGCGTACCGGCAAGCGCCCGGACGGTACCGAGCTCAAAGCCCCGATGCCCTGGCAAATGACGGCAGCATTCTCGGATACCGAAATGCGTGCTTTGCGTACTTATCTGAAAAGCATCTGACGGGGCCGATCCAAATTGGCAGATGGGCTTATTGGTGATGTCCGGTGGCATTCCGGCCGACGCGTCCGGCTACGGAACAATCATTTTGAAACTGTAAGATACATTTTACGGATCCTCGGGAGGGTTCTTCGCGGATGACGTTGCACATGTCATGAATTATGCAGAACTTGACGGCCTTCAATACTCAAACTGTCTTCCTGTTTCTTGCCTGGACCGCTCTCCGGGAAAAGCCTCTACGTTCAACTGTCCTCACCCGCTATGTGCAAGAGGGCGATTATCGTTGTGAAGTTTTTGGCCGAATAACCCTATGAGCAAGATCAAATGTGTCATTCTTGAAGATGAGCCTTACGCTGTAAGTGTGCTCGAATCGTACATCGGCGAGCTGGATTCCCTTCAGTTGACCGCCACCTTTTATAATCCGGTTGATGCGCTGATGTACCTGCTGCAAAACAAAACGGATGTGCTGTTTCTGAATGTGCAGCTACCTAATGTAAAGGGATTGGACTTTCTGAAGTTGATTCCGAGTCGTCCGAAAGTCATTTTCCTGGCGGCGGCGAATTACCGTTATGTGAATATGAAGGAGAGCCATATTCTGGGTTGCCTGCTCAAACCCTTTCGGTTTGAGGCGTTCCTGCGGTACATCGACAAATGTTTTGAAAGTATCCCCCCGGAGGTTTGCCTGGTGACGTCATCTCTCGTATACAAATCAGAGCGTCGCGCCAGCGCACCGTTTATTTACCTGATATCGGGAAAGGCGGTGATCAAAGTGTTCCTAGACGATATCCTGTATGTGGAAGGGGTGAAGACCTGTGCGCGGGTGACGACTGTAAATGGTCAGATATTCGTTCATCAGGGCCTGGCAGAGATCCAGGCATCCCTTGCCAGGAGAGGTTTTCTGCGGATTCACCGGTCATTCATCGTAGCCCGGAGCAAGATTACCGCGTTCAGCGATCATGCGATCGAGGTAAACAACTGTATTCTGCCAATCAGCGGCCATTACCGCATTAAAGTTCTGAAATCGCTACGAGCGGGCACAAAAAACGTATAAGCATTGGATTCAAAAAAGATAGTCGTATTTTGACCGCCTAATCCAATCTTTTCAAACATGGGAAAATTTGTAATTTCAAAAAGATCTAATGGCGAATTTCAGTTCAACCTGAAAGCTGGCAACGGTCAGGTGATCCTGACCAGCGAAGGTTATACAACCAAAGCGGCATGTGAAAACGGCATTGAGTCCGTGAAGAAAAATTCACAGGATGATGCCCGTTTTGAGCGTCTTACCTCGAAAAACGACAAGTACTACTTCCTGCTGAAAGCTACCAATGGGCAATCCATCGGAAGCAGCGAAATGTACGAAAGCGTGGCGAGCCGCGATAATGGGATCGAATCAGTAAAAAAGAATGCTCCGGACGCTGCGACAGACGACGAGACGGCTGCATAAAGATTGATAAATGTAAAAAACGCAGGGCGCCAAACGGTCCTGCGTTTTTTGTTTTGGAGGCGACGCTATTTTTGGTACAGTAATTGTATTGCGTATATACATCAAAAACAGACCGGTATGGTTTCCGACTTTAATAATCGTGTTCGTCAGGTGATATTTCTGCTGACAGTGACCACGTTGGCAGTGATTGTTTTCAAACAGCTATACATTTTCTTTCCTGGTTTCCTGGGTGCGCTTACGCTATACATCCTTTGCAGAAAGTACTATTTTCACCTCACCGAGCAAAGGAAGTGGAACAAAAGCATCACTGCGATTTTGTTTATGGTGATTTTCATGGCCTGTATCGTGGCGCCCGTGTATTTTTCCCTACAAATGACCTACTCGAAGATCGACGATATTCTGAAAGACCCCGAGCAGATCAATCATGCCATCGATGCCATATCCGCGCAGCTTCGTGAATGGACGGGGCAGGATTTGCTGACAAAGGAAGCCACTGCCGACATCCGCAAAAAAGCAGCCAGCTTTATTCCCGGCATCCTCAACAGCTCGGCGACCATGCTCGGTAACCTGCTGATGATCCTCTTTCTTGCATTTTTTATGTTTCAAAATGGCCGGCACATGGAGAAGACGCTGGAACATTTTATACCGCTGCGGCCAAAAAACGTGCGTTTGCTCGCTGACGAAACGATCGGAATGGTAAGGGCCAATGCATTGGGTATTCCATTGATATCCCTGATCCAGGGGTGCGTGGCGCTGCTGGGATACTGGATATTCGGGGTGAAGGACTTTATACTGCTGGGCCTCATTACCGGCATCTTTGCTTTCTTCCCGGTGATCGGAACGGCGATGATATGGCTCCCGCTGGTAATCTATCTGTTCTCGTCCGGCGAAAACGGTAAGGCGATCGGGCTGTTGATTTACAGCATTGTAATTATTGGCAATATAGACTACGTGGCGCGCATTACATTCCTGCAAAAAGTCGGTAATGTACACCCCGTGATCACGATCCTCGGACTGATCGCCGGCTTGAAACTCTTCGGCTTCTGGGGCTTTATTTTCGGGCCGCTGCTGATCAGCTACCTGTTGCTGCTGGTCAGGATTTATAAAAGCGAATTCAGTGAGTCTCAGAAACATACCGCGACCACAACGGAATAGGCCCGCCACCGGTAATAATACCGGAAACGGGCCTTGCCGTATTGTCTGTCAGATTTCGGTATCGCCCTTGGAATCAATGGGGTAATCCGTAAAATCGTTGGGCTGGCCGGACCATTTGTAGATGACCTTTTTGAAGCGCAGGTCGTTGACGATCCCATATATATTCTTCATGAAATCCTTCTGTACTTTCTCAGGCTGAAACATGTCGCCTTCGAAGGTCAGAACCTCCTGATGATCCCCCGAAACTTCGATGGCGATATGCTGCTGGTCGAGTACTTCCTTTTTGGACTCGACATAAGCGCTTCGCAGCTCAGGAAAATCCCGTTCCTGTACTTTAACCATCTTCCTTTTCAGGACTTCACGCTGGTTACTGATCTTCTTGTCCTTGTTAGTCCTGGCTTCATTGTAAAGTGCCATGTTCGATTTATGCCAGGAGAGCCTGGTGGCAAGATCCGTATCGGTGTCGCCTTGTTGAAGTTTGAGGTCGATATCGCTGATCTTGTTCTGAAGAAAAAGCGCCATGTTTTTATTGGCCGCCTTGTTCACCGGCTTTGGCGAGTAAAAATAGACACTGATACCAATGGCAATGGCAGCAAACACCAGATACACGAGATATCGGTAGGACCTGGTTTTGGGTTGATGATGAATTTCCATGTTTTCCTGGGTTTTCATTTGTATTACACGTACCAGTTTTCAAATAATATGCCAGAATGCATTGGAACGGATTTTTACGCAACCGGGCTATTTTCAGTACATGCATTTTTAATTATGAAAATCCAGCAGTTTTATAACAAGGCTTACATATGGGTCCTGGACACAGGGCCTTCGGTACTCATCGGTATTGCGGTATTGATCATAGGATTCTGGCTCGTGCGCATGCTCTCACGCTGGCTCACCGCCTACATGAACCGGCAAAACATAGATCCGTCGCTTACACCTTTTCTTTTAAGTCTGTCTCTCACCACGTTACGGGTCCTGCTGATCATATCGGTCATGCAGATCGTCGGCATTCAGATGACCGTTTTTGCCGCTTTGATCGGTGCGATCGGAGTTGCGGCCGGTCTGGCGCTGTCAGGAACGCTGCAGAACTTCACCAGCGGCGTCCTGATACTCATTCTCAAACCCTTTCACGTAGGTGATAACATCGTTGCACAAGGGCAGGAGGGGACTGTGCAGGCGATCAAGATCTTCTATACCGTAGTGAGGACCTACGATAACCGCACCGTTGTGATCCCAAACAGCAAACTTTCCAACGAAGTCATCATCAACATCAGCGGATCGGGCAACCGGCGACTGGATGTGGAGATGAAATTCAGCAACAGCATTGATTTCGGTGTCGTCAGGGATATCGTGAACAATGTACTGGATCGTGCCCAAAGTGCCCTCAAAGTCCCCGAAAGAAGAATAGGAATTTCGTCCATTGAGCCGGATGGCTACAAGGTCATGGTGAATGTCTGGCTCGATGCACATGGCTTCGTCGACAACAAAATGGTGATTCAGGAAAAGCTGATGGAAGCTTTGAAAGGCTCCGGGTTAAAACTGCCGGGGATGGGTTAGTCAATTTTTTGGTTTCATGGGGCGGGCCAGGTAATTCAAACTTCGGATTTAAGAATATCCGTCAGCTCACGCCGGAATATTTCGCCGTAGATGTTGTTGTACTCCCTGGCGAAGCTCTCGAATGTGCTCTTTGCCAGCGAGTGTTTGCCCAGCAATGCGAACGACTTACATTTGAGGATCATCGCTTCTTCATTGACCGGATCAAAATAGAAAATATTATTGGCAAGCCGGATCACAAATTCCGGATCCTCGGCAACGGCCATGCTGCCTGCAAATGTCAGGTAGGTATTGACCGCGATATTCGAAATCTCGGACTTGAACGAATCCAGCCATTCGTATTCCACATTGGCCAGAAAGCTGCCCTTGCCGGTAATGCCGATCAAGGCTTCTATCATGGGGCGGCCGATGTGCTGAGCAGAAGTAATGTTCAAAAAATCGAGATAGTCAATACTGATCCCATTCGGATCAAAATCCAGCTTCCAATGCCCGGCAGCCATCGCGATCTGGGCATGCTCCAGATTGGCGAGTATCGCTTTGAGTTTCGTCAGATTCACCGACCGGTTATTCCTCGCACTCTCTGTGGTTTTATCAAACCAGAGGAGCTCACGCAGTTTGTCGGAGTTAATACCCCTTTTCCACCGGATCGTGTACAACAGAATTACCAGGAACAACTCTTTGATCAGCGGTGTAAAAGCCTGTGTAATGTCGTTACCGTCCCGGTCGTAGAGCTGTAAATCTCCAAAAAGGCTGATACTGTTTTTGCCGGGCGAATAGGCAGAAGGTAACGATTTGAGATCGACAGGACGTGTTTTCTCTATTACGCCTTCCGACGGCGGGACAACGGCGGATGCAGGAGCGGACGCCCGCTTGCGACGACGGGATAAAATCCACAACGCCGCAATAGCCAGCAGACAGAGGCCGGCGCCTATTATGAGTCCGATGCTGACATCCTTGTTCTCCGCCAGATTGGTTTCTCGCGGGGCTTCGCCCACGGGCATCAGCAATGCATACAAGTTCACGACAGTCTGTTTGTCGTCATCACCCCGGGTCATGGTGACGGTGGTAAGCGACTTGCTGTCCGGACAATAATAGAGATCAGCGAATGAATGGGTGTCGTGGAAGGAATATGGGATTGGGGTTGCCTGGGAATGGAAATCCGCTTTTGTCAGGGAGCCTTTTACAAGTTGCAATGCCGAATTATAACGGTTTTTCGGAAATGTGAGCGCATAAAAGCTGTCTTCCGAAAAGACGAGGGAATTGGCGAACGTCAGATCTGCGAGTTCAGCATCGGTGTCGTAGACTTTCCGGAATTGGCGTTTGCCCGGTTCGAAAAGCAGCAGGTGATTCCAGTTCCTGGGGTTGAGGATCTGCTGGCCCGTCATGCTTCCGTATCCGCCCAGAATATACATGCCTTGCGTACCGGCGCCGCCGCCCGCCAGATAGCGGGGTGTGTAAATGCTCGTGTCAATGGGTACCGCAGTCCAGGCTCGGGTGGGGAAATGGTACCTGTGGACCCGGTTCTTGTAAGTGAGGTGCCCGTAGCCGCCGAAAACATATAGGGAAGAATCGACCGCAGAATAGAACTTGTTGGAATGCCAGTATTCCGTTGAACTCTCCGGAATCGGGAATAGGAAGTTGTTGTCCCAGGATTGGGTCGCAAAATCAAAACGGGAAACGCGCTGCTGGTCGACATTGTAGGTATAGAGCTGACCGGTAGTGGTGTCCACAAATGCCTGATTGCCCTTCGCCAGGTGTAGCTTGCCCGACTGGTATGGATACGAAACCGTGACCTGGCTCGGGATGGAGTAGGTGTACAGGCTGTCTTCCCTGATCAGATAAAAAATCTCCTTCTTCTGGTCGATGGCCGTGCAGGCGAATCCGTTTGTCACCAGACGTTTGCGAGGCTGCCAGGCCTGATGCAACCGTGCAATCCAGACCGGATTGGTCACTTCGGCTGCGGTTTTTCCCTTTTCATTACGGGCGAGGGCTCCGTCATCTTCCCGAAGGGGCCACAGGTCCGTCAGCTTGCCGTCGCGGATCAGGGAAATGTCCCTGAGCTTCATCGGCGGCACGTCGGTCGTTTGAAACGCCTTGTGCTGATTGGCCCCAAAAAACACCTGGTAGCAGGTATTGGGCGTTGTTTCAAGGGATTGTGTGAACGTTTTACCCGCCGCATGGATTGTCAGCGTTTTTTTTGCGGTATTAAGTCGCACCGAAAAAGCATTCCATTCTCCGAAAAGGGTCTGGTCCGGAATGTTGAATGCAATAGCGGACAGCTTATCACCTGTGATCAATCGGAAACGGCCATTTGCCGCGGCGGTACCGTTGTCGTAGATAAGATCGATATTGTGCTTGTCGTTGCCGATGAGCCGGAATATATAGCCGAAATAGGTTTTTTGTTTGGGAACAAATGAAAGATCGAAGGTTAGTTCGAGGCTTTCCGAAAAGCAAACGGGTTTGCCGGGGGTTATATGGAGGGCCGTGCGCTGGTCCTGCATGACTTCATAGCTGGCAAAGCGCAGGCCGTTCGGCTGGCCGGATACCGTGATGCCCGTCATCAGAAAAAGACTGGTAACAAAAGCAAGGAGAGGAAAGCGGAATTTCATTTTCGGGTTTAGGGGTGATATCGGGCAGGTTCCGCAGATTTGCCTGTTACGGGCATTGGAATGTCTCATATGCGGTCAGGCCGATTTCAAAGTAATACGCAGTGCAAATAATACACAAAAGTTAAAAAAAACTTGAAATAATATAAGGCCGCAATGGAGGTAACCAAAAAATATGCGCCCCGACCGTGTCTGGCCAGGGCGCATATCGACTGCTTAATCGGGAAAAGGTTACGGTTTGATAATTTTCTTTTCGGTGCCATTGATCCTGACAATGTACGTGCCCGACGGCCAGGTACTGATATCGAGGTCAAAATGAGGCTTATCAGGAGCCGAGGAATGCATTTTCCGGCCGGATGCATTCACGATATCCACTCGGAGTATCCTGGTATCCGACCGCACTGCCAGTCTGGAAGCAGCCGGGTTGGGATATACACTTACTTCAAATGACTTCGCGACTTCGGTGGTTACGATGCTGCTGTAAGCGTAGGTGCCGTCAAGATCGACCATTTTCAGGCGATAGTAGAAACGGCCGCCGGGAAGATTGTTGTCTGCATAAACATAAGCATGTTCCGAAGCCGCATTCTGGTGTGAATTTACTTTTCCGATGCTCGTGAAGGCGCGGGCGTTGGAGCTTCGCTGTACTTCAAAATGGGAACTGTTGGATTCCTGCGAGGTTTGCCAGGTAACCTGCACATTGTTCTGTTCGGGTTTCGCAGTAATGTTCACGAGCGTTACCGGCAAAGGCTGCCCGGCGGCGGTGCTCAATGCATTGGGATAAAGGGGTACCGACAGGCTATTGGAAGCCTTACCTGCAAGCACCTTTTTGGTGTATCCGCCGATGGCCATGTACCAGTCGGGTGTGAGGTCATAACCGTCGGCATCGAGCGAGAGGAACCAGGTATCGCCGCCTTTCGGAGTGTGGTCCGAGAACTTTTCCATTTTGAAGAAGGATGTCGATTCGTCTACTTCATCAAACATCGCGAGGTATACCATATTCGCTCCTTCATTGATCACGTTCTGAGATTGTTGCCACAAAAAACTGCCTCCGTTGCGTGGAATCGAGTTTTTGATTGCCGCAGACGGATTGTTACGCACCGTTTGGAGGTTGAACCACGAAAATCCCGGGAAAATAACCGGCATATAGTCGATATTCTTGGGTTGAACATAGGCCATGTCGGGTCTTACCGAGCTGATCGCGAATGCATTGGCGCCGCTTTCATTGCTGTACCGGCCTACCGACCACGGACTGATCACGTCTAGCTGGTCGTAAACGGCCAGCCATTCGGCGGTGTGGGTACGCCAGTTATTGTTGAGTCCACCCATGATGGTAGCGCGGTACCTGGGTGCGTCTGTCGGGTCGGTGGGGTCGCCGTCGCGGAACCATTTTACGAGCTGATCGGAGCGTGCCGCAGTCGCTTCCGGACTAGACGCCAGGCCAAGTCCCCACAATGCAACGAGCGGGCGGCCCTTGTGCCAGAGATAATTACTTTCCGAAGTGACACCCATTTCATCCACGAGGCGTTTCCAGTCTGCGATAACAGCCTCCGTAGAGGTAGCGTCCGCACCCGAGAGGTCATACATGATCGCATATACGCGATCGTATTTCAGGCTGGCCGTCTGCACATTTTGTATCACCTTTTCGAAATGCCGGGGCACGCGGGAATCGCCGGTCCGGAAGTTCTGAAGAAACCGCTGCTGGAATACGCCGTCTACCTCGTGCTCCCGCATCCATTTGAAATGCTGGTCGACGGTGTTGTAGTTGTAGCTGGAAAACAGCTTGGCAGGTGTGCCATTGCTGTAAACCATATTGGTGGCCACCAGCTCGTTTTGCGGATAATCACCCAGATACGGCCACATATCCACGGTGGCGTTGGCATGGTCCGGGGCGCCGCCGAACCAGTGCAGCCACCAGTTGTGTGCAGGGTTGCCGTCGGTAGGCAGGCCAAACCATCCCTGATAACCGAACATAACCTTGCCATTTAGCGAGTTGTCGGAGGGGACCGGAGTGGTAGCGGCTGCCGGTTCGTAAAACTCGATTTCATCCACACGTGCCGTAATGGGTGCATTCAGTGGCTGGTTGATACGGAAGAAATTAATGGCCGAGAGGTTGGGATTGCCACTTTTGGAGGCATCGGGCAAATGCAGGATCACGTGATTCCAGCCATTCTGGATCTTCTGGCTGCCCAGAGGCCAGCGGTATGCATCCGTCCCGGCTTGGCCCGACGATGAAAAGACAATGCTGCCGCTACCGGTAAATTGGGCGGCGTCCGATACAAAAAGCCAGAATTTAACCATCCCGTCGGCCTCGCTCACCGTCGTGTTGAATGGGGCGGCATTGTAGCTAAACCAGTCGGCACCTGAGCCGGTTTTGGCAATGGAAGCACTGCCAAGGATTTTATTGCTCGCGTCGGCGGTCACGACATCGCTGCCCGACCAACCCGTGGTAACGTCGGCAGCGGAGAAGATCTTCGCCCCAACGAGATCGCTGCCCTGATAACCCTTTGTGAAACGGATGTTGTCGATCTTAATCATAACCGACTCCCCCGCATTAACAGGTTTGTAATACCTGAAAAAATTAATGGCCGCCAGATCCGGGTTTCCCTGCTTGCCTGCCGCGCTCAGCCGGAGTACGATGTTGTTCCAACCATTGCGGAGATTCACGCTACCGGTCCCCCAGTTGTACTCGTCGGTGTCCGGGTTACCGGAGCTCGTGATCTCGAACTGCCCTCCCGAGGCACTGAATTTGGCGACGTCCGAAACGTAAAGCGAGAATTGGAGGTAGGCGATATTCAGTTCGGCAGGGGCGATGCCGCTGTTGATGGGCGTGCTGAAATTCCGGCGGAACCGCTCCGTATTTCCTCCTTCCGATTTAACCGAAAAACTTCCCTGAACAGGCGCGTCGCTGTCGAGGCTTAATGTATTTCCACCACCTCCCCAGCCGGTAAGCGATTCACAATCATCCACGGGTACCACCTGCGCATGAGCGTTCAGGATTGCCGCGAGTAACAGGAGCAACAGTAAACAGTGCTTTTTCATTGCGTTAAGATTATGGTTTGAGATTTGCGTAAACATCCGGCTGCAGACACCTTGCCGGACCGGATCAAATCTAGGCGCAGACCCATAATTTTAGCTTAACTATAAATTAATAAAGAATAAATGGGAAAAAATTTCGGCTTTAAACAGCCAATTAAGTCCAAATTAAGTCCCGGTTAACGCTCCGCCTTTTACTTAGCACCCGGATTTACAATTACCTCCGTGTAACTTTTTCTTTCCAAAAAACAATTATGAAAAAAACTCTATCCATCCCCCTATGGGTGATGCTCATGGCATTGTTGTGCCATCTCCATGCACCTGCGTATGCGCTAGGGACCGGTCATCCTCCGGTCGTTGCGGTCGACGTATCCGGAACTGTCAAAGATGAAAAAGGCGAAGGTATTCCGGGTGTGAATGTGCTTGTAAAAGGAACTACGACAGGTACGACGACGGACGTCAATGGCCGGTTTACGATACAGGCCGGATCTGCCGGCGATATCCTGGTGTTCTCTTTTGTAGGTTATGCCAAACAGGAGGTTGAGGTGGCGGGGAAAAGCGTCATCGACGTAATCCTGGTTGAGGACAACAGGAACCTCGACGAGGTGGTTGTGGTGGGTTACGGTACCCAAAAGAAAGTGACACTGACGGGCGCCGTCGTTTCGGTGAACAGCCAGGAGATCGTCACGACCAAAAACCAAAACGTTCAGAATATGCTCACCGGCAAGTTGCCTGGCTTGCGCGTGGTGCAGAAATCTTCCGAACCCGGGGATTTTAATTCCAACCAGTTTGACATCCGCGGCTTCGGTAATCCGCTGATTGTGATCGACGGTGTGCCGCGCGACAACATTTCACGCATTGATCCGAACGAGATCGAAAGCGTCTCCATTCTGAAAGATGCCGCTGCGGCCATTTACGGGGTGCGGGCCGCGAATGGCGTGGTGCTTGTGACGACAAAGCGCGGTGCGAGCGGACGTGCGAAGATCGAATATGCGATGTATTACGGTAGTCAAACCGCCCTGGGCCTACCGAGGCCTGTTGGCGCCATCGAGCGTTACACGCTCATGAACGAGCGGAGCATGCACAATGTCAACAGCCCGGTGATCCGCTATTCGGAATCGGACTTTGCCCCTTACCGCGAAGGAAAACTGCAAAGTACCGACTGGTATGACCTCGTCATGCAGAAGCATGCCCCGCAGCAGCAGCATAACCTGAGCGCCAGCGGAGGAACCGCCGACGGCCGGGTCGATTACTTTATCAATATGGGTTATATGTACCAGGAGGGTTTCTGGAAAAGCAAAGACCTGAATTACGACAAATACAATTTGCGCTCGAATGTCAATGCGCAGATCACGAAGCAACTGCGCGCTTCGTTGAAGTTGAGCGGGATCATCGACACGAAAAATAGCCAGCAGGCGGGCGGCATGCACGAAATCTACGGGCCGCTCTGGAGAGCCCAGCCCAATGAAACCAATTATGCGAACAACAACCCGGATTATCTTTTCAAAATGGCCGCTGGCCATCCGGTTGCATTGACTACCGCCGACATTTCGGGTTACCAGCAGGACAATAACAAATGGCTGCAAAGCCAGTTTTCACTCGAATACACCATCCCGCAGGTAGAAGGGCTGATGGCCAAAGGGATGTTCAGCTACGACACGCGTATTAACTCCAACACCAATTATAAAAAGTCATACAATCTCTACGATTACAATGCATCGAACGGCACCTACGCGCCTTTTGCCAACAATCTGCCCGATCAGCTCACGCGGACGTACAATGCGCTCCCGTCGACATTGATGCAGGTTTCGCTCAACTACAACCGCACTTTCGGGGAAAAACACAATGTGGGCGCACTGGTACTCTACGAGGAAAGCACCCGCAGCAGCGACAATTTTTACGCAAGCCGTGAGCTGGGGATCCCGATGGAATACCTTTTTGCCGGGAAAGCACAGAACCAGATCGGCAGCAGCAATATCAACAACATCTGGAAAAATGCGAACAAAGGGCTGGTAGGCCGTTTGAACTACGATTTCAAAGGCAAATACATTGCCGATTTCAGTTTCCGGTACGACGGTTCGTCCAAATTCCCGGTCGACAAACAATGGGGTTTCTTCCCGGCAGTATCGGCCGGCTGGCGCCTGTCGGAAGAGGCATTTATCAAAAACAATGCATTCTTTCATTTCCTGGATAACCTTAAAATCCGGGGCTCATACGGATCGATGGGAGACGATGGCGCCTCGTCCTATCAATTTGTTTCCGGATATGACTATCCTTTCAATGGGAACAGCCAGGCATTGGCCGGTGGATACATGTTCGGCGGGGCGTTCGTGAACTCGCTGGGCTTTCGCAACTCGCCCAACCCGAACATTTCCTGGTACACCGTCAAAACTGCTAATGCCGGTCTGGACGCGGGTTTCTGGAATGGACTGGTGGAGGTTACCTTTGATATTTTCCGTCGCAACCGGACCGGCCTGCTGGCCAACCGACTCATGTCCCTGCCCGGTACATTCGGGGCGACGATGCCGCAGGAAAACCTGAACAGCGACCAGACGAGCGGATTCGAAGTTTCGGTTTCGCACCGCAAACGCATCAACCAGATCCGTTACAATGTGTCAGGAAACCTTTCTTTGACCCGTACCAAAAACATCTACATTGAGCGCGGCCTTTCAGGCAACTCTTATGACAACTGGCGGAACAACCGGAGCAACCGCTTCAACGACGTCTGGTTCGGATGGGGTTACGAAGGCCAGTTCCAGTCGTACGAGCAGATCGCTACGCACGACAGTTATGCAGGCCGTGCCACATTGCCCGGCGACTACATTTATGAGGATTGGAACGGGGACGGCACGATCGACGATATGGACCGGCACCCGATCGCAACGACCATTAACCCTGCCAGCACGACGACGGTTGGTGGCGATGCGAAAAAGAACCACCCGCTGATGAACTTCGGCTTCTCGGGTTCGATCGACTATAAAGGGTTTGACCTGAACATCCTGTTCCAGGGAGCAGCGCTTTCCTACGTGGCCTACGGGGAGCAATTGCGCGAACCGCTGGCCTGGGATGGCAATGCGCTGTCGTTTTTCATGGACCGGTGGCACCCGACCGATACCAATGCGGATCCCTACAACCCGAACACACAATGGGAGCCCGGCTACTATGCCTACACCGGCACCGTGGCCGACGAGAACTCGGTGCGCAACATCCAGAATGGCGCTTACCTACGTCTCAAGAGCGCGGAGCTAGGCTACTCCTTGCCTAAGGACCTGCTGAAAAGAGTAGGTGTGCAGGGACTGCGTGTGTATGTCAATGGCTATAACCTGCACACATTCACAAAGGTAAAGGGCCTCGATCCCGAACACCCCTCGGAGTTGTACGGCTATATGTATCCGATTAACAGGACGATCAACATCGGTGCCAGTATCAGTTTTTAATTCAAATCAGGATGGTATTTCAAATGAAAAATATAAAATACGCATTGGCGCTCCTGCTGTTGGGCGGAACCTATGCCTGCAACGAACTCGATATTCCTCCGATCAATGTGGTCCAGGACCAGGACGCATTCTCGGATGCCGGTATGCAGGCCTACATGGCTGCATTGTACAGCCGGATGCCCATTGAAGACTTTAAATACAGTGCCCAGGAAGGTACCGAGGGCTTTGATACCTGGAATAACATTGCGACACCTGCCCTGAACACCGGTGAGAATGCGAACCGCAACAACGGTGGTTTTGTGAACCCGGCGCGCGGTTATTGGAAAAGTGGCTACCAGGTGATCCGCAATGCCAACTACCTCATCCGGGAACTGCCTGATTACGTTTCGTCGCTCACGCAGCCGAAAGTCGACAAATGGATCGCTGAGGCGCGCTTCGTTCGGGCATTCGCCTATTTCGCACTGGCGAAACGTTATGGCGGTGTGCCGGTTACCGAAGAAGTGCAATCGTTGAACGGCAGTTCGCTGGAATCGCTGCAAATACCGCGCAGCAGTGAGCAGCAGGTGTACGACTTTATCCTCGCGGATCTCGATTTTGTGATTGCCAATATGCCCGAAACCAGCGAACAGTCGGGGCGGGTGAACAAAAACATTGCGGCCGCATTCAAGTCGCGGGTGGCTTTGACAGCCGGTTCCATTGCGCGGTATGGCAATCCCTTCGTGAAGGATGGGGTGATGCTTTGCGGGATTCCGAAAGAGAAGGCCAATGATTATTTCAAAGCCAGTTTCCAGGCGGCAAAGATGATCGAGGGTAAATATTCGCTTTATACCAAAAAATGGTCGGCAGCAGACAAGGTTGCAACGGCTGACAATTATGCGGACCTTTTTCTGGACACTTCAAGTCCCGAAACGATTTTTGCGAAGGGCTATTCCTATCCCGAAGCCGTACACAGCTTCGACGCCGTTTACGCACCGCCGCATATGACGTCCACTTACGGCGACCGTTTCAATCCGACTCTCGATTTCGTGGAGCTGTTCGACGGACTGCCCAAAAATGCGAAAGGGCAGCTGAAAACGACCGACGACAAAGGCAACTACGTTGTGTTCGACTATGTAGAGCAGCTTTTCGAAAACTGCGAGCCGCGTTTGCGGGGTACTGTGCTGCTGCCAGGACAGCCGATCAAAGGCGTGCGGACGGACTTGCGCCGTGGCACGCTCGCTGAGTCGGTTGATCCATCGATCCCCATTCCGAAGTTCATTCCCGAGGATATGACCAGCGGCTATAATTCCAACGCCTTTTACAATACCAATGTCAAACAGTCGGGCACCTGGAATAACCAGACGCCCATGGTATTGTCGAACGGGCAGTCCATTAACCCCACCGGCCTGGACGGCCCTACATCTGCGAACAATGCGACCATTACCGGTTTCCATGGCCGCAAATGGCTCATGCCCAACCTGGCACCCTCGGCGACAGCATTACACCGGTCGAACCAGTCGTGGATCGAGATCCGGTATGCGGAAGTACTCCTCAACCGGGCGGAAGCCGCATTGGAACTGCACCAGAATGGCGTCACCGAGGTAGATGGTGTGGCGTTGCTGAACGACGCTTTTGAAAATACCAACAAAATCCGGACCCGCGCAGGTGCGGTGTTGCTCAAAAGCACTGCCGAGCTGTCGTCTGCACACCCGCTTGCGCCTGGCACGGGTGTAGGCTCGTACGTACTGGCACCTACACGCGGTTTGCAGCTCGTGCGTATCGAGCGGAGAAAGGAGCTTGCTTTTGAGAACAAATTATGGTGGGACATGCTACGGTGGCGCACGGCTGATGCGGAGGTGAATGCGCGGATTTGGCGTAAATGCAACCCTTTCCTGTTCGCCAAAGGTGCTGTGGCTGAAACCAATGACTACATTCGTGGCAAATACATTTTCGATTGCCGGTTCGAGGAGCGGAGTGCGAGATTTACGGTGGCTACCAAAAATTACTACGAAGCTATCCCGGGAGCTGAATTGATCGCTAACCCGAAACTGGTTCAAAATGAGCAATATTGATCACTGAAAATGAATTTAACAATGAAAAGTTTTCTCTATTTCCTATTCATCCCGGTCGTGCTGTGTGCTTGCAGGATCGACAATGTGGACGCGCCCGATGCTACTTTTGAAGGCCAGCTGGTGGATGCGGCCGGTGTCGGTATTCAGTTGGAACAAGGAGCATCGAGTGCCCGCCTGAAACTCGAAGAGCTGAGTTGGAGCAATACGCCCCTGCCCATGTACCTCAATCTGAAACAGGATGGGTCGTTTATCAATAACAAGCTGTTTCCGGGAAATTATAAGGTAACACCAGTGGAGGGACCTTTTTATCCCGTGGCCGAAAAGGTCGTCGACATTACCGGCGCTACCCGGCAGGACTTTACGGTAACCCCTTACCTGAATGTGGATTGGGTAGGGGAACCGACGGTGAATGCGGATAAAAAGCTGTCGGTTACTTTTAAATTTACCGGCAATCCTGCGCCGGAAGGTCTTACCAAACCTAATCCGCTCGATTACCAGCTCTTTATCTCCACCAATCAATATGTCGGAAACAATAATTGGGACAATACCGCGGTGGGAGCCGTAGTGCCGGTCACTGTGGAGAAGGAGGGGCAGCAGATCACGATTGCTTCTTCGGTAGCCATGAAATATTCGACTATCTACTATGTGCGGGTCGGTGTACGCGTGAACGATGCTTATAAAAAGTATAACTACACAACAATCAAGACCGTAAAGGTTCCTTAGTTTATACGCAGAGGTAGTGCAGGCCCCCGGGATCGTTGATCTTTGGGGGCTTTGTTTTACAGTGCGTCCGCATCGCGGATATAGAGCAAATATCTCGGCTCAACCGTTTTAAACCGTTTTGCCTGATCCAGAAATCCGTATTTCAGGCGGGTCACATGAAAGTGTTCGGGAGCAGCGCGGATTTCCGCGCCTACACCGGACCGGATCAGGCTGTCTGCGACAGCGGCATTGGTATACAGGTAACAAGGTGCATCGTCAATGAACTCGTCGAGGGATTCGCCGTTTTTGATCAGTTTCACTTCTCCCGGAGAGTAGAATTCGAAGCTGTAAGAAAAGGAGCCATAGGCGGCGACAGGCAGATGCCGGTTCCGTTCCGGTATAACCCGCGCGGCCTGCATTCCCGATTGGTATTTGAACAGGAACGGGTAAAAGAACTGAAACAGAAATATATACAGGATGGCTGCCATGGCGTACCCTTTGAACAAAAGTTGTTGCATTGCATTACGGTAGCGGATGACGCTCACTGCGAACACGATCGCCAGCGCAATAGCTGCAGCTACAATGCCATTGCTGATGCCGGTGATGTACAGTAACACCGAAATGCAAACCAGCGTAGCGACCATCAGCACAGTTTGTATTGTGATGAGGGGCGCGAGCCGTGAGCGGTTTGCGAGCTGCTGGAAGAAATAAGCGGTAATCATCGAGAAATACGGGAATTCGATCACCAGGTAATGCGGAAGCTGAAACCTCGATAACGAGAAAAGCAGGAAGGTCAGTAAGGTACTTCCATACACCACCCAGCGAATGGAGTCTCGGTTCCTTTCGAATCTCAACAGATATACAATGCCTCCGATAAGGCCCACCGACCAGGGAAGGAATGCCCATAACGTGGTGTGCAAAAAGAAGGTGACGTCGCCCTTGCCTTTGATGGGGCCTGTATTGAAAAAACGGCCGAACTGGCTGTCCCAAAAGAAGAAACGGATGCCCGAAACATGGTGCCGCCCGAATACGGTTTTCTCGGGATGCAGGTCGAACTGGACGTAGAGGCTGTACAGTTCGGGCAGGATGAAAACAAAGCATAAAGCAAGCATCAGCCACCAGCGGTAATTTTTGAATTCGCGGAACTGTCTGGTAATGAGCCAGTAAATAACCCATCCACCGTAGAGCGTGATGATGACAAAAATACCCTTGGTCATGATGGCGCAGGCGGCGAAGAGTGCAGCCCACACGAGATGCGACCCATGCGCTCTTGCATGTACGCGCAGCATGTGCCAGGTCGCGCCCACGATGCAGGCTGTCAGGTAAGGTTCTGCGCGCACGTCGAAGTTGGCAAGGGTGCTGTGCAATGCGACGGTGTATATCAATACTGCTATTTTGGCTACGTCATCATTGTATAAATTCTTGGCAATGAGGTAAGTGTACCGCAGGCTCAGCAGCCAGAAGAGGAATGCGGGGAGTTTGTACGCAAAACCCGTAATGCCAAAGACCTTATAACTGATGGCGGCCATCCAGAAAGGGAAATGCGGCTTGTCCAGCCAGTCGTGGCCGTCACCATGGAGGTTGACCCAGTCGTTGTGCAGCACGATGTGCTTGGATATGGTCGCATACAACGCGCCATCGGGTTCGATGATGTCGAGCCAGAGGCCGGGAATGTTAAGTAAGATACCGGCCAGCAGCAGCCACGGGAAATAACGATGCAAAAATGGGTCACGGTTGTTCATAACGTTGCGTATTTCGGGGAGACGGCACGTTTAAATGGTGTATGCTCCCCGATGTACGCACGAAGGTTTGAACTTGTGACGGTTATGTGCTGAAATAAGCTGTTATTTAATTGTTAACAACGTGCATCTGGGCGTTTTAACTACCGATCCCGGACGGTTTTCGTTGCCCCACGCGGTGAGTACGTTCAGCACCGGTTCCAGGCTTTTCCCCATATCGGTGAGCTGGTATTCCACACGCGGCGGTACTTCGGGATAAACTTTACGGCTGATGAGCCCGGCACTTTCCAATTCGCGCAGTTGTAAAATAAGAATGCGCTCCGAAACTGCCGGCATGCTGCGCCGGAGATCGCTGTACCGCATGGCGCCGTAAGCCAGCCGCCAGAGAATGGAAGGCTTCCAACGGCCGCCGATCAGGTCTAACGTGTAGGCCATGTCACAATTTCCATTGATCAGCAATTCGTTTTCAAGGTTCGTGGAGCTCTGTTTTCGCATAACTTACATTTATGTTAGTACTTGATAATTATGTTAGTACCTGTAAAATTAAGAGTGTCTGGATACTTTTGCAATGAAACAAAACAATTTATAATCATGCAAAATCTGAAAGACAAGGTCGCATTCGTAACAGGAGGATCAAGGGGAATCGGGGCCGCCATTGTGCGCAGGCTCGCTGCCGAAGGAGCGAAGGTGACTTTCACGTACGTCAGCGGTAAAGAACAGGCCGAAGCATTGGTGAAGGAACTCACAGGTGAGGGGTTGAATGCGGTTGCAGTGCATTCCGACAATGCAAAGGAAGGTGCCGTTTCTGCGGCCATAGATCAGGCGATCGAGCATTACGGTAAGCTCGACATCCTTGTCAATAGCGCGGGTGTGTATGTGGGCAAAGCATTTGAGGAGCACACGATTGAAGATTACGACTTTGTAATGAATGTCAATGTGAAATCGGTTTTTGAGGCTTGTCTGACCGCTTCGCGCAAAATGGAACGCGCCGGACGTATCATTACCATCGGTAGCTGCATGGCCGACCGCGCGGCAGTCCCGCAGGCCACGCTGTATGCGGCGAGCAAATCAGCATTGTCGGGTTTTACGAAAGGGCTTTCGCGTGATCTCGGGCCAAAGGACATCACCGTCAACCTGATCCAGCCAGGTCCTGTAAATACCGATATGAATCCTGAGACATCCGAGTTCTCCGATTTCCAGCGTGGCATGATGTCGATCCCGAAATATGGCCGTCCCGAGCATATTGCCGACGCCGTTGCGTTCCTCGCGAGCCCGGCCAATAGTTACACGACAGGCTCGGTGATCACCATCGACGGCGGGACGCTAAGTTAGCCTGTTGGATCGGACGGATTAGTTTTCAATATTTGCCGCAACCATCAGGCCGCAAGCATTGGAAAACGAATCAGCATTATACCGGATGATCCTGGACCACGTTCGGCGACGTATCGACCTGACGGACGCTGAGCAGGCCTACTTTATTTCCCTTTTGAAGGTCCGCCAACTGCTTCCGCGGCAATACCTGGTCCAACAGGGGGATATCTGTCAATTCGAAAGTTATGTATGCAAGGGTTTTATGCGTTCTTTCTATGTGGATGAGCGCGGGAATGACCATACCCTTCATTTTGCCATGGAAGACTGGTGGATTACGGACTCCACCAGTCTTCATTTGCAGACACCCGCATTGCGGAATATCGTGGCATTGGAAGCTTCGACCTTATTGCAGCTCGAAAAGCAGGATCTGGAACAATTGTACCGCGACATCCCGGCGTTCGAAAGATTCTGGCGCATTATGGAACAGAAAGGGGCCATTGCGCAGGACCAGCGCATTCTGAACAGCCTCTCCATGAACGGAGCCGAACGTTACGAAGCGCTGATTGCCAAATACCCCACGCTCGAACAACGCATGCCGCAACGGCATATCGCATCCTATCTCGGTATTACACCGGTGTTTCTCAGCCAGATCCGCAAACAGAAAAGCCGGTCGCGTTAAACTAGTTTAATGTGTTTTATTAAACTACTTAAACGAGCCTGCCCTGGTCGCTGCCATACATTTGTAAGCAAAAAAAGTGTATGGAAACGACAGGGAAAAGCATTTTTGACAATACGTATATTTTAGGTAATGCACTAAAAAACAGGTTAGTAGTGGCGCCAATGACCCGGTGGAGTGCAGACGATAACGGCGTACCGACGAGGGAAATGACTGATTATTACGAAGCATTCGCAAGGGGCGGTTTTGGAATGATCATCTCCGAGGGAACCTACACCGACGCGCTTTTCAGCCAATCCGACTTACGGCAACCCGGTATATCGAACCGCCGGCAAATGGAAGGATGGAAGCGTGTGGTGGAGCGTGTGCACGCGCATGGTGCTTGCATTGTGAGCCAATTGATGCATGCGGGTGCATTGCGGCAAATGAGTAACCACACGATTGCGCCGTCGGCGGTGCGGCCCGTTGGCACACGTGTACCGGAGCACGGCGGTCTGACGGGACCGTTCCCCGTACCGGCAGAAATGTCCCTGGCCGATATGGCCGATATTCAGGCCGGATATGTCCGGGCTGCGCAACTGGCGGTGGAAGCAGGTTTCGACGGAATCGAGATCCACGCAGCCAACGGCTATGTTTTTGATCAGTTTATCACGCCGCATACCAACCTTCGCACGGATGCGTACGGAGGCGGCACGCGCAACCGCCTGCGGTTTTTGATGGAGGTGTACCGGGCCATTAAGATAAGCGTACCCGCCGGTTTTATGGTCGGTATCCGCATTTCGGAAAGTAAAGTGAACGACCTGACCTACCGGTGGCCGGGTGGTTCTGAAACAGCACGGAGTATTTTCGGAATTCTGGCGGAAATCGATCCCGACTATGTGCATATCGCCGCTGAAGGCGGCCGGTGGGACCGTGAGGCACTTTATCCCGATGGCCTGTCTTCGACGGGGATTGCGAAAAGCCTTTTAAGATCGCCCGTGATTGCCAATGGAGGAATGCACGACGTAGCGCTTGCCCAGTCGCTGCTGAACAGCGGCCAGGCGGATCTGGTATCGATAGGCCGGGCCGCGATCGCCAACCCCGACTGGCCGCGACGTGTGGCCGCCGGTGAGCCGGTTGTTCCGTTTTTCAAAGCGCTCATTACCCCCAGCATTACTTTGGAACACGCACAAAAGGTGATGCATCAGTTCAGGCAACCGCTGGTTTGATCTTGCAAAGCCATAAAACGGCTATTTGGCAGCGAAATCAGGCCGCTCGAATACCTCAGCGACCGGCCTGGTTTCGACCCACCAGATCCTGTCGAGTGCAGGGTCATAGTACCGTGCGAGTTTTCCTTTGAGCAACACTACTTTCTTGATCTCCTGGGGGAGGGGCATCAGGTTGCTGCTGGCACCGTACACCTGCCGGAAGCCATCCAGTAAATATGGTTCCTTTACGAGTGCCGCTATGTCAAATTTCCTGGTGTCAATTATTTCGATATTTCCTTTTATCAGTGCTACCGGAGGGGCGTCGCGATGGATAGGGAAGGTAATATAGGCGATTTCCGAAGAGATACCATTTTGATACCAGACACGGTGTTCCTGCGCATTGGATAGCATATAAGGATAGCTCCGGAATGCTTCGTTGATTTGCTGATAAGTTGCTTTTTTACCATTGAGATACAACTTCGTTTTGCCTTCATAGCCCATCAATTCTTTTTTGCGGTCGAAATAGCCAGTCTTGTAAAGTGTAATGACCCCTTTCGGCCAGGGATTGTTTTCCCGGAATTCTACTCTCAGACGGTTTTCAGCTAGGAATGGTGGCAGGTTGTTACTTAAGTAGGCTTTTAACTCAGTCTTTACATTTTCAGGATGATAGGAGTCGTAAAAGGGGCTGGAAGGAACGCTGTAAGCAGAAAGACGGTGTCCGGCCATCACTTTTTGCGGGAGGAACCAAATGTCAAACCCATCGCCGAATGCATAATCGGCCTGATAAGTTTTACCGCCGGCAAAAGGAGCAAATTCGCCCCCATCGTAAGTGAGGTAGTAGCTATGCATTACTTTGGGTTCCGCTTTGGCTGTGACTTCGGCAAAATAGAAGCCGTCGGCATCAGTTCGGATCGTCTTAATGAATTTTTCGTCGTGTGAGAGTCTAAGTGGCAGGTTGGCGACAGGTTTTCCGGTTTTCGCGTCAAGCAAAAGCCCTGACAAGTGCAGTATTTCTTTGGGCGCCCTTTTGCTATCGTTTTTCGGACCGACCCACATTATCCGCCCTTTCATCAGCACTTCTTCATTGGGCAAATCCTGTCGGAAAGCCACGAGCAATACTGCGAGCAAGGGGATGATAAACAGAAAACAGGATAGCAATATGCGCGGGCTGCCAGCCTTGTTCATCATCACAATACGCTGTTTCAGCGAGATGAAACCAAAGTGATTGGCGAGGCGAAAAGCCGGGCCTACGGCTGTTTTAAGCAGGAGGTACTGGTAATTTTTGGTGTCGGCATGGTTTTCCACCACCTTATTGTCGGCGATATATTCGAGGTTTTGGCGAATGGCCTGGCTGATCATCCACACGAACGGATTGTACCAGTTGACAATGCACAGCAGCTCCGACCAGATCACATCGAATGTATGCCTCTGCCGGACGTGTATATATTCGTGCAGGATCATGTCCTGTAATTCGTCGGGTTCGTGTAAATGCGGATTATAGAAGATCGATTTCCCAAAAGAGAACGGTGGTATTTCGTCGTCAAAATGATAGAACCGGATGCCGTCGTTGGAAAAGAGCGTCGATTTGCTGCGGATTCTGTTCAGAGAAACGATATGCAGCACCAGCCGGCATGTCATTACGAGCATACCCGCAATCCAGGCGATGACGAGCCAGTCTCGCGTATCCCATGCATTGGTCGTCTGAGTCTCCGGGGTTAGGTCAGCGCGGTGGGCAGGTGGCGGTACCGCGAGGCTTATAATTGGAATGCTGTGCACGATCGCGTGCGCGGGGGTATCTTGCGGGTACTCGCGCACGCGATTGCCGATATCGACAAAGGGTACCGCGAAACACAGGGCAGTGTACAGAATCAGATACCACCGATTCCATTGAAAAAATGTAAGCTTGCGCAGCGCGAAGTGATAAAACAAGGCAATCAGCGCGAAACTAACGGATAATTTGAGCAGGTAATCCGGAAATGGCGACATGGCTGTGCGGTTTTGGCGTTCATTTTTTTCCTTCGATCAGCCCGATGATATCCCGAAGTTCATCGGCGGATATTTTATTCTTCTGTACAAAAAAACTCACAAGTTCCTTGTAGGAGTTTTCAAAATAGTCCTTGACCACATTACCCATAAATTTCTGTTTGTAAGCTTCCTCCGTTACAGCGGGGGCGTACAAATAGGCATTGCCGATCAGCCGGCTGCTTAAATACCCTTTCTTTTCCAGGTTTTTGACCGTCGATGCGACGGTGGTGTAAGGCGGAGTGGGGGGCGTCATGACGGCCATAAATGACTTGACACTGCCCTCGCCGGTTTTCCAGGCGGCGAGCATGGCATCCTCTTCCTGTGCTGTTAGTTTTTCCATCATTACGAATTTTTCGTAATTCTACGAATGTTTCGTAAATAACAAAAATATTTTTCTTAAAAAAACAGGAGGAAGGCGTCAGATCCCCGGATTCTGGCTTTTGTAGAACTGCACCTTTTTGAACATTTCGATGAGGGTCGAAACTTTGAGTTTTTCAAAAATGCGTGCCTTGTATGTACTTACCGAACTTTCGGTCAGGCTGAGTTTGATGGCGATTTCCTTGGTCCAGTAGCCTTCGATCAACATGTCCATTACTTCCAGTTCACGTTGGGAGAGGTGTTCCAGGGGGTTTTCGCCATTGGGTTTGTTTTCGAGGGTGTTTCGCAACAATTGTTGCTGTACAGCCATGCTGATGTAATTGCCTGCTTCGAGCATCGACAGGATGGCTTTCTTGATCTCATCCTGAGATGCATTCTTCGACAAAAAGCCGTTTGCTCCGGCCTTGATATAATGAAGGGCGTAAATTTCTTCTTCGAGGCTGGAAAAAATCATGATCAATACCTTCGGCTGTATTTCCCTGATCCTGGGGATCATAGTAAACCCTTCGCCATCCGGGATGTTGATATCCAGTACGACCAGGTCGATGGGATGCTGCGTCAGTTGAGCCAGCGTCTCACTGAACGACCCTGCCTCGTAAACCGCCACCGGATTCAGCAAATCAAGAATCAAGAACCGCGTGGCAAGCCTGACAATCGCATGGTCTTCAACCAGTAAGATTTGTTTCATTTGTTTAGGAGGACTTATATTCAGTTTAGACCGGCTGTAACTTTCTGAATGCCAATGGTTATCAAATAAGTGCAGTAAATATTAAGTAAAATTCCTATTACTTAATGTAAAACTTATTCAGCGGTCTGTACAAGTTTACAGTTTATTGACGGGTTCGGCAAAAAAAAGTTCACAACAAACCAATAAAAAAACGTGCCCGCATATGCCTTCGCCAGCTCATATTGTAGCCCTGCAAACGGAGAGAGGTAATTAGTTAATGAAAATCACAAGAGTGATGACATCTTAAACGATGAATTCTATTTGCAGATACCAGAGATATTTCTACAAACTATTGATTAATTATTTTGCTTGATTTGTATCAAATTATGTAATTTGTCGAAATAAATTAATTCTATTAAAAGTAAATGTATTTTTACAATCTGCTAGATTCACAGCTGATCGTGTTTTTGCCTTTAATCCGCCATGAACATATTAATTATCGAAGATGAGCCGCTGACGGTTTTGGGGTTGAGACAAAAAATAACTGAAATCAATCCACAGGCTGAGATCGAGACTGCTTCATCTTTTGAAAAAGGTTTCGAGATCGCGGGCCGTCATCCTTTTCAGCTGACGATCCTGGATATAGACATACGGGGTAAGGCGGGAACGGGGGCTGTGCAGCGCATGAAGACGGGATTCCCTGAAACAGCCATTCTAATCATCACCGATCTGGATGAAAGGGTTTATGGACTGCCTTATATGAAAGCAGGCGCGGACGGGTTTCTCTGGAAACTTGCGTCTTCGGTTCAGTTCGAGGAGGCGATCCGGGCGATGATGGTAATGGGGAAGTTTGCTAGTGTCGCATTGCAACAATTGATAATCCAGGAAAGCCAGCTGCATCGTTCGACACGGTATGTCAATCCGCTGATGAACATTTCGGACCGGGAGCGGGAAGTGATGAACTATCTGATCGACGGCAAATCGACAACTGAAATCGCGTCAGCACTGAACATCAACAAAACCACAGTAGGTACGCATAAAATGCGCATTCTGAAGAAAATGCAGGTAAGCAGCCTGATTAAGCTGATCGAAAAAGTTACCATGCTCAGCTGACCTGCCGGCAGTGTTCAGCTGAAATACAACTCGAAATCGGTGGTATCGGTTTGCGAGACCCGGATCCGGACACGGATCAGCGCGGCGATCTCCTTGACGATAAGCAATCCCAGTCCCGTGTTTCTCCCTGACACAGTCCCGCTCGCGGAGCGGTAGTTTTCCTGGTTGAAAAGATTGACGATCTCCTGTGGCATGGGTGTGCCATTGTTGGTCACCGTCAGTCGCAAGCCTTCCTCATATTGCTCTGCCTTAACCCGGATCAACCCGTCTCTTGTAAATTTTGTGGCGTTATCGATCAGGTTATGGATGATGATGGCAAGTAACTGGAAGTCGGAATGAACGGTCATTGTTTCCGGAATTTCGTTGACCAACCGGTTGTTTTTTTGTTCGATGACGTTTTTAAAAATCTCGTACTTGGCGATCGTGAGTTTTCGGAGGTTGACATCTTCCAGGACGAGGCTTTTGCCATACACATTGGCTTTGGTGTAGTCGAGCAGGTCTTTCATCAGATTACTCATATTTTGTGAGGAGTTGGCGATCACATCGCCGATCTCTGTCACGAGACCATATTGTCCTTTCCGTACCATAGGCCCGATTTCCGATGAAGTACGGTTGATGTAGTTAAGGGGCGTCTGAAAATCATGGGTCATGGAAGTGAGCAGGCGAGATAGTACATGCAGCTGGCGGTTGACTTCGTTGTTTGAAGTTTTCAGGTCTTTCAATGTCCGGTCCAGGTCAAGCGTTCTTTTAGCTACTTTAAGCTCTAACCGGCGGTTTTCCCGCCTTACTTTTTTAAGTTTGAGAAGGTTGTAACCATAGATGGCGAGTAAAACCAACACGGCGAAAGACAAGCGGGCCCACCAGGTTTCGTACCAGAGGGGCGCCACAATAATCACCATTTTTCTGATTTTGTAGTTCGACGGGCCAAAACCATTGATTTTTCTGACAAACAGCGTATAGTTCCCTGAGTTCAGGGTGGAAAAAGTAATGCTCACATCCCGGCCTGGAACCGGAACCCAGTCTTTCCCCGTCGGTTTGGCATGGCCTTCCATCAGCGCGTAGGAGATCTGAAGGTCGTAGGGATGCCCGAAATGCGGGGTAGCCATCGATAGCGTAATACGTTTCGGATTAGAGGGCAGGCGTATCGTATCGCCCCGGATGAGAACTTCCACGCCAGATTGCTCGGCTTTATCGAAAAATATCGATGTGGATGGCGTACTAATGCTGTCGATCACTTCGGGGCGAAACCAGACCAGGCCTTTCAGGGAGGGTAGCGATACATAGCCATTGCCTAGCCTGACTGCACAGGGCTGGCATCCTCCGTTGAATTCGTTGGTTACAAATCCGTCGTTTTTATAGTAGTATTCATAAAATATTTCTTCCGGTGCACCGGGGAATCGTTTCATAGCATGTCCGAGGAGGTCATTTCTGCTAAACCTGAAAAGCCCTTTGTTCGTCGTGATCCAGAAGAAGCCTTGCCGGTCTTCGAAAATGCAATGCGCAGAAGCGAGATACCTGTTTTTGTCGGAAGTAAGCTGGACTATTTTGCCTTCCGAGATTAGCATAATGCCTTTGTCCGCCACAGTAAGCCAGGTTTCGTCTATCCCGCGGACATAAATGCTTTTGATATAGAGTTTTTCTGTTCCCTTTATCAGCAAGCACTTTTTGGAACGGAGGCTTACATCGTGCAAACCATTTTCGGTACCGACCCAAAGACTTTCAGCAGATCGCTGTGTAATGTAGGAGATACCTTCGAAGTTTCCTTTGGCAAATAGTTGCGGTGGATCAAAACGGGCTTCGGGTCTGATACAGTATAGTCCGGCCCAACGCAGACCCACCCATATCGTACCGTTTTGATCCTCATAAATGGATTTGATCTCTTCGCCCATCTCCCAACTCCGGATCGGTTTGGTGCTGTTAGGATAAAAAACCACCAACCTTGTCGCTGATTTGACCCATAGAAACCCTTTCTTGTCCCTGATCATACCGCGGGTGTCCCAACTATGCGGAAGCTCGAATGGAACACGGCTGTGAATGGTGTGGTTTGTTTGGGGAGCCAGTCCCAGGATAATACCCAGCGGAGTGATGACACTGTTTTGATCGTGGGGCACCTGTGCATAGAAAACGTTGTCCATTTCATCCCTGGATGGATAGAGCAGGGTTCGAAATTGTTTTTTACGGAGCACAAACAGTCCCTGCGTAATGCTGCCGAGATAGAATATTTTCCGGGGCTCGTCGTAGTAAACGCATTTGACATTGCGCGATTCGAGATTGAATCCCTCGAACATGAGCGTGGTGACCAATTCTCCATTGGAGCCCGGTTCAATGCGATACAATTTCGCATTGGCATAAAAAAAGGCTTGGTCCGCCGGAGAATTCCAATAGAGTTCCATGCTGGCGGGCTGGTTACGATAGGTGGGGTCCAGGAGAATGTCTCCGGTGATCTTCTGTTTTTCCGCACCACCCGGTGTAAGGCGAACGACGTTCCTGTTGGCATCAAACTGATACAGTTGCCCGCCCAACGAAAACAGGTTCCAGAAGTTATCGATTCTGAGCCGGATCGAACCCGTCTTTTTCCATTGATCATAGCAATCGACGCGATCATGCATGCAGACAAAAAAATGGCCGTTACCAAACGCCGACGGGATAAGATAATACTTTAAATTGGCGTCGTGGATGTTAAACGGCAGGCCTAAGGTGATCATCGTCGTTTGGTAGCCTTTGTTTAAATAGGGGAGCCGGCCGGTCTGGTTGCGCGTGTGGAGTGAATCGACCACGGCGGTTCCGCCTGCGATCCGGACCCAATTGCTGCCGTCGGAAGTGGTGAACGCCGCAGTGGACCGCTTGTTCGTACCCGCCTCCATGCCCGGATGGATGACGTAGAAGCGGTTGCTTTTGACGTTAAGGTTTCTGCGGTCAAAAAGATAAAAGTTACGGCCGTCGAATCTGACAAGCCCATTTTCCGTTGCCATCCATACAAAACCCTCGCTGTCGCCGACGATGCTTTTGACACTGTTTTGAGGCAGTCCGTTCTCGTCCGTATATTGTGTAAGGTATAGTGGTTCGGGCAGGGCTTCCTGAGCCCATAGCGGAATAAATAGCAGACCGGCTATTGCAGTAGCCAGCAACCCAAAGAGTTTTTTCACTCGGATTCCTGAATGGATGTTCAACTAACTGGTTGTGAGGGGTAGTGACGGCCACACCAATAAAGATGCTATCCGATCGTGTGAGTAAATAAATAGAAAAAAAAGTCGATATACAATCGATAAGTTTCTACAAACACCTTGGTAACTATTTTCTGAATATATGCCTAATATTGCGGAATATATATCTTGCAAGCCTCTGTCTGTATCGATCAGCACTTCTATGAAATTTTTATGTATCGAGGATCACCCGCTCATATTGCTGGGACTCAGAATGGTCCTTGCCGATTTTAACCCGCTGGCAACGATCAGCCACGCCGAAACTTTCCAGGGCGGTCTGGCGCTCCTGGAACAGGAACGCTTCGATCTGGCGGTGCTTGATATCGATATCCCTGGCGGAGAAAATGTGAGAATGATGCGGATCTTGCGGGAAAAACAGGCAGGCCTGCCAATTCTGATCCACTCTGCCTTCGACGAAAAGATCTATGCATTGCCATACCTTCAGGCAGGTGCTGATGGCTTTATTTCCAAGCAGGCTCCTCAGGATGAGTTCAAGTCGGCTGTCGGGGCCATTCTCGATCATGGCCGCTATGTGAGTTATGAGGTACAGCAGATTTTCCTGTCGAGTTTTTCTGAGCCGGGCGGCCGGTCTTCAGGTAATCCTATTTTTACTTTGTCGCCCAGGGAACGGCGGGTGATGCAGCTTATGACCGAGGGGAAATGGACGAAGGAAATCGCCGCGATCATGGACTTGAAGGAAAATACGATAAGTACGTACAAAAGACGAATTTACGACAAGCTGGATGTGAAGGATCCGATCGAATTGTCAAAAAAAATAGCGTTGTTTAAGTAACAACGCTATTGATGTCAGGGGAAAGCCCTGCTATTTCGCAGGCCTTTTGAAAATAGCAGGATCAACCGGTGTATTAATTGTTATTTTGCTGGTAATGAACGACATTGTTCCCATTTGCGGATTGCTGATTTCCATGGTGTTAGGGAATTTCACGCCATCCACTTCTTTGTAATCCGTCATTTCGATTTCGCCGTCCTGCCCGTTCATCGATACCTTTACCTTGTTGACCAGAAAAGTATTCGCATCCAGATATTCGTCGATGACCTGTCCGTCCTTGGTAGTCAGTTTCAGGTGAAATACTTCCTTTTTGTCAACTGTTTCTTTTCCAATCAGTTCGACTTTATTGCCTTTGCCTTTATAATCGACAAGGCCTCCGAATGGATCCAGCGAACTCAGTTGTTGTTTTACCTGATCTTCGGGCATATCCTCAGGTTCTCCGGTACCGCCCATCATCGTCGGACGGATCATCCACCCTTTGGAATCGTCAACAACCTGGACCATGGTGTTGCCCATGACGGTAGATTCATTCCGAACCGATTTGCCTACTACAAGGGTGGTTTTATTGGGGATTTCCATTCCCTGGACTGCAAGCGACCGCTCAGTAACCACGGTATTAACGGCCTTGATTTTGTCGAGACCTCCCAAAGCAGTCACATGCTTATCGACGATTTCATCTACTGTCTGTGCGTAAGAAGCCGCGGAAACGAATACCGCTGCCATTGTCCAAATTAGTTTGTTTGCTTTCATACCGAAGTTTTATTTGAGTTAAAAAGGCTTGTATTAGATTGGAATAAGGTCGAGGGCTATCTCGGGGCACTTCCGCCGCCGCTCTGGCCTCCGCCTTGCTGCTGGCCGCCACCTTCACTCTTCACATCGTCGTTATTGACCGATTTGGCTTTCCGCTTCGGCGCGTCCATGGTCATTTTACCGATTTTGTAGGTAAATGTAAGACGGAATCCGCGGTTATACATATAAATGTCGTTTACCTGGTTGAATTGGAGTGAGTTGAGTTCGGTATGCATTTTGAAGCGTTTGCTCAGGAAGTTTTCAGCAGCTAATCCCAGGCTGGCTTTCTTGTTGGCAAACTCTTTTTTTACACCCACCGTATAGAATCCAAAACCGCCTTGCTTACCCTGTAACTGTATTTGTGTGCCCTGCATAAATCCGAACGCCTGGGCTCCCCAGCCATTTCCGAATGTGGCTTGTGAGAACAAACCTCCGCTGACGTTCACGCCGTCATTGTCGATTTTTTGCGACAACCCATTCTGGCCAAGGGTTTGCCCGGTGAGGGTCGTATAGAACACGTTTGCGAAAACCCCGAAATTGATCTTGGACGTTGCCGCAATGTTGGCAAAAATATTGGCGCCATAAGCGTGCTGCTTACCAATGTTTTCATACGTCGTTACAATGGCCCCCGCGAGCGTGTCCGAGGGATTGCGTACCTGCGTGATGGCATTGTTGGTGACCCTTCCGAAGAAGGTAGCATTCACATAAGTCTTTTTGATATTCTTGCTCAGGCCGACTTCAAAGTTGTTGGTCAGTTCGGGACGAAGTTCCGGATTTCCGATCGTAATGTTCTGCGGGTTGGCCGAGTTGAAGTTCGGATTGAGCTGTTGCAAGCCCGGACGCTGGATACGACGGTTGTAGCCCAGTTTAACGGTGGTACCTTTAAAGGTTTTCGAAGCATTGATACTCGGTACCAGCACACCATAGTTACCCACGCCCACAACTCCCTCATTGGTACTCGCGTCGATGAAAGTATGTTCGTACCGCAATCCTCCCTTGAAAGTATATCGTTTCTTGGTCGTGTAGGTATAAGACGAGTACGCTGCCGCGATGTTCTGGTGATAGGTCAGGTCTCCCGCCGGTTGGTCGGTCTCAGGACGGAAGTCTCCGGTCGCTTCGGCAATCAGGAAGCTGTATTTACTTTTTACTTCCCGGAAAATGCCTTTCCCTCCGAATTCCAGCAACTGGTTTTTCTTAATGGGTGTCTGGTAATCGGTTTGGAATGTGAATTCCTCATTGGTGCTTTTGTTGAGGTTTTTCTGCCGACCGGTGAGCTGCCGGTCTCCGTTGAGCAGGTCCGCATCAAAGTCATTGGTGAGGCCATTGCGGCTATAAAGCGTGGAGACGCTCCATTCCTGCTGAGGCTTGAAGGTATGCAGGTAATCGACGTTTACGTCCACCGTTCCCGACAGGTTTTTCGCATCCACATTTCTGGTCGATTCGGTGTCCGTGGTTCCCGTTTTCATCAGGCGCGTTACAAGGTCCTGCTGGTTGGTGAAATTGCGGACGCCGTATTTGACGCCAGCGGTCAGACTCTGATTTTTAGCGATGTCGTAGTCAAAACCAAGATTATAGTTACCAAACAGTCCATGACTCGAACCATCGCCGGTTTGCCGGGTGGTCGTGGTCACGTTTTCAACGGTACTGGTTTGTTCCAGTCTGGTTTTGGTGATGGTGTTGTACATGCCGCGACCGAACCCGCCGATGGTAAAACCGGCCTTGCCTTTGCGGTAGCCGCCATTCAACGCCAGCATCGAACCCCGGTTTCCAACGCCGGCATCGACATTCAGATTCAGTCCCTGCAGCGAGTTCTTTTTGGTAATAATGTTGATGATCCCGCCGGAGCCTTCCGCATCATATTTGGCGGATGGACTGGTGATGACTTCCACCGATTTGATCTGATCGGCCGGAATCTGTTTCAACGCGTCGGCCACGCTGTTGGCGATGATGGTACTGGGTTTGTTATTAATAAGTACCTTAATGTTTTGGCTGCCGCGGAGCGACACATTCCCGTCGAGGTCAACGGTGAGCAACGGAACCTTGCGGAGAATGTCCGTTGCGTCGCCCCCCTTGGCCGTGATATCCTTTTCCGCATTGTACACGAGCCGGTCCACTTTCTCTTCGATCAATGCGGCCTGTCCGGTTACAGTTACTTCGTTCAGCGTTTTGGTATTGGATGCCAGCGTGATCGTGCCCAGATCAAGCTCCTGACCTTTTGCCAGCTTGATATTGTCGATGGTTTTGTTGCCGTACCCAATGAAAGATATCAACACTTTGTATTCTCCCGCGACGATCTTTCCGATTGTGAATTTTCCCTTTTCGTCTGCAACCGTGCCATCTACTGCCTGCCCGTTGCCCTTGCTGTATAAGGCAATGCTCACAAATTCAATAGGTTTGGTGGAAGTCGAGTCGACAATGGAGCCAGTCAGTCTGGCCGATCCCTTGGGGGTTTGGTCGCCGGCTGTTCCCGGCAATGCTTTGGGCTGACTGCTTCCCGTCGTCGGAAATTGTGCGAATGCCGGAGACAGGAACGAGCATGTGAGAATGTAAATAATGAGGAGAAATCTGGTCATCTTCATGGTTTTGTTATTAGCGGCACAAAAATGGTTCGAAGAACCTGCGCCGGAAAGTAAATTATGACAAAGGCTAAAATAAGCGGGATGGATGCTGAGTTGCGTCCGATGGACGATGGCTACCCAGGAAACGAACAGGTGCAGGTCCCGATGCAAGTTCTTTGTGTGGACGCATTTGTTTGAATTCGGAGGGATCGGTTTACTTACCCGAAATGCACGAATACTAAGAAATTGCGCAACTTACTGAACGGTTCAGGCATTCTTGTCTTTAATTACACAATTTGCAACGTTCGAAATAATCAATTTCCCTGTTTCACCGTGTATCTGTTCAATCGCCTGCGCATTCGTTTCCTGCTGATGCTGGTAGCTCAAACCGGATGCTATGGGCAGCTACCGGATTTCAATGTCCAGTTGCTCAATGACAAGAACGGTATCCAGACTTCGAATGCATCGCGGATCATCCGTGACAGGACTGGTTTTTTGTGGATCCTTTCACCGAGGCACTTGCAGCGATTCGACGGCCAGAGCGTCAGGCGAGTCGATACGGCCGGAGAGGACCTGCTAGACATGGCATCGGACGGTTCGGGAACGCTGTGGGTAGTGTCGGAGAAGGAAATAAAACGATACCGGAACGACCATCGCGGCCTGCTTAAGGTAAAAACGGATGGGCCACGTCTCGAACCGCTGAATAAACTCAACAAACTGCAGATCACACCGGATGATGCGATTTGGGCGAACGCAGGCAGGGGATTGTACCGGTATGACGGGCGCACGGACTCGTTTCGTTTTCACCAGCTTCCCGGTTTGCAGGACCATTACTATTACCGGAGGATTTTCAATAGCCGGGGTTACCAGCTTTACCTGGCAGATATCCGGACGGTGTTTTGCTACGACACGCGGAAAAAGATTGTACGCAGTGTGCCATTTGAGTCTGCGAGGGCGGTAGTTCCCGTTAATGATGACATTGCCTGGGTGAGCACTTCGTTGCACCACACTTTTGAAATCAACTTTGCCGACGGTTCGGTCAGGCGGATCCCGCTTTTGGATACAGCGCACCCGTTGGGCATCCCCCTCGCCGAGCTGATCAGCTTTACCGCGCTGGGAGCGGGTAAAGGCCTGGTCAATACCACCAAGGGGTGCTATCTCTATCATGAAAAAGACAGGACATTCTCACGGGCAGTTATTTTTGATTCAGGCAAATCTTTGCCCAATGACGAAAACTACTCGGATTTCCGCGATCCTGACGGCACGCATTGGATACTTTCTCAGGATGGAATTTTGTTTTTCAGACCGGAAGCGCACACCATTGGCTGGATCAATGGTTTCGCCGGTAACCAGCAAAGCCCTGCCAATAATATCAAGGCGCTGGCAGAGGATAGTCAGGGAAATATATGGCTGGGGACGTCAGGCGGCATCTCGGTGCTCGATGTCCGAACCGGGCAAACCGCTGCAGTGCATGACAAACAATCAGGCGCATTTACTTCCGAAGTCCGTGGCCTGCTATTCGACGGGAAGAACCTCATTGTAGCACCCAGCCGGGCATTGCCCATGGTTTTGGACCCGGTAAGCCGTGCCTTCACCGACGTGATCTATCCGGAGGGTGCGATCGGGCGACGCTTGCGTGCGCGGCTGCGGGACGATCTTATCGCGACAATTGTACGAATGCCGGATGGTAATTTTCTGGTGGTCGGTGAGAGCGTCTGTTATCGCATTGAGAAAGGCAGTTATCGTATCCGTGAAGTGTATTTCAGGGGCGTGGAGCGTATCGTTCAGACTGTCGCGCAGGACGCCAGGGGCAATTATTGGATGGGAACCTATCAGGGCCTGCTCGTCGTGGATGACCAGTTCACGAACGCGGTGAGCGATTCCGGTTTTTCGCCGGGCAATCTGGTCAGTGCGGTGCTCATTAGAAATGATTCGACGGCCTGGTGCGGCTCCGTCGGCCTGTATGAGGTAACCAAAAAGGGCAAAGAACTGAAAAAGAAGTTGATATTTCCGGAGCTCCGGAACCAGCGCATTGCCATGATCCGTCAGGACCGTTCCGGGCGGGTGTGGATAGGTAGTGACGACGGACTATACCTGCTGAACCGCGAAGCGGATAAGCTCCAATGGTTTGATTTTCGGGATAATATTCAGAACAGGAGATTTAATTACAACAGCGTCCTCGAATCGGCAGATGGCAATATTTATATCGGGGGCCTCAGCGGATTGAACTATTTTGATCCGGATAAGCTCAAATTCAGGGAGGAACGATTGAATGTCGTGATCACTTCGGTGCGGGTCAACCAGGATGACTCGATCCCGATTGGAAATACCCCTCCGCTACAATTGAACTGGAAGCAGAATTCCATCGAAATCCAGTTCCTGACCCCATATTACCGCAATCCGCAGAAACTGATGTACCGCTACCGTCTCGCGGGATTGGACGATAACTGGGTCGATAATGGCCGCAGTAACCGCGTGCGATTTTCTTCATTGTCGGGAGGAAGCTATGCATTCACGGTTGGAGCCAGTCTGGATGGCGTAACCTGGTGGGAGACGGCAGCACCATTTGCATTTACCATTCTTTCACCATGGTGGGAGCAATGGTGGTTTGCGGTATTGTGCGTATTTGGAACAGGCGGTGCCTTGTATGGGCTGTTTCGCTGGCGGGTGACGCGGATTCGTCGGCAGACTACCCTTCGCGAGCATATGGCAGAGCTGGAAATGAGGGCTTTGCGTGCACAAATGAACCCGCATTTTATTTTCAACTGTCTGAATTCAATCAACCGTTATATCGTCAAAAGTGACAATGCTACTGCCTCGCTCTATCTGACCCGTTTTGCTAAGCTTATTCGTCTGATACTCGACAATTCAAATAGCAAGAAGGTTCTGTTATCGAATGAGCTGGAGGCATTGAAGCTATACATCGAGATGGAGCGGATCCGGTTCGACAACCAGTTCGAATACCGCATAGAGGTCGGCGAAGAAGTGAATCCCGATTCGGTGCAGGTCCCCTCGTTAATTATTCAGCCTTATGTTGAGAATGCGATCTGGCATGGCCTGTTGCATATGGAAAACAGCGGTAATCTCTGGATCAGGCTTCGGATGATTGATGAGAGTGTGCTGGAATGCGTGGTCGAAGACAATGGGATAGGCCGTGAAAAGGCTGGGGAGTACCGAAGCAAATCCGCTACGGGCAGGAAATCGTTGGGTATGAAGCTAACGGAGGACCGCATTGCCGTGTTGAATCAGTATGCACAGACCAATGCGAGGGTGGAAATCCTGGACCTGAAAAATGAAACCGGAGAACCATCGGGAACCAGGGTGACGATCACGATACCCGTGTAATGGAAATCAGGATAACCTTGATAAAAAAGAAGATATGATCAAATGTGTAATCATCGACGATGAGAATAACTGTCTTGAGATGCTCGAATGGTTGTTGAAGACCTACGCGCCATCGGTATCTGTAGCGGCGATGTGCAGCTCGGGGGAAAAGGGTATCGAAGCCATTCGCGAACACCGTCCCGACGTCATTTTTCTCGACATTGAAATGCCAAAAATGAATGGCTTCGATATGCTGGAAAAATTTGACAAACTGCATTTTGACGTAGTATTTACGACGGCTTACGACAAGTTTGCGATCAAGGCATTTAAATACAGTGCATTGAACTATCTGCTGAAACCTATTGACCCGGATGACCTCAAAGAAACCATTCGCCGGATCGAGGAAAAGCGAAACGTACCATCGCGAGAGCAGATCGAACTTTTATTCCAGAGCGTGCAACAGATGAAACCAACACCCATCCGCATTGCGCTCACTACGGGCGACGGGATGATCTTCGTTCCTACCCATGACATCCTTTATTGTGAAGCGGAAAGCAACTACACCAGCGTCGTGCTGGCGAGCGGCAGGAAAGTGGTGGTGTCGAAGGTGCTCAAAGATATTGATGAAGCATTAAGCGGCCCCGATTTTTACCGGATACATAATTCGTTCCTGATCAATCTGAACCGTATCAAGAAGTTTGTGAGAGGGGAGGGCGGATATGTGGTCATGGACAACGATGTGGCGATCAGTATTTCGCGGTCGCGCAGGCAGGAGTTCATGGAAATGTTTGCCCGTTTCTGATTTTCCCAAAAATTGTCTTGCAAGTGTTTTTAAGAAATGGTTGTGATTCCGCTGGGATTCTATATATGATGCTAATTTGCTCTAAATCGCTGTTTCCCCACTTCGCCCACCGAGGTTAACGAATCGGTTAATGGATCGAATGAGCTAGTTTGATTCAGTTTGGTCAAGTGTTTTTACGTCAAATTTACGACTTTTTGCTTTTTACTATTCCACTTAATAGTTCCCCTCGTATCTAAATTACGTTGCTCATGATTGTCGGTGAAATTTTATATTAATCCTATGAATAACATAAAATTATAGTTATATATGCAACATGATAAATATAATGCTTCATGTTTACTCAGCACTTGAATGTGCTCGCTCAAGCGCTGCGTTTTGAACGAACTTATAGCGAAATATTTGCCTTAGAAGTTAACTTGTTGAAAATAAATAGCTTGAATGCTCGTATTTCTTTGCTAGCTATTAACAAACCTAATTTGATAATTTGCCCGTAGGCCATTTTCTCTTCAGAGAGTTGGCCAAATTGAAAAAAATATTCGGTGGAACCCATTGTTAACCTCTATTGAGTAGTACTGTATGCGTTACGCATGTATGTGGTCAAAGATTTTTTACCTAGTATTAATTTTCGTAGCAACAGCTGTTTTTTGTTTTGGGCAAAGTCCGGAATAAAAATTACATTGTCGTACGCGACTACAAGATTGCAACTACTACCGTAAGTGGCAATATTAAGGATGCTACACAACAAGTCAGTTATTTAGACGGTCTTGGTCGCAACTGGCAGCAAGTTTCGGCTCATTCAAGCCCGGAGATTTCTGGCACAATTCCTTCGGATATTATTAGCAGCTATACTGAATACGATGGGGCCGGAAGAATATCAAGGGTTTACGGATCCTATCCGATGCAAGGGAACGGCATCGCTCAGGTTAACGCCGGGGCTAGCTCCGTTAGCTATTATAATAATTCAACCCATTTTTGTCTTCCGAATAGTCGCGGCTATACTTTAACAGAATACGAGGAAAAGCAAACGGCGTAACCTGGGATAATCTCATTTATAGCTATGATAATTGTAACCAACTATCAAAAGTAACAGACAGCGGAAGTGCAAGCGATGGTTTTAAAAACGGGTCATCCGGAGACGCGAACGACTTTTCGTATGATGGAAACGGAAACATAATTCAGGACAGTAACCGTGGTATTGGCAATGGGAATTTGAGATACAATGTGTTAAATCTCGTAAGGGAAATTGTTATTAATCATGTTACGCTTCAGTATCATTATGATGCAGCCGGTTCCAAATTGAGAATGAGTAACTCGAACGGGGCAGTCAACACCAAATATGCGGGATCATTTGAATACGACCAGAGTAATTACCTAACCCGAATAGCCACGGAAGAAGGGCAAATATCTATAACTAGCAATGGGAATGAATACGTTTTTGAATATTACCTGAAAGATCATCTTGGAAATGTGCGCATGGTAATGAGTGAAGCGGGAGCAAAGGTACAGGAGACGGAATACTTTCCCTTTGGGTTGGCGATACCCAAGACAGCAGGGATGAATAAGTATCTTTATAACGGGAAGGAAAAGCAGCCGGAGACTAACTGGCTCGACTATGGCGCAAGGATGTATGATCCTGCCATAGCAAGGTGGACGGTTGTCGATAGATTCTCTGAAAAGTTTATCAATACATCACCTTATAACTACGTATTAAACAATCCTATTTCGAACATCGACATAAACGGCGATACCACATATAGGTTCGATGGTACTTCTGGCGCTTATTTGGGGATGTTTGACGTAGACGTGGCAGGTCAAGTGGGGTCTTATGGTTCCAACGATAAGCAAGGCGAATGGGAGGGCCAAAACTTTAATTTTGCCGACCCGGTTGATGATTCTCAGGATATTAGAAATGGGACTATTACAAATATCACTTTTGTAAGTGAAGTAGACATTCAAGCAATGATGAGCGAACAAGGAGCTTTTGAATCTGGGAAAACGAATTTTGCATGGGAAAGCCAGGGTGGAGGAGACTTTGATTATTCGAATACAATACTTATCAAAAATTATCCTGGTGCAAATTATAATGGTGCTTCATCTAATACCCTGTTTCTTCCCAAAGGGGAAAGCACCGCTCACAATTTCATGAATTTCGGAAACTACCTATGGGGTGCAACCGGGTATGCTGTAGGTTTTGGCTACGGAGAATTACAAGTTGGAGCCCATGCAAATAGTTTGTTAAATCCGGGACGAAATGGTTATCCGTCACAATGGGATTCAAAAGATGATCAGCGTTCGATAGTAAAAGGGATATATCGTGCTCAATTAAACGGTTATAGAAATCTAAGAAAATGAGAACAAGATCTATATTTTTAATGTTATGTGGGATTTCTTTCTGTGGATGTGCACTTGAGGAAAGTCTTAAAGAAAAATTTGACGACTTAAAGACTATTGACTACTCCGAATTTAGGGACATGAGTATAGTAAACCGAAAAGGTATTTATCTAGTCACTTATCATGGGACAATGCACAGAGTAAAGACGAGTCTTTTTGCTAACAAGATATCCTCGGTTGAACTTGCTTCTGGAAAGAACAAAAAGGTACTATGGACAAAGGAAGATACGGCTCATGTTGCAGGTGCATTGAAATCTTTTGACGAGATAGGAATACTAGCATTATCCGTTGATAAAAATGGGAATGTCGACCTTACGCTCCCGTGGTATGATAGATGTACGTACTATTTTCTTAAGTTGTTGCCTAACAATACGCTGGAGGATATTAAGAAGCAATATTATCAAAGATATGAAGCTAATTGGTATCTCGATAAAAAATGCTCGGAAAGATAAGATAGCGGTCTTCCTACGCCGTCCCAATGTAGGTTTATCTAAGCGTCGACTCCCCGTACAGTGCTCTCACGTCTCGTAACGTTGCTGGTTTGCGAGAAAAGGATGTGTTTCTGAGGAAATTTTAAGAAGGTAGTGTTTGAAAGAATTGACAAGCTAGAAATTCATAATAGGTTCTTAGAAATGGACCGCAAAGTTAGGAAGAATAAGGCTATTTGTGCTCTGTTGATGTTCATATTGTCTTTTTTTTTCTATTATCCATCGTTTTGAGTATATTCTTCGAAGGATATTACCTATGACCAGTATTTACTCATCCGATATAGGCAAAGGCCATTTTTTATGCATTAAACTGACGTAATGGGTCATCCAGTAACCTAAAATTAGTAATTGTAAATACATTCAATGGTGCTCAAATGAAAAAACATTTGCTTGCCTATTTCCTTTTGCTCTCAATACTTGCGCTTCCAGGTCTAGCTTTTAGCCAGATTGTAGGGCGTGCCATTAGGATTGTCAGTCCAGCTGAGGAAAATAGAAATAATCTCAGTAAAGGATTGTCAAACATTCAGGTAAAGGCTTACGGAATATCAAAAACCGGCAAACTGGAGATCATCGCCCAGACTCAAACCGATACCCAGGGCAACTACTTTTTAAATGTTACGCTTCAGTATCATTATGATGCAGCCGGTTCCAAATTGAGAATGAGTAACTCGAACGGGGCAGTCAACACCAAATATGCGGGATCATTTGAATACGACCAGAGTAATTACCTAATCCGAATAGCCACGGAAGAAGGGCAAATATCTATAACTAGCAATGGTAATGAATACGCTTTTGAATATCACCTGAAAGATCATCTTGGAAATGTGCGCATGGTAATGAATGAAGCGGGAGCAAAGGTGCAGGAGACGGAATACTTTCCCTTTGGGTTGGCGATACCCAAGACAGCAGGGATGAATAAGCATCTTTTATAACGGGAAGGAAAAGCAGCCGGAGACCGATTGGCTCGATTATGGGGCGAGGATGTATGATCCGACCATTGGAAGGTGGATGGCTGTCGATCCAATGAGTGAGTACTATGAAAGTTGGAGTCTATTCAACTACGTATTCAACAATCCGACCAATTGGACAGATCCTGATGGCCGGTGCCCCACTTGCAAAGGAGGAGATGATGTTTATGCGCCAGGGGCTGTTGTTGAGAATCAATATGGGAGTTGGGTTTATAAAGGAGAGGGGCAATGGGATACAAAGTGGCTTGCGCCGCCCACTGGCCCCAATGGTCAAACATTGGCATCTGGCGCAGTCTCTCCTGTACAAGTTGAATTTGCAATCCTGGCACCTGCTTCGCTACCATTTAAAACTGGCTCGAAGGTTTTAAATTTCGGCTTGGAGGCCTTGAATCCGGTCAGTGGATTTGGCTTGGCAAAGGGCGGACGAACCTTGCTGCAAAGTGCTGGTGAACACTCTTTAAAAGTACTTGGCGAGCGGTCACTTGCAAATACTCTAAGCAAGGTTCGTTTTACGAGTAAAGCAGTAGAAAAAGTGGTAGAGCATTTAGGTAGGTTTGGGCCGGATGCCGCAAATGCCAAGATGGTAGAAAGGTTGAGAGCAATTGCAGGGGGACCAACGCAAGCAACCGATGCGGATAGGAAGTTTTATACTTACGAGCTACGAGAAATGGTAAGAATGCGGGTTACCGGTGCTGCAAACGGTTCAGTCAATGGAAATGGATTTAACTCCGCTGCATATGACGCTGCACATGGATCTACACTACGAGAATATTAGGGGATATGAGAACTTATTATATCATCCAAATGCAATTGAGGCAGCAGTAGCGGCGGGTGGTTCGTTTCACTGAAATTCAAATTGATATATGGATATAGATAGAATTTTGCCGCTAGTGCTGGCAAAAAAGAATAGGGTGAGTTATCGCACTCTAAGATTTTGGATGGATAAGAATTATTGGGATTATATGATTGAGGATCAGGGCGAACGATTTAGGCAGACGATAGACAGACTTGTCGATGAACAATATTTAGGTTATACCGAATTTGTGGAGCCAGATGCCCCAAATTGGTGGGGGTATTATGTTACCGATTTGGGAATAGCGTATCTTAAAGACCATAATCTACATGAGTAAGTAGAAATACCCGATTGGAACGAGAATGGCATCGATACAAATCCTTTATGAGATGCTAAGCCATATAGGTTTATCTAAGCGTCGACTCCACCCGTAAAGTGCTCAAGCAGCTTGCAAACGCGTTTCGATTGTAAAAGGGAGGCTTACTTACTCATCCGATATAGGCAAAGGCCATTTTTTACGCATTAAACTGACGTAAAGGGCCATCCAGTAACCTCAAATTAGTAATTGTAAATACATTCAATGGTGCTCAAATGAAAAAACATTTGCTTGCCTATTTCCTTTTGCTCTCAATACTTGCGCTTCCAGGTCTAGCTTTTAGCCAGATTGTAGGGCGTGCCATTAGGATTGTCAATGCGGAGGGTTTAACAGGACTATCCGGACTGGCAGATTACGCTTACCAGGAAAAATTAGTGCCTATGACAAAAATGGAAACATTAAATTATTGGAACGAAAAGCAAACGGTGTAAACTGGGATAATCTCATTTATAGCTACGATAATGGTAACCAACTATCAAAAGTAATAGACAGCAAAAGTGCGAGCGATGGTTTTAAAACGATTCATTCGGAGACGCGAATGACTTTTCGTATGATGGAAGCGGAAACATAGTTCAGGACAGTAACCGTGGTATTGGCAATGGGAATTTGAGATACAATGTGTTAAATCTCGTAAGGGAAATTGTTATTAATCATGTTACGCTTCAGTATCATTATGATGCAGCCGGTTCCAAATTGAGAATGAGTAACTCGAACGGGGCAGTCAACACCAAATATGCGGGATCATTTGAATACGACCAGAGTAATTACCTAACCCGAATAGCCACGGAAGAAGGGCAAATATCTATAACTAGCAATGGTAATGAATACGTTTTTGAATATTACCTGAAAGATCATCTTGGAAATGTGCGCATGGTAATGAATGAAGCGGGAGCAAAGGTACAGGAGACGGAATACTTTCCCTTTGGGTTGGCGATACCCAAGACAGCAGGGATGAATAAGTATCTTTATAACGGGAAGGAAAAGCAGCCGGAGACTAACTGGCTCGACTATGGCGCAAGGATGTATGATCCGACCATTGGAAGGTGGGGAGTAGTGGATCCGCTTGCAACGAAGAACCATAAGGTGTCGGGCTATTCATATGTGCTTAACAATCCAATGCTATACAGCGATCCCTTGGGGTTGGATACGCTGTCAGCCAACGCTGCCAGTTTGGCCTCGGTAAAAAAAGGAGATGTAGTTGTATATACAGATCCTAACACAGGAGCAAAGACTTCTGAGACACAAAGTGCTGGCGAAGCAACGGTCAAAGGACAGCGTGGCAGCAGTCAGCCGGCATCTATGACGTTGATATTTCCAGAAACGTTTGGGCCAACTTTCCGGCCTGGTCCGACGCCTGTATCGATCCCTCGGGCTGCGCCGTTGCTAATTCCGGTGGCTTACGATGCGCTTGATAAATTTTTAAAAAGCCCGTCGGCCATAGAAGACATTGCCCAGTTTTTGGAGAGAATCGGGGTGGATAGCGAGATTTTAAGAGGGCCGGTTTATCGAGATGCCAAAGAGTCAAAAAAATCGGGAAAGGAAAGGGGCAGCGACATTCCTGAATGGGCTGCAGGTAGTAGGCCAACGGCAGGGGAAAAACCAACATCTTTTGCTAAACGGCTTCTTGATGAAAAATATGGAGTAGGAAAATGGAAAGAAGGGCCTAATACAGAATATAACAAGTTGAAAAAGTATGCAGAACGTAATAGAAGATAATTCGCAAGATGGCAAGAGTTTCTGGATCATTGGTTGGAAATTGGCATTGTGCAACTCAGAGCCGGATTTTTACATGATATTCCTTCCGGGCGAGCAGGATACACCCCTTGTGAGGAAAGGGCAAATAGTGCTGTTTAGTAAGGAAGGTTTAAAGAAATTCGTGGATGGACAAGCGGCAGAATATGATGATTTTCAAAATTTGATTGATTTGGTTTGTGACATTGGTTTGGCTTTGGAAAAAATTACTAGGCGGAAAGTCGATAGAGAAGCAACAATTTTGAATGTTCTTAATTTTTTACTGGATGCGGCTCAAGTGTTGCCAGTGAAAATTCCTCAAAAATCGAAGAGAATTGTTTATAAGTTTGCAGACTATCTCACTTTCAATACAAATATTGATTCTTTCTTCAAGAATGACCAAAGCAGACACGATGTTCTTGCGGCCGTTTATACGCTTTTGGGACTAGTTATTGCAAATTCATCTGTTTCTCAAGAGGTATAGAACCACCGCTTGAAATCCACCATAGGTTCTTAGAAATGGACCGCAAAGTTAGGAGGAAGAAGGCTATAACAAGATTCCAAATGACGTCAAAAGAAATAAAGCCTATCAGTTGTCAAAAAAATATTGATAAGATTCCGTAAAATATATCAATGAATAAAGGGGTTCACTACAGGTGCCAGTAAATTGGCCGGTAAATTGAGCCCGTATGGAACAATTTTGACGGCTGGTTTACTGGCAACGAATTTTCAACTGACACATGGGACGCCAATACTATTATAAATGCTGGTCTAATTGTTGCAGGGGCAGCGGCAGTCACATTTGGAGCACCAGTGGTTGTAACGGGGATTGCGATTTATGGTATCGCAGACTATACTTTCGACATAGGTGATGCCCTAGATAAAACATTGGCAGGAAATCGGATTTTTGGAAGCCATAATTATTATTAGATGAACGAACAGGTAATATTGAACTACTACAGTCTCTCTGCATGGCTAACTGGGGCAAAAAAACAGCAACTATATAAAAACGGTACAATATTTATGCTGGGTAGTTTTCTGTTTTTTGTGGAAATATCTGTTATTGTCATAATTATATCCTACTTACCATTTAAAGTTGATGGGTACTTTTTAGCCATAGTGATTTTATTTTCAGGCCACTATATATTTTATGGTAATTTTAAGAGGGCGGTGTTTGAAAGAATTGACAAACTGGAAATCCACCATAGATTCTTAGAAATGGACCGCAAAGTTAGGAAGAAGAAGGCTATTTGTGCTCTGTTGATGTTTATATTGTCTTTTTTTTTATTACCAATCGTTTTGAATATATTCTTCGAAGGATATTACCTATGACCAGTATTTACTCATCCGATATAGGTAAAGGCCATTTTTTATGCATTAAACTGATATAAAGGACCATCCAGTAACCTCAAATTAGTAATTGTAAATACATTCAATGGTGCTCAAATGAAAAAACATTTGCTTGCCTATTTCCTTTTGCTCTCAATACTTGCGCTTCCAGGTCTAGCTTTTAGCCAGATTGTAGGGCGTGCCATTAGGATTGTCAGTCCAGCTGAGGAAAATAGAAATAATCTCATTAAAGGATTGTCAAACATTCAGGTAAAGGCTTACGGAATATCAAAAACCGGCAAACTGGAGATCATCGCCCAGACTCAAACCGATACCCAGGGCAACTACTTCTTAAATGTTCGCGAAGGAGAATCCGTAAAACTGGTTTTTGAGGAAGGATCAAACAAATTCCAGAGTAATCGTTTCACGCCACAGATACGCTTTGTAAAAAGCCCGGCAACGGATATTAACTGGGAAGTTTATCAACCTGCCTATTATGTTTCAGGCAATCCCTATCTGGTTGCCCCGGTTTAGATACGCGATCAACCGCCGCATCTTTGTAGCTAAGCTTTTCACTCTTGGGGCTCTTTGGAGCCGACAAGGGAAATGACCAGAAAGCCCAACCTAAAAAAAAATTGATTTCAGAAAATGGCTGAATAAACCGGTGCTGGCAATGTTAGCCATTATCCGGTCCGAAAAAGCACTCAGCGGGTGGCTGAAGGAGGTTACATTAGAGAACATGCCAGACACCGAAGTTATATTGCCTGCATACGAGCTACCGATTGGCTCGCTGAAAAGATAACTATTTGAGAACATCTCGCGCATACTGGTAACATGACTGACATCCCAGTTTTAATATTAGGCGTAATTCGATTGCCTAATTCAATAGCCGGATAATAAATTGCCGGTTAATAATACCTTGTTTTTATTTAATGGTTTGTTTGTTATGTATTAATAATCAGTTAGTTGTAATTTGATTTCGATTAAATGCCCCGCCTCAAAGCAGGGCATTTTTCGTTTTTGTCGATCTGCTCAATAATACTGCCAATCACTCAACATCCGGATAAGCGGCTCCCCTTCGCGTATAATTTTGTCGTGTCGGGAGAGGTAGCCAGCTCCCCGCGACAGATTCCAAATCTATTCAAACCAGTTTTAAAACTTAGTCATGAAAAATCTTTTGAAAAACGTTCGCTTGACGACCATCGCTTCCATATTGATGATCGCACTCATTTCTTCCTGTAAAAAAGATGACGAACCAACGCCTCAGGGAAACCTGATTTTTTACACCAACTACACGCCCGAAAAATACGACCGCATTGATGTGATCGTAGATGGCAAGGTACTTGGCTCCCTTTCTCAAACCGCTGCGGCACGACCTGAATGCAATGCGCCGGGAAGCGCGTCGGTCGTGAGCCTTACGCTGCCGGTTGGAACTTATACTGTTTCAGGGAAACGTTACAAGGGGGGCGAGCAGGTAGGAAACTGGAAAGCGAGCTCGGCAACCCTCACCGTTGAGGAGTGTAAACGGATCAGACTTGTAGAGTAGATGCGTGAAACGTAGGCGGGATTAAATCGTTGTCAACGAACACAGCTCCACGGTATTGCCGTGGAGCTGTGTTCGTTTTCGGGCCAGCCGGTCGCCTGCTGATCTCGGGATTTTACGATTGGTCGAATAATTGCCTAAAAAATATCTACAATAAGTAGTAATTTTACTACAAACTAGCTTACTTGCGTAATCTTTAAGCTCCCTTCATGCTAGAATTTCCTCAGGCAATCCGAAACTTATTCTTATGCGTATATGATCTCACAATGGATCGGTGCGATGATTTTTGCATTGATATTGTTATCCCTGGTTTTCGTTTGGATACGATGGCGTTATTTTCGCCTCGATTACGCCAAGCGGGCGCTGGAAAGGCAAGTGGCTGATCTTTCCCGGCAATTGGAATACAGCAATGGCCTCAAACAGAAGATCACTATGATGATTGCCCATGATCTCCAGTCGCCGCTCCATTTCCTGAACCTCCTTTCCGACCATGTAGCGCGGTTTGCTGCCAATAATCAGCTGCCGGAAGTGAAGGCTGGCACCGAGGAGATCAGAAAAGCAACCGGCAATATCCACGCCTTTGTAAAGGAGGTCAATTTATGGGCGCGTTCGCAGCATGAAAATTTTCAGGTGGCAAAATATGCCTTCGAATTCGATGAACTGTTCGCAGAGTTAGAGCAGTTTTTTGCAGAGATGTTGCTAATTAACGGTAACCGGCTTACAGGACAGTACCCCAGGGATATATTCATTCATACCAACCGTGACATTCTGAAGGCGATCCTGCGTAATCTCATCGACAATGCCAACAAGCATACTAACCAGGGGAAAATCACCGTGGCGATTGAGCACGACCGGAAAGGGAGCCCAATACTGGTCGTTTCGGATACAGGCTCCGGCATGTTACCTGCCGACTTACTTCGAATCACGCGGCGGATCAATAATCCCACTGCCGATATCCCGGTAGAATCCAATAGCCGGCTTGGATATCAGATCATCATCGACTTTGCTTATGCGCTCGACTACACCCTCTCGGTTTCAAGTACAAGAGGTAAGGGAACATCTGTCGTTATTTCAGGACTGATATGCAAAGGTCCCATCCAGTCGCGACTCCATTCATCCAATATTGTAGGCATCTGCCAGCCTGATTAGCTCCGTTTTGGTTTCAATGTTCAATTTCTGGAATATCCTGCGTTTGAATGTGTTGACCGAGGTATATTGAACCTGAAGGATCTCGCTGATCTGCGTTACGGTATAATCTTTGACCAGATACATCGCAACCTGGAATTCTCTGGGCGCCAGTTCGTCAAATGGGTTTGCCGCTTTTCCCTGAAGTGTTTCATTGATGAGGATATCGGCGAGGTTGGGGCTCGTATATTTTTTCCCCGCCGTGATCATCTTCACGGCTCTCGCCAGTTCATCAGGAGGAGAATCTTTTTCCAGGTAGCCGTGGGCACCCTGTTGCAATGCACGCTTTCCAAAAATGCGCTCGTCATTCATCGACACGACCAGGATCTTTACTTGCGGATGAAACTCGCGAATCCATTGCAACAGCAGGGGAGAATCCGTTTCCGGCATGTTAAGATCCAGCAGCAGGACATCATATTGGTCGCTTTCAAGCCGCGCCTTCACTGAATCTCCATCCCAGCTTTCCTCAATCAGGCTATCTTTAAAGTAGTTGTGAAGTGCCAATTTCAGGCCGTAGCGTACCAGAGAGTGGTCGTCGGCTATTAGTATTTTTAGCATAATAGTACGTTGAGAAGCAAAACTGCCGCAATATTGGCACATTTGGAACGCTTCTGCAAATTCTGACACTCCGAAACGGTTACATCCTGATCCAGGCAGGGCGCTTACCTGTAAACGACCACAGCAAAAGCACAAATTGCGGTTGTCCGGCAGGGAATTGCAATGTTCAAAAATGAACAGGTTGTCTTGTGATATTCACGGTTTATTTTATTGATTTTTAATTAGTTATGCTCTGATTGTTCTGCTGGCTCACTATTTGTACGATAAAATATAAACAAATAGGGAGTGGCAATCCGTATAGGTCCGGAAGTCGGTGAGAAATACATGCTGAAATTGGAAATTGCTGCGCCAGGTACTATTGCAAAAAGAAAATTATGAAAGACCAACGAAACAACGGACCGTTGGATAATCCGGGACCGCCCCGCTGGGCGCGGCTGCTGCTGCGATGGCTGCACCCGGAAAATACCCTCGAAGAGGTGGAGGGTGATCTCCACGAGCTTTACGATTACTGGTATAACCGAAGTGGACGCTATCAGGCAACGGTCCGCTATATCCTGAATGTTTTCTCCGTGCTTCCGCCACTTGTATTGCGCCCGCGCCGGGCCGAGTCATTTTCACAACCTTCTTTCCTGCATGTCATGATGATCCGTAATTATTTCAAAGTTGCCTGGCGCAATCTTGCTAAAAACAAGACTTATTCTTTCATCAACATTACCGGTCTTGCCACCGGAATGGCGGTAGCAATGCTGATAGGCTTGTGGCTCCACGACGAGCTTGCATTCAATAAGTCGTTCCGAAACTATGACCGGATCGTGCAGGTCATGCAGACCCAGAATCTGGGCGGCGCGCTTTCCACGCAGACACAAGTGCCTGCGCCATTGGGCCGCGAGTTGCGGCTCACCTACGGGAGCCATTTCAAGTACCTCGTCTCATCTACTGTGGCCGAAAGCCATGTTCTTGCTTACCGGGATAAGAAGTTCAATGAGAAAGGCCGGTTTATCGAACCGCAGGCTCCGGATATGCTCACACTCGATATGGTTCGCGGAACGCGTGCAGGACTCTCGGACCCTGCGTCGGTACTGCTGTCGGAGTCAGCGGCGCATATTCTGTTCGGAACGGAAGATCCGGTTAATCAGGTAGTAACCCTTGATAATCATATGGCGGTCAGGGTGACGGGTGTATACCGCGACCTGCCCCGCAATTCAGCTTTTGCGAGTACCGGTTTTATGGCGCCCTGGGAGCTTTTTGTAACGGAAGTAAGCTATGGAAAGAAAAACAGGGACGAATGGAACAACAACTTCGTGGAGGTTTTCGCGCAAATCGCCGACCAGGCCACTGTTGAGGCTGTCTCTGCCGTTATCCGAAACGTGCGGCTGGATAAATTGAGCGGCGAGGCGCGCCATGTGCACCCGGCCGTTTTTCTGGATCCAATGAGCCGCTGGCACTTGTATTCCGAATGGAAAGATGGATTTAATACCGGCGGCCGCATTCAGTATGTGTGGCTCTTTGGTATTGTTGGCGCATTCGTTTTGTTCCTGGCCTGTATCAATTTTATGAACCTCAGTACAGCCCGGGCTGAAAAGCGGGCGCGGGAGGTGGGCGTCAGAAAGGCGGTAGGGTCGCTGCGCGGACAGCTGATCGGTCAGTTTTTTAGTGAATCTTCGCTGGTTGTCTTCCTGGCATTCGTCATTGCGATCGGATTGGTGCAGATAGCCTTGCCGTTCTTCAACGAAGTGGCGGATAAGAACATCGTCATTCTGTGGATGAATCCATGGTTCTGGCTGATTGCCGTCACTTTCTGTCTGGTTACAGGTTTGCTGGCGGGCAGCTATCCCGCATTATACCTCTCATCCTTTAAAGCGGTGCATGTGCTGAAAGGGACTTTTCGGTCGGGGCGCCTTGGATACATCCCGCGTCAGGTACTCGTCGTCGTGCAATTCACGGTATCGGTTACCCTGATCATCGGCACGGCGATCGTGTTCAGGCAGATACAGTTTACCAAGGAACGTCCGGTAGGCTATGATCGGAGCGGCCTTGTGATGGTGGATATGCCGACGCTGGACATTCATAACCATTTTGAATCGTTCCGTAACGAATTGCTGGAAACCAATGCGATCGTGGAAGTTACCAAAACGACGACGCCATTGACCGAAAAGCGGCAGAATGAAACCGGTTTTACCTGGCGCGGGAAGGATGTAAACCGTGACAGGCCGTTTGTCACATTCGGGGTCACACATGAGTTCGGGAAAACGGTGGGGTGGCAGATCACCCGCGGCAGGGATTTTTCCCGCGTACACTCGACCGACGCGCTGGCGGTGATCCTCAATGAGGAGGCAGTCCGGTTTATGGGACTGAAAAATCCGGTGGGGGAAACGATCAAATGGGGCGATCAGCCTTTGCACGTGATCGGCGTGGTGAAAGGAATGGTGATGGAATCGCCCTACGAGCCTGTGCAGCATGCGATTTATTACATTGCGCCCTGGCCTGCCTATGTACTGACGATGCGTCTCCGCCCGGGTGCTGGCGTGACGGACGCATTGGATAAAGTGGAAAAAGTATTTAAAAAATATGCTCCGGCAGTTCCGTTCGACTATCGTTTTCTGGATCAGGAGTATGACGCCAAGTTTCGCGCGGAGGAGCGGATCGGGCAGCTCGCAGGCTTCTTTACCGTGCTGGCGACGTTCATATCCTGCCTGGGATTATTCGGGCTTGCGTCGTTTGTTGCCGCCCAGCGGACGCGGGAAATTGGGGTCAGAAAGGTGATGGGGGCTTCTGTCTGGAACGTTTGGACCCTGCTGTCCCGGGATTTCATATTGCTGGTACTGGTGGCGCTCGTCATTGCGTCGCCGGTTGCTCACTATGTGCTGTCGGGATGGCTGCAACGGTACGAATACCGAACAGGTCTGCCTTGGTCGGTATTCATATGGTCAGGTGCAGGTGCACTGGCAATTACGATGCTAACGGTCAGTTTCCAGAGTCTGAAAGCAGCGATGATGGATCCGGTGAAAAGTCTCCGGGCGGATTAGGTAATGCCCGGAGCTTTCACCCTTGTTCAGAACAATACCCCTGAGTAGCTTTTCATCTTTTCCGGCACTTCGGGGTCGTCCAGCATTTCTTTCAGGTCGATTTCTATATTTCGGATGATGGTGCCCACGGGCGTATCATTGAGCAGGCCTTCAAACGGGTTTTCGCTGATGTCGCCAACATATTCCATGAACATAAAAACCCAGGAAACGATCATGTTGAACGGGATCAGGAGAAACATGAACTTTTCCCCGAGATCTACAAACTGAGGTAGCAGTCCGAATGGCAGCAGCGTCATGAAAACGAAAATGAACAGGGTAGAGGTGGTGGCGTATTGCCGGGGAAATGGCGTGTTTTTGATCCGTTCGCTCTTTCCCTGCTCGTCATAAAGCTTGGAGATCAGGTCCTGAATAGCGACATGCTGAAACGGATCCAGAGAACCCGCACGCCGGAGATCCCGTATGTGCTGGGACTGCAGATCGAGTATCTGCGTGGCTAAATTCTTCTTCCCGCGGATAGCCGCCAGGTCATTTTCGGAAAGGTGTCTGGCTATTTCGACGTCACAGGGCGTTTGAGAGCCCGTCAGTGCTTTTCGTTGCCGTTCGCTGGCGCGGTCCGTATGTTCCCAGTTGGTCCGCTGGGCCATCGCATTTTTCAAAGCATACAGCCAGGCGATATGCCGGTAGATGATCACCTTATTTTCAATCGCGGCCGATACGCGGTCCGAATCGGGCGAACAAGTGGTGAAAGACCTTACAGAGGCACTGAAAGACCGGCTGTGATTGGTAATGGCCCCCCATACTTTCCTCGCCTCCCAGCTCCGGTCGTAGGATTGGTTGTTCTTGAAACCCACAAAAAAGGCAGTGGCAGTACCGACAAGCGAAACAGGCAGCCAGGGAATCGCAACCCATTTCCATTCAAGGTATTCGTATACGAAAATGGCGAGAGATCCGGTGACAAGGGAAAACAGGACCATTCGCCAGGAATAATAGTAGACGATGACCGGTGACAGGTAGCGGTTAATGTACATAGGCGCGATTGAGTATTTGGAGTGAATAATTTTCTGCTCCTAAAATGCAAACAAATCGCTTCTCAGGCAATGCTTCTCACGACTCTGCCACTTCTTTCAATGAATGCAGTGCAGTATTCCAGTAAAATTGCAGGTGTTTGAATATTTCAAATGTCAGGAAGTCGCGGATGGTCAGGATTAAATGCGTACGGTTATCATGCGCAAGCAGTTCGAAATGAAGGACCGAATAATTTCCGGGAATGTCCGGTACCAGCGACAAGGTGCTCCAATGCGTGTATTCCAGGTTCCGGAAAGGTTCGAACCGGAGTATTTTTCCCCTGTTTTCAAAGGGAAGCCCGTACAGATCGCCGCGAATGAGGACATCGCCTGCTTCGCGCCATTCGGTCAGGAATTCGAGCGGGGTATCGAGCATCCATTGCTGAATGAGGTGCGGGATGGTGAGCGTAGCCCAGATACGGGCTGCGGGCGCATTGATATGGATTTCCTGGCGGACTATCGGCTCTTCTGACATTCGACAATGTTTTTACCGGACAAAGCAGGAGAACAACTGGTGAACATTCTGAATTCCCTTTGGTGATCTTACCTGCCATGAAATAATGAATGTACTTTTAATAACCCGGACCGACCATTGGAATATTTGTTTTCAGGATAGCTTTTTCAGTCTGCAACTTGAACTTCCTCAAAACCAAAAAATGGAGTTCAAAACAAATTGGCTTTTGTCCTACGGGCTGCTGTGTGGAATGGCGACCATCTTTTTTTCATCATGATTGGTCGAAATGCTGTCAATATTCCGATTGGTGATGATTTTTATTGTGCGCTGTTGTTCGTTCAGCAATTCCAGGACAACCCTGATTACCTGGAGAAGTTCAATCTGCTTTTCGGGCAGTGGGTGGAGCACCGGATTCTGTATTCAAGGTTGGTTGCTTTGGTTTCTTACTGGTTGACTGGTCAGGTCAATTTTCTCGTCATGATCTGGATTGGAAACCTAAAGCTGGTTGGCATCATACTTTTCTTTACGCAGTGCTTCCGTCGTCTGGATTTACAGGGGTATTTTCTGTTGCCGGTTTTACTGACGATGTTTACTCCTGCTATGTATGAGGGTAATTTATGGGCAGGCGCCAGTACTGTTTACATGCCCGTATGCTTAATGGGCTGTATCGCAGTTAATCTGCTGGTTAAGGGGACCAGGCCTGCCTTTCTTGGCGCAACAGCAATTGCAATACAGGCAACATTTTCATTTGGCAATGGGATGTTGTTGTTTATATCGGGTGCGATAGTGCTGCTGATTTTGCGGCGAAGCCGCCTGACGCTGATCTGGATTGTCACGGGAATGATAACGGTCATAGTGTACTTTACCAACTTCCGCGCGCACAGCGCGACCGACGCATTCAGTGTTGTTTCACATTTCCGGCACCCGCCATATTTCTGTTATAATTTTTTGGCATTTGTCGGCGGAATCTTTGACTACACAGACAACACGAATTGTCCCGTTGATATTTCAAATGTTTTCGGCATTGGACTGGGCCTCTTTGAGGTCGTCACGCTCTGTTACATTTCAGTTCTGCTGCTTATGCGCACACTTCCAGGCTGGGATGGTGATCAAAAGCGGAAAGAGGCAGTTGCGTGGCTGGGAATCAACTCATTTCTGTTTGTAACGGCCTTGGCAATCGCTTATTCGAGAACTTCCAATGATGTGCTTACTACGCTATCCAGCAGGTACAAGATCTATTCAATGTTATTTTTAGTGATGATCTACTGGGGCGTCCTGCTTTACTTTGGTAGAAAGCGGATAGTCGGATTTGCTTTCTCTTGCCTCTGCTTCTCCCTGTTAATATTTAATTTTTATGTCTACTATGGCAAAATGGTTGCATTCAAATCATCATATCTGGCGGGTCTGTATAATTATCATCGAAATCATAAGTGGCTATCTATCGCAATACATCCTATTTTGAACGATCGGCCCAAGCTGTGAGCGATTTCGTGCAGAGGCAGTTGCCCCTGTTTTTACATTTACCCCGGTATTTCCGCAACTGACACCTACTGCATTGAGCGATGCTTCCGTTGTAGCGGTCAAGCTGAGCTGGGACAGAGGTGTTAACCAGAACAGGCATCTCACGATCCAATCAGATCAATATCCGGGAAATCACGGTTCATCAGGTGAAGTATATCTGATTATTTATAATAATTCGGAATGCCTTCTCCTTCCCGCCTCGCGCATTCGGAATGGCCGGAAAAATATGCTCATTCACTGGCGGTATTTCAAGCCTGGTTTTTATTTCGATGACAAGTTGGAAAAGGTAATCCGGCCCGGGCAAAGATATCAGTTGGCGATATTTTGTCCATGGGAAAAAGAGCCGTTACGTAAGATCAATGGGGAAATACAGTTGTGATCCATTCAAATTAAGCGATTTTACAGTTTAATTCAATTCAAGGTACGATTTTCTGCCACAAATGGGCTGGCCAAACCGGTCGGTTGTCGCAGATGGAACAGCCCCACGCAGGAACACTTTCGCAAACCCTTGCCTGGGATTTCAAAGTACGATATCAATATAAGCATTCACCTGGGACCAGTCCACGAAATTCATTTTCTCGTATCTCTCAACCCATTCCAACTCGCTTCCCTGCGGTACGTGAAAGTAAATAATACTTCCGTTGATTTCGCCCCGGTCTGTCACTTCTTTCAACTTCAAAACCTGCATCGAACGCAGCCAGTCTTGCTGATTGGCCTTGTCCTTAATATCGTAAAGCCTCGGGAATATGTGGATGACATCGGTCAGATAGTGACGGTAGCCCGACACGGGCCAGTCTTTGCGGTTGGTATAGGTTTTGCCGTTCAGGTAATCAAGCACGTACTGGAGACTGTCGGGTGGAAGTGTAGAAGTGTAAATGGTATTATAAATGTATTCGACCTGGTGATCGTACCGGTTTATAAAATCGAATACTCTGTCGATCGCGAAATCTTTCTTTGTTTTTACAATTACGTCGGTTGGAACAAAGCGTGGAACCGGAGGGGTATTCTTGTCTTTGCATCCGATAGCGAAGAACAGGAGGAGGTAAATACAGATGTCTTTTTTCATAGCTTTTGTGTTTGCTTTTGAATGTACAATGAATCTGTCCGGATCGTTGTGCCGCGTATTTTTTTCGTGCTCATACCTGGCTTCCGGAGAAAATGGCAATGCAAAAACTACTATATTGCCCGTCAAGTAATCATTGATATGCCAGACCAGCTCTTTAACCGGCGCGATCTCATTGCCTATTTTATCGTCGCAGCAACAGGCGCACTTTCCAATTTACTGGTTACCACGCTGTTGCAGGAATGGTTTACAATAACCTATAAGTCCGCTTTATTCGCAGGATACTGGTTTTCTTTTGTGGTGGGTTATTTTCTCACCAGGCTATTTGCGTTCAATGCGAGAAACACGTCGCAGACAAAACGCCAAGCCCTTAAATTTACTGCCGTTTCCATTCTTTCCTGCCTGATTACCGTTTATGGGTCCGAATATTTGTATATGTATTCCAAAGAATGGGCCGGTACATTTACATTCGTCATTCCGCTTTCCGTGAAAGAAGTTAATCTAAATAAATTGTTTTCACAAATTGCATCAATGGGAGCAAGCTTTCTCAGCAATTATATTTTGCATAAGCAATTCACCTTCCGGGATACCGGCTTCTATGACCGTTTGAAACGAATGCTCGGCATTTAGAAATCAATGTAGTTGTACCAGTCCGGCATCGGAGGGACTTATTGCGAAATTGTTTGCATGCGACGGTAAATGCCCCCGGATTTCTTCTTTTGGCAACACAGCGAATCAGGTTGGATGGAAATTCCCTTGCAGGAATGACGTCACACCGGCTATATTTACCTTCCAAATCAAGCCTTAACCCGACGCGTGTGCCTGCGCAAGCGTCGTTAGCAATGCAGGAAATGCCGGTTTCCCGCGAGCGACACAAACGAATCCCTGAATGGAAAAAGAGAACGAATTGTTCGGAGTGAAGGAAATTGCAAGGCGTGCCAACGTCTCCACCGCAACTGTCGACCGCGTGCTTCACAACAGGACCGGCGTTTCCGAAAAGACCAAGGCCAGGATCAACGAGATCATCAAAGAAATGGACTATCAGCCCAATATCCTGGCGAGTCGTCTGGCATCGAGGAAGATCATCAACCTGGCCGCATTGATTCCCGATGTATCGGAAGAGACGGATTTCTGGTCGGCTCCGCTAAGCGGGATCCGGAGGGCCGAAGCTGAGATGAAGCAATATGGTGTTCAGGTGCAGGTCTTCCTTTTTGACCTGAATGACAAAGACGCGTTTGGGCAACAGATCAGGCGCGTGTTCGACACCGGATTTCACGGCATTCTCATCTCGCCCTCATTTATCGAGGAAACCAAGAAATTTGCTGCCGAATGTGCCCGCCGCAAAATTCCATTCGTGTTCATCGACTCCGACATTCCCGACCTCCATAGCCTGTCCTACATTGGTCCGCATTTGCGTAAAAGCGGTTATGTGGGGGCCAAGCTGCTGACGTACCGCCTCGAACCGGAGAAAAAAGTACTGATCATCAATATTTCCAAGGAGATCGACAATTTCAATTACCTCGAAATCGAAGACGGTTTTCGAGCCTATTTTAATGATAACAATCAGCCTAACGAAATCGTCAGGATCGATATCCGGGAGACGGATTATCAGTCGGTAGCACGTCACCTTACTTATGTGTTCCATTTGAACAAGGACATCGGGGCCGCATTTGTGACCAATTCCCGGGTGCATACAGTTGCCTCTTTCCTCAAAAACAGCCACCGGACCCATGTGTCGCTGATCGGTTATGACTTTGTGAAAGACAATGTCGGTTATCTGGAAAATAATGTCATCGACTTCCTGATCTGCCACCGTCCCGACGATCAGGGTTATCGCGGTATGATGGCGCTCTATCAGACGCTCGTCGTAAACGCATCGGTTACCAGGCAGAACTACATGCCTATTGACATTGTCACAAAGGAAAACTACGAGTTTTATCAGAATTAGGGTTGTTGTATAACATATATGGTGCAATACGGTCTATTGCCGCAAAATCCATTGCCTATAAATTTTTTCGCAAAATTTTATAGATATGATTTGCGTAAAAATGGAATTCCGGAATTCTTTTCTACCTTTACGGGCACGTGCCCGTAATCCATCAATTTAATATTGAATCACTCAAAAGCCTAAATCCCTACACATTGGAAAACACGCAAAACAATCTCCTCAAATGGCTTGGGTCGCTGGGCCCCGGTATGATTACCGCAGCGCTTGTGTTTGGTCCCAGTAAAATGACCATTACTTCTAAAATGGGAGCATTATATGGCTATTCGCTGCTTTGGCTGGTAGCGGTAGCAATTTTCTTTATGGCGATTTTCACCGGAATGGCAACGCGCATTGGGGTGGCAACAGAGCAATCGCTGCTGGCGACGGTTCGTCAAAAATGGGGTAAGGCGGCCGCTGTGGCGATGGGAATCGGCGTGTTCCTTGTTGCTTCGTCCTTTCAGGCGGGGAATTCCGTTGGCGTAGGAATTGCTGCCGGGGAATTGTTCCATACTTCTCCGGTTCCATGGATCCTGTTTTTCAATGCGTTGGCTATCTGTCTTCTGTTTTTCAGAAGCTTTTATTCGGTGTTGGAAAAAACGATGATCTTCCTGATCGTTCTCATGTTGTTATCGTTCATTACCACTGTTTTTTGGGCAAAGCCAGATGCTGGCGCGATCGCCCGGGGCCTGGTTTCCCCACAGGTACCCGAAGGCTCGCTCGGCCTGATTATTGCTTTTACGGCGTCCTGTTTTTCGATCGTCGGTGCATTGTATCAGTCTTACCTGATTCAGGAGCGCATCCGTATCAATCCTGCGGTTCGCACGAGCCGCAACGATAGCATGACAGGTATCATTTTGTTGGGAGTCATGTGTCTGATTGTGATCGTTTGTGCCGCAGCGATTTTGAAACCCAAAGGTATACCCGTGAAATCAGCCTCGGATATGGCAAAAGCGCTTGAACCTTTGTTTGGGAGCAATGCGTCCGCTTTTTTCCTGATAGGCCTGTTCGGGGCAGCCTTTTCCTCTGTGATTGGCAATGCATCGGTCGGTGGTACGTTACTGGGTGATGCTTTGGGAATGGGGAGTAATTTCAGTTCCAGATCGGTGCGTTATCTCGTGGCGCTGGTGATGGTGATCGGGGCTTTCGTAGCGATCCGGTTTGGCAAGCTTCCCCTGGAACTGATCGTATTCGCGCAGAGCGTAACCATTTTCGTCGTGCCGTTCATCGGAACGGTCATGTATCTCGTTGCGAACGATAGTAGTATAATGGGAAAAAAGGTAAACACACCTTTGGTGAAGATCTTTGCAGGCCTGGGATTGCTGATCATCTTCGCCCTGGCCCTGGTCAATATCAGAGAATTATTTTTCAACAATCCGCTTTTTAAATAGAAATGAACGGTATCGAATTTTTAGAGGAACAGTTGCTGCAACCTTCGCAGGCGCTGATCGACGACATGAAAAGTATCGAGGGCGATATTATGATCCTCGGAGCCGGAGGTAAGATCGGGCCCAGCATCGCGCGGCTGACTATGCAGGCCATTGAGCGCGCGGGACTGGATAAGCGCGTGATCGCCGTGTCGCGTTTCAGTGAACCGGGACTTACCGAGGAGCTGAATGCGGAGGGAATTGAAACGATCGTTGCCAATATTTTGGAAGACAGCCAGTTGCAGGACCTTCCTGAGGTGGAAAATGTGCTCTACCTGGCCGGGCAGAAGTTTGGGACGGCCAGCAACGAACCCTACACCTGGGCGATGAACACCTACCTGCCGGGGCGTGTGGCGGAGAAATTCCGGAAATCACGTATCGTAGTGTATTCAACCGGCAATGTGTACCCTTTCACACCGGTGGGCTCGGGAGGAGCGACAGAAGAAATGCGGGCAGATCCGATAGGGGAGTATGGGCAATCATGCCTGGGCCGAGAGCGTATGTTCCAGTATTTTTCGGGGATTTATGGAACACCGCTTCTCATTTACAGACTCAATTATGCCATTGATTTCAAGTATGGCGTATTGCTGGAAGTTGCGAAATCGGTGTTGCATGGCAAGCCGCTCGACGTGACGATGGGGTATGTGAATGTGATCTGGCAGGGCGATGCCAATGAAATGGCGATCCGTTCGCTGCTCCATTGTGAGTCACCTTCGAAGATCCTGAACATTACCGGTCCTGAAACGGTTTCGCTGCGCTGGCTGGCGCATGAGTTTGGACGTATATTCAATACCGAACCTCAGTTTACCGGCGAGGAGCAAACGACAGCGCTGCTCAGCAATGCGGCCGAATCATTCCGATTGTTTGGTTATCCCCGCACGACGTTGAAGGAGATGATCGGCATTACGGCCAAATGGCTGCTCGAAGGAGGGAAGACGATCAACAAGCCTACGCATTTCCAGGAGCGTAAAGGGCAGTTTTAGGAGTGAAGGGATAATGGGAGGAAGAGGAATGGGGAAGAAGAGGAATGGGGAAAAGGAGGAAGGGAGAAGGGGAGAAGGGAGAAAGGGCTTATTTTTAGATCAATGTAATTTTTAGAAAGATGTTGAAGGACGATGTTAAAAAATTGTTGTTCGACGGGACGGTTATTCCTGCGCATCCGCTTGCGCTGACGCAGGATTTGCGCCTGGACGAGCAAAAGCAGCGCGGCCTCACGCGCTATTATATGGCTAGCGGTGCCGGCGGGGTCGCCATCGGGGTACACACCACGCAGTTTGAGATCCGTGATCCGGACGTGAATCTCTTTGAAACGGTGCTGGCGATGACTGCCGACGAAATCAGTAAGGCTGCATTGAACAGGCCATTCATCAAAGTTGCGGGCATTTGCGGATTGACGGACCAGGCAGTGAAAGAGGCAGAAATCGCGGCAAAATATGGTTACGACCTCGGGTTGGTGAGCATGGCGGCATTCCAGACGCAGCCGGAATCGGAGATTATCGGGCATGTGAAAAAAATCGCGGAGATTATCCCGGTTTTCGGATTCTATCTGCAGGCTGCCATTGGCGGCCGGGTTTACAGCTACGATTTTTGGCTGCAATTTGCGGAGATCCCGAATGTATGCGCGATCAAAGTGGCGGCATTCAACCGTTACCAGACCCTGGATGTTGTGCGGGCGGTAGCACACTCGGGCCGGAGAGATGATGTAGCCCTTTATACAGGCAATGACGACAATATCGTGGCGGATCTGCTGACTCCTTATCGCTTTGAAATCAACGGAAGATCGGTGGAGAAACGGTTCGTAGGCGGCTTACTCGGCCATTGGGCAGTCTGGACAGAGAAGGCAGTCGAATTATTGGCAGATATCAAACGATCACTGGCGAACGGTTATGAAAATGTGGATGCTATGCTGAGCGCCAATATTGCGGTAACTGATATGAATGCAGCCATATTCGACCCGGCCCATGCATTCCACGGCTGCATTACTGGGGTACACGAAGTACTCCGTCGCCAGGGGCTGATGGATGGGATCTGGACGCTGAATCCCAATGAAAATCTTTCGCCGGGGCAGTATGAGGAAATTACGCGTGTGATCGGAGCTTACCCGCATCTGGTGGATGATGAATTTGTGGCCCGGTTTCTGGAAAAAGAAATGAATGTGATCTGATGATGAACCTGCTCCGTTCATTATCGGTCTGGATTTCAGCTGTTTCGGTGGCATGCTTTGCTGTATCCGGGGATTGGGTTGTCTCACACAAAATGGTGGTCGAAACTGTCGCGGCGGAGGTACCCGTCAGAACCTCGACAGTGATTTCCGGCCTGAATGTGCCCTGGGAACTGGTGTGGGGGCCGGATAACTGGATATGGTTTACAGAGCAGAGCGGGACGATCAGTAAGGTTAATCCTAAAACCGGGGAAAAAATCGAATTGGTTAAAATCGATGAAGTATACCGGCATCGTTCACTGGGTTTGTTGGGAATGGCATTACATCCGGATTTTAGCAAATATCCCTATGTCTTTGTCGATTATACTTGTAAGAAGGATTCGGCAATCACGACGAAACTCGTGCGTTTCACCTATCGCCAGAATCGGCTTACTGATCCGCTTACCATGTTGGAAATTCCTGCGCACACCGGGCATAACGGTTCTCGGATCGTGATTTCGCCGGACCGGAAACTGATGTTCGCGACCGGCGACGCCATCACCATTATCAATGCGCAGAACACTGCTTCACTGAACGGAAAAGTGTTGAGAATGAACCTGGATGGGAGCGTTCCGGCGGATAACCCGATCAAAGGAAGTTTGGTGTGGTCGTGGGGGCACCGCAATATCCAGGGGCTTGCATACGGTGCAAACGGGCTGCTGTACAGCTCCGAGCATGGTGATGCCGTGGAAGATGAGGTCAACATCATCCGGAAAGGATATAACTACGGCTGGCCAAAAGTGGAAGGATTTTGCGACCAGGCCCATGAAAAGGCATTCTGCGATTCAGTGAAAGTGGCGGAGCCTGTGAAGGCCTGGACACCCACCATAGCGCCCGCGGGCATCTCGGCGTACAAGGGGAACATGTTTCCGGAGTGGAAAGGAGCGATACTGCTGACGACTTTGAAGGAGGCCGACCTCCGCGTGCTGAAAACAGACGCAAAAGGCACCGACATCGTCAGTGAAAATATCTTGCTGGATGGCACATTTGGGCGGTTAAGGGCAGTTTGTCTGGCGCCGGATGGCAGTATTTACGTGTCCACGAGCAATCGCGACTGGAATCCGGGCAGCGGTTTTCCCAGGAATGACGACGATAAGATCATCCGGATTACCCGTGGTACGCGGGCCGATCTGCTTGCGCAGAAGAAACAAACCGAAGCTACTCAGGAGCAACTATCGAAGGGGGCAAGGCTATACAGACAATATTGTTCATCCTGTCATAAGCCGGACGGGAACGGCGTGGCCGGTACCTTTCCCACCTTGCACGGCACTGAGCAGGTGAAGGAAAAAGAGCAACTGGTGAAGATCATGCTCAGCGGATTGTCCGGAAAAATCAAAGTCAATGGCGAAGAGTATGACCAGCACATGCCTGCAATGGGCTTCCTGCCGGACGAATCCATTGCCGAGATCGGCACTTACGTACGACAGTTTTTCAACCGGGACCTGGAACCGGTACTGGTTCAGGATGTTACAAAAATGAGGAGTAAATAACTTTTTCTTCGTGTTCGGGCACGTGCACGTCACCAATTATCTATTTAGTTAAACCCAAATTCCTATGATCCAAATGAAGTTTTACCTGAGAAGGCCGCTGCTGGCGACGATGCTGGTCCTGGCCTTGTGTATGATGGGCCGGCTGCGCGCCCAGGATGTCGGCAACGTGTCCGGAACAGTCGTCGATAGTATCGGTAACGCGACGCTTCCGGGGGTTAGCGTGGTCATCAAAGGCACAACCAAAGGCGTAAGCACCGATGCCGACGGTAAATTTCAGATCCAGGCTTCGGCTGGTGACGTGCTTACGTTCTCATTTATCGGTTACAAAAAGGTGGAAGTGACGGTAGGAAATCAGACGATGATCCGGGTCGTGTTGCGACAGGACAATACGGTGCTCGACGAACTGGTGGTGGTCGGTTACGGGACTGTCAAGAAAAGCTCTGTGACCGCGTCTGTCGCCAAGGTAGAGAATACTGTACTCGATCAAATCCCCGTCGGAAGGCCCGAGTCGGTGCTGGCGGGACGGTTGGCGGGTGTGAACGTGACGCAGAACAATACATCTCCGGGCAGCGCGCCGCTGATCCGTATTCGCGGCGCGAGTTCCATCGACGCTGGTAACGATCCGCTGGTGGTGATCGATGGTTTTCCGGGTGGCAGCCTGGGTAGCATCAGTACCAACGATATTGAGTCGATAGAGGTGTTGAAGGATGCATCCGCCGCTGCGATCTATGGTTCACGCGGTGCGGGCGGGGTGATTATCGTAACCACCAAAAAAGGGAAATCCGGTAAAGCGAAATTCAATTTCAATGCCTATGCAGGTGTAGCCAAAGCGAAGGGGCACAAGGATTGGATCACCGGTCAGGAATACCATGACTACGCCGTCCGTTACCAGAACCGCGAATACAAATGGATCGGAGGCGACACCAGCATTCCGGTCTGGAACGACGCCCGTCGCCCCAATGCCTACCAGGTAAGCGATGTGCTGAAAAACGGTAACAACGTGATCTGGGAAGATGAGGTGTTGCAGGCAGCGACTATTCAGAACTATAACCTCTCGGTGGGTGGCGGCAATGACCACGTGCGGTATTACGTATCCGGCACTTTGAAAGACGAACAGGGCACGCTGAAAAATACCTGGTATAAAAACTACGGTGTGCGGGCCAATGTGGATGTAACCGTGAATTCGGTGGTAAGTCTGGGTTTCATGCTGAACCCTTCGTACGCCAAGCGCCGGTTTGCCTCGTCAGATATTAATAATTATGTGAAATTTCCAAGTTTCGTGGCGGTTCGGAACCCCGACGGGACTTATCCGAATGCACGGTCCTATTGGGGCGCTGTCGTCAGTGGCCAGACTAATCCGATGGCTACCCTCGACGGAAGCTACTATTACGGAACTACGATCAACAACCTCGGTGAGGCATTTGTGAACCTGAACCTCGCGAAAGGACTTTCGTTCCGGTCGTCACTCAGTACCAACCTGGCCTCCAACCAGACCGACCGTTTCCAGGCTTCCTGGGCAACCAGCACCGGCCTAAACTCGGGCTCGCAGGGATTGAGCTCAACGACCAGCATTGCTAACGAGAACGTTTTGAGCTATACTAATACTTTTAAAGGTATACATAGTGTGAGCGCGATCGCAGGTGCTTCGTACCAGAAATACAATTCGAGCAGCAGCTCCATGGCCGCGGTGAACGGATCGTTCAACAACGACATTATCCATACATTGAATAATGGGATCATCAATCCTTCTGCTACCACCTCTTCGAAGTCGCAATGGGGGCTTATTTCGTATTTCAGCCGTGTGAATTATGGCTTTAAAGACAAATACCTGCTTTCTGCATCGATCCGTACGGATGGCAGCTCGCGTTTCGGACCGGATAACAAATGGGGTTACTTTCCGTCGGCTTCGGTAGCTTGGCGCATTTCTCAGGAGGATTTCATGAAGGATATCCGTCCGGTGAGCGAACTGAAACTGCGTGCCAGCTATGGTACGACGGGCAATTTCAACATTGGTGATTTCGAATACCTTGGGCAAATCGGTGACGTGTACTATTCGCCCAATAACACATTAACCAAAGGACAAACTCAGGTGTCTTACGGAAACAGCAGCCTGAGTTGGGAGAAAACGAAGAGCTACGACTTCGGTCTGGAACTGGGCCTGTTCCGAAACCGAGTCAATGTGGTACTCGATTATTACGACAAAAGAACCAGCGGACTGCTTTACAATGTAGCGATCCCGTCGATTACCGGCTTTACCAGCTCATTGTCGAACGTGGGCAGCGTAAGCAACAAAGGTTTTGAAATTGAACTGACCACCAAAAACCTCGTCGGCGCATTCAAATGGGAGACATCGTTCAACATGGCGAAGAACAACAACAAAGTGGTGGATCTCGGCGGCGTGCAGGAGCGCATCACGACCGATACCTACGGAATGGGGTGGATCCTGCGTCTCGGACAGCCGATGTTTTCTTACTACGGGTACAAGATCGTTGGCGTACTTCAAAACGCAGAAGACGTGAAGAACTCTCCGGTGCTCGCGGGTTCGCTGCCGGGTAACCCAAAATACCAGGATGTAAATGGCGATGGTCAGATCACCTCTGCCGATAAAGTGATCCTGGGCAACTTCCAGCCTAAGGCGTATTTTGGTATGATCAATAATTTTGCCTACAAAAGTTTCGACCTGAGCATTGCCATGCAGGCTTCCGTGGGTGCGAAGATGTACAACTTCGAGAACGAGTATTATCAGGGTGCATTGCTCGGAGCGATGCGCCGCTCGCTGGTGGATACACAATGGTGGTCGGAAGCCGAGCCCGGCAATGGCATGGTTCCGGCGAGCTCGCTCAGCAAATTGACTTACCAATCGTCGTCGGATGCCTATATTGAAGATGCTTCATTCCTCGCTGTCCGGAATATCAACCTGGGCTACACGCTGCCGTCGGAAGTGACACAGAAGCTTCATTTATCAGGCCTGCGCGTATATGCGTCGCTTGCAAACCCATTCATGTTTACCAAAAAGAGCTTTCACGGCTACAATCCGGAAGGATTTACGGGCGGTGAGATTGCCGGAACGGGCAGTAAGCCGGGCTATAACAATGGTGCAACGCCTATCAACCGGGTTTATACGGTGGGTCTTAATTTCAATTTCTAATGCTTAACCATCGGGACATGAAAATCACAAAAAATATCAAAACAGCGCTGGTGCTGTTGGCTTTGGGCATGACCAGCTGCGAAGACAAGCTCCTGAACCTGACACCGGAATCGGTGCTCACGCCTACCAATTTTTATAAAAGCGCTAACGACATCAACCAGGCTGTGCTGGCCGTTTACAATAGCCTGCAAGCCCGCAAGCCAACGGATTACCTGCTTATGGAAGTGCCTGCGGACAATCTGTACATGTCGGCGAACACCACCATCGCAGGCTCCAACGACATCGACTTTCTGACCGTGAATTCGGACAATGCATTAACCACCGCATTCTGGAACACCACTTACAATGGCATCTTTCGGGCGAACGCCGTGCTTCTGAACATCGATAACCCCACGAACTATGCCGCCGGGGCGAAAGATCAGTATATCGGTGAAGCGAAATTCATGCGTGCGCTCTTCTATTTCGATCTGGTGCGCGTTTTCGGAGGGGTACCCAAAGTCACGAGCCAGATTTCGATTCCGGAGGCAGCCCTGCTTCCAAAGGCAACCGAAGCGGAGATCTATGCACTGATCATCGAAGACCTCACCGACGCAGCTGCCAAACTCCCTGTACGTAAATCCATCGCGACCGGCCGCGCAAGCAAGGGCGCTGCTCTTGGTTTGTTGGGGAAAGTTCATGTATACCGGCAGGATTGGGCGAATGCCAAAGTTCAGTTGGAAAAAGTGATCAATGAGTTGGATTATAAGCTCGTCGGCGATTTTGCCTCGATATGGAAAGTAGAGTCGGAGGACAATGACGAGACCCTGTTCACGGTAAAGTATGTCGATGGAACCAACGGCCAGAGCCTTTCCACTTCTTACACACCCAATGGCGGTCTGGTCGGTATTGCCGACCGGGGTGCAGAAACGTCGCTTCCTTCCTGGAGCCTCATGAAAAAATACGAGACCGGGGACAAGCGTAAAGCATCGACCGTGCAGGAATGGTGGACGTCTCCCGCAACCCCGAAAGCTGAGCCGATCTGGTATCCGTATGTCAGCAAGTTTGCGGTGAAGCATTCCTACGGCGCTTCGGGGCTGGATATTCCCGTGCTTCGTTACGCGGATGTTGTTTTATTGTATGCCGAAACGCTGTTCAAAATGGGCGACAAGGCCAATGCATTGGCCCAGTTGAACAAAGTCCGCGAACGCGCGTTTGGCAATGCTACCCACAATTATAAGGGAACGGAAACAACCGATCTCATGGACCTGATCCTGAACGAGCGCCAGCTGGAACTGGCCTACGAGCACGAGCGATGGTTCGATCTCGTTCGTACCGGCAAATACCTGACGGTCATGAAACAGGAGGAGCGCCTTTACAACTATGCCGCCAAATCGCCGGTGATAGTGGACCTCGCACCAAAGGATTTTATGAAGGTGTACCCCATCCCGCAGGCGCAAATCGACCTGTCGGGCGGTTTGAAACAGAATGCGGGATATTAGCAATCCATGGTTCCGTATTCATTCAGATTCTGTTGCTCCACATCCGTTGCGGTGTGGAGCAATTTTTTTTCAGCCCTTTCAAAATCGCGGTATGCGACCGCCGTCTTCTTTTAGAGTTTGCTTGATAAAAGGTTGCTTTTCTACGTACGGATCTCGAACACCGAATGTGCCAAGATTCCCCTCCTGGTCGGAAGATCCCAACTTGCACAACCTTTCCAGATTCCCGCAAACCTTTGCGGAACCCATTGCGGAAATTTTTTAACTCATTTGTTTGCAGTGCGTTATTTAATGCATCATATTCAGTTTTCACTTTCCAAACCCGAATATGGTCCTTCGATACTTCACCGGCATGCTTGCCGGTATTTGCATTGCTGTTTCTTCCATTCACGTTTTGGCGCAGCAACCGTCCGGGCGTGCGATTCCTGCCATCGTTTCTAAAAATGGCCGTCATGCATTCTGGGTTGATGGTAAGCCTTACCTGATCCTGGGCGCGCAGATGTGGAATTCGAGCGGCTGGCCGGATATCCTGGACAAAACCTGGCCGCAATTGAAAGAATTGCATTGCAACACGCTGGAAGTACCCATTTATTGGGAAAACATGGAGAAGGAAAAGGGTAAATACGACTTCACTGATCTGGATAAGCTGATCCTCGATGCGCGCCGAGAGAACATCCGGTTGGTTTTGTTATGGTTTGCCTCTTTTAAAAATGGCAGCTCGCAATACATCCCGGTCTGGATGAAAGAGAATACCAGGGATTATCCAAGGATGCTGAATGCAGGTGGTCAACCGATCCAGGTCCAATCCACGATTTCGGAAAACAACCGCAATGCAGATGCAAAAGCTTTCGCGGCGGTAATGGCCCATATCCGGCAGATAGATGAATCGTACAGGACGGTCATTATGATGCAAGCGGAAAACGAGCCAGGTTCATTGGGAACGGACCGTGACTATTCGGCAGAAGCTACGAAGCTCTTCAATGGGCAGGTACCCGCCAAACTGGTTTCGGCATTGAAAAAGAAACCGGGTACCTGGCAGCAGGTGTTCGGCGTGGATGCTGCTGAGGCATTTTCGGCTTACCATATGGCGAAATATATTGATTATGTGGCAGCGGAAGGTAAAAAGCAGTACCCGCTTCCTGTTTATGTGAATGCCTGGCTGCGTGAAAACCGTTTCGAGCGCGCGGGCGAGCATCCGAGCGGAGGACCAACGTCCAATATGATCGACGTGTACAAGGCCGCCGCACCTTCGATAGACCTGCTGGCGGTGGATATTTACAATCGGAACTACGTCCAGTTCCGCGATTTGTGCGAGAAGTACGCCCGGCCCGATAATGCCTTATTCGTGCCCGAAACCGGCAAGGGAACGCTCTTCGCCCGCTTTCATTTCTACGCGATAGGTGACTACAATGCCATAGGGGTAGCACCCTACGGCATCGATCCGTTCCATGCAGACCCGCACGATAAGCGGGATAAGACCAGGCTGGACGACAAATTCTCCGCAATTGCCGCGAATTACAGGCTGCTAACCCCGGCCATTCCGCTGATTACCAGCTTGCAGGGTACCGGCAAACTCAAAGCCGCCGTAGAGGAAGACGGGCTGGGAGAGAAGCTGCTGCATTTTTCCAATTATGATTTACTCATGACATTTGGCTTTCCTACCTATAAAACCGGCAATGAACTGACAGGCCGAGTGCTCGTAGCCGAAACGGCACCGGATGAATTCTACCTGATGGGTTTCGATACCAAATTTCAGTTTCGTCCGCGATTAGGATCTGGTTTTTCGGCGTCGGAGCTGATTGATGTGGAAGAAGGGACATTTGTGAATGGAGAATGGAAACGACGAAGGATCTGGAATGGCGACGAGGTGTACCATTCGACGCTGACGCCAGAGGGCGTGATTCTGAAAGTCAGGTTGCGGGGGCTGCAATCCGACCAGTATAACACCAAACCCAATTTTGAACAGTAAAGACATTCAATGCCAGGTTATTAAGCCTGGCATTTTTGTTTGCCGATTGGTTTGCCGTATTCGCATATTGAAATAGTTATATATTCTTTCCTTCCGTAGTTCTTTAACATTTCCATACGAACGCACTCAATCCGGCCTTCCCAACTTGCACAGCCGTTTCTGCAAAGGATTGCGAAAAGGTTTGCGGAAATTTTTTAACTGTTTTATCAACAGATAGTTAAATATTCTTTCATCTTACCATCAAAGTGTTTGATTGACACAATTCAAAAAAACGTTTCATCTCGGCATTGTACAATCAGCACATTCCAGTCAATTTTCATAAACCGGTTTTCCCGACTTCGGGAGGATCCTAAACCTTCTGTTATTTATGAAGTTAAAAAACTACTCACCAGGAAAATGTGCCTTATCCCTTGCCTTGGCAGCTGTAATGAGCTGGACGGAAGGGATTGCGAAAGGTGTGGGCGGTGACTTGCCGTACATGCGTCATATGCGGGTGGATGCGACGGTACGCGGTAAGGTTATGTCGGATAAAAATGAACCACTGGTTGGAGTGAACGTCATCCTGAAAGGCACGTCCATCGGTACGACGACCGACCCGGATGGTAATTTCCAGCTTACGGTGCCGGAAAGAGGTACATTAACCTTTTCGTTTATCGGCTACCTCTCGCAGGAAGTTCCGGTTGGCAACCGCTCCGAGATCCATATACGGCTGATGCCCGACACGAAAATTCTCAACGAAGTGGTGGTGACCGCCTACGCGACCCAGAAGAAAAAGGACATTACCGGCGCGGTGGCCGTGGTGGATGTGAAGAATATCACCAAACAGCCGAATGGGCTGGTATCCGGCCTGTTACAGGGCCAGGCTTCCGGCGTGACGGTGATTTCTTCGGGGCAGCCGGGCGCCGAGCCACAGGTACGGATCCGCGGCATCAATACGTTTGGCAATAACACGCCGCTGTATGTGGTGGACGGCGTGCCGACGCAAAACAGTACCAATCTGAATCCCAACGACATTGCATCGATCCAGGTGCTGAAAGACGCCGGAGCCGCGTCCATTTACGGTTCGAGGGCATCGAACGGGGTCATTATTATCACTACCAAGAAAGGGACGGGCAAGGTATCTGTACAATACGATGCCTACTACGGCGTGCAGGTGCCGAAGTCGGGCAACGTCTGGGACCTGCTGAGCCCGACGGAAGAAGCGCAGCTGCGCTGGATCGCGAACAAAAATTCGGGTTTACCCATCAACGACCCCATTTACGGTTCGGGTCCCGAACCGGTGATCCCGGATTACATTTATCCGCTGGGTGCGAAGGAAGGCGACGCGGCGGCGGACCCCTCCAAATACTACATCAATCCGAACTACAAAACCGACGACGATTACAACCGCTTTTACCGCATTATCCGGGCAAAAAAGGCGGGCACCGACTGGTACCACGAAGTTTTCAAACCCGCTGTCAACACGAGCCATAACCTCTCCGTCAGCGGCGGCACGGACAAAGGGAACTACATGATATCGCTCAACTATCTCAACCAGCAAGGCACGATGCTTTCGACTTATCTGAAACGCTACAACCTCCGGGCAAACACGCTTTTCAACGTTAGCAAGCGCATTCGCATTGGTGAAAACCTGACCTACACCATCACCAGCAACCCACAGCAGACTGAGCTGGCTGACCTGAACATTGTTCAAACAGCCTCTCAAATGTCGCCGATCTTTCCGGTACGGGATATAATGGGCAATTATGCGGGCATTTTCGGGACGGGTTATAATGGGAACAATCCGGTGGGAACGTTGGAACGTTTGAAGGACAACCGTAACCTCGGTAACCGGTTGTTCGGAAATATGTTTGCGGAAGTGGATGTGCTCAAAGACCTCACATTCAGGACGAATTTCGGGGGTGAAATGTACTCGGGCACTTCGCGGTCTTTTGTGTATCCGACTTATGAAAACAATGAGAATACCAAGTATAATGCTTTCTCGCAGGGTTCTTCGGGCGGGTACGCGTGGACCTGGACCAATACGTTGACTTACCGCAAAACCATTGGTTCGGTGCACGACCTGACGGTGGTACTGGGGAATGAAGCTTATAAATCGTATTACGAAAACCTGGGTGGCACCACGCGGGATTATTACACCTTCGACCCTGATTATACCACATTATCAACGGGTTCCGGTATTCAAAGCAATTATAGTGGCCGGAGCTTTGAATCGCTGAACTCGCAATTCGGGCGGTTTGATTACGCATTTAAAGGCAAATACCTACTCAGCGGCACATTGCGTCGCGATGGTTCTTCCAAATTCGTCAGATATCAATATGGCTGGTTCCCGTCGGTGAGTGCAGGCTGGCGGCTTTCGGAGGAGGGTTTTATGCAGGGCCTCAAATGGCTGACTGACCTGAAAGTGCGCGGAAGCTGGGGCGTAATGGGTAACCAGTTGAATGTCAATGCGAATAATGGCTATTACACATTCATAATGGACAAGGCGGCTTCCTATTATGACATTGGACGGACTAACAATTCCAACCAGCCAGGCTTTCAGGTTGGCCAAATTGGTAATCCGGATGCGAAATGGGAGCGGAATACCAACGCGAACATCGGTATCGACGCTAGTTTCCTGAGCGGGATGATCGATATTTCGATCGATTATTTCAGGAAGGATATCAAGGATCTGCTCTACAATCCGGCAGTTCCCGGAACACAAGGGCCGGGTATTGTACCATTTGTGAATATCGCGGGCACGACGAACCGCGGCATCGATCTGTCGGCTAATTTTCATAAAAACCTTGCGACCGACCTGCGGTTGGACCTTGGCGCCACATTTACTTCCTATAAAAACAAGGTTACCCGGGTGACCGACAACACCAATTATTTCTTCTCCACCGGTCGCGCGTTGAACGGCATCAACTATGTGCGCAATGAAGTAGGCCACCCGATCGGATCGTTTTATGGCTACCAGGTTGCCGGGTTTTGGAATACCACAAAGGAACTCGATGCGGCAAATGAGCAGGTGAGGCAAGTTACTGGTAACCCGGAGGCCGTGTATCAAACAGACCAGGCATTGGGCCGTTTCCGTTTCAAGGATGTCAATGGCGACGGCATGGTTACCGCCGACGACCGGACCTTCCTCGGAAACCCTAATCCTGATTTCAACTACGGTCTGAACGTTGGGTTGAAGTATAAACAATTCGATCTCAGCGCATTCTTCTATGGTGTGCAGGGTGGGGATATCTGGAACCAGCTGCGGTATACCACCGATTTTTACGCCTCATTTGTGCAGGCAAAAAGCAAGCGGGCATTGTATGATTCGTGGACGCCGCAAAATATGAATGCGACCCTGCCGATCCAGGAAACCAAAATGACTGCGGCTACCAACGGTTCACCGACTTCCTATTACGTCGAGGACGGCTCTTACTTGCGGCTCAAAAACATCCAGCTTGGCTATAATCTCCCGGCCTCGCTGCTTTCCAGGATCAACGTGTCGAACCTCCGCTTTTACGTGCAGGCGGCCAATGTGTTTACACTGACCAAATACATTGGGCTGGATCCCGAAATCGGCGGCTCGGCGACGAGTTTTGGGGTAGATAAAGGGATGTATCCCAATGATCGTCAATTCCTTGGCGGAGTTCAGGTTAGTTTCTAATTTTTTTCAGAGAGAAAATGAAAGCATTTAAAACAATATTGCTGGCTTGCCTGGCGGCCAGCCTATCACTGCAATCCTGCAAAGAAAATTTTCTGGATTATACGCCTCAGGGCGCATTGGGCGAAGATTTACTGGCGACCAGAGACGGCGTGAACTCGCTATTGATCGGTGCCTATGCGGCATTGGACGGACAGGGTAACTATGGTTTGAACATCAATGGCGGCACGGCCTGGGCGGTGGGGCCGGATAATGCGATCTACGGCAGTGGTTACGGCGGTGAATCACATGCGATGCCGCTTTCGACCAGCGTCGAGCCGATCAATGAATTTCTGAACGAGCGCTGGAAAGCGAGTTATGCCGGGGTAAGCCGGTGCAATGCGGTGCTGCGTGTGGCCGCCAAAACCACCGATTTAAGTGATGCTGAGCTTAAAAACATCGTTGGTCAGGCCAGGTTCCTGCGCGGGCATTACTATTTTGAACTGAAACGTATGTACAACATGGTTCCGTGGATCGACGAGGGCACGACGGACTTCAAACAGCCGAATGACAAGGACGTCTGGCCGAAAATCGTGGAGGATTTCAGGTATGCCGTCGAAAATGTGACAGCGACGCAGCCCGAGGCAGGCCGTATCAACAAAACCGCGGCTCATGCCTACCTGGGAAAGGTTTATTTGTATCAAAAGGATTATGCGAACGCCAAAAAAGAGTTTGATGAAGTGATCAACAGCGGTGTCACGAGCCGGGGCAGGAAGGTGGACCTGAACCCTGAATTCGAGGACAACCATCGTCCGGAGAAGGAGTTGGAAAGTCCGGAAGCATTGTTCTCGATAGATATGGCAGCCAATGTAGGTAATGGCACGATAGCGACAGCCAATCAGGGGAGCATGCTCAATTTTCCGATCAACAGCCCGTTTGGTTGCTGTGGTAACTTTCTGCCATCCATCGATCTGGTCAATTCCTTCCGCACCAACCCGGGCACCGGCCTGCCTTATCTGGACGATTACAACAAACACGAAGTTAAGGCGGATATCGGGATTTTGTCGAGTCAGCCCTTCACGCCGGATGCCGGTACGCTGGATCCGCGTGTAGACTGGACAGCGGGTCGTCGCGGCATTCCATTTAAGGATTGGGGACTTATGCCGGGCAACAACTGGATCCGGAATTCAGTATCAACCGGGCCTTATGTGAATCTCAAAAATATCTACTGGAATGCGACGAAGAATTTGTATTACGACGGCACCGCCTGGGCGCCGGGCTCGGCGATCAATTACAATGTCATCAGTTTTGCGGATATACTCCTGTTGGCCGCGGAGGCCGAGGCGCAGCTGGGTAATCTTGACGTCGCACAGACGTACGTGAACCGCATCCGGACACGCGCTGCAAACCCGAAAGGTTTTGTGTACAAATACAAGGACGATTCGAAACCGGAGCTAGGCTTCTCCGCTACACCTGCGGCCAATTATCTCATCAAACTTTACCCGGAAGGCAACTTTAAGGCAGGTGGAAAAGAACAGGCACTGAAAGCCATTTATTTCGAAAGGAAACTGGAACTGGCCATGCAAGGCCATCGCTTTTTCGACCTGGTGCGCTGGGGATTGGCCGATCGTTTCATGAATGCCTATTATGCCTATGAAGTGACGAAAGTTTCCGAGGTAACCGGAATGAAGTTTATCCCCAATAAAAACGAGTACTATCCGATTCCGCAGACCCAGATTGACATCAGCACTGTAAATGGTAAGCCTACTTTGACCCAGAATCCGGGGTATCAATAATCAACGGCAGTTAATTTAAGTAAATTCTCATAGCGTAGTACACCTCAGCCGGCATCCTGGGACGCCGGCTGATTTTGTTGATTGGTATTTTGTTTTTCGAAAACTGGATAAAATTCAGATATTGGATCAGGGTAATGCTTCGCAATGAAGTCTGACTAATCAAAATCATTCCCATTCAACATGACTTCCGGAAAACTTAATCAATTGTCGCGCCGAGAATTCGTCCAGCGCTCGGGTATGCTGGCCGCAGCCGGTATATTTGCGTCCGGACACGATAACCTGAACCCGTTGCCATCCAAAAAAGTGAAAAAGATCACGATCAAGCAAGTCAGTTCCAATTTTGAAAGAGAGCCATTAAATCCTTACCGGTTCAAAGGAAGCGCCATCACGGATAGCTGGCAGGCGATTGCCATGATGGAATCCGAGTCGGGCGTCCGAAAGATAGGACTGGGCACGCAGGGCGTGTTATGGTCTGATTCCAAAGTGTTTGCCGCACACTCCGAAAGTGCAGGCAATGCGTTAATGTATGCCATGAGCGAGCGTGCATTGCAGATGATCAAAGGAACTTCCTTCAATGATCCGGTTCAGTTACTTGACGATATTCTGCCTGAGGTACTGGCCTACGGCAAAAAAATAACGGGAAACCCCGATCTCCGGAAGACATTTGCATTGAACTCCCTCGTATGCGTGGATAATGCGGCCTGGCTCCTGTACGCACAGGAGAACGGGATGAAGCAGTTTGACGAAATGGTCCCGGCCGCCTACCGGCCAGGGCTTTCCTATCGGCATGAAAAGGTCGCCAGCATTCCGTCGTTCAGTGTCGGCACCACGCCTGAACGCGTTAAACAAGCGGCGGACGAGGGGTATTTTATCATGAAACTGAAAACCGGCGCCGCGGGCACCCAGCAGGAGATGATCGAAAAAGACATCGCATTCCTGACTGCCGTACATAAAGCGATCGGCCATTATGAAACGCCTTATACCCAAAGCGGCAAAATACCTTATTACTTCGATGTGAATGGCAGGTATGAGAAGAAGGAAACATTATTGCGTTTTCTCGATCATGCCAAAAAGATCGGCGCATTCGATCAGATTGCGGTGATCGAGGAGCCATTTGAGGAGAGCAACGAGGCATATGTGGGCGACCTGGGCGTTCGCGTGGCGGCGGACGAGAGTGCGCATACCGCCGAGGATGCAGCGCACCGGATTGAGCTGGGTTACTCGGCCATTGCCGTGAAAGCGATTGCGAAAACATTGAGTATGACGATGAAAATCGTACAGCTGGCCTATGAGAAAAAGGTGCCCTGTTTCTGCGCCGATCTGACGGTCAATCCGATTCTGGTTGATTGGAACAAGAACGTAGCAGCCCGAATGCAGCCATTTCCGGGAATGACGGTGGGTTTGCAGGAAACAAATGGCCACCAGTACTACAAGAACTGGGACAAGCTCATGACGTTTCATCCGATGGCAAGCGGTTCCTGGACCCAGACGCGAAAGGGGGTATACCTTACCGATCAATCATTTTATGCACAGAGTGGAGGGATTCTGGCACCGTCGGCACATTATGAGGCGCTGTTCAATGGTTGATGGATGCTGATCAGCCCGGCCTGAAAATCGAGCAGCCGCTTTTTATGAACGAAAATGGTTTGTGAAAGCAGGCGGCTGTATTGGTTGATTGTTTCAAACAGGATCTGAAGCGACTCGTTATGGTAGGAAGGGTTTGTGAAATAAACCCAATCCTCGGAAATGTATTTTGTGAATCCCTCTTGCATTTCGGAGGAGATTTGCGGTTTGTAGAGGGCATTTTCGAGCAGTTCGGAAAGGTTTTGCTTCAAGGTGCCCTCGGTTTCTTTCAAGGAAGCAAAGTTTTCTTCGATCTGAGCGAATGGCGTGGTTACGGTCAGGAATTGCGTTTGCGCGACCATGACTGAACAGACGGCATCATATCTCTCGTTCAGCGTTTTGGTTTCTGTGAATGCTCCGATCAGTGCCTGCAGTGCAGCTTCCTGTTGCTGTTGCCGGGCGGCTTCGAGAAAGAATTGACCTATTTTAAAATCTTGGACGGTTATGTCCTCCCGGGCACCGGCCAGCTCATTTTTCAGATCGGGCACCAAGAGGGCCGCGTCACGAGCTGAATACTTGTTGCCATCGTAGTCGAACGTCTTGATCTGGTAGCTTCCGTTGGAGATCGCCTCCAATAGCTGGATGTCGTTTTCCAACGCCGCAGCACTATAAACAAGATCGAGTGCTTCGTGGCCGAACAGTTCGCTGGCCTCCGTCGCATTGGTCGGCTCGTCGGCCAGGACTGAGTACTGCGGATCTTTATTATCGTAATACCCATTGTAAAGATCATCAAAAGATCTTTCACGGTGGCTTTTCCGAAAGTCTCTTTCAAAATCCGCATTACTTTTGACGATGGGTGCCGTTGGGTAATCAAACAAGCTGAAAAGATGGTCTGAGACTACTTGCTGCGCCTTGGCAGGCGCATGGAAAAGTTCGGTTGCCCTTCGTGAATCGTTGCTGCGGCTTGTCAGGTTGAGTGCATTCAGGCGTTCGATCCGGTCCTGGTCACTGGGATGAGACGCCCACTGATCGCTGATAACGAGCTTCGATTTATTGTAACGGTTTTGTTCGGCATTGGCCTGGGGAAGTCCGTTTTCGAATGCAAGTTTATTTTGCTGTCCGAGGAATGTCAAAACCGTCGATTGGTGTTCGTACAGGTTTTCGGACCTGACCGACTGTGCCGAGTGTTCATGATAATAACCTACCACGACATTGTAAGCGTAATCTGCAAGTTCGAAACGGCGGAGCGCGTTGACCAGCGGCTGGGAGCCCGCAATGTTTGCAGCAACTTCGTCCGCGTGGAACTCCATTTCCCTGGACAGGCTCATATAACTCAGATTGACAACGTCATAAGCTTTTTTGAGTACCCACTGGATACCGCGGACGATCCAGGCTGCCAGCGACGCCGCGATGCTCAGATAGCTGCTCGCTGCCGCCCATTTTTCAAGGGTGGCTTCAAACGAATTGTTATCATAAAGCATGTTGTATATGACGTAATTCACATTATATACGTAACTGCCAACTTTCATGCTGCGCTGGGAGAAATGGCCGAACTCGTGGGCGAGTACGGCTTTGAATTCAGCTACCGTCAACGTATTGACGAGGCCCATTCCGATCTGGAGGTTTTTGGGAATGGGAAGAAACATACTCCAGAAGCCCGAGTCATAGAAAACGGAGGCGTTGACTTCCGGCGACAGAAATATCTTTTTTGGAAAATTGGTGTGAGCTTCGGCTACTATTTCCCTGATCAACGCAAATAGTTCGGGGTGATCCTTTTCCGTTATTTCCTGTAACCCGGAGCGGTCTACGATGTGTTTTTGGAAAATGAATTTGATCAAAAAATAGAAAACGAAGAAACCCATGCAGATGAGGCCTACCGATAACCCGGCTGTAAGAACATTGACCCTCGTCGTCAGCATGGCGTAGCTGGCAACTCCGCAGAGCGCGATGAGCGCAATGGATGCGGAAATCAACAAGAGATAGATGAAGAGAAAGAAAACAATGGCAAGACATGCCCTGAACGTTGTCCTTCGAAATGCTTCCGAAGTCTTGATCTGATCGACCGGCATCTGATAGAGTAGGATTGTGACGAAACAAAAAAACAATGCAAAATAGCATTAAAGTCCATTTTGCATTGTAACCGATGTAAATATATTTACAGCAGGCCGTATCGTCAGATCTGCTTCATCGCCTTGAATATGTCGGCGTGCGGCTGCTCGCCCTCAAAGGTCCTGACCAGATTGCCTTTTTTGTCATAAATCGCAATGTAAGGGAATGACCGGATCTTGTAATAACGTTGGACGAGGTAGGAGGTACCCTCCGTGCCCACTTTAAAGTTCGGATAGGTGCTGAGGCTATACTGGCTTACGAATGGTTTCAGCATTTCCATCGCCTGAAATGTGATCATTACCACTTGTTTGTTGGCGACCACGCTGTAATTTTTGAGGAGGTCCTTGGTGAAGTCCTGGCAATGGTCGCAGTCGGGCGAAAAGTAAATCAGCACAACAGGCCCCGCCGCCAGCTGTGCTGATGTGTATTGCTGGCCATTGACCAGCCTGATTTGGAACGGAGCTATTTTGTTGGTGCCTCCGGCGGACTGGGCAAAACCCTTCGATGCCGCGAGCAACAAAAACAGAAGCAATAACTTTCGGAACATAGGAATTGAAAGAATATGGTACGAGTCCGCAAGTTATCAATCTTTGAGCTATCAGCCCTCCACCTGTTCCGCAACTTTTTCGAAAATATTTCGTAGCTGCCGGGTATGCCTTTGGGAATGGCACAGCACAAATTGCAGCCATTCCCAGCGCGTCAGTTCGGCGATTTGCGGAAATGCGAAATCGGTGCAGGTCAAAGATAGGTCTATGGTAGCGGCCAGATTCCTGATCCCGGCCCGGTTTGTTTTGAACGCCTTGAGCAATTCCTCATGGTCGTGCGGCCCCGGCGACGGAATAATGAAGTCGGGTGACTGGTAGTGAGCCGTAAAGTCCAGAAATATCGATTCGATCACGGGTACAAACTGCGCGACGGGGCGTTCGGTAGGGGCGGTGGAGCCCAGCAATGTTTCGGGAATGCCCGACTCCGATAACAGAATGTGCTCTGCGACCTGCCCGGCGGTCCAACTGCCTGTGAATGGTACTACATTGATTTGCTCCGGTTCAAACGACGCCAGGATCGCGTAGAAATCATGCTCGCTCTGATCCAGTTCCAAAAGAAGCTGTCGGGTATCCATAATTTTGGTGGTTTGTGTTTCTGCCAGTACCCTGATCATTTCCAGCGCATGGTCCCACGCTTCGGAAATGATTTCGAGATATTCGCTGCTGATGTCACAGATTATTTCCAGGCGGATTTTACCTGCGTCCTCATAAAGCTTGTACGATTCAAAATAACCATTGAACTGTACCGCCTCGTCACTTTCGTAGTCTTCCTTGCCGTCAGTAATGATACCCCGGTATTCCAGCGATATTTCGGATAGCGGATCATGGACGAGTATAACCCCGGCCATCCCGCTCTGCGTATCGTCTTTGAACAGGGCCTTGCTGCCCGGCTGCCAGTCGGTGATCGCATGCGTTCCCGGGCTGAATGCGGCGTACCACTGCCGGGTAAGGTGATCTTCGGTGAGAACAGGCCATATTTGCGCTTTTGGGGCGTTTATCAGGACCGATTTGTTAAGTCTCATTTTGGCCATGGCTGCGTTTGATTTTAGTTGTTGATGAGATAGTTGCTTTCCGGATATCCTTTGAGGCCGACCATTTACATGTATTCGCGCTCAGGATGATTCGTATTAAGTGTAATGCAAATTTATCTGTAATCTCTCAATCGGACGGGGTGCAAACGTGTCAAGTAAGCGGGTTGATTGTGACAAATCACATAGTACCCGGTCGTTGGTTCAGATTGTAAATGCAACTTCGTTTTGCAGTTTCCGCAATTTGTGATGGTAAATATAGGAAACGGCGATCAGGGCGAATCCAATGAAAAAGCCCGCCCACATATCAGGCCCGTCGCCAAATGCGATGTGGGAATAAAAGGCTCCGAACAGGTCGTAAAAAAGCCCCGCATACGCCCATTCTTTCAGTCGGGGGAAGCCGGGTACGAGAATCGCGACAATACCGAGGAGCTTGGCTACGCCCAGAAACGGCACGATGTAAGCCGGGTAGCCAATACGCGTGACGTGATCAACGGCTTCTTGAGCTGAAATTGCATCGTAAACGGAACCGATGCCCAGCGTGGCGGCCAGGATGCCCGTAACAACCCAGTAAATGATCTTGGTCTTTTTCATGATTCAGTCGATTTATGTAAGTTAAATTTTCAAGTTAGCGCGCTATTGACTATGAAATGCGCTCTAACGATGGATACTATACGCAAATTGCCCCGTTACTTTCGTTGTTGTAAGTTCCTCGGCCAGGTGTTCTCCCAATATCTGAGCAGCGTAGCCGAAGTTTTCCAACAGACCGATAATGCTGGCACAGCACACCGGCTGTCCATGGGAGCTGACGCGAAGTACTTTGTCACAGTCTTCCAGATCGAAACTCGCCTGGTATCCTGAAAATGCGAGGCAGATGAGGTTAGCCAACAGATCACCCTGGCTCTTTTTCTGAACATCGGTTTTAAATACTTCTATCATTTCCCTTTTCATTCTTCAAAGGTGTGTTTTGAGATACCGTTTCCGGGTGTATTCCGACAATACAAACTAAGCTTGATTCGGGCACAAAAACAGATGTGATTTGCGACATTATCAGGGGGGGATTGTGCCAAAAAGCAGCGCGGAGTCGGCCATTACGTGTGATCTGCGGGTTGGGATAGGGTCGAAACGTCGGGTGTAGTGTCCGGAACAGCTTTCATTAGTTCCGGACTCCCGACAATCATCCGGTTGTCGGGCCCGATTGAGATGGCATATATTTGAGCGCTCAGATGCCGCTTGTCGCCAGGACTGGCCGGAGGCTACGCCCACTGGTGACCATGTTTAGGTTTGTTGCGCTATACCTGGGTTCGGTTGGAGCCGATAGTTAATTGTGGTGTTCCATTGGTTCAAATGAACGCGCCGGACGCATTTGAAGACGCTATCTTGTGGCAACGAAGACCTGTTGACACACATTGATCGCAAATATGACGACCGACGCGGAAGTGATCGAAAGGGTTTTAAAAGCCACGCATTTCAAGGCCGTGGCTGCTGCCACAGAACCTGAACCGAACTACAAGGAAATTCTGAAAGTGATTCATCCTGACAAGTCCGCGCATCCGCAGGCACAGGAGGCGACGCATAAGCTGATCGCATTGCATGACCATTACACCCGAGGTTCCAGATTTTCAGATGATTCCGGTATTTTCGTTACGAATGATTATGAGATAACCTACGAAGGTGACGCTGTTGTTTTGAGGCACGGACGTAGTCGCCAGCAGTTGATTGGCAATATAGCGCCAGTCCATCTCAAAAAGTACATGCCTTATCAGTGGCTTTCGGATCAGAAGATCTTATTGGAGCAACGTGCTTTGCCGCTGATCGGACTGACATTGCCTCAGGAGCACGTAAACTGGGTTGTAAGCCGGCTGCTGGAATTCTGCATGCTGCTCCACCACAACGCGGGATATGCCCATCTGGGACTTGTACCTTCACATATTTTAATTATACCCGAAACGCATGGCATTGCCGTCGCCGGGTTTTATCACGCCGCACAGACTGGCCAGCGTATAAACACAATTTCCGCTGGCTACCGGCATTGGTATCCCGGGCACGTTTTCACGCAAAAGCTTGCATCAGGAAACATCGATCTGGAAATGGTGAAGCGGATCGGCGCGTATCTTCTCGGCGACCGTTCCGGGCTGGGAACCGCGCTGATCAGGACGCATCATCGGGAGTTTGTCGATTTTCTGCTTGGAAGCGATCAGGATGCATTCGAGTGTTACGAAAAATACAGAACCCTGCTCGACAATCATTTTGAAAAACAATTCATACACTTAAATATCTGAAACAATGGGCTATTCAACATGGAGCCGGGATGCTTACGACAGCGTCAGCAGAGTGCGGGCTACGCGCTCGATGGACGACAATTTTACACAGAACAAAGCGGGCGTCATGCACCCGGATCTTTCACCGGCCGACGTGGACGTCCGTGAGTCCCGGGATTCGGCGTTGCACCCCAACTCAGTTCCCATTATCGTAGCGCTGGATGTTACCGGATCCATGGGTTCGATTCCGGAAAACCTGATCAAGAATAAACTCGGAGCGCTCATGAACACCATTATCGACAATGGGATACTGGATCCGCAGATCATGTTCATGGCGATTGGCGATCATATTTCCGATGATTATCCTTTACAAGTAGGGCAATTTGAATCTGGTACCGCCGAACTGGACGATTGTCTTTCCAAGATTTTCATTGAACGGGGAGGCGGAGGTCAAAACATGGAAAGCTATCCGCTGGCCTGGTATTTTGCTGCACGGCATACGTCTATCGATTCTTTTGAAAAAAGGCAGGAAAAAGGCTTTTTGTTTACCATCGGGGATGAGGGCTTTCACCAACGGATGGCAACCGACCTGCTCCGAAGCAAATGCGGCTATAAGGGCAGGGAAGAACTGGTTGCCGCTTCATTGCTGAACGAGGCATGCAGGTCGTATTTTGTGTTTCATATCCACGCCAACGAGGGGAGTTATACAAATGACTATGGCATTTTTTCACAATGGAAAGCATTGCTGGGCGAACGTTTTCTGGTGCTGGAAAATCAGAACAACATCGCCGAACTCATCGCGACGACGGTCGCTCTGGTGAAAGGGGTGCATTTGGATGAGGCCATGAGCGCATTTGACACGAAAACCCGTCAATCCGTTTCCAACGCGCTGGTCGCTGTCAAAGATTCGCTTATTCGCCGGGACCATGGCACTACGGGAATCATCGCTTTGTAATGGTCCGGAATCACATTGTAGTAGGTTTAGGTTATGGTGATGAGGGAAAGGGAGTTCTCACGGACTATCTCGTAAGCTCTGTGGATAATGCGGTGGTGATCCGTCACAATGGCGGTCATCAATGCGGTCATACGGTACGAATGCCGGATGGCCGCTCGCATGTGTTTTCTAACTTTGGAGCAGGCACGTTCCGTCAGACTCCGGTTTTCTTTTCAAATTTCTGTACTATCGACCCTATCGGTATCATGAACGAGTTGGGGGCGTTGCGTACGATGGGCCTGTCACCCACGCTGTTTGTCGACCCGATGGCGATGGTAGTAACACCGTTCGACAAGTTTTTCAACATCAATGACAGCCGGAATGTAAGTCACGGAACCGTGGGCGTCGGTTTCGGCGCATGTGTGGAAAGAAACCAGGGGCCCTGTAAACTTTTTGCCCAGGACTTATTCTTCCCTTCGATACTCGAACGCAAACTTGAAGTAGTCAGGAATCACTACCGGGCCAGGGTAAAAGCCATTGGCATCGAAAGCAGATTGGCCGGTCTGGAACTGGAAATTATGCGTATCGACAGTTTTCACGAAGCACTCTGTGCGATCGGTGGGTTCATTCGGGTTATGACTGAAAAAGAGCTTTTTGCCCAGCGGTTCGATCATTTTATTTTCGAAGGAGGGCAGGGCGTGCTGCTGGATATGGAATTTGGCATTTATCCCAATATGACGAGGTCCTTTACCACCAGCCGCAATGCATTTGAGATCTTACACAGGAACGGCCAGATGACCAGCACCGCGGTTTACTACGCAACCAGAGCCTACCAGACGCGACATGGCAATGGCTGGATGTCATCAGAGCGGTATCCGGTTAGTCTGGTTAATAATCAGGATGAAACGAATACCGCGGGCGGCTTCCAGGGAGCATTCCGGACGGGCGTGTTGGATCTCGATATGCTGCGATACGCTTTGCAATGCGATTCCAACTATTCCGCGGGTGCGGAAAAGCACCTGGTGATCTCTTGCCTGGACCAACTCACATCCTGGCAATACACGCACGATGGTCGGGTTGTGCAGGTCTCAAATCAGGAATCATTTTTGCGGGCTGTCGCCCGTTGCGATTCAGTTTTTATTAATAGCAGCGCCTGTTCCGAAACGATGGTCAAATGGCGGTAAAGTTTCAAATCAGTCCTTCCGCCGGTTCCGGAACTGTCGTTAGCTAATGCGGCCAATGCGGGTCCGTTTGCCGTCTGATCGACCCCGATGTCGTAGGTCCCGGCCCGGGAAGAGCCGTTGTAATCCCTGGTCTGCGGCTGTTTTCATTTTCCCGTCTGGTAAATACTCATTAAAAAAGCCTTACTGACTTTCACAGCCGCTGCCTCACACAAGTGTCCCTGACCTTCCGGGGCGTCAATACCCTGACTTTTGCTGGGGCAGGATGCGGTCGAGCGGTATTCGTCGCAAATGCGCCACACGTTGCCCAGCTTACATGTACCGTCGCCGGATTCGATCGCCTGGAGGTCGAAAATAACATCTTTGGCTGCGAAATTGTCCTTCATCCATTGTCCCATCTTCATTTTGGCCTCATTTCCTTCGTCCCTGGTGGCAATGTAAACGAGGGGTGGAGTAATGTGCACAAACCGAAGGCCTGTTATCTGCGTACGGAGGTCATCGATCATCTGCTTGTAAGCGACCTTAACCGCCTCCATATCTTCATCGCGGATATCCGCATACCCGAACTTGAAGATAGCGATTTTAAGTATGCCTTTGTGGACCAGCGCATTCCTTCTGAATTCAGCGATCTTTTCCAGCGGCATGCCATTGGACGTGCTGAACACATTGCCACTCAGCCCTTTATCAGGTTTTTCATTCATATCAAAGTACTCGAAGCGGAAACCGTTGGCCAGGGCACCGTCTTCCAGGTCTGTACCTACCGACTGGTGCATGAATATGGTGTTCCAACCTTTGATTTTATCCTTTTCGCCCGCAGCGAGCTGGTCCCAGGCCTTGATGCCTGCGGTTCCGACCACACCCGGTTCTCCCTTGCCGGGTTGTGTTACGATGCTGGTGTCGGGATTGGTGTCAGTATCGCCCGGCTTCGGTGTGCCTTCGCCGGAATCCGAGCAACTGAATATGCATCCGAGGAGCAAGGAGAGGATGAGCTTTTTCATAGCGTAAGTTTGGAAATCGATGCTGTTCCAAAAATAGCATCGGTGGGATGCGGTCGCAACGGGCGTTCGATGAACGACATTTTAAATAGACCAGTAACTAAAACGGTTCAGGACAGGCAGACTTTTCAGGCAAACTATCTTAAATTTGGTAACCACAAGCCCATCCGTTCCTGTTATGACCGACACACCGGTTTTTCGTTGTGTGATCGTCGATGATGATGAAATCGATCGCCTCACGACGCTCATGCATGCACGCAAGTATCCTTTCCTGGAAATCATCGGAGCATACAGCTCCGTGGCTGAAATGGCTGCCATTTTGCAGCATTCGGATGTGGACGTGATCCTGAGCGATATCGATATGCCGGATGTGAATGGTCTGGAATTCAGGGCCGGGATGATGCAGGTACCTGTATGCATCTTCATCACGGCCTATCCTGATTATGCAGCCGAGAGTTTTGAACTCGAAGCATTTGACTTCCTGGTCAAACCAGTCAAAGCCGAACGCTTTGCGCATTGCATGCAACGGTTACAAAGTTATTTCGAAATGAAACGTAAAGCCGAACTGTTTGAATACAGCCTGGGCAGCGACAATACGGTTTTCATCAAGGACGGCCACCAGCAGATCAAACTGAATCTGCATGATATTGTATATCTCGAAGCGTTGAAGGACTACACGCGGATTATAACTACCACCAGAAAGTACAGCGTCCTGTCGTCGATCGGGAATCTCTTATTGGAGAATGCGTTCCGGTCGTTTTTACGGATCCACAGGAGCTATGCGGTACAGCGGCATTATATCGATAAAATCACGCCCCAGCAGGTTTTTGTACGGGAGCATGTTTTGCCGGTTGGCAGGAGTTTTAAGGATGTACTGGTCAATCTGAAATAGAATATGATCCGCGCGATTGCTTTTTTGTTGATGTATATGCTGGCCGCCCATGCCAGTTTCGGACAGAAGGAGGGGCAGGCATTGATCGATTCCCTGGTATCCGAAGTTCCGCGTGCAAAGAATGACACAGTTAAAGGACGGCTTTACAAGCGCATTGCGGAAGAATACTTTTTCTCGGACACCCGTCAGGCGTTACATTATGCACGGCTCGGGCTGGCGCACGTCACGGCAATGAAATGGCAGCGAGGTCTTGGAGTCTTTAATCTGACCATGGCCAGGGCGTTTAGTGATATGGGTAACGTGGACTCCTGCATGCACTATAACCGCAGGGCGCTGGAAGTTTTTCAGAAAATGGGAGATACTTTTAATATGTCTACTACTTTTAATAATATTGGTGCGATGTATTCTAATATCGCCTCCAACTATACGGAAGCTGCGCGCTATTATCTGCTGGGGTTACGTGAGGCCGAAAAACAAGGTGATAACTATTTGATTGCCAATGCCAACGACAACGTCGGCTCTGTTTATCTGGTACAAAAGAACTACAAAAAGGCACTCTTGTATAGTCAGAAAGCGCTGAAACTGCGAGAGCAACTTCCTAAATCGGACATTTACAATGTGGCAAGGGAGTTGGGAAATTCACATAATTCGTTGGGGAGCATTTATTATGAAATGAAAGATACGACCGCCTCCCGGACACACTTCCGGAAAGCGCTCGATCTTCATGGGCAAGCCGGAAATAAGGAGGGAATGGCAGATGCATTGAGTAATTTATCCATTCTTGAGGGGAATCGGTTCGCCAGTCGGCTTACATACGGGCTACGGGCCGAGAAGCTCTGGAACGAGGTGAATCCGTTGCACCTGGAAGCGGGTAATAATCTGGGCAACATGGGTGTCGCCTATCTCGAAATGTATACGAAGGGCGTACTGCCGAAGGGCACTTCCAGCAAAGAACAGCTTTTGACCGAAGCTGAAAAATACCTCGAAAGAGCGATTCAGGTAAGCCGGGAGAATGGTGATATCAGCCAAAAGGCCTACTTCACCGGCGTGCTTGCGGAGGTGCAGGAGCAGCGCGGGGAGTTCCGCGACGCCTATTACAATTTCAGGACCTATCAATCTGTACAGGACTCGTTATTTTCGCAGGAAGAGAAAAACAAGATAGCCGGACTGGAAGGAGAGCGTGAAATTGCATTACGTGACAAGCAGATACAGATCAACGGGCTTGAATTGCAGGCGCAAAAAAAGCAACGCTGGATTTTTATCGGTGGTTTGTTGGTGCTTGCCGTGATAGGAGCGCTGCTCTGGTGGCAGAACCGGATCCGAAAACGGACCAACGTGCAGCTGCTGCATCTCAACAATGAGCTGGATGAGGCCAATCAGGTGAAAGCACGTTTTTTTGCGATTCTCAGCCATGACTTGCGGAGCCCTGTCTCCAACCTGGTCAATTTTTTGCATTTGCAAAAAGAAGCTCCCGAGCTGTTTACGCCAGAGTCGGCAGAAACTCACCGGAAACGTATGACCGACTCGGCCGAGGCATTGCTGGAAACTATGGAGTCCATGTTACTGTGGAGCAAAAGCCAGATGCAGCAGTTCAAACCGCAGACCCGGCGCATTCCGGTAGCAGAGCTGTTTGCCTACATCGGGAAATTTTTTTCCGGAACGACAGGGATTGCATTCAGTTTCGAAGACCCGGAAAATCTGATGGTGGTTACCGATGAGGATTATCTCAGGACTATTATGCAAAACCTCACAAATAATGCCGTTAAAGCCTTAAAAAATACAGATGGGGCATTTATCAGGTGGGAGGCTCGCAGCGACGGTGATATTGTCGTGCTGTCGGTCACCGATAATGGTCCGGGTGCTTCGGCCGAACAGTTACACGCGTTGTATGATGATCACGCCGCTATTGGCATTAAAACCGGACTGGGCCTTCACCTCATCCGTGACCTTGCCAAAGCGATTTCCTGCCGCATTTCCGCCCAACCCAATACCGGCAACGGAATGATCTTCCAGCTTTTGCTGGGCGGTTCCTAAATGCCCCAGGCGGTTACTACCAAACTGCGCGAACCTCCGTGGTCGCGATGCTCGCAAAGGTAAATACCCTGCCAGGTTCCTAATGCCAGTCTGCCGTTTCGGATCGGGATCATCACCGAACTACCCAGGATCGAAGCTTTCAAATGTGCCGGCATGTCATCGGAGCCCTCGTAATCGTGTTGATAGTCGGGATCGTTTTCCGGGACATTTTTATTAAAATACATTTCAAAATCCGTGCGTACAGTGGGATCCGCGTTTTCGTTGATGGTAAGCGATGCGGAAGTATGTTGAATAAAGACCTGACACATGCCGGTTTTGATGCTGCTGATCTGCGGCATAGCATGCAAAACTTCACCGGTGATCAGGTGGAAGCCGCGACGCTTTTCTTTAAGCTGAATACCTTGCTGGAATATGTTCATGTACTGATCAAAATCGTTTTCAACACGCAAGAAAGTACAATTTGCGCTATTTTGAGGTATTCAGTACGGCATCGCGGCTTGTGATGGGACTACATGTAGCGCATGGCCGGATAGCCCAGCAACCGTCTCCACAACGCGATTTGTCCGATGATGTTCGCTTCCCGGTAGCTCACGAACGTGATCAATTCGTAAAGCGACATCGAGAACTCCGGACCCATTTCGATGCGTTTTTCGAGCGCTTCGTCGTCAAGATCTTCCAGTTCTTTTTTGAGAATGGGTGTGATTTTTTCCCAGTCGGCCCTGAAAGCGTCGAGTGCAGGGTAGGTAACCCCATCCTGTATCCCCTTATTATCTTTGAAAAGCTCGTTGGCTTGCTGATGGACGTCCACACCCAGCTGCCTGGCCATGTCGAAACGCTGTTCCACCAATGCACCTGCCAGCCAGGCAATATGGTTGGCTTTGGTATTCAGCCGGTTATGTGTATCGCTGTCCGGGATGTTTTCCAGAACAAAGTCGAAAAAGGGTGTTTGCAAGTCGTACAGGGCGATTATACCCAGCATTCTGCTGTTTTTGACAGTTTCCATAAAATAAAGTTGAAAGTTGAGGTTTAAGAAAAGTTGTTTATGACTTGTTGCTTTCTATGACGGAAAGAATATTTCCTGCCGGATCGTTAAACCACGCGATCTTGGGCCCGCTACCTCTCATGATCGCGTCTTCATCCGTTTTCAGGCCGGGCAGGTCGTAGCTTTCAAAGACAATACCTTTGGATTTGAGCATTTTTACAGCTTCTTCAATATTCGGGACGGGAAAATTGAGCACCGTGAATGTGGCGGGCTGGTGATTGGTTTTTTCATAAAGGATCACTTCATACCCCCCGTGGATGTGTAAATGCAGCACGGGCATTTCCGGTTCTTGCACTGCTTTCAGCCCGAGGACGTTCCCGTAAAACTGTTTTGCTTTTTGCAGGTCGTCGACAGAGAACCCGCTGAATGCTTTGGTTTGTCCAAACATGGTGATTGATGGTTAGTTGTTGAATGCAATAATTATGTCTTTCAGACCTCTTCAGGAATAATTGCGGCTCCTGCGTCGTATTCCGGGGCGGGTTTTTTATACACAAGCGATAGCTTTCTATACGAACCCGACTGCATGGCAAACAGTGTGACGATCAGCCCGATAATCCCCGTCACTATAAATAAGAGTGCCAGCCCGCGTGCCGTCCCTGTGCCAAACCACGGACCGATCAGCCGTGCTCCGGCACCGCTGGTCATGAAGGGGATAAAAATGAACTTGGCAATAGGACCGATGAGGAATGCGGTAACGGGCGAAGCAGCCTGTTCGACGCTTTGTGCAAACCCGAAGACCCGTCCCTGGCGTTCCGGGGGAATTACTTTCTGCAAAATGGTTTGCTCCGTGGCCTCTACGACCGGAATCAGGCAGAGGTAGACAAACATGCCCACTCCGAGCAACACGATGGATGCCTGAATGGGGAAGATCATACAGATCACCCACATGATGATATTGGAAACAAACAGGGTTTTCAGAGGCATTTTCCCAAGGCCCCGTTTCGCCACTACCAGTCCGCCTACGATGAAACCGAGGCTCAGTACGCCCCACAGGATCCCCCAGGCCTGAACGGAAACCAGAGAAAGTCCATAGGCATCCATCAGTGACATGAATACGCCGCCTAGGAAATTATTAAATGTGTTGAAAAATATCAGTCCGAAAAGCCCCGGGACCAGCCCGACGGCGGCGATGGTACCGCGGATATCGATGTGTTGCGTGTGCGGCTCGGTGTGCACGATTTCCTTTTCGGGAATGGAGATGGTCATTAGGTGCAGGATTACCAGCACGCTAAGTGCCACCGCGAGTATGAGCATCCATAATACGCCCATATACCCGATTACGAGGCCCGAAAAGATCGAAGCTACCAGAAAAGACACGCCGTTTGCCGTTCCGACCATCCCGTTCGCCTTGTCCCGGTTTTCTTCCTCGATCAGGATCGTAACGACTGTTGAAAGTGCTATTGTGCGGATATTCCCGGTGATGGCTCCGAAAAGGCACAAAGTGATGAAAATCCAAAGATTAATATTCGAATCATCCCTGAAGACCTCGGTAGGAGTGCTGATATAGGTGATCAACGCGAGCACATAAAGCACAAACGTGATGATTGCCGACAGCATCATGGATGTTTTTTTCCGGTAACGGTCTACGATAGAGCCGAGGAAAAAGCCCGACACCGCCACGGTTGCCAGGTACACCCCGGCCATGATGGATGTAGCCAGGACAGACTTCGTTTCCAGGTAAACCCAGAAGGTGACGGCGAACCAGACAAACGTATTGGTGAGTGCCGCTGCCAGAGAATTGGCAAGCACGGCATAAAAGCTTTTCATAACGAATTGAGTTAGCTTCCGGCTTGTCACCGGTTTGTGAAGTGTTGATACAAAGATACTGCCAGCCCTACTACCAGCGCATGGGAGTACAGGACAATTTAAGGGTGAAATGAGCCAAAAATTAGAAAATAGGGCTTAGCGAGCGTTTAGGGCTGTTTTTGATGAGTCGCTGGCGATCTTGACAAAGAGATTCACAATGAAAGAACAGTGTTATAAAATCTACAACAAAGAAACCCGATGGGTGCCGGGCTAATGCGATCCCCCATGTTTCGGTGCCAGTAGAAGGAGTGGAGTATTAGGGCGTGTTGGAACAAAAAAGGGGGATTGCCTTTCTTATTATTAGGTGAGTTTGTCGAATAGAGGGGGGGTAAAAATAGGCGTCCTAATAATTGTATGACGCTTATTGGCACAAAAAGATACATAGAGGCCGTTACCAGTAAAAATAATAATGTTGCCTTGTGCATTCACCGCCGATTACTGTAAATGTACCTCGTATAACTGGCCGAGCTTCGGTTCTAATGTTTATAATTTCATAGCTATGTGTTCCTTCTGTCAATTTGTACGCAGTAGGAGCCTCGTCCACACCACATCGAGGGGGAATTACGCGATACGCCCACTTCGTTGTCCCAATTTTAACACCATCAACAAAAACATCAGAGGGGTTACCATTGGCATCGATGGTGTAAAACACAGCTGAGCCTGTAATATTAGTAATGGAAATCTCTTTTTTCGCAGTAGCTTCACCTTCATTTCCTGTCCCGGTAACAGTCACCATATACTTTCCGTTACGTTTGTATATATGAGCAGGCGATTTTTCAGTGGAACTTTCTCCGTCTCCAAAATTCCACAAATAGGAATTGGTATTGGACGTAATAAGATTAAAAACGACTTTCCCTTCACTTTCTTGCGAGACCGTAAAATCAACGGTCGGCTGAGGAGTATGGTCAGTTAGCGCACAAGACTGGAAAAACGCAACAACCGAAAAGCAAAAGAGTAAACTTTGAATGGATTTCATCGGATTTAGATTTTAAAGCTGATGACTAACACCGGCGTAAAGATTCTTATTGGCCTACTCTGGGCATTTGAATATACGGTTACTTTTGGACACAAAAAAAGGGCAGAAGCTCCATTCTTATTTATCGGTATTAGTGTTGTATCCCTTTCGGGATGCGACAGCCTTGGACTCTAAAAGTGCGAAATACCTTTGTGTCCGCTGGAACTTGGAAGACATTTCAAACGAAACCTCTCAAATGCCCTAAAAATGGCCTTTTTCTATTCGTGGTTATAACTGAACATACTACGAACAATTTAAGGGTGTGACTGTGCCAAACCGGGGGCGAATCTCCCCGGATCACGAGGGGAGGGAGAAAAAAAATGCCCTGTGTGACCAGGGCAGGTATTTCATTTTCAGGGTTGTGTACTTGTGGGAACAGTTGAAGAGGGACTCTGATTGGCTTTTGGAACCGACGTAGCTGGCGCGGCAGCACTTTTCAGTGTTCTGCCACCATTTTGCGGAGCGGTGGAGGTTGCACTAGTCGTGGTTTGGGTGGTTGTCTGGGTACTCGTCACGCCATTCGTTGTACCATTGTCCCGTACGGGCTGCGTCTGCTGCAATTGCTCGATCGCTTGTTGCGCTTGCTCAGCATTAATGGCATTCGTTTGCCGGGGCATAGTGGGCTGATACCTTTCCGGCATCGACAACGGGTCTTGCGAGGTATTTACTTTTGGTACCATCCCCTGTTGGGAGGCAGGCTTCGAATTGATCTCAAACCCCAGATCCTGGACTTCTGAAACTTTTTGGGCAGGTAGAGTGGTAGTTTGGGTTGGCTGATGAATCACCCCCAATTGGCCCGGTACCTCGGGAGCTATTTGTCCGGTAGGCTTGGGTTGCAGGCCGGCCGCGGGATTACTTTGTGCACCTGAATAGGCCTTGGGAATCTGTCCGGTGGGAGCAGGCTGCCTGATTTGCGCATTGGCCTCGGCCAGAGGTATCAGTAAACCGAAGGCACCGATCGCATTCAAAATCGTCAATTTCATACGCGGCATCACTTAAGAGTTTTGGTACTACACGAAGGTATATACTAAAACTGTTCCAAAAAAGCGAAGCAAATAATCCCTGCCGGGAAATGCTCACAATATCAATGTATAGCATTTCCGGCAAGGACTCATTTCATGGCGTGGCAGATGCTTAGTACCGATCCCAAAAGAAAGGCGGTTGGATACCCAGTGCCCTCAGGTATACGAAGCCCTGCGCCCGGTGATGGATTTCGTTGTCGATCAGATAGAGTATCGTGCCGTAGATCGTGTTTTCATATTGGCCAAACGCCGCTTCGACCTCCTGGAAGCGTGCAGCGGGAATTTGTGGCCACAGGTGATCAATGTATTCCGTAACGAGATCCCACAGCTTCAGAACTTCTTCCTTGGTAGCAGGCGGAGGCGTAGACGAATCGAGTGCGGGCTCGGAGAACGTCCAGTCGCCATATGCGATGCCTCGAATTCCGGGTGCAGCCAAGCCGATCATTTCCATCGTTAACTGGGCATAAGTGCGCATGCCGCCAATCGAAAAATTATAAAACTGATCCTCAGGAAATGTCTCAATAACCTTCCTGCTAAGACCGCGATGCCCTTGCCAATGTGCCAGTAGTGCTTCGGAGCTGATGACGTTCGCGTTTGTTGTAATTTCTTTTTCGATGCTGTTAGTTTCCATGTCAAAGGTTTTTAATGTTTATTGTTTGATTGCGTTACAAACTAAACACCACCCTGTGACAGCAGTATGTCAGCAGCACTTTGACACCCGGTAAAAAACTGAAAATTTATTTCAACGGATTCAGATTCCCGTCAAAACGATAGCTCTTGCCCGTCACAGTAGGGATGGTGATCAATCTGTCGCCGTAGCGGATGCTGCATTTGTTCCCGGATTTGGACAAGACCGTTACGGTCTGGAGTTTTCCGTTTTTCCAATACAGGTCCAATTCAAAACCGCCTCTCGCACATATTCCACGCACTTTACCTTCGGCCAACGCGGCAGGCAATGCGGGTAAGAGGTTGATTTCATTTAAGTGGCTCTGTACCAATGTTTCAAGGATTCCCGCCGCACCGCCGAAGTTCCCGTCGATCTGAAAAGGCGGGTGTGCATCGAAGAGGTTGGGGTAGGAGCCTCCGCCACTCATTTTCTGTCCCGCATCAAATACCGGGTTGAAGAGTTTACGGATCATTGTATAAGCGTGCTCACCGTCGAGGAACCGCGCCCAATAGTTGATTTTCCAGGCCAGGCTCCATCCGGTGCCGTCATCGCCCCGGTAGTTCAGGGATTTTGTGGCTGCTCTGGCCAGATCGGGGGTATGGGCAGGGGTAATTTCTTCGCCCGGGTACACGCCCCACAAATGCGATACATGCCGGTGATGGCTGGTTGTGTCGTCGATATCGGTCATCCATTCCTGCAGCTGGCCATGTCGTCCGATATGGTTAGGGGCAATCTGTTTGGCCGTATTTTGCAATTGTTCGGCAAAAGCGGCGTCGGTTTGCAGGATGGCCGCGCTTTCAGAACAAGCTTTGAACAATGCGCGGATGATCTGATGGTCCATGGTAGGACCAGCTACGAGACCACCGTTTTCGGGGGAATTGGAAGGTGAACTGATCAGATATCCCGATTGGGGATCTTTGCTCAGAAAATCCAGAAAAAACTCTGCTGCGCCTTTCATTAATGGATAGGCGGTGCTACGAAGGAAGGTCTTGTCCTGGGTAAACCGGTAATGCTCCCACAAATGCAGGCTGAGCCATGCACCGCCTGTAACCCAGATCCCGTGGTTGGAAGCATTGATCGGCGCGGCGCCACGCCAGAGATCCGTATTGTGATGCAGGACCCACCCTTTCGCATTATAATGTACCTTCGCCACCTCTGCGCCGGTTTGTGATACATCTTTGACCAGATCGAAAAGCGGCTCGTGACACTCGCTGAGATTGGTGAGCTCTACCGGCCAGTAATTCATTTCCGTGTTGATGTTAACGGTATACTTACTGTCCCATGAAGGGTTCAGTTTGTGGTTCCATTTGCCTTGTAGATTGGCCGCGTGCGTTCCCGGGCGGCTGCTGGCAATGAGCAGGTAGCGTGCGTATTGTACGTATAACGCAAGTAACGCAGGATCGTCGGGATCCTTTTTGAAATGGCTTAACCGCTCGTTGGTGGGTAGGGCGGATGCTTTGTTGGTGGGTAATGAGAATAAAAACCGATTGAAAAGGCTTTGATAGTTATTTAGATGTGCCTTGTAGGCGGCTTGGTGGGGAGGGGCTTTCCGGAGAATAGCAGCCGTTTCGGCGCGCGGGTCCGCAGTAATAGTCTTGTAATTCACATAGGGCGTGGCTGCTGAGAGGACCAGGGTCGCGTGGGTTGCATTGGCAATATTGAGTTGTCCGTTGGTTTCACCGACTTTCCCATCCGTTAATACTTTCAGTCGCGCGACGCCGGAAAGGACACCGTTCTCAACCTTGACTTCCAGCATCAGTTCATTGTTGCCTGTGGTGACTTTTTTGTTCTTGTGAATGGCATCCATGCGCACGGAGAAATTCAGTGCGCCTTTTTTCGAACTGGCGAGCTCATAATAAACAGCTTTGGCCGGATAACTCGCGAATGCCTGACGGGTGTAGCCAACGCCACCGACGTTATATCGGACCGTGGCGGTAGCGGTCGTCAGGTCCAGTTCGCGCTCGTAACCGGTGAAATTTTCATGACCGGGAAAATCGATATACACGTCGCCGAAAGCCTGATATGCCATTTGACGAAGGGGCTGACTCATGAACTCTTTGTTGGCCAGGATTTCTGCCTCTTTTTGTTTCCCGTCATTCAGCAGTTCTCGTATCGCAGTCAGATGACCTGATGCGCCCGGATGTGCGTAACTCCTTGGTTCGCCTGTCCATAGAGTCTCTTCGTTAAACTGGACCTGTTCGCTGGTCACTCCTCCAAAAACCATAGCCGCCAATGCGCCATTGCCGATGGGTAGTGCTTCCTCCCATTGCTGAGCAGGTTGTTTATACCAGAGTTTGAATGCGTTATCCTGTTGTGCAATGCAAGGAGAGAAGCAAAAAGCAGCAAAAGCGATACATTGAAGCAGAAATTTTATCTTATACATGGATAGTCGGACTTGGATACAGCAATGATTGTGACCTGGTTTGCTATGCTGACGTGATTTCATGAACCTTTCCCGTACAAAAAGGGCGTGGCATTTCAGGTGTTCTGAAGAAAAACGGCTAGCTTTTGTCACCCTAATGTGTTAACTTATTTCTGTATCCGCATCACACTATGCAACTCAGCATTTATCCCACCGGGCTGGAAGAGATCAGGGCGTTCCGCACGATGTTCCTGCATGAAAACCATTTCCAGTTCGTCTGCAACAAGTGCCACGACTATGGCTGGGCCGACACCTGGCTGTTTCAAATGGATGGTGTTTCGATCGGCTACGGCTCGGTGTGGGGCACCGACCGGCGGCAGGACCGGGACACGATTTTCGAATTTTACCTCACGCCGCATTATCGCAAATATGCAGTGGTCGTTTTCGAGGAATTCAAAAACCTGAGCAAGGCGATCTGGGTCGAATGCCAGAGCAATGATATCTTCCTGACCACGATGCTGTACCGGTTTTGTGAAAATTCACTGGCCGAAGCCATTCTGTTCGAGGATCATTTTCAGACCTGTTTCACGATACCCGGCGCGGTGTTTCGCCGGCGTTCCGAACACGACCCGATGGACGGGGATGAAAGTGAATTCGTGGTCGAGATGAATGGGGAAATAGTTGCCAGCGGTGGTTTAATGTTCAATTACAATGTCCCTTATGCCGATATTTATATGCAAACCAGGGAGCCGTTTCGACAGCTCGGTTATGCGACGTGGATTGTCCAGGAGCTCAAACGGGTCGCCTACGAAATGGGAAGAGTGCCTGCCGCACGATGCAATATCGGGAACAGAATTTCACAGGCCACGTTGGAAAAGGCCGGACTCCGGGTATGCGGTTTCAGGTTGAAAGGAGCATTGCGAATTCCACGGGAACAGTAAACAGGGTTGGAGGCATACTTTTTGATGGCCATAGTTCAAATCAAATAAAACTGAACCATGGCTACTACAAAAAGCAGTACGAAAGAAGCGCCAGCCAAAATGAAATCCATGGCGAATTCTGAAAAAAGCACCGCATCGAAAAATACAGCGAAAAGCAACGGCAAAACCACGTCATCAGCCAGCAAGAAAAGCGCAACTGCTATCACTTCTGATGCCAGGACAGCCGGTAAAAAGGCTTCCAATTCCGGCGCCGGCAAGAGTTCTGCTACAAAGTCTGCCGGAGATGCCAAGAACTCCGGTAGCAAGTCTTCCGCAACCCGCAACGCACCGACCACGAACAAAGAGCCGCGAAGCAGTGCTTCGAAGTCTAATACCTCGACCCGCGATCACGACACGATCCGTAAATGGGTGGAAGAACGTGGTGGCTTTCCCGCGATGGTAAAAGGCACCGGGCGCAAAAATGAGGGTGCGGGGATCCTCCGCATCGACTTCCCTGGTTATAGTGGTGAAGACTCGTTACAGAAAATCAGCTGGGATGATTTTTTCAGAAAATTTGATGAAAGCAAGCTGGAATTCCTCTATCAGGAGAAGACCGGCGACGGCGAAATGAGCCGTTTCAGCAAGTTTGTTTCCAGCAATTAGGAGCTCATGAAGGCATCGCTTATTGGATAAACGGAGGTTGCAGCACAGCAACCTCCGTTTTCATAAAGTCCAAAGGCTGTCCGTGAAATAACCTTTGCAGTCGATGAAGTGTTCGACCACCTGAAATCCGTTTTCCGTCGCGGCGTTTTCTATCTCCGTTAGTGTATACTTTTTGGATAACTCTGTCCATATCAGCTCATTTCGCTCGAAATTATAGCATTTGTCGATTTGCCGTACATGCACTTTTTGTGGCACGAGACTTACCAGATAGCTTCTCACTTCACCATTGACGGGATTATAATGGGAATAAAAATCAAATTGGTTGGCCTTGAAACCACCTCCCAATTCACGGTTGATTCGGTGTAATAAGTTGATATTGAAAGCTTTCGTGATACCCCGGGGATCGTCGTAGGCGCAACGTATCGTCGCTGGGTTCTTTTGAAGGTCAAAGCCCGTCAGCAGGTAATCGCCCGGATTCATACATTTCCTGAAGTCGGTCAGCAGGCTATGTACTTCATGGGGTTCATAGTTACCGATATTGCCGCCGAGGAAAAGAAGCAAGCTCGGGGTTTTCGCAGCGGAAAGCTCTTCCATCATAGAAAAATAATTCCCGACCATCGGCTTGATTTTCAAACCCGGAAGACGGTTCAGCATATTGGTTTCCAGTTCCCCGATGGCCTTCGCGGAGATGTCGATGGGCACATAGGTGAAATCGATGTGATGGTCAATCAGTTTTTTGAGCAACTGCCGGGTTTTGATCCCGTCTCCCGCCCCGAACTCGACGATCTGGAAAGGCTCGGTAAATAGGAGCCGTTTGAGGATGTTTTCGCCTTGTAAGGATAAGATCTCGAATTCGCAGGGGGTAGGATAGTATTCGGGCATTTTCATAATGTCCTGAAAAATGCCGCTTCCGATATCGTCGTAAAAGTACTTGCTCGAAATATGCTTCAAAGGTGCAGATAACCCTTTGTGGATATCTCTGGCGAAAGTTTGTATGTCTGTCATAGCTAATAATTTATCGGGCCAGCCGTATGCCTGTGTATTGCCAGCGCTCGTGTGTGTGGAAGAAATTACGGTAAGTTTTGCGTGCATGTCCCGGTGAAGTGGCGACCGATGCGCCGCGCAGCACCATCTGATTCACCATAAATTTGCCATTGTATTCGCCAACGGCACCTGGCGCCTTGCTAAAACCAGGATAGGGCAGGTAGGCGCTGTTGGTCCATTCCCAACGCTGGCCCCAATCGAAATTCACTGAAGCCGCTTCCCATTCGAACTCGGTCGGGAGCCGCATTCCTTTCCATTGGGCAAATGCCGTTGCTTCGAAAAAGCTGATATGGCTCAGAATCGCCTCGGGCTCGACCTGCCGTAGTCCGGCAAGCGTATACTGATGCCACACGCCATCGATTTTGTGCCAATACATCGGGCTCCGGACCGCATTGCCATTTACCCACGACCAGCCCTCATCCAGCCAAAGGTTGAAATCCTGATAACCACCTGCTTCCATGAATTCCAGGTACTCGCCATTGGTAACCAGCGCTTTGCTGATTTCATACTCGTGCAAATATACTTTGTGACGACCTAACTCATTGTCGAAACAGAAGCCTTCTCCCTGGTGGCCGATGTCATAAATTCCCTCCGGGATTGTCAGTATTCCCGTTTCGGAGTTACGCCCATTCACAAGATGATGTGTTGGGCTGTAAATGGGGAACAGCGGATTATGGCCCAGAATGTACTTAATATCCGTCACCAGCAATTCCTGGTGTTGCTGCTCGTGATGCAAGCCGAGTTCCACCAACGCCAGTACATCCGCATCGGAGCATTCTTCCAGAAACGCATCCATTTGCTCGTCGACATATTTCCGGTAGGCATACACGCTTTTGGTGGTGGGCCGTGTAACATTTCCCCTGTCTGTGCGCAATGTGCGCTCTCCTACATTATTGTAATAGCTGTTAAAAAGGTAGTTGAAATCCGGATCGTAGACCTGATACCCGGGCACAGACGATTTCAGTATAAATGTCTCGAAGAACCAGGTGGAATGGGCCAGATGCCACTTGGGAGGGCTCACAAATGGCACTGGTTGGGGAACATAATCTTCAGTTTCCAGCGGCGCACAAATTTTCTCGCTGTGTTTCCGGACATTCCGGTACGCTTCCCTAATGCCGGTGGTTTCCATTAGTTGCATAGTTTTTCAGGTCGGTGATGGTTTGGATATTCAAGGATTGTGCCTGTCCGCGTCGCATCATGAGTGCGTAGGCATTATTGAAACCGATGGGCCGGAGCCATTCCAGCCGGTACCGGTTCGCGAATTCAGTTTTGACAAAATCATAAACCTTGTCCCGGTCGCCGGACAGGCGTTGCAATTGCGTTTTGTTTGCTTTCAGTATGGCCAGTAAACCCGTGCCGGTGTATTCCGGGTACATATCGATTTCATCATGTTGTAATGCGTCAAAGCAGATCTTCGTCCCTCCAAGCCCGGTCTTGGTTACAACTTTCAAATTCGTATTGCCTTCGATCAGCGCTTTGTACATATGGATGAGGATGTACTGTTCGGCGAAAATCTTGGAGCCGAGGCGAATCGTTCCGCTATCTCCCTTGGCGGGTTTTTTATACAGGTTTTTGGCCAGCAGAAAATCGTGTGCTACTTTTTCAGGGCTTTGTTTGAGATAATCGACGCGATAATTCAATTCGGTCATGACCGAGTCGTTGATGAACCCCGTCAGTATTTCGAGCGCAGGGTGCAGTTCAGGATAGCGTTCAAGCGTCTCTTTGCGGACCAGCGGAGCTGCATAGTACGGAGGAAAAATATGCCGGTCGTCTTCCAGCGTGACGAGGTCGAATGCTTTCAGACGGCCGTCGGTGCTGTATCCGCTGATCACATCCAGTTTTTTCTCAAACGCTGCTTTGTACATCACCGCATCGCTGATCACGACGGTCGGGATATCGAGCTGGTACACCGATTTTAAACCCAGATAACCGTCTTCCCTCCCCATGAATTCCGGTGTGAAACCGCCCAGCATTTTGGCTTTGGCATGGGGTATCAGGTAAAAAGAAGAGAGTCCCAGTAGCATTGCGGGCAATATCAGCGTCGCTTTTCGCATCCGTTTCAGGTCGCTTTTTTGAATGAGCGAAAGCAAAAAATCAAGTAAAATGGCCAGTAATGCTGCCGGTATTGCCCCTGCAAGGATCATTTGCGTGTTGTTCAGCGCAATCCCGCCAAAAATAAATTCCCCGAGACCGCCTGCCGCGATGTAGGCGGCCAGCGTAGCCACGCCGACATTGATCACGGTGGCCGTCCGTATTCCTGCAAGAATTACGGGCATCGCAAGGGGTAATTCCACATTGAAAAGCACTTGCCAGTAAGTCATCCCCATGCCTACCGCCGATTCCCGCACCGCCGGATCGACGCCTGTGATGCCCGTGTAAGTATTACGGATAATAGGCAGCAATGCGTAAAGGAACAGCGCTGTAATTGCCGGTAATGCACCAATACCCAGCAAAGGGATCATAAATCCGAGCAGGGCAATGCTGGGAATGGTTTGCAGAACGCCGGCGAAGCCCAACACAAACCATGCGGCTCTTTTCCGGCGGGCGATCCAGATGCCCAACGGGAGGCCGACAGCGACGGCGACGAGCAGCGAGATGCATGTCAGACCAATGTGCGCGATGGTTTGCGCCCACAGCTTGTCTGCCTGCTGCATCATGAATGCCCCTAAGCTTTGCTGCTCTTCCATCAGCTGTCTTGTTTTACACGGTTATAAATCCTGTAAATGTCGGATACGGAAATGCTTTTGACCGTCCCGTCCGGTTCCTGCACATTTATTGCTTCCAGGCCTCTAGTCGAAATCGCATCCAATGCGTCCCAAAGATTCTGATCCGGAGTCAAGTAATATTTAGACGTAGTTTTTGAATTTGGTAACGCAGTAATTTCTCTGCGGAGCAAAATAGTTTTCAATTCGAGCAGAAAACGTTGCTGACCGAAGAAAGATCTAGCAAAATCATTGACCGGCCGGAACAGCAATTCACCCGGCAAACCCAGCTGGATAATGCGCCCGCGATCCATCAGGCAAATCCGGTCGCCCAGTTCCAATGCCTCCTGCACATCATGCGTAACCAGCACGACGGTTTTGTTTTTCAGTTCCGGTAGGTCGGCGAAAGCTTTGCGCACGTCAGCACGCGTTACGGGATCGAGCGCACCGAAGGGTTCGTCCATCAGCAGCACCGGCGGGTCGGCGATAAGTGCCCTCGCAATGGCAATCCGCTGTTTTTGCCCGCCGCTGAGTTCATCGGGGTATTTACTTTCGAAAGCCTCGGCGGGTAATCGGAGGCGTGTAAGGAGTTGTTCTGTTTTCTGACGGATGTCAAATGCATTCCAGGCAAGCAGTCTGGGAACGATCGCGATATTTTCACTGACGGTATAATGGGGGAAAAGCCCGTTGTTTTGTGAAATGTATCCGATTGAGCGCCGGACCAGTTCAGGCTTTTCGCGAAAAATATCCTTTCCGGCAATGTGGATTTGCCCGGAGGTCGCGTCGACAAGCCGGTTGAGCATTTTTAGCGTGGTTGTTTTGCCACAGCCGCTCGTTCCGAGCAACACCATTGTCTCGCCTTCCTTCACTGTAAAGGAAATGTCGTCAACGGCCTGAATATCATTGAAATGTTTACTGAGGTGCTCGACGACGATCATGACGTATCGTTTGGGCTCGGTGGTTTAGGTTCGCAAACTGGATCTGCGTATTTAGATTCTACATAAATCTGCCCGAAAACGATCCATTTCACGCAAGAAAAATCGGTTGGATTATTGTTTCAGGCTCATGAAGAGGTTGTTCAGCGATTCTGAATAAGTAGGGTGCGCGAAAATCCCGTCCCGGACCTGTTGCCAGGTAATACCTCCCAGCATCGCCATTTGAAGGACGGTAATGATCTCGCCTCCCTGTTCCGCGAGCACGGCGGCACCGAGGATCTTGTCGGTCTTGGCATCCACGACGGCCTTCATCATTCCCCGCTCGTCACCAGTTTCGATGGAACGGGCTACGCTGTCATTGGTTAATGTGGCAATTTTGATTTCCAGCCCCATTTTACGCGCTTCCTGCTCGGTTAGTCCTACGCGGCCGAGTTGAGGATCAGTGAAAATACAGGAAGGTACCAGCCTGTTGGCGATACTAACTCTTTGCTTGTCGATTACATGACGGACAATGAGCCTGTAATCGTCATATGAAACGTGTGTGAATGCCGGGCCGCCCTTGATGTCTCCCAGCGCATAAATACCGGGTGCGGAAGTTTCGAGCTGGTCGTTGACCCGGATATAACCCTTATGATCGAGTTCTATTCCGGCGATATCCAGACCCATTTCCCCGGTGAGGGGTTTTCGACCGGCCGCTACCAGCACGTGGGTACAGAACCGTTGGGTTGTTCTGCCTGCGGCATGGAGTGTGGCGGTAATGATATGCCCGTTTTGGCTGAATGCGATTGCTTCGGTTCCGGTAAGTATTTCAATGGCCTCCTGCGCCAGGATTTTGACGATTGCTTCCGCGATATCCCCGTCCTCTCGTTTCAGGATGCGGTCCGACGGCTCGACCAGTGTGACCTTGCTGCCAAACCGGCTGAACATCTGTGCAAATTCCAGTGCGATGTAGCCGCTTCCGAGGATCAGCAAATGTTCGGGTACTTCCTCAATATCCATGATGGAGGTGGAAGTGAGGTAGGGGATTTTATGAATGCCGTCGATATCAGGAATGAACGGCTGCAGGCCGGTGTTGATGAAGAATTTGTCAGCTGTGAGTACTTCGGAACCGCCGCCGTTCAATGCAACGGTGATTTCTTTGCGGCCCGTAAACCTGGAGGTCCCGTATATGAGGTCAAGATTCGCGGTCTCTTCGATGCGCTTTTCAGAGTTTCTGCGCATCATTTGAACGATCTGGTTTTTGCGTTCAAGAATCTGATCGAGATCGACGGTAATACTGCCGACATGCACGCCGAGAGATTCATTGTGTCTGGCTGACCAAGCCGCTTTCGCTGAGGCTACCATGGCTTTGGTCGGGGAGCAGCCGTCATTTACACAGGTTCCACCAACCCAACGCTTTTCGATTAATGCAGTTTTCAAGCCGGATTCGGCCAGTTTACGGCAAAGTGGGGTGCCAGCCTGACCTGCTCCGATAACAATTGCGTCGTAATGTTTCATACAAAAGTTGAATTTGTGTCGCTGCCGTGTGCCAAAGCAGTCATGGAGATGATTCTACGTATAGCGGTCATAATAAAAGCGTGCCGGATAGGGCACGCTTAAACTGTACTTATTTCAAAAAAGAATTTTTGCTGATCAGGAGAAATAGGCAAGGCTGTTTTCCTGATCGATATGGATCTGCTTCACGAGCATATCCAGACCATTGAATTTCTGTTCGGGCCGTAAGTAATGCAGCAGTTCGATTTTCAGATCTTCCCCATAAATTTCTTTGTCGAAATCAAAGAGATTAGCCTCGATCGTCCGGCCAATTCCATCCACAGTAGGGCGGGTGCCGATATTGAGCATGCCCCTGAATGTCTGTCCATTGTAAACCGCGTTGATCACATATACGCCATTCATCGGGACCAGCTTGTACGATTCATGCACATGAATGTTGGCGGTGGGAAATCCAATGGTCCGGCCGAGTTGTTTGCCTTTCACCACCGTTCCAGACAGGGAGTAAGCCCTGCCCAGGAGGTCATTGGCCTCGTGTATGTGTCCTGTAATCAGTGCTTTACGAATTCGCGACGAGCTGATAGCCGTGTGCTCGATATCTTCCCTGGGAATTTCCTCTACCTCAAAACCATATTCAGAGCAGTTTTTTTTCAAAAATTCGAAACTACCTTCCCGATTCCGGCCAAAGCGGTGGTCATAACCGATCACCAGCTTTTTAGTGCCGATCTTTTCGACCAGGATCTGCTGTATGAATTCTTGCGAAGATAATTCTGAGAAAGACCGCGTAAAAGGGACGATTGCCAGATGTTGAATCCCAAGCTGAGAAAACAGTTCGATTTTTTCCTCGATCGTGGAAAGCAATTGCAAACCCTGGCTGTCTTCTGAAACGACGGTGCGCGGATGAGGCCAGAAGGTAAGCACTACGGTCTCGCCCCCGGATTGTTCGCTGATTTCTTTCAGGCGGGAAAGTATTTTCTGATGTCCAAGATGTACTCCATCAAAGGTGCCACTTGTTACGACGCCGTATTCCAGTTTATGAAAGGAATCCAGGCTATGATAAATATTCATTCGTCAACTTCCAAATTCAAAGCTACTCGTTTCTGATGAATGTAGGCCGTCAGGTCCCATGCATCTTTGAGTTCGAAATCTCCGATCCGCGTCCTGCATAATGCGCTCATATAAGCGCCGCTGCCCGCAAGCTGACCGAAATCCCGAACGATACTGCGAATATAAGTACCTTTTGAACAAATGATCCTAAAATCGATGGACGGAAAATGGGTGGGATCGATTTGAAACAGCTTGATCTCCACCGGCCGCTTCTTGATTTCAGCCACTTCGCCGCGGCGGGCCTTTTTGTAGAGCCGTTCACCGTCGACTTTTACCGCTGAATAAATAGGCGGAACCTGTTCAATGTGGCCGGTAAGCTGAGCCCGTGCGGCTTCCAGTATATCGGCTGTGATGTGGCTGGTCGGATATTCGGCATCGAACTCCGTTTCCAGGTCTACAGACGGCGTAGTTTTGCCTAATACCAGCGTTCCGGTATACTCTTTTTCCTGTGCCTGGAAATTGTCGATCTGTTTGGTTTTTTTACCGGTACACAGGATCAGCAGGCCGGTAGCGAGCGGGTCCAGTGTACCGGCATGGCCTATCTTTTTGAACTTGCAAGCTCTTTTGAGTTTGTTTGCGACATCAAATGAAGTCCACGTCAAGGGCTTGTTGATCAATATGACCTCCCCTTCGTCGGGTATGTTCTCTTCTTGTTTCAAATCTTTTAGATGGAGGTAATAAAAATCGGGACGATGGCTTACACCACGTCCAGCTGGTATCCCGAAGCCAGCAGGCCCAGCAAGATCAGGCCCAGGATAATGCGATAATAACCGAATACCTTAAAACCGTACTTAGTCAGGAAACTGATGAAAAATTTGATCGCCAGCATGGCCACGATAAAGGCCACGAGGTTGCCGATCAGTAACGTCTGAATGTCTTCCGACTGGATCGTGTCGTAGGTTTTCAGGAGTTTATAACCGCCTGCCGCTGCCATGGTCGGTACCGCGAGAAAAAAGGAAAACTCGGCGGCTTGTTTTCTGGACAGGCCCTGCAACATTCCCCCTATAATGGTTGATGCAGACCGTGAAACCCCGGGAATCATCGCAATGCATTGGAAGAAACCGATTTTCAGGGCAGTTCCGTAGGATATTTCCTTTTCACGGGTATCATTGGCAATGCGGTCGATAAAGATCAGAACGATACCGCCGAGTAACAGCGAGATCGCTACTACCCAAACGTTTTCAAGCAGCGCATCGATGAAGTCGTTCAGCAGAAAGCCGATCACGGCAGCCGGAAGGAATGCGACCAAAAGTTTGAAATAGAAGTCGGTAGTCTGGAAAAAACGTTTCCAGTAAAGCACCAATACGGAAAGAATAGCGCCGAACTGGATATTGACCGTAAACATTTTGGTAAATTCCAAATGGCTGATCCCCATGAAAGAGGAGGCAATAATCATGTGCCCGGTAGAAGAGATGGGCAAAAACTCGGTAATTCCTTCAACAATTGCTAAAATGATCGCCTGCCAGATGCTCATGAATTCGTGGGTTTACGTAAGATCGCCCAGAACTCGATGATGAAGCCGGTGATGACGATAATGGGGCCGAGCGTCAGACCAAGAAAGCCGAAACCGAATTCTTCGCTGTCGAAGGTCATGATCAGAAAGCCGGCGAGGATTACCGCGATACCGGTGAGCATCATCACATAATTGGATGATGAAAATGGGAGTTCATTTTTTGAAGTACTCATAACTTTTATTTATCGGTTACTGTTCTGAATAGTCTGAAAGAGGATAAGGTGCGGACGGATCAGTAAAGATCGTCCAGCGTCATACGCAGATAGCGGGCGAGCGACTGATAGGTACTTGCAACCCCAATCATAACGCCAAGTGCCAGCACAATCACTACGAGCATCACGATCTTGTCGTATTCCTGAAGCATCGCGAGGCCTTCCACATTGCGGATCGCCAGTTGCTGCAGTCCGATCAGCATAGTGCCCGCCAGAACGCCGCCGATCAGGCCCTGGACGGCACCGCGCAGCACGTAAGGTTTCTGGATAAATCCGTTGGTGGCGCCCACCAACTGCATACTGCGGATCAGGAAGCGTTGCGAATAGATGGCGAGTTTGATGGTATTGTTCACCAGGAGTACGATAATGATCAGCATGACGAGGGCGAAACTGGCCAGCACGATGTAGATCTTGGTAACATTGCGATTGATGTTGTCCGCCAGGTCTTCCTGATAAACCACCTCATATACGTTTTTAATCTTTTCCAGGTCTTTTTTGATGAGTTGCAGCTTGGCTTCTTCAAAATAGTCTTCCTGAATTTTCACGCGGTAACTGTCCCGCAGGGGATTTTCACCTAGGAATGTGGCAAAATCTTCTTTGGTGCCTTCGATGAATTCTTTCGCGGCTTCTTCCTTCGACACAAATGTGATCGCCTGCGTCTCCGTGGATTTCAGTACGAATGGCTTGCTACGGATGACCTGCAATACAGAATCCTGTCCGGCCTTGGCCACTTCTTTATTGATAAACACCCGTACTTCAATATTCTGACGGATGATGGACACCAGTTTTTTGGATTGGATCACCAGGAGCCCGCAAAAGCCGATCAGGAACAATGCAGCCGTCAGGCTCATCACGATCATTGCGTTGGGATAACTCCCGATCTTCTTTTTTTTCGGCATAACAGCGTAGATTTCGCTCGTCGTTGGTTCGGTTTGCAGGGAAACGACTCGGGCAAAAATAAGGATTATAATTTCAAAACAGCCCTTTGCAGGACAATCCTTAACTATTTTTAACTATAATGGGATTTTCAGTTTCTTCTTCCCATTTCGTCCCGGATCTTCGCGGCCTTCTCGTAGTCTTCCTTATTGAGGGCGTCATCGAGCATGCGCTGGAGTTCGTCGAAGGAGAGATCGCGCAGTGATTCTTTCGAGCCGGCAGGCCTGATCGTTTCGCGTACAGCGTCTTCGTCTTCATCCTCTTCCTCGCTCACGGAGCTGGAAACGATGCCTGCTTCTGATAAAATGGTTTCGTAGGTATAAATAGGAATATCAAAACGCAGTCCGATGGCAATGGCGTCCGAGGGGCGCGCATCGATCTCAACTTCCCGCAAATTATCAGTGCAAACGATTTTGGCGTAAAAAATACCTTCTTTGAGATCGGAGATGACGATTTCTTTCAGTGTGTAGTTCATGCCTTCTGCGAATGATTTGAACAGGTCGTGCGTCATCGGGCGGTTAGGCACTATGTTTTCAATCTGGACGGCTATCGCCTGGGCTTCGAAGACACCGATGATAATGGGCAGCCTTCGGTTGCCTAGTTCTTCGCCAAGAACCAGCGCGAAAGAGCCAGCTTGGGATTGGCTTGGTGAAAGCCCCAGAATTTCTAACTTGATTTTTTTCACGTTCAAATTAAATGCGCAAATGGTTAACAGTTGTGGTGAATTTGCCTCCGGATTGCAATGGTGACCCCGGTCTATAAAATTCAGATGTTAATTGAATGTTGATTTTCAACGCATTAACATGTAAATCTATCAAAGTGTTCCTGTTTGAAAAACACCATTGGCGAATCAAAGGTGCAAAAATAAATAACCCGTGCTGCATAAAAAAATGCAGCACGGGTTAAGATGCCGCAGGTACGGCCGGTGGTAAAATCAAATAAACTTAACAGGTTGATTTTTAGCTTCTTTTTAGATTTATACCTGTTCAATTAATTTCAAAAAATAGCCTCTGCGTTCTTATTTGAGGCTTTTTGCTGCTTCTGTCAATTTAGGAAGGACCTCGAAGACATCTCCGACGATTCCGTAGTCAGCCGCTTTGAAAAACGGTGCTTCGGGATCTTTATTGATCACTACGATACACTTCGATCCGTTCACACCTGCGAGGTGCTGGATAGCGCCCGAAATACCGCAGGCAATGTACAGGTTCGGGGCTACTTTGATACCCGTTTGTCCGATATGTTCGTGGTGCGGACGCCAGTCGAGATCAGAGACAGGCTTTGAACAACCAGTCGCAGCTCCCAACGCCTTAGCGAGGTCGAGGAGTGGTTGCCAATATTCGGGCCCTTTCATACCACGTCCGCCCGATACGATGATTTCGGCTTCGGTGAGGGACAGCTCGGAATCCGCTTTTTCTACACTCAGGACGGTCGCTTTGAAATCGGAATCACGTAGTATGGGGCTGAATGCTACTACCTCCGCTGCCTGGGCGGTTAATGCCGACTCGTCGATCTCAATGGCATTCTTACGCACGACCAGGACTTTAATATCTGATTTAAGCTCGGTGGTCGCGAACGCTTTGCCTGTGAAAATACTGCGGGTTACGCTGAAACCGCCATCCGTTTCGGGCAGGGATGTGACGCCCGAAACGATCCCGGCTTTCAGCTTTGCCGCCGCACGTGCGGCCATAGCGTCTCCTAACCCGGATTTGGACAGGATGATGACCTTACTGCCTTCCTGCTGCGCGGCTTGCGCAAGTACATCGGCATAGGCGAGGCTGTTTTCGTGTTGCAGCCGGTCGTCCGCAGCGTGCAGGACCTTGGTAGCCCCGTAATGCCCGGCTCTTTCCAGTTCCGAGGCCTGGGCCTGGCCCATTGCCAGCACGGTGGCGGTTATACCGGTTTTCACGGCGACCTGCGCACCGTAGGCTACCGCTTCCAAAGAAGTTTTTTTGATCGAGCCATTGTCCAGCTCTACATATATAAGGACTGACATGTTGATTTCAAATTAGTGTAAAAGGTCAAAAACTTAGAGAACCTTCGCCTCGGTCTGTAAAAGTTTGATCAGGGTTTCAGCCTCGCTCGCGGGGATCATTTTACAAGCGCCTTTCGGAGCGGGTAGGGTGTAGGACTGAGGGACTGTCATGTCGTCAATCTGCACGGGTTCCACCACCTGCAGAGGTTTGGTCCGTGCGGTCATGATGCCGCGCATATTGGGGATTTTCCATTCGGCGATGGGTTCCTGGCAGCCCAACACCAAAGGCAAAGGTGCCCGCAAAACTTCTTTCCCGCCGTCGATTTCACGGGTTAAGGTGGCATTATTTCCGTCGATTTCCAGTTTCATGACCGGAGAATAAGAAGGAATTCCAAGTATTTCTCCCACGAGGCCATGCACGACGCCGCTGTTGTAATCGATGGATTCGCGGCCCATCAAAATCAGATCATAGCTGTTCTGACTGGCTATGTGAGCGATCTGTACGGCGGTAAAATTAGAGTCCAACGGCTCTGCATTGATACGGATCGCATCATCGGCTCCGATCGCTAACGCCTTGCGTATCTGCGGTTCAGCATCGGCTTCGCCTACATGCAGGACGGTCAGGCTGCCGCCGGTTTGCTCTTTCAATTCGACTCCGCGCGCCAGTGCATAGTCGTCGTAAGGGCCAATAATAAACTGCACACCAGCCTTATTAAATCGGGTGTTGTTATCTGTGAAAGTTATCTTGGCGGTTGTATCTGGAACATTAGTTATACAAACGAGTATTTTCATAAGGGTATGGTTACGTATCTTTGCGTTTGAAGAGAATAACTTTACCCGGGCAAATTAAAGGAAAAGTAAATGGTATGCAAGCATAATAATTTCAATGAATAACACTTTAGTCACTAATTTGCTTGCGTTTTATGAAGAGGATCCAGCCGATCCGTTTAATGCATATGCACTGGCGATCGAATACACCAAGTCGGATGTTAATGAGGCGCGGCGCTTTTTTGACCTTCTGTTAACCAGGCATCCTGATTATTTGCCAACCTACTACCACGCTGGCGCATTTTTTGCAGCACTGGACCAGGTGGAAAGGGCTGAGGAAATTTATCAGAAAGGTGTGGAAATTGCTCAGGCACAAAAGGATGCCAAAGCGCACCGCGAACTTCTTTCCGCCTACAACAGTTTTCTTGATGAGCTGGAAGATTGATTTAGGGCTGGTTAATTTGTTGATTTCCAGAAAATAAGGTACCTTTCATTAATTCCCGGATACCGGGTAGCTATTTCTCTCGCGCTTCCTCTGTTTCAGTCTCGGCTGGATTTTTTTAGCAGTCCCCCGCTTAATCGGGTAAAAATTATACAATTTAAATATGGAAAAGGAATCACTCATCCCACAGGTAATTAAGTGGGCAAAGTCGCACGGTTTTAAGGATATCCAGGCCAACATGGAAGGATACGAGACACCGAAATCTTATGAAAGGGCAGCGGATAACACGCGCTTTACCCCTGATGTAACGGGCGTGAACATGTTTAACAGGCATTATCTGGAGGTCTGCATGAAAACGGACCAAATGCAGGGGAACCTGTCTAAATGGAAGCTGCTTAGCGAGCTTGCAGGGATGAAGGGCGCCAAGTTGTATCTCATGGCCCCCCGCGGGCACGTGCGCTTCACCCGTGAACTGGTGGATCAGCACAAAATCCCCGCGGAGGTTATCAAAATTGATTAATGCCTATACCTGGGGATATTTCCAATCCCCACGGTAGGTTCTGCTAAGCAGCTTATTGGCTTCATCATCACCGGGTATCAGCTCTTTTTCGCCGTCCCAAACGATGCTTCTTCCCAATTTGTACGAAAGCATACCCAGCAAAGCTACATTGGTCGACCGCTGTCCGATCTCGATTTCGCAGATCGGCGGCTTGTTGCTTTTGATCGAGTCCAGAAAATTGGCCCAAAGCTGCTGAATATTCTGGTCATCGGGTTTGTTGAGCTGCGCGTCCTGATGGATGACCGGCTTGTTGGGATTGGTGGGATAAAATGTCCAACCATCCAGCCAACCCATGTGGAACGTCCCTTCCGTGCCGTAGAAATAAACTCCTACGGCCTGGTTGGGATGTGTTTTTTCCGCATTGTTGGCTGCGAAATTGCGGTGCTCCCATTCCAGAGTGAAGCCGTCAAAATCATAGACGGCAACCTGATGGTCCGGGGCATCGGTATTGTCCTGCCGGATCGCTCGGCCTCCTGTGGAATAAATTTTCTTCGGGTACTTTTGCTCCGACCACCACAGCACCTGGTCCAGCCAGTGAATCCCCCAGTCGCCGAGTGTGCCATTTGCGAAATTGAGGTAACCACGGAACCCGCGCGGGTGGATGGTTTTGTTGTAAGGAACCAATGGGGCGGGGCCACAGTAAAAATCCCAATCCATGCCTTGCGGCGGCTCTGAATCAGGCGTTTTCTGACCAGATCCGCCCCCGTAATGCACGAATGCGCGCGCCATTCCTATTTTACCGGCCTTGCCTGATTTCAGGAATTCCATCCCGGACACATTGTGCGGGGATACGCGCCTGTGCGTTCCTACCTGCACGATGCGCCCATGCTTCCGTGTTGCATTGACCATCGCCCGGCCCTCCCGAATGGTATGCGAAATGGGTTTCTCGACATATACATGTGCCCCTGATTCGATGGCGGCAATACAGCACAGTGCATGCCAGTGATCGGGCGTGGCGACGATTACAATCTCCGGCTTTTCCTTCGCCAGCATTTCCCGGAAGTCGCCATAGAGTTTTGGTTTATCCGGTGTGAGTTTGGAAAACACTTCCGCGCACGTTTTTAGCTGGTTCTGATCCACGTCGCATAATGCAACGAGTTTCGATTCTCCGGCCTGAACGGCACAGCGTAAAATATTCGTCCCCCACCAGCCTGCGCCGATCAGCGCCGTACGATACGGAGCTGCCCTTTTCAATGCGGTAAGCAACGGAAGCGACGAAAAAGCCGCACCGGCAAGCGCCGACTTTTCAATGAATGTTCTGCGATCCATAAAATGAGTTTCGGTATACTTTCTTTGGTTATTTGCCTTTCAGTTTTTCGACCAGCCAATTGTTCATGATCTCCCGCTCTTCGGCATAAGTCCAGTGTCCGGTGTCGAGGAAGAGTTTCAGCTCTTTAGGGGCAGTTGTGACATTGTAGGCCGAATACATCGAAGTAGGAGGACAGGTTTCGTCGTTGAAGCCCCAGATGTAAAGGCCTGGCACTTTAACCCTTCTCGCGAAGTTGACCACGTCATAATAGCCCACGGTGTTAAGTTTCTCTTTGGTATTATTGGTTTTAACCCCGTTTTTATCAAAATAATGGGGCCATCCGCCAGCGCGTCCGTGCAGGTAGCCGGTTACATCGCTCAGTGCAGGATAGAATGCTCCCAGCCATTTGACCCGTTGATCCAGGCCGGCAGTGATGATCGATAATGCGCCGCCCTGGCTTCCACCGGTTACGGCCAGATTTTTGCCGTCATACTGTGGCAGGCTGGTCAGGAAATCATTGGCGCGTACGCAGCCGAGGTAAACCCTTTTGTAATAGAACTTATCCTTGTCATCCAGATTGTAGGCCGGGTAGCCGTTCAATACGCCCTGGCCCATATCCAGATACACCGACGGGTTCATGGTTACGGGAATGCCGTGAATACCGATTTCCAGCGTGATAATCTCTTTGTCGGCCGTGGCTACGTCGCCTGCATAGGCACGTACGCCTGCTCCGGGAACGCGCAGCAATGCGGGATACTTACCCTCTTTTTTGGGAATACTCAAAATCCCGTAGACACGTACGCCGGGACGGTTGTTTTGCAGGCTCAGATGATACACATTCGTTTTTTCGGTACAGCGTTCCGGCAACAAAGTCATCTTCGCGTCCATGGGCACATTTGCCAGTTCCTTTTTTGCAGTATCCCAAAAAGTGTCGAAATCTTCGGGGTTTGCAACGGTTGGCTGTATTTTCAACGGATCGAAACCGGCCGTGGCCAGCCCTCGGAATTCCGCTCCGTCGACGGTGGCCCAGGCAATGCAGCGCAGGAAACCGGGCGTTTTTAAAGTTCCGCCATCGATGGTCAGAGAGCCATTTGCAGCTGTTTTGTTTTCTTTAATGGTCGGGTCGAGTTTTTCGAGACCGATTTCGTAACGGACCTGGGCATTTTTCACGGGATTACCATTGCGCAATACGGTAATGATAAACTGCACTTTATCACCGGGTTTGTAGGTCCAGTCGTCACGGTCGGTGGTGACGATCACCTCGACCGGGCGCCTGGTCGGCTGCGCGTGCAGGGAAAAGATTGTTATCCAGATTAAGAGCTGACTCAGTAAAAAGCGATTTTTCATAGACCGGCAATTGTTCTATTTGATGATGGAATAGATTTAGAATTGTGAGATAAAGAGGAAAAACCAGGGAATCTTTGTTTGTAACCACATATTTTTTCCGATTTGGATTAATTTGGCTGCTATTTAGCAAACCTTGACGAGGGAAAAGGTCATTTAAACAGTGGAGCCAATCAGGATCAATAAATTTATCAGCGAAACAGGCTTTTGTTCGAGGCGGGAAGCGGACAAGCTCGTGGAGCAAGGTCGCGTGACGTTGAATGGCCGTGTGGCTGTTCTGGGCGATAAGGCATCGGAAGGAGACGATGTAAGAATCAACGGAAAGCCCTTGAAAGTAAAAAAAGCGGCGGTGTATATTGCATTCAACAAACCGGTGGGCATTACCTGTACGACGGAACGGCATATCAAAGGCAACATCATCGACTACATCCGGCATAAGGAGCGCATTTTTCCGATCGGGAGGCTCGATAAGCCTTCGGAGGGACTTATTTTCCTGACCAGCGACGGTGATATCGTCAATAAGATCCTGCGGGCAGGAAATAGCCATGAAAAGGAATATGTGGTGACGGTTAACAAACCGATTACTCCCGATTTTGTACAAAAAATGTCGTCTGGTGTGCCGGTATTGGGACAAGTCACAAAAAAATGTTTCGTCAGGAAGGAAAGCAGCTACGTTTTTACGATCATCCTCACGCAGGGACTTAATCGTCAGATCCGCCGGATGTGCGAATACCTGGGCTATCATGTAACGAAGCTCAAACGGGTCCGGATTATGAACGTGACGCTCCAGAACCTGCCCACCGGCAAATGGCGCGACCTGACACCGGTTGAAATGAAAGAGATCAATGAGGCCGTGGCCCATTCAGTTAAAACCGAGGAGGGCTCATACCTGGATAATTGGGACGAGTAACTACTCATCTGCACCCAGGACTTCAGCCTGGGACTTAGCCAGGGTCTCAGTCCTCTGACTCAACAAGCATCCGATGCCTAAACTCCTGCTCATAACCCTGCTACTGTCCGTCAGCCTGATCTCGGCTGCACAAAAGCCCGATACATTGTTCCTCGGGAAGCTGCTCCGAGGCCGTCCGGATCTTTTCAGTGGGATACTCAATCATCCCGAAAAGAACCAGGTTCAGATCCTGTATACGCAGATCGATCGTGACAAAAAGAACGTGCCGCATTTCAAGAGTTTCAGCTATAATCTGGACGATCTTCACTATTTCTTTCCGGCCAGCACTGTTAAGCTGCCGACGGTGATCTTTGCTTTGGAAAAATTGAACGAGCTGGGAATTCCCGGTTTGAGCAAAACGAGCACCATGATCACGGAGGCCGACTTTACCAGGCAAACGGCTGTGGAGCGGGACAGCTCGTCGGCAAACGGATTTCCTTCATTGGAGCATTACATTAAAAAGATTCTGCTGGTAAGCGACAATGACGCCTATAACCGGCTTTATGAATGGATCGGTCGCGCGGAGATTAATCGCAGACTGGCAGATCATGGTCTCAGGACCAGCCGGATTCTCAACCGCTATGCTGTCAAAGACACCGAAGAGACTTCCAGACATACTAATCCTATCCGCTTTTACGAAGGATCAAAATTACTGTTTAGCCAACCAGGGCAGTTTGATTTGAAGGATTACCCATTGAACCTCACCAACACTTTGATGGGACGTGCCTACATGGATAGTTCCGACAGGCTTGTGAACAAACCATTCAATATGGCGAACAGGAATGCATTCAGCCTTTCCGACCAGCAAAAGGTGATGAAGAAACTGCTTTTTCCTGAGGCATTTTCCATTTCGGAACGGTTCCATTTGATGCCGGATGATTACCGGTTGATTTACACCTACATGAGTAAATTGCCAACAGAAAGCGACTACCCAAAGTATGATCCGCAGGAGTACTGGCCTTTGTACGCCAAATTTCTTTTCTATGGAGCGGATAAGGAAACGATCCCCCGGCCGAATATCAGGATTTTCAATAAATACGGCGATTCATATGGGTTCATCATCGACAATGCCTATGTCGTGGACTTTGAGAACAAAGTAGAATTTTTGCTTAGCGCAGTCGTCCAGTCAAACGAAGACGGCGTCTATAACGACGATCGTTATGAATACAAGGAAGTTTGTTATCCTTTTATGAAAAATCTGGGGCAGCTGATTTACCAATACGAGCTGGGCCGGAAAAAGAAACAGCTACCCGATTTATCCGCATTCCGGGTGAATTACTGACCTGTTCGTCTGTGCTACGATGCGGCGAAGGCTGATCAGGAAATCCTCCTGGCCGAGCGAAAATGCTTTCCGGCCAAACCATTGCAGCTTAATCAGGTGCAATTGACACTTTCCCCTGCCATCGGCTATTTCAGGCTGTCCTGCCGATCCTAAAATCCATCCATGTTGTATGGAAATGAAGCTAGGCGAGTACACGGACGACACCATTGAATACTGGCGTTATAAAGTGCATGTCAAAAAGTAAGCGTTAGCTACGACCCAGCGAATGAGGAATTTCCCAACGGGCGCTTTCAATGGATTCCTTTGAAGGATTTGGCGAGTGTTGTTGGCGGGGACAGGAGCAGTCACCCTTTTTCTCATATCTAACAGGAAGCATGTGAGGCAAGATGGCGTTGCTCCCCAATAGGTTCGAAAACCGATGAATAATTGATTGATTGCCGTTTGATTATCCGTGCCATTTGGGGTGCTGAAATGCCCAGCCAACCAATCTATAATTGTATTTGGAATAGCTAAATACATCCATTTAAACGAAATCAAACCATGAAACAATTATCTATCCGAATTGGCGGACTGCTCGCGTTTGTCTTGTTCTTTTGTTTTTCCTGTACGGATCATGCGCCTCAGCCCGAAACAGCAGTAGCACCTGTTATTAAGACTATTGAGACAAGGTTGAATTACAAACCTGAGAATTTCTATATTATTGGTGCAGAACTTGAAAATATCGGGTCGAAGCCTATTAAAGAAATCGGTATTGTTTACTCACTAAGGTTTGTAAATAACCCTTCATTTCATGCTGTGCCAACTGTTTCCGATACAAAAGTAGCGACTGTAAGTAATCCTGATAAAGCCGGAAGCTACAAGACGGGGCACAATCTCCCTGTAAGTAGCTTTGAAAGAATGTACTATCGCGCATACGCGATCCTTTCAGATGATTCAATTGTCTATGGAAACATATTGGAGTACATTTGGTATGATACCGCGGTTATAGAAGCCGAGCCAACTGCTTCTATAAACGGGTTTGTTTTTGCCAAAATAGATGTGAGAGAGCTGGGGAGTCTACCAATCGCGGAATATGGCGTTGTATATGTTTATACAAATAACCTGAGCGAACAATTGACGAAAGATCCGGACTTATCGGACAATAAGGTTGTGTTCGACTTGCCGCTGGCTCTCGGCAAGCACAGCAAAGTCCTGCCAATCAATGCACCTGCCAGAGTAAGGGCAAGGTCGTATATTAAATACCAGAATGGGGTGATCGAATATGGCAAGGTGCTTGCCGGATCTTAGCATCGGCGGAATCCTAGGTTAGTTGTTTGGGGCCACTTTTTCAAACCGCCGTAACTCCAAAAACGACCCGTGCTGCCAATCCGTATTAATAATGATCGCACCAGCTACAAAGATGTGCTTTCCGGTAAAGGTGGTTTGCGGAATGAGGTGGTCGATGAGTTTGCCGGATTGCTCGAAAATCACTTCCGTCGCTTCTTTAATCGGGTGGACGGCATTCAGGATCCGGTCTTTTTCCTGATACAGAAAAGATTGTAAAGTATGCTGCTGATAATCATCCTCGGGTTTGTTTCCGGGGATGATTTCGTTTTTTAGGAGGCGGTTCAATGCGAGGATGGCTGCGCCGCAGCAACTGGAAGTTTCGTGTTGGCCTACGCGAAGGATTTTACCGAGTTCTCCTTCGGCGCTTACGCCGATATGTGGAGCGTAGAATATAAGCGCAGCTCCATCTTCGGGCACGTGGTGCGCGAATGCGCTCATGCCGGTAAGTCCGGTAAACGGATAACCATTCAGGCCACCAAGGTTGAACGGCCCCAGCATTTGTCGCCCTTTTTCCGGGTATTCAATAGCATTGACGTCGTCCGAGCAAATGGAATGCGCCAACAGGATTTTGTCAGGCGTAAGCTCGTACGGTGTGAGTTTTTGATAGATATTCAATACAAATTCATTCGACGGGACGGCATTAGGAAAGTACTTCCGGACTTGTTCGAGCATAATGATTACATTAAAATATGATTAATGGGGGTGATGGGAGCAGGGATATCACTTTCGTCGAGCATCTCGCGGAGATCGATCTCGATAGTCCGGCAAATGGCCGTCATCGGAATGTCGTTAATGGCATTTTCAAACGGATTTTCGCTGGTGTCGCCTACTACTTCCATGGTGTTGAAAACCCAGGCAATCAGCATGTAGCTCGGTATAGTAAGCCAGATCAGGTTTTCACCCAGCTTTGCAAACTCGTTGATCAATCCGAATGGCAGCACCAGGATGAAAAGCCACACAAAAACTTTGCTGAAATAGGCATATTGCCTCGGAAAGGGGAAATTCTTGATCCGCTCCGCTGCGCCTTGCTGATTGTAGAACTCCTGAAGGACGTTCATCATGTGGAAGTGCGCCATTTCATTGATCTGCCCGTTTTGAAGTAAAATATCGAGCTGCGCGGCCTGGACCTTCATGATGTGGGTAGCAGGGTTTTTTTTGGAAAGAAAATATGCAGACTCTTCTTTGTTGACGAGTTGTCGTAGTAGATTTTCAAGCGATGCATCTGCGGCATTATGATGCGTTTTAACAACCGAATGGGCTGTGGTGCCGGTGTCATTCCATACACTTTTAGCGCGTAACTGGATTCGGACTGCATTGACGTATGCAATGTGCCGGTGCATGAGTTGCGACTTCACCGATTCCTCCGCATGTACGCCAGTACTTACCTGCGCACCCCAGGTGCGACTTGCATTCACGAACGCGCCCCAGATACGTCGGGCTTCCCAAAGCCTTTCATAGGAGGAATTGTTTTTGAAACCCACATAAAAAGCTACTGCCGTACCGATGAGGCCAATCGGCACAAAGGAAATACCGATTGCAATACCCAGCCATTGACTGAGCGCACACAAGGATGTGGCATAAAGGAAGCAGAACAGAATGGCTTTCCAGGCAAAGGACAATATGATCCTCAGTTTGATTTCGCGGGCGGTGTACATCGGGTAAAGAATAGATGATGCCGCGAAGATTTACATTGACTTCCTAAACTTTACCCGAACTTTGGCGAAACAGCAAATTTCGTTGATCAAACCACCAAATCCACCCCTGGATTTTTACATCTGTTCCTCAAACCACTTTTTGAAAACAGGTACCCGTTCTTTTGAAATCAGGATTTGGTTCGGCGATGCAGGCGAGGTCCTGACCAGCAGCCTGCCGTTGAAGTAAAGCTCAATTTCCGTAATGCATTGCCGGGAAATGATAAACTGCCGGTTGGCCCGGAAGAAACTGCATGCATCGAGCTGGTTTTCAAGCTCTTCCAGGGTCTTGTCCAGCACGAAATTCCGGTCGTCGTGCAGGGTCGTTACAACAACGCTGTTCCGGATCGTGAGCCAGGCGAAGTCGGAGTCTTTCAGGGGAATGAGTTTATCACGGTAAGGAACGAGGAAGCTTCTCCTTGGATTTTTGCGGTTCAGGATCTCCGTGTGCATGAGCTCTTCCAGGTACTTCACCTTGTTGATCGCATTCTCCTGGTTGAGCTGGTAGTATTTGTCCAGACTGAACTTCAAAGCCTCGGGCCGGATCGGTTTCAGCAGGTAATCAATGCTGTTGAGTTTGAAAGCCCGCAACGCATACTCGTCATGGGCCGTTGTGAAGATAACGGGGCAACCGATGGAAATCTGCTCAAATACCTGGAAGCAGGTGCCGTCACCGAGCTGGACATCCAGGAAGATCAGGTCCGGAACAGGATTGCTGCTAAGCCATTCGATCGCATTCTCTACACTCTCGATCACGCCCAGAATATAAGTTTTCGGATCGGCTTTCTGGATTAACTGGGTAAGGTACTGCCCGGCGGGCTGCTCATCTTCTATGATCAGGATTCTTGTCATGGAGCTTCAATCAAGGGTACTTTTACTGTAAATTGTTGTTCATCTTCCGTCAGCGACGGTTTTTGGCCGGTCTGGATCCGGTACCGTTTATCGAGGTTCTGTAACCCGATGCCTGTACTGGGCGCGTTGAGCTTCTTGTTGACGGTATTCATGACGACTACTTGTTTTTCCTGCTCGTTGAGCCGGATCTGGATCAGCAAAACCTGGCTGGACGTAATCACGTTATGTTTGATGGCGTTTTCGATCAGTAACTGCAACGACAGCGGAATAATGTACCACTCCCTGCTGGTGTCGGTTCCGACGAATTCGAATGCCATTTTTTCCCCGAACCGTGCCTTGTGGAGGTCCAGGTACGCACGGGCAGCAGCAAGTTCATCGTTGAGCAGGATCAGGTTCTGGTTCTGCACTTTGAGGTTGTATCGCAAGATATCGGACAAATCGAGTACGATGCGCTGGGCGAGGTCCGGATTTGTAATAATCGAAATGTTGAGGATATTGAGCGCATTGAAAAGAAAATGCGGGTTCAGTTGGTTGCGGAGCGCTTCGAGCTGCGCTTTGAGCTGTTCACGTTTGAGCTGCTCGTTTTCCATTCCGATCTTGTGATTTTCCTGCGTAGTGAGCAGAAAGTTCCGGAAACCGAGGATCGCAACCAGTAACAGAACGTGGTAGAGATAGTAAACTACCCGGAAAATGACGATATCTGAATTGTCGTCGTCGAGCGCAATTTTAAGCTGAAACAGGATCTCGTTGATGCCGAGAAAAAGAATAATGAGCAACAATCCCTGTATCCACGGATTCTGGCGGTTGAACCAGCTCGGGATCTGGTAGGTATGTTGCAGGCAGATGTATACAAACATCCACGCAAACTCAAAACTGATGATAAACTGGATACAAATATCCAGCACGCCCATTCCGAATTCGGTGGGACTGAACAGCGATGTCCATACGAATATCAGCCTGGGAATGGTAGCGAACAGGCTTAAAATGAAACAGAGACGCCAACCTAACGACATCCCGTTCCGGTAATTCAGATCAGCATTCATGCCGGGCTGGTCAGTAATTCAGGGTTATGCCGGGATGATGGGGCAGTTGTGAAATGTTTTTTCTGGATCAGGTCAGCCACCGAATGCATCAGCGCTTCATCGGCTTCGGACCATTCCCGGGGATTCAAGGCATCTTCGATCGCGATATATCCGATCCAGCTGCCGCCAATGCGGATGGGGACAGCAAGGAATGACTGGATGTCGTGCCGGGTAAACAGCTGCTGCTCAGCGGCAGGAAGCAGGTTGTTCATTTCAGCCACCGTCAGTCCCGCTTCGAACAGCGCGGCCCATCGTTTCAGGTAAGGGATTTCAGCGGAGTCTCTGGCAAGGTTGTGTTTTAATGAAACACCGGATGCGACGGCCTCGGTTTGCCTGGTAATGAGCGGTTCACCATGGCTGGCTGCGGTTCTGAGGCAAAGATAGGCGCGGCTCAGGTCCATTACGTCGGTCAGCAGGCGAAGGACTTCCGAAATGGCCTGGTTGGCTTTCTTGTGTGTAATCAATAGCTCGGTGCAGCGAGAGAGCACCTTTTTATAAAGATTATCGTGGTTCTGAACGTGCTGATCGAGTTTTTGTTTGGCATTGTCTTCCCATTTCGAAAGCGTGTTTTCGAGTGCAGGGATCCAGCCGAGCTTGTTGGAGCAGTTGATATAATAATTCGTTTCCGTTACGGCCAGCACACGCTCCGCGGTGACGGGGCAATGTCCTTCCGTCATGACCAGGCAGGGAAGCTGGCTGCCCAGTACATTGGCAAGGTCGGTGATCTTACCGTCGGGCAGGATGCAGTTAGAGATCAGCAGATCGTATTTGGCTTCATGAAATGCTTTAATAGCGGATTGCTTGGAATTGGCCTGCTTGATTCGGAACTGATAGCCGGCATAACTCAGGGAGTCTTCCAGCAACCCCAGCCATTCGTTTCGGATCGCAACGACCAGGAGGTTCAAAGGTTTCATAGAAGAGAATCTTTTAAGTTGTGAAAGGTAGTGTTAATAGGTACTTGAAAGGAATAGCAAAATCATCACAGGCTGGTTATGCCATAGTATTTTAAGGTGTATTGCCGGATGCGGCAGCGCTGTCAGAAATGTGCGTAAAAAATCGGCCTGTCTGCGGCTTAGATTGCTGATTTGTGCGGGGTAAGCGGGTCCGGCTGCAATAATACTGATTAAAGTAGAAATTTTACTACCGGATAAGTGCAAAATAGTATAAAAAAAGCAATCAAGGAGCCAGCCCGAAATTTCTGCCTCCAATATAGTCAAATCCATTTTTATATAACTAGTTCTACATCAGCATTTACGAATAAAAAAATGCGTTTGGGGTGAATTCAGGTACGATAAATTCTGCTTCAATCCGTGAAAAGGAAATTTGATGCCGTTTTTTTCAGCCTGACAGTCTGAGGGAACGGTTTGACTTCGGGATTCAAAGAGTTCACATCGGTTTTTTTCAGTTTCGGTCAGTATTTGAAAGTCCGTGGAAGCGGATGTGGAGATATTTGAAACAGAATAGCACAGTAAGCGGTGCCCATTTGAATTGCTAAACCAAACCTTTCACCTGATAAGCAGAAGAAAATGAATCAGAATAAGGCAATTTCCAGACGTTATTTCTACCAGATCATGAACGGGATGAATGAGCAGACTGCTCAGGAAATCCTGGCGCAGGACTTTATTTTCACCCTCCCCACGCATCCGGAGCCTTTCCACGGCCCCGATGGCTTCATGGGCCTGGTGCATATGCTGCATGGTGCTTTCCCCGATTTTTACATCAATCCGCAGGAGATGGTAGCAGGCGGCGACTGGGTGATCACCCGGTGGAGAGGAGGGGGCACGCATACCGGCAGCCCATTACTGACGATTAAAGGCAATGTGGAAGCGACAGGCAAATACTTTGAGATAGACGGTATGACCTGGCATACGATCAAGGACGGAAAGATCGTCGAGTCCATCGGCCATGAAGATACCCTGGGTCTGATGCTCCAGCTTGGTGTATTACCTTCCGATGCCGCCGTAGCCGCTCCTGACTTTGAGCTACATAACCAACTGGCTTCAAGGTACTTTGATGAAATTATGAGCCAGGGTAAGTTGGAGGTCGTGGAAGAAATCCTTGATCCCGACTTTAAATTTATCATCCCAACCCAACCCGAGCCGATCGCCGGATACCCCGCATTCAAAGGCTTTGTTTCTTATCTCCGCAATGCATTTCCCGACATTAAGTTCAATGTCATGAGGCAAACCGCGGAAGGCGACAAGGTAGCCAGTCGCTGGAATATCGAGGGCACGCATCAGGGCGAATTTCTGGGCGCTGCACCGACCGGGAACCATATCAAGGATTATGGTATCGATATTTTTACCATCAAAAATGGCAGGATCGCTTCCGTTCATGTCAATGAAAATGATTTCGGCCTGATGCAACAATTAGGTGCAATTCCTTCCTGACTCCCATGACACAGACAGAAGACAACAAAGCCATAGTGCGCCGGTATTGGTTTGAACTATGGAATGAAAAGAGAGGCGAAGTGCTGGACGAAATCGCCGTCGAGGACGTAACGTTCCACTTCCCGCCCGGGCAGGCACACCAACCGCCCACGCTGCGCAAATGGTTCGAAACAGCCCTGCTGGCATTTCCCGACGTGCATTTCACACTGCACGATGAGCTGGCAGACGGAGACAAGGTGGTGAGCCGCTGGTCGTATGTGGCCACCAACACAGGCACGTTTCTGGGACGGGATACAACCGGCCTCCAGGTGTACGACCAGGGAATCGATATTTTCCGGATCAAGGACAACAAGATCGTAGAAATGTGGGTCGCTCAGGATAGCCTTGGGTTACTTCAGCAACTCAAAGTGCTATAACACCCATTCGGCATGGAGACAAAAAGCGCAGCGCAATTTCTGATCGCCGACGGGGATCTTCCCGCTGAACCGGTGATTGTCGACGGTTTCGATGCCGACAATGGTGTGCTGGTCATCAACACACCGGGGCTTTCGAGAAGGGGGCTGCGCTTCAGCCAGCGCGATCGGGACACTGTCATCAGGACAACGGCAGGTAAAGAAATCGCGATAGTAGCCGACGTTAATGCCTTCGACCTGGACCCGGTAGCATTGCTGCGGGATTTTTACAGAGCATGGCAGGCTAATAATCTGTCCGATGTGCTGGACTTTTTGGCGAAAGATGTGGTGTGGGAAGTAGCCGGCCCAACCGATATCATGCCCTGGGCAGGAAGCTGGAAAGGACATGCGGGCGTTTCAAAATATTTTGTTTTACTCAACGAAGGTCTCGCAGTTGATAGGTTGGAACCAAGCCGGTACATCGCGCAGGGCAACACGGTTGCGGTTGTACTGCACGGGAGCGGCGAGTCCCGGTACGGTGTTCCTTACAGTGGGGGTGTGGTACATTGGGTGACTGTCAGGAATGGGAAGATCAGTCAATTACAATACTACCGCGACACATTTCCCCTCATCGAAGCGATTTTTGGCGGCAGGCCCTTCACGATCCCGCCGGTAGGGAATGATCCGCATTATCATGTGATCCAGCCCGTGGCGGCCGAACGAACGACAGACAGCATCGTGTTCGACACAAATGTTTTCGAAAGGCCTCCGCAGACGGTCAGGACGGTGAAGGCGATGTATGCTGCCCTGCAGGGGCTGAATGTACCCGAAGTAAGGAAAGTGTTTGCAGCCAATGTGGTTTGGGATATTTTCGGCCCTCCGGATCTGCTTTCATGGGCGGGCGAGCGGATAGGCCCGGATGCAGCGGCCGAATCGGCAAGCCAGATCCTGGAAACCATGCATTTCGATCATTTCAAACCCACACGGATGATCTATCAGGACAATGTCGCCGCTATCGTGATCGACGAAGCCGGTACATCGTTGGCCACTGGCCTGCCGTTCAAAACGAGTGTCGTGCATGTCGTGGAGACCAACGATGAAGGACAGGTTACCCTCTTTAAAAACTATATTAATACCGCCTGGATCGTAGAAGCATTTCAAAATGGAAGACCATTCACGGTAAATGCGAGCCATAAGCTATAAGCTACTGTTTTGAAATTGACTATAAAACAGACCGCATTTGGCTTACAGCCTACAGCCTAAAGCATTCATACTTTTCAACCCTTAAATATTTCAACTATGTCATTTACAGCAGAACAGAACAATGCAATTTGCATCGAGTTTTTCGAAGCGGCCTGGAACACCGGTATCGTGCGGGAGGACCTACTGACAGCCGACGCCATTGATCACTCACAGGTAGGCGGCAAGACAGTTTCCGAGCCGGGCTCAGCCAGTTTTAAAGGTATTATCGGGATGTTTCGCGGGGCAATGCCAGACGTGCAGCTGACGATCGAAGACCAGATTTTTGTTAGTGACAAAGTCGTTCACAGATGGAGACTTAACGGTACCGATACCGGTGGTGTTATGGGAATGCCGCCATCAGGCAAACCGATCACCATGACCGGGACCACCACCGTGCGCCTCAACAACGGCAAGATCGCCGAGCGATGGGCCAATGTCGACGAACTGGGCTTGTTGCAGCAATTGGGCGTAGTACCGCCGCCCCCCGGACATTGATCCCCCAACTACTAAATCCTCCTCCCTATCAGTTTATCCTCTTTTTTAGATTTCTCCGAAACACTGAATCTTATGTCAAAGAAAATACTCGCCGTATTGTCGGAATACGGTTACTGGGGCATTGAGCTCGTTGGTCCGCTCGAAAAGCTCGAAGAGGCGGGTTACACCGTCGAATTCGTGACACCCAATGGCAAAAAAGCGGAAGCATTGCCTCCCAGCTATGATACGACTTATGTAGATCCACCGCTGGGCGTCTGTGTGACGACTCCGCTGGCAGCTGAAAAGGTGAAGGCCTTCGAAGCGACAAACCGCCTCGAAACACGTCATAGCCTGAAAGATCTCGTCCCGGAACGCCCTTACTTCTCAACACCTGATTTTCTCCGGACATTTGAGAAGTACTATTCCGATCTGAAAATTGCCCAGGAAAAGCTCACGGAAGAGTATGCGGCCGTGTTCCTGGTCGGTGGCAGCGGTCCGATCATCGATATGGTGAACAACCAGCGGGTCCACGATCTGGTACTGGGATTTTATAACAAGCAAATGCCGGTAGCAGGTATCTGCTATGGTGTTGCTCCATTGGTTTTTGCCAGGGACTTCAATGAGCGCCGGTCCATTATCCGCGGCAAACATGTTACAGGCCATTGCATCGAATACGATTACCACGATGGAACCGGTTTCCTGCATACCGATCTGAACATGGGACCTCCGCCATACGTACTGGAATACATCCTGGCGGATGCCGTAGGCCCGGAAGGACAATACCATGGTAACTTCGGAAAGGAAACGTCGGTGATCGTGGACTATCCATTCATTACGGCGCGTTCGCTGCAATGCTCGTTCGAATTCGGGGAGCAGTTTGTCAATGTGCTCGATAAAGGTCTCAAACGTTATGGCTGGTAAGACCGGAAATCAAAAGATCATCGAGCAGTTCCTCGCGGATGGCATGGAATACATGTTCGGTAACCCGGGCACGGTTGAGCAGGGATTCCTGGATGCCGTGGCCGAGTACCCTGAGATGAAATACGTCCTTACGTTGCAGGAAACCATCGCGGTGATGATGGCTGACGGTTACGCCCGAGCCACACAAAAGCCTACCCTCGTGCAGCTGCACAGCTCGCCGGGGATCGGCAATGCAGTCGGCGCCGTATATCAGGCGAAAAGAGGGCATGCCCCGCTGGTTGTTATCGGGTCCGACGCTGGCGTGCAATACATGAATATGGACGCCCAAATGGCCAACGACCTGGTCGGCATGATGGCACCGGTTACGAAATTTTCGACTATGGCCACCTCGTCGAAATCGTTGCTGCGGACGTTACGCAAGGCTGTTAAGATTGCCTCTACGCCACCAATGGGGCCCGTATACGTATGCCTGCCGATGGATGTGCTGGATGAAATCAATGACGAACCCGTCTTTCCATCCTGCATTCCCTCTACCCGGGTATCGCCCGCACCCAGCCTGATCCGTCAGTCGGCGGAAATGCTCGTTGCAGCAGAAAAACCGATGATTTTTGTGGGCGACGGAGTCGCATATTCCGGGGCTATCACGGAACTGACCCGCGTGGCTGAATTATTAGGTGCTGAGGTTTACGGAGTCGAATTCGGGGATGTGGTTATGGACAATACGCACCCGCTTTACCAGGGTACGACCGGACATATGTTCGGGTCTTACAGCCATCCCATTACGACCAGGGGAGATGTTAATCTGATCGTTGGGACCTACATGGTGCCTGAAGTATTTCCTGACCTTGGCGAGATTTACGCACCCGGTGCAAAGGTGATCCATTATGATTTGAATGCTTATGAGATCGCTAAAAATCATCGGGTCGACCTGGGCGTAGTCAGCGACCCGAAACTTTCCCTGGCGGAGTTGGCCGAAACGATCGAAGCCATCATGACGCCCGGCCAAACCGCCGCAGCGAAGTCACGTATAGAGTTGATCGGTAGTGCAAAGCAGGAGAAAATCAATAGCGAAAAAGAACTGGATGACGCGCAACCGGGTAAGGCACCGCTGCACATGGCTCAATTTGCACGGGTGCTGGCCGAAAAGCTTGATCTGGACGAAACGGTCATCTTTGATGAGGCATTAACCAGTTCGCCAGCCGTGAGCCGTTACATTCCACCGACCCGGGCCGGAAGCTATTTTGTTACCCGCGGCGGGTCTCTCGGAGTGGGATTTCCCGGCGCAATCGGTGCGAAGCTGGCTAATCCGTCAAAGACGGTCATCGGATTTTCCGGCGACGGCGGATCCATGTACACGATCCAGGCACTCTGGTCCGCGGTGCGGCACCAGACAGGTGCAAAGTTTGTCGTGTGCAACAACGGTTCCTATAAGCTTTTACAGCTCAATATTGACCAATACTGGAAGGAAAGGGAAATTGGCAAACACGATTATCCGCTTCCGTTCGATCTGTCTTATCCCGCGATCCGTTTCGATATGCTCGCTCAGTCGATGGGCGTGGAATCGGTAAGAGTTGAAACGGAGGAGGAAATAGGCCCCGCAATCGAGCGGATGCTGGCCGACGATAAGCCCTTCCTGATCGACCTGGTGCTGGAAGGAGACCACCGGTCGGAGTGGGTGAAAATCAATTGCTCACATTAGCTGACCATCTAAACCCTTCACCTTTGAGATGCTGAACAATCAGATATACGATTTTATCATTGTGGGGGCCGGAGCTGCGGGCAGTGTGCTGGCCAACCGCCTCAGCGCTGATTCACAACGCAAAGTGTTACTGATAGAAGCAGGTAGCGCCGACAGCGAACCGGCCATTAAAGACCCGGCAGGTTTTGTGAGCCTTTGGGGTTCAAACCTCGACTGGAAACTTGAAACGACGCGGCAGCAAGGTCTCGGCGGACGCCAGATCGTGATCAATCAGGGAAAAGTCCTGGGCGGCAGTACGTCGCTGAATGCGATGATGTATGTGCGTGGCAACCCCGGTAATTTCGATGAATGGGAAGCCAAAGGTGCCACAGGATGGGGATACAAGGACGTTTTGCCCTATTTCAAAAAATCGGAAAATTTTGAAAACGGTGCTTCGGAATATCACGAAACAGGTGGGGAGCTGAGTATCCGCGACTGCCCGGATGAGGTGATGCGTTCAGAACATTTCTCCATTGGTGCCACAGAACTGGGCTTCGACGGGCCTCACTGGGACTACAATGGTATGCGACAAGAGAACGGTGCCGGGTTGCTCCAGTTCCACATCAGCAAAAATGGTCAGCGGGACAGCGGTGCTTCTGCATTCCTGGACCCGGTGGCCGATCGCGAAAACCTGACGATAATTACCGAGGCACTGGTCTTGCGCATATTAATCGAACATGGTAATGCTTTTGGCGTTGAGTTGCGGCATGGGGGACAGACCTGGCATGCCCTGGCGTCGCGGGAGGTGATCCTGTCGGCAGGTGCATTAGCATCGCCAAAACTGCTGCTGCTTTCCGGAATCGGTCCTGCGGAAGCGTTGCGGGCCCACGACATTCCGGTGTTTGTCGATTTGCCGGGGGTAGGCAAAAATTTACAGGATCATTTGCAACTGCCTATGATCTTCCGTTCCAAAATAGCAATGCCCCGTACGACGCTACTGACCGGCAATGCGCTTTTTGTGAACACTAAAAACGAAGACAGCCCGGTCGATCTCCAGATCAATTTTACGCCCAGCTTGCCACAGCCACTGGCACCTGTTTTACCTGACCTTGGAGGCCCCGTGTGTATATTCCTGCCGATACTGGTGCAGCCCGAAAGCAGGGGAGAGGTAACACTCCGATCCAAAAACCCTGCTGACGCTCCGGTTGTAAACCCGAAATACCTGGACAGCGAAGCCGATGTGGCTGTATTGTCCAAAGCCGTAGCACTCGTCAGGAACCTTGCCAATACGCCTAAATTCCTGGAATTGAATGGCGGTGAAATGGTCCCCGGGGAAGGGGCCGACATTCCGGCCTTTATCAAAAGTCAAAGCACGACGATCTGGCATCCCGCCGGGACTTGCCGGATCGGGCAGGATCCTGACGCTGTGGTCGATCCGCGCCTGCGTGTATACGGCATCGCCAACCTGCGCGTGGCAGACGCCTCCGTAATGCCGACCGTGACCAGCGGCAATACAGTAGCAGCCTGTTTCATGATCGGTGAAAAAGCCGCCGATATGATCCTGGAAGACAATTCGTAAGCACAACCACCCGATCATTTTATTTCAAACCTTAAAAGACATCACAATGCTAACTCAGGAAGCCATAGTTGAACTAGCCAAAGATTGGTATAAAAAACTGGACGTTCACGTCCCGATGGTAGAAGTGCTGCCGCTGCTTGCAGATGCGGAACTGGAAATGGTTTTTCCCGAAGTGACGATCTACGGCCATGCCGGATTTGAAGGCTGGTTCCAGCGTGTGATCCGCATATTCTTTGACGAAGTACATACCGTCAAGACGGTCGAAGCCGATATTGAAGGCGACAAGGCCACGGTGAAGGTGGTTGTGCAGTGGGAAGCCAGCGTGTGGAATGCGCCGGAACCATTCAGCAAACGTATCAAATGCGATGCTTTCCAGACCTGGGAAGTAAAGCTGAATGGCGCCGGTAAGGCAATTATTACCAAATACATAGTCGACGGTCTCGAATATCATGAGGGCTCGGCTACGCTCTAAACCATTCTCTCATTTTAACAGAAATCAATCCATGAAGAACGTGCCGGATACCAAACTGGGCAGGATGTACAAGGAACATATCCAGTTTATCCTCGATAAGAATATCGATGCATTGCTTGACCAGTACACCGATGATGCGACGCTGATCAGCAGTTTTTCGAAATCGCCGGTCGTGTATAAAGGCCGCGACCAGGTAAATGAGCACATGCAGGGGATCCTGGGCATAGATGGCCTCGAAACGGAAATCGTCTTCTGGGCAGAGACGGAAAATCCGGAGACGCTGATGATCACCGAACAGATTACGATGACCGCTGGCGGGCAAAAGAGCGAGATGCGCTTTGCTGATAGCTGGGTCCTCGAAAACGGCAGGATTGCCATCCATTTCGCTGGTATGGTCCAGCATCCCGACGGTTCTTTGGCTTAACCTAAACTATACATCTACGCCTAAACCCTGTTACCATGAAACTTGCAGGAAAAAAAATCGGGGTCCTGTTCGAAGCGGACTACTTCGAGAATGAGATCTTCTATTACAAATTCCGTTTCCCGGAGGAAGGCGCCGACCTCCGTTTTCTGACCAGGTTGTGGGGCCAGGAAAGACTCACCTTCCACGGGCACGAATACCGGGCTCCGATGGATTGCTGGGAGACTTTCGAAGGAATGAGCGACGAAGAGCTCCGCACCTATGATGCCATCATTGTCCCGTCGGGCATGGTTTCCGACCGCCTGCGTTACACCGAGGACGTGGAGAAGATCCCCCCTGCAACGGCATTCCTAAAAAGGGTATTTGCCGAGCCAGGCATTGTTAAGGGCATTATCTGCCATGGTTTGTGGCTTACCGCACCGGCTACGGAGTTGGTGCGGGGACGGAAATTAGTGTGTCACAACAACCTGATCGGCGACGCGAAGGCATATGGCGCTACCTATGTCAATGAAGATGTGGTAGTGGATGGTGACCTGATCACCGGACGATCGGGAGGGCATGCGCACCTGTTTGCCAGACAGATCATCGAGACGCTCTCATCCAGATAACCCATACAACTATGAACACGACATTTTTTCACCTGGCACTTACCGTCAAAAACCTGGCCCGGTTCGAATCATTTTACGCAACGCATTTTGGTTTCAAGCGGGCCAGGACGATCAGTCTGGGCGACGACGCCGAGCTGGTTTTTTTGAAAAATGAAGAGAATTTCTACTTCGAGATCTTCCCGCCCGAGGAAGAGCGACCCTGCCCGATGTCCGAAGCCGACGGCCCGCATTATCCCGGTTTGCGCCACATCGCGTTTTCGGTGGAAGATGTGGATGCCAAGATCGAAGCCATGGGGGACGACGCCGTGATCACACTGGGACCTTTGCATTTCGACGACGTGATCGAAGGCTGGAAAACCGTTTGGCTCAAAGATCCCGAAGGAAACATCATCGAGATCACAGAAGGCTATCGCGACCAGGAGCCTGAGGCAGTCGCATGAACCCTGCCACGCAGCTGCGCAATAGTGACGGTGCAGCTTTAATGTAATGAATGGTGGCGTCCGCCGACTATCGGGAACCGACAGAATATTTTTCAAAAAGCATTTTTAAACACCTTAATATCAAAAGCATGAATATCAATTTCACCTTTTCTGATACCATTGCGGGGTATATCACAGGGTACAATCCGCAGGAACGGTGGTTTACGCTGGAAACCTCGGATAAGAGGCCTTTCAAACTCCAGCTGATCGCCTCCACCTATGCGCGCAGCGTGCAGAACCTCACCGAGGGTTGGCAGGATCCGGGCGATATCACCGCCTTTCTGGCTACCAACGGGCAGTACGTTTTCGCATATGGCACATTTTATCCCAATGCGGGGGCGGATGAGCCGGCATTCGAGGCGCAGCAACTGATTTTCCCGGGCAAAGAGCCCAAGGTATATCGCCACGAAGAACAGAACTGGTGGATCACCCAGATCAGCTCCATTGCATCGAGTTACCTGAAATGGCAGTTTGATTATCCCAAAGAAGACATTAATTACAAAAATTACCGGACGATGCTCCACCTGGGAGGAGCGAAAAAAGGGGATTATTTGCAGGAAACAGATACCATTTCGCGCATGGTCTACGGCTTCGCATCGGCTTATCTGCTCACCGGAAAGGATGAATTCCTCGAAGGTGCCGAGCTGGGTACCGAATACCTGCGCGATCACATGCGTTTCTTCGATCAGGATGATGACCTGGTTTATTGGTATCATGGTTTGAAAGTGGAAGGTCAGAAAGAAACCAAGCTGCTGACTTCCGAGTTTGGGGACGATCTGGATGCATTGCCCATGTACGAGCAGATCTACGCATTGGCGGGACCTACGCAGACCTACCGCATTACCGGTGATCCACGCATCCGTTTCGATATAGACAAGACGATCGATCTTTTTGAAAAATATTTCAAAGACCACAATGGTGTAGGCTATTATTCGCACCTGCACCCCATCACGCTCGACGCACACGAGGAATCGCTCGCGCACAACAAAGCTCGCAAAAACTGGAACTCGGTGGGTGACCACGCGCCTGCTTATCTGATCAATCTGTACCTGGCAACGGGAGAGAAGAAGCATGCCGACTTCCTGGAATATACTTTCGATACCATTACCAAATATTTCCCCGACTACGAAAACAGCTCGTTTGTGCAGGAGAAATTTTTCGAGGACTGGAGTAAGGACCAGACCTGGGGATGGCAGCAAAACCGTGCGGTGGTGGGCCATAACCTGAAAATTGCCTGGAACCTCATGCGCCAGCATTCAATCACGCCGAAGGAAGATTACCTCGAATTCGCGAAGAAAATCGCTGCATTGATGCCGGCTGCTGGTTCGGACCAGCAGCGAGGCGGATGGTATGATGTGGTGGAGCGCGAACTCAAAACCGGCGACCGCCATCAGTTCGTATGGCACGACCGCAAGGCATGGTGGCAGCAGGAACAGGCGATCCTCGCTTACCTGATCCTTTATGGTATTCTGGGCGACAAGGAGTACGAAAAGCAGGCACGTGAAGCCGCGGCATTCTACAATGCGTTCTTCCTCGATAACGACGATGGTGGTGTGTACTTCAATGTGCTGGCCAACGGAATGCCTTACCTGCTTGGAACGGAACGTTTCAAAGGAAGCCATTCCATGAGTGCCTACCACAGCACGGAGCTTTGCTACCTGTCGGCGGTTTACATTAACCTGCTGATCACCAAACAGCCAACCTATTTCTATTTCAAACCGTATCCGAATAGCTGGCCGGACAACATCCTCCGCGTTTCCCCGGACATTTTGCCTGCCGGAAGCGTCTATATCAGCGAGGTGTTTATCAACGACCAGCCCTATGCGGACTTCGATGCACAGGGATTGACCGTGAAGCTGCCTCAGACAGACGAACGCATCCGTGTGAAAGTACAGATCAGCCCTGTGGTGTAATCCGGTCACATAAAGAACCTTTTCAGATGAAAGTTACAATTACCGAACAGGATGGCATCTCGGTTGTCGAGGTGGCAGGAGATATCGATAGCAAGACGGCACCGGAGTTTGAGAAAAGCGCGCGGCAAGCCACCGATCAGAGCCAGCAGGTAGCGATTGACCTTACGGCGGTGGGGTTCATGTCGAGCGCCGGGCTTCGGGTGTTACTGATGGTCTACCGGAACATCAAGGGACAGAATGGAAAAGTAGTGCTGGTAGGGGTATCGGAAGACATCCAGGACGTGATGTCAACCACCGGCTTTATCAACTTTTTCACGATCGTTGGTCAGATAGGGGAAGCAATTGTCATCCTAAAACAAAACTGAGGTATGGCAACAGATATCCGGATAGACTATTACCCCACGCACGAACAGCAGGGGATCAAGTTCCGCCGCGGGCATGTGTTGCCATTCGGCGCGACGATGGTGCCTAATGGGATCAATTTCAGCATTTATTCCAGTGAGGCGATCGACTGCACGCTGGTGTTGTTTGAAAGGGGAGAAGCCCAGCCATTTGCCGAGATACGGTTTCCCGAGGAATTCAGGACCGGAAATGTATATTCCATGATCGTATTCGACCTCGATTACGAGCGGCTCGAATATGGCTACCGGATGGACGGCCCATTCAAGCCCGGGGAGGGGCATCGTTTCGATAAAAGTATAATTCTGAGCGATCCTTACGCGAAGGCGATCGGGGGACGGGACAGCTGGCTGGCCGAACCCAATTGGGATAATGTGTACCCCTACCGCTCGCGCCTGGTTTTTGAGGATTTCGACTGGGAGAATGACCACCCGCTGGAGACGCCGATCGAAGATCTGGTGATCTATGAAATGCACGTGCGGGGTTTCACGCAACATCCCTCTTCGAACGTCAAAAATCCCGGCACGTTTGCAGCGATCCGCAGTAAAGTCGCCTACCTGAAAGAGCTGGGGGTAAACTGCGTAGAGCTGATGCCCATCTACGAATTCGATGAATGGGAGAATAGCCGGGAGAACCCGGTCACGGGCGGGCTGATCGTCAATTTCTGGGGATACAGTACTGTCAATTTTTTCTCACCGAAGGCGGGTTACGCAGCGACCGGAAAGTTCGGGATGCAGGTCGACGAACTGAAAACGCTGATCAAAGAGCTCCATAAAAACGGAATCGAGGTGATGCTGGATGTGGTTTTCAACCATACGGCTGAGGGAGATCACCGGGGGCATACCATCTCGTTTCGCGGGATAGACAACAAGACCTATTACATGCTGACGCCGGAAGGGTACTATTTCAATTTCTCGGGAACGGGAAACACATTGAATTGTAACAATCCCGTAGTGCGGAACATGGTGCTTGATTGCCTCCGCTATTGGGCGGCAGATTACCATATCGACGGCTTCCGTTTCGACCTGGCCGCTATTCTCGGGCGCGATCAGAACGGCGCTCCATTAAGCAACCCGCCATTACTGGAATCCCTCGCATACGATCCCATCCTTGCGAAGTGCAAGCTGGTGGCCGAGGCGTGGGATGCAGGCGGACTTTACCAGGTGGGTTCATTTCCTGCTTATGGCCGCTGGGCAGAATGGAATGGTAAATACCGGGATGCGGTGCGGAAGTTTCTTAAGGGGGACGAGGGATTAGTGGGTGAGATTGCGCAGTGTATTCAGGGATGGCCCGATTTGTACCATTACCGTGGCCCGACCGCGAGTATCAATTTTATTGCCTGCCACGATGGTTTTACACTCTATGATCTTTTCGCCTACAATGAAAAACACAACGAAGCGAATGGAGAACATAACAATGATGGTGGTAATGATAATCATTCATGGAACTGCGGGGTCGAGGGTGAAACGGGCGATCCGTTCGTTAATCAACTTCGTCACAAGCAGATCAAGAATGCGCTGGCCATCCTGATGGTAAGCCAGGGCGTACCAATGATCCTTTCGGGTGATGAAATGGGGGGCACGAAGTCGGGCAATAACAATACCTACTGTCACGACAATGAGCTCAACTGGATCGACTGGAACCTGTTGGAAACGAACGCTGATATTTACCATTTCGCAAGCAATATCACACGGTTCCGTCGCGCGCACCCGGTCTTAAGAAGCCGTACGCATTTTCAGCACCGCGATTACGTGGGCAGCGGATATCCCGACATCAGTTTTCATGGTACGCAGGCATGGCAGCCCGATTTTGCCAGTTCCAGCCGGTGCCTCGCTTTCATGCTCGACGGTGCGCACGCGAAAAGCGGCACCATTGCAGATGATACTCTGTACGTGGCGATGAATTCTTATTGGGACGCCCTTTATTATGAATTGCCGGTATTACCCGCGGGCAGAAGCTGGCACTTGTCCGTCAATACCGATATGCCATCCGGAGAAGACATCTATCCGATAGGCAAGGAGCCGAAGCTGGAAGATCAGGGACGGTTCCTGGTGGGAGGAAGGGCGACAGTGATTCTCATAGGCAAATAAGGGAAGCGACACCGACAAAAAACAAAACCATTCATTTCAAAACATTATAATCATGGCATTTCAAATAGAATCAGCAGTAGCAGACAAGGTAGCGCGGCTGACCCTGCACGGGGAACTCGACTCCCTGTCGGCCCGTGTGTTTCAGACCGAGGTAGAAAAAATAGCCAACCAGGACATCGAAGCATTGGTGCTTGATATGGAGGATCTTAACTTTATGTCGTCCGCCGGGTTGCGGGTATTAATTTATTCCAAACAGAAAATAGGCCCGAAACTGGCCATTTACATTGTCAGACCTCAGGAACTGATCGTTGACACGCTTGAAAAAACAGGCTTGCAGCACAGCGTCACCATTGTTGAACAATACCCTGTCTAACATCCAGCATGATGGAAACAAAAAGTTTTCCCGGAGTTGTCGATTCATTGGACCTGCTCCGGGATTACATCAGTACGCTTGCCGCGAAGGCCGGACTCGGTAAAAAGCCGACTTACAGCCTGATCCTGGCCGTGGACGAAATTGCCACCAACATTATCCTGTACGGCTATGAGCGTGCAGGTATCGTGGCGGATTTTACGGTACTCAGCGAGATTACCGACAGCGAACTGGTCGTCATCCTGGAAGATGTTGCCAAGCCCTTCGATCCGCTTTCCCGCGAGCTGCCCGACGCCGACTACCTGGCGAGCGAACTCGAAGACCGGGAAATCGGCGGATTAGGCATTTTCCTGACGGTGAATGGTGTCGATGAATTTTCCTATGAATATGCGGATGAGAAGAACCGCAACAAGTTTGTCATGAAGATAACCGGTAGCTGAAAAGCATGGCCCCGTCCATCAATCTTTCCAACCCATTTCCTGGACTCAGAAGTTACGAATACGAAGACAGCGCGCTGTTTTTTGGCAGGGACCTGCATATCCGGGCGCTGAAAAGCAAACTCCTGGAAGGCAGGTTTCTCGCGTTGATCGGGTCATCCGGGAGCGGTAAATCATCGCTCATCAAGGCCGGGTTGATCCCGTCGCTGGAAACCGGCGACACCGGGCAGGCGGAATGGACTGTAGTACTGTTCAAACCGGGTGCACATCCCGTCAAAAACCTCCTGGCCGCTTTAAAAATGCAGTTGAGGAGGAAATTGGGAACTGCGGTCGCCGCCGTCCTGCATGAGGATGAAATGGGGAGGGATGGCACGCGGACTGCCATTATGGAACTGATCAGCGCATTAGGCAGCGGGAAAATACTATTGGTGATCGACCAGTTCGAGGAGATATTCCGGTACGATCTGGCCCGTCACACCTGGACGGAGGCCCGGGCCGAGACGTCGCTTTTCATCCGGCTGATCCTGGAACTCATTCAGGGGCGGGAAAGTGACTGCTATGCCGTCATCACTATGCGGTCGGATTATCTCGACAATTGTACGGAGTTCAAAGGCCTGACAGAAGCCATTAATACCGGTTACTACCTGCTTCCCAAAATGACAGCAGAAGAGATCAGCGAAATCATTACGAAACCCATTGAAGCAACGGGCGGCGTCATTGCGCCCGACCTCACTACCTTACTTTTGCAGGAAATCAGTACCAGCCCTGATTCCTTGCCGATTTTACAACATGCGTTACTTCGCACCTGGGACAAATGGATGACTACGCCCGCCAACCCCTCGCTGATCACTATTGCGGATTATGAGGCCATCGGGACGATGAAAAACGCCATTACCATTCATGCAGAGGAAATATTTAATCAGAAATTGGATGATCGGAGAAAACTGGCGGCGGAAAAGCTCTTCAAATCACTGGTTGTTTCAGGGCCAAGCGATACGCCGGAACTCCATCCGATTGCACTCAGCGAGATTATCAGGATCACAGGGGTTGCGGACTATCAGCTTATCGATGTCATTCAGGCATTCAGGGCGAAAGGAATTTCCTTTTTGAGTCCCAATTCCGGCATAACCCTCACGCCGGATTCGATTATCGACCTCACCGTAGAACGGATCATGGTCCTTTGGGTGCGCCTGAACCGGTGGATCGGCGAAGAAATGAAATCTGCGAAACTGTACAAGCAGTTGAGCGCGAACGCGCTGCTGTATCAGGACGGCAAAGCAGGTTTATGGGTGAACCCGGAGTTACAGCTGGGTTTGAAGTGGCAAAAGGATAATCAGCCAAACAAAGAATGGGCCAGACGTTACGACCCGTATTTCGAAAGGGCGATCAATTACCTCGATTACAGTCGCAAGCAATACGAATCAGAGCTTAAAAACGAAGAAGAAAAACAAAAAAGAGCATTGCGCCAAAGCCGGATGTTCGCCATGCTGGGGGTAGGCGTGGGAATGGTCGCCACGGTAGCGGTGTTGTACCTGACTTATCTTCAAGCCGAAACGCGGCAGGCGTTGAAAGAGTCCGATGTAAAAGGGCAGACCGCCCAGGCGGAAAAAAAGCGTGCAGAGGAGCAATCCCAGAAAGCACTGGTGCAGAGCCGGATCGCACAGCAGCAGCAGGAGATTGCCGAGCAGCAACGCGAGCTGACCCGGTTACAGAAGGAAAACGCCGAGCGCCAGGAGGAAAAGGCCAGGGTGAGCGAAAAAGCAGCCCGCTCCGCAACGGCAGTGGCTTTGGAACAGCAACAAAGGGCCAGGCGGAGCGAGTTGGCTGCGCGCGATTCGGAGAAGCGGGCCGAGCTGGGGAGGCAGGCCATGGAGCGGGAAAAATTACGCGGTGATACATTGCTGAACATTGCGCAGGATGCACGCAAAAAGGCCGACGCGGCAACGCAACAGGAAAAGCAACTGAGGTTAATCGCGATAGCCCGGTCCATTGCCATTCAATCCTATCAGATGCCCGACAGCAAGGATGACCTTTCCGCATTGCTTGCATTGCAGGCCTATAAGTTCAATGATAAAGAGTCTCCGGATATTTTCAATGCATTGTCGAAAGCTGCTGCTGCCAAAACAGTGCTTCGACGGCACAGCGACGCAGTTCGTGCGCTTGCTATTAACCCGGGGCACACCCGGCTGGCATCGGGTAGTGACGATGGCACGCTTAAAATCTGGAATATCGACGATTTTACGCAGCGTCCGCAGAACTTTGAGCTGCCCAGAGGTGCGAGGCAGGATATCCGCTCGGTATTATTTACGAATGACGGCGCGAGCATACTGGCTGGAACAGACCAGGGCGCGATCTTCAAATGGCGGGAGCAGATCGGTAATGCATCGCCCGAAAGTATCCACGCCCACAAGGCCCCCGTACACACGCTCACATATGCAGGCGGGGAACTTGTATCGGTAAGTTCCGACGGCGTAATCCGGACCTGGAAAGTAACCGATCGTTCGCTGGATTCACTGCAGCATATCCGGTCGGGGTTTCCGATCCTTTCTGCAAAGCCGAGCCCGGATAACAAAGTGCTCATGTGCGGGTCCACCCAAGGTCGGCTGCTGGCTTTCGATCTCGGTAATCTGAAAAAGGCACCGGTAATTTACACGTTTGCGGAATTGGGCAGTCAGGTGGGGGCGCTGGCATTCAGTCCGGATGGTAAACGACTCATTACCAGTAATAATTTTGGTTCGCTTCATGTCTGGAACCTGGTTCACAATGCGATTGCCGGGCGGGGATACGCAATTACGGGGCGTCATACCTCGACGGTCAACAGCATTATATTTTCCCCCAACGGAAAACAGATGGCAACGGCCAGCTTCGACGGGTCGGTGCATTTGTGGAACTATAAAGACATTTTTTTACAACAGCAGCCCATTGCCATACACGATTACGACAACTGGGTGATGGGCCTGTGCTTTACGGCGGATAGCAACCGGCTGATCTCTTGTGGCGCTGACAAATCGGTGCGGGTGTGGGAGATTAATCCGGATCACCTGTATGCAAAGATCGTCGGGAATGTAAGACGGAATTTCACGAGCGAGGAATGGAACACCTACATCGGCAAAGATGTGAGTTATCAAAAAATAATACCATAAGCAGTTATCCGGCGAGTATGAAAAGATACGTGTACATAGTGCTGTTTTTGATCGGGTTTTCTGTTGCCTGCATGCCCCTGTGCCTTTATGCGCAGGATTGTGGGGGATTCAAGATCGGCGAGGCCCAGAAGCGGTATGGCAACGGCAATTTCACGGATGTTTTCACATTGCTTAATCCCTGTATCGAAGACGGTTTCTCAAACAACGAGAAGGCAGCGGCTTACAAGCTCATCGCGCAGACTTACCTGGCTATGGACTCGCTTGAAAGCGGGACCAGGGCTATCCGGGAAATGCTCTTGCTGAATCCATCATATGAACCCGAAGGAGACCTGTCGGTTTCTACCAAATTCGCCCGCATTGTAAACCTGCTCAAAAACGCAACCGATCGGGTTATCCAGGTGAGTTCGGTATCCAAAAAGCTGGAAGATATCAACAAAGCGCCGGCAACGGTATTGGTACTGACGGGCGAGGAAATCGTGCAGCGGGGTTACATCGACCTGGAAGCCCTGTTCAACGACCTTCCGGGTTTTGATGTTTCCCGGACCTATGGTTCTACCTATTCCAATATCTATCAGCGCGGTTACCGGTCCAGCAATACTGATCGGACGCTTTTCATGGTCAACGGCATCGAAGAGAATGATTTCTGGGGAAATTTTGTGTACTGGAACCGGCAGTTTCCAATCACCAATGTGAGCCGGATCGAAATCGTGTACGGTCCGGCGTCGACGATGTACGGGGCCAATGCATTTCTTGGCGTTGTGAACGTCATCACCAGACAGCCTTACGAGGTCATTAAAAACAACAGGAATTTCGGTCTTCGTGCCGACATGGGTTATGGCAGCTACAAAACCCGGTATGCCGATGTCACCACCGCCGCGAGAATGAAGAATGTGCTGTTTTCGCTCACCGGCCGCGCCTATTATTCCTACGAGCAGGATCTATCCAAATACCAGGAGTATAATTTCGATCCGGCGGATTACGATGAGATCGATTATAACAGGTTGATGAGCTATTCCGGGGCGGCGGCTGCCAGTTTTGTAAACACCAACCAGATCGGGAATGGCAATGCTATTTACAATGTGGTAAGAGATGCCGGCGGAACGGTCATCGCCGCCAATCTGACCGATCAGGGCGCTGCAAAGGCCCGTGAGCTGGACAAAGCGGCTTTGAAAGGCAACCTGAATGGCAGCCCGATTGGCTACTCCAACCGGTTGGAACAATATTACATCAAAGGAAGCCTCAAAGTGAGTGATTTTACGCTGGGCTTTCAGAACTGGCAGAGCGTCCAGGGATCCATTACGTATGCCAACGACAACACCCGCGCGGGAGCCGACAACGGGAACATCTGGGAACCCCGGCAGTCGTTGTACTATGCCCTGTATGAAAAAGAAATCATCCAGGACAAACTGGCCATTATCAATACGGCGCAGTTCCGCACCACGCAGATCAACGACCAATCCCGGATCGTAACGGTCCGGAATTATTCTAATAAATCGCTGACTGGCAGCGATTTGCTCAAAAATAGATTGCCTTTCTGGCGCACCCAGTTTTATTATCAGCAATCCCAGCAGTTCCGGGACGAATTCAAGATCCTCTACACGCCGTCCCGCAGACTGGATATCGTGGGTGGTATAGAAGTTCGCAACAGCCTGATCCAGGGTGATTATAAGAAGGTTACCATCGATTCGACCCTCGTTGACGACTATTACGTGAGCGCCACTGAAAAAGGAAGGAGCGACTTCGATAATGTACCCGGCGGCAATCTTTTTGAACATTACAACATCGGCGCCTACGCGCAGGGCACCTACGTTGCGAGCGAGGCACTACGGTTCACCCTCGGTGGCCGCTTCGACCACAACCGCATTCGTACGACCGGTGGATACGGTAACCAGTTCAATCCAAGGGTTGCGGTGGTATACGCGCCGGGAAAGTTCGTGGTGAAGGCGATCTATGCACAGGCGTTTCAGGACGCGTCTAGCCGCGACCGTTACTCGACTTCGGCCCCCACGCGTCTGGTCGCCAATCCCGGCCTGAAACCGGAGCAGGTGAACAATTATGAGGTTTCCTTCAACTTCTCGCCGGTAAAAGGGGCACGGCTGGATGTGAGCGGATACTACGCGATTTACAAGGACATTATCGAGGAAATAGCGGTGCCTTATAATAACACCACGACTTTACAGAAGAATAATACGGGCAAATCCTACGTAGGCGGGCTACAAACTGTTTTGGACTACAAAATTACCCGGACGCTGACCATTTGGAGCAATTATACATTTACCAATGCCAAAAAGGATTCCATTGCCGGTACCGTCACATCCGACGTGGTAACGAATAAAAAGCTGATTGTCGGCGACATTGCACGTCATCATTTCAATGTCGGGCTGAACGGGGTTTTTCTTAAAAATGAAAAGCTCAATGTAAATCTCCGGCTCAACTATGTCGGAAGCAGGCGGGTGGGACAAGGCACGTCTGTTCCGCAAAATCCGCAACCGGGAGGTGTTTTTCCATCCTATAAGCTGCTGAATGCGGCCATTACCTACAAAGTTACCGACTCCGTGCAGTTACAGGGTATACTCAACAATATCCTGAACGAACAATATTCCGATCCCGGCATCCGCAGTGCAAACGGGGCCGATCAGGCCTATCGTACGCCGCAAAAAGGCTTTAACTCCATGTTACGCTTAATTATTAACCTATGATCCCAATGGTAAACCCGACACTAATGAAAAACTCCTATGACGACAGAGTGATACGGTATGAAACCGTGACGAATTTCAGTGACGAAATGTTCGATGAATTGGTGAAGCTCATCGAACCGAAGGACGGACAACGCATCCTTGACTGTGGGGCGGGGTATGGCCCGGTTACCCAGGCGCTTATCAGCCGTCACCCGACTTTGGAAGTGGACTATTACCTCCTCGAATACAGCACCATACAACTGGATCGTGCTCGTACAGAGGTAGGCCGGCTGCTGCAACTGCTTGGAGAAACGCATTTCACCGACTTCCGGCAAAACTCGGCCGCGGCCATGGATTATCCTGATAACCATTTTGATACAATCGTTGCGAAGATGGTATTGCATGAACTCCCGCCGTCGGATCAGGTGAGGATGATCAACGAGACTTACCGGATCCTGAAACCGGGGGGGAAGTTTGTACTCTGGCAAACGATCCTGGATGACAGCACGGTGCAGTTTTACCGGAATATGTTCAGGAAAAAGGACCGTTTGGCTGGCTATGAATCGCTGGTGGCCAATCGCAACTTTATCACGCAGGAGGCCTTTTTCTATTTGTTGGAAAATGCGCGCTTCGAGGGTTATCAGCTCGCGAGGGCATTTACCTACAATTTCAACAGCAAATACCGCCTCTATTCTGAGTTGCAGGGTGACTGGGCAAAGCTGCGCGAATTAAACGGCTATCTGATCGACCTCATTCGTGACCAGGAGGCGGGCTTTTCGGAGAAAACAAGGTTCACTTTTGAAGATGATAACGTCAGCCTCTTTTTTAAACAGGGCGTTTATCTGGCCAGGAAACCATCGAGCAACGACTGATATGCTAACGAGACAGTCCGTTTACGCCGCATTACACGTGAAGGCAGACGAGGAAAAACCCGTGCTGCTGATGCTCTGCTACTCTTTTTTCAGCGGGGTATCGATTTACGTCTTCTATATCGTGGCCAATGCGCTGTTTCTTGTTAATTATGCCAAATCAATGCTGCCCGTTGCCTACATCGGTGGAGGCCTGTTGCTTTTTCTGATCGGTAAGATCAATGTGGGACTACAACGGCATTACGATTTTTCCAGGTTATGCATGGCATTGATCGTTTTTCAGTTCGTTTCCGTGGGGCTTATGCTCTTCGCTTACGAGCTCACCGGCTGGAAAGGCGTAGCATTGACGATGTTCATCTGGAACCGGATTTCGGTTTATGTCAATAATGTGACTTTCTGGAATTCATCTGCTAAAATTTTCAACCTCGAACAGGCGAAGCGTATTTTCAGTCTCATAGCAACCGGAGACGTGGTTGCCTCCATTGTCAGCTATCTGGCAGTGAATGTGCTACTGGGTTTCAGGGCAATGGAAACCGAAGAACTGTTGTACCTCAGTATGGCTGCACTGCTGATTTCGCTGGGTTTTATGGTAGCCATTACCCGCAATTACCGGGACAAACTGGCTGTTCGTCAGCAAATAGGGGCGGATCATGCGGAGCAGGAGGAGCTGGAAGAAAGGCGTTATTTCAAAAACAATTATCACCTGCTCGTGCTGCTGCTTGGAATGCTGCCGGTGCTCGGCGTTTACTTCGGCGAGTTTATTTTTTCGGTGGAAGTAAAGCGCCAGTTTCCGATGAAGGAGCAGCTGACGCTTTTCCTGGGGCAATTTTTCCTGGTTTCTTCGGTCATCGAACTACTGGTAAAAGTCTTCTTCTATCGTTTTGCGATCCGCTCTTTCGGCCTGGTTTCCGGGATTATCATTCTGCCTGTGGCCCTCATACTGGTGCTGGGCCTGGCCATTCTGTTTATTTCTCTGAAATATTCGGTGTTTTTCTACATCCTGCTAAGTCGTTTTCTCTGCATTTCGGTTAAAAAATCTTTCAGTGATACCTCCTTTCAGATCTTGTATCAACCATTGGAGAGAGGCGAAAGCCAGGAGCTGCAAAACAGGGTGGAGATTTATGCCAAACCGGCAGGTTATATTCTCGCAGGCGTGATCCTGCTTACGCTCATGAGTATAGGCCTGGGCGAGCCGGTCGAAATTATGATCGTCTTCGTCGTGATCCTGATCGGGTGGACGTACGCGTCATTCCGGATGCAGGGAGAATACCAGAACACATTGAGCAACCTGTTTACAAGTCTCGGGAATGTATGGAGGGATGCCCTGCCAAACAAAAGCACAACCGGGATAGCAGAGGCAGAAGAAAATACATTGAAACCCCTCTCTTTCGACGAAATCGTAGCCAAAGCGGGCAGTGTCCTTCCGGCCGAGCGGTTGGAAGCCATTGAAATGTTGGGTCAGTCGAAGCGGTTCCTGGCATTCAGGTATCTGATCCCCTTTTTACAGGGCAAGGATGCCAGCCAAAAACATGCCGCATTGAGGGCATCCGGGGTGAACGGAAACCCGGAGCTCTGGCCATATCTCTTTGAAAACCTCAGTCAGCCCGATTTTCGGACGGCGGCTGCCGATGCGATCCGGCATATAGGCGAACCTGTTTTACCTGCATTAAATGATTATTTCGATAAGTCCGGTGGCCGGGAAGATGTTCAGACGGCCATTATCGGGGTCGTAATGCAGATGGAAGGGAATGAGGCGGTCCGGGTATTGAGGCAGAAACTCAACCATCCCGATCTTGCGGTGAGACATCAGGTTTTCAGGGCGCTGGCTGCGCGTGGGTATGGCGCGCGGTTGAATGAAAGACCTGCCATTGTGCAGGAGGCAGTACTGCAGATCCGGTTTATGGCATGGCTTCTGGCTGCGCAGCGCGATTTGTCCCGAAGCCACAAACTTTACAACTCACCGCTTGCCGATGAATTGCAGGAGGAGTATTGGGCCGCCATGGCCGGACTGATCAACATGCTGACGATCCTCACGCAGGATAAGCGCCTGTACTACATCCAGGATACGGTGCAGTCGAAGAGTGAAAACAGCCGCAGCTATTTACTGGAAATATTGAATATGGCTATTCCCGCCGAACACAAAAAACAGGTCATTCCGCTGTTTGAGGACATTTCGGGCTCGGACAAGCTCGAAAGGCTGCACCACGCATTCCCGCAGGAACGGCTTTCGGTAGAAGACCGGCTGCACGACGTGATCAACAAAGATTTTGCCAGACTTGGCCGGAAGACAAAAACGCTGGCGATCCGTGCCCTGGAAGATTACCCCTCGGAAGCTACCACGATCATACTGCTCGCGAATGCCACTTCCCCCGCAGAGTCCCTCGCCGAAGCTGCATTGCGAACGCTTTACCACCTCGATCACGATCGTTTCAGCGAGCTCTACCGCACGATGCAGTGGAACGAGGACGACCTCCATTGTGGTGTGTGCCAACAGGTCGAAAGCTCGGAAAAAGCGGCTGAACTACTCAAAACGGCTGACACATGAGATACTTATTATACATAGGATTATCCGTCTTGTTGTTTGCCTGGCATGTACAGGCGCAGCGCCTGGTCGACAACACGCGCCTGGCCGCCTCGGGGCTGCGGCTCTATTCGGCCCGTGACTACAAGGCGCACAGCCAGAATTTTGCAGTCACCGCCAACTCGCAGGGGGTGTTGTATTTCGGCAATTTCGCGGGCGTACTCGAGTTCGATGGGGTCTTTTGGAAAACCATTCCAACGGCTAAGATAAGCAAGGTATCCGCTTTGCACGCCGACCGTTCTGATCGCATTCTGGTGGGTGGTAAGGATGAGTTTGGTTATCTGGCGAAAGACAGGACCGGCAGGCTGGTCTTCCGGTCCGTGAGCCGGCAGATTTCGGGTTTCGGGGCGATCAATACAATCCTCGAAACCACGGAAGGAATCTATTTTGTAGCGAGCCGGCAGATTTTCCTCTGGAATGGAAAGCGGCTCAGTAAATGGAACTCACCCAGGACTATAACGGCTGCTTTTAATGTACACGGGAATGTATATCTTTTCAGACAGGGTGCCGGACTTTGCATGTTTAATGACGGTATTTACAACACGATTTTTCCCGCCGATGGGCCGCAAGGCCTGCCCGATGTGAGTTCAGTGTTGCCCGTAGGTGAGGAAACCATTGTATTGACGAGCAGTAAGGGCGTTTTTCAACTGAACGGTAACCGGCTGACCCGTTTTTCCGAAGAGACCAACCGCATAGTCGCAAGCAAGGAACTTTACGGAGCCAGAATGCTGGGTGACGGCACGATGGCCCTGATGGTCGAAGATGGTCAGATCGTGTTTGTGTATCCACAGAGCGGCACCGTGGCCCGGGTAATCAGCGAAAATTACCGCCTCACGGACGAACGCGTTAATGCCTGGATCCAGGACAAAACAGGGAACATCTGGCTGGCACTGAACAACGGGATTGCGCAATTGGACGTAGCTTCGCCGATTACCGAATATGACGAGGACAACAACCTGCGCGGCCAGATCAACGACGTCATCCGGTTTGAGGGACACCTTTATTGTGGCACGAGTAATGGATTGTACGTGCTGGACGGGGAGATTTTCAACCCTGTCAGGGAGGTCCGTTTGGCGGTCTGGTCAATGACCGTTCATGACGGCGCGCTTTACGTGGCTACCAGCAAAGGGGTTTTTCGGGTCGATAAATCCGTTTCGCAGCTTTCAGCTGAATTCGCGTTGGCGGTATGTCCGTCTAAATTGAAGCCGGATATCTTGTACGCCGGACTTGAAAACGGCTTAGAGATTCTGGATTTACGCTCCCGCCATTCCCGTCGCATGAAGGGGATCAGCGAGCAAGTCGAGCGGATCATTGAAGATATCCAGGGTAATGTGTGGCTCGAAACGCCTGCCGCAGGCATCATCCGGCTGGCAGCCGACGGCATCACTGTGAAGCGATACAAGCAGGCGCAGGGCTTGCCGACGCCTTTGCTCAACCATATTGTACAAACCGGTGAGGGAATACTCGTCAGCAACCCGAGTGGCATTTACCGTTACAATGCCACCGCCGACCGCTTTGAGGTATATCGGAATCTGACGGGTAAGGACACTGCCTCGGTATGGCGGGGCGAACTCGTGGCGGATGCGACCGGTAATATCTGGACGACCAACGGTGATTCGAGGTTCATTACCTGGTTTGAAAAAGCCGGTGCGGGAAAGTTCCGGCAGGTGATCAAACCTTTCTTGCCGCTTTCCGACCGGGATATCAATGTAATTTACCCGGATGCGGACCGAGTGATGTGGTTTGGCGGCAGCGACGGGCTGATCCGTTACGATCTCAAACTGAGAAAGGATGATACCAGGGCGTTTCCTGCATTTATCCGCCGGGTCGCGGCGAAGGGAGACACCGTATTGGCGGATGGCTTTATCGGCTCGACGAATGCGGATAGTGCCGCACTCAGAGGTAATGATCCGGTCAGACTGGCCTATCAGTTCAACGACATGAGCTTCGAGTTTTCAGCGGCGAGCATGCTGCCTCAGGATAATCTCGAATACCAGGTATATCTCGAAAATTTTGACAAAACATGGGGCTCCTGGTCGGGCAAAAACCAGAAAGAGTACACCAATATTCCGCCCGGAGATTATCGCTTCCGCGTAAAGGCCAGGAACATTTACTACAATCAAAGTTCCGAAGCCTCATTTGCATTTACCGTGATCCCGCCGCTTTATCAGCGCTGGTGGGCCTATGTGCTGTATGCGCTGCTGATCCCGGCGGGTATTTTTTTCCTGAACAAACAACGGAGGAGCTTTCTGCTGAAACGGACCCGGAACCTGGAAAATCTGATCCACGAACGAACCGAAGAAGTAGTGAGCCAAAAGGAGGAGCTGGAACAGCAGTCGGAGCAACTGGCGGCCACAAATGACCAGCTCGAACGGATCGATGATTTTGTGAAGGCCATCAACAGCGAGGTCAACACCCGGAAATTGTTCCAGCTGGTGCTTGAAAGGCTGTGCCTTTTCCAGAATGTCGACAGCGCGTCCGCATTGATCCACAACCGTACAACAGGTAATTATCAGTTTATCGCCATCACAGGCGGGATCGATATCGACGAGTTGGAGGGCGTGACGATGAGCTACGATCAGGCCGAACAACGGTATATGGAAAACGGGACGGAGATCTTTGAAGATATTTTTCTCAAAAACAATTTCCGCTACGAAAACCTGAATAGTTCCATTAATGATGTTTATGCCCCGAAATCTTTGATAACCATTATTATCCGGGTAGAGGGCGAAGCCAAGAGTTTTATCACGCTGGAAAACACGGACCATGAAAATGCATTCGTCGAGCGCGACTTTATTATGGTTCGCAACCTCAAAGAGCATTTGATCGCAGCCTATATCAAGACGGATATTCTTGAAAACCTGGAAAATACGCTCACAAACCTCAAATCGGCCCAGGAAGAACTGATCCGTCAGGAACGTCTGGCGTCGGTGGGCAGTCTGACGAAAGGCATTGTGGACCGTATCCTCAACCCGCTCAATTATATCAATAATTTTTCGCAATCCTCGGGCAAGCTGCTGACGGAGATTACCGAAGTCACGGACAAGCATGCCGACGCGCTTACCGAGGATGAAAAGGACGATCTGGACAGCGGGCTGGATATGTTGCGGAAAAACCTCGAAAAGATATACGAACATGGCAACAGTACCACGCGGATCGTGAAAGACATGCAGAAGCTCCTGAAAGGAAAATCGACAGAGTTTTTTGTCACCGAGCTGAACCCATTCCTGGAATCCAAAGCGCGGTACGCCTTGCAGGAAGTACTGAATGAATACAAGGAAAATTCTGTGGATATGACGTTTTCCCTCAATCAAGGAGGGGTAAAAGTGAGCCTTTTGCCATTCGAGTTTGCACAGGTATTGACCAACCTGATCAGCAATGCATGCTATGCGCTCATCGAAAAAGCCAGGACCGACCCAACTTTCGAACCCCGGCTGAATGTAAGCAGCAGGCCGACAGAAGGCGGTATTTGCATCCGCATCCGGGACAATGGAAAAGGTATTCCGCCTAAGGAGGTTGAACAGCTTTTCAATCCCTTTTTTACCACCAAACCCACATCAAAGGGAACCGGGTTGGGCCTTTACATGAGCAAAGACATCATCGAATACCACAAAGGGCGGATCAGCATGCATTCGGAAGAAGGTGAGTTTACCGAAGTCGAAATAATCCTCCCTGTTGTAACCGAACCTGCTAAAATCGCTATATAACTTAAACAGCCGTGCATATGGGGCCAGAAACTACGGACAAGGACATTGAAGTCTACCAGCAGAAGATCATCGAACTCAACCGGCTTGCGGAGATCGGCCAGCTGAGCGCGGGGATTTTGCATGAGATCAAGAACCCTGTCAGCTTTGTCAACAACTTCTCGCGCCTTTCACAAGGCCTGATCGATGAAATGAAGGAAATCGTACAGAAGGAATTGGGCGAGTTGGATGAGGACGACATAGCCGATGAAAAAGAGCTGCTGGATACCCTGGCTCAGAATCTTTTGAAGATCAATGAAAACGGCAAGCGGATCGAGCGGATCATCCAGGGAATGCTCTCGCAGAGCCGTGCCGACGGGGTGGTGATGGAAGCCGTTGACCTGAACCAGCTGCTCGAAGAATACAGCAAGCTGGCCTACCAGAGTGTGCGGGCGGAAGACAAGGAATTTAATGTGACACTGACTTATCATCTCGATCCGGGCGTAGGCGAAGTGTCCATCGCAAAAGGAGAATTCGGCAGAGTAGTGGTAAACCTGGTCAACAACGCCTGTTACGCGGTAAACGAGCGGCGAAAGCGGGGCGAAGTGGGCTACGAACCGGTAATTGAAGTGACCACGCACCGGGAGGCGGGCAACGTGGAAATACGGGTCAGCGACAATGGAATAGGCATTCCGGAAGAGATCGTTTCCAAACTCTTCCTACCATTTTTTACGACCAAGCCACAAGGCAAAGGCACGGGACTGGGTCTTTCGCTCACCTATTCCAGCATTGTGGACACCCATAAGGGGCAGATCGCCGTGACCTCTGTTCCCGGCGAACGTACGGAGTTCAGGATCGTGATCCCGGCTTAGGTTTTACCCAAAATTTGAAAAATCATTCAATCAGATCATAATGGCAATCAAGATTTTAAGCGTGGATGATGAGCAGGACATGGAAATGCTCATTTCCCAGTTATTCAGAAAACAGATCAGGGATAAAAAGTATGAGTTCGTTTTTGCGAACAATGGCAACGAGGCTTTGGCAAAACTGGAAGAAGCTGAGGATATTGCGCTTATCCTTTCAGATATCAATATGCCGGGTATGGATGGACTGACGTTTCTCTCGAAGATCAATGAGAAGCAAAACCCGTTACTGAAAGCGATCATGGTGTCGGCATATGGGGATATGGATAACATCCGAACGGCCATGAACCGCGGCGCATTCGATTTTGTGACGAAACCGGTGAATTTTGAGGATCTGGAAATCACGATCAGCAAGACGGTCGAACATATTGAAATGCTGGCTAACCTCGAAAAGGGCAGGCAGCAGCTCATAGCGATCCAGAACGACCTCAGCGTGGCGAAAGAAATCCAAAGCTCGATGCTGCCCAAAACCGTCCCGGCAAACATTGCCAAAGCCGGCGTTGACCTTCATGCATTCATCCATCCGGCGAAAGTGGTTGGAGGTGATCTGTATGATTATTTCATGATGGACTCTGAGCGGTTGTTCTTCATGATCGGAGATGTTTCCGACAAGGGCATTCCCGCCGCATTGTTTATGGCGATTTGTAAGGCTATCTTCAAAAGCCAGTTTTCCAACCGCAACGATGATACGATTTGCGATAAAGTAAGAATTATTAATGAATTTTTAAGTGAGGATAATACTTCATTTATGTTTGTAACCGCATTTGTGTGTGTTATGAATGTAAACACCGGTGTGGTTGAATATGTCGACGCGGGACATGAGCCGCCGCTTATTATTCGCGCGAATGGAGATGTCGAACTGATTAAAAAGCAGGGCGGAATGGCGCTGTGCTTCGACAGTACATTCGTGTACGAATCCCGCAATTTCCAGTTGAATCCGGGCGATAAATTTGTACTTTATACAGATGGTGTTACAGATGCCAACAACCTCACGGGTGCACGTTACGGATTGAACTACCTGATCGACTTTTTCAAAACCGGCGATGGGTCTACCAAAGCCACGGCCAGGGAAATGAATGAGGCAACTCTTGCGAGCCTGATCGATTTCATCGGACCTGCGAATCAGTTTGACGATATTACGATGCTGTCGATGCGGTATCTGGCGACCGGGGTGTGATAGACAGTTGGTGCCTGTTAAAGCTTGATGTCGTTGGTACCTGCCCAGGCGGCAATGTCTTGTTTGCTCAGTGCGGTGGCCATGAGATCGGGGAACTGATCCGGTGAACAAGCGAAAACGGGAATACCCAGGCTGGCGAAGAAGGCCGCATTCTGGTGGTCGTAAAACGGTGCGCCCTCGTCATTCAATGCCAGTAAGGTGATGACCTGGACGCCGGAATCGACAAGCTGGGCCACTTTTTTTCGCATTTCCGCTTCGTTGCCGCCCTCATACAGGTCGCTGATGAGCACCAGAACGGTGTCGAGCGGCCGGGTGACCAGTTGCTGGCAATAATTCAATGCCTTATGGATATCCGTTCCGCCACCGAGCTGCACACCGAAGAGCAGATCTACCGGGTCGTTCAGCTCTTCGGTGAGGTCGGCGACAGAGGTGTCGAAAACGATCATTTTGGTACGTACAGCAGGCATCGATGCCATTACCGAGCCGAAGATGCCGGAGTAGATAACGGATGTACCCATGGAACCGCTCTGATCGACGCAGAGAAACACATCTTTCAGCGCTTTGCGCTTTCTGCCATAGCCGATTCGGGTTTCCGGGATAATCGTCTGATAGTCGGGCTGGTAGTGTTTCAGGTTTTTGCGGATGGTCTCCGGCCAGTTGATCTCGTTATGCCGCGGCCTCGTATTTCGTGCGGCACGGTTCAGGCTACCGGTGATGGCTTGCTGGGTTGGTCCGGATAATTTTTGTATCAGCTGATCCACCACCTTCCGTATGACTTCACGTGCAGTAGCTTTGGTTTTCTCGGGGATCAGCTTGCCCAACGTCATCAGATTCGCCACCAGTTGAATATCCGGCACAATGGTTTCCAGCATTTCGGGCTCGGTGAGCATGGAAGTTAGTTTGAGACGTTTCAATGCATCCTGCTGCATGATTTTCACGACGGACGTCGGAAAATACTCACGGATGTCGCCCAACCAACGCGATACATGGGGAGAGGACGCGCCCAGGCCACCTTTCCGGTCGGAGTTATAAAGTGCTTCCAGTGTACGGTCGATACCCGCCTCTTCTTTGGTAAGCGTATATTCCAGTTCATCCTGCGTTTCTTTACCCAACACAAGGCGCCATCTTCTTACTGCATCGTTTTCCATTTGATTTTTACTTTAAAAGCCCATCAGCATTTCGAGCACCGGAAGCACCTTTGCAGCTCTTTCGTGATCGATGTCGCGCTTAACGGCAACCGATGCTCCCGCTTTGCCTTGTTTTGCACGTCCCGCAATCTTGTTCTTTTCCACATGACTGAAATTCGCGAAAGTTCGTCGCAGCAATGGCACCACTTGCAGGAACATGTCATTGTCCAGGGATAGCAGCCATTCGTTTACAACATTCCAGATCACGTCGTCCAGGATCAGTACCGTGGCGGCATCTTTCAGGAAACCTTCCAGCCAGTTGGCGGAAGCGGAAGGCTCATTGTTGACGGACAATGCTTTGGAAAATGCGTTGAAAGTAGCATCCATATCTAATACTCGACTGTCATACAGCGCTTTACAACAATAGCCCTGTATGAGCGAGGCGCTGCGGTCGGATTTGAAAATCACATGCATTGTTTCGGTCCAGGTTTCCTTAAGGAGTACGTTTTCCAGCATCTGCACAGACCGGTTCACTTCTCGGATCTTATCGGTCATCACGGTGGCCTGCTCATCGTCGATACCGGTGCAGCCAGCCGGTAAGCCGGCAGTGATCCGATAGAAGACCGAAGTGAGGATCAGTTCGATGGTCTCCCGGTCGGTCTTCCTGACATTGCCATACCGGCTTACCTGTGCCAGCGGCGTGAAAGCGTCCATGAGCATGGAAATATCGGAGGTACTCGCGGCCAACTCGTCCATTTTTCGCATTGCGGTGGCCAGGGCCGCCTGTAAGTCTGCGGGAATCGCACTTTGTACCAGCGGCGTAATTTCGTCCAGCCGTGTGCATTGACGCGCTTTACTTTCCAGGTATTTCCTTGCTGCTTCTTCGATAGTGTTGCCCCAGGGTGCTTTTTCAAGCAGTTTGATCGTTAGTTCGGGATACCAGCGAAGTGTCCATTCTTCTTTGAATGTTCCTTTACCCGTGGTGACCTCCATGTTGCCCCAGTCGATGTCCAGCAGCTGTAACCGGTGCAGGAGGATGCTTTTTTGAAGATCATTCTCCTCCCTCAGATCCAACTTCAGCGACTTCTCCTCCGGTAATATCTTTATCCTGAATTTCTTTGCCAACTGATCCAGGTTCCGTTGCAGCGGCACCTGGGGCGTGCCCTCGGGAATCTGGCCAAAGGCTTTCCCAACAATCAGCTCACGGTAGATGAGCTTCATGAATGCGGCGTCGCCCATGCACATGACGGCGATGGTCGCTTCATTGAATTCTTTCAGGCCCGGCCGGGGAAGCTGCCGTAGCCCTGCCAGTGCGCCAGCTAATCGTACGGCCTCAATAATATGTGCCGAAGAGATGTCCACGCGGTTTTCCCGGAACACGCGGGCGGTGTAGGAAAGCCAAAGCGTGCCCTGATCATCGGGATGAAGCCAGTGGTGGCGGTACCACCCGGGTGATTCCACGCCGGCACCGTAACCACTTTCAAAAGACATCCGGTCATTGGTCCAGGGGATCCAGGTCGTTTCGACTTTGCTTTTCGGGAGATTTTTTAGGAGCGCGTCGTCTTCCTTTTGTTTGGGGAGCGTGGTCAATGCAGGTACATGCCACGCACCGCATACGACCACGATGCGCTCGAAGCGCTCCTTTTGCGCCAAACGGATAGCCTTCCGCATGAATGCTTCCCGGAGCTCTTCGCGATGGTCGGCCCGGGATGGAATGGCCTGCCGGAGTGCGATCATGCTTTCGGTAATTGCTTCAAACACCTCGCCCGGTTGTTGCGCTATTTCAAACCGGTGTTCCCACCACTCCTCGGGATCTTCAAAACCCGCGATTTCTGCGAGATAGGAGATCGGATTCTTGCGGATCTTTTCAATATTATGGGCGTCAGGCGCTTCCCGTCGCGACGCTTCCTGCGCTTCGATCGCAAAACTGTGGGTAAGCGGCATATCGATAAAACGGACGGGGACCCGGTTGTTCAGGCCATAGCGGATTGCGTTCCATTCGGGACTGTGAATGGTAAACGGATAGAATACAGCTTGTTGCGGATTGTCCGGGACGTAGGCCAGCAATGCCACGGGAGGGTGCATGTCGGCATGGGTTGTCCATGACAACATGGCTTCACCTTCCGGCGGGCCTTCTATCAGTACAATGTCGGGCCGGATCGTTTCCAGTGCATTCGCGACGTGGCGGGACGAACCCGGACCATGGTGCCTGACCCCTAAAAGATGAACGGGCATGGGTTTATGGTAAGTAGTGGGTGTAGTTATGGGTCAGACGATCTCTCTGCATGCCCGGTAAATGTCCTTCCAGCCGTCACGCTGTTTCAAAACTGTTTCCATGTATTCCTGAAAAACAATCTTGTCCTGCACCGGATCCTTGATAACCGCCCCAATGAGGCCGCTCGCCAGGTCGTCTGCTTTCAGGCTCGCATCGCCGAAATGATAAGCCAGCGATAATCCGCTGTTCATCACGGAAATAGCCTCGGCGGTGCTCAAAGTCCCGGATGGGGATTTGAGTTTGGTTTTACCATCGGCGGATACGCCATTGCGCAATTCACGGAATATGGTTACAATCTGGTTAATCTCTTCGAGAATAGGTTTTTCAATGGGCAGGTCAATGGCCTGGCTGAAACTGGCGACCCGTTGCTGCACGATTTCCACTTCTTCTTCCATCGTCTCCGGTACGGGCAGGATCACGGTGTTGAAACGGCGTTTCAATGCACTCGAAAGGTCGTTGACCCCTTTGTCCCGATTATTTGCGGTAGCGATGATGTTGAACCCGCGCACTGCCATGACTTTGGTGTTCAGCTCGGGTATCGGCAACATTTTTTCGGAGAGAACGGTGATCAGGCTGTCCTGGACGTCGGAACCAATGCGTGTGAGTTCTTCTACCCGCACGATTTTTCCTTCTTTCATCCCTCTCATCACCGGTGTTTCCACGATCGCCTCGGGAACAGGTCCTGCGGACAGTAATTGTGCGTAGTTCCATCCATAGCGCACCGAATCTTCGCCGGTACCTGCCGTGCCCTGGATCACCAGGCCGGAGTCGCCCGAAACAGCAGCGCTGATATGCTCCGAAACCCATGATTTGGCGGTTCCCGGCAGACCGTAAAGCAGCAATGCACGGTCCGTGGTAAGCGTGGCGACCGCGATTTCCATCAGACGACGGTTACCGATGTATTTTGGCATGACCATGAACCCGTTATCGAGTGTTCCTCCCATCAGGTAAGTAACCACTGCGTGAGGAGACAGGAGCCAGTTTTCGGGCCGGGTGTGCTTGTCCTGCTTCCTGATTTCTTCAATTTCTTGGGCAAACTCCGTCTCGGCGGCTTGCCTCAGTATACTTTGCGACATATTAGGCGATGTTTTTTCTTAGTTCCAGTAATCGCATCATTTCGGATGCCTGATTTTTGAAGTATCTCAATTGGTAATCCTGCCGGGGATCTTCGGCATATTTTTTCAAAACGGGCGTAATGGATGCCGGTAGATGTAATGCAAGTCGTTGATAAACAGTTTGGTTGATATGATATGGGAATTTAGAAAGGTGATCGAGCAGCTGTTCAGCTAATCGGGCCGGTAACACGGAGTAGGTATCGTCGAGCAGGTAAGCGAACAGGTTCTGTGCATTACCGTTGAGAAACTGCAGATAGAAAGGTAGCCGTTCGTTGGCTTCCAGAGCATCGAGCAACCGCATATCTCGTGAATCGCCACGGTGGAGCAGCGCCAGCGCCCAGGCCTTATTGCGGAATTCGGCGGCGGACGAGGTCAGGAAAGGCAATAGGGCTGTTGCGGCGGGGTGTTGGAGCAATAACGAGATCAGTTCCTGCTCATTTACACCGAGCCGCTTTGCCAGTATCGCAGGGTCCAGGAAAGCAAGCAACTGGCCCGCCACAAAAATATGATCTTGTACCCCTTTTTCTTTACTTACCCTTTCAATACCCGTCTTGAAAACAAGATCATCCGGAACGATATTGTCCGCAATGGACAGCACCTTCTTCTTCGTGATTAGTAAATGCCGCTCCTCCCGCACCTCCACCATGCGCAGCAGCCAGTCGAGGTAAAGCTGGTTGAGGGCCGAGCCCTGTATTTTTCGAAGCATATCGGTGGCCGTTTCTTTTACCTTTTGGCTTTTGTCAGTGCGTAGTTTTTGTAAAAACGGCTCGTCGGTAATGGAAAGGTTATTTTGTAGTAACTGTAAGAATACGAGCCGGTTACCGGCATTTTCTTCGTTCCATGTGCTTTCCAGCAGCATAATGGCACCCATGGGATCGTTGCTGCGCAGGTTTGTGAGGAATGACTTACGGCTTTCGACATCGCCTGTTTCCCAGATATTCTCCTGACTATCGCCATCGGTCGATAGCGCCTTCCATTTCGGGTTCAGATTACACAGCCACCGGCCAGTTTCTCCGCAGATCGCGAGCATTTTTTGCTTATCTTTCTTGGTTTCCAAAGCTTTGCCAAGGACTGTCGGAACGAGTTGTGGCGGTATTACTTCGTTTTTTTGGATTATTTTAAATGCCAGAAACCCAAACAATACGTCATTCTGATCTGCCAATGCGGTTTGCGTAAGGGAGGCGAGCGGACCTGTGCTAACCGGCCGAGTCTCCGGTGGGCATTCCGGTGAACTTGCGTCAAGAATAAGCGGTTTGACCCCTGCTTCTTCGTACAACATCGAGGTAAAAGCCATTTTCAAAAAACGGTCCTCCTTACTCGTCGGCAACGCATTGATTTTTGCGTAGATCGCCTGGGCATCTGGCGGAATTTCTGGTACATATCTGTCGGTGCCCAGCAGGGCTGCTTTCAATATTTCTGCATTCATGGCTTGATAAAAATGGCTTGTTGGGAAGTCCATACATAGTGTAGCTCAAACCGGCCCTGCTCGTAAACGCCAAAAGCGGAGAACAGGCGCCCGCCCGAGAATGCGAGCACGTTCCAGCATTCTTCCTCCGGATTGGCCAGGGGCGCGCTCTGTCCGTTTCGGTCGGTTATATGCCATTGTTCGCTGAATACTACAATCCGGATTTCTTCGATCATGAATGGGATTTGCTCGATGAAGGTATTCTGCGCCAGGCTTGCGGTGATATGAACATAAATGTCTGACAGCGAGTCGGGTATTTGTATTTTTGCCAGCGGGGCAGCGGGTGCCTGCTGGGAGCGGATTAGTGCCCGCATTGGCACCGAGGCCGGGTAGTAAACCATGTCGGCCTCTATCTGCATTCCCGGAAAAAGGAGCGTTTGGTATGGCTGATTTCCGGCGTAGAAGTTCAGGAGCAATGCATACCGGCCGTTTTTAGATCCATACAACCATATTCTCTCGGTAGTAATATTGCTTTCTTCCGAGGTGGTGACCGATAAGACGATCCAGTGGTCGGTAACCGGCTCGCTCTGCAGTACTTCTTCCTTTGGGATGGTCCAGCCGATCAGTGTAGCAAGGTCGCGGACGATGGCAGCGGGTAACATCTCCCGGTTGAGATAGCCCTCTGTAATCATGTACAAGCCTGACAGGCGTTTGAGCAGGGGCTGCTGCCAGCCATCCCGGAAGAAATTGAGCTGGTTGATCTGTCGCAGTTGGTTAGCCAGTCCGCCAGCCTGTGCATCGACCATTCTGGCCGTAATGTTGTGATGAAACTGATAGGCTTGCTGGGGTACATGCATGATGCCCGTGCGGATAACGTCATTGAGCCAGACCCGCAATTCCTCAATGCCGCCATTGACCTTTTTTTCGCGGGACTCGGCGCGTTTGGCACGTGCAACGTCGTCGACCTGCTTTTCTTCTTTTGACTCACGTACTACCTCGCGGACCTGCCGTTTGTCCAGCCATTCAGAAACATGTGCTGGCGATTCCGTTTGGATTGCAAATGCACCCGGATCTTCGGCATAGAGCAGAAATAGGCCCAAGCCGTGCTTGCAAGGGAATTTGCGGCTGGGACAACTGCATTTAAATGCAATGTTGGTCAGGTCGATGATCGTCTGATAAGGCACTTTGCCACTACCCTGGCAATTGCCCCACAAGGCCTTGGTACTAGCACCGGTAGTAATCCATTTGGAGCGGCTTGCCAGCTGCCGGCCTGCTTTCGCCGAGGCATCGTCGGGCGCGAGTTGAAGAATCTGTTCCCGGTTGTACTGCATTCAAGGGTATTGGTCTGGTCGGAAACGCCAAAAATAGGGATTAAGGTTTACAAATCTGAGGTAAATGTTTAACTGACGCGGCGGAGACGAAATGAGGCTAATACAAACCAGCAATAGGTTGGTAGCGCATCAATGCGAGCCGGTAATTTTCACGGTAACGTCTTTCGAGTTCCACCCAGCACAGCGAATCCATGACCAGTTTAGGCAGGCTCGCCCTGGGAATATAATGCTCTTCCGAAAATGTTCGGACAAATGAGCTGAGTATCCGGGTGAGATCGGTAATGGTCTCTTCGTCAGTTTGTTCGCTGCGGGAAAGTAATCTGAATTCACGTGGTTCGCTACCTGGTGTAACGTCCTGCATATAGCGTCCGAAACCTGCCAGATCACTCGTGACCACGGGCGTGCCGTGCATTACAGTTTCCATCGGCGCGTAACCCCACGGTTCATAGAGGGACGGAAAAATACCCAGATGGCAACCTCTTACAAATTCAAGGTAGTCCAAAGAAAAAAGGGAAGTGGCGCGCTCGATAAAATCGGGATGATAGATGATTTTTACCCGGTCCTCTTCGCTGTTGTTCAATCCGGCTTCCCTGCAAAATTCTGTAATGGCATCTGCTTCCTGCAAATGGTGCGTGGTTACAGGCGGCAGCCCTTCCCGCTTGAATTGCGCCATTGCCTGGCGCCATGTGATTTGCAAGTCGTCGTCGATCAGCCCGTTCAGGTCCGGTATCTGGGGTGCGCCCGAGCCCGTTACGTGCGAGTACATGCGCGGCCCGAGTCTGGAGCCGATCATTTTACAAATCTGGTGAAGGTTTTGAAAACGTTGACGTGCTTCCAGTACATCAGGTTTGATATGATGGAAAGGTTGTTTGGAAATAATGAAGAACACGATGGTAATATCCGAGTGGAGGCGGACCAGCTCCCTGTTCAGGCGTGCCATCGCTTCCAGCGTAATATCGAAGCCTTTGTTACGGTACTCATGCCGCCCGGATGTGAAGAAGTACAGTGTCTTGTCGGATCTCAAATGATAACTCGGTGAAAACAATGCCCTTACAAACGCATCGATCTTGGATCGGTTCTGTAAATGCTGCTCAAAGACCTCATGGCCGACGCCGGGTTTCTGGTGGATGCCATTTCGTATAATGCTATCCGGTGAGCGGTTGAAATAGGTCTCGCACTCGCGTGCAATCCCGTCGCTGCACGTAACGAGCACATGTGCGTGCCGGGCGGCTGCGCGTTCGATCGAAACCCGGCTTTCGATTCCGTATTGGATTGCTTTCTCCTGCCATCGATAGCTGGTGAATCGCTGATGGTATTGAGGCTCATTGGGAGCCAGATACCGGCCTAGCAAGGTTCCATGGCAGGTGTATAGGGTCGCAAGCCTGGTTTTCTCAAACGCAAGATCCGGCAGGCTGGCGGCCGACATCCAATCGTGGTAATGGGCGATCACGTCGCGCTGGACAGGGATCGATTCGATAAAGCGGGTGAGGAAAAGCCTGGTGACTTCCCCGAATGCAATCACCTCGTCGGTCAGGGCATCGGGAGCGATCGTTGAAATACCGTGCCTTTGCCATGCTCTTTCCTTGATGGCATTCAGTACTTCCGGCGCAAATGCAGGTTTGATGAGCAATACTTTCGGACGGGCGTCTTCCAGCAACCAGAATCCGTAATGGATTTCATGGCCCAGGCTCCGTATGTAGTCGATCGTTCTTGAAAAAGGACATTCAGGCAGGTCGCGGATTGGTTTGAAATCCAACTTTGCCTGGTCTGCATTGTATGGACCTATGAGGATGTAGTTGTCTTCATAGTTGTCCACCATCGTCGGAACTTTGGATTTGATATACGTAAAGATCCCGCCGATCTGATTACAGACCTCCCAGGCAATTTCAAACAAAAAAGTATCCGGTTTCAAGACGAAGGTTTGGAAAGAAAAGGTTTTATAACGTCGATCGTGCGGGTGTGCTCCTGTGATGCAGGATATTTCAATTAAAAATAAGCACGAAAACAAGCCAGGGGCGGATAGATTGGATTAGGCGGAAAAAACGGGAAGTGAAACCGACAAAAGCGGCTGTGAGCTCTTTGTAACCGGGAAAAAGAAAAACCGCTATATTAGGTCTTCCTAAATCTACTCTTACTGATGAATCAAGTTAAGTTCCCCTCATTGCGCCTGGACTCGATCGATGTTTTCAGGGCCATTACCATGTTTCTCATGATCTTCGTCAATGACCTCTGGTCACTCGAAGACGTTCCGGACTGGCTGAAACACAGTAAGGCGGCCGAGGATGCCATGGGACTATCGGATGTCGTTTTTCCGGCTTTTCTGTTTATCGTAGGACTTTCCATTCCTTTTGCGATCGCCAGCCGGAGGCAGAAAGGGGATTCCGATACGACCATTCTCCGGCACATCGCCGAGCGTACATTTGCATTGCTACTGATGGGTATTTTCATTGTAAACCTTGAAAACGCGGCTGGTTCAGCCATGGTGATCAGTAAATATGTGTGGGAGATCGGGATGGTGATTGCATTTTTCCTGATATGGAATGTATATCCGCCGAATCCCGAAAAAAGCGGTTTGTTCACTGCGCTGAAAGTGGTGGGCTACCTGTTGCTGATCTTGCTGGCCTGGGTGTACAAGGGTGGCGATCCGGAGAATCCTTCCTGGATGGAAACGCATTGGTACGGCATCCTGGGGCTGATAGGCTGGTCTTACCTGCTGGGCGCTGTTACATTCCTGCTTACCCGGGAACGTCTGATCTGGGTGATCGCAGGCTGGTTGTTTTTTGTGCTGTTCAATCTCGCCGACTTTGCAGACATGCTGACGTTCCTGGAACCCGTGAAAAAATATGTCTGGATCGTAGGAAGCGGTTCGATGCCTGCATTTGTGATGGCGGGTGTGACAGGTACAGTGATTTATAGACGTTATGCACGGGAAAATGCCGCGGGAACCCTGTTCCTTTTGGTGTTACTGGCGCTTGGTGTAGTGAGTTTGCTTTATGGTTTTGGTACAAGGCCGTTCTGGGGGATTTCCAAAATCCGCGCCACACCGGCATGGGTCGGCATTTGCTCGGGCATCAGCTTTATCGCATTCGCATTCTTTTTCTGGCTGGTTGATCTAAAAAAACAGAAGGACTGGGCCAATGTGTTGAAGCCTGCCGGTACCGCAACATTGACCTGCTATCTCATTCCTTATATATGGTACGCGGTGATTACATTGCTCGGAATCAGCCTTCCCCTGTTTCTGAGGACGGGTGTGGTAGGTCTGATCAAGTCGGTGTGCTTCTCATTGCTCGTTATCCTGGTGACGGGGTTGATCAACCGGATCGGCATAAAACTTAAGATTTAGAGATAGGTGGTAAATTCACGTGTCCTCGTCTTTTATAAAGTAACGAATCAATATTAAATGTAAAGGAATGAACTCAAGAAGAACATTTGTCAAAAAGGGCATCGCCGGTTTGATGGCTGGAAGTATGATATCCTTGCCGGACGATAGCGTCGCCGGAAAACCGGAGGCCAAAAAAGAAGACACTTTCAAACTCGGAATGGCGGGTTACAGCTTTGTTCATTTCAAACTGGACGAAGCCCTTGAAATGATGAAGAAAACAGATGTTCATTATTTATGCATCAAGGATTTCCATTTACCTTATAAGAGTACCGCCGAGGAGATCACGGCATTTCACCAGAAGCTGAAAGAGGCCGGGGTCACAGGTTATGCAGTAGGGCCCATTTACACCAAGACCCACCAGGAAATCGACAATGCATTCGACTATGCCAAACGGGTAGGTGTGGACCTGATCGTCGGAATACCCAACCACGAGGATCTGAAATATGTGGAGCAAAAGGTGAAAGAGTACAACATCCGCTACGCGATCCATAATCACGGGCCGGAAGACAAACTTTATCCGAATGCGACTTCGGTATACAATCTGGTGAAGGATCTCGATCCACGCGTAGGGCTGTGCTTCGACATGGGGCACAATCGCCGCGATAATCAGGACTCAGTGGCCGATCTTGGCAAATATGCAAAGCGGATTTTCGATATCCACCTTAAAAACGTGACAGCAGCGACCAAAGAGGGTAAAACCTGTGAACTGGGAAGAGGAATTATTGATATTCCTGCATTTGTAAAGATGCTCCGGAAAATCAAATATCCCGGTTCATGCAGCCTTGAATATGAGAAAGATATGAAAGAGCCATTGGCTGGCATAGCCGAGTCGGTAGGTTATTTCCGAGGGGTTTGCCAGGCGAGTTAATAAGGAAAAAACGTATAAAATGCCGTAAAATCATATTTTTGCAGGATCAAGGTTGATTTTTTTTACCATAACGCTCAAAGAAATGCTCTCGAACGTCCCCTTTGATAAGTTGGCAGCGTATAAAAAGCTGAAAACGCATCACAAAACCATTTCACAAAAGCACTTAAAGACCCTTTTCGAAGAAGATACTGACCGTCATAAAAAATTCTCTATCCGCTTCGGGGACATATTGTTGGATTACTCCAAAAACCGCATCACTTCACGCACGCGCTCGTACCTGGTGCAGCTCGCAGAAGAAGCCGGGCTGGCGGAGGCGATCGAGCAGATGTTTACAGGAGGGAAGATCAACGTGACCGAAGGTCGTGCCGTTTTGCACACCGCCCTACGCAATCGTTCCAACGAACCTGTGCTTGTAGATGGCAAGGATGTAATGCCTGACGTAAACGAAGTTCTCGCCAAAATGAAGGACTTTTCGACCCGCGTGCGGTCCGGCGCCTGGAAGGGTTACACCGGAAAAGAAATTACCGACCTCGTGAACATCGGTATTGGTGGGAGTGACCTGGGCCCGGTAATGGTGACCGAGGCATTGAAAGCTTACGGCAAAGCCGGGTTGAATGTACATTTCGTGTCTAATGTGGACGGAACCCACATTGCCGAAACCGTGAAGTCGCTGAATCCGGAGACGACATTGTTCATGATCGCGTCCAAGACTTTCACAACGCAGGAGACCATGGCCAATGCCCACAGTGCAAGAAGCTGGTTCCTGGAAAAAGCTTTGGACGAAGAGTTTGTGAAAAAGCACTTCGTTGCGATTTCAACCAACCAGAAAGAAGTTGAAAAATTCGGTATCGATCCTGAAAACATGTTTGGTTTCTGGGATTGGGTTGGAGGCCGCTACTCGCTCTGGTCAGCGATCGGGTTGTCGATTGCCTGTTTTATCGGGTTCCAGAATTTCGAGCAGCTGCTTGCCGGTGCCCACGAAATGGACAAGCATTTCCGGACAACCAAACTGGAGCGCAATATCCCGGTCATTCTGGCACTGATAGGAATCTGGTACAATGATTTCTTCGATGCGCAAACGCAGGCTATTCTGCCATACGATCAATATATGCACCGTTTCGCGGCATACTTCCAGCAGGGAGATATGGAAAGTAACGGAAAGAGCACGGGGCGCGACGGGCAGCCGGTAGGTTATCAGACGGGGCCGGTGATCTGGGGAGAGCCGGGTACCAACGGACAGCACGCCTTTTACCAGCTGATCCACCAGGGCACGAAGCTGATTCCTTGCGATTTCATTGCACCGGCGGTGAGCCACAACCCGCTGGGTGATCATCATAAAATGCTGCTTTCGAATTTCTTCGCGCAGACCGAGGCATTGATGAACGGTAAGACTGACGAAGAAGTAAGAGCTGAGTTGAAAGCCGCGGGTAAGAGCGATGCCGAGATTAATCAGATCGCTCCGTTCAAAGTTTTCTCCGGAAACCGTCCTACCAACTCAATCCTCGTGAAAAAGATCACCCCGAAGGTTTTGGGTAGCCTGATCGCCATGTACGAGCATAAGATTTTTGTACAGGGTATCATCTGGAATATTTACAGCTTCGACCAATGGGGCGTTGAACTTGGCAAGCAGCTTGCCAACAAGATTTACCCTGAGTTACAGAACGACTGGCCGGTGACGAACCACGACAGTTCAACCAATGGATTGATCAATCAGTACAAGCGCTGGAGATAATTTTTGAGCGCAAGTTTTGTGAAAATATATCCGATTCCTACACCAACAGCGTCTGCCACGGCATCCCACCAGTCAAAAGTGCGGTCGAATGGCAGAAGCTGTTGGTAAAATTCCAATCCCAGCCCGTAAGCCATTCCCAATCCTACTACTAACCGGCTTTTTTGAGGGTAAATAATCAGCGCGAGAATTGCCCATACCGTAAAGAGGCCCGAATGGACAATTTTATCAAAACCTAAGACGGGTGCAGCGGGTAGATCTTTACCCGGCCAAGTGCACGCAACCAAGATCAGGAAACTCCATAGCCAGATAACCCATTGACGTTGAGTAATAAATCGAATGGTGGATTGTAACAAATCTGAGATCATCGTTTGGAAATTGTATTCCGAAAGTTACGGTTCATTTTTTGAATTTTGGTCGTATTTCCCTTAAAAGTGCCATTTTAGCTCCCAAGTGCGTTTTTCCGGGAATTTAATTTTTATTTTATTAAATATTGGTCGACTATTTAGTAGTATTTTTTTAGGTTTAATTTTTGTCTGACTGCTAAACCGCCATCGATGAAAAGGATTTCGCGACACTCTCATGACTATTTGTTATTTCTCAAAGAGACGACCAGTCAGTGCACCATTTTGAAGATGGGCTTGCGGTGGGATCCTGTCATAAATGTATGGAAGGGAAGCTTGTATACCGATCAGCTTACTTACGAGCTTTACAAGAGCACGCTAAAACCGCAGGAGAGTAACGTTTTGTTCATTCGGAGCGAACAATGAAAGATTTGTTGGCTGGGCAGATTGGGAGGTCGTCCAAAAACACTTGTGCGGATAAACAAAAACTGGCTGTTCAGCTTTATGAAGCTAAAAAGAACAACGGTCGAAAAAATACGTGAGCTGTTCGAAATTAGTAAACGGACCCTTTACGCGTATAAAAACAAGTACAAAAAGGTAGATTCGGTCAAATTAAAGTTGGAACGGCCGTCGCCGCCGCAAAAAGCACCGGGGGTTTTGCGTAGCAAAGCGTTCATCACTATACATTATTGTTCGAAAATGGACAAAGATGTATCATGTCAATATACAAAATAGCCCTTTCAATGTAAATAGGAGGGTTTAAGGTTTTGGTCCAGTATTTATATGAGAAGCCTTTATACTTATTTTCATAAGCAAAACTAATAGTTATAGCCAGATGAACCCGGCTGTTAATCATCAAATATAGTCCAGTATGGTGCTTAAAATCAGACACAAAAAGATTGACCCGATTATATTGCTACTCAAAATCTATGATAGTTCTTGCGAGGGACGGCCATCCTGCAATGCTGCCGACGAAGACGCTACCTTACGTTATTTTACGTTAAGCGCAAAAATTACGCAGGCCATAAAATTTGGTTTGTTGATACTACTGCTTGTTGCTATTTCCTTCAATAGTTTTAGCCAGAAGATACCTGTGTTGAAATCGAATACTTATAACATTTCGATACGGGATGGGGATGATTTCAGGAAAGGCCGGTGGAATATAGACTCGAAAGTAAATCCTGATATTTATGAGGCGCCAATTACAATAAATGAGAAATATAAGATGGTCACATTTATTACAGATGTTGATTCTCTTCGATTTAGGGTTGAGAAGGGTAAAACATATCCTTTCATTATTGTTGTGAATGAAAAAGATAGCGCGTTTACTCAGGTAAGAACTGTGAAATCAGCCGTTAACTTTACCAGAGACTATATAAAATCCCACGAAGGAAAGACTTTTGTTGAAGTACCAGCTGTATATGAATTGGTTAACATCGTTATTACTTTAACTAATACAGGCAAAAATAAAGAAGGGTTAGTTGTTAAAAACACGGCCTACTACCAAGAAGTAATAAATTGGTTTAGCAAATATGACAAAGAACCCATTATTAGAAAGATAGATTCGGTTTTATCAAGTAGTTATGTCGAGTATTTTTCCATTAAGATGAATGCCTACTCTTTTAAGTTTAGTCCCAAAGGGAAAATCGTACCAGATGAGGTTTACGACAGGCTCACCAGCGTTAATACCCTCAGGCCATATCTTAAAGAATTACAGAGCTTTTCTGACAAATCTAAGTTTGAGATTTTTTTTAAGCAAAATCACTCTCTTTATAACCAACTAATTAGTTCATACAGAGATTCGATAGGTATAATGGAAATGCAAAAATGGCTGGGGAAGAACTTTCCGAAAACGAAATACAATTCCTATAAAATTGTTTTCTCTCCCTTAGTCGGTAACAATCAGTCTGCCAATTGGTTTGAATACAATGGATTTAAAGAAGTTCAGGCACATGTAAACTTCCCATATAGGAATGAGGAAGAAAAAAAGGAATTTTCCAGTGACGCACTTCATGTTAAAGATGGAAATATTGTGTTTACAGAATTGAACCACAACTTCATTGGTCCAGAAATACAAAAACCGGAATATCAGAAGAACATCAAAGAAGCTTTTGTGAATCTAAATACCTGGATAAAAGAAGGCTCCCCAGCTGAACGCGCGTATAATAATGCCCGTGCTTGTTTTGATGAATATATGAATTGGGCACTAGTAAGTTTAAGATATATAGACTATGCCCCAACTATTGAGCATGATAGGCTTATATCAAAAATGGAAAAGTACCAAGTAGAGGTCAGAGGTTTTAAAAGATTTGCTGAGTTTGACCAATTTCTTATTCAATTGTATAAAAATCGGAGAGAGGGCCAAGTAATAGCTGATTTGTACCCTCAAATCGTTGAGTGGTTTGTTAAAAACAAGTGAATAGGATCCTATTAAACCCATTTAGGGGACTAACACTCGTATAAGGTGCTCGGTTTTAGTAAACCGACGTTTTACGCATACATCAGAGCCGAGCGTAAAACAATTGATTTTGAGGCTATAAGCTATAAGCTGTATGCCATAAGCGTAGGGACGCTTGGTCCCATCGCTTATGGCATACAGCTTACAGTATCTTCTAACCATTATCCGCAAATTCCGGATACAGTGTCATCCCGCCATCAATGTACAGCGTTTCGCCATTGACATAATCTGAATCGTCGGATGCGAGCCAGGCAACTGCTTTTGCAACGTCTTGAGCGGTGCCGATCCGTTTGTAGGGGATCAGGTGGAGCAGGTCCTTGTATTTATCCGGGTCTGACCAGACATCCTGATTAATAGGTGTCTTGATTGCGCCAGGGCTCACGGAGTTTACACGGATTTTGTGCGGTGCAAGCTCCTGCGATATGGATTTCATGAACATCATGATCCCGCCCTTCGATGCTGCATAATTCACATGTCCCGCCCAGGGGATCACATCGTGCACGGAGCTCATCAATACAATCTTCCCGATGGCCAATTCGCTGTGATTCACCTCCTTAGTTGCTTCTTTCTGAGCGATGAACTGTCGTGCAGCCTCCCGGCAGGCCAAAAATTGACCGGTTAGATTAACGTCAATGACCTTCTGCCATTGTGCCAAGGTCATTTCCAGGAAAGGCGCGTCTTTTTGTAAGCCTGCATTGCTTACCAGCACATCCAGCCGTCCAAATTGATTGACGGTTTCGCTGAATAGCGCCTTTACTTCTGCTTCCTGGCTTACGTCGGCTTTAACAAGAATTGCGCTCCCGCCATTGGACTTGATTTCATCGACCACTTTTTGGCCTTCCGCCGCATTGGAGCTGTAATTTACAACTACATGTGCACCGTTGTTGCCAAAATGCAATGCACAGGCCTTACCGATGCCGGAACTGGAACCGGTGACGATCACGACCTGATCTTTGAATTTCAGATCAATCATATCATCTCTTTTTCGAGGGCTTTCAGTTTTTTCCAAACGCCGCGATTGACGTTTTTCACCGCCCAGTTTTTCGCAATCAGAATTGCCTTTGAAACAGCTTCACGGGGTGAGATGTTGGTAGACCTCAACAACTCTTGGGCAATAGATACCGCCTTTTCGCGGGTAGTGGGAGATAAGTACATTAATTCTGGCAATGCGATTCTTGCGTCCATAGAGTCAGAAGTTTGATAAGTGGTTTTGATTTGATTGATGATGATTGTTTGGTTAAAAATTAATGCCAGTTATACAACGGTAGCTTTTTCAATAATATATACGCGCAAGCTCCCCAAATTGTAACACTGCGGGAAAAAAAAATCCCCATCTGTTTAAGGACGGGGATTTTTATGATTTCAGTCCTATTTGACTTCTTCAAAGTTGACGTCCGTCACATCGTCGGTGGCTCCGTTGTTACCGGCTCCTGCACCGGGGTTACCGGTTGGGCCGCCAGCACCTGGTTGAGCGCCCCCGGACTGACCTTCACCGCCTTGCGCATACATTTCCTGGGCGGAAGCCTGCCATGCGGCATTCAGTTTCTCCATCGCGGAATCGATTCCCGCGAGATCCTGAGATTGGTGAGCTGTTTTCAACTCGGCCAAAGCTCCTTCGATATTAGACTTGTTGCCTTCTGAAAGTTTATCGCCATATTCTTTCAACTGTTTTTCAGTTGAGAAGATCAGGCTGTCGGCACCGTTGATTTTCTCGATTTTTTCACGTTCTGCTTTGTCAGCAGCTTCGTTGGCCTTCGCTTCTTCACGCATTTTGTTGATTTCTGCGTCGGTCAGACCGCTGGAAGCTTCGATCCTGATTTTTTGTTCTTTGCCAGTTCCCTTGTCTTTCGCGGATACGTGCAGAATACCGTTTGCATCCACGTCGAACGTTACTTCGATTTGAGGTACGCCACGTTGTGCAGGTGGGATATCAGCCAGGTGGAAACGTCCCAGTGTACGGTTCTGGTTGGCCATCGGGCGTTCACCTTGCAGGACATGGATCTCCACAGAAGGCTGGTTATCAGCAGCAGTTGAGAATGTCTCTGTTTTCTTCGAAGGAATAGTGGTGTTTGCGTCGATTAGTTTGGTGAAAACACCGCCCAATGTTTCGATACCCAATGACAGTGGGATAACGTCCAAAAGGAGCACGTCTTTTACCTCACCGGTCAATACACCACCCTGGATTGCTGCGCCAACTGCAACAGCTTCGTCAGGGTTTACGTTTTTCGAAGGTTTTTTGCCAAAAAACTTTTCAACCTCTTCCTGTACACGCGGGATACGGGTAGACCCGCCTACGAGGATTACTTCATTTATATCGCTGTTGGAATACCCCGCATTTTTCATGGCTCTCTTGCATGGTTCCATCATTCTCTGGAACAATGTGTCAGCCAGTTGCTCGAATTTGGCACGTGTCAAAGTACGAACAAGGTGTTTAGGGATACCGTCCACCGGGAAAATATAAGGCAGGTTGATTTCAGTCTGCGTTGAGCTCGACAATTCAACCTTGGCTTTCTCAGCAGCTTCTTTCAGACGCTGCAATGCCATCGGGTCTTTTTTCAGATCTACGCCTTCGTCTTTCTGGAATTCGTCTGCGAGCCAGTTGATAATCACCTGGTCGAAGTCATCACCACCCAAGTGCGTATCACCGTCGGTTGATTTCACTTCGAAAACGCCATCGCCCAGTTCTAGGATAGATACATCGAATGTACCACCACCCAAGTCGAACACAGCGATTTTCATGTCCATGTGCTGTTTGTCCAGACCATAGGCCAGCGCAGCAGCAGTAGGTTCGTTGATAATACGCTTTACATCCAGACCGGCAATCTGACCAGCTTCTTTGGTAGCCTGACGTTCTGCATCATTAAAATATGCAGGAACGGTGATAACTGCCTCGGTAACTTCCTGACCCAGATAATCTTCCGCAGTTTGTCTCATTTTTTGAAGAATGAAAGCGGATACTTCCTGCGGTGTATAAAGCCTGTCGCCGATAGGAATGCGCGGCGTGTTGTTTGGGCCTTTTTCTACGCTGTACGCAACCGTCTTCATTTCAGAGGTTGTGTCATCGTATTTTTTACCCATAAATCTTTTGATGGAGCTAATAGTATGCTTGGGATTGGTAATCGCCTGACGTTTGGCCGGTGCTCCGATTTTGCGTTCACCATTATCCATGAATGCAACCACAGAAGGAGTTGTGCGGGCACCTTCGCTGTTGGCTATTACAACCGGCTCGTTACCCTCCATGACAGCCACGCAGGAGTTCGTTGTTCCTAAGTCTATGCCAATAATTTTTCCCATTGTTCTATTTTATAAGTTAAGTATAATTTGATTCTGGAACCCGGACCGTCCATTTTAACGGTCACTGGGAATCTTTACTAAAAACCCCGTACCAGAAACTTCGATAAAAAATGGGAGTGACAAAGTGTCAGGCCGAGAATTCGGCCTGACGGAGAGTTTTTGAACTTAGCCGATCATCTGACCCATGTAAGGATCACTTTCGCTGACGGCGCCGGTTTCGACATGGCCTGCACATCGTATAATCAGATCGGGTTCGCCGTCGACAACGACAGAGAAATCATACCAGTTCGCGTTTTTGGAAGCATTCACAGTGACGACTCTTCCTTTTGTAACTTCCTTGTCTTTTTTGGAAATAGTCACCGTCTGATTTTCAGCTCCGTATGCATTATCCTGCACCGTAACCCGGTATTCTTTGGTGGGACTGGTGTTGTCGATATCCAGGTGGATATTACCGGTTGGCTTCTTGTTCTTGTCAAGTTCCAGCCGGGTTCTGAGATGGATATGCTGCTGTTCTTTTTTTCCGGCATATTCCCGGAAAAATCCATTAGGCCCATAAACCCGCAGATGGTATTTGCCATCCTCAAAATCCGCCGGATTCCATGCACATGGAATGGAATCGCCTGCCTTCACAGCATAATTCCAGACCTTCACCTGCTCATTTTTATATTTCCCGGGCGCATAAATCATAAAAGGTGCCCCGGCTGATTTGTCGCTAAATATGTCATTTCTGGCTTCAAGCTTAATTTGAAATGCATTTTTGGCAGGATTATACGCGCCGTCGGCATAGAGTTCATAAGGGATCGGACATGCCGGGCGCGTTCCTTTTTCCTGATTAGGCAGAACAGGCGATGTCAGCGGGTTCTTATTGACCTCGTCAATTTCGGCTTTGGACAATGCCTTGTAGCCATTGGGAAGCTTTTTGAACTTCGCGTTGTGAATGCCTTCCATGAATTCATCCCTTTCCAGGAATGTGGGTAGGGGAAGCTGCTCGCCGTCGTAGGGGGCGAATGTGGATGTAAGATCACCGCAGATCGTCCGCCGCCATTCACTGATATTGGTTTCCTTAATGGGCTTGCCGCTTTTTCGACCAACGAACGCTTCCAGGAATTGCAGAATAGACGTGTGGTCAAAAACCTCGGAGCAAACCTTGCCGCCACGGTTCCACGGTGAAGCGATCACCAGCGGAACCCGGTAGCCGAGACCGATCGGACTTTCCCGGGAATCCTTTTTATCCTTCTTAGTCATGTCTTGCTCCAGAGTCACATACTCCGTTTTGCAATCAATTCCCGCCGAGACTGCACCGGTGTCCTCTTTGTAGGGATTGGGAACGGCGAAAGGCGGCACGTGGTCGAAATATCCGTCATTCTCATCGTAGCAAAGTATGAATATGGTCTTTTTCCAGACTTCCGGATCGGCGGTCAGGATATCGAGTACCTCCGAAACGTACCAGGCTCCGTACCAGGGGGAGGTAGGGTGGTCAGAGAAGTTTTCGGGAGCAACCAGCCAGGATACCGTTGGTAGCTTACCGCCTTTGACATCTGCTCTGAACTGGTGCAGTATATCACCGAGCGGGGCCTTGGCTTCGTGCTCAATATCGCCGTCCTGGTATTTGACAGTCGTAATATTCCGGTAGTCCGGGTTGTTTTTATTAGTTGTAAATGCCTTATTATGAATATTTTTGCTGCGCTGGGAGAGCTTTTCATAGTTTTCAGGACTCCATCTGACCAACTCTTCAGCAGCCAGTTTGAGAAGCGCCTTCTTTTCCCTGATGATTTTTTCAAGGTCGGCCGCTTCTTTGCCTGTCAGCGTTTTTATCTTAGCCTCGGCGGTGTCGATCTCACCCGGCAACGCCTTTTGCCTTTCTTGCAGATAGTTCTGGTAGCCGGTGTGGAACCTGATGTTGTATTGAGAGAACCATTCGATTGGGTTGTCCGTAAAGTTGGCCAGCCATGAATCTTCCTCACCCGTAAAGCCGGTCGAAATACTCAATTCATTCTGATAGATCCTCCACGAAACGCCATGATCTTCGAGCCGCTCCGGGAAAGTGGTCCAGGAGGCTTCGCGGTCATCGGTCACGTTCTCGTTACGCACGTTGGCATAGTGCTTCGGATCCGGGTTCTCTCGGACCGTTCCGGTCCAGAGGTAAAGCCTGTTGGGCGTGGTACCAGTGAGCGAAGAGCAGAAATTCTGGTCACATACCGTGAATGCATCCGCCATGGCATAGTAAAAGGGAATGTCTTCCCGGTTGTAGAAACCCTGCGTGAGGGGCATACGGGCGTAATCCTTATGTCCGGGTTGCTTTGCAATCAGCCACTGATCGTACTTGCCTTCATTGCGCGCATCTACCTGGTTCGTCCAGGAATGCGGCAGTGACCCCATCCAGGTTGCTTTTGATTCCCTCATATTGAGCCGGAATGGCACATACGTTTCACCAAATGCATTGGTTTGCAGCCACACCAGGTTTTTATTGGGCAGGGTAATGGCCCTGGGGTCGTTGAACCCCCGGACTCCACGCAGTGATCCGTAAGAGTGGTCGAATGAGCGGTTTTCCTGCATCAGGATCACTACATGTTCGGCATCCTGCCAGGTACTTCCTTTCGGCGGGTTAATGGCGAGTGCTTTTTGAATAGAAGCGGGTAGGGTGCTGAACAATCCGGCCGCTCCTGTGAGCATGGTGGCTTTCCGGATAAATTCTCTTCTCGAGTCCATGGTAAGGTGAGTTAAAAAAGAAAAAGGGCTTTACGATAGTACATTATTTTGAACAAATGTACTATCGTTTGGAAGCCCTGATTTTATCTAGCTATTATTCTTTACAATTACTTTCCGCCGAACAGGCCGCCCAGCATTCCGCCGAGATCGATTCCGCCACCTTGTGACGGCTGGCCCGGTTGCGTATTGCCGCCACCGAACATACTACCGCCCACGCGGACAAGGTCACTCATATCTAACTTACCATCGGCCATCGCATAACCGATCTGATTGAAATCGAAGCCTGAAGACTGACCTTGTGCAGGAGCAGCACTCTTTCCGGTAAGTCCACCTAAAATGTCATTGAAATCAATACTTGAATCGCCGGGGTTGCTCACTTTGCTGATGAGCCCGCCCAGGACACCGGGAAGTACCGAACTTACGATGCTGCCGGCAGCCTGACTGTTCATGCCAAACTTTTGCATAATGGCACCGATTGCATTGGTCGCGATGGAGGCAACAATGGGGTTATTCATCAGAGATGAGGAAGAAGTACCGCTATTGCCGGCAAGCAGGCCCATCAGCCCGCTCAGGTTACCGCCTTGCGCATGTTCTTGTAAACCGCCTGTAATTGAGCCCATTAATGTTTGCATAACCTCTTCGTTATGCTCATTGGGTACGTCGTTATTTTGTACTACAGCCTGTTGGGAGTTTTGTTGTACAAGGTCGAAGAGCTGTTCCAGCATGTCTATTTGGTTTTGAGGTACAATGGTTGATATCACCTGCAATATCCAAATTTTATGCAAAAAAAATCCCGCCGGAGAGGCGGGATGCTGTTTTATTTTACCTGATCAACGATCGCTTTGAATGCATCGGGATGGTTCATCGCCAGGTCGGCGAGAACTTTCCTGTTCAGCTCAATGCCTTTTGCACTAAGTTTGCCGATGAAAGCAGAATAAGACAATCCGTGAATACGTGCTCCTGCGTTGATACGCTGGATCCACAATGCGCGGAAATTACGTTTTTTCTGTTTACGGCCTTCGTATGCGTAAGCCAAACCACGCTCAACGGCGTTCTTGGCAACGGTCCATACATTTTTACGACGGCCAAAATAGCCTTTCGCAAGTTTTAAAACTTTTTTACGTCTTGCACGTGACGCTACGTGATTTACTGAACGTGGCATAATTTAACTGTTTTTGATAATCGGCGCTCTGCTGAGTCTTTAATGCCTTTTATCGGGTTGAACAAAAAACCAGATTTTAATTTCTGATCGGCTTTTTACGGATTATTTCCGAAGCATTGCCAATACTTGCTTCTCGTTAGACACATCGATCAGACCGGTCTTAACCAAACCACGCTTGCGCTTGTTCGATTTTTTGGTCAGGATGTGGCTGTGGAAAGCATGCTTGCGCTTGATTTTACCAGTACCAGTCAGCGCGAAACGCTTTTTAGCACCGGAATTTGTTTTCATTTTAGGCATAATTCTAAAAAGTAATAGTTGATAAAATATAAAACAGCGCGCAAAATTAGCTATAATCTCCAAAAAATAAAAATCGTGTTCCTGGCTGAACGCCAAAAACACGATTTAATATGGAATGATGCTTCGAAAGAAGCTTTTTGACTATTTTTTTGCAGGCGCAGGAGCCAGGATGATCGTCATCCGTTTTCCTTCCAGCTTAGGCTCCATTTCCAGCTTGCCGTAATCCGATAATGCTTCGGAGAATTTTTTCAAAAGGTTTACACCGCGCTCTTTGAAGACGATCGTACGTCCCACGAAATGCACGTATGCTTTCACCTTGGAGCCTTCTTTGAGGAAGTTGATCGCATGCTTCAACTTGAACTCGAAATCGTGATCGTCTGTGTTAGGGCCGAAACGGATTTCCTTGATGACTACCTTCTGGGCCTTTGCCTTGATTTCCTTCTGTTTTTTCTTCTGCTCGTATTTGAACTTGGAGTAGTCCACTACTTTACAAACAGGAGGAACCGCAGTGGGCGCAATTTCAACGAGGTCAAGGCTTTGCGCCTTTGCCAATGCCCTGGCGGTATTGATATCTACTATTCCCGGTTCGATGTTTTCACCCACCAACCGTACTTCTTTTGCTGTAATTCGTTCGTTTATTTTATAAGGTTCTTCGGGAACTCTTAACCGTCCACTAGGGGGTCTTAATGCCATATAATTCGTATTGGTGTTTTTTTATTTTTTGGTGGAAATCGAAAAAGCTAACACAGCCTTCACAAAAATAGTGCCTTGTTGCTGGAATAATACTAAAAACTTCTAAAAACATCAAGCAATGGTGGCTTCCTTTTTGAAAAAGGTGATGAATTCGTCGACAGTCATGCTGCCCAGGTCACCTTCTCCCTTGCGGCGGACGGAAAGTTTCCCCTCTGCCATTTCTTTTTCCCCGACAATCAACATAAAAGGTACCTTGGTAACTTCCGCATCCCGGATCTTGCGTCCGATCTTCTCGTCCCGGTGATCGACGAAGCCGCGGATGTCGTGATCCTGCAACTGAAAGAACACGTCTTCGGCATAATCCGCAAACTTTTCAGAGATCGGGAGAATGGCGATCTGGTCAGGTGAAAGCCACAATGGGAATTGTCCGGCAGTGTTTTCGATCAGGATGGCGATGAACCGCTCCATGGACCCGAACGGCGCGCGGTGGATCATCACCGGCTGGTGTTTCTGATTGTCGGAGCCGGTATATTCCAGCCCAAAACGTTTCGGCATCTGGTAGTCGACCTGAATCGTACCCAGCTGCCATTTGCGACCCAACGCGTCACGTACCATGAAGTCAAGTTTCGGACCGTAAAATGCGGCTTCGCCCAGTTCTGTGACCGTTTTGAGCCCGCGTTCTGCGGATGCTTCGATGATCGCATTCTCAGCACGTTCCCAGTCTTCATCCTTTCCAATGTATTTTACTTTGTCGTTAGGATCCCGAAGGGAAATCTGCGCGCTGTAATCGTCAAATCCAAGGGATTTGAATACATAAAGTACCAGGTCGATCACGCGTACAAATTCCTCTTTCACCTGATCGGGGCGGCAGAAAATGTGCGCATCATCCTGTGTAAAACCGCGTACCCGCGTTAAGCCGTGGAGCTCTCCGCTTTGCTCGTATCTGTAAACCGTTCCAAACTCGGAGAACCGCAGGGGCAGGTCTTTGTAAGAACGGGGAGAAGTTTTATAGATCTCGCAGTGATGCGGGCAATTCATGGGTTTCAACAGGTACTCTTCGCCGATGTTCGGTGTCTTGATCGGCTGGAATGAGTCCTTGCCATATTTGTCCCAGTGGCCGGAAGTAACATAAAGTTCCTTGCTGCCGATATTGGGCGTCACTACTGGCGTATAACCTGCGCGCGACTGAGCCTTGCTCAGGAATGCCTGCAAACGCTCGCGCAACATCGCTCCTTTGGGCAGCCACAAGGGCAGGCCTTGTCCCACCTTTTCGGAGAATGCAAAAAGTTCAAGCTCCTTACCCAGCTTACGGTGGTCGCGTTTCTTGGCTTCCTCCATCAGGGTTACATACTCTTCCAACTCTTTTTGTTTTGGAAAAGTGATCCCGTAGATACGGGTCAGCATTTTATTATCCTGCTTGTTGCGCCAGTAAGCACCAGCGATATTAGTCAGTTTGACGGCTTTGATAAAACCAGTATTCGGGATATGTGGTCCGCGGCAGAGGTCGGTGAAGCCACCTTGCTCGTACAGCGTGATGGATCCGTCTTCCAGTCCGTCGATCAGTTCCAGCTTGTATTCGTCGCCTTTCCGGGTAAAATATTCCAGGGCTTCGGCTTTGCTGATCGGTTTCCGGATGTATTCATTTTTCTGGCGTGCCAGTTCGAGCATTTTGGCCTCGATCTTGGGGAAATCCTCTTGTGAAATGGCTTGTCCGCCCAGGTCGACATCATAGTAAAAACCCTTTTCAATGGAAGGTCCCGTGCCGAATTTCACGCCCGGATAAAGCGCTTCCAATGCTTCGGCCAATAAGTGGGCTGATGAATGCCAGAACGTCGATTTACCATCCTCGTCATTCCACGTCAGCAGTTTCACCAGGGAGTCTTCCGTAATCTGGCGCGTCGGGTCCCAGACCTCGTTGTTCACTTTGGCGGCGACCACATTGCGTGCAAGCCCTTCACTGATACTGAGCGCGATTTCGAGAGCGGTTACCCCTTTCGGGTAAAAACGTTCGCTACCATCGGGCAGGGTAATTTTTACTTGAGACTCGTCTTTCATTCAAAAATGTATTCTATGACTATGGTTCAATGGCATTGCGGGAAGCCGCAAAGTACAAATCTATTCAATTTTAGCTTTTCGTGATGAGTCTACCCGGATATTTGTGGTACCACGGGGTTGGATAATATTAATTTTAACCCGCGCCGTGTCGAGTAATTTGTATCCTGAATTGGTATTTTCCTCAGGATAGTAGGAGGGGTAGACGCCTTCTGATTCAATTTTCCGGATCCGGTACATGCCGTAGCGCGCATCCTGGTCGCCGGGAGCGATGGTTAATGCCGTGGTATAATAGGTTTTCGCAATATCAAGCTCACCGCTTTTTTCATGGGCGTAACCCAGCATATTATTGAGCTCTTTCGACTGAGGCTTTTTTCTCAAAAGTGTTTTCAATGCCGGGATTGCCTGCGGGTATGCACGCAGCTGCATTGCGACACTCGCCAACTGGTTGAGTGCCTCGTCATAGTCGGGCTGGATCGAAACTGCTTTTTGATAGAAAATCAGTGCAGTGTCCGGCTGTGCCAATGCGTTCAGGATTTCGCCTCTTCCGAAAAAAAGCGTCGCGCGTTCGGGAAAGCGTTTGAGTGCCCTCTCATTGATTGCAAGGGCCTCCGCAGTATTTTTTAGTTTGAGGTTGATCAATGTGCTCTGCTCATAAGCGCGCAGGAGCCTTGGATTGACATTCATCGCATAGTTAAAGCTCGATAAACTCGCCAGTGAATCGCCTTGCCGGGCTTGCAATACCCCTTTGACATAATAAGCCGAACCGTCGTACGGCGCCATCTTCAATGCCTGGTTTAAATACCCGGCCGCCTCTCCAAACCGGTTTTTGGCTTGCAGGATGTCGGCCAGCAGTATATACAGTTCAGGACTGCTTTGTTGCAGCGCCTCCGCACGCTGGGCGTCTTCAAGCGCGTTGTCGATTTTTCCCAGTTCGCGGTTTATCTTTCCCCGCAATAGAAAATATTCGCTTACATTGTCCTGTTCGTAGATCGACTCGTTGATATCGTCCAGGGCTTCGGAATACTGCTCACGATCAAAGTAAATGCGTGCTCTTTTGAAGTAATTGACATCGGAGTCGATCCCCCGGTTGATGAGGTCGGTCAGAGACACGAGGGCGTCGTTCTGCCACTGCGCCCTGCCTTTTTTAATCACGGGAGGAATGCGCGTGGCGGTCCGGGCATCGCTCTGGCAGGCCTGGTTGGCCGCAGCCAATGCGATCCATGCAAAACATACCGTGTATTTAAAACAATTATATTTCATGAAGTTGAAATGGAGCCATGCCCGGGATAACCCGCCCACACAAAATTGGGTAATCTGAATCGATTTTAAAGATTCTGATCTGAAAAACGCGAAAATACCCCCAACGGGAGTTTCTTGCCGAAAGAATCCGGCACGTACAATTCACCGAACTCGTGTTTGATATCGGTTCCGAAATGCATTTTAATCAGGTTTTCTACAATCAAAGCAGAGAAGCCCAGCGAATAGAGGTTGATGATGAAGAAGAAGTTTTTTTCTTTCAGCAACTGAGCGCATAGCCGGAGCAGATCGTTCAGATTTTCTTCCAGAAGCCATTTTTCACCATCCGGGCCGCGACCGTACGCGGGCGGATCCAGAATAAGACCATTGTACTTGTTCCCGCGTCTCACTTCCCGCTGCACAAATTTCAATGCATCCTCTACCACCCAGCGAATGTTGTTCAGGCCGCTCAGGTCCATGTTCTCGCGCGACCAGCTGATCACCTGTTTCACCGAATCAACGTGTGTGACGTCCGCACCGGAAGCCTTTGCGGCAAGTGACGCAATGCCGGTGTAAGCAAACAGGTTCAGGACGCTGGGCTTCTCTTCCGGCATTTGTTTCAATGTCCGTGCTATAAAATCCCAGTTGGTGGCCTGCTCGGGAAAAACGCCTACATGTTTGAAGGAAGATAGCGCAAGCTTGGTCCGCAAATGAAGTTCTTTGGTCCGGTACTGGAACACCCATTTGTCGGGCATGTCGCCTTTCGTGATCCATTGCCCTTTTTCCTGGGAGTTCTTGTCTTTTTTGAAAACGGCATTGGACCTCTCTTCCCACTCGGACTCCGAAAGCGATTTGTCCCAGATAGCCTGTGGCTCGGGACGAGAAAGAATATAAGGGCCGAATTTTTCGAGTTTCTCAAATCCTCCGCTATCAATGAGCTGGTAGTCAGTATGTTGGTCTGGTGATAGTAGTATCAATTTGGTACTTCGGCTTTCGGCTTTCGGCCGTCGGCACTTTTTAGGTGATTAAATTTATTAATGTTTAGTGGTGTCAATTTGGTACTTCGGCTTTCGGCCGTCGGTACTTTTCAAGTGATTAAATTTATTAATGTTTATCGGGAGCAGGCTGTTTACAGAGACCGATAAAGGTAAGGTCGAATACGAAACAACCATACTTGTTTGAAAAAGCCGAAGGCCGACAGCCAACGGCCGAAGTACTAATAAGCAATCTTATTCAAATAAAACACATTCCTGCGTCCGCGCGTCTGCGGGTCGCCCGCCGCATTCACGATGCGCTGCTCACCCCAGGCCAGGTAGAAGTTGTCAAACCAGTAATCGATGTCGTCTGTACTGGTTTTGCGCACTTTATCTCCTTCTACATAGGTTTCGTTCGGGATCACGCGGTCGCTGTCAATAACCTGGTTTGCTTTGATAATCTTACTCCGGATAGCTCCGTTGTGACTGTAAATCAGTTTTGAATTGCCATTTGAGAAGGTTTGAACTTTGATTTTCTCTTTCAATTCCATGCTTTTTACATTATCGAAATTAATACTGTTGTCCCAAAGCAGGTTGCCGCTCTGGTCTACGTCTGCCACCACCGCGTGCGTGTAGGTGAAACCGTCAAAAACCTGCTGATTGTAACCACGGCCGCCGTACATGGGGTTCCATAGGTAAGGATTATACAGGCCCATTCCGAACGGATAGCCGTACCCTCCGTAACCATAACCGTAGCCGCCCATCATGCTGGGGTTCTGATAACGGTACTCGGGGTAAAACACCTCGGCAACCAGCAGGAAATTACTGGACTTGGGAACAATATCGTGAACCAGCAAACGATAGTTGAGTTTCAAATCGTTACCACTTTCTTTTTTCTTGCGGATCCGCTTTTCCATCTTCTCCTGCTGGCGTTCGCTCATGAAGTTGAAGAAGTTTTTAAAATCGGTAAAGCTGTGGTACTTTGTAAAAACAGTTTCGTCACCGACGATCTTGCTGATATACAACCCTTGTGAGGCCGCATTGGTGCTGCTTTGCATATTGCGGTACCCATAGGTGCCGATCACGATGCGTACCGAGTCGTTGAGTACCTGCAGACGTCCACTCAGCAGCGAGAAGTCGTCTTCCGGTTCTACGGCTACCTGGGTGTAAAGCTCCCCGGTTTCCTCGTACGATCGGGCGACGATCTTGGTTTGCCTGCCTTTTTTTACAGCAAAACAAACATTGACGAGGTGGTGTGCAGTATCGACTTCAACCGTTTGGATCGCATTCGAGCCTTTGATCGCAGAGGGGAGAACCCTGGTTTGTGAGGTGGTTAACAGGGTGTGGACCAGCACCGGCTCGTTGCGTACCATGCCTGCCATGAACACCGAGTAGCCGAGGGTTTTGAAATCTGTGATCTCGAAACGGTCCAGGGTATTGATAATGAAAGTCTCCACGAATCCAGGACCCACATTTACCTTGACGATCTGGTACAATGAGCTCCTGTACTTGCTGAAAAGCAAAAATACCGCCTGCCCGTCGTAGGACGATGTAATATAATCGAGGTTGGACTCGATGGGACCGTCGATGGACCAAACCCGTTCAAGGTTCGTGTCGAACTTCTGGACATTGAATGTCCCTTTGTCCGGTTTGGAGATCAGCAGCACACCCTGTTTGCCGAGCGGGACGGCCTGGTAGGCCGTGTTGCCGGACAAAGGAAGTTCGATACGTTTCACTCCCTGGGCGCTGACCTGTATGCACAGGAAGCCCAGGAAGAGAAACAATGCCAGCCGAAGAACGGATCGCTTATTTTTTGTCATGTGCCAGGGCAACGATATGGTCGAATTCTTCTCGCTTGACTGGCACGACGGACAGCCTGGATAAACGGACGAGGTCCATTTGTTTCAGCAGCTCATCTTTTTTGATTTGCGCCAGTGTAACGGTATTCGGAAATTTTTCAACGGGAACCAGGTTCACCACAACCCAACCGGCCTCGTCGGTGGTTGGGTCCGGATAGTGTTCTTTGGATACCTTGGCAAGTCCTACGACCTCCTTGCCTTCGTTGCTATGATAGAACAGTACCAGATCCCCGACTTTCATAGCCATCAGGTTATTGCGCGCTGCGTAGTTGCGTACCCCATCCCACATGCCTTCACCTTCGGCTACGAGGTGGTCCCAGGAATATTTGAATGGTTCTGATTTTACAAGCCAATGGTTCATGCCGGGCGTATTTGTATGGACTTAAAATGTTAATGTTCTGGTATTGAATCAAGGGAACTTTGTGAATTTGCTGAAATCAGGTTGTCTTTTTTCCAAAAAAGAACGCTGGCCTTCTTTCGCCTCTTCGCTCAGATAGTAAAGAAGCGTTGCGTTGCCTGCGAGTTCCTGTATTCCTGCCTGGCCGTCGAGCTCCGCATTGAAAGCGCTTTTGAGCATTCGAATAGAGAGCGGGCTTTTTTCCTGGATTTTTTTTGCCCATTCCAATGTAGTTGCTTCCAGCTGCTCCAAAGGTACTACCTTATTCACCAAGCCCATTTGTAATGCCTCCTGAGCATCATACTGATCGCAGAGGAACCATATTTCGCGGGCTTTTTTCTGACCTACCACGCGGGCCAGGTATGAAGCGCCGAAGCCGCCGTCGAAGCTGCCGACTTTCGGGCCTGTTTGTCCGAAACGTGCATTCTCCGCCGCAATGCTCAGGTCGCAGATTACATGGAGCACATGGCCGCCGCCAATCGCCCAGCCAGCCACCATGGCAATGACGGCCTTTGGAATAGAGCGGATCATTTTTTGAAGATCGAGTACATTGAGGCGCGGTACATGGTCTTCGCCGATATAGCCGCCGTGCCCGCGTACCGATTGGTCGCCTCCGGAACAGAAGGCTTTGCCGCCTTCCCCGGTGAGGATGATCACATCGATTCGGGGGTCTTCGCGGCAAATATGCATGGCGTCGATCATCTCCGTCACGGTAAGCGGCGTAAATGCATTGTGCTTGTGCGGACGGTTGATGCTGATTTTTGCAATTCCTTCGTGAAGTGTAAACAGTATTTCCTGGTATTCTTTAATGGTTTCCCATTGAACTGTATTAAACATAAAATCAGATTGGTAAATGTAAAATGAATGCAATGGACTGGTAAAATCTGTGTTTTGTCACATTGCCCGAATGCGCGAAATTACTCATAGTTTGGGTTACCTTCAAAAACAAATGAATAACTTTCCAGCGCATTAAAACCTGCCGTCGGACCACAAATTGAATTAACCAGCGGAATTTGCAGCTATGACCTGGAATACCAGCAGGAGGCACTGGCCGGAACAGAAAAGGCCACGGAATCCTTATTTTGCACAAGCATACGACTTTATGGAAGCCTGGTTGGGCGGCCAGGTAGAATTTGTGCTGCACACCTCCGGCTCCACAGGTATGCCCAAACCCATTACATTGACCAGAGAGCAACTTTCGGCCAGCGCAGCCATGACCGGGAAAGCGCTTTCACTTGGGCAGGACACGCGGGCACTGGTATGCCTGAACATCGGCTACATTGCGGGGCTGATGATGCTTGTCCGGGGAATGGAGCTGGACTGGGAACTAACAATCACCGAACCCGCGTCTAATCCAATTGCAAGTTTAGATGCCGTCGCATTTGACTTCGTAGCCCTTGTCCCGATGCAATTACTGGCGATGCTCGAAAATCCTGCGACAAGGGAACAAGCGGGGCATTTGGGCAAAATATTGCTGGGCGGAGCGCCGGTGGGGGCCGTATTGATGCAACACATTGCGGCATTAGCGGTGCCGGTTTATCAGAGTTACGGCATGACGGAAACGGTTTCCCATATTGCATTGCGCAGACTCAACGGCGACGAGGCGAGCGATACCTACACCTTACTCCCGGGGATAACAGCTGGTACTGACGAGCGCGGTTGCCTCTTTATATCCGGACCTGTGACAAATGGCGAACAAGTACAGACCAACGACCTGGTTGAAATCACCGGAGATTCATTTCAATGGATCGGAAGGGCGGATAACGTGATTAATTCGGGAGGAGTCAAGATCGTACTCGACCAGGTTGATGCACGTATCGCGCTGGCGTTTCGGAACATGGCCATTTCAAATGCATTTTTTTCGTGGTGGGAGGCGGACGAAAAACTGGGTCAGAAACTCGTGCTGATTGTGGAAGGCGCCGCCTCTGGGGTGGAAGCAGTGGCATTGGCCGCGGAAATTAGAAAGCAGGTTTCCGCCTATGCAAACCCGAAACATATTTACTTTGCAGAGAAATTTGCGAAAACCGCAACAGACAAAATAGACAAACGAGTAACTTTTCAAAAGCTTTTTAATTCTTCGAATGGATAAAGATATTCAGATACCCGGCCAGTACATCATTCGTTATCAAACCGCTACGGTGGTACCGGCGCCCTTTGCGCATTTTTATACGCTGAAAATGGATATTCAATCCGACCAGGAGCTACGGGTGGATTTCGATATTTCGTACACCGACCGGGAGGACCTGACAGAGGACGAAATCATTGACGAGGGGTTTTCTGAGGACGACGACTATCAATGGAAAGGTAATGTGCCCGCGGTCTGGACCGGCGAGTTTCGCAATATCTTCCAATCTTCCAAAATAATAAGAAAGAGAGAAGAGAGTGAATATGAGGATTTTATAGAAATTGAGCTGGAAGAGAATGGCAAGTATGTGACCATTTATCCGGTTGACAAAGAACGCTGGTCTTATTTCCTGCAAGAAATGATGCAGGCGATTTTCGAGACAGCCGGCCGGGAAAAGCCATTTGAACTGACTTATCTCGATATCGACGTGGACAGCAAAACGACGATCGATCTGCAAGCGTCATTCTCGAAAAAGGAATTTACATTAAGCAAAAATGGTGGCTCGCCGCGTAAGCTCGACTGGGATCAGTTGCAGAAAATAATGGATACAGTTTACAAAGCTGAATTTGTAGCGGACAATGCCTCCGAAAGCAAGCCTTCGAAAAAAGGGAAATACATTACAGCCGGTGATGGACTATGGTACCAAATGGGCGTAGCAGTTCTTGAAACCACATCCAAGAGCAAGGACCTGGCCAAAATAGAGGCGCTATTCAGCGCACTATCCAAATGATTTCTTAGGGGCGGTACTGGCTCAGTTCCAGTTGCAATTCGTCCACCAATTGATTTATCCTTTCGAGTGAAGGCTGCGGCACGGGCATTTGCAAGCTGACAAAAGCCTTCACTTCCCATACTTCCAGTACATCCTGTAACGGGATTTCAAGATCGTCGATAGCGATATTGTCGGAAGTAAGAAGCAAAACGCCGGAGGTCTTCACCTGATTGAAAGCATTCCTGTAAATCAGTCCATGCTTTCTCAACAGGAAAACATACTGCATTCCATCTTTGATATCATACCAGTTCCGGATAAATGTTCCTACCAGGATGGAACCGGGATAGGCGAAGTCGTCGCCGCTCTCAAATGCCCTGTAATACCCCGACGGCAGGTTCGGTAGTTGGAAGGACGGCAAAGCCGTCAGATAAGCTGGGTTTTGAAAATGGGCGATGTATTCGGCCTGCATGTCACCGGGCACCCATTGGATGGTCGGGTAGTGGTGGACAGGTGGTTCCGGAGCGGCATTGAACTGCGGCACCTGGTACTGATTATTGAAGACAGGCATCTGCTCCGGTGGTTGCGGAGCCGACGAGGCGGTCGGGCGGCTCACAGGAGGCTGATTCACCTGGCGCGCGGGGCCGGCCGGCGATGGCGTTTCCCCGCTGATAGGTTTCAGATTAATCTGTCGTGATACCTGACGCAGCGGAGGGTCGGGCTGTTGGTAGGTTTCGATGATTTTCGAAAGGGGCTGGGGTTCCGTATAGCCCTGGGTCCGGGTCGGACTGGGCTGTGGCATAGCTCCCGAATGCGACACGGTCATTTGCCTGGATGCGGTTAATGGCAATGACATTTCCGGCGTTTCCCTTAGTTTCCGGAGGTCGTTTTTTAGCAAATTGTCAACGCTAACCCCGAATGCCGCTGCCATGTTTTTGAGGTTAGTAAGGTTAGGGTTTGCCCGGGCTTCTTCATAGGCACCGAGCAGAGATCTCTTGATTGCGATCTTACGGGCAAACTGTTCCTGAGTCAGGCCATTGAGCCTTCTGAGATACTTGATGTTATTGCTGACAATGCTCATGGTATGACCCCCATTTTAAATGCCTACTAATTGACAAATCTTTTAGTAAAAAACGAAACCAGCAACTTTCTCACATTCTTTTTTTGAATTTTAATGCAAAAAGCCGGATTATCAGGTTACGACATGGTTTCCTGACAATCCGGCTCTTGCGAACTTTGGTAATTCTTATTTGTAAATCTCTTTCCTGGCTGCTTTGAAAGTATTGGTCAGCAAGCCGCAGATAGTCATCAGTCCCACACCGCCCGGAACCGGGGTAATGTAGCTGCTTTTAGGTGCAACATCATTGAAATCGACGTCACCTTTGATTGAAAATCCACTCTTTTTGGTAGCGTCGGCCACGCGGGTTATGCCCACGTCTATGACCACCGCGCCCTCTTTCACATAATCGGCCTTCACAAATTCAGGGTTGCCCAATGCTACGATCAGGATGTCGGCCGACTGGCAAATCTCTTTCAGGTTTTGCGTCTTGCTGTGCGTGATCGTCACGGTACAGTTGCCTGGATAAGTATTGCGCTGCATGAGAATGCTCATCGGTAAGCCAACAATCTGGCTGCGGCCGATTACCACGCAATGCTTGCCGCTCGTCTCAATGCCCGCACGGATCAGCATTTCCAGAATGCCAAACGGTGTCGCCGAAATGTAGGCAGGAAGCCCCTTGCACATTCTGCCGACGTTGATCGGATGGAAGCCGTCCACGTCCTTGGCGGGATTTACAGCTTCCATGACCGTGTTTTCGGAAATGTGCTTCGGCAACGGAAGTTGCACGATAAAACCGTCCACGTCGGGGTCGTTATTCAGTGATTCGACGGCTTCGAGGAGTTGAGCTTCGGTAGTGTCGGCTTCGAAGCGCAGCAGGGTAGAGGTAAAGCCGATCTCTTCACAGCTGCGGATTTTGGAGGCTACATAGGTTTCGCTGGCACCGTCCTGGCCAACAAGAATGGCTGCCAGGTGTGGCTTCTTTCCGCCTCCGGCTACCCATTGTTCTACTTGCTCCTTAATTTCGGATTTTATTTGGGAGGAAATAGCCTTCCCGTCGAGTAGTTGCATTATTGTTCTGGTAGTAAATATTTCTTGATCAAAATTTCCATTCCGGTCGTTGCCTTTTCCTGAATGAAAGTCATGTTGGGTTTCAAAGTAATGTCGGGTTTCGCCGGGTCTACAATGTAAATTGGCTTGCCTCGACCGACATAATGTACCAGGCCAGCGGCAGGGTACACTGCCAGGGACGTTCCGATAACGAGGAAAATATCTGCCTGCTCAGCCACATCCACGGCTACTTCCATCATGGGTACTTCCTCACCAAACCACACGATATGCGGTCTTAATTGGCTGCCCAGCTCACATAGATCGCCAGTTTTAAGCTCCCATGAAGTCATTTCATACACCAGGCTGGGATCTTTCGTACTGCGCGATTTAAAAAGCTCCCCATGCAAATGGATCACATTCGTGGAGCCCGCGATTTCATGCAGGTTATCGACATTCTGGGTAACGATCGTTACGTCGAAGTCCCTTTCCAGCTCTGCCAGTGCGTAATGTGCCGTGTTAGGCTTCACATCGCCCGCCTGTTTCCGTCGCTGGTTGTAAAAATCAAGCACCAGCTCCTGATTGCGAATCCAGGCCTCCGGTGTAGCCACATCCTCGATGCGGTAATTGTCCCAGAGTCCGTTATTATCACGAAAAGTACTGATCCCGCTTTCTGCGCTGATCCCTGCTCCGGAAAGTACAACTAGTTTTTTCATGGGCTGTTTCGTGATTCGTGGATATTCGCGGTCCGTTGCGGTACGTGCCAATATTAACCTTTCTTCGCGGCCTTTTTCGCCGCTGGCTTCTTCGCCGCCGGAGCCTTTGCAGCCGCAGGTTTTTTCGCCCCGCGCCCAGCAGGCTTGTCCGGTGTCTCCGCCGCCAGTTTCAATACCTGGTCATAAGTCAGTGAAGCAGGTTCGGTACCTTTCGGGATTTTTACATTTTTCTTCCCAAAAGCAATATAGGGGCCATAACGCCCATTCAAAACTTTTGCTTCCGGATCCTCTGCGAATTCTTTAATAGTCCGGTTGCTATCCTGCAAGCGCTTTTCTTCGATAATTTCGATCAAACGCTCCTCAGCAACAGCCATCGGATCATCGGTTTTGGCCAGTGAGTAGTATTTGCCATCGTGCTTCACATAAGGACCAAATTTCCCTACATTCACCACCATGTCCTTGTCCTCAAAGAAACCCGCCTGCCGTGGCAGCTTGAACAGTTCAAATGCTTCGTCCAGCGTAATGTTTTCCATCAGCTGACCTTTCTGCAAGCTTGCAAAACGTGGTTTTTCCTCATCCTCCACATCGCCGATCTGCACATAAGGCCCGTACTTACCGATTCTCACAGAAACCTTCTTGCCCGTTGCAGGATCTTCCCCCAGTTCGCGGGTCGTTAAGCTCTTATCGATCGCTTCTTCACGTGCTTCGGCTACTTTTTTCTGGAACGGCGTGTAAAAGTTCTTGATCATTTGCTGCCAGCCCAGCAGGCCTTCAGCGATGTGGTCAAAATCCTTTTCTACGTTTGCGGTAAATGAATAATCGATGATATCGTTGAAATGGCTTACCAAAAAGTCATTCACCACCATGCCGGTGCTGGTAGGGAATAGTTTTGCCTTTTCAGAACCGTATACTTCTTTACTGACCTTGCTTTTAATCTGGTCATTGGCCAGGGTCATTTCCTTGAATTCCCTTTCAAAACCCTGACGGTCTTCTTTTACAATATATTCGCGTTTAAGGATCGTGGAGATTGTCGGCGCGTAGGTAGACGGCCTTCCGATCCCCATTTCTTCCAGTTTTTTAACCAAACTCGCTTCCGTATAACGAGGCGGGTTTCTGGTAAAACGCTCCGTCGCTTTCATATCCGCCAGTTTGAGGATCTGACCTATATTCAATGGAGGCAGCATGCCTTTTTGCTCTTCGTCTTCGTCGTCGCTCGATTCCAGGTAAACTTTCAGGAACCCTTCGAATTTGATCACCTCACCCTGTGCGACCAGTTCTTCCGATGCAGTAGAAATGCCAATGGTCGCTGTGGTGCGTTCCAATTGTGCATCCGACATTTGAGAAGCAATGGCACGTTTCCAGATCAGTTCGTACAAGCGCTGCTCGTTACGGTCGGTGCTGCCTACCAGTGTAGAAAAATCGGTAGGACGAATAGCTTCGTGCGCTTCCTGCGCGGATTCTGATTTGGTTTTGAATATACGGCGGTTGTAGTAATCCTGACCATACTCTTTCGTGATCTGCTGCTTTGCTTTATCCAGCGCTTCTTCCGACAGGTTGGTGGAATCCGTACGCATGTAGGAGATCTTTCCTGCTTCGTAAAGCCGCTGCGCCACGGTCATGGTTTGCGCTACTGAAAAACTCAGTTTACGGGAGGCCTCCTGTTGTAATGTAGAAGTTGTAAATGGCGGTGCAGGTGTTTTTTTTGCTGGTTTAACTTCAAGATTGCGGATCGAGAACTCAGCCCCGATGCATTTTTCGAGAAACTGTAATGCTTCCTGTTCGGTTGGGAAGTTTTTGGCCAGTTCGGCATTCAGCACTTTACCGTTACCCAGGTCGAAGTGGGCCGTGACCTTAAAGCTGCTTTTGGATCTGAACGCGTCTATTTCCCTTTCACGCTCCACGACGATCCTCACCGCTACCGATTGTACGCGGCCGGCCGACAGGTTCGATTTGCCGATCCGGATCTTTTTCCAAAGAACAGGGGAAAGCTCGTATCCTACCAGACGGTCGAGAATGCGACGCGCCTGCTGGGCATCTACCAGGTCTCCATCGATGGTCCGGGGTTTGGCGATTGCGTTTTGAAGGGCGGTTTTGGTGATCTCACGAAATACGATCCGCTTGGTATTATCCGGCAGTCCGAGAGCTTCTTTTAAATGCCAGGAGATAGCTTCTCCTTCGCGGTCATCATCCGTTGCGAGCCATACTTCGGCATCTTTAGCCAGTTTTTTGAGCTCGGAAATGACTTTGACTTTGTCGGAGGATATTTCGTAGGAGGGTTGGAAACCATGCTCAACATCAACACCCATATCATGTTCCGGGAGGTCACGGACATGTCCGAAACTGGACTTGACAGTGAAATCCTGCCCGAGGTAACTTTCAATGGTTTTGGCCTTCGCCGGTGACTCTACGATCACCAGATTTTTTGACATAACTTTCGATTTAAGGGACCTGGTAGCACTATGAATGTCCAAATATAGGGCACAATCCGAGAAAAAATCAAAGCGCAAATAAAAGCTGACCGAAAAACGGAACCCGTCGCAGCACCTCCCGAAGGGGGCCTTTCAAATTATTCCCTCAATATGCAGGTTGTCAGAACAAATTTTTTTTTGCGGAGGTTATCTAAATGTACGGTTAGAATATACTGGTTTTAAATAGTAGCTAAAATCGGCCGAAATGCCCCCATATATTCCGTAATTTCGTAGTTTCGCCCGTTTAATGACAACAGATTATCCAAGGTAGTTAATTACTATTCCCATCATGAATATTTATAAGGATTACATTCAGGAGATTGAAGAAAGAAAAACCCAGGGGCTTCACCCAAAGCCAGTTGATGGTGCCGAATTGCTGGGAGAAATCATCGCACAAATCAAAGATTCCGAAAACGAGTATCGGGAAGATTCTCTCAAATTCTTTATTTACAACACCTTACCGGGAACTACGAGTGCTGCCGGTGTAAAAGCCAGGTTTTTAAAGGAGATCATCCTGGGCGAATCCGTAGTAGAAGAAATATCGCCTGCTTTTGCTTTTGAGTTGTTGTCTCACATGAAAGGCGGCCCATCCATTGGCGTATTACTCGATCTTGCACTCGGTGATGAGGCTTCCATTGCAAAACAGGCCGCAGAGGTTCTTAAAACTCAGGTTTACCTTTATGATGCGGATACTGATCGTCTGAAAGAGGCATTCAAAAACGGTAATGAAATCGCCAGGGAAATCCTGGAAAGCTACGCACGGGCCGAGTTCTTCACCAAATTGCCAGATGTACCGGAAGAAATTAAGATAGTTACCTATATTGCTGGCGAGGGCGACATTTCAACTGATTTGCTCTCTCCGGGGAATCAGGCTCACTCGCGATCGGACCGTGAATTGCACGGTAAATGCATGATAACTCCTAAGGCACAGCAGGAAATCAAAGCATTGCAGGAAGAACATCCCGACAAAAGTGTGATGCTGGTAGCCGAAAAGGGTACCATGGGCGTGGGTTCATCCAGGATGTCAGGCGTGAACAACGTGGCGCTCTGGACCGGTAAACAAGCAAGTCCATATATTCCTTTTGTCAATATTGCTCCGATTGTTGGAGGTACCAACGGCATCTCCCCAATTTTCCTCACCACGGTCGACGTTACCGGCGGTATCGGAATTGACCTGAAAAACTGGGTTAAAAAGGTTGACGAAAACGGTAATGTTGTGCGCAACGAAAGTGGTGACCCCATTTTGGAAGAAGTATATTCTGTTGCCACGGGCACTGTTCTTACCATTAATACACAAACAAAAAAGCTGTATAACGGTGATCAGGAACTGATTGATATTTCCAAGGCGCTCACACCTCAGAAAAAGGAATTTATCAGGGCCGGTGGTTCATATGCGATTGTATTTGGTAAAAAAATACAGACAGTTGCTGCGAAGATCCTGGGCATCGAACCTACTCCGGTATTCGCTCCGTCCAAAGAGATTTCAAATGAAGGGCAAGGGCTGACTGCGGTAGAAAAAATCTTTAACAGAAACGCTGTAGGCACTACGCCGGGTAAAGTTTTACACGCCGGTTCGGATGTTCGTGTTGAGGTCAATATCGTCGGTTCACAGGATACGACGGGTTTGATGACTGCTCAGGAACTGGAATCAATGGCTGCCACAACGATTTCTCCGATTGTTGACGGTGCATATCAGTCGGGCTGTCACACGGCGTCGGTTTGGGATAAAAAAGCACAGGCTAACATTCCTAAGCTGATGAAGTTCATGAACGACTTCGGTTTGATCACCGCCCGCGACCCGAAAGGGGAATATCATTCGATGACCGACGTGATCCACAAAGTGCTTAACGACATTACGGTGGACGAATGGGCGATCATCATCGGTGGCGACTCGCACACCAGGATGTCGAAAGGGGTTGCCTTTGGTGCCGACTCAGGTACCGTTGCCATTGCATTGGCTACCGGTGAAGCATCGATGCCGATCCCCGAGTCGGTGAAAGTAACTTTCAAGGGCGACATGAAGGAGCATATGGATTTCCGCGATGTGGTTCACGCTACACAAGCTCAGATGCTTCAACAATTTGGCGGAGAGAATGTATTCCAGGGCCGGATCATTGAAGTCCACCTCGGCACGCTGCCGGCCGACCAGGCATTCACCTTTACAGACTGGACGGCCGAAATGAAGGCCAAAGCTTCTATCTGTATTTCGGAGGATGACACGCTGATCGAATCACTGGAAATTGCGAAAAACAGGATCCAGATCATGATCGATAAGGGAATGGAGAACCATAAGCAGGTTCTTCAGGGGTTGATCAATAGAGCGGATAAGCGGATTGCCGAGATTAAATCAGGTGAAAAGCCAGCTCTGACTCCGGATGCGAATGCGAAGTATTACGCAGAGGTTGTGATTGACCTCGATGTGATTGTGGAGCCAATGATCGCAGATCCGGATGTCAATAATAAAGAAGTTTCCAAGCGTTACACCCACGACACCATTCGGCCGCTTTCTTTCTATGGGGAAGATAAAAAGGTAGACCTTGGTTTTGTCGGCTCCTGCATGGTTCACAAGGGAGATCTTAAAATTGTTTCCCAAATGCTTCGGAATTTGGAAGAACAACAAGGTAAGGTCGAGTTCCATGCGCCGCTGGTAGTGGCAGCACCTACGTATAACATCATCGAAGAGCTGAAAAAAGAAGGTGACTGGGATGTATTGCAGAAATACTCCGGCTTCGAATTCGACGATAATGCACCGAAAGTGGCAGCACGCACCGAATATGAAAATATGATGTATCTGGAACGCCCCGGGTGTAACCTTTGCATGGGTAACCAGGAAAAAGCTGCCAAAGGGGATACTGTTCTGGCAACATCAACCCGTCTTTTTCAGGGAAGGGTCGTGGAAGATTCAGACCGCAAAAAGGGAGAGTCCCTGCTCGCGTCTACTCCGGTAGTTGTGCTGTCTGCAATCCTTGGCCGAATCCCTAATGTGGAAGAATACAAAGCAGCAGTGGTCGGCATTGACCTGACCAAGTTCGCACCTCCTGTTAAGCAACTAAGTAGATAGTATTCGTGTTCAATTGTTGACAAGTGAATGTGTAAACATTAATTTGAGAGCTATGGCGTTTGACTTAGATATGATTAAGGGCGTTTATGCCCGCATGGAAGAAAGAGTAAAGGTTGCCCGTAAAGTTGTGGGGCGGCCTTTGACCCTGGCGGAAAAGATTTTATACTCCCACTTATGGGAAGGAGCCCCCAGTCAGAGTTACGAACGCGGTAAGTCGTATGTAGATTTCGCTCCTGACCGCGTAGCGATGCAGGATGCTACTGCGCAAATGGCTCTTTTGCAATTTATGCAGGCCGGACGTCCCAAGGTTGCAGTACCTTCTACCGTTCACTGCGATCACCTGATCCAGGCGGAAGTGGGTGCGGTACAGGATTTGAAAAACGCCGTAGATAAAAATAAAGAAGTATACGATTTCCTTTCGTCTGTATCCAATAAATATGGTTTGGGCTTCTGGCGGGCAGGTGCGGGTATCATTCACCAGGTGGTGCTTGAAAACTACGCATTCCCCGGCGGGATGATGATCGGTACCGACTCTCACACGCCTAATGCGGGCGGTTTGGGTATGATCGCGATCGGTGTGGGTGGTGCGGATGCGTCGGACGTGATGTCGGGCCTTGCGTGGGAACTGAAAATGCCGCGCCTGATTGGTGTGAAACTGACCGGTAAACTGAGTGGATGGACTGCTGCGAAAGACGTGATCCTTTGGGTTGCGGGCCAGTTGACTGTGAAAGGTGGTACTGGTTATGTCGTTGAATATTTTGGCGAAGGCGCTGAAAATATCTCTGCAACCGGGAAGGCAACCATCTGTAATATGGGCGCGGAGATCGGTGCCACTACTTCGATTTTTGCATACGATCAGAAAAGCGCTGCTTACCTGAGAGGTACGGAGCGTGCCGACGTCGCAGATGCAGCGGATGCCGTAAAGCATCTTTTGCGTTCCGATGAGGAAGTTTACGCAGATCCTGCCACCTATTACGACCAACTGATCGAGCTGGATCTTACTACGCTTGAACCGCATATCAACGGTCCGTTCACGCCGGATTTGGCCTGGCCTTTGTCAAAATTCGCAACGGCCGTGAAAGAAAACGGCTGGCCAGAGGTGTTGTCGGTAGGTCTGATCGGCTCTTGCACGAACTCTTCTTACGAGGACGTAAGCCGCGCAGCATCGCTGGCACAACAGGCGGTTGACAAAAAACTGAAAGTAACTTCCGAATACACTATCACTCCGGGCTCAGAACTGGTACGTTACACGGTTGAGCGCGACGGTTTCCTGGATACATTCGCGAAAATCGGCGGCGTAGTGCTGGCCAATGCCTGTGGACCTTGTATCGGTCAATGGGCGCGTCACGGTGCCGAAAAAGGGGAGAAAAACTCGATCATTACCTCCTTCAACCGTAACTTCTCGAAACGTGCCGACGGTAACCCTAACACGCACTCGTTTGTGGCCTCGCCTGAGATCGTAACCGCCATGGCTATTGCCGGACGCCTTACTTTCGACCCGCGTGTGGACAAACTTTTGAATGCCGAAGGTGTGGAAGTATTGCTCGACGAGCCTACTGGCCTCGAATTGCCTACCCGGGGCTTCGCCGTAGAAGATGCCGGTTACCAGGCTCCCGCCGAAGACGGAAGCACAGTTCAGGTGTTGGTTAGCCCCACTTCCGATCGTCTGCAACTGCTTGAACCATTCCCGGAATGGGAAGGAACAGACCTGACCGGTTTGAAACTCCTGATCAAAGCGAAAGGCAAATGTACCACAGATCACATTTCAATGGCCGGGCCGTGGTTGAAATACCGGGGACACCTTGACAATATCTCGAATAACATGCTGATCGGTGCGGTTAACTATTACAATGAGAAAACCAATACCATCAAAAACCAGCTGAACAACCAATACTCAGAAGTACCAGCCGTTCAACGTGACTACAAAGCGCACGGAATCGGTACGATCGTGGTGGGCGACGAAAACTATGGAGAAGGTTCATCCCGCGAGCACGCGGCGATGGAGCCACGCTTCCTGGGTGTACGCGCGATTTTGACCAAGTCATTCGCACGTATTCACGAAACTAACCTGAAAAAGCAGGGTATGCTGGCGCTTACATTTGCAAATACAGCCGATTACGATAAAATCCAGGAAGACGATACGATCGATATCGTTGGATTGGAAACCTTTACAGAAGGACAGCCTCTGACGATCGTGTTGCACCACAACGACGGTACCAACGAGGAGTTCCCCGTAAACCATACTTACAATGCCCAGCAGATCGAATGGTTCAAAGCAGGCTCTGCATTGAACATCATCCGCAAATCGGTTGGCGCTGCGTAATCAAACGCATTCCCGGTTAACAAAAAACTCCTGCTGGTCAGGAGTTTTTTGTTTTTAGAAACCCGGAAGCCGTGATTTCTGCCGACTGTAAGATTGATACAGAAAGATAAACATCCCCGTCATGATCGACACATCGGCCATATTAAAGATCCCGGTTTGGAATAACCCGAAATTAATGTGCATGAAGTCGGTTACCGAGCCATGTACGAGGCGATCGTAAATATTACCGATGCCGCCTCCGATCGCAAAGCTCAATGCCAATGCGCTCAGCCAGGTCAGGTTCTTTTTGGTCAGTAAATAAACAATACCAAAAAGCAGCGCAATGAGCGGGATCACCGAAAGCACAAAGATCTTTAAAGTATCGGGCAAAGAACTGCCAATGCTCAGAAATGCCCCCGTATTTTCAACGTAAGTAATTGTCACGTAGTCCTTGATCACGTGAATGGTCTGATAAAACCCCACATTTTCCCGGACCACGTTTTTAGAGATCTGATCGCAGCCGATATTGGCGATCAGCACCACGACGATGGCAATATTCCTGACAAGGCGGTTTGATTTCAAATTCATTATTTAGACAATGCTTTGATCGGCGTGAGCTTAACTTCCTTGAACTCGACTTCGGAACCTTCCGATTGCAATGCGATCTGCCCTTTCGAAGCGGTCGCATCATATCCGTAATTCACGAGCTCACCGTTAAGCCATACTTTAATTGAATTCTTAACACATTCGATCACCATGGAATTCCATTCACCCAATGGCTTTTCGGTTCCGTCGGTCAGGTTGGGTATGCGACGCAGTTTGTCGCCGTTCACGCCCCATTTTTCTTTTGGGCCACGCCGTTTTTCCATGTCGGGTACCGTAATATCTTCCTGGATGCACCAGAAGTCTCCCGCATTCTGGTTCATGAGTTGTATTTCAATGGATTTCGGAAACATATCGTACAAGTCCCGGGGCTTTGAAACGAATACCAATGCGCCGCAATTACCTGGCTTCCCAACGAACCGGTACTGAAATGTAAACCGAAAGTTTTCATGCTGTGCGTCGGTGATCAGGTGGCCGCCGGGTGTTCCCAGACTAACGAGCAGTCCGTTGCGCACGAGAAACGGGTTAACAGCCTTGGGATCTTTGTCCATTTCGGGTACGTCTATATGCCAGCCTTTCAGGTCTTTGCCATTAAAGAGCGCTTTCGTTTGGCTGTATGCGTGTTGGGACGTGATAGCGAGGGCCAGGGCTAAGGGAAGGAACAGTTTCTTCATGGGTGGTCGTACTATTTAAAGTTTTATTGGGATTTGAACCGGAAAAATTAAGCAATAATAAGGTTAGTAGCTGTATTGCCGCTTCAAATGTTCGGTTATTGATTTAAATTGGTGCTTTATCATTTTAAATCCTTTGACCGGCCCATGAAAAAACTGGCTGCTTTGTTCGCCATACCCATGTTATGCTCGTACGCGTTCGCGCAGGAGATCCGCTACGATGTATCGTTTCCCAACATCGCCCATCACGAAGCCCGCATTGCATTGAGTGTTTCCGATGCACCACAAAAGGAACTGGTATTCAGAATGTCGCGCTCGTCCCCGGGCAGGTACGCGACGCACGAGTACGGGAAGAATGTGTATGATGTAGCAGCATTCGACAAATCCGGAAAAGCCGTACCGGTACAGCGTGTGGACGGGGATGTATATAGGGTGGCGGGGATCAGCGGTTTCGTTAAGATCGAATATACCCTGTATGCCAACCACGCCGACGGTACTTATGCCGGAATCGATGCCAGCAGCGTGCATCTGAATATGCCCGCGGTATTCATGTGGGTTAAAGGTTTGGAAAAATCGCCCATTACAGTGGCGTTCAACCCGCCCAAATCCGGCTCATGGACGATCGCTACGCAGCTGAAAACGACCGGGGACGCAAATGTCTTCACAGCGCCTGATCTGCAATACTTCATGGATTCGCCCACCAAGATTGGCAAGCTGACGATCAAAGAATGGACGGTACCCAATGCAGATGGCAAGCTATCGCAATTCAGGCTTGCATTGGAGGCCAAAGGCAGCGATTCGCTCGCGACCGCGTTTGCCGGTAAGGTGAAGCGCATTACCGAAGAAGCCCGTATGGTTTTCGGTGAATTTCCGGTATTTGATAGTGGTAACTATACCTTTCTTGCCAGCATTAATCCCTATGTAAAAGGCGATGGGATGGAGCACCGCAACAGCACGATGATCACGCTGCCGGTCGCATTCGACGGGTCCGACAACCTGCTTGGCGTGTTCTCCCACGAATTTTTCCACACCTGGAATGTCGAACGCATCCGTCCGAAAACGCTGGAACCATTCAATTTCGAAAAGAGCAATATGAGTTTCGAACTCTGGTTTGCCGAAGGTTTTACCCAATATTATGGAGATCTGCTGCTTGAAAGGGCGGGGTTCGATTCGCTGGAAGAGTATTGTAAGACCCTGACCTCGCTGGTCAACACCAAAGAGAACACTGCCGGCGCAAAGCGTATTTCACCTGTGCAGGCAAGCAGTAATGCGGTATTTGTGGATGCCGGTGTAGCCATCGATAAAACGAACTATCCCAACACGTACACTTCCTATTACCCTTACGGCGCTTCGGTGGCACTCGCATTGGACCTCCAACTGAGAAGCAAAGGGCTGAACCTCGATGATTTTATGAAAGCCGTTTGGGCAAAACATGGAAAGCCGGAGATTGCTTATAATGTATCAGACCTGGAAGCCGTTTTGGCAGCTTACACCAAAGACAAAGCATTTGCACGGCAGTTTTTTGAAAAATATGTGAACGGACATGAATCGTTGGATTATGCGCCATTGCTTGCGAAATCCGGACTTTTATTGAAAAAACAATTCGAAGGACAAGCCTGGATCGGTGATATCCGGTATAGAGAAGGCGCAGGGTTAACCATCACTTCCAACAGCATTATAGGCAGTCCGCTCTATAACGCCGGACTCGATATTGACGACGAAATATTGAAAGTGGATGGACGATCGGTCACTAAAAATGACGAGTTGATTTCCATTCTCAAATCCCACAAGCCGGGCGATCAGCTAGCGGTGGAATACAAACACCGCGAGGATCTGAAAACCGCGATGCTTGAATTAACCGAGAACCCGAGGTGGCAGGTGATCACTTATGAGCAGGCCGGAAAAACGGTTTCAGCCGAGATGGAAGCATTCCGAAAGGCCTGGCTGGGAAGCAAGTGGAAATAGAAAAGCGGTTGCCTGAATGTCGGGCAACCGCTTTTGCATTTAATGCGTGTAAAGGATTTTCCTGGTTTCAATCGAATCAGGCTTTTTCACTTGCAACAGGTAGATTCCCGATGGTGCATCGCCGAGGTTAATGCGCTCTTCATGCTCGCCTCTGCCGTTCACCTGACGTTGATGCCATACTTTGCCCTGTATATCTGTGACCTGCAAAGTTGCTGACTTCCCGGTTTGTAACTGGAATGCAGCCTTGAATTCGCCGGGAGCCGGGTTAGGGTAGGCGCGTAGTACGAGCGCATCGGCTTGTGTTTCGATGAGTCCCGGCGCTGCCATCCGTGCATTGCTCTGGACATTTCCCACGCAAAGCTTATCCTGACGGGTAGTTGCTCCCGGTAATCCTTGAATCCGGATCGTGTTGTTGCCGATTGGCAGATTGACGTAGAATGTCTCTTCGCGCCACACAATGTTCCAGCTATAAGTTGGAGGTAACTGCAATGCCGGAATCGCAATATTCCCATTCACAGATACGCTTACTTGTGCATTCGGGTCGGCATAGTAGCGCAATGTCACAGGATACATCCCTGAGGTCGGCACATCCGGTACGTAGTAGTCAACATAGTAATCATAATTGTTTTGAGCACCTTTGGTTTGCCCGTTCGACGCATTCGGATCACTGCTGGTGGGGCCGTTGCCGCCCGACCACTCGGCTTCCCGGCATACGCTGAACGGTTCCGAAGGCTCGTTGCATCCGCTGACGGTTATGTCAAGCGTTTTGACGACCGACACGCAGGCATTCTTGGAAGCAATTAATGTGTAGGTAAACGTGCCGTTGGTAGCAGGCGGCAAAATCGTAGTGGAAGCGAATGTCGAATTTGTACCCTGCCCAAGCCATTTGTAGGAAACCGAAGGGCAATCGGAGCCGGTGCAGCCGGCGCCGACGAATACGGTCGTCGAACATGCGGGGGTAAGTGTCGAGGCGGCGGCAGTGATAGTGAAATCGCACGACGGCGGGTTTCCGGTTCCGCCGCTTCCGGTAACGCAAATTCTATCCTGGCGGATCACAGGGTAGCCAAATCCGGTCCAAATGCGGATTTTATTATTGCCTTCCTTCAAGGTGAAATTGTAGGTTTTCTCAGCCCATACGACATTCCATGAGCCCGACGCTGCCAGGCCTGTCAGCGGCGCAGTCTCCTCACCGTTGACGCTGATCGTAATGCCGGTTGGCTGCGTTGAGTAATAGCGCAGCGTTACCTGATGCTGTCCCGTTGCTTTTACGCCGTTCACTTCATATTCAACGAAATAACTCGGGCCATTCTGCGTGCCGCGGGTCTTGCCGTTCGATGCATTGGGGTCATCGGTGACTTCTCCGTCGCTACTGGAATTTTCCGCTTCCACACAGGTGCTGAACGGTCCGACAGGAACGGGGTCGCAGCTAACCGTAACCAAAGCCCTCGAAGTCATCGGCCCGCAACCTTCTTTGTTGGCAGTAAGAAAATAATTATATGCCGCGCTCACTGCAGGTGCAGGCACAGAGACGGACGCGCCCGTAAAATTAAGTCCTCCGCCTGACCAGTCGTACGTTACGCCGTCGCAGGGGCCTGCGCATTGCGCAGTAAACGTAATGGTTTCCGAGCATTGCGGCGTGGGGTCGGATACTGTTGCAATTACATCGAAGTCGCAGTTGGGATCGCTGGGGCCGTTTTCTGTCCAGCAGGCCTTATCATGCCTTACATTGTATCCCGGCAACTCAGTAATGCGGATCCAATTATTGCCTGCATGCAGCTCTACCTCAAAGCTGTGCTCGCGCCAAGCTATGTTCCAGGAATGAGAAGCGGGAAGTACCACTTGTGTCGCAGCGCCATTGTTAGCGGAGACGCTCACCGGCGAGTCTTGCTCGGCATTGTACCGAAGGGTAATTAGATACTTGCCGGTAATCGGAACGTCGGTTTGATACGTAACCCAATAATCTGAGGTATCCCGGGCGCCGCGCGTCAGGTTATTGGAAGCATTCGGATCCGACGAAATGGGCGCATTGCTGTTGGCATTTTCGGCTTCAAGACAAATGGTAAACGGTTCGACCGCCGGGCGACCGGCAGCAGTAGCTTTGGATGAATTACCGGCGTAACCGCTTGCGGGCGCGGCAGCATAGGAAGCAATCGCTGAGAGCAGAAAGCAAATAACTAACGTACAAGTTTTCATAGCATACTGGAAAATGTGGATGAATGGACATTCCAACGGGATCGTCGGAAAAGACAATACGAACTTGGATTGTCTACATTTTTCCGGACACCACTTGCTGTGTAAACCGTGGCGACATATTTCGAAAATTTATTGATTATCAGCGAAATCTAGGCCTGCTTCTCTGAAAGGTACTTCCAATACCGCCGCGGTACGTGCCTGATATGCAGCCGCATATTTTTACGTGCCTGAATGTGGGTGCTTTTGAAATAGTCCTGCCATAGCAAAGTGTACAACTCCTCTTTCGAATCCAGCAAATCGGGGGGAAGCGCATTGACGATCGACATTTTGGGTGCTTCGCTCAGCGCTATTTCCTCCGTTTTTTCCAGATCATAATAGAGTCCATATTTTCTTTTCAAATCATAAATAATCCAGCGCTGATCGGCATAGCGGTTCTGAAAATGCTCGGGCAGGAGGGGAAGCACGTCAAAATCCGGCTCGATATGGGAATAATAAATGCCGTCGCCGGTTTTCTGAAACCGCACGAATGCTTCCATGCGGTGTTTTTCGCGATGGACTTTCTGAGCGGTTTGGGAAATGGCAAGGACGTCGGGGTGTGCAAAGTTTTCAGATGCACCGGCCGGTTGGTCAATGACATAGCGGGCAAAATTGAGTAAGTGCTGAAAAACTTCCGGTTGCTCGGACAAAAATGCCTTGTAGAAACGCAACTGCCACTCTTTTCCCAGTTTTTTGCAAAGCCCTTTCCAAACGCGCTTTCCTTTTTCGCGGTCGGAAACCACCCGAAATCCTGAATCGAACACATCCGGGACATAATGCACTTCGGTTACCAGTTTCACAATGGCCGATTGCCGCTGGTAGCATTCGAAAACGGCCGTCAGTAAGCCTTCCAGCGAACCGTCGAAAATATACAGCTCCATCAGAAAAGCGACAATTGGTTATTCGGGTTGGCCAGGTATTTACTTTTGCTCTCGGACAAAATAAGGCCTTTGATGTGTTCAGCTTCATATTCTTTCAGCTGCATCGAGCTGTCGGCATATCGGATGAAGTGACGGGCTTTACGAAAAGCGATGCCGAGTTTCCGTAAATGGTTTTCATATAGCCTGTTAAACTTGCGCGCCTGAACGATTTTCAGCGCTGAAGCGACACCGATGCCCGGCACGCGGAGGATCATCTGGTAATCGGCTGTATTAATGTCTACCGGAAACTGATCGAGGTTTCGTAATGCCCAGCTCAGTTTCGGATCGACATCCGCTTCGAGGTTTGGATGGATGTCATTGAGGATTTCCTGCACTTTGAAACCGTAGAACCGCATCAGCCAATCGGCCTGGTACAGCCGGTTTTCACGGACCAATGGCGGTTGCGAACCAATAACAGGCAGCCGGGCATCATTGCTGATCGGAATGTAGCCCGAGTAGTAAACCCGTTTCAGCGAAAAGTTCTGGTAAAAAGCACTGGCTGTATGCAAAATATCCTTGTCGGATTCCGGCGTGGCGCCGACGACGATCTGCGTGCTCTGCCCGGCCGGGACGAATTTCGGTACGCTTTTGATCAGCGCTTTCTCGCTTTCAAATTGGGTAATGTTGTTTTGAATGTATTTCAAAGGCTTTTTTACTTCCGCGTGCGACTTCTCCGGCGCAAGCAGTTTCAGGCCGGTTTCTGTCGGCATTTCGAGATTTATGCTCATACGGTCGGCATACATGCCTGCCTCGTGAACCAGCTCATCGCTCGCACCTGGGATCGTTTTTAAATGGATATAACCATTGAAACGCTCTTCGTGACGCAGCTTTTTGACGATGCGTACCAACCTTTCCATCGTGTAATCGGCATCCTTGAAAATGCCCGAGCTCAGAAACAGCCCTTCTATGTAATTGCGCCGGTAAAAATTGATGGTCAGTTCTACCACTTCCTCGACGGTGAATGCGGCCCGTTTAATATCGTTGCTGCGCCGCGAAACACAGAACGCACAGTCGTAAATGCAATGGTTGGTCAGCAGTATTTTAAGCAGAGAAACACATCGGCCGTCCTCCGTATAAGTATGGCAGATCCCCGTTCCCTCCGCATCTCCAATTCCCTTATTCTCATTTTTCCGGTTACTGCCGCTCGACGAGCATGAAACATCGTATTTCGCAGCATCGGCCAGAATCCCCAACTTCTCCCGGATCCGCTCGTACATACCAAAATTTGTAATTAGTTAAATTTGTCTAAAATATCGAACGGTGATTACCAGTTATTAGGAGGTTGCACCAAGTGAGTATTTGTGCATGAAAATATCATAAATTTGATACTAATACAATCTTTTTGTGGCGGAATGTTTGTGAGCCGAGTAAGTAAATTCGCTTTATGTCTGCTGGCGGTAACCGGATCCGCCAGATTTTCAGCTTTTTGTCAATCCGACGAGCCGAAAGTGGTTCGATATAATGGAAAGGTGAGCCAGCAAATCGTCATGACCCGGAATTCGCCGATCATCGATCACGCGACGGGAAAACGGATCAGTTACGAGACGTACGACAACATGCTTAAACGGAGTCCGGGCCTGTACAAAACCCAGCCGATTTTCGACAAATACGGGAAAGCTTCATCTTTTGAAATCATCAAAAAAAGCCAGTTGGATATTCAGGAAGATGGCTCGGTGATGAATAACCCCGACCTGATGCCGGAAGTAGGTGAGCCGATCGCCCCGTTCGTCATGCGTGGGCTCGACGGGAAAGAATATGATTCGGAAAAACTTCGTGGGAAGTACATTTTAATCGGTTTTTGGGTGCGCTATGAGAAGCCGCTGTATACGCTCGCCAGTACGAAAGTAATCACCAGTTTCGTGGAAGAGAACCGGAGCAGAGGGGTCGAGATCGTCTCACTGGGTACTACGCTGAATACCCGGGAAGAATGCCTGGAAGCGATCCCGAAACGGAACTGTGGCTTCATTCCCGTTCCGGAATCGTATGGTTTCAATCACCGATACAAGATCAGCGAGACGCCCTATTTCATATTGGTCGACCGCAAAGGAATCGTCAAAGCCATGGCTCCGCATACCGAATTCTCGAAAATCAGCGAGCTGGTACTGCGATGATCATCCCAATGCGCCGCTGATGCGATTGTAAAGGAGCTCCGGATGCCAGCCCCTGCGCGGGCCGAGGATCATCCGGCGGGAGGTCCGGTACATATTGTATCCCATATTCTGAAGGTGTTTTAAACCCGCGGCATTGTCTATGGGCAGGATCGCCACCGGCCTCGCCGGGGCGCGTAAGTGCATCAATGCCGATCCGGCGGAGTCGGTGGCTGCAATGATCGGCCCGTCGCTCCAGGTGGGCAGGTAAACACCCTGCAACTGGTCATGGGAATCGATAAACAGGAACGCATCGGTCAGAAATTCGGCCATGACGCCCCGCCTGTCCTCGCCGGACACCATGCGGTCGAGCGCAAAAGATGCTTCGCGATAATGTTCGCTAAATGGGTGGATATGTGCGGATTGAGGCTGTTTGGAGAAGTGCTCTTCCCTTCTTAAATGCGCATATTGCCCTTCCACTTCAAAGCCCTGCTTCAAATACACCGGATAACCAAACTCTGTGGCGTCGAGGTAAATCGTCGGATAATGGTTTCGGTCGACGCTCCCGATGAGGTTGCGGGTAATGGCGCTGCCCAGGCCTTTGTTGCGATGTCCGGCGTGCGTGATAATGCACGCGAGCCACACAGTATCGGCATGAAAAATGGTGGTGCCCACAGCCACGAGCTCTCCATTTTCCTCGATTTTGATTGGTTTACAGCATTCGGATTTCAAAAAGTATTGAAATCGCGGGCGGATATCTCCCCACCCCTCGGGTTCGATGGCGGGGAGCTTGGCAATGTCTTCTTCGGTAAATTCCTGACAAATCATGGCATGGATCGTTAATCCTGCTAAAATGTCAAAAATCTGCTTCCAATTGTCTGAAATGCCTTATTTTTCTTTGCCAGCTAATCCATGAATAGTAGAATAGCAGCATGGATGCTACTATTAATGCACTCAAAATGATGTATTTATGCTGATCAAAGACGATTTTGGATGTGAAAAATAACAGAAGTGATACCGCGTAACTGGCGGACGTTATCAAAGACAAGATGGCCATGTGTTGCAATGCGCGGGTGTGGCGCGTGAGGGAGTCTCGGATGTTGCCGGCCACAATAGGGTTTTGGATGCGAAAATAGCCCACTGCGTTGTTCAGAATAAAGAGACAGATACTGATCACGAGCAGTGTGTTGACGTAGAAAGGTTTGTCTGCTCCATCGAATCCGTCGTAATACACAAACAGCAGAACGCCCAGCATTACGATTTCTGAGAGCATTTTGATACGTAGCTTTTTCAGCGTGGGGTGGTTACGGACGCGTGTCATCATCGCGAGTTCCTTCTCGGAATAGAACGCCCCGCCTGCTTGCTGCCAGCCTGATTTCAATTCATCGATATTCATAGTTTCTTTTGATTTAAAATGTTCTTGAGTTTTTCCTTGATACGGTTGAGCTTAACGCCCACATAGTTTTCTGAAATGCCGGTGATCGAGGCGATCTCGGTATATGAATAATCTTCGAGGTAAAGGGATATCAGAGCGCGGTCAGCCTCGCCTAATGTGCGTAAGGCGCGGAACATCCATTCTTCCCGCTCGGTGTCCGGGGCCTCGGGTTCCGCAAGGTCGGGTGGGTGTTCGGCGAGAGAAACGGGCGGACGTTTTTGGCGGTAGGCGGCCATGGCGGTGTTCAGCGCGATCCGGTAGATCCACGTGCTCACTTTTGCTTCTTGCCGGAACCCCGGAAACGCGCGCCACAGCTGGTACACAATCTCCTGGAAAAGGTCTTGTTGGTCTTCCCGTGAGTTGCGGTACATACGGCTCACCTTGTGAATGATACGCTGGTGTTCGCGGATGGTTTCCAGAAAAATTTTCTCCATGATTTGAAATCTTTCCCAATAGGTTGCAGAAATCAGAAAAGACTTACAGTTGCACTAAGTTTTTTGTCGCTGAGAATGCAATATATCCGGGAGTTAGCGAACTTGGAATGATTATTCGGATTTCAAAAGGGTGTTTTTCCTTCCATTTTTAAAGTACTATTCTTGTAGGCCGGATATTTAAGTGTATGATACGGTTGCCGGGTGTTTGGAAGAGAATAGCCAAACTTACAAAAAAACACTGCGTTTGATTTCTCTTCATGATGCGTGTAGTTCAGCGGATAATTTTCTACTTTGATTAATGGGACGACGGCTTGCAAGCAGTCCGGCAGTCTGACCATTAGTGTGTGGATGAAAAGATCAGCAATCACCATAGAGAGGTGACTTTTCGTCAAAAGTCACGTTATTTACCAAAGTTTTTTAAAGGAACCGGCATATGAATATCATCACCACAGACCAGCTCAAAACCTTACTGGAAAAAGAAGACCCCATTGTGATCGACGCAAGGGGAGGAATCGACGCCCTGGAACGCTACAATGCGGCCCATCTCGAGAATGCGCAATTTGTAGACCTCGAAACGGACCTGTCCGAAAAAACGGATGACCCGTCAAGCGGAGGGCGGCACCCATTGCCTAAGCCGGAGGATTTTGGACGGTTTTTAGGGATTCTGGGTATTAGTCCGTCTTCTACGGTGGTGGTGTATGATGATAAAAAGGGCGCTAATGCCTCGGCGCGTTTCTGGTGGATGCTTAAGGCGGCCGGGCACGAGAAGGTGTATGTGGTAAGTGGCGGGTTAGATGCGATCGTGGAAGCAGGGATCAAACTGACCGGAAAAGCGGCGTCATTGCACGCACTTGAAGATTACCCGATTACCGGCTGGCGTATGCCGCTGGTGGATGCGGAGGATGTAGCACTCGCGGCGGCAGATCCGGAGTCAACCGTGATCGATGTCCGGGAACACTACCGCTATGTGGGCGAAAGCGAGCCGATCGACCTTGTGGCTGGACATATTCCGGGAGCAGTTAACATCCCTTATACATCGAATTTGAATGAAAGAGGGGAATTTATGTCGCCCGGAGAACTGGCTGCGAAGTATAAAGAAGTATTGACAGACAAGGATCCGCAAAAGGTGATCGTTCATTGCGGTTCGGGTGTAACGGCATGCCATACTTTGCTTGCATTGGCTGAGGCCGGCTTGCACGGTGCAAGCCTTTATGTGGGCTCGTGGAGCGAATGGTCGAGATCCGAAAGGCCTGTTGCCACAGGAGAAGAATAATACAGCCGACAGCCGTGCCGGCGTGTGAATGCCGGCACGGCTGTCTTTTTATTGAATAGACCGGAGATATTGGTAAAGCGAAGCAAGCTCCACCTGCGTGTACTGCGCGGTCATCTTCCAAGGCATATCCTCATTTTTCAGCACGTGCCCTTCCGGTGTTTTTCCCGTTCTGAGCGTTGCCATAAACTGCTGCTGCGACCACTTCCCTACGTGGCCGGTTGATGTAATGTTGGGCACGGGCGGAAAGCCTGGCGCCAGTGGCTCACCGCCCCTGAAATTCTCCCGATGGCAGCCCGTACACGATACAGCGAGGTATTTCCCCTGTGCTATGCCTTCGGTTGAATCGACCTTTGCCACCATGGGCCGTTTGTGGTTGATTTTCTCCACCGACAGCAATGGCATTTTGTCCAGGTAGCTCATCACCAGGGCAATAGGTCCGAGATCGTTGGCCGGCAAGGCGTGATCGACGTTCGGGACTTGCCGGCAATAGGCGATCAATGCAGACATGTCTTGCTGAGAAAGCAACGTGGTTTCGTGGGAAGGCATAAAAAGCAATGGAGTACCGTCCTGATGCACACCGTGCCGAAGCGCCGCCAGCCAATCGGATGTCCCGTAGTCTTCGGGTAAACCTCCCTTTCCGTAGGTCAGGTTGCCGGCGACGAGCCTGCCGATAGCGGCATCTTCATTCATTATCCTGCCTTCAAGATTGGTTCCATGACAGTCCTGACAGCCTTTTATGGCAACCAGATGCCGCCCCCGCGCCAGGGAAATGCTATCGGCGGGTAACGTGATGTTCTCTTTTTCAAAAACATAGGATTTGGTCATCCGGCTTTTCATCGTTATGGAAATTAGCGCATAACCTGCTGCCAGCAGCAATGCAATGCTACCGAGGACAATGCCTGTCCATTTTAGAACTTTACGTATCATGGCGTGATGGATTTTTTGCAAAATTGGGCCGGTGTGATACGGAATCACCTACGCAAAACGGATAAAAAACTACGACGGACGGATTTCGTCGATTAATCGGGCCGTTCACTCAGAAAGTCGAATCTAATGCCTTAGAGCAGTCTTATTTTCGTAGAAGCATATCAAAGAACCCGAGACAATGGCTACTACTATCCAAACTGCCGACGTATTAGATTTCAATGCATTTCCCAACCCGCAGTCGGTAAGGCCGGGTGCGAAGATTCCCAATCCGGGAGAATTTATGACACGTTATCATCCAAAAGTGGGAACGCTGAAATTCAAGAGCCTGATCTTTTCGCATATGCATGTGATGAACCTGCATTGGAAAGCGGTGGAGCATGTCAGGATGTGTGATCAGACGCCCACCAGCACGATCAATATCAACTTCCACATGGCGGGTAATCTGAACACCGTATTCGACGGCATCAGTCATGTGCTGAATATGAAGCCCGGCAGGCACAATCTCGTTTTTTCACCGGACGGCGGGGAGGTTAACGAAGTGGCGGCCGGCGATTCCCTTGAAATGTTTCACATCAGCCTGGATAAAGGTTTCTTTTCCGATGTGATAGGCTGCGATGACCGATGGAGCGAGAAAGTACAGGAGAACCTGCTGCATGGTCGCGCCTTTTCGGGCTTTACCGGGACGCTGGGCGTGACGCCCTCCATGCAATATCTGATCCGTGAGATAAAACAGTGTGAAGTGTCGGGCGCGATGCGAAACCTGTTTGTGCAGTCGAAAGTACTCGAACTGCTGGCATTGCAGATCGATCAGTTTCGCGGGCAGGGCGACGTGGTACACCGTATTCCACATTCGGATGCAGAAAGGCTGTATCAGCTGAAAGAATTTCTAGATGCCCGTTTCCTTGAGGAATTTAGCCTGGCGCAGCTGGCCCGTATTTGTTTGCTGAATGAATTTAAAATCAAAAAAGGATTCCGGGAATTATTTGGAACGACTGTGTTCGGGTATCTCCGCAAGTTACGCATGGACTACGCCGAGCGGTTGCTCCTCGATTCATCCTGTACGGTAGAGGACGTGTCCGATGTGTTGGGATATGAACACGCGCAGCATTTTTCAACGGCTTTCAAGAAGTTCAGGGGAATAAGCCCTTCCGCGATCAAGTCGGGTCGAAACCTCACCAATATGTTGAAATGACAAAGAGAAAATATTTAACACTGATCAGTCTATTGATAATGAGTGCCTGCGCGTTTGCCGCCATGTCGGAGTGGCGTATCGCGGAGGGCTATTCAATCCGTTTCGACGGGAAGTACGCGCACGGTATATTCCGTCAAATGCAGGGAACTATCCGGTTTGACCCTGCGGTAATAGAAGACGCCTATTTTGAGGTTTCCGTAGATGTGACTTCCATTGATACCGGCATTGAGCTTAAAAACAAGCATGCCCAAAGCGACAAGTGGTTTGACGCAGCAAAATATCCGCGCATTACTTTCCGGTCGAAATCGGTTGCCAGAACGGATACCGGCTTTGTAGTCAAAGGTGATCTTGAACTGAGGGGTGTCAGGAAAGAGATTGCGATACCTTTCGGATTTCGGCAGTACGAAAGGCAGTCGCAGTTTTATGGAAAATTCAAAGTGAACCGGGGAGACTTCGGTATTGGTAAAGTCAATGGCAGAGAATCCGACTCGACCTCCATCGAAGTGACAGTGCCGGTCACCGCATTTTGAATACCGGCTACTTCCCCTTGAGCACGTCCAGCTGTCTCAGCAATGATTGAAGTGCTTGCTCAGCAGCTTTTAACGATTGTACGTCCGCCGAATTGGCGACGCTATCGGCCGGGTCGTTCAAATTTTTTGCTTCTTCCATCACCTCTGGGTTTTCACGGTTTTCCGGTGACAGTTCAATAGATTCGGCCAGGTTCTTTTTTTCAAATTCGATTTGCTGGCGCTTGGAAAGGATTTTTTCTTCAAGGTCTTTTTTCGATTGCAGGTTCATGGTCATGCAAGGATTTGATGTTGACTTTTCCCGGAAAAAATTGAGCCAGCACCGCCTGCTCATTCCCCGTCCCGCCGATGTACCGGTGTAGTTTTCCGGATGGCAGACCGTTAAATTAATAAGATTTCGAAATCGCCGTTTTGACTGGTAATTTCCATAAAATTGCCGTATGATAATTTACAGTGCTATTTATGAGGAACTTGCTTAATGTTTATTACTTAATATCCCAAGTTTATGAGACACCATATACTACTTTTATTCGTAATCGGCGCCCTGGATGCGAACATTGGCTTATCACAAAGCTTAACGACGAACCTCCCAATCGTGGTGATTAATTCGGACCAGGAGATCCCGGATGAACCTAAGGTCGGAGCCAGTATGAAGATAATATTCAACGGCGATGGGCAGATTAATTCCTATAGCGATATCAACAATCCTGCCAGCCTGAACTACGATGGTCGGATAGCTATTGAAATAAGGGGCTCCAGTTCACAGCTTTCCCCTAAAAAGTCTTTCGGTTTTGAAACGCGGCAAAACGATAATGTCTCAAACCGGAATGTTTCGTTGCTGGGTATGCCCAGTGAGAATGACTGGATCCTGAACGGACTGGTATTTGATCCGTCGTTACTCCACGATTACCTGGCATACAGCTTTTTTAGGAATCTCGGACACTATGCAAGCAGGACGGTTTTTTGTGAACTATTCATCAATGGCGACTATCGGGGCGTATACATGCTGCAGGAGAAAATTAAAATCGATGGTGACCGGGTGAATCTGATGGAAATGTCGGTGACCGATAATGCTAATCCTGCTGTGACGGGTGGATACATTATCAAGGCCGACAAGACGACAGGCGGAGACCCGGTCGCTTTTGTGATGGATGGAAATCACCTGAATGGTTATGACGAGACCATTGACTTCATTCATGATACACCGGAGCCGGCGGTCATGACCGATCCGCAAAAAACTTATATTGAATCTGTCTTTCGTGATCTCGAAGCGAAAACGGCGGCGAACAATGCGGCTATTTCAAACGGATACCCGTCTATTATCGACGTTCCCACTTTCATTGATTTCATGCTCGTCAGTGAATTGGGAGGCAGTATCGACGCCTATAAATACAGTACTTACTATCATAAGGATAGAAATGGTAAGCTGCGGGCAGGGCCGGTGTGGGATTTTAACTATGGATTTGGATTAGTAGGCGGAACACCCGACTGGCGATCTCAACCTTCCAACTGGCAGTTTGAGAACGGTAATAATGAAGGACCAAAGTTTATTCGTCAGCTCTTTTACAACACAGAATACCGGTGTTATTTGTCACGGCGCTGGAATCAAATGACCCAAACGAATAAAGTGTTGAACACAAATGTTATCAACGGCGTGATCGATACAATGAAGAGCTGGCTGGCCGGTGCGGCTTCGCGGGACAATGCGCGATGGGGAACTATCGGGAATTTTGACGATCGCATTAATTACCTGAAGCAATTCATCCAGGATCGTTCAAACTGGATGACCGCAAACATTGGTTCATTTAGCAATTGCGTAAATCCGGCTTTGCCACAGCTGGTGATCAATGAGATCATGTACAATCCGCCGGCGGGAGCATTCGGCACGAGTAACGATCAGGAATATGTTGAGATAAAGAACAATAGTAATGCCGCGGTCGACCTTTCCGGACTGTACTTTGCAGGACTGGGGCTGACTTACCAATTTCCGGCCGGAAGCTCCCTGGTTGCCAACGGGTTATTGGTGATCGCGAGTAACAGTGCCGTCTTTGCGTCGAAATATGGCACGCAACCTTTTGGACAATTCACAAGAAACCTCTCAAATAAGTCGCAAAAGCTTACATTATCCGATGCCTTCGGTAATATCATTGATGAAGTGGAATACATGGACAGTGCTCCATGGGCAACCACAGCGGATGGAGGAGGCAAATCCCTGGAGTTATTGAGCCCTTCTCATGACAATGCGAATGGCGCGAACTGGACAGTCCGGGCAGCGAATGGAGGAAGCCCGGGCGTCGATAACTTTGGCCCGCTTCCGGTAAAGTTGACTTCCTTTACGGTTTCTGTTGAAGATTCGCAGGTATTATTGAACTGGGGCGTAGCAGAAGAAACGAATTTCAGCAGCTATCTGATTGAAAGTAGCCAGGACGGCAAAATGTTTGTCAAAATAGGAGAGATTGCGGGACAGGGAAAGGCATCATATCAATACCTCGATGCGTTCCCGTTTTCGGGTAACAATTATTACAGGCTGAAATGCCTGGATCTGGACGGGACTTACGCGTACAGTAAAATAGTGACAGCCCGAATTGACGGAGAGGATGGTTTTGAGCTCTATCCTAATCCAGCGGAATCTTATCTGGAAGTCAGATCGAAAAGTTTGAAAAAGGAGCTTACGGGTTTTGACATCTTTGATAGCCAGGGAACTCAGCTTCTCAGGAACACTAAGCCCAATAACAAATCCTCTATAGACATTTCCGGATTGCCCTCAGGCGTGTACATTATCCGATGCTCGCAGGATACTGGTTTAAGGGCAAAACGGTTTGTAGTTGCCAGGTAATGGATCACGGCGGGCCAGTACTTATTGGTTGGCCCGCTATTTCATATTCAAAGCCCTTTTCAAAAAACCGCCCAGAAAACTCGCGGCAAAAGTCAGGATCATCGCTCCGTACAAACTGAAATTTTCGAGTTCCTGCCGGGCATCGTGGTCGGGTAACGCGGTGAAGAGAAAATAGCCTGCGAGTAGCAGAACGCATTGCATTACAGCCAGCAGCCAACCCTTGTAAGGCTCCGCAAAGCCGATCGAAATCGCTGAAAATACTGCAATGAGGTATGGCAGGTGAATACTTTCGGCATTTTTAACCACGTACAGGAGCAATGCGCTCGTCAGGATGATCACGACCATATTGATCACAATCCGCTTGTCAAAAAATGGCTTATTTGAAGCAGCGGGTTTATCGGATGAAGTTTTCAGCATTTCAGACAGTTTTTTTTCATATTCCAGATCAGCTTGTGCCTCGCTTTGGCGGTTAAGTTGCAATAATGCCTGTGCCCGCCAACGATACGGCGCGGCGTTTTGCTCCCCAGCCAAACTGATCGCTTTGTTGAGCGCAATGAGCGCTTCATTAGCCTTGTCTTGTTCGAGATACAGTTTGCCCAATTCCAAATGGAGCGTATATACCTGGTCGTCGAAGCTGAGGCCGGTAGTAATGTCCCGGAAGGCCGCTTCTGCGTTGCCTCGTCCTTTATCACAAAGTCCGCGATACAGGTAAGCAATGCATGATTTTGGTTTTTGCCTGATTTTTGAATCGAAATAGGCGTAGGCTTCGTCGAGTTTTCCGGCCTCGAAGCGGGTAATGCCTTCGGAAAGAGCGTCTTCCTCTTTTTCAGATCGCGTGCGAAGGTCGGCGTAATTTCTCAGGTAATAGATGTAGCCGAAAAAGGCGATTACGACAAGGAATTCCATGTTTATTGCAAATTAAACGACCAGCTTTCATTGAATGCCAAAGTTGGTCACGGTTGTTTGCAATTCAAAGATGAAATGAATGTTTTGCCATTCGTAGAGGGTAAAAAACAAGGGGACGGTCATATTGCAGACTGCCCCCCGGGGTTTGATATTAGAATAAAGAAATTTCAAATCAATATGGCCATGTCCGGTTCCGATCCGTTTTCCTGGGGAGGCAGGGAATAGGTCAACGCGATCCGCTGGCCGGTATGTTCTGCCAATTCCAGCAACTGAAAAACTTTTTCTTCTCCTTCAATCCGGAGCGCCTGGTACAAAATGTTTCCATAGTTAAATTCCTTGGAACCGAGTCCATTTTTGAGAGCAGCCAACTGATAGCGGTCGAAAATTTCCTTTCCAGTCATGAGGTGCAACATTGGGGTTACTATTTTGCGTGAGTTTGCCGGAAAGATGCCCGGATCGGCCCCAAAGTTGCATCGAAGTTACTTTAAATGTTCGGGTAACGGAATGTTAACACTGAAATCATCCGCCACCGGGAGTCCACGCCTCGTTTCCAGCGGGATAATCCCGGACCAGATCGGCAGGGCCAGGTCTTCGGGCTCGTCTTTGGGCATGCCGTCGCGCATTTTCGCCGATGCCTCGTCGAATGAGAAAGCAAGGGCGGTCGTTTTCCGGACTTCGCTGTCCGTCATCGGGCGGAGATAGTCCCAGCTGTTCGGGACGATCTTGTTGGTGAGCCATTCAAATGCCGCCTTTTTGGTCGGCAGGTCTTCCACTTTTTCCGCCTGGGAAAAAATAATGACCGACCGGTAGTTAACGGAATGACTGAAAGCCGATTTCGCCACCACCAGCGAATCGGTGAGCATTACGGAGATACACACGGGAATGCCTTTTTCAATTTCCCTGATGAAGTGGCTTCCTACGGACCCGTGGATGTAAATTTTGTTTTCATAGCGGACAAAGGCCGTCGGGATCGAAAACGGCCTGTTGTCCACCGCATAGCTAATAGTGCAAAATAATGCTTCATCGAGAATAGCGCAGATCGTTTCCTGCTCGTAATGGGTGCGTTTGGCCAGACGACTGGGTACCAGATAGGGTGGCGGTGTGTTCATGGTCTTTGTTTTTCTTCAAAAATATAGTTTAATTGGCCTACTGTTTTGATCCAATGTTTTAAATTGTAGTGGTCCAATTATGATGAACGTCCTGTCCACCCTGATCACACCCGAGAAAGGAGGGAAATTGCCGGTGTATATCCAGATCGCGAACCAGTTGATGGGTCTGATTAAAAACGGGACGCTGCAATCGGGGTACCGATTGCTGAGTACAAGGCAACTGGCTGCCGTGTTGAAAGTACATCGGAGAACGGTGGTGCAAGCATACGACGAGTTGCTTGCACAGGGCTGGCTGGAGAGCCAGACGGGAAACGGGACATTTGTGGCAAAAAATCTACCGGAAATCCGTCCGTTGCCGGCACCCACGCGGGAGGTACCGAACCGCGACCCTTTGAAAAAAGCAGGATTTCGTTTCGAAAAGCCGCCGCATTTGGATCGTCCGGTATTAAAGGCAGGGTCGCGCCTGCATCTCGACGATGGTTTCCCTGACCCGCGGTTAGCACCATTGGAAGACCTCTCACGGGCGTACCGGAGTCAGCTGTTACATGGCAATTCCTATGTAAGGCTGGGCTACGGGGACACCAGCGGTACCAGCTGGCTGAGACAGGAGCTCTCCACTTATCTGAATGAGACCAGGGGATTGAAAACCACTGCAACTAACATCCTCATAACCAGAGGAACCATTATGGGTATGTATCTTGCCGCAACGAGCCTGCTCCGTCCGGGAGATTGTGTGGCAATAGATGCCCCGGGCTGGTTTGGAGCAACCATGAATGTCACACAGGCGGGCGCACGGGTGTGTTATGTGCCTGCGGATGAGTATGGTATGCAAGTAGATGTGCTGGAAGAGCTGTGCCGCAGACAGGCCGTGAGGATGGTGTACGTCACGTCGCATCACCAGTACCCGACGACCGTTGCATTGAGGCCCGAAAGGCGTATCAAGCTGCTGAAACTGGCAGAGGAATTTGGCTTTGTGATATTCGAGGACGACTATGACTATGATTTTCACTATCTGAGCAAGCCGCTCTTGCCCTTGATCGGCGCCGACCCTGCCGGGATGGTGCTCTATTGCGGGTCATTTACCAAGACCATCTCGCCGGCATTCCGGATCGGTTATCTGGTGGGGCCTGAGGACATTATTGCGCATCTGGCCTCGCTACGGCGTATTATCGACCGTCAGGGTGATACGATGTTGGAGAATGGGATCGCAGAGCTCCTCCAGACGGGCATTATTCAGCGGCATCTGAGAAAATCGGTCCGGATTTACAAGCAACGCCGCGATTTTTTCTGTGATTTGCTGAGAACGGAATTGCGGGATGCGGTGCATTTTCAGGTTCCCGATGGGGGAATGGCGGTCTGGACGCGGTTTGATCGGCGCATTAACATTGCAGCACTCGCAGCGAACGCGGCTCAACGGGATCTGTATTTCTCTAACGGAAAAGTATCCGGATATCCGGAGGAGTTCAGGAACTATATCCGACTGGGTTTTGCTTCTTCTGATCAGGGTGAGCTGGAAGAGGCTGTAAAGATTATTAAAGATTTGCTATAAAAGCCGACCCGATGGTCGCAAGCATATGATCCGCAAGATTATTAACACCTATCGTACATCGTTCAGCGGTCTTAGCCGCGAAACCTGGTTGCTGAGCCTGGTCATATTAGTGAATCGCTGCGGCTATATGGCTGTGCCTTTTATGAGTATGTACATTACCCAAAGTCTTCACAGGAGTATCGAGGATGCGGGACTGATTATAACTTTGTTCGGCGTGGGGTCCGTGCTGGGTGCGATGGCGGGCGGCTATCTGACCGACAAGCTCGGTTTTCAGCCTGTTCAGATCGGAAGCCTGGTTTTGAGTGGCGTCTTTTTCGTTCTATTCGGATTTGTCACGGATTTTACGTGGCTATGCTTTCTCATTGTCATCCTTAGTTTTTTTGTAGAAGCATTCAAACCGGCTAATCAGACGGCGATCGCAGCGTACTCAACACCGGAAAATCTGATACGATCTTATGCGCTGAACCGTCTTGCGACCAATGTCGGTTTCGGCTTTGGCACCGGAGTGGGAGGTTTGCTGGCAGCGATCGACTATCACCTGTTGTTCTGGGTCGACGGAGTGGTGTATGTCCTGGCCGGTATATTGATCGTCATTTTGCTGCCAAAAAGAAAGCGGATAGTAAAAACTGAATTGCCTGAAAGCAGCCAGACGGGAGCAGGTTCGCCCTGGCGGGACGGATTTTTTGTGCGTTTTCTTGTGATGGTGACGCTTTATATGTTCTGCTTTGTGATGCTTTTCAGGCTCGTGCCCGTTTACTGGAAGGAGGAAATGGGGATAGGTGAATCGACCATCGGCATTTTGCTGGGCATGAACGGATTGATCATTGCCGTATTTGAAATGATCCTGGTTCAGAATCTGGCCAACCGAAAGCCGGACTATTTCTACATGGTAGCCGGCCCTGTTTTCAGCGCGGTAGCGTTTCTTGCGTTGGTGATACCGGAAATACTGCCGGTGGTGCTGGCTGTGGCTACGGTTTTGCTTTTTACCGTTGGCGAGATGCTTGCATTCCCTTATCTGAGCACATTCGTTATGAACCGGGCCAGTGACCTGAACCGTGGGAAATACTCTGCCGCTTATTCCGTAGCTCAGGCAACTGCGCAGATCATCGGACCGGTAGTAGGGGCTTACGTGGCGGGACATTGGGGGTACAGCGCGCTCTGGATCCTGCTCATTGTAATCAGCGGTACCTGCGCACTGGGCTTCCGGGCGTTGTTCCAAAGGACAATCGCACTATGATGGTGCCTGATCCTCAGTCTCATCGGTCTTTTTTGCTTGTTCCAATTGCTCTTTCAGGCTGTTGATCCGTTCAGCTTCCAGTTCGAGTGCTTTGCGCTGAAGGTCGATGAGGTCATCCTTTTTGATCATGATATACTGTTCGCGGGGCTCCTCGAACATGGGAACTTCGCCAACCAGTTGTGCTACCGTAGTCTCAAAAAGCTCCGCCATGAGCCGCAGTTCTGCCAGCGAGGGGTCGTTTCGTCCCGTTTCCCAATTGGATATAACCGCTTTGCCGGATTTTTTTAATGCCTTTGCCAATTTGTTCTGGTTCCAGCCCGCCAGTTCACGGTATTTCTTGATTCGTTGTCCGACGATTGACATTTAGTTAGAATTTTAATATAAAAATACTTGACTTGGTTACAGTTGCTTTGTACTTTTGTTTAGATCAAAAGTTACCGTTTTTGATAAAGCGCAAATTACAATTTTTTACACACACCGTATAGCACTTATGACCGAGCTGCAAGCCAGAGTCTCCGAGTATGGTGGTCTTTCCATTAAGGAGCGCCTGTTAATCAGGTTTATGAAATCAAGAAATATTGTAGGGAAAAACTGGCGGGGTGTGCTCGCAGAGCAGGACCCGTTCTTCAACACCAAGCTGGGTGGTGACTATCTAACCTCTGTGGCACAGGCAGTTTCGGATAGTAGCCGGGGCAATGTGGACCGGATCGAGCGGGTTACAGTTGCGCTTGAAAAGGCTGCGGGCATTCCGCCCGTTCCGGTCGTGTGATGGTCAGGGCTGGATAGCGTTGTGCCGCGATTTCTGAATTGACTGTGTGAATTATCAGTGTATTCTGGGGAGCGGACGATGTGATTATTCCAATGTATTAACGGTTTTTTTACCGGTTCCCGGGCCGTTTTTTGTGTCAGATGGTTGAGATAAATTGAACCTTTGTTTTTCTATCCGGCAGGATCGAAAATACCGGTTTCGAATCCATCGAAGCTGGTGACGTTTTTTCGTCCCCAATATTCATGAATGCCGTCAGGGCCCTGTTTTTCTGCCCATTTGTTGAGTTCTTCCCGCTCATGGTTATAATCCATGAACGGGACAGCCATGCCGCACGATGTCTGAACAATTTCGACATGGATGTCGATCAGTTGCCGCGCACCCACCAACGGAGGAAATAAATGGAAATATTCGTCCCATTCCGGATCCCGATGGTGGTAGGCACGCGCGTGCCCGTAGAGTCTCAGAATGAGCGGTTTGCCTTCGAAAGCACAAAACATGACTGTAATGCGGTCGTTTTGAAGCAGATGCGCAGCAGTTTCGTTGCCGCTCCCTGTTACATTCAGCCACATTACCCGGTTTGGGCCGAGGATCCGGAAAGAGTCCATGCCTTTCGGGGAAAGGTTAACTGTGCCCGTAGCAGCAGCGGTAGCTACGAAGAAGATTTTTTGTATGTTGATAAATGCCTGTAATTCAGGAGTGATCTGATCTATTTTTTTTCCCATTGTGAAGATTGATGATTAAACCGGAATTTGCCTTGAGAATGTACCAATGCGCTAGACCTTTTTACCCTGTATACGGTACGCATTCAGGATGGCGAGCAAGGCCACGCCTACATCGGCGAAAACGGCTTCCCACAGCGTGGCGACACCGCCGGCGCCCAGCACCATAACTGCTATTTTAACTCCCATGGCGAGGGAAATGTTCTGGTAAACGACCGCTTTCGTGATCTTTCCGATCTTAATAGCTGATACGATTTTGGAAGGCTGGTCATTCTGGATCACGATGTCGGCGGTTTCGATTGCGGCGTCGGAACCCAGGGCTCCCATGGCGATACCCGCATCTGCGAGGGCGATCACGGGTGCGTCGTTCACGCCATCGCCTACGAACGCGATCATTTTGCCATCATCTTTGAGTTTTTGAACAATGGCGACTTTGTCCTCCGGCAATAAGCCGCCATAGCTTCGGTCGATGCCTAGCTGCTGGCCGACGTTGGCGACCATAGCTGCCTTGTCCCCCGAAAGCATTACAGTGCCGATACCCAGTTTCTTCAATGCGGAAATAGCCCCGGCAGCGTCTTCTTTGACTTCATCGGCTATGGTGATATAGCCCGCATAGGCTCCGTCAATGGCTACGGCGACAATGGTTTCGGGAATGCCGGTCAGATTTTCAGGGTAGCTGACCGCCTTTTTGTCCAGTAGTTTCAGATTGCCTGCGAGAATTGTTCTGCCGTTGACGATTCCGCTCAGGCCGTGGCCGGCGATCTCTTCTACCTGAGAAGGAGCTGTGAGACCGGTGCCGTCAGCATATTCTGCGACAGCCCGTGCAACCGGATGCGTGGAGTAGCTTTCAAGTGAAGCGGCAAGTGCCAGGAAATCGGCTTTGTTGCCCACAGATTCAACTTTCTGGACTTTAAAAACGCCCTTGGTAAGCGTACCTGTCTTGTCGGAAACTACGGTGTCGATTTTGGTAATTACATCGAGGAAGTTGGCGCCCTTGACCAGAATGCCGTTGCGGGAGGCAAGTCCGATGCCGCCAAAATAACCCAATGGAATCGATATGGTCAGCGCGCACGGGCAGGCGATCACCAGAAAAACCATTCCCCGGTAGAGCCATTGATCAAAATTGTACTGTGTGACAAAGAAAAAAGGCACCGTGATGATCAGCAAGGCCAACAAGAAGACAATAGGCGTGTAGATCCTGGCAAGGCGGCTGATCAGCAATTGGGTAGGGGCCTTTCTGGCACTGGCTTCCTGTACCATTTCCAGTATACGTGAAAGTTTGGAGTCCTTGAACAATGCCGTTACCTCAATCTCCACCGTTTTGTCGATGGCAATCATTCCGGCCAGTACTTTTTGACTCCCGGCTATAACATCCGGCTTCGGTTCGCCCGTCAATGCGGCGGTATTGAAAGTGCCAGTTTCTGAGAGTAATACCCCGTCAAGCGCGACCTTTTCACCGGCCTTCACCAGGATTTTCTCTCCGATTATAACGTCCGTGGGGGATACCTGTCTGTTCTTGCCATCACGGATCACCGTGACGCTGTCGGGCCGGATGTCGAGCAGCGCCTTGATCGATCTTTTGGAGCGATTGACGGCGATATCCTGAAATAGCTCTCCAATTTCATAGAAGATCATCACTGCGACGGCCTCACTGAACTCTCCAATGTAAAACGCCCCGAATGTGGCGATCGTCATGAGGGTGAATTCATTGAAAAAATCACCACGGCCAGCTTTTCTGAATGCCAGCGCGACTGTCTTGTTCCCTGCCAGCACGTAAGCGATCAGCATGAGGGTTATTTCGACCAATCGGGGTATGGGTAGTTTAACTACATAATTCAGTATCAAGAATATAGCGAGGATGGCGAGGCTTAGCCAAAGCATCCAGCGGCTTTTTAGAACGCCCGCGTCTGCGCCGGTTCCGTGGCTATGGCCATCATGATCATGGTCGTGATCACCGTGGTCATGGTCACCATGAGAATGACCGTCATGCTTATGAACAGGTTTGGCGGATGAATGTGTTTCTGTCGAGCAGCAATCGTCAGTATGTTGATGTGTGAAGGTTTTGTCGTCGAGTTTCATAATGCAATTGTTCAATATCGGATGGTCAATCAGGCTGCCGGCGTACCGGATTTATTTCCAGCGGGATCGCTACAAAGGTAGGTTACAATGCAGTGCAACAGGGTTACAAGTGCTGAAAATCAATTAATTGCAATATTGTTGCGCGTTTTTACCTTATACGGACATGAGCTTTATGAGTTCTCCCAGTTTTTTCAATCCCGTATCGATCAGCGCTTTGTAAGGCGCGCCGAAGCTGATCCGGATGTAGTTGCCGAACCGGGCGTCGGTACTGAAAATCTGGCCGGGCGCGATACTGATACTTTCCTGAATTGCATTTTCGAAGAGTTCGAATGCATTTACTTTTTTGTTGAGTTCGATCCAAAGCACATAACCTCCCTGCGGCCTGACGACCCGGGTATCCGGCGGGAAATAGTCGGCAATCGCTTGTAAGTAGCGTAGGCATTGGGTGTGTAGCGCCTTCCGAAGATGGCGCATATGCAGATCGTATCGTCCGGTTTCAAAAAAGTTGGCCACTGCCGCCTGGGTAGGAGTGGCGGAAGAGACCGTATGTAGTAGTTTGTTGCTCAGTACTTTGTCCTTGAATCGGCCGGGGATGCACCACCCAACACGGTAACCTGGTGCAAGCGTCTTCGAAACTGACGCGCAGAGCATGACCATTCCGTTTTTATCATAGCTTTTGCAGGTTCGTGGCCTTGTTTTGCCGAAATACATTTCACCATAAATATCATCCTCGATCAGTGGGATCTCGCGGACAGCGAGCATTTCCACGAGTTGCTTCTTTCGGTGGTCGGGCATGAGCGAGCCGGTCGGATTCGAGAAATTAGGGACAAAAAGCACTGCCTTGACGGGTATCGTTTCGAGCGCCTGTTCCAGGTATTCCAGATCGGCACCATCATCGGGGTGGCAGGGGATTTCGAGGACCTTCAATCCCAGACTTTTCATGATCGTGAAGATCCCGAAATAAATAGGGCTTTCGATGGCTACCGTATCGCCTGGTTCCGTGACGGCCTTGAGGCAGAAAATAAGCGCTTCCATACAACCCTGCGTGGTGACAACATCGTCCCCGGTGATATTGCCGTTCCAGTTGAAAGCATAGCGGGCGATTTGCTTGCGAAGTTGCAAGTTGCCCTGAATCTCTTCGTATTGCGTACAGCTTGTGGGGCTTTTGCGGATGGCCTCAATCATCGCTTTGTTGAGCTTGGCTTCCGGTATCAGTTCGGCGCTGGGCGCTGAGACAGAGAGACGGATAATGCCCTCGCTGGTCATGGTTTTGTACACTGTACGGATCATCTCGTCTACGTTGGCCTTTTCAATAACGGGCTCAGCAGGAATCGACCGGATCCTTTCGGGCGCATTCAGTGGTGAAAAACGAACAAAATACCCCGACTTTGGCCGTGCCTCGATCACGCCTTTGTTTTCCAGTTCAACGTAGGCCTTGAATGCGGTGCTGAGACTGATCCCCTGCTCTTTGCTCAGCGCCCGGAGTGATATGAGTTTGTCACCGGCTTTCAGGATTCCCTTTTCGATCTGTACCATGAATCGGTCAGCGATTTGCGAATAGAGGAAATCCTCGCGGATGGATTCTTCAACCATGAAATAAATACGATAAATCTGTTATGCTTCAAAATAACAAAAGTGAATCTGTTTTATTACATTTAACTGCTGGAATTTTGTGCCGGTCAAATCGAGAGGAGTTGTGAAAAGCAGTCTGAGAGCATATTAACCAGAGGTATAAATTAAAGAATAGCGGATCAACAATTACAGGGACTCATGAGTAACGACACATTCATCACATTATACAGTCGGGATTTGAAAAAGCTCCGGCAGGAAATTGCGGCTTATACCTCCGAAACGGCCCTGTGGATTCAGTTGCCAGGCACGATCAACCCCGGAGGTAATTTGTGTCAGCATCTGATCGGCAACCTGCGCACATACGTCTGCCTCACGCTGGGTGGGCACACGTATACACGTGACCGGGACGCTGAGTTCAATAGAAAGGTATTTGTCCAAAAACAGCTGCTGTCTGAACTGGACGTGCTGCATGACATGGTGATTGATACATTGGAGCGCCTCAGCGAACATCAGATGCGATCCGAATATCCCCGCGAAGTACTCGATATGTTTCCAGAACAGCGCGTTGATCTCGTTCTCAGTCATTTACTGGCACATCTGTCCTGGCATCTGGGCCAGATCAACTACCACAGGCGCTGGGCCACGCAAATGCAAGCAGCACAACAATAAAGTATATATGAATTGGACTCAAGACTCTGCTCAATCCTTTGCCAGGCAATGGATTGACGCCTGGAACAGCCGTGACCTAACGGCCATCATGCGGCTCTATGCCGATGATATCGTTTTCCAATCTCCCTACATTATTAAACTCGGAATAAATGAAGAAGGGCTTATTGACAGCAAATCCGAGCTGGAAACCTATTTTTCCAAAGCGCTGTCCGTCTATTCTGACTTGCATTTTGAGTTGTATGAGGTGCTTTCCGGCGCAAGTTCAGTGATTTTATGCTACAAAAGTGTTAATAATCGAATGGCCGCGGAGCTTATGCAACTCGATGCGGAGGGCAAAATCAGTTTGGTAAAAGCACATTACAATCAATAATATGTTCGAATCTTTTGAAAATGAACTAAGTAACCTGGATGAGATCCTCGTGCAGGTCAAGAACAGTAGTTTGGAATTTCTGGAAAATCTGGCTCAACGGCCGACCAGTGCGGTTGATCAGGAGGTTACGGGCGAAACCCTGCGCGAACAGGGTACCGGAGCGTTAGGGGCATTGGAAATATTCGAGCAACAATACCGAAAACTGCTGGTGGCCAGTGCCGGGCCGCGTTACTGGGGATTCGTGACGGGTGGGGCTACTCCGGCCGGGATTGCTGGCGATTGGCTAACCACCGTGTACGATCAGAATACACAGAGTGTCCAGGGAGAGGGGGATGTCTCGGCAATCGTGGAAAAGGAGACGATCAGGTTGCTTTGCCAGCTGCTGCGTCTGCCGGAGCATTTCACAGGCGGCTTTGTGACAGGTGCTACGATGTCAAACTTTACAGGGTTGGCTGTGGCGAGGCAATGGGCCGGGGAAAAATCGGGCCGGGACATTTCGCGACAAGGGGTGGGTGGAGATATGGCCATTATGGCTGCAACACCTCATTCATCGGTAATTAAGTCGCTGTCCATGCTGGGAATCGGCAGCAGTAATGTCATGCGGATTAAAACGCTTCCGGATCGCGAGGCAATAGATGTGCACGACCTGGAAACCCGCTTACTGCAAAATCAGAATAAGGCTGTGATTGTCAATTGCAGTGCGGGAACCGTGAATACGGTCGACTTCGATGATATCGCAGCCATTGCTGCATTGAAAAAGAAATATGATTTCTGGCTGCATATCGACGCCGCTTTTGGTGGTTTTGCGGCCTGTTCTCCGGAACACCAGCACCTTTTAAGCGGCTGGGAGCACGCCGACAGCATTACTATCGACAATCATAAGTGGATGAATGTGCCCTACGATAGCGCGATCTCGCTCGTACGGGAGGAACATATCCGGTTGCAAGTGCGTACTTTTCAAAACTCCAATGCGCCTTATCTGGGCGATCCGTCCGAAAATTTCTCCTATCTCAATTTTCTGCCCGAGAATTCACGGCGTTTCCGCGCATTACCGGCCTGGTTCAGCCTGACTGCTTATGGCCGTGAAGGGTTTGAGCAGATCGTGGCAAATAGTGTTGCGCGCGCGGCACAGTTGGGGAAGTATATCGACGAAAGCGATCATTTCGAGCTGGTGGCGCCAGTCAGGCTCAATGTGGTATGTTTCAGGTTGAAAGCAACGATTGAAAAGATGCCCCAGTTTCTTCGAAATCTCAACCGGCGGGGAAAGGTTTTTATGACCCCGACTTTGCTGCGGGGTGAACCTGCGTTACGAGCGGCATTTGTGAATTACCGTACGTGTGAAGAAGATGTGCAGATCGCTATTCATGAAATGGAAGAAGTAATGGCAAGCCTGTGATTTTCCCGGGCAAAACTGTATATTTAGGCTGGTACAGTTGCGTTTCCGGGTGCACACATGCTAAAATTGCTATCCACACTTCTCATCGCTGTTGCGGGCTTGTCGGCCATGAATTGCCGACCCGGCCGTTCTTCGCTGATGGTTGGCCAACTCCCTAATTACAACAGAGAATCTAAAGACCATATCATTTTTCTGACATTTCAGATAACCGGTGAGGTGGGGGGGAGAGAGAAAGTCAGGCTGATGTACGCCAACGCAGGCAATGGCCGGATGAAGGAAATGCTCCGTCCGGTACATTTCCCATATCAGATCATAGCCATTCCGCGATACACTACGAATACAATTGAAAGGGAGATGGCTTTTGAACATCCGCTTTTCAAATCCGCCGAGATCAGTGACCCTTCCGGCAAAATCCGGCAGGTTGAGGCGACGTCGAAGGAGGGCACCATGCTGGTTCGCCTGCAACAGAATCCGGGACTCAACCGATTGGAGCTTTTCAGTGTCAGTCCTCAAAAAGGAGCTGTGAAGATTTACACCCTGCATTTCGATTAGCTATGAAAAAAATCTTTACGACGCTTCTGACTATCTGCATTTACGCCGCGGCGCTGGGCCAGCCGTATCAGGTGGATACGCTGTACAAAACCGGCTCGCTGGATAACCGGATCAACGTCGTGATTCTGGGTGACGGTTTTACGGAGCAGGAGCTTCCAAAATTCGTCGGAGAGGCTAAAAAGTTTGCAGATTTTTTCCGTGCCTACGATCCCTACGACCGTTATCACAATTATTTTAACTTTTTTGCAATCCGGACACCTTCCCAGGAAAGTGGCATCAGCAACCCCGGCACAGCGCCGGATGCGTATCCGAACCAGCCGGTTGTTACAAAAAACACTTTTTTCGGCGCTTCATTCGGGCATTCCATTCACCGGCTTGTGACGATCTCGAAGTGGGATGTTTTCGGGAATCTCATGTCGAGTCAATTCCCGATGTATGACCTCGTCATCGTATTGGCTAATACTACTTTTTATGGAGGCTCAGGTGGGGGAATCGCCGTACACACGCTCCATGACGCTGCAAATCGCATCGGCGTGCATGAGGTCGGGCATACCTTTGCACACCTGAACGACGAGTATTGGGCGGGTGCGATTTATGGATGGGAAGCCGCCAACATGACTGCCGACTACAATCCGGCCACTATCAAATGGAAAAACTGGCTGGATAGCCCACCGATCGGCATCTACAAGCATGGCAGCAGCGACGGCGCGGACAAATGGTACAAGCCGACGCAGGGCGCCTGTTTGATGGAATACCTGGATAAGCAATTTTGTGCTGTGTGCCGTGAAGCAACTACCGAGACGATTTTACAGCTCGTTAACCCTATCGAACGGGTCGAGCCCGATAGCGCGTACGTGGTGAACGCCGAGGGTGACACGCGGTTTAGGTTAACTTTGGTAAAACCGGAGCCCAATACTTTACAGGTAGAATGGAGATTGAATGACAATGTCGCCGCCGTCCACGGCGACGAGCTGGTATTGAATGACAGCCAAATTCCGGATGGTTCAACGTTGACAGCCACCATTTTCGACTCTACTACAACCAGTCGAAGGGACGGCATCAGAGCGATCCGTACGCGGAGGGTGAGTTGGTCGCTTCGATCAAAAACGCCGAATGTATTCAGGGTTGTAGCTTCCAGAGACACGATCTGCGAAGGTGATGAGGTAATGCTTACCGCGTACAGTTGCTCTGGCGCACTGAGCTGGTCGACCGGTGAAACGGGAGCTTCCATTTCTGCAAAGCCAGCCGCAAGTGCCAGATACCAAGCCTATTGTAAAATGCAGGGCCAGCCAACCATTACAATCGAAACAGCGGTAACTGTGCTCCCATTGCCAGCTGCCATGGCGACCAACACCGGGCCTTATCTGGTGGGCGAAACGGTAGAGCTGGCGGCTCAGGGCGGGGTAGATTACAAATGGGCTGGACCGCGTAACTTTTCTGCCAACACAGCCAATGCTTCTATTTCTGAGGCGGGGACTAGTCAGGCGGGCATCTATGAAGTGAAAGTAACGGACGCGCATGGCTGTTTCAAAACTGTGCAGACAGAAGTTAAAATAGACCCTATTCTGTCCGTGCCCCAGGATCCCGAAGAATGGGTGCGTGTTTCGCCGAATCCTGCGGCAGATTATATTTTGGTTGAAACTGTGCTGCCCGGCGAGTCTGTGTTGATTTTATATGACCAGTCAGGACGAAAGTTGTTGTCCAGGTCTTTCCGCTCCAGAACGGAAATAGCTTTGCGGATTCCCGCTGGCCTTTATGTCTATCATTTTGTAAATGGTGCCCGGGAAACATCGGGGAAACTAGCGATCCGGTAAATCTCAACGAATCGTATTTTTTCCAAGACTGATATTTTTCTTTCGGCTAGGGCTGATTTTTCTAAGGCGTATGTAACTTACCGTTCGTTTGAAAATTGCCATTAAACTGCTGTACGGCCGATTGTGAGAGTGCTGATTGTCCTATGATTATTGCGTTTAATACTTTAAATTTAGGTAAATCAATCAGTCATGAAGATAATCATTCACACACTATGTGCATTGGGTTGGTGTACAGCTGCATTTGCACAGCATTACCAGGTCGATACCCTTTACAAGACCGGGCCGCTGGATAACCGCGTCAACGTCGTGATCCTGGGAGACGGTTTTACAGCACAGGAGATGCCCCAATTTGCCGACGAAGCCAGGAAGTTCTCGGATTTCTTACGCGCCTTCGATCCCTACGACCGTTACCGCGATTATTTTAATTTTTTCGCGATTCGTACTCCCTCGCGGGAAAGTGGCGTCACGAATCCCGGAACAGCTTCCGACGCTTATCCTGATCAGCCCATTGAAGTGAAGGACACCTTTTTTGGTGTGTCATTTGGTGAATATAATCACCGGTTAGTTAAGATAACAAAAAATGACGTTTTTGCTGAGCTGATGGCTACCCATTTTCCCATGCACGATCTGGTGATAGTGTTGGTTAATTCGAAGTATTATGGCGGCTCCGGAGGCGGTATCGCTATTTATACCCTCCAGGAACAAGCGGACCGCGTTGGGGTACATGAGGTGGGGCATACTTTGGGTCAACTGGCAGACGAGTACTGGTTTTCGGGAGGGGAAGCGGCCAACAGGACTGCCGACAATAATCCGTATACAATCAAATGGAAGAACTGGTTAAAAACTCCTCCCATCGGCATTTATCAGCATGGGACCAGCGACGGTGCGGAACATTGGTATAAACCGGCACACGGCACCTGTATGATGGAGTTTATAGATAAACAGTTTTGCGTAGTATGCCGGGAGGCAACAACTGAAAGGATTTTAGAGCTGGTGAGTCCCCTCGACCGAATCGACCCCGATACTGTCCATGCGGTAAATGTAAATGCAGAAAGCCATTTTAAATTGACATTGGTAAAGCCCAGCCCAAACACTTTACAGGTTGAATGGCGATTGAATGGTGAACTGATTGCGCACGGCGTTGACGGGGTAGTGCTCGATGCAGATCAGACGCAGGATTTTTCAACACTTACCGCCACTATTTTTGATTCGACTGCTACCAGCCGGAGAAATGGTATCAGAAATGTCCGGACAAAAACGGTTAACTGGTCACTTCGGTCACGAATGCCTGGTGTTTTTAGGGTTCTAACTTCGAAGGACACGATCTGCGCCGGTGACAGCGCAATCCTGAATGCCTACGGTTGTTCCGGTACATTGAGCTGGTCGACAGGCGAAACGGCAGCGGCAATTTCTGTGAAACCAGCCGAGACCGCGAAGTTCAACGCTTACTGCAAAGTGGAAGGGAAATCACCGATTACAAGCGAAGTTATGGTGACGGTGTTGCCGCTACCTGCTGCCATCGCAAGTAATACCGGTCCTTACCTGGTGGGCGAGACGATTGAACTTACCGCGCAAGGAGGCAATAGCTACGAATGGATTGGGCCTCGCAGTTTTTCGGCGAATACCGCAAACACAACTATTCGTGAAGCTGGGGTTAGTCAGGCAGGGGTCTATGAAGTTAAAGTCACGGATGTAAATGGCTGCACTGAAACGGCGCAGACGGAAGTGAAAGTGGATCCAATCCTTTCTGTACCAAACGACCGGGAAGAGTGGGTGCGGGTTTCGCCGAATCCTGCGACGGATCATGTTTCTGTCGAAACAGCATTACCCGGTAAATCCACGCTGGTTTTGTATGACCAGTCCGGCAGGGAGCTTGTTTCGAAATCTTTCTTATTAAAAACAGAGATTTCCTTGCGTGTGCCTGCCGGCATTTACCTCTATCGGTTTACAAATGGTGCGCGGGAGGCTACGGGGAAAATGGTAGTTCAATGATCAGGCCCGATTAGGTTCCAACGAAAAAGTCTCCCGGAAGGAGACTTTTCTTATTCCGCCATAGACTTGGGTTTGCGGCCCACCTTGGTGCGGTTACGTATCTTATCGGGGCGCGGACGGATTTCTTTGTCCTGAAAATACAGCTTTAAGGATTCCAATATGATGTCTTTTTGCGTAAGACCCTCCCAATAGCCGTAATCTTTCATATTTTCCATCAACACGTAGTCACAATCGAAAGTTACTTTGGTAGGAGCTCCATCGGCAACCGCTTCTGCGGGTTTGAAGGCCGGCTCATCTTCCTGTACATCGGTTACCAGGGGTAGGGGTGCAAAATCAAACTTCCTTTCCTTTGCCATAGTGTCAGTTATTTATTCGTTCCAGTATTTCTTTTGTTAACTTATAATAATCCTCGGCTCCGTTGCTGTTTGGCGCGTAGTCAAAGATCGTGGTTCCGTTGGCCTGCGCTTCCGACAATGCAATGTTGTCGCGGATGTAAGCCTCCATAAAAACCTCACCCAGTTGTTCCCGGGTTGCCATGATCAGTTCGTGGCTGATCTTCTTCCGGATCTTCGGATTGTAGCGTGTCGCGAAAACCCCACCGAGGTTAGTGCTCGGACTGATCTTCTTAATCTCCGCCGAGTACACCAGGAAGTTTCGAAGACCCTCGTAGCTTAAAAACTCTGCCTGTAACGGAACATAATACTGGTGGCATGAAACCAATGCCAGCCTCGTATTTCCGTAGAGGGCGGGAGGGCAATCGATGATCACAAAGTCGTAACGGTCCTTTACTTTTTCCAAAGCAATTTTCAGGTTGAAAGGAAAAATCGGAGCCGACTTGATCGTGTCTTCCCGGTGGATCATTTCAGCAGATCCTGGTAAAACATCAATATCTCCAACACGCTTGACGATCTCATCAAATTCGTATTCGCCGGTGATGAACGAGCCGCTGTCCTTCTTAAGACCGGCATGGTGAATGCCGAAACTTTTTGTAAGACTGGCTTGCGCATCCAGGTCAATAACCAACACACGGGCATTGGCAAATTTGCTGAGACCGGCAGCAATACTTTGGGCTGATGTAGTCTTTCCCACACCACCTTTGTTGTTGACAATACTGATGATTTTCATTTAAAAGTATTATATGTATAAAAAGTTAATAGTTTATTTCATGTCGAATATGTAAATAAACGTAAAATATTTTTATACCTAATCCTTCCAAATAGAAAGTCTTAAAAGTTTTTTGTCGACATAAATGTATCAATCTTTTTAAAAGAATAATAAGTATTAAAAGATTTTATTTTTAACCATCCTGTAAAATATTAATTATCAAATTGTTGTAAAAATTAACTACCTGCCCTAAAACGCGTATCACCCTGACCAAAGTCGAAAGGTGTTTGACATAACGCCATTCGACTTCGATCAGGGTGACAATAAATGTGACCAAAAAGGCTCAGACCGCCGGGTTAGCCGCGCCGACGGGTGGGGTGGCCGCCAGTTTTTGGCCGACATACTTATGAATGCGGTACATCAGCAATGCTGTAACGATTACCGCGAACACGACGACGTCACCCAATAATGGGTAGTTTTCGATGAAACCGGTGCTCGTTTCCGACACGATAAAACCTGCCAGCAAGGAAGCCAGCCCGCCGGCAATCTGCTGGACCGACGAGTTGATACCCATGTAAGCGCCGCGGTCCTGGGGGTCGGGGACTGCGGTCATCAATGCGGAGGCTGATATCATCCGGCCGGTGATTCCGATGAAGAGCAGGATGTTCAAGCCGATGATAATCCACAGCGGTGTAATGCTGAGGTTGCAATAAATGAAGGTCATGATACAGGTAATGGCCGACCCCATCAGGAACACTTTGTACTTGCCGATCTTGTCGCTGAGCTTGCCGATCATCGGGCTGAAGACAAGCATACTGATACCCGTTACCATATACAATGTGGGGAGCGAAGCTTCTGCAATACCGAGGTTGTGCACGCCATAGGCAGTACCGAACGGCATGAGCATGAAGCCCCCGGTCGCGAGCAGGGTAGTGGCTGCAAACCCCTGGAGATATTCCGGGCGCGCGAGGGTCTTGCCCAGGTGTTGGAAAGCATTTCCTTTCGATTGCATTTTCAGGTGTGCATTGATCGGCTTCATATACATGACGATCAGGATGCCGACGATCAGGCCCAGTCCCACGATCATCAGAAACGGCGCATGCCAGCTGAACTGCTTGGCGAGATACAGGCCGATGGGGATACCTAAAACCTGACTGCTCGCAAAAGCCATTTGTACAAAACCCATTACACGCCCGCGAACCTGGATGGCAAACAGATCGGTAATAATGGCAAAGCTGATAGATCCGATTACGCCACCAAAAACCCCGGTAAAGACCCGGGCTGCCAGTAGAGTTGGATAGGTGGGCGCTATTCCACACAGGAACGTCCCGATTAGGAAGCCGCAATAAAAGAATATAAGCAGCTTCTTCCGGTCGAATTTATCGGCAAAGCCGGCAGTAAGGAGGCCTGACGCCCCTGCGCTGAATGCGTACGCCGACACAACCAAACCGAACTGGCTGGTTGTGATGGAGAGTTTGTCGAGCAGGATGTATCCCAGCGGCGAAAGTACCATGAAATCGAGGACGACCGTAAATTGCAACGTAGCAAGGAGTGCTATGATGAACTTCTCATAGCCCGTAAAGGTGTTTGTTTTTGTTTCGGACATAGGGTTGATTTTTTGTGGACATTAGTCTGTTAATTCTTCGCAGGCATACCCTGCATTAGTCACCATTTCGATTACCCGTCCGCAATTTTCGTGGGTGGATTCAATGCGGAGCACCTTGTCGATGTCGGAAATATCGACATTCCATTTGCGTATTTCCGGGCAACGGTCCAGCAGGGCCGAAATGGATTTTACCTGTTGTGTACTGTTTATATTGGTTCTGAAAACCAGGACAAACAGATGGGTTGTACTTGAATCGTTCATAGCAAACAAATTAGGATGCGGACCGGTTTCAGTGCCTGAAAATTAAGGTTTCAGGGCTTTGAGTATCAATCCGAGAGTAAGATTGATTTTTTCTTCATCAAAAATGAAAGGAGGTCTGTCGGGCATGCTCCTTTTTGAAATATGAAACTTAACCAATTGGTAAAGAGGTGCAAATGCAACTGACCAGTAGATCTCGACGGGTAGGGGAATCAACTCCCTTCTCTCAATGGCATTATGCACAAACCGGCCCATGGCCTGCAAAAAACGGGTATCCACAGTCGAGCGATCCAGGAGTGGCGAATGCTTTACCTGTTCCATGAATGTCATGCTGTAAGGATTTTCGAGACAATAGTTCATGCGGTTGATCCACTGGACCTTCAATCCTTCATCGAAATGTGAATCGGGATCGAAACCGGTCAGAGTGGCGTCTGTCATTTTCCTGGATTCTTCCTTGTAAACTTGCTGAATCAAGTCTTCCCGGTCTTTGAAATAAATGTAAATAGTCGCGACGGAAACGTTGGCCGCTTTCGCCAGCTTATGCATGCTCAACCCGTCGAAACCGTCATGGACGATCAGCTCAATGGCTTTTTCGCGGATTACCGCCTCTTTATTTAAGTCCCTTGTTCTCAATGTAAATGCAATTTTTCCGATTGCAAATATAAATGAACGTTCGTTTATTTATATTCTTATTTCCTGAGATTTTCGACGTGTGGATTTGAAAAATGCTTGGTTAATAGGACACGATCTGTCGTAAATGGTGCTCCATGTGATCGACATAATCGTCGAAATACCATTTTAGGGTATGCTTCTGACCGTCACGCCCAATGCCGTTCTTTTGCAGGTTTTCGGGTATAATTGCCTTACCCAGGGTGATCAGGTGAAGATTATAGTACTTCCAGAGCGCAATCAGATGAGACGGGCTTACGGCGTTGTAATTACTGAGTGCTACCCAGTCGTTCTGATTGTAAAAAATAACAGGCTCATTTTCAGCTTGTATTCTGATAAACCGCTGGTGATTGTTGGCAGCACTGTCGATCAGATGCCCGAGAATCTCCTTTTTGCTCCATTTGCCTGGTGCAGGCCTGGCGGTAAATTCATGGTCCGGGATGAGATCGAGCAAAGCGGGAATATTATCGCAAAGCCAGATAAGGCGGTTGGCGGCATGCTGGACATCCATGGCATCAGGAGTGATTGGTGATGATAAAATTCTCGATTATCTTTTTGTTGTAGCCTTTATAGCCACCCTGAAAATCCCGTCCGGCTGTGGCGATAAAGTCGGCCATGCGCTGGGAATTAAGTTGCTTCAAAAGTGCGTCGTAATCTCCCTCGTATTTAATAAAATACCCCGAGTAAACTGTTACGTCCGGATTTTTATACAAAATGAAATTGGGCTCCCGATTCATGGGTGAAAAAATGATCTTTTTACCAAATGCATTGTCCAACCCCTGCGCCCTTCCGAACGCGTACCATGCGACGGCATTAGGCTTCCCATTATCACGACGATCTAATTCCGGTTTTACTTTAAGCAGGTAGGAATAAGTTTGCGGAAATTCAGATTTAAGGGTCTCTTCCGGTATAATTCGCTGTTTTTCAGCAATGTCCTTTTGGTATGGGAATAAAATATATTCGGTTACTTCATCGTCCGGGCCCTTGAGTTTGGATCCTTTGACGACCGGTTTGAGTAATCCTTTTTCGAGATGTGTGAAAAAACCGTTTTTATTCCGCGCATAAACTACTCCGTTTTTTTCACTGAGGATTGTAAACAGATAGCACCCGTCGGAAAGAGTGGTTAGCCCGACTGAAATTTTACAAATGTCACCCAGACGCTTTCCCGTTGCCTGAGGTTGCATCCGCACCGAAAGCTGCCATGGCAGATCGGGTTTGACTTCCGGGTAGGGAATGTCCCTGCCTTCGTATTCAAAGCGGTTGTTGAGGCATTGTTCGAACCGGAAGCCATCGTTTCCCGCCTTGCCAAAAACCGTCACCGCCGCATAGGTAGACGCGGCCCCAAAAACCGACACAGTGCCAAAATTCGTGATATGCAGCAGGTTTTGTTGCTTTTGAAAATAGGTCCGCAATGGACGGCCCGATTCGGAAACCAGGTAGGAATTGGGAGTGATAAACCCGCAGACGCCGCGCTCGGCAAGCAGCTTCGATGCAAGCTGAAAGAATGCGATATATGCATCCGTGGAGCCGCTGCTACAAAACGAATAGTTCTTCTGAATGTATTTGCGTTGTTGCTCCGGCAAATGCTGAATCCGGATATAAGGCGGATTGCCGACAATGAAGTCGAACTTCTGACGATGCCGGCTTTGTTTGAGCGCATCGCAGCGCCGCAGGTTCCATTGCACCGAAATACCCAGTGGCACGATCAGCGCGTCCAGGTTTTCGCGGCATTGGAGCAATGCGTTCCGGTCGATATCCCAGCCATGAATGCACAGTAGTCTTTCGACAAGCTGTTCCGGAGGTGAATTTTTGATGATAAAATCAGCAACAGGCACCAGGAAACGACCATCGCCGCACGCCGGATCCAGGAAGGTTTTATGACCTAAATCTATCTCGTAGAACCCCGAAATGTGCAGTATCTTTTCAACGATATGCGAAGGGGTGTAAACCTGGCCCAGAAGCTTTTTTTGCGCATAGCTGCGTGTTTGAGAAGCCATTTGTCAGAAGTCGATGCCGGGCCGTTTGTTCAGAACCTGGTTGAGAAACTGAGCAGGCGAAAAGACCCGCATTTGAGTTGCATGAATTTTAAAATCACGCACGTTGCATGTAATCAGGTGATCGCATGCGGCTTGTACGCGGTGGAAATACTGAAAGACATCTTCGGTGTCTCTGAAATCGGACCGGATGCCTTGCAGAAAATAGCTTCTACCGCTTGAACACAAATGCAAAAGCGAAAAGTAATGTTCAATCTTCATTTTTAAATTATCGCCTCTGACTCCATTCTTTTGAAATGAGTACAGAGAGCCGGGAGAAATATACACAGGAATATCATGTTTTTCAGCCCAAAACACTGGATAAGCAATCTCTGAGGGCTGTCCGGTAGGACGGGAAAGGGCATGATCAAGAAGCACATTCGTATCAAAAAACAGCCTCATAGGCCATACCTGTCGAGCACCATCATATCCTTTATCTGGTCATCAGTCAATTGGCTTAGCGGACCTTTTGCACAGCCCATTAACTGATATGACAATGCATTAACTGATATGACAATGCATTGCGAAATTCCGAAACTTCCGGGTTGTCGTCCTTTCCTAAATTATGGCCATAATCTTCGCCAGAAAAATGTTTGTTTGTCTTTCCTTTACGAAGTTGACCGGCACTCAAAGTCAATTTAACCTTTGGCTCTTTTGCAGTTTTCATTGTTTTCACGAAAATGAATGAGTGTTATTCAAAAATACACACAAAACATACTCATTTCAATGAACAAAAGCGGAAACCCTTTATCCTGCGTAGAGAATTGGTTATCACGGGCGGGCGTATGTCGCTGAGTGGCACCTCGTAGGTGGCCTCATTGAAGGTGAAACTGCTACCATCTTTTCGGGTACGCTTTGTGCCTTGCGCAAATAGTTTCCCGGTTGTGCCGTCTGCCAGTTCCTGTTTGTCCAGGAAGCCGATCAGTGAGGCAATAGTGCCTTCGGATTCAGATTGGTGAAAAGAGATGCAGAAGTAGTGGGAGGTTTTGGCGCCCGGTTTGTGCAATTGGGATGCTGGAATATTCAATACGTAGTCTCGCCCCAGTTCTCCGGATTTCCGTTTCATGGATTTGATGTCCACCACAAAAATATCCTGGTCGGAGCGAATCTCGAAGTCCATTCCCCAGTCTTGTCCATCGGTGGCCCCAAATGACCGGCTCGGACGGGGGAGATGGTAACAGTCGGCGAATATGATTTCTCCCAGTGTACCCGTGAACCGCAACATGCGGGTTTGCGTGAGGCGCTCTTTATTTTTATCCCAAATGTTTGATACGTGATGGTGACGGAGCGAGTGCTCTACGAGCTGGCGGGCAAAAAGCTTCTGCTCGCTGCTGACAGAGATTTGAATATACGTGCCGTTGTTCAGAACAATTTGCTCCATGCAAACCTGATGGCTAGCAAAGTGAGGATAAAACCAATTAAAATGACCGAAAACGGAACGTAAGTAAATGCTACAAAGTGGATTCTGTCAAAGAACCACATCACGCCGATGAGCGCGGCAATTAAGGTAAGAAAACCTGAAATCTTGCCAAAACCGGGAATAAGTGAGAAAGGGATCTTGCTTTTGATCAGCATCAATGTAACAGCCATTGAAATGATCGGCAAAAACTGTAAAACGATGTTGGCTTGCCAGACACTCTGACGTTCGAAGAAAAAAAGGTAGATGTTGAGTGTAACGGCGAAAATTCCGGGAATGCAAACTGCATAGACAAGGATAGCATAAACAACACTCCAGAATCTGACATCACGACTCCCGTCAGCAGCCATACCAACCACCCAGGCAACAAATGGCAATAGCAAAAAGTAAACTGCTGCGGGCCACGGATTGGAAGAAACGGAGGCGAAAAACTGTGATAGTGTCATTTGTGAAAATGGGAGGATGGGGGGAAGGAGGATGGAGGAATGGGAAGAGGGAGAAATGGAGGAAGGAGCCCGGGAGGAGTATTTCCCTTTCCTCCATTCCTCCCTCTTCCTTTATTATAGTCCTAGCAAAAATCCGATGGTAAAGTTAGCGTCCCAATCGAAGACAAATTGCTGGCAACCGGTCGCGTCGGTAACGGCTTTATAAATGTTAACTCCTGCTTTTGATTTAGCATTGGTTAATTTGGAATAGGCAAGAGGCGCGCTCAAAGTCGTGTAGCGTTCTTTTCCCTTACGCACTTCCTTGGCCATTTCGAAAGGTACACCACCGATGATGAAGCAGGTTGTCCGTAATTCGGCAGGTACTTGTTTTGCTTTCGCGCTCACTTCCTGGTATACCTTGCTGTCGTCCGTCCCGTCCTGGAAATACTTCGCGCCATAAGATTCGATTGCCGAGACCTTCGACCCGCTGATCCACGAAATTTTGGTATTTCCTGAGCCAATGTCAACCACGAATGCCTTGCTGGCGTATTCCGCAGGTAGAACCGATTTGAGTGCCAGCTGCCCTTCCTGCTCTGGCGTAACCTGATTCACTACATAGCCCAACGACTTCAAAACCCGGGTAATTTTCGTAGTAACCTCAGCTTTCGCAGCGCCGGAGCTAACAACAAAATGAATGTCCTTGCTTCCTACGCCGTAGTCCAGCATCGTACCAATGTACTTTTTCAAACCAATGCGGACATCTTCGTCGGTAGCCATGTTCTCGGTAACCAGGCTGTTGCCAAATTCTGATTTTTCAAGCTTCCAGCGTTTCTCCTTGTCGACTTTAATAACAAAAGAATTAAAACCGCTTGCCCCCAGCTCTACGACGCCTTTCAGTTTGCCGTCGACGGGGACAGGTGGCGTGTAGCTGAATGCATTTGCAACTGCCGATGTGGCCTCGGTATTTTCAGGCGACGATCCCCCAGGTGCGGGGCTCTCGGATTCTCCGGTGGTAGCTTCTGTCTGAGGGCTTTGGGCTTGGTCAGCAGCCATTTGGTCCAGAGCCTTCTGGCCGCCGAAGTATTTGTACCCTACGAATATGGCTCCCAAAATCAGCGCGGTGATCATCAACCGGCCGGCAACTGTTAGTCTTTTCATGGATTTTTAAATGTGTAAAATGAGAAATATGAAGCGAATAAATGAAGAATTATCAATCCAACAGGCCTTTGTAGCTCGAATCTTTCGGTGTATCTATCGAACGGGTGTTGCTTTGCTGGGAATCGAGCTGGATCAGTCTGAACTGCCCCGAATTGTAGGCTTCCAGCATGGCCTGACCTTTATCGGAAAGCAACCCGTTCTGAACATCTACGCCATTGATGAAGTCGAGGGACAGGTCCATGGCACGTTTCATTTCTCCGAGTTTCTGGCTCATGTCGTCCTGGATATATTCCATGGATTCGTCGAAATAGAACTTCTTGTCGGGGTTGCCTTTGAAAATGCTGATGGCGGTACGCAAGGCATTGGAGCTCTCCTTTACAATTCTATATTCCGCTTCTTTGAGTTTAACTTTTATTTCAGTCTCTTTAATAATGTAATCTGCGCTCTTGTTTACTTTTTCCATAAACTCAAGAATCACCTTCATATTCCGTTGTAAGGGCAGCAGTTTTTCGTTCATTTCCTGTAAACCGGCCCCTTCGATGGTCGCCAGAGAAGCGGTTTCCTTCATTCCGGGGCGGTCCAACATCGTGTTTGCTTTGTTAGCCTCGGCAAACTTCTGCTTGATCTGTTCGTTGTTTTCGTTGATGTTTTTGTTCAGCTTCACCAGTTGACCCGCCAACGTGTTGATCTGGCCCTGCATCTTCTCGCGCTTTTCTTTCAGATCATCGATGTATATCTTCATAATAGCGATCGGATCGAGCTTGATAATCAGTCCGGTAATGTTCCGCATCAGGGTCTTGAATAAAAAGAACGCAGCTGTTCGTACGTCTTTACTGGTCAGCAGGAAGATAACCAATGCCAGTACAGCCATCAGGAAGCCGAGATACAGCGTGTTTTGCGTCACCTCGATCAGGAAAGCGGCGATCTTGTTCCAATAGTACAGCGCAATAGCCCCTGCTGCTCCCAGGAACAGGAGGGAAGTAATGCCTTCCGGTCGGCTCCAATAGGATTTTTTGGAATTATCTTCCTGTGAGCCGCCGATCTGCGAGAAATCTGGTGTTGCCATTGTTGATTCAGTTGTCAGGTTATTGAAGGTATTGGTTAATTTTTGCAAGATCCGAGCTAATCTGGTCTACAAAGCTCGCATAAGTAACTTCGAAGCTATCTTTATTGGTATTGATTTTCGCGGTCTGTTCAGAAACCTCTCCCGAGATCTGTCCCAGTCGTGCCTTATTATCGTCTATTTTCTTTTGTAAGTCAAGAATTTGCTGTGCAAAGGCGGCATTGCTTTCTTCCAGTTTTTTATGTTCGTCCTGCAATGCCCCAACACGGTCCTTAATAGCTTTATCGACGTCTTTCAGAAAAGATTCGCGGTCTTTTACAAGAATCGCAAGGTACTGATCCGCAGAAGTTTTGAGAATGCCGGTATCCTTTGCGCCACCCATCGCCTTGAAACTGGCCCATGCAGCCTGAAATTGCTTTTCCTCTCCGAGCCCCAGGCTCTCCATGCTCTGCAAGGCCTGCTTGTATTCAAAATAGTCGGGGCCGGGCAGATTTGCTTTTTCAAGCAGGTTAACAAAGTGCTCGACGAATTTTCGGTCGATCTGCCCCGTGCCTGCTGCATTGGGAACTGTCGCAGGCGCTGCGGGTTTGGATGGTTCCGGAGCGGGGTCGGCAGCAGTGGGCTTAGCAGCCGCTTCGTCCGCATCGTTGATGAAAAAGCTGAGTATTTTTTTACCAATACCCGGTTCAGAGTCTGCCATAAGCTGATAATGTGTTAAGGTTCATCGATTTTCTCGGATCAATATTACTAAAATTAAAAGGATTTCACAGGGAGCGTTAGTTACCAATGGCGTCCAGCCCGGATGAAGCCGTCGAATTTTTGGATGAATCCTTGAAAGCCGGTCGATTTTTATGGATGTTTGCCTCAAAAACTGGATCCTTATGCTAAAATTAGGTTTTAATAGTGCAATCCTGGCCGATTTCGGCTTCGAACACGTGGTTCAATTTGCCGGGACTAATGGCTTTTCCTGTGTCGAAATGATGTGCTGGCCCGCCGACAATACCGACAGTCGGCGCTACGCCGGGGTTACCCATATCGATGTCAACCAATTGACACCGGCGAAAGTATCCTCTATCCGGCATGCGCTGAAAGAGGCGGGTGTTTTTATCTCCGCTTTGGGATATTACCCCAACCCCCTGGACCCGGATACCAGCCGCTCTGAATATTACATCGAACATATTAAGGAGGTGATCCGGGGTGCTGCGAAGCTGGATATCCCCGTTGTGACCACCTTCATTGGTCGCGACCCTTCCAGGAGCATTAAGGATAACCTGGCGCGTTTTGCGGATGTCTGGCCCGCTATTGTGAAGGTTGCAGAGGAGAATGATGTGAAAATTGGGATTGAAAACTGCCCGATGTTTTTTACGGACGACGAATGGCCCGGTGGCAAAAACCTCGCCATCAGTCCGGCCGTGTGGGACAGGATGTTCGAAATTATCCCCAGCCCGATCTTCGGCTTGAACTATGATCCTTCACACATGATATGGCAGATGATGGATGAAGTGCTTCCGATTTATAATTATAAATCAAGATTGCATCATGTACATTTGAAGGATGCGAAAGTTTATAAAGGTAAACTTAATAATGTTGGTATTTTGGCCAATCCCCTGGAGTACCACTCTCCAAAACTTCCGGGATTGGGAGATGTAAACTGGCGGGGCTTTTTTGCTGCATTGACTGATGTTCGTTATCGCGGCCCGGTTGTTATCGAAGTGGAGGACAAAGCCTACGAGGGTAACGTCGCCGATGTACATAGCGCCATTTTGACCAGTCGCAACTATCTGAATCAGTTCTTGGGTTAAAATAAAAGCCCTTCCGTCTATTTATTGTCAGCGGAAGGGCTTTTATACAGAGCTTTCGGTCCGCTACTTCGCCAGAAAGCGGAGCAATGGTCCGATAAAACGGTCGAAATCTTCGATATGGGGTAGGTGTCCGATATTATCCAGCTCCACCAGCTCGCTGTTGGTGATCTTTGCCTTGGTTTGTCTGCCCAGCTCCGGGTAATTGCCAAGCGTCTTTCTGACGTTTTCAGGTGCGAGATTCTTTCCCACCGCGCTCCTGTCCCGTTGCCCGATAATCAGCAACGTCGGAGCCTTGATTTGCCCGAATTCATAGCAAACGGGCTGTGTATAGATCATGTCGTACGTGAGCGCGCTGTTCCAGGCAATGCGGGGGTAGTCCTTGCCAAGTGTCCAGCCGGCAAGCAGATTTACCCATTTGGTATAGGGATCTTTCCATTTCCCATCGTAATAACTCGCGAGCTGATAGTTCTTAATGGAGTTGAAATCGCTTTTCAATTCGCTCATGTACCATTTGTCAACCGGCTGATAGGGGACTTTCAGCTTGTAATCTTCGAGACCTATCGGGTTTTCCAGGATTAGTTTCTCTACGATCCCGGGATACATCAATGTAAACCTGGTGGCTACCATTCCGCCCATAGAGTGGCCCAAAACGGTTATTTTGCTGATGTTTAACTGATCGAGTATCCTTTTCGTGTTAGCAGCAAGCTCGTGGAAGGAATACTGAAAATGAAGCGGCTTGGCCGACTTTCCAAAGCCTATCTGGTCCGGGATAATGACCCGATACCCCTTCTGCACGAGAACTTTGGCTGTTTGTTCCCAGTAAGCACCGTTGAAGTTCTTTCCGTGCAGGAGCATGACGGTCTTGCCATTGGCTGCGCTGGAAGGCACGTCCATATAGGCCATACGCAACTTTTCGCCCTGGGATTCAAACTCCACGAAGGATACGGGGAAGGGGTAGGTGTAATTGTCCAGATTCAGATCCAGGCTACGCAGGGAGTCGCTCTGCCCGCGACCGGCAGCAATGCTTACCCAGAATATCGAAATATAAATACAGGCTTTTCGCATGGCAGGTTGTTTTTAAATGAAAAAGAGGATCGCGTTTCCACTATCCTCTTTTCTCACTAAAAATATAATTCCAGCTGTTCTAATCGATCAAACGTGCCTTGGTTGACAAATAGGCGGTCAGGGACGCCAGGACACCAACAATCGCAAATGACCACCGCAGATCTGCAAACTGGGCGACAATACCGATCAATGGCGGACCGATCAGAAAGCCTATGAAGCTGATCGAGGAGACCGCCGCGAGGGCCATTCCGGCCGACATCGTTGTGGATTTACCAGCAGCACTATATACCAGCGGAACCACGGATGAAACGCCAAAGCCTACCAGCAGGAATCCGAAAGTGGCCGGGATCAGGTAAGGGAAACCTACGGAGATCGCAAGGCCGGCTCCCATGAGCAGGCCGCTTATCTGGAGCATTTTCCGGCGTCCGAGACGGTTGGCAAGCCAGTCACCTGCAAAACGCCCGCCTGTCATGGTGCCCATAAATGCTACGTAGCCCAATGTGGTCATGGATGACGGAACGTGAATTGCCTCCTGGAAGTAAACGCCGCTCCAGTCGAACATGGCACCTTCACAGACCATCGCGCAGAAACCGATCAATCCCAGGGTAAGCAGGTCGCGGTCGGGTCTAACGAACATCGGTTGCGCCTCGCCTTCATTCTTTTCACTATCAGGCATCGTGTGCTTGTAGGCTGTGAAAATGACTGCAAATGCTGCCAGGGCGATCACGATGAAATGGATATGAGGAGGGATATGTACCGAAATAAACAGTGATCCGATCATCGCGCTGACAAAGCCTGCGAGGCTCCATAAGCCGTGAAAGGACGCCATAATGGATTTTCCGTAAACTTGTTCGACGGCTACTGCCTGTGTGTTTACGGCGATATTGGTGAGGTTACCCCAGAGTCCGAATGCAAACAAAGCAATGACAAGTTGCTCGGTGCGGGTTACAAACCCGATGAACATCAGCGTGGTCGCATACAGCACAGCGCCGATCAGCACCATTTTCTTACTGCCGTAGTGGGTTACCATCCATCCGGAAATAGGAAGGGAGGCCATCAAGCCGATCGGCAATGCCAATAACACGGTACCTAGCCCGCCCTCGGTGAGGTGTAGCATATTCTTGATATCGGGGATCCGGCTTGCCCAGGCTGCAAAACTGAGACCTTGTACGAAGAAGAAGGCAGCGACTGCCCATCTCAGGTATTTTCTCGAATCGGAAGGGGCGAAAATTGAATAATTCATAGGAGCGAAAATTTTATCAGGCCATGCGCCCAAGTGTGATTTCGTATGTATGTAATATGATTTTTTTAATTTTTAGACAATCAGTGTTTTAGTCCTGAAAATTGCACTTTATTTTTCATGTATATTCTCAGATGCAAATTTAACGGATTTGTCGCTAATTAAATTCAAATAAATTGTACTTTTTTGATAAAATTAAAAAGTAAGTATTGTACAAAATGAAGATTTTAGGCTTTTTTGAGGGGAATGCCGGCCGAAAAGACAGTGATGAATAAATAAGTAGGCAAAACAAGGGCGGTTTGTTAAATTCACCACCTGGCATCGAAATCAAACCCAGACCATTATGCGGCTCATTTTTACATCACTCCTAAGCATTTTTGTATGCACATCGCAAGCCCAGCAGGCAACCGACGACCGGCTCGCCAAAATCAGGTCCACGCTGCCGGTCATTGAAAAACTCTATCAAGATTATTCGGATAAAAACCACTTTCCCGGGCTAGCATTCGGTTTGGTGGTGGATGGCAAACTGCTGCTCTCCGGCGCAAACGGCTTCTCGGAAATTGGAACGTCGGTTAAAGCATCTCCCAAATCGCTGTTCCGTATCGCATCGATGTCGAAAAGCGTGACCGCAATGGGCATTCTGGCACTCAGAAAGGAGGGGAAACTTAAACTGGACGATCCGGCCTATCTATACATTCCGGAACTACGTAGGATGCCATCTCTGACAAAAGACGCGCCGGAGATCACGATCCGGCACCTACTGACGCATATGGCTGGCTTTCCGGAGGATAATCCCTGGGGTGACCGGCAGCTGGACACCAGGGATGATGAACTCATCGCATTGATTTCCAAAGGGATCTCATTCTCGAATGTGCCTGGCGTGACTTATGAATACAGTAACCTTGGTTTTGCGATGCTCGGCAAGATCATTACGAATGTCTCCGGAAAGCCTTATCAGGCATATATCAATGAGGTTATTTTCAAACCACTGGGCATGAACAGCACCATCTGGGAGTATACCGAAGCGCCCAAAAGCCTGCTGGCGCACGGATACCGCTATGAAGATGGCATTTGGAAGGAAGAGGAGTTGCTTCATGATGGCACATACGGTGCTATGGGCGGGCTAATCACATCTATCGAAGATTTTAGTAAATATGTAAGCTTTCACCTTGCAGCCTGGCCGGCGTCATCCGCGCCGGAAACCGGGCCCGTATCCAGAAGCGACGTCCGGGAAATGCAGATGCCGTGGAATTTCAATAACCTTAATGCCTCCTACAAATATCCGGCTGGGCGGCCCTGCGCAATGGTATCCGCGTATGGGTATGGACTCCGTTGGACCAGAGATTGCGAAGGACGTACGGGTATCGGGCACACAGGCGGGTTGCCAGGTTTTGGGAGTCAGTGGCAGATACTGCCGGAATATGGAATCGGTATCATCGCGCATGCAAATCGTACATATGCGGGCATGGCGGCAATTAACACTGCGGTGCTCGACACTGTGATTGCGCTCGCGGGACTTAAACCGCTACCGATAAAAGTTTCACGGGTACTGACGCAGCGGAAGGAAGAGCTGGTAAGATTGCTGCCGGGATGGCAAAATGCCGAGCAAAGCGGCATTTTTGCGGAAAACTTCTTCCCGGACCGCTCTGTCACACATCGTAAAAAGGAGCTGGACTTGCTGCTGAGCAAGGCCGGGGCCATTACAGGTTCATCGGACATGGAGGCCGAAAATCAGTTGCGGGGGACATTTTTGCTGACGGGGACCACGGGCAACATCCGTGTGTATTTCACGCTGTCACCGGAGAATCCGGCATTGATCCAGCAGCTCGATTTTTCGATGGCCCAATAGCCCCGTGCAAAAGTTGATGGTGGCATAGGGGGATAATATTGCTGGGTTGTCTCCTAAGAAACAACTTAGCAATCATGAAAAGGATCATTCTATCATTCATCTTTATTTTTTGCCTTGGCGGCATAGCGCGCACCTACGCCCAGGACAATGAGACCATCTTTAAGAACCGTGGGATTTACCGTTCGGGGGGCTATGCGGCGATATCCAATAAGTTCACGAAAATCAATGGAGATTTTGCGAATATGGCCGAGCTTTATGGCGGCTGGTTTATCAACCAGCGGTTTCTGCTCGGAGTAGGGGCATCGGCGACGACCAATTACATTCCGGTACCGCTGGCGCAACAAAACTTTCCTGCCAGGAAAATGACCTATCAGTACGGGCAGTTTGGACTGATGACCGAGTATGTGTTTGCCTCCACACGCAAAGTGCATTTTTCGGCGAACCTCCTTACTGGCACGGGTTTTACACTACAGTATGACCGCCGCGATTTCGACAACTGGGAGTGGGATGACTGGGATGATCGTTACGATGATGACGATGCCAAATTCTTCTTTGTAATGGAGCCTGGTGTGCAGGTTGAATTCAATTTGTTGAAATGGATGCGGTTTAGCCCGGGGGTTTCTTATCGGAAAGCATTTAATGCCAAAGGTAATGGTCTCACCGATAGTGATTTGAGTAATGTATCTTATAACCTGACGCTTAAATTCGGAAGGTTCTGACGCGCGCAGGGACCATGTGCCGTTGCGTAAATGAGGCGGCATTTGGTCCCTGTTTCTATTATACGGTCGCCTGTTTTCTTTGGTAATGTGTTAGGTTAACAGCCTGGAAATCTTTGTTCAAAAGCAATACGAGCGAGAGATTCAGAGTTATAAAAGGATTGCACACTATTCAGAAATTTAAACGACCGGAAGATGCGCGTATCGGGATTTGCAGTGATTGGGTTTTTAATATTTTGCGTTTCTGTCGCCAATGCCCAGAATGTCTATGATGTGATTGTGGCGGGACGGACCATCGGGTCATTGAAAGTATTCGCGGACAAAGGGGAGGACGATGCGGAGACGCACCGGATCGAAAGTGTCTTTAAAATTATGTTCTACAAAGGGTCTTACTCGACCCAGACCAGCTACGCACACGGAAAGCTGGTATCAGCCACCTGCTCACACCACGTCAATGGTGACCTGAAAGAGAAAACCCTCACGAAAGGGAGTGCCAAAACGCTTTATGAAGTACTGTTTTCTGGCGAAGATTCGGAAGGGAAGGCCAATATCGAAGTAAATACGCCTATCCTGGCCACCATTACCGGACTTTATTACAAAGAACCAGTCAATATAAGAGAAGTGTATTCCGAACGGTATGGCAAAATGTGCAACGTCAGCAAGCTCTCGGATGGAAAGTACGGTGTGCAATTACCGGACGGTAAACTGGGTATATACTCCTACAAAAACGGTCTTTGCCGTGAGGTAAAGACCGATCTTGCTGGTTTCAAACTGCGAATTGTATTGAATGAGGGCAAAAATGCCCTGCGTTGACAGCGTTTAGATGCCTTCCTGTTTTACGCCGTGGATATCTGAATTGTCGCGTATTTCTTCGTTAGCTACTTTCACCAGTACATCACCTTCTTTTACATCCCCGAAGATCTCTGTTTTGTCCGTACTGCTGCTGCCTGTTTTGACAGGTACCCATACCGCCTTTTTATCCGCAATCTTGATCACATAAGTTCCTTGCGTAGAGTTGAGTACCGCCGTACTTGGCACGGCAAAAGTGCTGACATCGCCTGTCAATGGAATGGAAACTTCTGCTATCATACCGGGCAAAAGTTTTCTATCGGTGTTAACTACATCCATTTCGGTACGTTGTGAGCGTAGTCGGGTGTCCAATGCACCGGCCAGGCGGGTTACTTTGGCCGGGAAACTCTGGTTGGGCAGCGACTTCACTTTGAATGTAACCTGGCTCTGATTTTTCAGATAGCTGGTATATTGCTCCGGCACACTCACTACCAAACGCAGTTTGCGCTGCTCTACCAATGTGAAAAGTGGAAACTCGGAGCCTTTGCCCGATGGGCCTACATAGGCACCGGTGCTTACATTACGCGCAGAGATAATGCCGCTGAATGGTGCCCTTATTTCAAGGTAGTTGCGGTTATCGGTGATCTCCCTGCTGCCCGATCGTGCGGCATCCAGTTGGGCGAGATCTGATTTCTGCTTCGCCAACGCTACATCCAGATCATTTTGTGAAACGGTACCCGGTGTCTTGCTGGTTTCGAGTAAACGTTCGTAGTTGGCCTTGCTGGCCTGGTAAATTGCCTCGAAAGATTTGAGGCGCGATTCGCTGGCTACCAGCTGCGAGGTGAGTTCAGGTGCTTCCATGGTAGCCAGCAGCTGCCCTTCACGGACTTCCGAACCTACATCCACATGCAGCTTTTTAACAAAACTGCTCACTTTGGCATAAATGTCAACCTGTTGGAAAGCGATCAGTTCGCCCGGGATCTGGATGCTCGATGCCAATTGTTCTTTTTTCAACGGGAATGCGTCCACCGCAGCCTTTTCTGCGGGGGCTTTCTTGCTTTCCTCTTCTTCGGCTTTGGATTGGCCGCAGCCTTGCAATACTACTGTTGATCCAGCAACGAGTATAGTGATAGCGATTTGATGAATATGTCTCATGGTCGGATAGGTTCGATGTTTAAATTAACGGGTCATGGGAACGTAGTATTTGCTTTCTTCATCCTCAGGATCCAGTGAAACACTTTGGGTATCGGCTTTCCCCTGTCCCCAGGCGAACACTAGCGGCAGGATGAACAAAGCCGCAAAAGTAGACGCAATCAGTCCGCCGATAACGGCCCGGCCCAGTGGGGACGATTGGTCGCCCGCCTCACCCAGCCCGCTCGCCATCGGGATCATACCTACAACCATCGCCACGGCTGTCATTACAATAGGGCGGAGGCGCAGACCTGCCGATTCCTTTGCGGCTTCGATGGCATTGCCACTGTGCTTCCGAAGCTGTTCGGCATTGGTAATCAGAAGCACGGCATTTGAAATAGATACTCCCACAGACATGATAATGCCCATGTACGATTGAAGGTTCAATGTGGAGCCGGTGATCATTAGCAATGCAAGTGAACCGAGAATTACCGCGGGAACAGTCGCGAGTACGATCGCAGATACTTTGAACGATTGGAAGTTAGCCGCCAGCATTAGGAAAATTACTACAATAGCCACTACAAGCCCGTTTTGCAGGCTGTCGAGGGTATCGGTCAATGTTTGGCTTAAACCAACCAGCTCAACGGTCAATCCCCGGGGCAGTTCGCCCAGAGAGGACAATGCCTTTCTCACATCGGCTTGCGCTACGCCGAGGTCGGTATTATTCAGATTGGCAGTCACCGAAAGCACGGGCATGGCACCGAGGTTGTCGTTTTCGCCATACGTCGTATCGGGCGTAATGGTCGCAATGTCGCTCAACACGGGACGGTTGGTGTTTTTAAGCAAGGGAATTTCACCCATTTCCTGAATGCTGTTCATTTTGCTTTCCGGAACCTGCACTTGCACCGAGTAGCTGAAACCGCCTTTTTCGTCTACCCAGATATTCTTGTCAGTATAGCGGGAAGAAGATGTCGAAGCGATAAGCGATCTGGAAACATCATTCATATCCACACCCAGTTGTGCGGCCCGGATACGGTCAACTTCGATGTTGATTGCCGGATATTTAGTGGATTGGCCGAGCTGAATATCACGCAGATAGCTGATCTCCTTCAATTTAGCAATCACCTTTTGCGCATACTGCTCGTTCAGTTTCTTATCACGTCCCGACATCCGCACTTCGATAGGTGTGGGTGAACCCTGGCTAAGGATTTTATCAGTCAGTTCAATGGGTTCGAAAGACATCGTCAGATCCGGCATCGCCTGTTTGACCTTCTTGCGGATCTTTTCTTTCAATTCATCCAGATTCGCATGAAAGCCTTCATGTAAACCCACCTGCAAAACAGCCTCATGCGGGCCTGCCATGAACAGGTAAATGGGACTTACAGAGAACAGCCCGGGGTGCTGGCCGACGTAAGCCGAGGTTACCGATACATGCTGTGGTCCCACGAGTTTCTTGATAATATCGATGGTTTTCAGTGTTTTTTCCTCCGTGCGCTCTATTCGTGTACCCTCGGGAGCGCGCAGGCGCACCTGGAACTGGCTACCGTTTACTTTCGGCAAAACATCCTTGCCAATATTGTTTAACAAGAACGCAGCTAATGCGGTGGTTATGATCAGATAAGCGGCCACTATGGGTTTCCGGAAGGGCATCACCCGGTTGATAAATCTCATAAACCGGGCCCGAATCCGCTCGAATGTGCTCACTTTGCCATTCTGGTCGAAATCGGTGCGGTGGATCAGCGCTTCTTTTTGTGCGTCAGGATCTTTGCTGAGACCCGAGGCGGCAAACTCTTCTGCGTCGGTCATTTGTGAACCGTCGGGTTTCTGATGATGCTTCACTTTCATGATCCAGTTGGCCATCACAGGTACAAATGTCTGCGCCAGGAAATACGAAACGATCATGCTGAAACCGATCGCCAGGGCCAGTGGCAGGAACAAAGAACCCGGAATACCACCCATTGTGAATGCTGGCGCGAACACCGCCAGAATACAGAAAAGGATCAGCAGTTTGGGGAACGCGATTTCTTTACAGGCATCCCAAATAGCGAGCGCTTTCGGTTTGCCCATATCGAAATGCTGGTGAATGTTCTCGATCGTTACGGTACTCTCGTCTACCAGGATACCAATCGCAAGTGCCAATCCGCTCAGTGTCATGATGTTGATTGTCTGCCCAAAGAGATTCAGGAACAAAACCCCCGCGATGATGGAAGTAGGGATAGTCAGGATGACGATCAATGCACCGCGGGCATCGCCGAGGAAGAGGAGCACCATTAGGCCGGTCAGGATCGCACCGATAGCTCCTTCCGTCAGCAAGCTCATGACCGAGTTCATCACATAAGTAGACTGGTCGAACTCGTAGCTGACCTTCACATCCTCCGGTAATGTATTCTGAATGCGCGGAATAGCCTTTTTGAGATTTTGTACCACTTCCCAGGTGGAAGCGTCGGCGCCTTTCGCGATACTCAAATAAACAGACCGCTTGCCATTGACCAATCCGTAGCCCGAAGTAATGTCGGCACCGTCTTCCACGGTAGCTACGTCGCGGAGGTACAGGTTTTGGACACCGCCTTTAAAAAGCGGAATGTTTTCAAAATCCTTCACCGTGCGGACGGTCGTGTTCGTGGGCGTAATATAGTTTTTATCACCAATGCGTACGTTACCCGAAGGCGCGGTCTGGTTGTTCACCCGCAATGCCTCCACAAGCTGATCGGGCGTAAGGTTATGCGATCGCAGTAACTCCGGGTCCGCCTTGACGACGATCGTGCGGATGTTTCCCCCAAACGGTGGAGCGGAAACCAGACCTGGGATAGATGTGAATGTCGACCGCACGTACACATTGGCAAGGTCAAGCAATTCATTGTTGCTTCTTTTTTCGCTGCTGAGTACAAGTTGTCCTACCGGAAGGGTCGATGCATCGAAACGGATGATGAACGGAGGGTTGGAGCCTGGCGGGAAAATGGCCTGAGCGCGGTTGGTGAATGCGCTCAATTCGGCAGAGGCCTGTGCCATATTGGTGCCGGGGTAGAAATTCACCTTCATCAGGGTTAATCCCTGGATATTTTTGGTTTCAATACTTTTGATGCCATTTACATAAAGCAGAATGTTGATATACTGCTTGGCAAAAAAAGTCTCCATTTGGGTAGGTGTGTACCCACCGAACGGGTGGGCAATGTACATCACCGGCAAATCCAGTTTCGGGAAAATATCGACCTTGATATTCCGCACCGCATTGATACCGAAGAAAAACAAACCGGCTACCACCACCATGATCGTAATGGGTTTACGGAGTGCAAAACGTATTAAATCCATGTTACAGGGGTAATTGTAAAGTATAATTCGATTGGAAGACGGCCAGGTCTTCTGCAAAGCCTACTGATTCAGGAACAGGCCGATATCACCCGCTGCCGCGGCTTTCAGGAGCACTGCCTGCCATACATTCGTAACAGCTATGTCGCGGCTGGTTTCAGCACGGTTGAGGATGTAAAGCGATTGGGTTACGTCCACGATATTGCTCAGTCCGTTTTTATAAAGCACGCTCTTTTGCAGGTAGGCATCCGAAGCGGACTGCACCTGTACGGGCGCTTCGCGGTAATTCGCCATGGCGTTGCCAATCTTGGTTTCGGACAGGATCAGCTGGTTCTTAATCTGCTGGTCGGTCAGATCGTATTCTTCTTTCAGCGCATTGGAAACAAACTTCTGCGACATGACCTGCTGCCTGGTCCGGAGAACACCGGTGAGGTTCCAGGTAGCACCGACACCCAGCAGATAGTTGGCCCGGACCGGCTTGATACCCTCCAGATAGTTCTGCGTGTAAGCGTGCTGATCACTCGCATAGTTGGATGAAAATCCGGCACCACGTCCCTGGAACACACCAAAAAGTGAAAATACGGGCATTCCGAGTGTTTGGTAGTATTTGGCCTGCTGCTCACTGACCGCGATCCGGTTGGCATAAAATTTCAGCAACGGATGGTTTTCCGGGCGAACCGCCGTATCTGCGACGGCCCTCGGAATGCGGCTGAGGACGGTGGTATCCAGCTGGAACCGCTGATCGGTGGTCCCCATCAGACGGGCCAGGGTGTTGGCCTGCTCCTGTTCGAAATCGCGGGCCTGTGTAATGCTGATCTTGGCATTGGAAACCTCGGCATTCGCCAGGGAGGAGTCTACACCGGGTATCAGGCCATTTTTGGCGCGGGTTACCACGACGGTTTTCAATGCCGTAGCGCGTGTCAGGTTGTTTTCCCACGATCTGATCAACCGTTGGGCGGCAAGCAGGTTGAGATATGCCGCGGCTACACGCACGCCGTGCTGGAATCGTTCCTGTTCCAGATCGCTTTCGTCACGTGTGACAACCGATTTGGAGACATTGATGCGTTCCCGGGCTCGTCCGAAGGCGAAGAAATCCCAGTTGACATTCGTCAGGTAAAGCGCCCCGAACGCAGAGTTCCAGTTTTGTTCCGGTAGTGGCAGCCCCGACGAAGCCACTGACAAGCCAAGCCCATACAAAGGACCGTTCTGGCCGTTTATGGTGCCGTAATCCTGCTGGGCCGATACATTGAGATTAGGCAGGTATTCCTTTTTGCTTTGCAGGACGGTTGCTTTGGATGCATTTACATAGCTGCTTTTGGCCTTAATGCTTCCATAATTGGAAAGCGCTGTTTCGATGGCTTGTGGTAAAGTCAGTGTCTGAGCAGTAAGCGTTTCACCTGCGGCGACCATCGCGAGGGTCAGAAACAGGGACGGGAGATACTTCTTCGATGTCATTTGCATTGAAATTAGGAGGCGATTGAACCGGGTACGTGTGTGGGTTATCCGGTTGGTTGCGAGCCCTGTCGAATTGCTTCGCAAAGTTAGTCCGGCAACCAGCCATATTCTTTATTACTTTCAAACAATATCTTATAAAATTCAAACAGCACTATCGTTCATGAACCCGATAGGACTTCGGTGTGATGCCAATTTGTTTTTTAAAGAGATTGTTGAAGTAGGCCGGGTACTCGAATCCCAGGCAGAAAGCAATTTCGGCGACACTCCAGTTGGAATGCCGGAGCATGACTTTGGACTGTGCCAGGACGCGGTCGATAATATGTTCCGTTGTTGTCTTTCCCGTTATTTCCTTCAACGCGCGGTTGAGATGATTAACGTGGACGCCGAGTTTGCCGGCATAGTCTTTCGCAGTTTTGAGTTTGAGCTTATGCTCCGGCGATTCGATTGGGAACTGACGTTCGAGCAGATCGTGAAATAGTGTGGAAAGCCGTGCGGAGCCATTCACATGCATATCGCTGAGTTCGGAAGGCTGCATTTTCATCGCCTCATGCGCGATCACATTCACGTAATTGCGCATGAGATCATATTTGTGTACGTAACTCGATTCAATATCCGTCTGCATTTTGCCGAAGATGCTCAGCAGATATTCCTGCTGTTCCTCATTGATGAAATACACAGGGATGGCGTCGCTGCGCAGGATAGGACAATCGTTTAGGGTCGATGAACGGTTGATCGTACTCAGGAACTGGTCGGTAAAAAGGCAGAAAAAGCCGGACTGCTCCCCGGACAACGCTTGCCAGGAATAGGGGACGTTGCGGTTGAAGAAAACGAGTGCATTCCGGTTGATGTCGATCTCGTGGTTGCCGTAGGTAATCCGGCCCTTACCAAGTATCAGTGAAATTTTGTAAAAATCCCTTCTTGCGTAGGAAGTATATTTGTTGCAGAATACGCGGGAGAACACATTGAAATGCCCCTCGTCCCCGGTTGTTTTATCCGGACCTTTTAAACCTTTCGCAGCCGGGTGCGTTTGGTAAAAGTACTCGACGGTCTCATTCGGTATCATGAGCTGAAATTATGAAATTCAAATATTGGCTACAAAACCAGTGGGTTAAAAATTGATTAAATACAGTGTGTACTTGTAATCGTCATAATTTTTCTTTGTTAAGTAAATTTTGGCGATTCAAACGGCAAAGGCCGGTGTTCGGACACCGGCCTGGTCATGGACAGCAAACTTTACAGCTACATCGTCCCGCAAAGCCACTCTTCCCGGACAGTTTTGGCGGCTCGCAATCCACTCCCCGTTTTGTAATGACGTGTTGAGGTCAGGGGATTGATACCGGCTTTCTGTTTGTGCTGTGTTGTGAAAACAACAAATGTGACCGGTCGGGATGCGTATTTCGGAGTAGGATCGGATTGATTCCTGCCGACATCGAGTCGGGCGAAGCGGGCTTCCAGTGCAGGATCAGATGAATTCAGAACAAAGCCCGCCATTTGTTCCGTTCGGGCGGCCGACGCTTTGTTGGGGTGCTTGTAATTGTGGATGGAAATCCCGGGATCCGAAACACGGACGGCCTGGGCCCGGGATAATGTGCCTCCGGATAAGGCAAAGGCCAGGAATGCTGAGAAAATGAATGGTTTAGGATGCATAACAGAGTAATAGTAAAGGAAACTGTAAAGGACTAGGTTTCAAAATTACCCGCTGCATGGTTAGCAATTCATATCCATTTCAAACATAAAACTATAAAATTCAAGCATGTTGAATTTTATTTTTTGCTGCGTTAGCATTCTGCCCGGAAAGAGTTTAGTTTTTCGAAGTGGAAAAATGAGCACGTTTTAAATGGACAAAAAAAGCTGTAAAAACTCCTAAATGTCTTTATTTGAACTTTTTGATAAATTTTTGGATAGATTTTTGAGCTATTGACAAGATTTGAGAAAACCATTGAGAATTGATTTCCTGCTGTGGTTCAAAATGTCAGTCAAGGTAACTGAGTATAAAATTCAAATAATTATTAGTGTTGTTATATGTGACGGGCCAAAACAAAAGCGCCGGCCACATGGGCCGGCGCTTTTGAGATCAACACATAGTCCTAATCTCTGGTTGGATAAACCTTGTCAGGGCTGTTATAGTAGTCAGCCATTTGTGCTGTATCCTTGGTCACATTGATAGCGGGGGTTTTATAATTTCTCGGTGAGGTTAGCGGATTGATTTCCACGCCTTCCGGCTTGTACTCCCGTGTCACAACAAGCGTCGCGGCCCGTGGCGCGTATTTAGGCGTGCTGCTGACAACCCCTTTTTGATATTTCCCAAAACGCTCTACTGTCCTCAGGTTCGCGACCCGGATCGTATTTTGCTCTTTTCCGGCAGCTTTGGCCTGCGCGGCTTTATTGGGATGTTTGTAGTTATAAATGGAAATGCCCGGGTCGACAATCGACTGCGCATTGGCGGAAATGGTGGTCAGTCCCGCAAATAATATAGCTATTAAGAAGCTGGAATTTTTCATGTTGACAATCGTTTATTCTTCATAAAAGACCAATCCGATGAAGGATTACATGAAAATTAGTTACTGTGAAGACTAAAATCAAACGCTCTAATTTGCTTTAAAAAAGGCGAAATTGGCAAAATGATGCTTGTTTTTAGCTGATTTGGGTAGAAAAAGTACCTTATTTAAAAAATCAGGCTGCTGATTCAGCGTAATTTCACGATAAGTGAAGCTAAATCTTCAAAATGGCCGCAAATGACGGGCGGTCGAAAATGCTTAAAATAATTTCGATTTTAATGAGTTTCTAACCAGTTTCTAATTTTTACCCTTTTCCCAGTCTATTTCAGCAAAGCCTGGGCAGAAGTATGAATGCCCTTACAAATGCGCTCGATAGGCAAATCATTGCTGTCTTCACCAAAAGGATCTTCGATTTCCTCCGCGATAACTTCAAGGCTTGCAAGAATGTAGAAGACAAACATGACGAACGGGACAACAAGGAAATGCAAGCTGAAAACGTACCCGATGGGTAAAGTAAGGCAATATGTAAAAATGAATTTCTTTATAAATGAGCTGTACGACAGTGGAATAGGGGTGTTTTTGATCCTTTCACAAGCCCCGCAGATATTCGTAAAGGCCTCGAGTTCATGGTTGAGCAGGATGGTATGCTCGGGCAGAAGGACTCCTCTTCTTTGTAGTTCGATCACTTTGGCAAACAGCGCAGCGGCAATTTGGTTAGGAACATGATCGGTGGTTTTCAGCAACGACTTCTGGTAAAGCACAGTATCGGTGAATTCCTCCGAAACATAGCGGTTGCGTAAATGATTCTTAAGTGAAAACGCATAGTTCGGGATCATGTTCATGAAAAACTCCCGCTCGGCAGTATGTTCGGGGTCGATCAGTCCGGCGATTTTCAATGACAGGTTTCGGCTAATGTTCATGAGTGAACCCCATTGCTTGCGTCCTTCCCACCAGCGGTCGTAGGCGGTGTTGGTACGGAACACGAGGAGCATCGATATCACAAAGCCTAGCAATGAGTGCATCAGCGAGATGTTTTTCAGGTCATTGTTCTCGGTGATTTTGAAGTGAATGATAATAAGGTATGCAATTACACTCGAATACACAGCCATGATCACAATCATCGGCGCCAGTTTGCGTACCGTGTCTGCCTTCTGAAAGTAGAATATATAACGTAGCCATTCCTTGGGATTATAATCGATCATATGAGCTTAACCTGGTCGATGAGCTTGAAAAATTCTTTAAAACATTTGGCGGTAAGGCGGGCGTCTTCCAGTGCATTGTGTGTTTCTTCCTCCCGCTCGAAACCGAAATAACTGGCTACGGAGCCGAGGCTCAATGAACGGGGAACCTGCTTGCCGTTCTTTTCGAGGATCTGGAAGAAAAGGTACGATACAGTGTGCAGGTCAAGCATTTTGTTGGAGAATCCCCATTTCATTTTCTCGTTGCGGTACGCAAAACGAAGGAAGTTGATGTCGTTGATCACGCTCTGGCCGCAAATGATCACATTGGCAAGGCCCGGTTTGCCGACATTGAGCTTTTTGATCCATTTTTCGAATTCGGGGATCACGTCGTAGATCATCGGCGCGTCTTCCAGATCGGCCAGCGACAGTCCGTGCACTTCCTCGGACTTGACGGAAAAAGCCTCTTCGTTTTCGGGATAGACGTTCTGAAGGTAGGTCCCGAGTGATCGCCAGTTGTCGTCAAAAAACTCCGCACCGATCTGGATAATCTCGTTCCAACCCGGCTCCGGTCCGGTCATTTCAATATCTAATACAAGGAAGGACATAAGGGAACTGGCGGGTTCGGTTGAAAAATGGTGATGGTTTGGAAACTCAAACTTATACTTTTGTGTACAAAATTATACAATCATTGCTTTTAAGAAGAGCCTATCAACCGTCATTTATAACTAATGTCCATCGATTTCAACCAAATTCCATCACCTTGTTTTGTCCTGGAAGAAGAATTGCTGCGTAAGAACCTGGAACTCATCGACTCTGTCCAGAAGGCGGCGGGATGCCGGATTATCCTGGCGCTGAAAGGTTTTTCCATGTACAGTGCTTTTCCGATCGTAAAGGAATATCTGACAGGCGCTACGGCAAGCTCCCTGAACGAAGTAAAATTGATCAACGATTTTATGGGATATCCGTCGCATACCTATATGCCTGCGTATCTGGACAGTGAATTTGAGGAGATCATGGAGCGCAGCAGCCACATCACATTCAATTCGCTCAGCCAGTGGGAAAGATTTCAGAGCAGGGTAGAAGCTTACAAAGCTGAGAATCCGGGCCGGACTTTATCTTGTGGGATACGTGTGAACCCGCAATACTCGGAGGTGGCCACAGACATGTATAATCCGTGCGTACCCGGCTCGCGCCTGGGTGTTACACGTGATAAGCTGCCCAACGAGCTTCCCGCAGGTATAGACGGGATTCATTTTCATACGCTCTGTGAAAATGGCTCAGACACTTTGGAGCGAACACTCGAAGCACTCGAAGCCAGGTTTGGTGATTTGCTGCATCAGGCCAAATGGCTGAACATGGGTGGCGGACACCTGATGACGAGGGAAGGATATGATATTAGTAAGCTAATAAAATTAGTTAGTACTATCAAAACAAAGTACAATCTGGATGTGATACTGGAACCGGGTTCAGCCATTGCCTGGCGTACCGGAATACTGTATACAACAGTACTTGATGTACTCGATAGCCAGGGGATAGACGTGGCCATTCTCGATACCTCTTTTGCGGCACATATGCCCGATACGCTGGAGATGCCTTACAAGCCGGTCATTCGCAATGCGTATCATGAGCCGGTAGCCGGAAAACCGACTTACCGGATGGGAGGAATGACCTGTCTGGCAGGTGACTACATGGGAGATTACTCTTTTAACAAACAGCTGGAAATTGGCGACAAAATTATATTCGAGGATATGATCCACTACACGATGGTGAAGACCACAACATTTAACGGCGTTAACTTACCTTCCATTGGCATGTGGCAAGCTGACCAAAAATTCCGGTTGATCCGTTCCTTTGGCTATGAAAGTTTCAAAGACCGGTTATCATAGTAAATGTAAACTATTGTGTCAATATCGGTTACAAATTGCATTAAGCATATCCCGGAAAAATTATAATGACTGAATGAGTGAACGATCGGTTGAATACATTCCGTCATTCCATCATTCAGTCATTCAAAATTACTTCGGGAGCATCGGAAACAGTCGCTTGATCTCGTCGGCCGAGGGCTGTTTTCCATACTCGCAAATCTCGAAAACTTCTACAAATTTTACTTGCGCCGCCTTGTCGGCACCATACCATTTTTCCAGGGAAACCTTGATTTCCGGGTTCACCGAGGAACGTCTTTCCATAGCAGCCAACAGCCATTTTTTGCGTTCGATCACGTCTTTGGGAACGTTAGCAAGATTTCCATCCGTCCACGGGAGCCACTCATAAAATTGGGAAACGTGTGCGTCCAGTCCGTCCACTTTTTTAGCAAGATGATCGGTGATATCGATCGCTATATCGGGACGAAAGGGGTTAGGCCGCTGGAACCGGTCGCGAAAATAGAGGAATACCGGGTTTTTGGTCAATGGCGGTACGCTGCTCAGGATATTGGGCACGATCACCAGGTACGCTGCATCCTGAACAATCACACCGGTGTTACGGTGGTCGGGGTGGTAGTCGTTCGTGCGTGGGGCTATCACCATGTCGGCATTCCATTCGCGGATCTTACGAATCACCGCGAGCCTGTTTTCAATGGTCGGAAATAGTTCGCCGTCGTGGTTGTCGAGGACATCGTACTGGATTCCCCAGCGGCGTGCAGCTTCCTGTGCTTCTTTCAGCCGGCGGTTAGCCAATTCTCCGCCGCCGATATCCTGGTGCCCTTTGTCTCCGTTGGTAAGCGAAACAAACTTGACTTTGTGTCCCAGAGAGGAGTAAATCGACGCGATGCCTCCTGCGCCCAGGTCGCAGTCGTCGGGATGGGCGCCGAAGACAATAATGTTGAGCGGTTTCTGGGCATAGGTTGTGGGGGCGACCAGCGCGCACAAGCCGGCAAAAACCCACGCCGGGATGAGCAGGAATTTTTTTCTTGTCATTTTGAAAGGATATAAAGGTTTGGAAGTGGCGTAAATTATAAATTTATATTTTGTCCGCGCTCTTACGGCCGTTATTTTATATACGTAACCATCCAATTGACGAAAAGAAAGGATAGCATGGAAAAGCCGGGTGTGAATGAATTTTTGAAACCGATTTTTTTGCAACGGAATTTTTGCGATTTTATGAAGGTAGCACGGCCATTCATTTTGGAGGAAAGCAGCGATTGGAGCAAGTGAGGCCAGAAAAAATTATATTTGTTAACAGTTCAGACTTCCAAGCGCTTACTGTTTTCCAGCCAAATATTTAAATGGCCTCCGCTTATATTCTTCTAATAATCCTGTATCTTTGTATCCCGTAATCATAGAAAAACAGCAAAGTCTTATGGCTTCCAAAGCACGAAAGACCGCTAAGTACATTTTCGTTACGGGCGGTGTTACATCTTCACTTGGCAAGGGAATTATTGCCTCATCACTAGCTAAATTACTGCAAGCCAGAGGGCTTTCCGTCACCATTCAAAAATTTGATCCTTATTTGAATATTGACCCGGGTACCATGAATCCATACGAGCATGGCGAATGCTACGTGACGGATGACGGGGCCGAAACGGACCTCGATCTGGGGCATTACGAGCGTTTTCTTAACGTTCGCACTTCCCAGGCCAACAATGTCACTACCGGGCGTATTTACCACAACGTTATCACTGCCGAGCGCCGTGGCGATTTTCTTGGGAAAACCGTTCAGGTGGTCCCGCATATCACCGATGAGCTGAAACGAAACATGTTGTTGCTGGGACAAACCGGCGACTATGATATCGTAATCACTGAGATCGGTGGCTGCGTCGGCGATATCGAATCCCTGCCGTTCCTGGAAGCCGTACGTCAGGTGAAGTTCGAAATGGATCACCAGGATACGCTGGTTATTCATCTGACCTTGATCCCATACCTGAATTCGGCGGGAGAACTAAAAACCAAGCCAACCCAGCACTCGGTCAGAATGTTGCAGGAATCGGGTATTCAGCCCGACATCCTCGTGTGCCGCAGTGAGCATCCGTTGCCGTACGATATCCGTAAAAAGATCGCATTGTTCTGCAATGTCCAGGTAAACTCGGTCATTGAGGCAATGGACGCCGATACGATCTATGCCGTGCCTTTGCTGATGCTGAAAGAAAGACTCGATCAGCGCGCACTGTATATGCTGGACATTTACAACGACAAGGATGTGGACCTGGATTCGTGGAAGACTTTCCTTTCGAGATTGAAAAATCCTGTTGATTCCGTTCGCATCGGCCTTGTGGGTAAGTATGTGGAATTGCACGATGCTTATAAGTCCATCGTGGAATCCTTCATCCATGCAGGTGCAGCCAACGAATGCAAGGTGAATATCGAATGGATCCACTCGGAAAGCCTGACCGCTGAAAATACTGTCGAAAAACTGGAAGACCTCGATGGCGTACTGGTTGCACCCGGTTTTGGAGAGCGCGGAATTGAAGGCAAGATCGCCGCTATTCAATATGTACGTGAAAACAACATTCCTTTCTTCGGGATCTGTCTTGGAATGCAAATGGCTGTGATCGAATATGCACGTAACGTGATCGGCTGGGAGAACGCGCATTCGGTTGAAATGGATACTGCTACCGATCATCCCGTGATTCACCTGATGAAGGATCAGAAAGATGTTTCCAACAAAGGGGGTACCATGCGTTTGGGTGCTTATCCATGCCGCATTAAGAAAGACACACTGGCTCACAAGATCTACGGCAAGACCAATATCAGCGAACGTCACCGCCATCGGTACGAGTTTAATAACAAATACCTGAAAGAATTTGAGGAAAAAGGACTGGTTGCAGCCGGTATCAATCCCGAAAACAATCTGGTCGAAATGGTAGAGCTGCCAGGGCATCCATTCTACGTGGGCGTTCAGTTCCACCCGGAGCTGAAAAGTACCGTGATGAACCCGCACCCGATTTTCGTGAATTTTGTAAGCGCTGCGCTGACCTATTCGTTGGAAAAAAGAGCGATAGGTGCATTAAATCCGGTTTCCCACTGATCACAATTTAAGGCCTACTAAGCGAAAAATCTTGTTACCTTTGCCGCCTTGTAAGCGGTATACTATTTCAACAATTAAAGTAAATAATGGATAAAAATTTTGTAATCGGCCTGGTCTTGATCATGCTGATGCTGATAGGCTACCAGATTCTGGTTCCCAAGCCAGTGGAACCGACACCGGTAGCGGAGGTGAAGAAAGAGGTATCAAAAACCCCGTCTGTCACTTCGGACTCAACCCATAATTCCTCGCAATCCGTTGATTCCGCATCTGTCGTTCCCCCCAAGGATCTGGTAATTGAGACAAAAGATACCCGTGTTGTTTTTACCAGCAAGGGTGGGGTAATGAAGGAGGTTTTGTTGAAAAATTACAAAACCTATGATCAGAAACCATTGTACCTGATCGCAGAAAAGCACAATGACTTCAAGATAGATTTTCCTACTCAAACCGGTTATGTCCGGATTACTGACCAACCGTTCACTACCGATGCACAGGATCGGACCCTTTCGGAAAAAGACTCGGCGGTGATCACCTATCGGGCTACGCTGAAAAATAACCAGGTTGTTGAGCAGACCTACGTGGTTCACGGCTCCGGTTACCTGATCGACTACGGTATCAAGTCCAATGGAGTGGGACTGGCTGACAAGTTGGTGCAGTTTGACTGGGACAATGACCTGCTGCAGCTCGAAAACGACATGAACAAAAACCGGGAAGTGGTTACCGTCAACTACTACACAGATGAGTTGAAGAGCCTTCCTACGAGTCCCACATCCAATGAAGAGGAGAAAACGGCTGACCCCGTAAAATGGTTTACCATCAAGCATAAGTACTTCCTTGCCGGTTTGATCGCCAAGCAGCAACCGTTGACAAACGTCGCATTGCGTGCCAACGTCAACCCGAACGATTCCGTGATTGTGAAAAACATGAACGTGGCAGCAGGCATTCCGATGGCGGCCATTCAGAAAGGAGAGGCTAATTATCAATTCTATCTCGGTCCTAACGAGTACCACATTGTTGATAAAGTTAAAGCAGAGAATTTCGATCAGAACGTATACCTCGGATATGCATTCCTGAAACCGATCAACAAATTCGTTCTGGTTCCCCTTTTCAACCTGATCGAGAAATTTGTGAGCAACTACGGTCTGCTGATCATCCTCCTGGTATTGTTTGTGAAAACCTTACTGACACCGCTGACTTATAAGTCGTACATCAGCATGGCGAAAATGAAGCTGCTTGCCCCGGAACTGGAACAGATCCGTCAGCAGAATCCGGATGATATGGCGAAACAACAACAGGATCAGATGAAACTTTACCAGCAGGTAGGTGTGAGCCCCCTGAGCGGATGTATACCCGTGCTGGCGACGATGCCGATCCTGTTCTCGCTGTTTTTCCTGTTCCCGAACCTGATCGAGCTCAGGCAACAGTCGTTCCTCTGGGCGAGCGACCTTTCGACCTATGACTCATTCATCAAGCTGCCATTTACTGTGCCTTTGGGAATCGGAAATCATATCAGTCTTTTCACGATCCTGATGACAATTTCAAGTATAGGGTACGCTTATTACAACAATCAGAACACGCCTACACAACCAGGACCGGTCAATATGAAGGCCCTGGGTTATGTAATGCCCCTAATGTTTATGTTTGTGCTGAATTCGTTCCCAGCTGGTCTGACGTTTTATTACTTTGTTTCAAACATCGTAACGATTGCCCAGCAGCTTCTCATCAAGCGTTTCGTGAATGAGGACAAGATCCGCAATATCCTCGAAGAGAACCGCAAGAAGAATGCGACCGGAGAGAAGAAGCAAACCAAATTCCAGAAGTATCTGGAAAAATCTTTACAGGCGGCGGAAGAAGCTAAAAAGAAGCAGGCTGAATTAGAGAAACGCTCCAAGAAGAAATAAAAGGTCTTTTGAATCGTAATATAAAGGGCAATGTTCCGGTTGGGATATTGCCCGTTTTTTTCCATTTTAGGCTGTTTTTTTAAAGACAGATCCCCAATCTTGACCCCGAAATCCTGATGAGAGTTATCTTTTTTTTGATTTTGACAGTACAGGTCAGCTTATACCAAGCATCCTACGGGCAAGGCAATGCCCAGGCGGAAAGCAGGTATCGGTCGGCCCTGACAGATTTTAAACAAGGTAAATATGCGGTGGCGATGGAGAAGTTTTATCCTATGACGAGCGTCAATGTGAAAACATCTTATTCCACCTATGCACATTATTATTATGCATTATCCGCCTATCAATTAAAACGCTACCGGGAAAGCCGGCAAATGCTCACGCAGTTGCAAAGCAGATATCCTGGCTGGACAAAAATGGGAGATGTTTATTACCTGCTTGGGGCGGTAAACATGGCCAACGGGCAGATCAGCGAAGGACTTGGCAACCTTGCGAAGATCAAGGATTCGTCCCTGAGCAAAGATGCCCAGGCATTAAAGCAGCATTACCTGGGAGGGTTGAAAGATCTTGCAAAATTGAAGGACTTTCAAAAGGAATATGCCTCCGACCGCGACATTGCGTTGCTGCTGTACCAGGCCATTGAATCATCGCCTTCATCCGTACCAGCGGATGTGCAGCTCGCGAATCAGCTCGACAAGCAATTCAAATTCAATAAAAAGGAGAAGGTGGCCGATGACGCGCCCAAGCGGAGCACTCCCAGGTCGGATACGCAATGGACGAAAGGTTATCTGGACGTAGCTGTTTTGCTGCCGTTTCGGCTCGATGAGTTTAGTGCTTCCAAACGCCGTTCCAACCAGTTTGCATACGATTACTACATGGGCCTGGTCCTGGCGAAGGAGCAATTGCAGGTAGAAGGCATTCAGGTTAACCTCTGGGCGTATGATGTCGGCAATGACGCCAGGGCAATGCAAGCCATCGCCGATAACAAGAATTTTCAGCTTTCCGATATGGTGATTGGCCCGCTCTATACCGGGACTTTTGATGTAGCAGCTGGTTTTGTCAGCAATAGCAGCGCCATTATGCTGAATCCTCTTTCTACGGACGCGTCTTTGCTGAAATCTGCAAAGAATATTTACCTGGGGCACCCCTCGATTACCTATCAGACACAGCGGGCCGCGGAATGGATGCGTACGCTTTCACCGGGCTTGTCGGCGGTGGTTTACTACGGCAATACCTCGAAAGATTCGGCAATGGCTTTCTCTTATGCCAATGAATGGAAAGCAAAAGGTGGGAAGGTGGCGATCATGGCCAAGATCCAGCCCGACCGGGAATGGATGGAAAGCAGTATCCCGTCTTTTGAGATCAATAAACCCGCGCATGTCGCATTATTTTCTTCGGACGGCGAATCGGGTAGCCACCTGATCGAGGTGCTGAATGGCCGTAAGCTGAACAGCCTGCCGGTGTTGGCTACCTCAACGAGCTTCAATAGCCAGCAGTCCCGGTTATCGCGTTATGGAGCCAGGTTGTCGCTCATCGACGCGGACTATGTGGACAGGGAAAAGGAAACGATCAGACAATTCCAGAAAAGCTATTACAACAAGATCAGTACATTCCCCTCGGTTTATTCTTATCAGGGATATGATCAGTTGCTTTTCTTCGGGCGTATGCTGTCGAAATACAAGGATAAGCTGCCAGACGGGCTGCAATCGCGAAAATACGGAAGTGAAGAATACCTGCTTTCAGGATTCGATTATACCAAAACCAATGAAAACCAGATTAGCCCTGTCCTGAAATATGCCGGATCCAAATGGACCCCGGTAGACAGGTAATTACCAATTGTACCAAAAAATAATGAATACTTCAACGAGTCAAAGCCTTTTCGAGAAAGCACAGCGTTATATCCCGGGTGGAGTAAACTCTCCCGTGCGGGCATTCCGTGCTGTGGGAGGGTCTCCACTGTTTATTAAATCTGCCAAAGGGCCTTATATCTACGATGAGGACGGCAATGAATATATCGAACTGATCAATTCCTGGGGGCCGATGATCCTGGGGCATGGGCATGAACTGATCCATCAGGCAGTTTCGGACGCCATCCAGCATTCATTTTCCTTCGGGGCGCCTACGCGCAGGGAGGTTGAGATTGCGGAACTGATCGTTTCGATGGTACCGTCGATTGAAAAAGTACGTATGGTGAATTCCGGTACGGAAGCAACGATGTCGGCCATACGCGTGGCCCGTGGCTTTACGGGCCGGGATAAGATCATCAAGTTTGAAGGATGTTATCATGGGCATGGGGACAGTTTCCTCATTGCGGCGGGCAGCGGGGCTATTACATTCGGTACCCCGGACAGCCCCGGTGTAACGAAAGGCGTCGCCAATGACACGTTGACCGCCCCTTTCAACGACCTGGAAGCCGTTCAGCAACTCGTGGACGCGAACAAGGGGCAGATTGCCGCGCTGATCCTCGAACCGGTGGTGGGTAATATGGGCTGTGTACTACCGAAAGACGGCTTTCTGACAGGTTTGCGCAGTATATGCGACCAAGAGGGTATTGTATTGATTTTGGATGAAGTCATGACCGGATTCCGCCTTTCGAAGGGTGGTGCACAGGAAAGGTTTGGGATTACACCGGATTTAACAACGTTAGGAAAAATAATAGGCGGAGGAATGCCGGTTGGTGCATACGGAGGCAGGGCGGAGATCATGAACTGGGTTTCGCCGGCGGGACCGGTTTATCAGGCCGGCACGCTGTCCGGTAACCCTATCGCAATGGCGGCAGGAATGGCCATGCTCACTTATCTGAACGAGCATCCGGAAGTTTATACGCAACTGGAACGTGCAGGAAGCAAACTGGCGACGGGTTTCAGAAGTTCAATGGAAAGACTGGGATTGCAATACACGCTGAATCAGATCGGTTCGATGTATACGCTGTTCTTCACGCCCAATGCGGTAACCGATTTCCCGTCTGCTAAATCTTCGGACCTGCCTTTGTTCGGAAAATACTTTCACGCTATGCTCAATCGTGGTATTTATATGGGCCCAAGTCAGTTCGAGGCGATGTTCCTGTCGACAGCGCTCACGGACGCACATTTGGATCGAATCATTGCTGCGAACGAAGAGGCGCTTGTTGAGATACTGAATTAATAAATTTCGGATGATTGAATGACCGAATGACTGAGTAAGCATTCATCGGTTTTTGTCGAATCGTCACCTGAGTGCAGTCGAAGGTATGCGGAGTAGTTTCCTGGATAGAAGCCAACGTTTCGCAAATCCCCTTCGACTTCGCTCCCGGGTGACATTAGGGCGTTCACCGATTCACTCACTCATTCCCTGTCCCACAGCGGTTTATTCACTCATCAACTCATTCACTTTTTCACTCATTCAAAATTGGAACCCCGGCGCTACTCCATCATCATTCCCGTTTACAATCGTCCTGACGAGTTGCAGGAGTTACTGGATTGTCTGGTTCGGCAAACTTACAGGCACTTCGAGGTGGTCATTGTGGAAGATGGTTCCAGAATCAAGGCTGATGATGTGGTAAAATCTTTCACGGGAAAGCTCGATATCCATTATCATTATAAGGAAAACGGCGGCCAGGGTTTTGCCCGGAATCACGGTTTTGAACGCGCTGCGGGCGATTACTTCATTCTGCTGGATTCTGACGCATTAATCGAACCGGATTATCTTTCGATTGTCGAAAGTCGCCTGAACACCGACTATGTTGATCTGTACGGTGGGCCGGATACGGATCATCCTTCATTTTCTCCCATTCAAAAGGCGATTAGTTACTCGATGACCTCGGTGTTTACCACTGGAGGAATTCGTGGCAAAAAGAACAATATGGGCGGGACTTTCCATCCGCGGAGTTTCAACATGGGGCTTTCCAGGAAGGTGTGGGAAAAGACCGGCGGCTTCCTGACGAGCCGGATGGGGGAGGATATTCTTTTCAGTATTGCGGCCATGCGGTTAGGCTTTCGTTCTGCATTGTTCCCGGAAGCATTCATTTACCACAAACGCCGGACGCAGTTCGGGGCCTTTTTCAGACAGCTCAAATTTTTTGGCAGGGCGCGGATCAATATTGCGCGTTATTACCCCGCCGAGCTAAAACTGGTGCACACCTTTCCGGCACTGTTTACCGTCGGGGTTTGCAGCATTCCATTGTGGTTCTTTGTTTTCAAACCGTTCTTTTACCTCGGACTCATTGGCCTGGCTGTTTATGTGGCACTTCTGTTTACCGACGCATTGAAAAAGACCAAAAGTGCCGAAGTGGCATTTTTGAGCGTCGGAGCTGCATTTGTTCAGCTTTTTGGCTATGGAACCGGCTTTTTACAGGAGGGCTGGAAACGGCTTTGGGAAAACAAATCGCACCGCGAGACCGGGGCGGCCATAGAGTATCCGTCCTAATTATATTCCAGCTTAAATGAAATGAGGCAGCCTCCCGGGAAGCTGCCTCATTTCATTTATATATTATTACTATTGGCTATTGCTGGTTATTTCTGACAGAAATAGACGATCTCCTCGCCGGGCAACGAATATCGCAAAACTTCCGCCTTACTTAATTCATCCATCACAAAACGGTCTTCTGTGACCTTGAAACCGCCTTTTTCCAGCTCGCGGCCATAGTTTCTGCCAAACAGCCGCAAATGATCGTTTTGAAGGAAATGCTTTTCGCGCTCTTTGGGATCGGTAATGGTAGGATCTTCGTAAGTTACCTCGTACTTCATATCCTGCGGCGACTGGATCAGCGCCCAGCCTCCGGGTTTCAGCACGCGGTGCAATTCGCTCATAGCCAGAATGTAATCGTCTACGTGTTCCATCACGTGGTTGCAGATGGCCACATCGAAAGAGGCCTCAGGAAAAGGGATCTGATGAATGTCCATTTTGACCTTCGCTAAGGGTGATTCAATGTCGGCGGTAATGTATTCCAGGTTTTTCATCTGCTCGAAACGGTCGATGAAGCAGTATTCGGGCGCAACATGCAAGACTTTCAGGTTGGCGGTGTAGAAGTTGGTTTTGCGCTTCATGTACAGCGCCATCAGCCGGTGGCGTTCCAGTGACAGGCAGCTTGGGCACAGTGCGTTCTCACGGCTGGACGTATTGCGGCCATAGGGTAGGAATTTGCGGTATTTGCTGTTGCAAACAGGGCACTTAACCTGGTTACCGATGTAAAAGATGCTCAGCAGTCGCGCTGCCCAATGTCCGACAAGTTGAAGATACGGGCGTGGGATGTAGCGCAGAACTAAACTAATGATGGATTTCATTAAACCAATTGACTAAAAATTAATAATTTTAGGATCACAACACCGAACAGATTGATTAATGATCCCCTCGATTGACCCGAAACCCCCCGGTAAGCGACTGATAAAAAGAATGTCGACGCGCACGAAATGGATGATACTCGCGCCCGTCGGCTTGTTGTTATTCAGTTTTGGCCTTACCGTACTCAGCGAAGCGGCGCATCAGCGCCGGATCGGGGAGCCTACACAGGTCTGGGTCGTGCTGGGCCTGTACAGTCTTGCGCTGATCAACGGAGGCCTGATCATGTTTGGTGAAGCCCTTCGTTTCCGCATTTTACTGGATGTCCGTCGCGAAACACGCCGGAGCATGCGCCAGCTGCTGCGGAAAGTCAATCTGAAAGCTTCTTCGAAAAGCAAACCCGGTAAAAAAGCAAAAAGCCCTACCAAAACAGATTGACAGGACTAGTTGAATAACATTTCGAAGAGGCCGAATTATTTTTTATTTGCTTCGAATTGAGCCTTGATAGCCTCAACGTCAACATTGCGCACTTCTGGTTTGCGTAGAAGGTTTTTGATCTTAGCAGTGCGGTTGTTGGCTACTGCTTTGTTTCTGCGACCTTTACGTTTTAATTCCGTAACTCCCATTGTAAAAGTTTGTTTTGTGAAAGAGCCGCAAAATTAAGCATTTTCGTGTAAATAATGCAGACAATAGTCATAAATATTGCATAACCTGCCCTAACTTTACGGTTTCATAGGCCATTTAGGGCCTGATTTTTTCAATTCTGACACCGGAATATCATGCTTTCCCGGCGAACATACGCGGGAGGACATGATTGAAACGGATCGGACCAAGGCTTAATTGACAGCATTAAATAATGAGTAAACCATCTCTTGCCCGTGGGACCCGTGACTTTGGTCCGGAGCAAATGGCAAAGCGTACTTTCATTTTTGACACCATCCGGCGCTCTTTCCAACGATACGGCTTTCTTCCATTAGAAACACCTGCCTTCGAAAACCTGTCTGTACTGATGGGTAAATACGGGGAGGAGGGAGACCAGCTTCTTTTCAAATTGCTGAATTCCGGCGATTTCAGTGGAAAGCTGACAGAGGATGACTGGAAAGAAGGTTATAAGCCGCTCACGACTAAAATCTCCGAAAAAGGGCTTCGATATGACCTGACGGTTCCTTTTGCGCGCTACGTGGTCATGAACCGCGGTACATTGGCGATGCCGTTCAAGCGGTACCAGATTCAGCCTGTATGGCGTGCAGATCGCCCTCAGAAAGGCCGCTATCGCGAATTTTATCAGTGCGATGCCGATGTAGTAGGTACCGATTCGCTGCTTTGCGAGGCGGAGATCGTCACATTGCTGCACGACATCCTGCCTGCATTAGGTATCACAGATTTTACGGTTAAAATCAATAACCGGAAAATCCTGACCGGCATCGCGGACATGATTGGTGCGCACGGGTTGGAAGGACCACTTTGTGTGGCCATTGACAAACTGGATAAGATCGGGAAAGACAAGGTCGTCGAAGAACTGCTTGAACGTGGCTTTGCGGCGGCTAGCATTGAAAAACTGGAACCTGTTTTCAGTCTTTCCGCAAAGGATGAGCCGTTCACCGAGCTGAGAAGCTGGCTGGCAGAATCTGAAATCGCATTGAAAGGAATCCAGGAGCTGGAAGAGGTGTGGGCAATGGTGAAGATTCTGGGTCTCGAGAATGCGAAGATCGAATTCGATGTGACGCTGGCAAGGGGGCTTTCGTACTATACCGGCGCCATTTTCGAAGTAAAAGCCAATAATGTCCAGATCGGCAGTATTTCAGGTGGTGGAAGATACGATAACCTGACGGGTACTTTCGGCGTGCCGGGCATTTCAGGTGTGGGGATTTCGTTAGGGGTCGACCGCATTTACGATGTCATGGAAGAGCTGAACCTGTTTCCGGAAGCCCGGAAAACCAGTACCAAAGTGATGATCTCCAATTTTGATGAAGATGCTTTTGCGTACGGGCTTTCCATTTTACCCAAACTGCGGAATGCGGGTATCAACTCGGAGATCTATCCCGATTCGGTGAAGCTGAAAAAGCAGCTGGACTATGCTGACCGTAAGAGCATACCGTTCGTGATCCTGGTCGGGTCCGATGAAATCCAGTCAGGTTTGTTGACTTTGAAAAACATGAAAAGCGGTGAACAGCAGAAGCTGAAAACCGAAGATATCATAACTTTACTCACCCAGGAAAACCAGTAAACCAGTTAAATGGCTGCCAGCCAGCCAGTAATGATATGAATGATAATATTTTAAGAATTGCCATCCAGAAATCAGGCAGGCTTAGTGAAGATTCTTTAAAACTCATCAAGGAATGCGGGATCCGCTTCGACAATGGTGCCGGTAAACTGAAAACGGACGCGACGAATTTCCCTGCTGAAATCCTTTTTTTGCGAGACGATGATATTCCCGGTTATGTAGAAGACGGCGTGGCGCATCTGGGCATCGTAGGAGAGAATGTTTCGGAAGAATCCTATAAAGATGTGGATACCGTTCATAAACTGGGCTTTTCCAAGTGCAGGCTATCAATCGGCGTTTTGCGCGAGCATGAGTACAATGGGGTGCAGGACCTGGAGGGCAAGAGCATTGCCACTACATACCCGCGCTTACTGGGTCAGTATTTGAAATCACATAATGTCAATGCACAGATCCACGAGATCAGCGGATCGGTGGAGATCGCACCGAGTATTGGCCTTGCAGACGCCGTTTGCGATATCGTTAGCTCAGGAAGCACTTTATTGAGCAACGGACTGAAAGAAGTGGAAACCATTTTCCGTTCGGAGGCTGTGATGATTGCCGGTAAGAACCTTTCAGAGATTCAGAGAGATTTGCTGGAACAGCTTTTGTTCCGCATTAAATCCGTTCAGGTTGCCAAGAACAACAAGTATATACTGTTGAACTGCCCTACTAGCGCGGTGGAAAATATTACTAAATTTCTGCCGGGGATGCGTTCACCAACGATCCTTCCTCTTGCGACAGAGGGCTGGTGTTCATTGCATTCGGTGATTAACGAGAACGAGTTCTGGGAGAATATCGAGAAGATACGCCAGGCAGGAGCGGAGGGGATTCTGGTTATCCCAATCGAAAAAATGATTGTTTAATGGTCCGGCAATACCGGATGCGATGATTTGAAGATTATGAATATTATTCCATTTCCCGACAGGGCGCAATGGCCTGCGTTGCTGGCACGCCCGGTTCTGGAAGCACAGGATATAGAGAGCAGGGTGGTGCCCATCCTGGAACAGGTAAAAAAGGAAGGTGATGCGGGTATCAAGGCATTAGCCCTGAAATTTGATCAAACAGCGCTGACCGAGCTCGCATTCGCGGAGGCAGATATCGCTAATGCGGGCGAGTTGCTGGATGAATCGCTGAAAGGGGCGATTGGTCAGGCTTATGAGAATATATACAAGTTTCACCTGAGGCAATTGCAGCCCATCGAGAAGGTGGAGACAATGCCCGGGGTGACATGCTGGCGCAAGAGCGTAGGAATTGAGAAGGTAGGAATCTATATCCCGGGCGGTTCGGCTCCTTTGTTCAGCACGGTACTGATGCTTGGGATTCCCGCTCGGATTGCTGGCTGTAAGGAGATTGTACTTTGTACGCCGTCCGATCACCCGGCTATCCTTTATGCAGCCAAGCTCGTAGGGGTAACCAAGGCATTCCGCATCGGCGGAGCGCAGGCAATCGCGGCCATGGCTTACGGAACCGAGAGCGTTCCAAAAGTATATAAAATATTTGGACCTGGAAATCAATACGTTACAACTGCCAAGGTGCTGGTGAGCAAAGAGGGGATAGCCATTGATATGCCTGCCGGGCCTTCGGAAGTGGCGATTTATGCCGATGATACGGCGATTCCATCTTTTGTTGCTGCCGATTTGCTGTCACAGGCGGAGCATGGTGCCGATAGCCAGGTGCTGCTCGTTTCTACCAGCAAAAAGCTGCTTTGCTCGGTTAACCTGACTTTGACGAGCCAACTCGAAGAACTTCCGCGGCGGGATATCGCGGCGAAAGCCATGAGCAACAGCAAGGCCGTCCTGCTCGAAACAGCGGAAGAGGCCATTGATATGCTCAATGAATACGCGGCGGAACACCTGATTCTGAGTGTGGCCGATGCGGAGGAAGTCACGGAAAAGATCGTGAACGCCGGCTCGATATTCCTGGGGAACTATACGCCGGAATCCTGCGGGGATTACGCATCGGGGACCAACCACACACTGCCCACCAATGGCTATGCCAGGGCTTACAGCGGTGTTTCGGTGGATAGTTTTGTCAAGAAAATCACCGTGCAGCACATTACCCGGGAAGGAATTCTGAGTATAGGGCCGGTAGTTGAAGCCATGGCAGAAGCCGAATCGCTCGAAGCCCATAAAAAGGCTGTGAGCATCCGATTGCAAAGTCTTTTGTGAAAATTTAGGAAACTGGGAAATTTGTCTTAAATTTAAGGACAAATTTCAATGGTCTATAAATTGCAAGAAAATGACAGCACGAATGGTCAATGAACGTCTCGGTGGTTACAGCATTCTGAAACAGCCTATCAAGAATGACTTCGATCTGGCTCAGCTGGCTGAGCATGGCGTACCCAAAGCTTCTATTCAGCATCTGGCCGATTCCATAGGCATGGATATCAAAGATGTGATCGCATTGCTGCCGATGACTTCCCGGAACCTGCAACGCTACAACGATATCGATCTGCTGAGTAATGTGGTTTCCGATCACCTGATCGCCCTGGCTGATCTTTTTTCAGTGGGGAACCGGGTTTTGGGGAAAGAGTATTTCCTCGATTGGCTGAATAACGAAGTACCTGCGCTGGGAAGCGAGAAACCTGTCAGCTTTTTACGGACCCATGCGGGTATAGAGCTGGTCAAAACCGAATTGGGGCGCATGGAACACGGTATTTTTGCTTAATGGAGCTATTCAGGATAACGCGGGCCGAATATCAGGATGATTTGAGTGGGATAGGTGCTTTCTATAATGGAGGACGTTGGAACTCCCCGAGAAACGCCATGCTTTATACTTCCTCACACAGGTCATTGGCCATGCTGGAAGTCCTGGTCCATTGGCACAAGACAGTGACACCTCCCAACTATGTTATTGTTTCCCTCGAAATTCCTGATGATGTCGCCAGTGTAGCTGTGCCTGATCTGCTACCGGATTGGTCCGAGGATCAGCAATTGACCAAGGACGTGGGCGACAGCTGGCTGAAAGGCGGTAGCAGCCTGTTGCTGCGGGTACCTTCGGTGGTGGTCAAAGCGGAGCAGAATTATCTGGTGAACCCGATGCATCCCGACGTTGTTTCCGTCAAAATCACCGACATAGAGCCCTTGAACTTTGATAAAAGGCTTTTCGTATTGAGATAGAATACCATTAACGGCACTCGCCGTAATCCATTAATAGTATGAATAACAGTTTCGATTTAACCAAGATCCTTCGCCCGCACATCCTCACGCTGGCCCCGTATTCATCCGCAAGAGACGAGTATACCGGGCATGTGGGAACATTCCTGGACGCCAACGAAAATCCCTACGGATCGGTGACAGATGAGCATTATAACCGCTATCCCGATCCCTATCAGGCAGAGATCAAGCAAAAACTGAGTCCTATCAAGCATGTCAGCCCCGACAGGATTTTCCTGGGCAACGGGAGCGACGAACCGATCGATCTGCTGGTGCGTGCTACCTGCACGCCGGGCCGCGACCGGGTGATTACCCTTCCGCCTACTTACGGCATGTACGAGGTGAGCGCTTCGATCCACGACGTGAAAATCGACCGGGTCTCATTGACGGCGGATTATCATATCGATACCGAAGCGGTCTTGAACGCGGTAACGCCGGAGACGAAGATCATCTGGATCTGCTCACCCAATAATCCCACCGGCAATGTAATGCAGCAGGATGCTATTCAGACCATCGTGGAGCATTTCAATGGTCTGGTAGTGGTGGATGAAGCCTATATCGACTTCACAGACGCACCGTCATGGGTACAGCATTTGGATAAATACCCTAATCTGGTCGTATTGCAGACTTTTTCAAAGGCATGGGGACTTGCCGGTATCCGGGTAGGGATGTGCTTCGCCTCGGCGGACCTGATCCGTGTCCTGAATAAAATCAAACCGCCGTACAATATCAGCCTGCCCGCGCAGCAAGCGTTACTGGAAGGATTGAAGGGAATAGAAAAGAAAGACCGGATGGTGGCTGATATCCTGCGGGACAGGGAAGCACTTACAGGTATGCTGGAAAATTTGCCGATCGTGGTCAAAATACACCCGACGGACGCCAACTTTCTGCTTGTTCAATTCGAAGATGCGAAGGGTGTAATGGACTATCTGATCCATGAAACGATCATCGTGCGCGACCGCTCACGGGTACATCTGTGCGAAGGTTGTCTGCGAATTACGGTGGGAACAAAAGAAGAAAATGAACTTTTGATCGAATCATTAAAGAAATACCAGCCAAAATCCGTTATTGTATAGCTGTTGTTTCAGCGTTCCAGGAACATTTCCCCGATTTTATTAACTATGAAGAAATTAGCCTTAACTGTTATCTGCGCACTTTGTTTTGGAATGGCACACGCCCAATACGACAACTGGGCGGTTGGTTTTAAACTGGGCGAACCTACCGGCGTCAACATCCGTAAATATTTCAACAACATTCACGCGCTCGACGTGACGATCGGTACCTACGGCGGGATTTTATCCAACGACCGTAAATACCGGGGTGACAACGGGATTTACAAGAATGCAGGTTTGTCGCTTCAGGTGCATTATCTGTGGCATACGCCGTTGTTCAATTCGGAAGCCGTACATGTCTATTACGGATTAGGCGGCCAGATCAACAACCGCCGGTCGTACCCCAAGCGTCTGGCCGGACAGTATGAGAAAACCGTCACACTCGGCGGCTCGGTACTGGGTGGTTTTGAATACTACATTCCCGATAACCGCATTTCCGTTTTCCTGGAAGGAGGGACTTACGTGGAATTGCTGAGAAAGCCGTTTTACTTCAGCCCCAATATCTCGGCAGGTCTCCGTTTCAATCTCTGAGCAAATACTTACATCGAATGCCCAAGGAAAGCAGGTTAGCGCCTGCTTTTTTTATGTAATTTGACCTCCGGTTTTCTTTCGCTATATCCATTTCCAACGCAAAGTGTTTAAAGTTTACAGCTCATCGGCAGGCTCGGGAAAGACCTACACCCTCACCAAGGAATATCTCAAACTGGCCCTGCATTCCAATTCGGAGACTTATTTCAGGCATATCCTGGCCGTCACGTTCACGAATGCGGCTGCCAATGAAATGAAGGACCGGATCCTGCTCATGTTGAGGACATTCTCGGCTTATCAGGAGCAGGACTCTCATCCGCATCCGATGATGCGGGACGTTGTGACCGAGATGTATCCGGATACGGAACATGACGCTCCGCTGTTTTCGGGAGCCTGCCAGCTGATCGCTGCCAGGGCGCAAATGGTATTTGGTCAGATCCTACACCGCTACTCCGACTTTTCGGTGATGACAATCGACAAGTTCACGCAGCGGCTGATCAGCAGTTTTACGGACGAGCTGGGCATTCCGTTCGTGTTCGAAACCCAGCTCGACGGTGATCTGCTGGACGATGCCGTGGACCGGTTATTAGCCAGGATCGGGCAGGAAGGCGAGGAAATACTGACCGACATCGTCGAAAAGTATTACCGTGAGAATGCCGAAGAAGGGAAAAGCTGGGGCACATTGCCGATGCAAATCCGCGATACGGCCGGCACGTTGCTCAGCGAGCAAAGCTACATGCAGATGAAACGCGTGGAGGAGCTCAAAATGGAGGACTGGATAGCCGTTCGCAAGCAGATGCGCGATTTCGTGCGGGGGCGGGAAGAGATGATGACCAGGGGTGCGAAAAATGCACTGGAGCTAATCCAGTCGACCTACCTGTCGGAGAAAGATTTTCATCAGAGCGGGCGTGGCATTTATGGCTATTTCCGTGACAGGGCGGAAGCGAAAAAATTATGGGCCGAGCCCAATTCCTATGTTTACAAGACAATCGGGGAAGGCGTTTGGTATGGTGCCAAGACAGCCGGGCCGATTAAAGACGAGATTGAACGCATCCGTACGGACCTGGAAAATTATTTTCACCAGATCGAAAACATCCGCTCGTCTGAAACAGAGAAGATAACGCTCTACAACCAGCTCGACAGGCATATCTACAACCTCTCACTATTGGGCGAGATCCGGAAAGAATTCGATGCATTGCTGAAACATAACAATCAGGTACATATCTCGGATTTTAACCGGAAGATCGTCGATATCGTAGCACGTGAGCCGGTCCCTTTTATTTTTGAGCGGCTGGGCGACAAGTACAACCATATTCTCGTCGATGAATTCCAGGATACATCGAAATTGCAGTTTGCCAACCTGTTGCCTCTGATCGAGAATGCACTGTCGAGTGGCTATTTTAACCTGATCGTGGGTGATGCGAAGCAATCGATTTACCGGTTCCGGGGCGGCGATATGGACCTGATCCTGCATTTGGCCCAAAACCAGGTGATGAAGCTGGGCAGCATACTGGGTAGCGGTCCCTTCCATGAAGAAAGGTTATTTAGTCTGGATAATTATTTACATATCAATCATTTAAAGGTAAATCGCCGCAGCTACCGCGAAGTTACCGAGTTCAATAACAAGTTCTTTGGTTTCATCGCAGAATCCCTGGGCGGTGAGTATCCTCTGATCCGTGACGTGTATGACGAGCACTTCAGCCAGGAAATACCCGAGGGGGTTAGTGAAGGAGGGCACGTCGAAATCGAATTTCTGGAAATGAATGAGATGGCCGAGGAAGACGGGGAGGAGTCTTCGGCAGACAATATCACGAAACGAGCCCTTGAACTCGTCGGAGAGCTGCGCGCCACCGGATACCAGTGGCGCGACATTGCGGTATTATGCAGGAAAAAAAAGGAGGCGACCGCATTGGCCAATGCGATGAAGGAATCGGGTTTCCCGCTGATTTCAGACGACGCTCTTTCGCTGGCTTATTCGCGTTCCGTGCATTTCATTATCTCTTTCATGAAGGTTCTGCACAGTTCCGATCATCGCCTGGCGCGTTACGAGGCCGCTTACCTTTTCCATCAGGTGATCCGCCGACAAAATCCCGCGCCGTACGAATATGAGGCGATCCGTGTGCTTTGCGAAGAGCGCGGATTAGACAGCTTCCTCGAATATTTCCGGAAGTGGGACATCAATATCACCTCTTTCAAAATGCGGCAGGTATCTGTTTTTGAACTCACGGAGCTTTTGATGCAGCAATTCGGGTTATTCAAAAGCCAGTTTGAAAACGAATACCTGTTCCGTTTCCTCGATGTGGTTCTGGAATTTGGCAACAGAAAAACCAATCACCTGGGCGATTTCCTGACCTACTGGGAATCAGCTAAATACAAATTTTCCATCACCGTGCCCGATGGTACCGACGCGATCCGGATCACGACTATCCACAAATCCAAGGGACTCGAATACCCGGTGGTGATCATTCCCTATGCGCAATGGAAGGTAACGCCCAACGCACGGCTCGACAGGCTTTGGGTTGACCTGGACAATGTAGATTATGAAGAGATCAAATTGCTTGAACGCCCTGGCTATACAAATTCCAAACTGCGGAGTTCCATGGTTTCGGTCGTAAAGGATCTGGAAAACACCGTGGTTGCAGCGCAGTACCGCGACGAGCGCACGCGTACATTGATTGAAAACCTGAACCTGCTGTACGTAGCCTTCACGCGCCCGGTGCAACGCCTGTATGTACTGGCAAAACGGGAACGCAAATGGGAAATGGGCCAGCAGATCAACCATTGGCTGCGTGATTACTTGAATCAGGAAGGCTTTACGCCGGCATGGGACGAAAGCCTGTCCCGATACATTATCTCGGAAGGACGGGGCGGCTTGCGCCACGCGCACATCAGCTCGGGTACAGAACCGTTCGTGCTGACGCATATATTGAGTAACGACCGCACCGAATCGCTAAGGCTGCGCCGGATGGCCGACCGTATTTTCGATGTCCAAACCTTCGAGCCGCGCCTCGACCGTTTGCAAAAGATGCGTTACTTGCTGACGAGGTTGAAAACGATTTCGGACCTGCCCCAGGCTTTGGAAAAGCTGGTAGGGGAAGGAATCTTTACCAGAAAGGAAACCCGTGAAATCGAAAGCCTCACTGTCTCCCTCTTGCAGGATCCATCGTTGCAGGTGTTGTACCAGGACGAAAATAGCATTCAAATTAACAAGGAACTACTGATCCCCGGCGGGAAAATGCTCCATATAGACCGGGTAGTCCAGCGACCTGACGGCGAATATATCTTCATGTCTTTCGTGGGAGGCAACAGCGCCGACGAGCCGCGCAGGCATCTGCGTAAACTGATCGCCGCCTTCGCGGATGCGGGTAAAGCTTCGCGCGGAGTGCTGCTCACGCTGGAAGATGAGCTGACGGAGTGGGTGTGAAAGCAGAAGGTCATTTAACGGAGGTTGATAACCAGTTAAAAAACGCTGTAAATCTGCCGAAATACCGTCAGAATGCTTTATTTTTCCAAACGATCTACAAAACACACACTGAATATTATTTCTACATGTTTATTCAACGTTTATGCAGCTTACTTTTCAGCGTCAGGTTTTACTGGGAATCTCATTTTCAATTCTTTTGGTTCTTGCTGTCGGTTACGTTTCCTATAATGCGATCATCATACAGCAGGAAAATGCGGCCTGGGTGGACCATACGAGGGAGGTAATACGCGTTTCTTCTGTTCTGAAAAATCATCTGCTCACTGCCGAAGCCAACGTCCGCGGGTTTGCGATTACCGGAAACGGCTCCTTCGAAACAGCTTATCTGCAGGCCTCCAATGAGATCTGGGACCAAACCGATGCGTTCCGTAAGCTGGTACGTGATAACAAGATACAGAGCGCGAGGGTCGATTCGCTTTCCAGCCTGTTGCAGATGAGACTATCGCTCATGCATCGCCAGTATGAAATTTTAAAGGCGGGCAAATACAATACCGACACCATTCAGAAAATCGTGCTGGCTGGTAAAGAAGTGGCTTCGCAGATAGAGTTCAATTTCCGGCGTATCGAAAATGTGGAGGAGGGGCTGCTGATCGAAAGGGAACAGATCGCTTCTATCAGTTCTTCCAGGGCCAAACAGTATATTCTGCTGGGATCTTCGGTGTTTTTCCTGGTAATCCTCCTGTTGTATTATTTTATCCGTAAGACTTACCTCGCGCAGGTCGCATCCGAAAATGCAATGTTGCTGGCGAACAAGCAGCTTGAAACATTGGCCGCGGAAGACCAGGAGAAAAACTGGATACTGAACGCGGCGATCGATCTGTCCAGCGCGGTGCGGGGAGAGCCAACTCTAACGGAACTGTCTGATAAACTGCTGCATAGCCTGGCCACGATCACGGGAGCCCAGGTTGCGGTGATGTACCTCGTAACGCGTTCCGGTGATGTTCTCGAACGGTCGGCCGCGTACGGGACGTCTGAATTACGCGACGTACCTGCGTATATTCGTTTCGGTGATGGTATTCTTGGCCAGGTTGCTTCGGACCGGTTGGATCTCAAACGGCTGGATGTCTCCCCGGGCTACCTCAGAGTGCAGACGGCAACCGGCCAGACGAGCTCTGGGGTGGTTCTGCTGAAAAATATCATATTCGAAAATGCAGTCACTGCATTGATCGAGATCGCCTATTTGCAAGATCCGGGACCGAAAACAATGAAATTGCTCGAAATGGTTTCTGATAACGTCGCTGTGGCTGTTATGGCCGCACGTGCACGGCAGACTGCCAACGAACTGCTTGAAAAAACGCAATTGCAGGCCGAAGAACTGGAAAGCCAGCAGGAAGAATTGCGTGTAACGAATGAAGAACTCACGCGCCAGACATCGCTGTTGCAAGTTTCAGAGGAGGAGCTTCGGGTGCAGCAGGAGGAATTGAAACAGATCAATACCGAGCTCGAAGAAAAGGCATTTATGCTGGAAGAGCAGAAGCGCACGATCGAGGAGGCGCGCGATCAGATCCAGATCAAAGCCGACGAATTGGAGCGAAGCGGGCGGTTTAAGAGTGAATTCCTGGCCAATATGAGCCACGAACTACGCACGCCGCTCAATAGTATACTGATCCTTTCCCGCATTCTGGGTGAGAATAAGGCCGCGAGACTCAGCGAAGAGGAGCAACGTTATGCGTCGGTGATCTACAATTCGGGGAACGATTTGTTGACGCTCATTAACGACATTCTGGATCTGGCGAAAGTGGAAGCAGGCAAAATAGAGCTGATCCACGAGCACGTAACCACGGAACGCATCCTGTCGGAAATAAGGAACACATTCCAGAAGGTGGCCGAAAATAAGGGACTTGTATTGCAGATCGAAAAAAACGAGTCCTGTCCCGACAACCTGTACATCGACCACACCCGTTTGTTACAGATACTTCGCAACCTGATTTCCAATGCAGTGAAGTTCACTTCCGCACCCGGCAAGGTGTCGCTGCGTATCAACCTCGTAGGCGATTATTTGCACTTTGAAGTAGCAGACACGGGGATTGGCATTCCGTTCGAGAAACAAAGCTCGATTTTTGAGGCATTCCAGCAGGCCGACGGTTCCACCAGCCGCAAATACGGCGGTACCGGTCTGGGACTTTCGATCAGCCGCGAACTGGCAGGCTTATTCAAAGGGGCCATTGCCTTGAAGAGCACTCCAGGTGAGGGATCGGTATTTACATTGAGAATACCCTTGATTACGGAAGAGGAACAGGAAACGCCGGATCATATCGAGCCGGCAAACAAGCTTGCTCAATCCGGTCCTTCCTTTACTCCGGCATTGGCCGACAATGGTAAAGCGCGGAGACTGCTTCTGATAGAGGACGACGAGGTTTTTGCAGCCGATATGTCATCCAAGGCAAGACAGAGTGGTTTTGAGGTGCAGACAGCGACGGATGGCAGGAGCGGATTGGAGTTGGTGAAGACATTCAACCCGACGGCCATTATCCTGGATATGAACCTCCCTGATATTTCCGGCGAGGAGGTTTTAAAAGAGCTGAAAAACGATACGCGAACGCGCCTGATACCCGTCCATACCGTATCGTCGGGAGATTATGTGGATGAGGATCTGCTCAAAAACGGGGCGATAGGCTTCATGCAGAAACCCGTTGACGAACGGTCCGCCCAGCATATTTTCAACGCATTGAAGCTGGAAGGAAAAGACCTGGACAAGCAGCGCATTCTGCTCGTGGAGGATGATGCATACCAAAGTCAGTACCTGGGCGAATTCCTGGTGGGCAACAACATTTTTGTGCTGTATGCCTACACGGCCCAGGAAGCACTGGACATTCTGGAACGCGAGACAGTCGACGGTATTATCCTGGACGTGCGGCTCTCGGATATGAATGGGCTCGACCTGCTCGACATCATCAAGAAAAATACCGAATGGAACGACATTCCGGTGGTGGTAAACACCGCCGAGGATCTCACACAATCGGATCTGGCGCGCGTGATGAAATACTCGCACCCCGTGGTGATCAAAACCAAGAAATCGAACGAACGCCTGCTGGATGAAGTAAAGCTCTTCCTGAAAAAGATCCAGCCGAAGTTGAAAGAGCCCGAGGTACGGGAAGAAGCATTCAGTAACCCGGTGGTTAATGCGGAGCAGATATTTGTCGGAAAAAAAATACTCCTGGCAGACGACGACATGCGCAACATTTTCGCATTAAGCGCGGTGTTGGAAGAAGCCGGATTCAACATCGAAATCGCCACGAACGGTAAAGAGGCGATCAGAAAGCTGGAAGAAACCGATGGGATCGAACTGGTGCTGATGGACGTGATGATGCCTGAAATGGATGGTATCGAAGCAACGCGGCTGATCCGTCAGCAGAGCAGGTGGGTAAATATTCCGATCATCGCCGTAACGGCCAAGGCCATGCAGGGCGACCGGGAGCAATGCCTGGAAGCAGGTGCCAATGATTACATTTCGAAACCGGTGGATGTGGATAAATTGCTATCCCTCATCAAAGTCTGGTTGCATTCAGCCTAGTTATGGTTTTAATGGAATATTCTGAGCTGGAAATACTGATCAGGCGTATCCGGGAGATTTCGGGTTTCGATTTTTCGGGATACGCACGCCCATCCCTGCTCCGGCGGGCAAGCCGCTATCTCACCAGGCACAGAATGAACCTGGATGCGTTGTTACTGCACATCGAACCCGGCGGAAGCATTGTGTACGATCTGATCCAGGAGCTGACAGTCAACTACTCTGAAATGTTCCGGGACCCGGATTTTTTTATAAAAGTCCGCACGGAGGTTTTCAATTACCTGGAATCCTATCCGATGTTGAGGTTCTGGGTGGCTGGTTGCGCTTCGGGCGAAGAGGCCTATTCGATGGCTATCCTGTTGCAGGAAGCAGGTTTTATGAGCCGTTCGCTGATTTACGCCACGGATCTGAGCAACCGGGTACTTTCGGCAGCACGGGAAGGGATCTTTACTTTGAGTAATGTGCGTACGTTTTCGGAGAACTACATACAGGCGGGCGGTTCACATTCATTATCGGAGTATTACCGTGTTGCCTACAACAAGGCTGTGATTTCTCCGGAGCTGAGAAAAAACATCGTTTTTTCCATGCACGACCTGACAGGTGACGGAGTTTTCAATGAGTTTCAGTTTATCAGCTGCCGCAACGTAATGATCTATTTTACATTGGAACTCAGGCAAAAAGTATTCAGACTTTTGTATGATAGTCTCAGCATGTTGGGTTTTCTTTGCCTCGGCAAGCGGGAGACGTTGCGCTATTCCGGGTTGGAAGACCATTTCAAGGTAATTGACGCAACGCTGAACATTTACCAGAAAATCAAATGAAAGCACCGGACGCCGAACCGCTAAATCTGATACTGATCGGTGGCTCGTCGGGCAGCTTTGCCATATTTGAAGAAATGCTCAAAATGCTGAAAAGCCCGTTGTCTTTTGCATTGATATTCGTGCTGCACAGGGGTAAATCGAGTACTGCGGTTTTGCCGCAATTATTCAGGAATAAAACGGATGTATATATGAGTGAGCCTTATCATCTGGATCACATTGAGCAAAACAGCGTTTATTTCGCTTACCCGGATTACCATTTGCTGATCGGGCCGGACCGGCGGTTTTACTATGATGTTTCGGACAAAGATTTTTTTTCCCGGCCCTCTATCGACGCCACGTTTGTGTCGGCAGCCGTTTCGGGCATTCCGGTGAAGGCTGCGATGCTGTTTTCAGGTTCCAGCGCCGATGGTGCGATGGGAATGAAAGCATTGGCGGAAAAAGGGTTTCCCACTTATGTACAAGACCCGAATTCCGCAGAGTCGCCACGGATGCCGGCAGAAGCGCTTCGGGAGTATGAGAAGCATACGATATTGCGCGATGGCGATTTGTTTTCAGTGATCAACGACTTACTTTATTAGCTACTCAACGTAATTCATGGAAAATACTAAGCTTTTATTGCTGGATGACCGCGAGGAAAATCTCTTCTCGCTCAAAGCGATCCTGAACCGCGACGATATAGACATCTATGCCACTACCTCGCCAAACGAGGCATTAAGGATCGTCTGGGAGAGTGATATCGCGGTTGCACTCGTAGATGTGCAAATGCCTGGAATGGACGGTTTTGAGTTTGCGGAAACACTTTTTTCCAATCCCAAGACCCGAGAAATCCTGATCGTTTTCGTTACTGCCATTTCCAAAGAAACAACGTATGCGGTCAGGGGTTTGAAGACAGGGGCCATCGACTACCTCTACAAACCGCTTGATCCCTACATTACCAATGCGAAAGTCGATTCACTGATTAAACTTGCACGGAGTCAGCGTGACATCAGGGACAAGAATAAGCTACTGGAAAACTACGCGACGATCGTCCTGAATTCGCCCGACATCATCGCTACCGTTGAACCGGAAACAGGTTCCATTCTTTCGGTTAATCCCTCGGTCGAAACGATTCTGGGCGTCCCGCCCTCTGCGCTGGTAAAAACATCTATTCTCGACCTGCTGGTGGATCCTTTGCGCTCCTCGTTGCGTGACGTGCTGGTGAAACGGAGCTATGTGGGAGGGGAGACCATCGTCGTGGAAGACCAGTTTTACGGAAGGCTGCAACAGCCGGTCTGGCTGGAATTGCGCATTATGTATAAAAACCGCTTGCTATTCGTCAACCTCCATGACGTAGAGAAGCGTAAGGCCCACGAACTGGCGCTGATCGACGCGCAGGCACAGGCGGAGAAGGCCCGTAAAACCAAGGAAGCGTTCCTGGCAAATATGAGCCATGAGATCCGCACGCCACTAAACGGCATCATCGGTTTGGGTAACCTGCTTGGCGCGACGGAACTAAGCAGCAATCAGCGCGAACTCGTCGAAATGCTGCGGCAATCATCCGGGTCGCTGTTGAACATCCTGAATGATATTCTCGATATCTCGAAAATAGATGAAGGGAAATTCTCCATCATCCCGGTATCCACAGACGTGCGTTTGCTGGCCAAAGGCATCATCGACCTGATGCAGTTCAAGGCTGATGAAAAAAAGCTGGTACTGAAATGTACTATAGGAGAGAAAGTACCCGAATGTGTGATGGTAGACGGAATGCGACTGAAGCAGATTCTGCTGAACCTGGTGGGTAATGCATTGAAATTCACGGAAACCGGCACTGTGACCCTTAAAATAGAGCATCTGGCAGCAACCCAGGGTGGACATACGATCCGGTTTACCGTGGAGGACACCGGTATCGGAATGTCGGAAGAACACCTTTCCAATATTTTTTCGGAATATGGTCAGGCCTCTGAAAATACTTCGCACCAGTACGGTGGCACCGGACTCGGACTGACAATCTCTCAGAAGCTGGTTCGCCTGATGGGAAGCGAGCTGGAAGTCAACAGCCGTTATAATCATGGCAGTCAGTTTTTCTTCACACTGATCCTGCGAGACGCTGATGAGAAAGTTGAAAATGTAAGTCCGGTTGTTCCCTTTCAGGATCTGCCGCCATTCGAAGGAAAGAGGGTATTGGTTGCCGAAGACAACCCCATTAATGCACTCTTGCTGAGGAAATACCTGAAAACCTGGCAGTTGGATGCGACGATAGTGGGGAATGGGAAGGAAGCCGTAGAGCAGCTGCGCCACGAAACTTTCGACCTGATCATCATGGATACACGTATGCCGGAGATGGATGGTTTTCAGGCGGCCCGGTTTGCACGCGAGGAACTGCGCATCGACACGCCCATTTTGTCGTTGTCGGCCACGGTATTGCCGGAGGAGGTCGCACAAGCGCTGGAAGCCGGTATGAACGACACGCTTTCGAAGCCATTCGAACCCGAAAAACTGCACAGAAAGATAGAAATGCTCCTGTCGGCGGTGGTGCGGGATTGAGATGCAACGATTTGTTATAGTTTGTCGTAATGATTAATTGCAGGATTTCGTTGTTACAAGAGTAATTCTAATCGTTATAACCAACAAAATGAAAACTATAAAGAACAGTTGGTCTCTGCTACTGTTGATTGCCCTCGGCGCTTGCAGCTCCTCTAAAACCATGCCCTATGAATCGAAGTGGAATGCGCCTTTCTCGTATGTCGACGAGATCAAGCCTGACCAGCAGGACCAGCGTTCCCGGTTGAAATACGGGATCATCAACGACGACCAGTACGTATACATCACGTTGAAAACCAAGGACCCGTCCACGATTCAGAACATTCTGAGCAGTGGACTTAAAATTGCATTCAGCCCGGAAGGCCAAAGAAAAGAATCGTATGCACTCATATTCCCCGTGGTTGCGAAGGAGGACAGAAAGGCGTTAAAAAGGATCGAAACAGACCTTCCAAACAGCCTGGGCCTCGATTTGCTGCTGGATTCTTACAACAAAGAGGCAGTTTGGAAAGATAAGGAAGGCCAGCATTTGATAGATCTCGTAAGGCCTGATGGTAGCATCAAATCCCACATTTCTATGGACCGGAATGGCGAGTTGACCGAACAGATCGCGATCCCGTTTGCCTTAATGGCGGTAAATGCCAGGGAAACATCCATGATGGGCATGAGCATCAAGGTTGACGGACAATCGTCTTCTAACTCCGGTTTTAGTCCGCGCATCGGTATCGGCCTCGGAGGCGGTATCGGCATGGGCGGCGGAATGGGTGTGGGTATCGGTACCGGCGGCTATAACTCCCGTTACAATGGCAACGACCGGAATGTAGATATCCGGCTGGAAGTGCAGCTGGCTCGAGCCAACTAAATATTGAAAAGAAAAGCCATCTTGGAACCCGTCGTGTATTTATGCGACGGGTTTTGTCTTATCAGATCTGCCTGTTGTTCGGGCGGCTGTAAACGACCTGGATAACACTGATGTTGCGCATCAGGAACGCAGCTTCGCAGTAGCAAAGGTAAATAAACCCATTTGCGGGTAAATATGCTGTCGAAACCCAACGCCTGTACGCGGGGGAGATTTGCCTGAAATTCCGCAAGCCAGAGTCTCAAAGTCCTGGCATAATGCAACCCGAGCTCTTTCAGGTCGATCATCGTCAGGTCGCCGGCCGCGTTCACCGCTTCGTTGATAGCCCCGACCGACGGTAACAACGATCCTGGGAAAATATGCTTCTGTATCCAATCTACCCCTTTTCGAAGGCTATCGTAGCGGGAATCGGGACATACAATTACCTGCACAGCCAGAATACCTTCTTTTTCGAGCAGTTCTGTACATTTCCGGAAATAAGACTTCAGGTAGCGGTGCCCGACGGCTTCCAGCATTTCGATGGAGACGATCTTATCGAACTTGCCTGTGATGGTGCGGTAATCCTGCAAAACCACTTCGACCCTGTGCGACAGACCAGCCTCCGCGATACGTTCTGTGGCCAGTTTCTGCTGTTCGACCGACAAGGTAACTGAAGTAACCCGACAGCCGTAGTTTCGTGCCATATAAATGGCGTTACCGCCCCAGCCGCTGCCGATTTCCAGCACATGGTCGGTGTGGCGGAGGTTGAGTTTACGGCAAAGCCGATCGTATTTCTCTCTGTTTGCGCTTCTTCCAGCTTCATATCATCGGTCCTGAAATAGGCGCTGGAATAAGTCAGGGTAGGATCAAGAAAAGTCGCAAAAAATTCATTGTTGTCAAATGCGAGCAAAGGCGGACTGCGCTCGCAAATGCGTGTTCATGAAACCCGTATTTGAAGTAGCTGCCGCAGAAGTAGACGGGGCCATCGGCGTTCAACGTGCTGAGTTCTGCCTGTGCGTTGATGGCCGGGATATCGAACAGAGGGTACTCATAGTCGATTTCCCGGATGATCGCACGGGGATCCAGATCGTCGTGTGGATTAATGGAGAGGAAGTAGTTTTCGTGTTCTGAAACATTCTGAAGGCGGTTCATCCAATATATAGTGCTGGGTCTCAGGCGGTCATTTTCATGGGTAATGCGGTAATTCCAGCTGCTCCACGCGCGCTTTGTTTTGGGCATAACGGCCGCATCGGTGTGAAGCACGGCCTTGTTGTATTGGTATTTGAAACAAGAGAGAAGGCGCTGTTCCGTGTCTGTGGGAGCGTCGAGCATACGCAGGGCCTGGTCGCCATGGCTGGCGACGATTACCCGGTCGTAGCTCTCTTCGGTGCCGTCTGTGCATTGTACGATCGCGCGCACGCCTGCACGTACTATCTTCGCGACTTTTGTATTGATCCGAAACCTGTCGCGAAAAGGTGCGATTAAGACCTCGCGGTATGACCTGCTGCCCTGGTGAAGCGTGTGCCATTGATGCTGCGTGTCGAGACCCAGAAATCCATGATTCTTGAAAAACCGGACCAGCGTCACAATCGGAAAATCAAGCATTTCTTCCATGGGGGTGGACCATACTGCCGAGCTCATCGGTATCAGGTATTTCCAGAGTATATCGTCACCATAATCCTCTTCCCGCATGTACTGCGCTATTGAATGGCTGGCGTACCTGGGGTTATCGAGTACGGCGACGCTCTCCCTGTTGAAACGGGCAATCTGAGCGAGCATTTTGAGGTAGGGTAAATTCAGGAGGTTTGTGCGCTGGGCAAACAAATGATTGAGGCTGGTACCGCTGTATTCCAGGCCGCTGGGCTTATGCTGTACGCTGAATGACATATCGGTTTTCCGGATCGGGGCCTGGATCTGTTCGAAAAGTTTGCAGAGTAGCGGGTAGGTTTGAAAATTAAAAACCATAAAACCCGTGTCGATGTAAACCGGCTTCCCCTGTTCGTCGACGATAACGGTGTTGGTGTGCCCGCCTTCATAATCATTTTGTTCGTACAGGGTAATGTCGTTGTGTCCGTTCAGGAAATGGCCGCAGCCCATTCCGGCAATACCGGTTCCTATGATCGCTGTTTTCAGCATATTATCGGGTGACAGTGTTCAGAAAATAGGACACGGCATAGGTAGACAGTTGTCCGCCAGGACCATTGATATTATAATCGAAGCCATGTGTGGCCCACGGGAGTGTCAGCAGATAATGCCTTACATGATGCTCCGTCAGTTTTTTGTTCAAACGACGGCTGTGCTCGTAGGCGACCAGCACGTCGTTCTGACCATGAATGAGCAAGGTGGGTGGGGAATGCGACGTGACGAAACGGATGGGGGAGCTGTCTTCATATTTCTTAACAAACCGATCGTAAGGCCCGCCCAGGTAATCTTCCATCACTTTTCTGGAATCCATAACTAATGGATTGGACGGAACGGAATAACCCCAGACCATGTCGGCTGGTCCATAAAAATCGATTACACCTTTGATCGACGGGTCGTTGAGGGTATAGGCTGCCAGCAATGCGATTTGTGCTCCCGCAGATCGCCCCAACAATACAAAACGGCTGGTGTCGATCTGCCACGTTTCGGACTGGGTCCGGAGAAAATGCAGGACATGCCGTATATCTTCCACCGGTGCCGGCGATTTCGCGTCCGGTGCCAGCCGGTAGTTAATAGCTGCGACATGATAGCCCTGCTTGGCCAGGATGCTATTCAGTTCTGGCAGCTGGGTATTGTCCCCGCTTTTCCAGGAGCCTCCGTGCACCACGATGACACAGGGCCGCAAACCTTTTTGGACCGAGGGGTAGAATGCGAGCGAAAGTGGCGCCTTTTGGTCGTTTTTATAGATTTTACGCTGATAGGGCAATTCTCTAACAATGTTAAATAATTTTACAATGCTGAAAGGGTTTGCCGAAAGCTGCTGTGATGGTTTGAAAACCGGTCCGAGCGCATCGGAGAGCTGACGGTCCAGATCCTGTTTTAAGAGAACAGCGCGTATTATCGGGGTAGAAAAAAAGATCAGCGCGCCCGCCAGCAGGACTGTACACGGCTGCGTGTATACGGTGCCTCGGGTGTTCAGGAACAGTAACGCTATGGTGATGACTAGCGAGAGCCAGGGAAATTCATCGATAATAATCGCGAGCATCCGGAACGGATAGGCTGGTGCGGGAAGTATCGTGAGCATAGATACCAGGAACACAACGATGCAAAGGATGAGCTTAGGCATTGGATTTGGGCTTTTCGAACAGATAATGACTCACAATCCATTCATTGCCTGCATTGAAATTCCAGAGCTCGGCGCAGGAACATGAAGAACACCCGCCAGTAAACCCACCATTTCAGAGCCTGGGACTGGCCGTAAGTCATATCGAAAATAGGCATTATCTGCTTTTTGTGCAGATCCATGTTCGCCAGCCAGGCCTCGGCGGTTTTTCCGTAATGGCTGCCGCTCACATGCCAGTGCTTTTTCACTGTCAGGTCGTCATTGAAATAGAACATCAGATCGTCGCTAGGCATGACCCCGCCGGTAAAGAAGTACTTACTCATCCAATCTGTTTCATCCACTACTTCGAACACATAAGCGTATTCACGATGAGTAAAAATGTGGATGAAGAGCTTGCCGTCCGGTTTCAGGAAAGAGGCTACCTTGCTGAGCAACAACTGATAATTACGCATGTGTTCAAACATTTCCACGGAAACGACCCTGTCGAATCGTTGGTCGATTTCGAATGTATTCATGTCGGCGGTCAGCACAGTCAGGTTGCTGATCTCCCGCTTTGAAATCTGGTCATCGATGTGCTGTTTTTGGGTCCTGGAACTAGAGACGACTGTGAAATTACTATCGGGATATCGTACTGCCCTGTACAGCGAAAGAGAGCCCCATCCGCAGCCGAGTTCAAGCACCTGCTGGCCACTGGCCAATTCCGCCCGTTCGCAGGTAAGTTCGAGCATATCGCTTTCCGCAGTGTCGAGATCGGATACACCCGGTTTCCAGTACGCCGAGGAGTATTTGAGGTGTTTGCCGAGGCAATACTGATAGAATTCCGTAGGTACCTCGTAATGCTGCTCATTGGCATCGGTTATGCTGACGGCAATCGGAGTGTTCTTGAGTTTTGCTATGAATGCCGAAAGGTGTTCCTGCTGCCGCTCCATGTCACCTTTATTCTCGTCGTCGAGACGCTGTTGCAGCAGTTGGCGTATGCGTGTGCGAATGAGGAAATCCGGGATCCGGTCTTTTTCTAAAATGCTGTCGAGCCACATAAATGTCGTGGGGGTAAATTGTTTTTAACCTACGATAAAGAATAACGTTTGGATTGAAAACCTGAGCGGGTTTAACGCCTGGACCGGTGGAACCACGGTACAAATGCGCTCGTTTCGCGTTGATATCGCTCGTACAGCGCTCCCTTGGACCGGACCGCTTGTTCCTCGGTAGCCGGAATGCCCGTCACGCGGAGCAGCAAGTAGAGCATGATCGCCGGACTGACTAAGCCGATGTACCCGAATGCTGATCCCAGCGCAAATACAGCGAATGAAACCCATATCAGCCATTCAAAGAAGTAGTTGGGATGACGGGAATAGCGCCATAATCCGACATCGCAGACTTTCTCCTTGTTTTCCGGGGCTTTCTTGAAAACTTCAAGCTGCCGGTCGGCCGCAGTTTCACCTGCCAGGGCTACGAGCCATAATGCAGCGCCTGAGTATTCCAAAAGCCGACAGTTCAGACGCGGTATTGGCCGTCGCAATAAAAAACGGGGTGGCCAGCAGCACATTAGAAAGGCCTTGCGCCTGAAAAAACCAGAAAAGCCGCCGGTCGACGTAAGGTGCCCAGTCCTTTCGCAACTGTGCATAGCGGCCTTCCTCTACCTGTATATGGGTGAATACGCGCCTCGCAAGGTGTGTGCCTAACCGTAGGCCCTATACGATCACCATGGCGGCCAGGAGCAAAACCGGTTGCGTGAGGCCGTCAGCGAAGCCAAGTAAAATCAATGCAATAACCGGGAAATTATAGGACCAGAAAATATCCACCACACCGGCATTGCGGATGCGGTAGGCCCATAGCCAAACTGCCGCCATAATGAGGCAACACGCAGGCAGGCTGAGCGTGACCGGAAGCAGGAGTGTCTCAATCATGTCGGTTCAATAGCAATTCCCTGACGCCGTCGCCGGGACCGAGGCGGAACAATTGGATGAGGATATACACGCAACTGGCAATGCTGCCCAGGCAGATCATGGCCACTAGCCACATCACTTTGAGAAGAATTCCGGGCTCCTTGTAGCAAATCCAAAGGTAGATAACCAAAGCGTTGGCGTAAAAATCCCAAAGTGTAGCCCGCATCCAGGGAATAGATCCGAGAAAATCCCGCTCCTTGAAAAGGTTGCTTTCCAGGCCAGTTGTCACGATCACGTAAATTATCCAGACCGGGATGATGCTGAAAGTGATTTTAAGGCTTTTGATCATATTGGAGGTCTTGCGTCAAAACGGGAATGTAATTTGCTATTCTGTTAATGCATACGAATTTTGAGGTCAAAGAGATTTGCCGGAAACGGAATTGGGCGACTTGTGCCGGACCTATACCCGTAAATGACTGATTGTGAATAAAAACAGCATCAAGAAATTTTATAATTTCCTGAGGTTCCGAAGGAACTTCACCCGTTACAGCCTCCGTAAGGCCCGTAGCTACGAAATCATCATATTCTGGCTCAAAAGCATCCTGACCCGCACGCAGTTTCTGATCTTCTCGGGTGTGCTGGTGGGTATCACCTGCGGACTGGCGGGTGTATTGCTCAAATCGCTCGTGCATTACATTCATTATGTGATCACCTACAAGGTCCATTTTGAAGAACAGGTATTCTTCTACATTCTGTTTCCCTTTTTGGGTATTGTATTAACCACCTTGGTTGTGTTGTTTGTCTTCCAGGGGCAGGACCGGAAAGGTATTCCGGCAATCCTGTATGAGATTGCCAGGAATTCGAGCGTGGTATCATCCGTGAAAATGTATTCGCAGATCATCCAGAGCGCCATTACCGTGGGGTTGGGAGGGTCTGCCGGGCTCGAAAGTCCCATTGCAGTGACAGGCGCCGCGATTGGCTCCAACTTCGCTCAGACCTATAAGCTGGACTACCGCGAAAGGACCTTACTACTGGCCGCGGGCGCGACGGCGGGTATCGCTTCCGCGTTCAACGCGCCCATTGCCGGGATGATGTTCGCATTCGAAATATTGCTCACAGGAGTGGTTTTTTCCGACTTTTTACCGCTGGTCGTCGCGGCGGTCTGCGGCAGTCTTACTTCCAGGATTCTCCTGAAAGAATCGGTGCTTTTCCAGTTCAAGACCCGCAATCCGTTCGACTATCATAACCTGCTTTTCTACCTGATCCTCGGTATTCTTTGTGGTTTGTATGCCCGTTATTACGTGACGATCGCGCGGTATGTCGACCAGGGTTTTCATCATCTGAAACTTAGCCGCATTCAAAAAGCGATGCTGGGCGGGGCGGTTTTGTCGGTTTTGTGCGTCCTGTATCCACCGCTTTTCGGAGAAGGTTACGACACCATCAAAGCCATTACCAACGGACAAATGCAGGAAGTGATCCAAAACAGCTTCTTCCGGTTTATTGGGTACCACGAATGGGTGGTCATCATATTTGTTCTGGTAATTTGCCTGCTCAAAGCCTTTTCAGCATCCATTACGATTTTCGCCGGCGGCAACGGTGGTAACTTTGCACCTTCACTTTTCGCGGGCGGGTTGGTAGGTTATGCTTTCGCGCTCCTTTGTGTGCAGTTGGGCGTAACAAACGTGCCGGTCAATAACCTGGTAATCGTGGGTATGGCCGGTGTGATGAGCGGCGTACTTTACGCACCGCTGACTGCTATTTTCCTGATCGCGGAGTCGACTTCCGGTTATGATCTTTTTATCCCGCTCATGATGGTCTCGGTCATTTCTTTTTCGATGGCGAAATGGTTTTCGTCGGTATCTCCCGACCTGGCAAACCTCGCGAGGGAAGGAAAAATTTTCACGCGGGAGCATGACAGAAACCTGCTTTCGCTTCTTCATATTCCCGACCTCATCGACAAGGACGTCCAGGTGATCGGAGTCAATGCGTCGCCGGACGAACTTGCCGATCTGGTACGCACCGGTAAGCGGAACATGATTTCGGTGCTGGACGAAAGCGGGAAGCTGGCTGGGATCATTTCGATGGACGATATCCGTCCGTTGTTCTTCAGGCCCGACGCGCAGGATCTGCTCACGATTGCCCACCTGGCCAAGCCGCCGGTCGTGGTCATCAGCGAATTCGACGACGTGATGCGTATTGTCAAAAAGTTCGACGATTCCGGCGCATGGAATTTGCCGGTTGTCAAAACGGATGGGGTGTTCGTCGGCTTCATTTCCAAGTCCGGTGTGCTGGAACGCTATCGCCAGTTACTCCGGTCACATTCGGGGTAGTGTACTTCGTATGCTCATATTGAAATTTTACAATCATTTGTTTTCTAGTCAAATAATAGATTTATATATTTGCATAATACTTGAAAAGTCAAGTATGTATCAATTATAAATCAAATACATTTCAATTATATGTCAACTATTTCTCAGGAACTCAGACTCTTTTTGAACCTCACTATGATCCAGACAGTCACTGCCAAACGCTTCGATGTGAAGCTGGGAAGTCACGGGATCAGCCTTAATGAATTCATGATTCTACACCATTTGGCCAATGCTCAGGACGAGAAACTGAGGCGTACTGACGTAGCCGAAAAAGTCGGCCTGACAGCCTCGGGAATCACGCGGATGCTGTCGCCGTTGGAGAAATTGGGGTACGTCAAAAGGGAGGCTAACAGCCGGGATGCACGTGTGTCGTACGTAAAACTGGCCAATGCCGGCAAGAAGATTTACCTCGAAGCCATCGCCACCGCCGAGGCGACCACCGAGCAGATCATGGCTTCGGTAAAGACCAGAAAGCTCGACGAACTTCAGAAAATGCTCATCGAGCTCGGCGCGACAATTGAATAGCCGGCGGCGACACAGTAAAATTTCCGTACAGGTCAATAAAAAAGCCCCTGGCGCAGGATCTGCCAGGGGCTTGGAAGAAAGATGAGTCAGTATTACTTCGCCTTTCTGACGTAAATATTGCCGTTCATATTCTTCATCATGATTTCGCTGCCGCCGCCGTTGACTTTGCCTTTTACCCAGTCTTCGATGCTGACTTTGTACATGCCATCCTTGGCGGTACGGCTCGCCTGCGGTACGGATTTGTCGACGTCCACATCGAAGTCGCTGTAAATCTCGCCGCGGTCGGATTTGAGTTTAACATCAAATTTCGCGGTAGCAGGGAGTGTCACATCAACATTTCCGTTCAGCGTCGAGAATGCCATCGGTGATTTTGCATCAACCGTCTTGAAATTCGCTTTCAGCAAACCGTTGACCGTGTTGGCAACGGCTGAACCCGAAACGTTGGTGAGCCGGATATCGCCATTGACGTTTGTGATCTCCATTTCACCTTCCACATTTTCGATGAAGATATCGCCATCATTCACCGTTCCGACGTTCAATGCGAATTTCAGCGGGACTTTGATATTCAACTCCATTTGCGTGTTGAAGAGTTTTGAGCTGATCCTCACGATGTTGTTCTCTTCGGTGGCAGTAATGTCCAGCGAACCATTTTTCGAAATGCGTTTCATGCCCTCGGCATTCTCTTTGGGCTTTTCGGGCTTCTCCTGTTTGGAGGTAGCGTCGATCACCACCTGATTTCCGTTGTACCCGGTCACGCGGATGGAGCCGCGGACGAGGTTTACTTTCAGCGAGCCTGGTTTCGCCGGATCGCTCAGCGGCACGGTCAGTTGTTCTTTGAGATCGCTTTGAGCCAGCAGGGGTGCCGATAGGGTAGTGAATGCGGCGAGTGCAATAAGTGCCAGAATACGCGGGGTTTTCATTTTGTTATGATTGTTTTTTAAGATAGATATTGCCATTGAAAGTTTCGAACTTGTAGGTAGGGCCTCCCTTACCGATGCGGATAAACGTTTCGGTACTGAGCTTATAGACAGTTTTGTTTTCATGATTTTCTGCATTTTTGACCACCTTCACGGGCAGCTTTTCTATGTTAGGGAAGTCGGTGTAAAAATCGCCGTTGAACGTTTTGAACTGGCAGTCGACGGACAGGGAAGTGGGATAGGTGATCTTGATGTCCCCATTCAGGGTTTTGAAATCCGATTCACCCGGTGGCAGGGTCAGATAATTCACTTCCACATTGCCATTGATGGTGTGTACACTGGCCGGGCCCTTGGCATTGACGATTTTGATCGCTCCATTCACATTGCGGACGCCCAGTGAGCCGACCACATCGTTGACGTTGATATCGCCCCCGTTGACCGTTGAAACTTGAAGGTTGAGCGAATAGGGTACTTTCACAACGAAATCCAGTTCAAAATTATAGTGGATCTTCGGGCCGTCCCAGTTTCTCCGGTTGCGGTTCGGTCGGGAATCGAACGGATTGGCGATGTAAGCGATAATGCTGTCGGCCTCCTGTTCAATTTCCAGCCGGAATTCCTGCTTGCCCTGGTCGAGCACTTCCTGGGTCTTGGCTGAAATCTTTTTGTCGATTTCCAGTACGACTTTGTCGCCGTTGTAGCCTTCCACTTTGATGGATCCGTTGATGTTATAAATGGCCAGCGTGTTTGTAGCGGCATTGCCGTTCACCGAAAACGCTTTGCTGACGTGTTCCTTGAATTCCAGCTTCTGGGCCGGGGCCTGGGTACAGCAGAACACTGCTCCCGCCAGCAGGGGGATTGCAAAATACTTCATGGCTAATAGTTGATTATGGTTTTATGATAAGTCTTTGATCGTTTGCTCGATTTTCACTTTGACGAGGTCATTCAGGTCTTCTTTCTGTAACAATGTCCGTAGCGCCTTCACAGAGCGCTTTTCCTGCATTTTTACCATCAGGTCGGCGAGGGCTACTTGAACCATCGGGGAATCCTGCGAAGTGAGCGATTTCACCAGCCCCTCGCGTACCGTCGCATTGTCGGCGTACTGTGTGAGCGCTTCAAGCGTGACAAGCCTTACATTTACGTTCGGATCATTGTTTAAGGTGGCAAACAGCGCTTCCAGGACACGATCGTCGGCATGCGCGATCTCGCTAGTGTATCCCACTGCCCGAAGACGCTCAGTGGCCGAAGGGTTCTCCAGGAGCGATAGCATCATGGTACTTTTCATATCCTGTACCTGAGAGGCGAGGGTTTCTATCTGCTGCTGATAGGCAGTGACGGACACCTTGGTCCGGTTAGTCCTGTTGCCGATCACCCAGCCTAAGCCCACGAGCAGCAGACTGAATGCAACCTGCACAGTCCATTGTGGCAATACAAACTCCCGGATGCTTTCCATCATGCTATGAAACGAGAAGCGTACCGCGGCTTTTTCCTTTTCCTTGAAGTCATCGAGCATCGCGTAGAAATTGTCACGCATCTGCTCCGACGGCTCCGGTACCCTGATTTTTTCAAGGTTGGTCCAGATTTGCTTGTCAGCCTCGAACTCTTCCTGGCAATTCGTGCATTGTGCCAGGTGCTTGTTTACCTCGATCTGCTCGGTTTTGCTGAGATTGTTGTTCAGCCATTCGGTCAATCGGTCCCGTGTATATTCGCAGTTCATGCCGTTATCTTCTTTCATTTGTAAAAAATCTTTTTTTCAATTCTCCCAATGCCCGGTGCACACGCACTTTGACGGTTCCCTCATTGATATTCAAAACCCGGGCGATCTCCTCGTACTTCATTTCCTGGAAGCGGCTTAGTATCAGCACTTCCCGGTATTCGGGGCTCAATGCGCCCATGGCTTCGTGCAAAAAATCCTTGTCCTGCTGCCGCTCGATACTTTCATCGGCCAGGGCACCGCCTGCGATCCGGTCGGCGACCTCGTTGACGTCATAGAAATTGAACGACCTGTTTTGTTTCACCCAGTCATTGAGCGCATTACGGCCCAGGTGATACATCCAGGTCCTGAACTCGCCCTCCCCGGTGAACGTATGTTTGTATTTCATCATCCGGTAGAACACATTCTGCACCAGATCTTCGCTGGCATCCCGCTTATGCGTCATATGATAGAAGAATGCGAACAACGGTCTGTTGTACCGTTCGAAGAGCAAGCCCATCTTATCGAGGTCTCCGGCTTTTACCCGGAGCATTAGCGAATTGTCGGTCAGCGTATTCAATAGCTTGCTCTTTGCGGTGATTTTGATGTGGTAACTAGCCGTACCGGGAAAGGTTACAGGAATTTAAGAAAAAGTTTGAAAAAATATCAGTACTCTCAAATATCTATTTCATTATCAATGAATTACAAATATTTCTTGAATGTGCGGGAAGTCTGGATTTTGCAGTAACAGGTTGAAACGGCCACGAATTAGCCCCGGGGGTTTGTGTTCCTGATCATAAAAATGCCCCCAAGAAACGTAACTTCTTAGGGGCAGTGCAAACGGCCTTTTTTGCTAGGTGGTGAGCGGGTATCGTGACACATCACGCTGGCGATCACGCTCGTGCCTGATCGTGTCGTGGGCTGTGCGGATATTGGTTTGCTGGTGTTCGATAACCCGCCGGATATCGGCCGGTAAAGGTTGCTGCAAAGCTTCTACATAAGCCTTTTTGGCCGCGTCTTCACCCGCCTCCGTATTTTCAAGAACAGCTCTGCGGTTATCGGAAGTGAATGTGGCGCGGATGTCCATCCAGACGCGATACAACTTCCCCGAGAGCATCGTTCCTGTGGCCGGTTCGCCGCCCAGGGTGCTCACCAGGTTTTTCAACTCGGCCGCGTGCCTGCGGCTTTCATCGGCCAGGTCACGAAAAAGTGCACGAAGATCGTTTTCCAGTTCATTGGCCTCTGCTTCGGCCTTCTCGTAGCCGGCGACGCGATCATTGTTGATCAGGATAAGATCGTTCAATGTCTCGATCGTTTCTGAATTTTGTGCCATGATCATGTATTTTGATGAAGACACTGCTCATCAATAACCGTTCCAGGGGCTATCTCAGTAGAGAATGCTGATGGAGTTGGAATAGATTTTGGAGTGACATCCCGGTGCCTGGTCCCGGATGACCTGCTCGCACAGGAATGTCAGGATTTCGTCCCTTCTGGACAGGGGAGTTCCCGTTCGCGGTTCCCAGTGCTTTACCTCGGGAATGTAGATGATCACCACGGCGTTACCGCCCCCGAATTCCCAGTCGAAATGAATGTTCAGTTCGCCTTCTTTGTAGTAAATGCTGCCACCGCGGCCGTTCTGGGTGTATTCCAGCCTGCGTGTGAACCGGGCAAATACTTCCTGTTTCAATTTCTCGTGGTCGAAACCGGAATCCATTTCGACACCATTGGAATCATACAACCGGTATTCATGGTCGTTTTGGACCATACGTACATTGCCGGGAGGGGAAACATACCCTTCGTGCGGTTTGGGACGAATACTGCTCACCGAGGGTTTAGGGGCCGGTTCTTCCGGGAATGACGGCAGTAAATGCAATTCTTCCCCACGTATGGCGCGGAGTACATGCGGCGGCGGGTCGGAATAGCCGGATTTTGGGAAACCCTCATTGAATTTGATAAACCTGATCTGGTGGGTCCACCCGTCTGGCCAGTCCGCTTCGATTTCGTAGCAACCGGGCGGATAGGGCAGCGTATTGATTAGCAGCATAGTACTGCCATTCAGCCTGTTTCCAACCAGACATTCTTCGATCGCCTCGCCGGAAGCGCGGTTGGTGATCCGGAATGTTCGCGCGTCCCGGGCGTTCGCGGGCATGTGGAAAACAAGTTGCTGGCAATCCGGATAGTGGATGACCCGCACGTTTTCCGGCTTCACAATACCGGGCGTTCCTGTGTCGGCCTGCCCGTCGGGTCCGGTATTCCTGGAAAAGTTCGAGACGGATGTGAGGAGGCATTTGCCGTAGTAGGCTTCTCCCGATGGATTGAAGTCGTTTAATGGGTTAACGGCGTCGAAAGGGATAGCACCGGGGAGGCCGTAGCCCGTATCGGCGATCAGGTAGCCGGAGTCTGCCTCACCTTGTTTCTTTTCAGTAACTCTTTTCCGGACCTCTACAATGGCTCCGGTTTGAAAAACGTAGGTGTGCCGGGTGATCTGGCAATGTATGGTGGTGTGCATGTGAGTTGTGGCCGGTTTTATACTTGCTAAAAGCCACTTGCGTGCAAGGTAGCAACTTCACAGCAATGCAGTAGAAATTCCGTTGACAACTGATTGAACGCACATTACGGACCGGAAAATGGTCCGCAACGTGCGCGAATATGTTCGGAAGTGTTATTCGGAACGAAGGGATTTAACCGGGTTCATCAGCGCGGCTTTGACTGACTGGTAAGAAATTGTAAAGAGTGCCACCAGTATTGATAAGGTCCCTGCCAGTGCAAATACCCACCAGGAAATACTGATTTTGTAGGCAAACTCCTGCAACCACTTGTCCATGAGCCACCAGGCAGCCGGTATTGCCACGATCAACGCGATGCCCACGAGTTTGAGAAAGTCTTTTGAAAGCAGGGTGACAATGCCGGCTACCGAGGCCCCGAGCACTTTCCGTACGCCGATTTCTTTGGTCCGTTGCTCAGCGGTGAATGTGGCCAGCCCGAACAGGCCCAGGCAAGCAACGAAGATTGTCAGTCCTGCAAAAGTGCCCAGGATCTGGCCGGTCTTTTGTTCGGCTTTGTATGTTTCATTAAAGCGATCGTCCAGAAAGGAGTAGCTGAACGGCATGTCGGTCCGGAAGCTGTCCCAGTTTTGTTTCATCGTCGCCAGCAGCCCCGAAACCTCGCGGCTGCGCGTCTTAACCAGCACCCATCCCCATCCATTGCTCAGCGTCATTACCAGTGGCGTGATCTTTTCGTGCATCGACCGGAAATGGAAGTCTTTTACCACGCCGATGATGTGGTAGGTCGCTTTCGTCCCTTCGTTGCTATTACGGGTAACCGTCTGGTTAATCGCTTTTTCAGGTTTCCAGCCAAAAGTTTTAGCGGCAGTTTCATTGATGATGATCGCGGAGGAGTCGGTGCCGTAAGCTTTTGAGAAATTGCGTCCGAAGGCCATTTTCATGCCAAGAGTCGCCATATAGTTGTAGTCGACCTCGTAGCGCAGCGTTTTGACGAATTGATCGGGGTTGCCGTTTGGATTGACGGTGAAATTGTTATTGTCCGAGGGCCCGGCCGGTACATAGCCGGAAAGGCTTACCTGCGCGACGCGGGAATCATTCATTAGGGTTTCGCGGAAGGCGGCTTCGTTTTTGCCTAGTGACCAGGAGGGGATCACAAGTACCTGGTCTTTGTTATAGCCGAGTTTCTTATTCCGGATAAACTGTAGTTGCTGATAAACCACCGTCGTGCCGATCATCAGCGTGATGGAGACAAAGAACTGAAAAACGACCAGTCCGCTTCTCAGATTGATATTTCTGCCCGAAGAATTTAGCTTGATCACCGAAGCGCCGCCTTTCAACACCGCTACCGGTTTGAAGGACGACAAGAAAAACGCAGGGTAGCTTCCGGCAAAAATGCCGACGAATAAGCCAAACAGAAGCAATGCAGGCACCAGGCCGGGGATGCTGTCCCATTGCAGGCTAAGTGTTTTTCCCGAGAGGTCATTGAAGAGCGGCAATGCCACGATGCATAGGATAGTCGCCACGATCAGCGCAATGGATGTCAGCAAGATGGATTCCATCAGAAATTGGGCCACCAGCTCGATTTTTTCTGAACCCATCACCTTCCGCACGCCCACCTCGCGTGCACGCCTGGATGAACCCGCGGTGGAGAGGTTCATGAAATTAATGCAGGCGATCAGCAGCATGATCACGGCTACGGCTCCGAAAATGTATACGTAGTTCATGTCGCCATTGACACCGAGATCATACTGAAAATCGGAGTGCAGGTGGATGTCAGTTAATGGCTGAAGGTGAAGCGCCAGGTCGTTGCCTTTTTTCCGGAATTCGGTCAGTGTGACACCCATCGCCTGTTTCAGTTGCGGGCTGACGTATTTTTCGACGGTTCGAGGGAGTTTTGCTTCCAGTTTTTTATAATCGTAACCGTCCTGAAGTAGGAGATAAGTAAAAAATTCGGATGTCATCCAGGAGGTTGATTTAGCCTCGTCGATGGTAGCCATAGCGCCCAGCATATCGAAATGGAAATGGGAATTGGCCGGGATGTCTTTCATGACGCCGGTGACGCGGTAGGTCGCCTTCCAATCTTTAAATGTGATGGTTTTCCCGAGGACATTGGTATTGCCGAAATATTTAATGGCTGTGGTTTCGGAAATGACCATCGTGTTTGGTTCCAATAGAGCCTTCTGAGGCGAGCCCTGGATGAATGGAAGCGTAAAAACCCGGAAAAAATTGGAGTCTACATATGCCAGCTTCTCGTCGTTATAGATTTTGTTGTTCAATAAAACGAGCGGCTTGCCTCCGTGGCGCAATCGGGTCGCTTCCAGGATTTCCGGGTAGTCATTTTTCAATGCACCGGCGGTAGGAGGCATTACATGTGACTCATTGATCTCGCCACCCTGCATGTTTGCCTTGAAGAAAACGCGGACAATGCGGTCTGCGTGCTCGTTGAACCGGTCGAAACTAAGCTCGTCGATCACGTACAGGCTGATCAGCATGCAGGAAGCCAGTCCGATCGCGAGGCCGGAAATGTTGATGGCTGAGAAAGCGCGGTTCCGGCGAAGGTTGCGCCAGGCAATTTTGAAATAGTTCTTAATCATGGTAAGAGCACGGAATGGGTATTGATTATCAAATGAATTTTCATGGCTAACAGGCACTACATTGTATTACATAGTACATTGTATAAAATACATGCCACAAATATAATGTATTGTTTTACAGTTGCTTGATGGCCTTCTGGTATTTTGGGCTGTTCGGATGCGGACACTTTTGTGCGATACTGGTCGTCCATGCCCGCACAATGTTTGCTACATTTATGGCCAGTTTAGCGCGGAACTATGACAGAACTTGAACATTACCTGCATACCTATTTTGACTTTGACCAGGGCGAGCTGGCGACGGTAGCTGCTTTTTTTAAGCCAGAAATCATCAGGAAGGGCGATTATTATTTGAAAACAGGCAGGCAATGCAACCGGCTCAGCTTCATCCGTTCGGGCCTGCTCCGGGTTTTCGTGGACCTGGAAGACCGCGAAGTGACACAATGGATCTGTACGCAGGGCTATTTCGTGACCGACCTGGCGAGCCTTATTTTTGAGAAACCCGCCCGCTGGAACATCCAGGCGCTGGTCGACACGGCCGTCTACTCGATCGATCGAGCCGACTACAACCGGATAGGGGACCATATCCCGAAATGGCCCATGACTGAGAAGCTGTTTATTGCGCATTGCTTTACGACACTCGAAGACCGGGTGTTTTCATTCCTTTCCATGACGGCCGAGCAACGCTATAACCTGCTGTTCGAGGGCCATCGGGATATCTTTAACCAGGTCCCGTTGCAGTACATTGCCTCGATGCTCGGCATGACGCCCGAAACCATCAGCCGTATTCGCAGGAAACAGCTGAACTGATTTCTTGATCTAGGTCAAGTGCGTTGAGAAATGGCCCGGATACCTTTGCAGGGTCATTAATCAATCACATTATCATGTTTCTAGGTCATTATGGTTTAGCATTCGGGGTTAAAAAAATAGCTCCCAAAGTATCGCTCCTCACACTTTTTGTCGCGGTCGAATTCGTCGACATACTATGGCCGGTATTGCTGCTGCTGGATGTGGAGCAGGTGAAGATCAAACCCGGTTTTACGGAGGTGACGCCTTTTGAGTTTGTGCATTATCCCTACACGCATAGTCTCGCGATGGGTATCGTATGGGGACTAGTGTGCGGGGCCATTTACTGGTTTTTCCAAAAAGATTTGAGAAGCGCGCTGATCGTAGGGCTGGCCGTGCTGAGCCATTGGTTTCTTGACCTGGTGGTGCACATTCCGGACCTTCCATTGACGCCGTTCGGAGACAGCAAATTTGGAATGGGGATGTGGCATTCCCTGCCGCTTACGGTCACTACGGAGGCCATTATCTTCATTACCGGCCTTTGGATTTACATCAAAAATACCAAACCGCTGAAAGCGAAGGGGAAATGGGCGCTGGGCGCTTTGGTAACCTTTTTTGCCATCGCAGAGGTGGCCAATACATTTGGCCCGCCGCCGGAGGATTCTATTCCTGCGTTGTTTGTCACTTTCGTAGTGCTGCAGGTGGTGGTTCTGTCGCTGGCACACTGGACCGACAGGAACCGGGTGGTGCGGTAGCGTAGGTACTGTCCTCCACGTCATCGAGGGACAAGGTGATCGCAATTCCTCAGCTCAACAATGTAAAACTGATTAAGAATGAACTTTATGCACTGGTAAATAATTGAATTTCGTAACTTCGCTCATGGCAAAGAACGAAACACTCGAAGAATTTTACCAGCATAAGCTCAATTGGCTGCCCGATGACCTGCAAAAGGATATCGGGCATTTCAATGTGTTCGCAATGGGGGAAAACTATGCGTTGAACCCCGCCCGGGTTCCGTATAGCCGGCGCGATTATTACAAGATCGCCCTGATCCGCGGCCATAACATTTATCATTATGCGGATAAAAGCCTGGAACTGAACGGTACAGCGCTGATCTTTTTCAACCCGCTGGTACCCTACACCTGGGAGGCTGCATGCGACCGGATCACCGGGTATTTCTGTATTTTCAGGGAAGGTTTTTTCCTGGAAAGCATGCGCGGAAATATCATTGACCTTCCTATGTTCGTCATCGGCGGCAAACCATCGTACATCTTATCGGAGAGCCAGGATGAACAGGTAAGCCAGATTTTCGAGAAAATGCTCGGCGAAATCAGCTCCGATTATCCTTTTAAATACGACCTGTTACGGAGTTATGTGACCGAACTCATTCACTGCGCGTTAAAGATGCAGCCGACGGAAGCACTGTATCAACACCCCAACGCCAATTCGCGCATTACTGCCATTTTTACGGAATTGCTCGAACGCCAGTTCCCGATCGAATCGCCGGCACAGCGTTTTGTACTGCGCTCGGCCAATGATTTTGCACAGGAACTTTCTGTGCATGTCAACCACCTCAATCGGGCGATCCGGGAAACGACCGGAAAGACTACCACGAATCACATTGCCGAACGCCTTACTGCCGAAGCGAAAGCATTGTTGCGGCATACCAGCTGGAACATTTCCGAGATCAGTTACAGTCTGGGATTCGAAGAGCCGTCGCATTTCAACAATTTTTTCAAGAAACAGACCAGTCAAACCCCCTCCGCCTACCGCATTGTTTGAATTTCGTAAGTATCTGTTTGAACGGCGCAACGTCGGCGCGTCGCGGCCATTTTACCTTTGTCCTGTTAAATCATTCAACAAAGACAATGGAAAACAGAAAAGTATGGTTTGTTACCGGTGCCTCCAAAGGCCTGGGACTGGCGCTCGTGCAAAAATTATTGATAGACGGCTATGCAGTGGCGGCGACCTCAAGGTCGATTGGTGACCTCAAAACGGCAGTAGGGAGCTCGGGAGAGCATTTTTTGCCGTTGAGCGTATCGCTTACCGACGAGCAAAGCGTGGGTAAGGCGATCGCCGATACCCTGGCAAGATTCGGCCGTATAGATGTGATCGTGAATAACGCCGGTTACGGATTGGCGGGAAGCCTGGAAGAGCTCTCAGATGCGGAATCGAGGGGTAATTTTGACGTGAATGTGTTTGGTACCCTCAATGTGATCCGCGCTGCGATGCCCCATTTGCGGGCGCAGAAGTCCGGGCACATCATGAACATTTCTTCGATCGGAGGCGTCACGGGCGCATTTCCCGGATTTGGGATCTATTGCGCCACTAAGTTCGCCGTCTCAGGGCTTTCCGAATCGCTGGCTGAAGAAGTAGCGGATTTTGGAATAAAAGTGACGGTCGTTGAGCCTGGCTATTTCCGGACGGAATTCCTGACCGCAGGATCATTTGCAACACCCAAAAACCAGATTGCGGATTATCAGCAGGTACGCGAAACGCAGGCGCTACATGAGCAGCAGATCAACGGCGCCCAACCCGGCGATCCTGCCAAGGCGGCCGATGCGATGATCCGCATTGCAGGCGAGGCGCATCCGCCATTGCATCTGGTCCTCGGCGAAGACGCATACGGTTTGGCACAAGCGAAAATCGCGGCATTTTCAGCTGAACTGGAAAACTGGAAATCAGTGTCCGTTTCCACGAATTTTGAAGCCTAGTCGCCTTAAAATATCGTTATCTTGCGGTATCAACACATTTCAAACCGCAACAAACTATGGCCGTTGAAGGAAAAATCAGGGCAATCATTACTGGCGCGACAGGCATGGTAGGTGAGGGGGTGCTGCTCGAATGTCTGGACAACCCGGAGGTCGAGTCGGTGCTCATCATCAACCGGAAGCCGCTTGGGATGAATCACCCGAAGCTCAAAGAGATCGTTCACAAAGACTTTTATGACATCTCACCTATTGAAGGGCAATTGAAGGGATATAATGCCTGCTATTTTTGCCTCGGTGTGTCGTCGGTGGGGATGAAGGAACCTGAATACAGGCGCATTACCTATGACCTGACCATGCACGTAGCCGGAGTACTCAGCCGGCGGAACCCGGAGATGACTTTCTGTTACGTTTCGGGTGGTGGTACCGACAGCACCGAAAAGGGCAGCCTCATGTGGGCGAGGGTGAAAGGTAAAACCGAAAATGAGCTGCGTAAGCTGCCTTTCGATCAGGTATTCGCATTCCGTCCCGGCTTTTTGAAAGCCGTACCGGGCCAGCAAAACGCTTTGCCGTTGTACAAGTATCTTGGTTGGCTTTATCCGGTCATGAAAGCGATTTTTCCCAATGGCGCGTCGTCACTCACACAACTCGGGCGGGCGATGATCAACGTGACGAAATATGGTTATGGGCAGTATGTCATCGAAGTAAAAGACATCAATCTCCTGGGTGATCGCCAGTACGTCTGATCATTTCATTTTCTCGTAGGAGAATGCATCGCCTTTCAGCAGCGGATGTTCACCGGAGAGTCCTTTCTTTTGGGGTCTGAGTGTGATATTTTCAACGAAGATTTCGATGATCCATGGCTCGATCCGGAACTCGAAGTAGTTTTCGCCGGAAGTAACGGGGAAGGAAGAGTAGCGTTCGGGAGCCAGCGTAAAGAACAGGTCGATACCGGTAGCTTTGTTTTTGGGGATCTGGACAATACCTTCCTGGTTCATTTTGGCATACTTTTCACCTTCACTGGTGTGGATCAGCGTTTCAAAGAAAGGAAGAATCTGCTGGTTGCTATCGACGATCTTGACGGTGATAAAGCTATCCGCTTCCATTTTGCTGGACACCAACGCAAAATCACGCTCCGGGCGGGGCCGGCTGTTTAGTACCACATTCCCGTTCTGAAAGGTCCATTTACCGTGGCCCTGCCGGTCCATGGCCCCATAGGAAAAGTACAGTTCGAAAGTACTGTCGGGTTTCAGCAAAATGGCCGAAGCGGTTTCCATAACGCCTTGCAGATGGTATTCACCGGCAATGGAAGGAGGCTTTTGTGCGATAACGGAACTGGCTGATAAGAATAGCAGAAAGAGGAGGTAGCGCTTTTGCTTCATCGATGGATAGTTTAAAGTGTATAGTTGAGTCTGCCTGGTGTACAAAGGACATAAGACTTAGGAAATTTAACTAAAAACAGCCGTTTTATCCACCGGATAATTATTATAAGGCTGAAATACTGAGTGTGTTAATACAACAGCGCCGTGCCAATTGTTTTGGCACGGCGCTGTTTATCTATTGGCAATCGGGAAATTAGCAAGTGGCTGTCCGTTGCTCCACCCACTGGATGATTTCGTCGGCGCGTTTGAGGCCCTGTTGCGCAGTGGTGACTTCCTGATTACCGTCATAACTCATGGATAGATGCAGCAATTCATAGGCACTCATAAAGTTGCTAAGTAATTTTTTGTCCATTACTGCAACTTGATCTCTATACCAATTGACATCCTTTCGCCCCTTGGTTTTCAGGCCAAAAAGTCCATCTAACGCTAAGAGCACCCCGGTGTAAGCCGCGTGCCCGGCCAATTTCACATACTTTCGATCGGTGTAACGGTCATCTTCCTTGACAGCTTTTTCTCTCAAAATTGTCCGCGCATTGTCTAGATAACGTTTAGCCTCCAGAACAGGGTTTTTCTCTGCCATAGTCTGTGTTTTTAGTTTCGATAAAAACAAAAATACTTTTTTTGACAGCCTATTCCAACTCCAATACTTCCTTCGGCTTCCGGGGTTTGCGCCGCTTTTCACTCCACAAATACAGCGGCGGAAGGAGTATCGGCGCGAACAGTAATGTGCTGGTTAAGCCCCCGATAATTACTGTTGCCAGAGGCCGCTGTACGTCGGAACCGATGCCAGAGGAAATCGCGGCCGGTACCAGACCGATAATGGCTACAACAAGGATCGAAAGCATGGCACGCAACTGCTCTGACGATGCTTCCAGCACATTTTTTCCCAGGTCGTTTTCAGATGCCTGGGTGATGCGGTTCAATGCGGAGACGAGCAATACCCCTGCCATGACCGAGATACCGAAAATGCTTACAAAGCCAACCCCGGCGGAAACGTTGAAGTAGTAACCCCTGAGCAGCAATGCCACGATACCTCCACCCAGTGCAAACAGGATACAGCTCATTGTCACCATGGTGTGCGGGAGATTTTTGAAAAGCATGAACAGGAAGAGAAATACCATCACGATGGTCAGTGGGATGGTGAATGCCAGTTGTTTGCCGGCCCGTTCCAGATTTTCGTACTGGCCGCCGTAAATAATGCTGTATCCTTTCGGAACGTGCACCTGCGCATTCAGCTTTTTCTGTAATTCTTTCACAAATCCACCCTGGTCTCGACCGCGGATATTGGTGCGGACAGTAACCATCCTTTTGCTGCCGTAACGGTATATATTGGTCTGTCCCTCCATAAAATGGATGTCGGCGAGCTGGCTCATCGGGATCAGGGCGCCGGTCAGAGATGGTACCTGCACATTCCTGATCGCGTCGATGGAGTTGCGGTATTTGGGCAGGAACCGGATCACGATATCGTAGCGTTTGGTACCGTCGTAAAGCGTCGAAATGGTTTTTCCGCCGATCGCTGCTTCGATCATGTTCTGGATGTCGGCAACATTGATCCCGAAACGGGCTGCGGCTTCACGGTTGATAGTAATAGCCAGCTGTTCCTGCGGGCCTTCCTGTTCGATATTGACATTGTCGGCTCCCGGCGTAGCTTTGACGATCTTCACAATGGCTTCCGCTTTTTTCCGCATCATATTCAGGTCGTCGCCGACTACCGAGACGGCGAGATCTGCCGCGCTGCCTGTTACGATCTCCATGACCTGGTCGATGATCGGTTGACCGGACGAGAATGCGACCGCCGGAAGCTGGGTTTGCAGATCGTGCCTGATCTTTTCCACGAGTTCCTTTTTCGTGATGGTTTTGCTCCACAATTCATAGTCCTTTAAACCGACCAGGATCTCGTTCCGGTTGGCGGGGAATGGGTCGGTACCGTCGTCATTACGTCCGGTCTGCGTGATTACGAAGGAGATTTGCGGGTATTTGGCAATGATCTTCCTGATTTTAGGAGCGTAGCTCGCATTCTCCTGAATGGTAATGCCCGACGGGAAATTGCCGCGCAGGAATATCGAGCCTTCGTCGAGCGTCGGAAGGAATTCGGTTCCCAGTTTTACCCCAAAGAGCACGAGCACGATGACGACGCTGAATCCGATCAAAACCGTTGCCTTGTAATTTTTCAGAAAGCCGGCTAATGCTTTGGAATAGGAATTGGTGAGAAAATCCAAAACAAAATTCTTATGCTCTTTCATGGGTTTATCCGGATCGGCCAGCGCCTTTTTATAGGCGAAAGAGATCAGGACGGGAATAAATGTCAATGCGGCGAGCATGGAGCCGATCACGGCAAATGCGAGCGTCAATGCCATGGGTGAGAACAGCTTGCCTTCCACGCGGGTCATGAGCAGGATTGGCATGTACGCGAGGATGATGATCGTCACCGAGAAGAAGATCTCGCGGCCTACTTCCTGCGCAGATAGCAAGGTGATTTTGACGATCCCCTGCTGCTTTTCTTCCGGACTGGCTGTGCGGTATTTCCGGATCAGATGCTCGGCCATCACACACGCACCGTCCACGATGATACCAAAGTCGATTGCGCCCAGTGACAGCAGATTGGCGGGAATACCGGTCAAACGCATCAATATAAACGCGAACAGCAATGAGAACGGGATCGTCAGGGCTACCACCAATGCACTCCGTATGCTGCCCAGGAAAAAGATCAGCAGGATTACCACAATGGAGATACCTTCAAACAAGGTATGGGCTACAGTTTCCAGCGAGTGGTCGATCAGGAAGCTTCTGTCATACAAAGGCTTCAAATGCACGCCCTCGGGCAGTTCACTCGATTCCAGATCGGCGATCTTCTCTTTGAGCACCTTCAACACCTCGCTTGGGTTTTCGTATCTTCTCAATAGGATAATACCCTCCACACCGCTGCTAACGTCCACTTTATCAGCCGTAATGGTGTAGCCCATCACGCCGCTTGGAGGAGGAGGTGTGACTTCGACCGTGGCCACATCGCGTACAAATACAGGCACGCCATTGTCGGATTTCAGCACGATATTCTGGATGTCCTGCTCGTTTTTGATCGCCCCGAGCCCGCGTATCGCAAATCCTTGCCCGCCCCGCGAGATCACATTCCCGCCGGTATTTTGGTTGTTGACATTGATGGCGTCGATCACGTTCTGCATCGACAGTCCGTATTTGACCAGTTTTTCGGGTGAAGTAATGATGTGAAACTGTTTCAACGGCCCTCCGAATGTAGTCACATCGGCAATGCCGGGTACTTGCAGCAATGCCGGTTTGATCACCCAGTCCTGCAAATCGCGGAGCTGGGTGGGGCTGTAACTGGCAGGCGCCTCTACGACATAGCGGAGGATTTCCCCCACAGCCGTCGACAACGGGGCCAGCTCGGGCGCGACGCCGTCGGGCAGTTCGGCGGAAGCGAGTCTTTCGGTTACCTGCTGGCGTGCGAAATAATCGTCTGTGCCGTCTTTAAATGTCAGCTGCACTACTGCCAGTCCGAAGATGGTCCGGCTGCGCCTGTCGAGTACATTCGGGGTGTTTTGTAACGCCCTTTCTATCGGTACGGTAACTTGTTGTTCCACTTCCTCGGCAGCACGGCCCGGATATTGGGCTACCACGATCACGTTGGTATCGGCGATATCGGGGTAGGCTTCTATTTTCAGCTGGGTAAAACACCAGTAGCCTACACCCATCAGCACAAAGCTGACGGCAATGACAACCCAACGGTTGCGAAGGCTAAAAAAAAGCAGGTTCTTGATCATTTTAATTCCACTTGTCTACATGATTGGTGACTATAAATCCGCTTTTCACTTCTTTCCGAAGCCGGGTCAATGCGGATTTGACTTTTTCTTCCTCGTCGATGAAGGAGATCACCATGGGTGTTTCATCGAAACTGAACAGGTCGTTGGGACGGTTCAGATGTTTGCCGTCGAACCCGAGCCTTCCGCGGTACACGGTGGCACCTTGTACCTTTTGCTTGACAAGGAACTGCATAATGTATTCGTAAAGTGGTATTTCGTCCTTCCAGTGATCGGCACTGATGAAGATCTGAGCTTGTAGCATATCCGGGGAGGGGTTAGTAGCCGAACGATAAACCTTTGAGTTGCATGACGCCTTTGGTGACCACATGATCGCCACCCTTCACGCCGCTGAATGCGACAATGCGGTCGCCGATCTGGTCGCCGATGTTCACTTCCCTGCGTTCAAAAACGAGTGGTGCGGTTTTAAGGAAAACATAATTGCGGCCCTGCACGGTTACCAGTGCATCTTTGTTGATACTGAGTTTTTTACCTTCGCTCAATCCAAATGCCACGGTGCCAAACATCCCGGCCTTGAGTTTGCCGGTCGAATTGTTGATACTTACCCGCAGCTTGATCATCCGGGTGGTCTGGTCCACCAGATCGGCGATGTCGTCGATAGTGCCGGTGAAGTTTTCGTTTGGAAATGCGGTAAAGGTGATGGTGCAATGACTCCCTTTTCTGACCTGGCTCAGCTCGCTTTCGGGCACGTCACATATGATGTAAGCGGTACCGGCAGGTGCGCGCCGGAGCTGTTTTGGCTCGAAACCGCCGGCTTTCAGCTTGGTTTCGTGTTCGATAATGGCCGAGCGTTCGTTGATCAGGTTGGTTTCTTCCATCGAAAGGGCCGTCTGTGATTCAAGCAGGTCCTTCCCGGTGGCGGCACCATGCTCCTGCAGATCTTTGATCCGCGAAAGTTCGGTTTTGCGCTGACGGATATTGATGTTCTGAATCTGGTTGATCATCGTCAGGTGTTGCAAAAGCTGGGTATAGTTACCCGCCAGTTCCGGATTGTCGAAAATGACGATGTTCCCGGACGCGCCCTCGTCGGAGCGCACCACTGTGGCGGAAACTTTGGCCGGAGCGGTTACATTGGCCATCAGCGAACTGCTTGATATGCTTTCAGTTTGAAAGAAATCCGCGCTTTCTGCCTGTGGGAATGTTATTTTAGTGCCGGAAGTATTCACGACCGGCGTCGAGTTATCCTGGACGATTTTATTGCTAGCCTTGTTTTTGCAGCCCGCAATCAATGTTATGGTCAGGCAGGTGCAAACGATTAAGTTCTTCATTGTCATTGCGCGATTTGATTGATCAGTCCTGATGCGTAAAGGAGGTCGATGTAGCTCTGGCGGTATTGGCTGAGCACATCGTAGTACTGCTGCTGGGTATCGAGCCAGCTGCGCTGGGCTTCCAGAAAGTCGATGATGGTCGTCCCGCCACGGAGATAAGAATACTTGACGCTGTTGAGGATTGTTTGGGATTGAATTAGTAACTGATTGAAATTCTGTACATTCTGCTTGTGGGTCATGTAACTTCTGAAAGCCGTCATAATTTCGGTCTCGGCCTGCGTCTCTGTGGCTCTCAGGTCCTGTTCGGCTTGCTGTTTGATCACCTGCGACTTTTTGATCTCACCCTGATTTCGCGAAAAAATGGGAATTTCCAGGGTTCCGTAAATACCCATGTAATGTGCCTTGTTTTGCGGGTTGTAGATCAATCCCAGTTCGGGGGTCGGTAAAGCGCTGGATTTTTGCAGTTTGATGTTGGCGTCGGCGACGTCCATGGTCGACTTAATGGCCTGGATATCGGTGCGGTTCTGCAGGGCTTGCTGAACGATTGCATCCATCCGATCGGGGAACGCAAATGCAAACTGGTCGGTAGTATCGATCCGGATCGAGTCCTGTACACCCATCAGGAATTTCAGATTTATCAGCTCGTTGGCATACAGCTGACTGGCTGATTTGAGCTGGATCGCGTATTGGTTGGCCAGGAGTTCGGTTCGTGAAAGGTCTGTTGTGGTGATTACCTGGTTTTTCAGACGAAGGCGATTGATATTGGCCAGTGAATCGATATTGGCCTTTGCAGTACCCAATAAATCGAGTTGCTTGCGGGCCGTCCAGACATCCAGCCATTTCTGCGCAACTGTCTGAAACAGATGCCTTTCAGTGTCGGCATACTGCTTCTGGGTCAGCCTGACATTTTGCTGTGCGAAATTGATCTTATTCTCTCTTTGTACAGGCAGCTGAAAAGGCTTGGTCAGCTGCCACCATATCTGCCGGTTAGCACCGTTGAACCAGCCGGTGTTTTCCGGGAACTTGGAGGACTGCACCAGTTGTAACGACTGGTTGTTCAGTATCACATTGGGGCGAAGCTGCGCGGTGGTGATATCGCTCTGTGAAATATCGACATTGAATTGCTCCCGTTTCAATATGGGGTTATTGGATTTTGCCGTTTGCAGGGCCTGCTGCAAATTGTAACTTGTCTGGGCCCGTGCCGATGCCATTCCCATCAGCAGCGCGATGAGAATCGGTTTTACAAGTTTATAGGACATGTTCGCTTAGTTTGAATTACTTGCGGGCAAAGGTTCGGAGCTATGCTAAAAATGGTATTAAAACTGTTTTATAATTACATTAAAAATCAGTTAGAAATAAATTAGAGGCGAAGCAAAAGGCCCGTTCGGATCATAGGACAGAATTTACGCGGGAAAATAACTATTTTGCCGGTTGAACGGGGTTTTAGCCAAAGCGAACAAGTATATACGGGTCATCTACATGCATTTTATCGTAGCCTTCTTTCTCGTCCAATTTGCCCATCAGGCCATGCAGCATGCTGATAAGCTGCCTAAATGGGCCAACTTTTTCAAATATGCGCGCTTTTATGTGTTTGCCCTGGTGGCGATCTATTTTATAGCAAGGCAGCCCGAGATGTTTACCTGGGTTTGGAACCTTTCCCTGCTTGCATTACTATGGTTTTTTTACAAGGAGGAGGATTTTAAGCCTATTCGCTCTACGGTCCAGTCGATAGTTCCGTTTGTGGGTGCATCCATGCTGAGCGATACCATCGAGCTGATCTTTCCTAAATTTCATAAAAGCTATGGCGATATGTTCGCCATGGTTACCATGTTTGCCTGGATTTTCTGTTTTGTGATATGGTTTTATGCCAGGAAGCAGCAAAAGGTTTTAGCACAGGAACGGCGCGACCGCTTGCGTGACGAAGAGATCGCCAAAGAACAGAAGCAGTCATTGGAATACCTGGTTGCCGAACGCACTCAGGAGCTGACCCAGCAGAAAGAGGAGCTCCAAAAGACCATCGAAGAGCTGAAATCGACCCAGAACCAGTTGATACAGAGTGAGAAAATGGCATCGTTGGGAGAGCTTACCGCCGGTATCGCGCATGAGATCCAGAACCCGCTTAACTTCGTGAACAACTTTTCGGAAGTGTCGGTAGAGCTTTGCCAGGAGCTGGAAGAGGAGATCGACAAGACCGGAATTGAGGAAAACGACAAGGATTATATCAAAGGCATTATCAGCGACCTGAGCCAGAACCAGCAGAAGATCACGCACCACGGTAAACGAGCAGATTCGATTGTGAAGGGAATGCTGCAACACTCGCGGGCGTCGTCGGGCGAGAAGGAGCCTGTGGAGGTGAATGCGCTCGCCGACGAGTACATGCGCCTTGCATACCACGGCCTGCGTGCGAAGGACAAGGAGTTTAATGCGGCATTAACGACGGATTTTGACCCGACGATCGGGACTGTCAATGTGCTCCCGCAGGACCTGGGCCGTGTTTTTCTCAACCTTTTTACCAATGCATTCTATGCCGTTGCGGAGAAAAAGCGAAAACTCACCGAGGCGGGCCAGCTGGGCGAGTATAAGCCAGAGGTGAAAATCAGCACCAAAAAATTTGATAACAAACTATATATCAGGGTTTCAGACAATGGAACTGGCATGCCGGAACACGTGAAAGCGAAGATATTCCAGCCGTTTTTTACGACCAAGCCGACCGGTCAGGGTACCGGTCTGGGCCTTTCGATGAGCTACGACATCATCACCAGCGGGCACGGCGGCGTGCTCGAAGTGGATACCGTAGAAGGTGAAAAAACCGAGTTCCGCATTACCCTGCCCATCGCCTGATTAACCCTTGCCGAAGATGAAAATACTGGTTGTAGACGACGAGGAAGACGTCAAATCGCTTTTTGAGCAGAAATTCCGGCGCGAGATCCGTGCCGGGCAGTTGGAGTTTTCGTTCGCCTTTTCGGGTGAAGAAGCACTGGAATTCATGAAAAACCATCCTTCGGAAGTGGTTATGATCCTTTCGGACATTAATATGCCCGGCATGAGTGGTATCGAGCTCCTCAAAAGGATCCGTGCCGATCATCCGGCCGCGCCTCCGCAGGTGATGATGATCACCGCTTACGGCGACAGCGCCAATCACGACCAGGCCATGCAGCTGGGTGCGGACGATTTCCTGACCAAGCCTGTTAATTTTAGCGAACTGAAAGAGAAACTGCTCCTTATTTTATGAAAGCCAAAATACTCGTAGTGGACGACGAGGCCGACCTGCAACTGCTCATCAAACAGAAGTTCAGGCGACAGATCCGCGAACAGCAATATGAATTCATTTTTGCCGAAAACGGCCTGAAAGCCTTGGAAACGCTCGCGGAGCATCCCGACGTGGACATGGTGCTCAGCGATATCAATATGCCTGAAATGGACGGGCTTACATTACTGATCAGGCTGGGTGAAATAAGCCCGATCCTGAAATCCGTAATCGTTTCGGCCTATGGCGATATGGATAACATACGTACGGCCATGAACCGGGGTGCATTTGATTTTCTGACCAAACCCATTGACTTCAAAGACCTGGAAGTTACAATGGAGAAAACGCTGCTATATGTCGCACAGTTAAAAGAGACATTGAAGGCGGTGCGCGAAAATGACATTTTGCGGATGTACGTCGACGCGTCGGTGTTGCAGTTCATGACGCAGGAGACGTTCGAAAAGTCACTGATGACGAGCGAGAACATTGAAGGAACGGTCGTTTTTATGGATATGTGCGGGTTTACAGCGATATCCGAAAAGGAACGCCCCGACGTCGTGGTGAAGCTCATTAATAAGTATTTCGATGTGATGGTCAAAGAGATTATCGCACAGGGCGGGCATGTCGACAAGTTCATGGGTGATGCCGTAATGGCTGTGTTCCGCGGTGATTACCACCTCGACAGGGCCGTAGAATCCTCGCTGGCCGTACGCAACCATATCAACGGCTTTCATGAAGAACTATCGGACCAGTCGGGCTACTTTCCGAAGGTGTCGATCGGTATTAATTCAGGAGAAATGGTGTCGGGTAACATCGGATCGGCCGCATTGAAACGTCTGGATTACACCGTGATCGGAGATGTGGTGAATATTGCGCAGCGGTTACAGTCGATCGCCAAACCCGGGCAGGTCGTAGTGTCCGAACCGGCTTATGAAAAGCTGAAAGAGGCATTCCAATGCAGTCTGGTGGGCGAAGTAAATCTCAAAAATAAGGCCAATCCGTTGTTGATCTATGAAGTACTGGAGTAGCTATGGACGTTGAAAAAGCCCGGAAATATATTTTGAGCGAGCTGAAAAGCAGGCTGGATCCTACGCTTTATTATCACGGCCTGCACCATACCATCGACGTAGTACAGGCAGCAGGTGAAATTGCAGCGCTGGAAGGCGTCCGGGACGAAGCTTCGCTGACGTTATTGCGTACGGCTGCCTGGTATCACGACAGCGGATTTATGACGACCTATCTGGGGCATGAGGAGGCGGGCTGTGAGCTCGCCCGCAAAGTGCTGCCCGGTTTTGGGTACAGCGACGCGCAGATTTCGGTGGTATGCGGCTTGATCATGGCCACGAGGATCCCGCAAACCCCCCAAAATCACCTCGAAATGATTCTTTGCGACGCCGACCTGGATTATCTTGGCCGAACCGATTTTGAGGGCATTGCAGCCACCTTATTCGAAGAACTCAAAACCCGCGACATGGTCGAGGATATTCCGGCCTGGGACGCCGTGCAAGTGCGTTTTCTTGAGGCACACAGCTACTGGACAGCTTCGGAGCAAAGGCGCCGGGATGCGGTCAAGCAACAGCATCTCGATCACCTCAGAGGCATGGCGAGGGCGTTATAGCTGGCGCATTTTTTCGTTCTGTACGCGTATGCGCTGGCACAGGATACGCAGCACGTTACGCAGGATCTCATCACGTTCTTCCATCAGTTCAAAGAAATCTTCCTGATCGATCCGAAAGACAAGGGCGTCGGTTTCCGCGACGGTGGTGGCAGAGCGGGGCTCGGTATCCAGTAATGAGAGCTCGCCGAAAATTTCCCCTTTATCGAATAATGCGAGCTGCTTTTTACCGTCGTAGATCCCTACCTGGCCCGTATAAATGATGTACATCGAATCGCCGATATCTCCTTTCGCGAATATTTCCTGTCCGTCGCTGTAAGTGACTTCTTTCATAATCGGCGCAATGGAGCTCAATACGTTTTCAGGGGTTTGTTCAAAAAGGCGTGTGTTTTTGAGTACGATCACCCTTTCCATTTCGGAGATCTGCTGGGTCGGTTCGGCGTGTTTCATTGGGATTCGAAGTGAGAATTGAAGATCGGGGCGCTGCGCCAGTAAGTTGTATTTGTCATAAACCGCCTCCCGGATCAGGCGGGAAGGGTGGGTAGCCAGTTTTTCGAGATAGCCGAGGTCAGACTCAGCAACGGCACAGTTGCGGACAGCCAATGCGATGGTCCAGGTTGTGAAGGATCGTTCGTGCTGGGACAGTACGCAGGTAATCAGTGACAGTCCCGGATCCGCATTACCCATGTACTGTCGGAGCGCATCGCGCTTGCGCTGAATGGGTATGTTTTCAAACAATGCATGCAGCGATGGATACAGCATCCGCGGCAGCAGGCTCTCGATCAGTTCCAGTGAATTGGCGCGTTTTTCCTTGCTTGCATGGAGTATTCCCTTCCATGCGCTTTGCACGGCATCCTTGTCGTACTGCATCATAAAGAGATAGAACAACCGCCGGGCAGTCAGTTCGAGTTCGTATTCCAGTGCATTATTCCAGGTCAGGTCCGTTTCAGAGGCGTCCATGCCGTTCAAAAGCTGGCCTGCATGGATCAGTTCTTTTTCAACAAATTCAGGTATAAGTGATTTGTAATCAGCTATAATGGTATAATGACTGAGCGCTTTGAGCGCTGCAATATGGGTGAAGCTATCTATATTGTTTATATATTTTTTACTTTCATTACTATTTGTACTATTTATATTTTCATCATTTATAAATAGTTTATGATGGTAAATATTTTTAATAAGGTTAAAAAGTATTTGGAGTATAAATTCATGCCTGCCTTTTTCAGCTACTTTGACGAACGTACGAATGCGTTCGCCCCGGTCATCTTCCTGCAACCATTCCTCAACAATGCGGATGCCGAGGTCGCCTGAACGGATCAGCGCGTGGATGGTGGCGGGCGTAAGCGTACCCGTGAGGACGGTGCGCAGGTCGCGCAGCAGGGCAGGGGAACCTACCGTAGCCGCTACCTCGATGGCATAGTTGCGTACGCGTTGGGTGCCGTTCCGAATGCAGCTCTTGAGCAGGTTTTCGTAGGAATTGATGCCGGTTACTTTCAGGCAGTCCAGTGCGGCAAGCTGATCATTTTCCTGCTCTGAGCCGAAAAGTCGTTGCAAGGTACCGTGGATGAGCGGCAATGCTTTTCCTGCCTCCCAGCAGCCGATAATAGTGCCTTTGACGATATCGAGGTCATGGTGCGCCAGGAAGTGTGCCAGCTGTTCATCCGACAGCCGTCCGTTGGCGCAGGCCAGTCTTACCGCCAATACCTGGCATGCCGCGTCAGGCTCCGCTTCGATGTATGATACAAACGATGCGGAAAGTTCCGGTTTGTCGAGCGTGGTCAAGGTCTGGAGCGTCTTTAATCGTACCTGCACAAACGGATTGAGCAGCAGGTGATCAGCATGTTTCCGGAACAGCGACACTTTATTACGCGCCAGCCAGTCGATGGCATTCAGTACCTCCTCTTTCCGGTCGCTTTGCAGGTTTTCTGTAATAATGGGCAATGCTTCGGCCGGGGAGGCCATTTCCCCGCTCCGGATGAAGCGTTTGCTGATCGCTGATTTCAGTTCCTGCATATAGTGCTTGTAAGACCTTCTGAAAACAATCAGTGCTCCCAATGCGAAGAGCAGCGAGAGATCGAATGTGAGGCTGATATCGCTCCATTGCTGTTTGTAGATAATCCAGAGCATCCCGCCTGCGATGAGCATTCCTAGCGGTTCGAAAAGGCCTTTGGCGAGCGTATGGCCTTTCAGGCGGGTTTTGGTGGACAGTGGCTGAAACAGGACCAGGAATACAGGGTCGAAAATCGTTCTTCGGACCAGCTCGAAAAGCAGGTAGGCAATACAGTAATAAACCAGCAGGGAAGGCTCGTCCTTGCGGAAGTACGAGGAAACCAGCAGGCCTAGCGAAATAGCGACTGTCGTCAGCGGAAGCAGGTAAAGCGTTAGTTTGACGCCGAAACGCTCCACTGTTTTGCCCGAAAGTATTATTTTAACAAAGGTCGAGATGACATAAGTCGCGGTCAGCAAGGACCCAACGAAGAAAATGACGTCGTGTTGGCTGTGGAATTTGTATTTGACATTGACAAAGAAATGATATTCGATCCACGTCGCTGCGGCGGCGATAGCCACCATTCCGATACAGAGGGAGGTAAGCAGTTTGTTTCCTCCGAAATACTTTTCTATAATGCGGGAACCTGATTCGCTGACCTGGCGGGGACGTGCGTGATGCGGATTGGGGATGTCGGTATAGCGAAAGGTCAGAATCTGCGTATAGAAAGCCAATGCGAAGAAGACCAGTGAGATAGCGAGAAGTATCGCCAACACGGACGGTGAATGGATCAGAATGGCCAGCACGGCGCCCAAAGCTTTGGCAGGCATATCTCCCGAGCCGATCACGCTGAAAAGCCGTTTGCTTTGCCGCACGTCGAAAACCAATGCGGACAAACCCCAGAATTCCAGGTTGATAAGCAGGTAAATGATACGGTAGCCTACCATCACCGCCACCGCGGTAGCGACACCGTGCCCAAGCAGGAGCAGCCCCATAACGATGATCACCATGAATAGTGATGACAGCATGGTGCCCAGGCTCAGCTTTTTCAGCAGGAGATGGTGCTCAAAGTACTCGTAGATCTTACCGGCCACCATTACGGCCAGCGCTGCGGCGATGTAGGCAATGGGCAGAGAATACTCCGGGTGATTTTCAAGCAGCAGCACATTGGCGGAAACGTAAACCAGCGTGGTGCCGACATTGATAAAGAAGTTATGGAAAAAGAAAAGGAAAGTTTGCGGGTTAAGGGACTTCGTAATGCGGTTTTGCCGTAGAAAAGAGATCATAGAGTTGGAATGCTAGCGTCGCTCCTGTAAAATAAACACATATTATTCCTTTTAAAAACCGCAGGAGGAGACTTTCCGGGCACTGGACGCCCGGAAAGTCTCTTATTCAGCCCCGTATGATCAGGACGGAAGGTGAATGTGAAAGCCATACGCTGTGCGATTCGACAGCCTTTTTCCAGCTTTCGAGGCTGATGATCATCAGGTCTTTGCCCTGCAAAAAATCTTTTTCAAGCACGTTTTCGTAAAGCAACGCCACGTTTTCAGGCGATTTTTCTTCCAGTGCATGCAATGCGCCACCTACTTCTTCATGCTGGCTAAGGGTGCGGGAAGGGTCCATGACCGTTACATGCAGGCTACTCACGGTCGTCAGACGGTCAGCGAAACGGATGAGAAATTTGTCCTCGTGGGTGAAGAGCGGCATGAACACATTTTTGACCTGATCCATGTTTTTTTCAATCAAGATACCCACCGGCACCTTCACGGACTTGATGATGTGTGTCGTCCTTTCGTCGAAAACATCTGCGTGGAAAAGCTTCTCCTTGCCGGTAATGGTGTCGAAAAGGCGCTCACGGCTCACGAACTTGGATGTGAAACCCAATATTTTACCCAAAAAAGTGCCCTCGAAAACCGACCGGCCGATCCCGATCATGAGCATATCGAACTCACCTTCGTTGGCTATTTCGATAATGTCGTGCTCGATATTCTGTGACGGCTTGAACAGCGATGTGAATGTGGCATTCAGCCCGTGCGCCTCCTCGTTGATCGGGCGGAAAGTTTCGTACTGGTATTCTTCGGTGTTGACCTGGTTGAGATAGCTGCTCGGCGAGAGGTGCAATGCAGTAATGTTTTGTTCATCAGGCTGTTTTGAGACTAGTTTGTCGGCCAGGCGAAGCATTTTTCGGCCGCCTTGCGGGCTTGCGAAAGCGATCAGGACCGAAAAGCGGGACGGCAGGTGTGCCGGATGGAGATCGTCCCCTTTTCGTGCAGGGAGAAACTTATCGATCAGGTCGAGTGCGGGACCGGTCATGCAAGTAGTTGCGAGTGCCATGATCACCATCATTGTGAAGATCTCCGGCGAGAGTACGCCGATATCATACCCGATATTAAGCACCACCAGCTCCACGAGGCCCCGGGTGTTCATGAGTGAACCGATAATGAGGCTGTCGCGCCACGATTGTTTGACAAACAGGGCCGCTATGGTGCTTCCAACGAACTTGCCCACCACGGCCGCGGCGATGATCAGCCCGGTGACGAACCACAGGTGAGGATCGTTCAGCAAGCCAATCTGCGTTCTCAAACCTGTAAAAACAAAGAATAGCGGCAATAGCAGTACCAGTGAGACGTCCTCTACTTTTTCAATAAAAATATTACGGAAACGCTGATTGGCAGGCATGATTACCCCCGCCATAAATGCTCCGAAAAGTGCGTGGATACCGATTACCTCAGTGCAATAGGACGAAAGGAGCAGCATCAGAAAGAATACCGCTACCACCGGCTTCGTGAGTCCCTCGCGGTAAGCATAATGGTCGCCGATGCGTTTCAGCAATGGCTTGACCACTTGCAGCATCACCAGCACATACCCGACGGACAGCACGATGGTGTAGATCGAACTCATAAATTCTCCCGCTTTCACGATCGCGATCACTGCTGCGAGGATACACCAGGCGGTAATATCGTCGGTAGCCGCGCAGGTGATTACCATCATGCCCAGCCGTGTGCGCGAGAGCCCGCGCTCCTGCACAATACGTGCCAGGACCGGGAACGCTGTAATACTCAATGCAATACCGGTAAAAAGCGCAAACGACAGGAAACTGATGCCTTCGGGCGCAAAGTCGGTATACATATACAATGCCAGCCCGACACCCAGCGCGAATGGCAGCATAATACTCGCGTGGCTGATCACAACGGCTTCTTTTGCCTTGGTTTTCAGCACATTCAGATCGAGCTCCATGCCGATGATGAACATGAAAAGGATAAGTCCTACCTGGCTGAGAAATTGCAGGTTGCTCAGCGAAGTCTTAGGGAAAATGAATGCGGAAATTTCGGGATAGAACATCCCCAGCAGCGACGGCCCCAGGAAAATCCCGGCTGCGATTTCACCGATCACGGTCGGCTGGCCGATGAGTTTGCAGATCCAGCCAAACAGGCGGGCTACGATGATGATGGTGACGATTTGTGCAAGGAGCGTGGCGAGCGGGTGGGTGAGATTGTGCCCGAAGGTATCTTTAAATTGCTCCCAGGAAGAGATGGTTTGCGCTTTTTGGGTAATCTGGCCGGCTTTTTCGAGGAATGTGCCCTGTCGGATAAAGAAGTAAAGCAGGGCCGCGAAAATGACGATGGTAATGCAGTAAAACAGTACGTTGCGAATATTCTTCATCAGTACATATGAGAGTGAAGCGCGCAAAATACTGAATTAAGCCGAAAAATGGTAGGACTTCACGCCCTACCATTCTGCGAATCCCTAGCTCCACAACCGGTCGTGCGAACGTTTTTCGTTCCAGTCCGGGGTCGGGGCGAAGAACGATTTGTCTTTCGGATGCAGGTGTTTTTTTACCTCTTCGTCAACCAGCTCGATGCCGAGACCGGGCGCCTCCAGAGGCACCGGCGCATACCCTTTATCGATCAGTTTACGGCCGTCGGTGGTTTTCACGAGACTTTCCCACCACGGCACGTCCACCGAATGGTGTTCCAATGCCAGGAAATTCTGCGTAGCGGCGGCGCAGTGCACGTTGGCCATAAAGCTCACCGGGGTGCCCGCGAAGTGCATCGCCATGGCAATGCCATGATCCTCGGCGAAATCACCAATGCGTTTGGTTTCCAGCAAGCCGCCCGACGATGCCAGGTCTGGGTGAACGATATCCACCGCGCGTTGCTCGATCAATGCCTTGAAACCTTCTTTGAGGTAAATGTCCTCACCGGTGAGCGTAGGCGTTTCCAGCGCGTCGGAGATGGTTTTCCATTGGTCGGTATATTCCCAGGGTACCATATCTTCGAACCACGCGAGCCGGTATTTGTCGAGGGCTTTGCCTAAACGAATGCCGTTGTTAAGGTCAAAATGGCCGTAATGGTCGGAGGAAAGCGGTATTTCATAGCCCACCACGCCGCGTACTTCTTCTACTACTTTGGCCATTTCTTCCAATCCTTTCGGCGTGATCTGGATTGCGGTGAAAGGGTGTTTGGTATTGGCATAAGAATGGTAATCGCCGGCCCATTGCGAGAAACCGCCGCCCCAGACCTTGTTATTCACCACGCTGCCTTCATTGTTCCGCAACATCCCGATCGAGATATCCATTTTCAGCCATGTATAACCCTGGTCCTGTGTACGGAATTTGATTTTTTGCTTAAACTCATTGATATCGTTCGACTCTGGTGTATCCGCGTACAAGCGAACCTTATCGCGATACCGCCCGCCCAACAGCTGCCAGCAAGGCACGCCATAAGCTTTGCCGCAGAGGTCCCAAAGCGCCATCTCCACCCCGCACACGCCGCCCGCCTGGCGACCGTGGTAACCAAACTGTTTGATCGATTTGAACAACTGCTCCACATTACACGGGTTTTGCCCCAGCAAATGGCTCTTCAAAAATAATGCGTAACGCTCATCGGCGCCATCCCGCACCTCACCAAGCCCGTAAATGCCCTGGTTCGTATCGATGCGGATAATGGGAGTGCGTCCCACATTCTGCACAATGCAATACCGCAGGTCTGTGATTTTCAGCTCCGACGGTTTGGAAGCACGGCTTACTTTGGAAGTTGCCTGTGCAATGGTGTCTTCGGTCGACATCGACATGAAACCACCTAATGCAATTCCGCCAACTGCTGTTTTACGAAGGAAGTTACGGCGGCTGTCTCCTGTTTTAGGGCTGGCGATTTCTGCCGCGGCCGCTGCTTTTTCAGCGCTTTCAACCTGTTTGTTCGATTCAATGATTTGTTTTAAGATGTTTTTCATTTTTTTGATGCTTTAAGCTGTAAGCTATATGCTTTAAGCCATAAGCCTCAGACTATAAGTTTTATATGCATACCACCAGGTTCGCAAAACGCTTTATGTATAACTTGATGCTTATAGCTTACTGCTTATTGCTTAAAGCCTGTTACTTACAGCAATTAATAATTTCTTTCCTTCAAATAGTCATCTAGTTCCTTCTTCGTCATCGGCAGCTTGCCGGGGTAGTTGTTGACCCAGTTCAGAAAATCTTTCTGGATCGTGTCCGACCATTTGGTGTCGATTTCTCCGGGCGTATACTTGCCCTCGCGCAGGCGCAGGTGCCCGAACTCGTCGCGCAGGGCCGTTACTTCCGATGTAATCACCAGGTCTTCCACCAAATGTGCCGGAATGAAGATCGTACCGTATTTTTTAGCCAGAACAACATCCCCCGGAAGCACCACAGCCCGACCGATACGAATCGGCGTGTTGATGTTCGTGAGCATCATTTGCTGGATGTACGACGGATCCTGGCCTTTGATCCACGCGTTAAAGCCTTTGATCTCGCTCAACCCTTCCACATCGCGTACCGAGCCGTAAAAGATCACCCCGCGTTTGGATTTGGCGTAAATAGAGTTGCCCAGGTTGTCGCCGATGAGGGTACCGTCAGCGATTTTGCCGTAGCCGTCGGCCACGTACACATCACCCTCTTTCAGGACGTCGATCGGCCAGGAGTTGGTACCGCCGGTTTGTACGCGGCCTTCTTTTTTGCCGGTTTCCTTCACCAGGTCCTGCAAATCGGGGCGGGCGGGCATGTACTGAGCGGTAACCACGCGTCCGGTCATGGTGCTGTCGTTGTGGATCAGCTGCCATTCGCCTTCGAACTGGTTGTGGTAGCCTTTGTTTCGGAGCACGCCCCAGGCCTCTTCCATCGAAATGTTTTTCAGGCGGGCCAGGATCGCGTCCGATACATGGGGGCGGCCATCCGGCGACCGCGCGCCCTTCCAGCCGGAGGTGTAGGCTTTGATCTGATCAGGAGTGGGGGAGATCGCCTGTGCGTAGGAAGCGACGCTTCCCAGCACAAACGCTCCCGCAAGCAAGGTTTGTTTAAGCATAAAAGAGAAATTAAGGGTTAGTATTGATTATTATTTATCCCAAAAAACGGGCGTTCCGAGCTCGTCAGGGCCCATTCTGGCGACTGCCTCCTTGTAGTTGGCCTCGTTCACAGAGCGTTCGAGAACCGGGTACACCAATCTTTTGATAAAGTCTTTCACCGACGGGTCTTTACCCGGGTAATTGTTGACCGGAAGCACCGGAAAACCACTTCTGCGGAAGTTCGCCCAGGCTTCGGAGCCGTTCAGGAACGACGAGATCCAGTATTGGTTGTTGATCTGTTCCAGTGCTTTGGCCGGTACGAAGGGGTTAGCCGTCAGGAATGCATCCTGGTTGGCAGTCGAAATGGTCGCTAACACGTCATAGGTAGCCATCTGGTTCATATGCGCACGAACGCCTGCTTCATACAAGGCTTTCACATCGCCCGTTGCCCAGCCGCGTTGTACCGCCTCGGCCAGCAGCAACGAAGTTTGGGAATAGGTAATGAAAAACTCCGGCGCATCGATCTTGCCCAGCGTACGACGGTTGATCTGCGAATATTTGAATGCAGAACCGATCTTTCCGGGGAAACCCGGCGCATTCGCGATGGTCGATTCGTTGTAGCCATAAGGCATTCCTTCCTGGCTGGCAGGCGCAGTATCCTCGGCGCCGACAGTCGCCAGCGGGTTACCCGGCGTTTCGTATTTAACGGCGATCACGCGGATGCGCGGATCGTTGGTCGTTTTCAGGAAGTCGACCAAAGCTTTGCCGAGGTACACATTACCACGCTCGGTACCCTGGAAATAGTTGGCCAGCGGGTGGTTGAAAGTGCTGTTGAATGCGATCAGCGCATTGTCGGCATTGGAACTTTGAAGGCCGCCATTCGCAGGGTCAACGGCTATCGCTATATATTGCTTTGCTTTCGCGACGTCGATTTTGGAATAACGCATCGCAGCACGCAGCATCAGCGAGTTACCGAGCTTCTTCCATTGCGCGATATTTCCTTTGAAAAACAGGTCACCGGCTTCGATCGCCTTGGACGCGTCCAGTCCTTTGGTGCCTTCCTGCAACTCTTTCAGGATATCGTCGTAGATCACTTTCTGGTCGTCGTATTTCGGGAGGTTAATGCCTTCCAGAAATGCTTTTCCTGCCTGAAAATAGGGCACATCGCCATAGGTATCCACCAAAACCATAAATACATAGGCCTTCCAGATCCGCGACATGTGGTACAGGTTGCTGCGCGCCGGATTATCCTTCGTTTGCGCGATAACCGTCGTCAACAGGTTTACAGGGCCGTTTTGCAAATACAGCGAGTTGAAATTGGCGTTCGAATTGGGATCGGAAACCGCATTATGGTTCCCGCCTTCGAGCACCCCCGTGTAAGGCGTATTGATCTGCTGGACGATCTGCATCTGGTAGTTCTGCGTGGCAATGGCCGACGTGAACTGCGAGTTCGAGAACAGGTAAACCGGATCGACGCTCGTCGCCAGTACCGGATTTTTGTTTACATCCTCAAATCCCTTATCGCAGGAACTGGCCGATACAAGTATGGCGAGCGTTGTTGCGTATATGAATATTCGTTTCATGTTTAATTTTTTAATGAGTGAATGAGTCAATGAGTGAATGAGTGAATGAGTGGATGAGTCCATTTCCTGTCCATCCTCCCTTTCCTCCTTCCTCCCTTTCTTCCCTTTTACAACTTAATATTCAGGTTGATACCGTAACTCCTTGTCGTCGGAAGCGTATGCGTTTCGATGCCTTGCAGGTTGTCGGAGGCGGATACTTGTGCTTCGGGATCGAGGTTATCGATGTACTTCTTGATCATCAGCACGTTGTTGCACATCGCCGATACGGTGAGGCCTTTCACGAAGGTCTTGTCACGTACGAAGCGGGAGAGGTCGTAACCGATTGAAAGCGTTCTCCAACGCACGAATGCGCCATTGTATACGAAAGGTGTGGCCAGGTTGGTGCTGCGGTAGGCGGTGTAAAACTGCTGCGCTTCCACGCGCTGTGCATTAGCTTCGCCGGTGGCTGTTACGCCTTCCAGCAACACGCCGCCTTCGCGGCCTACAAGCGATGGTTTCGAAAGTCCTTCCCGCAGGAAGTTCAGGTTCGAGTTCGAAAGGATCTTGTTACCAGCCTTGAAATCGATCTGAGTACCGATCCGGATGCCTTTCACATTGATGGTGTTCACCCACGCGCCCACCCATTTCGGGATCGCGCTGCCGAAGGTGGTCAGGTTGCCCTGCTGCGGCAAACCGCCCGAAGTAACGATGCGGCCCTGGTCGTCGCGTTTGTAGTCGAATCCGCGTAGGGAAGCCAGCGGTTTGCCCACTTCATGGGAAACAATGCCGAAGAATTCACCCGTACCTACATCGAAGCGGTCCTGTCTTTCGGCCAGCTCAATCACTTTGCTAATGTTGTAGCTGCCGTTGAAGCTGGTTTCCCAGGTAAAATTGTCGTTACGGACAGGCACGACGGTCAACAGGAACTCGACACCCTGGTTGCGCAGCTTGCCCACATTTACTTTGGTCTGGCTAAAACCGGAAGTATTCGAAATGCTGACATTCAGGATTTCATCGACGGTGTTTTTACGGTACAATGAAAGATCCAGGTTTAACCGGCTATCGAATGTCTTGAATTCCAGACCCACTTCCGTTTCTTTTACTTTCAGCGGACGGAGGTTTGCATTCGGGCTGACCGTCGATGGAAGGTTACCCAATGCCGTTCCATTGAACGGGTTGGCATTGATCGCATAGTACAGGTTATTCGAATAAGGATCGGTATCGCCACCTACCTCGGCGTAAGCAGCGCGGAGTTTACCATATGTAAGCCACTCGGGCGCATTGGCAAATGCCTGGCTGAACACGAAGCTACCACTTACGGACGGGTACAAGTAGCTGTTTGATTGCGGATTGAGTGTCGAGAACCAGTCGTTGCGGCCCGTTACATTCACAAAAAGGAAGTTTTTGTAGGAAAATTCCGCCGATCCGTAAATAGAGTTAACCTTCTTTTTGCTGTAACCATAATTCGGGTTCTTGACCTGGCCGTTGGCGATCGTGTACAGGTCGCGCACGTAGAAGTTGGTCACGGCAGTCGATACATTGTCGCTGACCTGCAACATCTGGTTGCCGCCCAATGTAATGTCGATGCCGAAGTCACCAAATGTTTTATTAGCGCCAATGAGGATGTCCATGTTGCGCTCGCGGAAAGTGGCGACATCCTGGTAATAATAGCCGTTGAAACCGGTCGCGACGGCGCCAATGGAGCGGGTGCCCGTCGGGCGGTTGTAGTTGTACGGCCTTGTGTAGTAATCCTGCCCGATGCGGCCTTGCACGAACAACCAGTCGGTGAAATCATACCGTACCGAAGTATTACCGAAAATCCGGTCGCGACGTACGTTTTCGAAGCGGTCGTAGGCTACCCAGTACGGGTTATTCCGGTTGGTAAAACGCGCCAGGGGCATTTCGTTGCCGTTGGCATCCTTGCGGTTTTTAAGCCAGTCGGTGTCGATGCTGGTAGCCAGGGTATAAATGGTGGTATTCGCATTCATATCCTGAATACCGATCTGGGGCGGGTTCTTGTTGTATTCGTTGGAATAGTTCGCGTTCAGTTGGGCCGAAAGTTTTTTGGTAAACTTGTAATTGAGGCCCAGGTTGAAGATTCTTTTATGATAAGCCGAATTCGGCATGATCGCATTGGCATCGGTATTCGCAAAAGAGAGGCGGAAGTTTCCTTTTTCATTGCCGCCTGACAATGCTACTGAATTAGTGAAACTGGTTCCTGTGCGGTAAAATTGCTTGATACGGTCCTTATGCGCCACATATGGCTGGGTACTTCCATCGAACTGAGGCGTTGGCTTGCCGTCGAGCTTCTCGCCAAATGCAAATACGCCGGAGCTTTGCGCTTCTGCCACGTTGGTTGGGCGTTTCCCGAATTCTCCCTGGCCGTATTCGTATTGGAAATCTGTATAATCCAACGCCTGCTGTGCCTGGAAATTTGAGTTCAGCTCCACACCGATACCGGTTGTTTTGCTACCGCTTTTGGTAGTGATGATGATCGCACCATCCTTTGCGCGGAAGCCATACAATGCTGCAGCGGCCGCACCTTTCAGCACGGTCATGGATTCGATATCGTCCTGGTTAATGCTTTGCAGACCGTCGCCCGCGTCGGAAGAGCCGCCTGTCGGATTGCCCGTGCCGTTTCCATTCGAACCGCCCGCCGAAACGCTGCTGTTGTTGATTGGAATGCCGTTTACGATGATCAATGGGGAGTTGTTGCCGCCAAAAGACGACTGGCCGCGGATACGGATCTTGGTAGAACCACCCGGACCACTCGCAGGCGGCGTCACATTCAAACCCGCCACTTTTCCCTGCAAACTGTTACCTAGGTTAGTGGTGCGGTTGGTCGTCAGTTCTTCGGTGTTTACCGTGGCTGTGGAGTAGCCCAGTTTTTTTGCATCACGCTTGATCCCCAATGCGGTCACAACCACCATTTCGAGGTTACGGACGTCGGGTACCATCGAAATATCGTAGCTGGACTGGTTACCGACCGGGATTTCCTGCAATGTATAGCCTACGGATGAAAAAATCAGAACACCGCCTGCATCGGGTACACTGAGCTGGAACGAACCCTCGGTATCAGTTGCCGTGCCGATCTTGGTTCCTTTCACGACAATGCTCACCCCGGGCAGGGGAAATCCCTTTTCATCGGTCACTTTACCAGTGATGTTCCGGTCGATGCCGCTCTGGGTACGGATGATTTCGGGTAGGGCGCTGCCGGGCTCGCTATTGCCTTTAATCAGGATCACCTGTTTTCCATCGATTTTGTAGGTGATATTGACAGGTTTGAACAAATCGTCCAGAATGTCGCTCAGCGGCTTGTCTACGGCGTTCAGGGATATCCTCCGCTGTGATTTGATCAGTGATGAGCTGTATGTAAAACGCAGCTGCGTCAGCTTGTTCAGTTTGGTTAGCACAGTCTTCATTTCCAGGTTGCTGACCTGTATGGTAATCTTCTGATTCAGAATATCCTGCGTCTCAACGGTGCCTGCTGTTGACACAGTAGCGAAGATAAGGGCAATAAATAATTGGTAAAGTGATATTTTCATAGCCCTGTAAAGTAGCCGGGGTAGGTATCGGTGTTTTTTCATACTTTTGATTGTTTTGTTCAGGATTGAAATGATGGGACAAAATGCTCCTGTATCGCCACAGATTCCAGTCCGGGCGAGGGGAGGCGCAGGGCCGGTGATGGCGCAATCATCACTGGCTCTTTATCATTCAAGGGTAAGCAGAGTTACTCGTATGTCATAGGCAAATCGGGGATTAATGGTAGGTGATTTTAGTTCTGAAAAGGGTTTAGAATTTAGAAATTGCCGTTTGGCAGCACATTAATTACAACCTTTGGAACGGATCACAACGCGACCATCCTCCATATCATAGCCGGCGCCAATCGCCTGGCATATTGCATTCAATCGTTGTTTCAGGTTTTCATCGCCGAATTGCGCGCTGATCACGCAGTTGGAAAGTGTTTCGGGCTGGTACACAATGCTGATCCCGTATACTTTTGCCAGTGCATCGAACGCCTCGGTGACTGGCCTGTCGTCGAATACCTGGTCTTTCAGCACCGCCGATTCAGCCAGCAGCACCGGATTGGCCGTGCCGGCTTTTTCCAGTTTGTTCTCCTTGCGGTTGAATACTACCTGCTGGTTGGGGTTCAGGATCACACCCGCGGGTTTGGCTCCTTGCGAGGTTTCATATTCCTTCTTGGCATACACCGACACACGCCCGGTTTTAACAGCTACCATTTCGGTATTATCGCCCTCAAGTGCCTTAATGCGGAAGCTCGTACCGAGCACTTTGGTCACCGTTTCGCTGGTATAGACCAGGAATGGTTGCGCGGGATTTTTGGCCACATCAAAAAACGCCTCGCCCGTGAGATACACACGTCGCTCATGAGCCGTGAAATGCCGGGGATACCGGATGCTGCTGCCTTGGGCGAGCGTAGCCACGCTGTTGTCGCTCAGGAGCACGGTCATTTCCAATTCCGTCGGGTTGGTTTTGACGAGCATCTCGCTCTCCAAAATAATTTCCTGCCCTTTTCCAGCCGGTGCTATTGCATTATTCTTCGTATAATAAAGCCAGCTTAGTCCGCCGGTGAGCAGTAGCACCGCCGCAGCTTTCCAAATCGCCCGCTGGTAGAACGGCACACGGTCGTCCGCTTTACGCTCCTCCGCCAAGCGCGTAATCTCAGCGATTTCATGCTGGAGCGTTTCGTCCGAGAGGTCGTCTTTGTAGATTTCATGCACCGCGAGTACGAGCTCCCGGGCACGCGCAGCAATGCCCGCACGATCGGGGTTTTGTTGCAGCCAATGCTGCCAGTATCGGTCGAGTTCCTGCGTGGGCGCCATCACCCAACGGCGGAACGATTCGTCCGTCGCCAGTTCCTCCACAGTAAAAATTCGGTGTAAGCTCATCGGTAAAACAAAAACATACGGTTCAGAGTATTTGCGGGCTCTTTAAAATGGTATGTCTGTTTTGAATGCCGGGATAACCAAAAAAGTCAAAAAAAATTTTGAAAAGTTATAAAGGAAGGGTCGTGGCAAGGAGGAAAGGGAGAATGGGGAGAATGGTGTGTAAATTTTAAAAGTATTATATGTTTAAATAGTTTATATTGTTTAATATATATTTAAAATATAGAATGTATCGTGCAATGTTGCCGAACAGCTCGGCACGAAGGATACCTTCGCGCCATTTGATTTGAGATTACCGTATCAGGTGCGCAGGCATCATTTCGCGGATATAGAATATTCCATCAAAGACATTGAACCATTGAGCCGTGACCGCACCGTGTCCCCGGGCTTTAAAAATCGCCTGATCGAAACGGAGTCCTTGGGAATACTGGACCAACCGGCGGTCAGTGCATAGAAATCGCTTTCGAAGGCTAAAATCTCAAACCCTTTGACCTCATGCAGGTATTTGAGCAAGCGCGATTTGGCGAGGAACGTGCTGCCATCACCATGGGACTGCTCGCCGAGCATCACAATGCGCGCATCCCCGATCGCTTGGCCGATGCATTCGAGCTCAGTGAATGGCTCATCGAAATTCAGCGAGCGCACCGCCTGTGCATTTTCACGCACGAAACGGCTGACATTTGTTCGAGCCGGGCAGTGCCCAGAGAGAAGCAGCGTGATGGCTATGGTTAGCGAAAAGAAGTACTGGTGGCGTTTCCACATTTGTAGTTCGACGCTGTACGCATATCCCCTTAATGGATAATATACACGAGCAACAACCAAAAAAACTCCGCCGGTGCCCATATCTCCTTAATCTCTTTCAATGTCCGGTAAAGCAGATTGGACACGCTCTGGCGGCCCAGGCCCATTACGCTGGCAATGTCTTCGTTGTCGAGATTTTGGTAAAAACGGAGGTAGATGATCTCCTGCTGGCGTTTGGAGAGCAGAGAGATAATGCGTTTGAGATGGCCATTCTGGAAGCGGATGTGCTCTGCTTCGATGATGTTGGTTTCAATGGAAGGGTCCGATGGGTCGGTATCGAACATGGCTACCTGCGGCTCGTGGAAGCGTTTAAGCCGGATACTTTCCTTGATCAGCTTGTGACGGAGTGCTTTGAGGAGGTACGATTTGACGAAAACCGTTTCGGAGAGGAAGTTCCGCCTTTCCCAGAGTTCCAGGTAGAGTTCCTGGATTGAATCACGGATGAAATCCGGATCGGAGGAGAATTTGGTGGCGTAGTTGTAAAGTGCCCGGTAATGCAGCTGAGCGAGCCGGCCCAATGCGTCGGAATCCCCGGCTCTGAACCGCAGCCATAATCCTGCGTGCATGTCGGCTGCATTCGATATGTTTTCTTCTTTGTTCAAATCTTTAATGCCACGGCAATGTTTTATTAAATCAATGAATTATACCAATCAAAGTAGTCCGTAATGCCATTCTCCTTGTAATTGGCAGGTAATTATCGGAACGTAAATGTCAGGGGGAAATAAATGCCGGACGGATCAGTCCGTCCGGCATCCGGAAGGTTATTTTACTACTTTTAGTTTTCCCTGCATGAGCGTGTAATGCCCTGGAAAAGTGCAGACGTACTGATAAGTGCCCTCTTGCTTCGGTGCAACGAAGTAGATGGATTCGGATTTTTCAGGCTCCACAATATTTGTGTGGAAGAGGACATCATTGGTTTTGGGAACATAATTCAGCTCGGAGCCTTTCAGTCCCAGATTAAGTCCTGCTTCACCTACCGCATTGGCAGCTCCGGGTTTGGTAATGACCAGGTTATGCAGCATATCGTCGTTGTTGTTGAAGACGATCTTGATCTTGCTGCCCGCTTTTACCTGTATTTCGGAAATATCAAATTTCAGGCCGGGGACCGTGCCGATTGTTACCACCTGGTCGGGGCCGTTGGTCCAGCCCGATGGCATTTCCGTCACCCGCTTCGCCGACGGTGCCGTGGTGGCTGCCTCGGTGGCAGACATGTTATGTGCACTGTGGTCGACGGCAACCGCCTTTACGGTCGTTGTGAACTGTGATGCGCTGGCCGGTGAACCTCCTGCAATTTCATTGAGGGTATAGTACCCGTTTGTATGTAACAGCGCATTTCCATCGGGAGATTTTACACCTTCTGCCTTGATTTCGTGGATATATCCTTTGCGCAGGGACGCGGGATCCACTACGAGACGCACGCGCAGGCCGTCTTCCGAAACGATGATGCCTTTAAGAGGGACTTCCTGGGTGTTGATGATCGGGCTTCCGTAAGTTTTGTGGTAACGGTATGTGAAGCTGCTCATTTTATAGGCGTCCTGATCGGCTGCTGCTTTTTTGTCGACAGGGCTGGTGAATGTGATTTCAAAACCATCCGGCATAGAGCGCACGGTTTTCATTTCAAACGGCATCTTGCCGGTCCAAACGAGCCTTTGGATGCCAAACTCTTCCTTACCTGTTGCGGACCATCCACGGCTGGTTTGTCCTACGAACATCGAGCCGTCCAGGCCCCATTCCAAACGCAGGATACCGGACATAAATCCTTCACGGAAGGGGAAAACGGTCCCCTGCCACACGCCGTTCACTTTTTCAAGATCTACACGGGTGATGATGCTGTGTCCCTGGTCTCCCACGAACATCTGGCCGGTGAAAGGGCCAAATGCGCCGTTGGTGACGTCTTCTTTGAAATCGGAGGTAGAGATCCCCACCAACGTATGCGGAAACCACACAGCCGGCGGTTTGATGCCCGGGATCTTCTTGGCTACGTCGTATAAAGGTTCTCCGGTGCTGGGAACATCCTCGGGGCTGAGTTTAACCGGCGATCCTACTTCCTTGCTCCATCTTAAACCGGCGGGGTTTCCGGCGAAATCGCCCTTTTCCAGGTGTGTCATACGCCCGGAACCGACCCAGTCACCCTGGTTTTCGGTATAGAAAATATCGCCCTTGTAGGATCCGAAGCCGGAAGGCGAGCGGAGGCCTGTTGCGTAAGGCGTGAGCTTGCCGTCCTGGCCAAGTTTGAGCATCCAGCCGCGCCATTTCGACTGGCTGGCGCCGCGGCCGACCCAGTCGAGGTTCAGGGTAACGAGCATTTCGCCGTTAGGCATGGCTACGGGACCATAGGAGTACTGGTGATAGTTGCCGGAAAGCGGCCAGCGCGTAAATGAATCGTACACATCTGCGACGCCATCGTTATCGGTGTCTTCCAGGCGGGTTACTTCGCCCCGTTGTGAGATCAGGAAATCTTTGCCGCGATACAGCAGGCCGAGCGGCTCGTGCAGTCCGGAAGCGAAACGATGGAAGGATGGCTTGCCGTCGCCTTTCAGATAGGGGTTGCCAACCATCCACACTTCACCCCGGCGTGTCGAAGTTGCCAGGCGGCCGTCTGGCAGCACCTGCATCCCGCCTACTTCCATTTTGATGTTTTCTGGGATCGGGATGGTGATGATGCGGTAGTAATCATCAATCTTATTGGGTTTTGACTGCGCGAAAGCACTCACACAACCAGCAGAAATCAGCGTAGTTAAAAGGATATTTTTCATTGATGGAAATCAAATGGTTAAATGTTTGTCAAGCCTACCAGAACAGCGAGTAGCTTGTCTGATTGGATACGGGCAGAATGAGCTCTTTCATTTCGCCTGCGGGACGCACAGTCGCTTTTGCTTTTTTGTCGATCTGGACGTAGAAACGGTCATCCACCTGATAGAGTCCTTTTTCGATTTCGACGATTTGTTTGCCGCTGGCCAGCAATGAATACAAGGCACCTGCCGAAGAGCCGTCGACCCGGAAAGTCCTGGTCAGGCTGTTTCCGCCGGATTGCAGCTCGTCGCTCACGGTCGCACCGCCGATTGCGTAACGGAAAACCGGGTATCCTTTTGGGTCGATCTTGTAACCGAGGTAATTGATGTTGGAGGAATCCGGCCATGCGACGGATGTGTTCTCAAGCACTGCCACACTGCTTCTGCCGGATACGTGTACTTTCAACCCTGCGGGGAAGAGCAGTTGGGGTTCGCCGCGTTCGTACCACATTTCGGTAACATCCGCGAACTGTCCACGCCATGCCTGAACAAGTGCGCCACGGTTCAGATCGACCGTGTAGTTCCAGCCGTCGGGACTGCCTACTGAAATGCAATGCGTGCGTTTGTATTTTTCGCCTTCCACCAAAATGAATGAGCGTACCATTTCAGGGCGCATTTCGGGCGTTACGCTGATGTAGGGTTTCGGTTCAGGCTCCGGAAGTGATGATAATGCGTGCAGGTCGTAAGGGCGTACACCCGCTTTCTCTACGCGGAGGCCGAGCGCGGGTTGCCGCCATGGGAAGCGGGAATAGTAGATCCTGAACTTATGTTTTCCCTGGGTAAGGCTCGCAGAGCCGGTATGCGTTTCCTGAGAAGTGCTTTCACCTCCTGAAAAAACATTTTTGCCATCTACATCGAGGGAAAGGACAGGGCCTGAATAAATGGTTGTGAAGATGTAGTCACCCGCTTCGGTCACATCCACGTCTCCTTCGTACACCAGGTGAAATTCACGCATTCCGTTGGTCACTTCCTGGGTTAGCACGGGAGATTTTCCTTCGTGATCAAGCTTGCTATATTCCTTAGCATCCCATTTATCACCATATACCTTATAATTCAGGTTGCTGATCGACAGCGGTTTAAGATTAGCAAGGAGCTGATAGCCGACATTGCGGAAAGCGATACTGCCTTTGGTCACTTCGAATGCGAGCGGCTGGCCATCACCGGTCGCTTTGGAATTGGGCAGATACACAGTTTCAAGTACAGTCACACCATTTAATACGAGGGAATTGAGCTTTGCGGAATTGGCTACCTGTGCCACCGATGCATCATAGGAAAGTTCCAGCGTCTGCCAGAGACCTGCTGATTTGGCGGCATTCTGGGTAGGGAACTGACCGACGTAGCCGGAAGTCGACGCATCCGCTGTCTTTTGTTTGCTGCTGTCCGAGATTTTCACCTTCTGGCCTCCCGGTAATACGATGAATCCCTCTGCGCCAGGGGAGACATTGAATTCTACGTAAAGACGGAGGTCGCTGGCCTTGAGGCGGGTGATCAGGGCTGTGCCGACGTTGCCGACCAGTACACCGCTACCAGGCATGGACTTGGGTTTTACGGTACCGGCCGGATGTATGGCAATGCCACCCTGGACAGACCAGTTGGTGGCGGCACTTTCAAACGCACTGAGGTCTTTGAGAGGAAGAGGAGAGTAATTTCCCTTCGCTGTCTGGCCCATTACCATTACCGGGCACGCCAGGAAAAGGAGGGAGACTTTCTGAAACAAATGATGCATTGGAATGTATTAAGTGTATTGTTTACAATTAAAGGGCGAAGTTCGGAATTTTTTCTACTATTATATCTTGAAATAGTATGAATTTTTTTAAGGTTCTTTGGATGATAAAAAGGGGCCGCCATTGATAGGCGGCCCCTTGTCCATTCTTTAAAAAAATAAATTTGCATCCATATTTCACTCGTCTTTGGTACAGTTGCATGAATTACCGCATGTGGCATAATAGCCGGTTTTACACGTTATGCTACAACAGGCATTCGAGCAAGATGAGCTCCCTGTTCCTCCGGAATAGTGGCAGACTTCCGCAACATTCTCCGGATTGCCTTTCAATGTCGGCAGCGGGCCTTGAAATGCAATACCGATCGCTTCGACAGCGGAATTTGAGAAGTAGCTCGAAGGAAGGCCGGCTTCTAGTTTCAGCAACTCTTCGGAAGCAACGCTAAAAGTATATCGCAAACCCGTTTGCGGCTCGTTTAAGACAATCAGATGTTTCAGATACAAGACTTCAAAATCGCCGGACTTTATTTGAAGACTATTCCAGTCCTTTTTTTCGAGAAAGACGTTTACCGTGTGCGGCTTGATTCCACCATTGGTCAAGACAATTTGTAGCCGTTCCTGTCCATTGTCGGTGTCCTTTTTCATGGATACCCGACCTTCTTTGAAGTAGAGACCGCCATGTTGTTGTGCCAGTTCTGCTCCGTTAGGGAGGTAACTTGGGAATTCCGGACGCTCATTGTTCTGTTCACATGAGATGAAAATCATTGCAAATGCAAGAGCAATGGCGAAGATCAAGGCAATTATTTTTTTCATAGATAGATGTGTTTTAGATTGAAAGACAAAGTTAATTCGCGGCTATCGACGAGTAAATCCCCCCTTTAGAGTGATTTTTCACGCTTCTTTTCGAATGCAATCGCAAATTCGAGCAGGGGTGTCGGTTGGTCCGTTACCTCCGGAATTTTGCGGATAATGTTTTTACGGTGGGACTTGACAGTCTCCGTGCTCAGGCACAAGCGGTCGGCGATGACGCGCGATGTTAATCCCTGCGCGATCAGACGGATTATTTCACATTCTCGGTAGGTAAACATGGCGATCGGTTCTTTTTGGTCCGCCATTAATACGACAATTCCAATAAACAGTAACAGAAGAATGATCCAGCGTGCCTGTTGAAAGATTAAAAGTTCAACAAGGATGAATAGTTTCCGTTGAGCGTATATCGGAAAGAGTTGATGTAGGTATCACCTTTAAGCCAGACCACCACCCCGACGCAATAATCCGCGAATAGCCCACTTCAAAGATTTTCCTGTATTATTTCAACAGTGCGAAGCCTGTTTTAGGGTTTTAAAAGCAGCATATGTTTAAAATGTTACTAAACAGTTGAATAGAGCAACGTACGATCGCTTTTTTATTAAATCTGATTTTGTAAATTTAAAGGAATACGGCGCTGCTGCCGAGCGTGGGTGCGGCATGAGTGTTGTAGTCGTGTGTGCAGCAGTTCGTGAGCGTTTCAAGCATTGATCAGTTGTCGTTACAGGGCGCCAGAAGGTTCTTTCGAATGGCCGATTTGTTTATAGTATGTTAATAAATACTTAACACAATAGACTTTAATTAAATAGATTTTTGCGTTTTAAAAGGCATCGTTTGCCCATTCTATTTTCTCACCTTAATAAACAAGTGCTCATGATCAAACACTTTTACTTGTGCTTCCGGCTAAGTATTTTCAGAAGCGGCGCGTGCGCGGGCATCGCGCTCACGGGCCTGATGTACTCGCATGCAGGCATCGCGCAGTCGGTCGTCACCGGGCAGGTGATTTCCGGCGATGATAAAGCGCCTCTCGCAGGGGTGAGTATCATTGAAAAAGGAACAAACAACGGGACGGTCAGTGATTCGAATGGAAAGTACCAGATCACAGTGAAGGGCGCCAGCTCGGTGCTGACCTTTTCTTTCTTGGGCTATGTGTCACATGAACTTACCGTTGGCGGTCGTGCGGTGGCGGATGTGACGCTGATCGCCGATCAGAAACAACTGGCAGAGGTAGTAGTAACCGCTCTCGGTATTAAAAAGGACGTCCGTAAACTGGGCTATTCAGTGCAGGAGCTGAAAGGCGAAAGCATTGTCACAGCTCGTGAGACCAACATTGTCAACCAGTTGGCGGGTAAGGTAGCCGGGGTGACCGTCGTAGGGAGCCCGTCGGGGATCGGCGGTTCGGCACGGGTAACGATCCGCGGTGAACGGTCCGTGGATCTCAACAAAAACCAGCCCTTGTACGTGATCGATGGTGTACCGATCAGTAATTCGATCACTGGCGGTTCGGGACAGGGTAACCTGGAAGTCGATTTCGGCAACGGTGCGAGCTTTATCAATCCCGACGATGTCGAAACGATGAGCGTTCTGAAAGGACCTGCCGCGGCGGCATTGTATGGATCCAGAGCGGCGAACGGGGTGATCCTGATCACGACCAAATCCGGGAAAGGTAACAAAGGTATCGGTGTGGAGGTGAACAGCAACACCACCTTCGAGCGCGCTTTGAAACTGCCTGAATATCAGAATAAATATGGGCAGGGAAATGGAAATGGGGGTGATTTTGCCTTCGTAAACGGCGGCGGCGGCGGTTTGACCGACGGCACCGATGAAGGCTGGGGCCCGGCATTCAACGGCCAGAGTTATCCGCAATATAACTCACCGCGCACACTGAACGGGCAGGCGATACCTTACCTCGGCGGCGACCTGAATGCGCCGGCGGGAAGCGTAATCACGCCGACGCCCTGGCTACCGGACGTGGACGGCCTGAAAAACTTCCTCAAAACAGGCAGGACGCTTACTAACAATGTCGCGTTGATCGGCAATAATGACCAGGGCAACTTCCGGTTGTCGTACACGAACCTGGACCAGACGGGTATTGTGCCGAATACGGACCTGAAACGTCATACGGTCTCATTGAGTGCAGGTTACAATCTTACTAAGAAGTTTTCGGCCAAGACATTTGTGAGCTACATTAAAAGCGCCAGCGGTAACCGCCCGTCGATCAGCTACGGTACCGAGAGCATTATGTACCTGTTCAACTGCTGGCTGCCGCGTTCGGTGAAGGTTTCGGATATGGAACGTTTATGGATGAACGGCCTCGAAGGCCGGCGTCAGTTTGGCTGGAACTATAACTATCACGATAACCCTTATCTGACTGTCTTCGAAAACACCAACAGCCAGGATGTCAACCGCATTATCGGTAACGTTATCCTGAAGTACGATTTCACCGACTGGCTGAGCCTGCAAGTTCGTACCGCTACCGACTGGGGCAACGAGCGCCGCGAATACCGCCGCGCATTCAGCACCCAGAGATTCCCATTCGGCCAGTTCCGTGAAACGAAGATCAACACGGAAGAGCGTAACAGCGACTTTTTGCTTTCTTTCAACAAGGACATCAGCAAGGATATCAACATCTCGGCGACTTTCGGGGGCAACCAGAATCGCCAGAGTTCGATTTACGATGAAGAAAATGCAGGCCAGCTGAACCTGCCGGGCATTTATAACCTGACCAACTCACGCATTGCGCTGGTAGCTTCGCAAAGCAAGGTAGGCAAGCGTATCAACAGCTTGTACGGTTCGGCATCGGTTTCCTTCCGCAACTACCTTTTCCTCGACGTCACAGCGCGTAACGACTGGAGCAGCGCATTGACGCTCCCGAAGGCTCTGAAAGCATTTGGCACCGAAAACAACTCCTACTTCTATCCATCGGTGGCGTTGAGTGCCGTAGTGAGCGATATGACGAAGCTTCCTGAGGTGGTCTCCTTTGCCAAGCTCCGCGCCAGCTTCGCACAGGTGGGTAACGATACCGATCCGTTCACGTTCACGCAGGCGTACAACCCGAGCACGCCTTACGGAAGCTCGCAGATCTACGGCGAAACCGACCGTCTTGCCAACCTGAACCTGAAACCTGAGATTAGCACGGCCTATGAATTGGGTGCGGACTTACGTTTTTTCAAGAACCGTGTAGGTCTGGATTTCACATTCTATCAAAGCAAAACCAAAAACCAGATCCTGCAAATCCCTCTCTCGCAAACAACGGGCTATAATGGTCGTTTCTTCAACGCAGGTGAGATCAAAAACTGGGGTTTTGAAACAATGCTGAATGTAACTCCCGTCGAAATCAATGATTTCAAATGGAATATCGGCATCAATTTCTCGGCTAACCGCAGCAAAGTGCTCGAACTTTCGGACGGCATTACCAATTTTGTGATGGCGAGCAAGGGGGTGAGCATTGAGGCACGCGTGGGCGAAAGAATGGGGGATATGTATGGCATTGCGTTCGCACGTGTTCAAAATAGCAACCCGGCGCAGCCTTATTATGACGCAACGGGCCAGAACGTAGGCCAGATCGTCTACAAAGACGGTCGTCCGGTACCTACCACCAACGTTCAGAAAATGGGTAACTACAATCCCGACTGGCTCGCAGGTATTTCCAATCAGTTCAATTACAAGAATGTGAAGCTGAGCTTCCTGTTCGATATCCGTCACGGAGGGAAACTGTTTTCTGAAACGCAAGTTGTTGGTCGTGAGGGTGGTATCATCAAAGAAACACTCGAAGGACGCGCTGACGGCTACGATCTGAATAAGCCGGGCAATGGTGTGATCGGCGACGGCGTGGTGCAGAACTCGGACGGCTCTTTCAGCAAAAACGACGTGAAACTGACCGCCCGCGCGTGGCATACTGCATATACCGGCGGCCGCAATATCGCCGAAGGTGTGATGTATGATGCTTCATTCGTGAAACTTCGTGAAATACAGCTGGGCTACTCGATCCCCAACCGCATCCTGGGCCGTTCGCCGATCAAGAACATCACCATTTCTTTGGTAGGACGTAACCTCGCATTGTGGTCGAAAGTACCGCATGTGGACCCCGAAACAATGGCTTACAACGGCGGAACTGCACTGCCAGGTATCGAATACATGTCGATCCCTTCAAGCCGCAGCTATGGTTTCAATGTGAGTTTCAAACTGTAAAATTTCAATTGGAGAACAATGAAAAAGCTAATTCCGATATACATCATGGCGGCGCTGACCTTGTCGGCGGGGGCATGTACCAATGACTTTGAGGAAGTCAACACCAACAATAACGTTCCGAACGATGTCACACCCGACCTGCTGCTGGCTGGGGTGATCAGGAACATGGTCAACAGCCAGGTGGGCGACGCCTGGGGCATCGGTAACATCGTGGTGCAGCACCATGCCAAGATCCAGTTTGTGAATGAGGATCGTTACCTGTGGGGGCAGCAGAACAGCATTTGGGACAATGTCTACGGCAATATGCGTAATGTGAAGAATATCCTCGACCAGGTTGGTACCGACGACGCGAACGCTTACAAAGGCATCGCGTTGATCCTGAAATCGTGGATGTTCGCGCTGGCGACGGATGCCTACGGTGATATTCCTTACACCGAGGCCACAAAAGGCAAAACCGACGGGGTATATCTCCCCAAATACGACATGCAGGAAAGCGTTTATGCGGGCGTTTTGGCCGATCTTAAAACTGCCAACGATATCCTCGCTACGAGCACGACGGCCGTTTCGGGGGACATCCTGTTCGGCGGAGGTACCGGTTCGCTGATCAAATGGCGGAAACTTGCCAACTCTTTGCGTCTGCGTTACCTGATGCGTATCTCGAAACAGAAGGATGTGAAAGCAGACATGCAGGCAATCCTCGCAGATCCCGCGAAAAACCCAATTTTCGAGGGAATCCAGGATAATGCGGAATTGAAATACCTCGCCTCGGCCCCGAACCAATGGGCACTGTACGGCGCGCGGGTAGGTTCATTCGACGAATTCCGGGTGAGTAAGACGCTGAGCGATCGCCTTACAGCTTTGAAAGATCCGCGTCTGATGGTTTTCGGGCGTCCTTCACAATCGTCGGTAACAGCTGGTAAGCCGGTGATTGAAGGTGTTCCCAACGGTTTGGGTGATGTGCCGGCATTGAACTACAATGGCGGTCCACAGGGCGTGTCGCGCGTCGGTTATACGTTTGCTTGTCTCGTTTGCAATGATCCTGGCCAGGCTCCGCCGGATCCTGCCGCACCGCGTGGTATCATTATGAACTATTCCGAATTACAGTTCATCCTCGCCGAAGCACGTGAAAAAGCACTGATAACCACCGGAACGGCCGAGGGATATTACACGAAAGGTATTCAAAGCAATTTTGACTACTGGAAAAGCGTGGTACCGTCCTCTTACGGCATCAACGTTACGCCGGACGCGTCTTACTACACGCAGCCGGGCGTCGCATACACGGGCACGGGCGCGGAAAAACTGGCAAAAATCGCATTGCAAAAATGGGTCGCATTCTATTTCAACGGCCTGGAAGCATGGTTCGACTGGCGCCGTACAGGTATGCCGGAGATCAAACCAGGCCCAGACAACCTGAACCAGAACAAAGTGCCGGTACGTTTCATTTACCCCTTGTCGGAGCAGTCGCTGAATGGCGCCAACCGTGAGGAAGCGGTGAAACGCCAGGGAACCGACGACCTGAATACGCGGACGTGGGTGGCTAAATAACAGTCTAAGCAGATTTAATGCAAAAACGCCGTTCGCTGAATCAATCAGCGAACGGCGTTTTTGCTTGTTTTAAACGGCTCAGTGCGCTTCGAGCCAGTTGGCACCGACACCGATACCCGTCTCCATTTTCACGGCCATAGGGATCGCATTACGCATCAGTTCGTCCACCTTCTCTTTGAGCAACGCAATCTCATCCCGGTGCGCGTCGAACACCAATTCATCGTGCACTTGCAGGATCATGCGTGATTTGAGTTTTTCAGCCTTCATGAAATCGTGGATACGGATCATCGCCACTTTGATCATATCAGCCGCGGAGCCCTGGATGGGTGCATTGATGGCGTTTCGCTCGGCATAGCCGCGGTTTGTCTGGTTGCGGGAGTTGATGTCCGGCAGGTAACGGCGGCGGCCCAGGATCGTTTCCACGTATTCTCTTTCGCGGGCGTCGTTCACGATTTTGTCCATATAACCTTTCACGGCCGGAAATTCCTCGAAATAGGCCCGTATGATCTCGCTCGCTTCTCCGCGCGGGATGGCCAGCCGCTGGGCCAGGCCAAATGCGGAAATGCCATAGATGATACCGAAGTTGACCATCTTGGACTTGCGGCGCATGTCGGAAGTGACCTGGTCGAGCGGCACCTGGAATACTTTGCTGGCTGTGGTGGCGTGAATATCGCGTCCCTGGTTGAACGCCTCTGTCATACTCGCATCGCCGCTAAAAGCCGCCATAATCCGGAGTTCGATCTGCGAATAATCGGCCGAAAGGATCTGGAAATCATCATTGTCTGGCACAAATGCCTTGCGGATCTCGCGTCCCCGCGGCGTCCGGATCGGGATGTTCTGCAAGTTAGGGTTAGTTGAACTTAAACGGCCCGTTGCGGCCACGGCCTGGTTGTAAGAGGTATGGATACGGCCCGTGCGGCTGCTTACCATGGTCGGTAATGCATCCACATAGGTCGATTTTAGTTTTTGTAATTCGCGGTAATCCAGAATTTTGCGAGCGATCAGGTGATTGCTCTCCAGATCGGACAGGATTTCCTCTCCGGTTGCGTATTGGCCGGTTTTGGTTTTCTTCGGTTTGTCGATCAGCTTCATCTTTTCGAACAGGATCTCACCCAGCTGCTTGGGCGAGCTGATATTGAAGGATTGCCCGGCCGCTTCGTATATTTCACCTTCAGTTTGCCTCAGATCCAGTTCGAGTACGGCCGACATGTCTTTCAGGGCACCGATATCGAGTCTCACCCCGGTGTTTTCCATGGATGCCAGAACATTCAGAAGCGGCATTTCCACCTCCTGGAAGAGCTTGGCGGCGTTCACTTTCGGAAGCTCACGGCGGAAAATCGTATTGAGCTGAAACGTGATGTCGGCATCTTCGCCGGCATACTGGGCAATCTCCGGAATCGCCGCGTCCCGCATATTCCCCTGCTTTCCGCCTTTTTTACCGATCAGCGTGGTAATCGACACCGGTTCGTAGTTGAGGTAGGAAGCCGCGAGAATGTCCATCCCATGGCGCTTATCCGGTTCGAGCAGGTAATGCGCGAGCATGGTGTCGCTCATGTTACCTTTGACCTCAATGCCATAGTTTTTGAGCACAAGCAGGTCGTACTTGATGTTCTGGCCTATTTTTTCAATGTTTTCATTTTCAAAAACCCCGCGGAAATGCTCCACGATTTCCTGGGCGGCCTCCCGTTCCGCCGGCACGGGAATATAGAATGCTTCGCCGGCCAAATAGGAGAATGAAAGCCCTACCAGCTCTGCATCGATGGTATCCAGCGACGTGGTTTCCGTGTCGAAACAGAATGCGTCCTGTAAGCTCAGGTAGTGAGCCAGGCTCGTCATGAGTTCGGGCGTATCCACGACGTGATACCGGTGAAACGTGTTATCGATCGTCCGTTTGGTGGTTGGTATACGGAGCTCTTCGGAAGTATCCCCGGCGGGCTCTCCATCGGAAAGGTCGCCGCTGATGACAGCGGGTTGCTGCCCGATTTCTTCGGTGGGATTGCCGAACAGGTCCAGCTGGCCTTTCGTGCTCTTGGACGGGGCCGGACGGGCGAGAGCGGGTGTCGCGGTGGACGCCGACGCCCCCAGAACGCGGGCCTTGAGGGTCTTGAATTCGAGTTCATCAAAAAGCTCTGCGATCAGCTCTGCATTGGGCGCGCAAATCGTCAGATCTTCCGGATCGAACGGCACCGGGACCTTGCAATCGATTGTCGCGAGTTGTTTGCTGAGTACGGCTTTGTCAAAGTTTTCACGGATCTTTTCCCCCAGCTTGCCTTTGATCTCGTCGGCGTGCGTGATGAGGTTTTCGATGGTGTCGTATTCCTGGATCAGTTTCTGTGCGGTCTTTTCACCCACACCCGGGATCCCCGGAATATTGTCGACGGCGTCGCCCATCAGTCCCAGTATGTCGATTACCTGATCGATACGCTGGATCTGCCAGCGTTCGAGAATCTCAGCAATGCCCAGTACTTCCGCGCCTTTGCCGAGAAATGCCGGCTTGTAAATATGTACGTGTTTTTCAACCAGCTGACCATAATCCTTGTCGGGCGTCATCATGAAAACCTCGAAATTGGCCAGCGATGCTTCCTTGGCAATGGTACCGATGATGTCGTCGGCCTCGTAGCCATCCAATTCCAGGATAGGTATACACATTCCTTTCAGCAACCGTTTCACAAGCGGAATGGCCACGGTAATATCTTCCGGCTGGGCTTCACGTTGCGCCTTATAAGCCTCGAACTGAATGTGCCGGAAAGTAGGGGCAGCGGTATCGAATGCAACCCCGATGTGTGTGGGTTTTTCCTTTTGAAGCACCTCCAGAAGGGTATTTGTAAAGCCGAAAACTGCACTGGTGTTCAGTCCCTTCGACGTGATACGGGGCGCTTTGATGAATGCGAAATGGGCCCTGTATATCAACGCCATGGCGTCAAGAAGGAACAGCTTGTGAACGGGTTTTTCCATGAGGTAATTTGATGATCGAAATTCAAATATAATGTAAGTGCGGTGACTGCGACGGATTGCAGAAGGTTTTTTGTAGTTTTAAAATAGAAGTATTCGATGGTTGCTACTTTTGTGTCTTTTTAAAAGTTTAATACTTTTAAAAATTTTAGTACAAATCGATATTTGATTTCTACAAGAAAGTATTGAATGTATAATAATACTTTGGAAATTATAAGTATTAAAAGTTAAAAAAGTTTAATGAGTATACACTACATGATATATATTAAAAGTATAAAAAGTATTTAACTTTTTGATAGTATTGTTTCCTTAAAAGAATAGAATATTTAATATTTTCTATACATTATATTAGTAATAAAAGTATTGTAATAATTATTTGGTAAATTTTATATTAAATATCTGATAATCAATAGCATGTTAACCTTATGACGCCGTATGAGAATTATTTTCTTACTTTTAGCTGTTGTCATTTTTTCGTGTAATCAAAACAAACCCGTGAAAGAAGCATATCAATGGCCGGGAGCCAAGCCTCCCGTAGCAGTAATGAAAGACCATGAAACCGGAATGCATGGCGACAAAAGAAATGATGAATATTACTGGATGGGCGATTTTTTCCGCGAAGGACCCGATAGCAATAGGGTAGTCGACTACCTGAATGCCGAGAATGCCTATACTGATACGATGATGTCCGGTACCAAGGCATTTCAGGACGTACTGTTCAAGGAGATGAAAGGGCGGATCAAGGAAAAGGATGAATCCGTGCCGGTGTTCAGTAATGGGTACTGGTACTATACCCGCAGCGAAGAGGGAGAGCAGTACTTTAAATATTGCCGCAAAAAAGGTTCGCTGCAAGCTCCCGAGGAAATCCTTCTGGACGTGGATCAGATGGCAGAAGGTCACTCGTATTATTCAGCGGTAGGTTTCAATGTAAGTCCGGATAACAGGCTCCTGGCTTACGGCGTGGATACAGTATCGAGACGACAGTATACGCTCCACATTAAAAACCTGGAAACGGGCGAACATTTCGCGGATGAAATTTACCCTGCCAGCGGTGGCTCGGAATGGGGGAATGATAACAAAACGCTCTTTTACACAGCCACCAATCCCAAGACCCTCCTGAGCGAGAAGATCAAGCGGCATACTTTGGGGACGGATTACAAAAAGGACGTGGTGGTATATACGGAAAAGGACAAGAGTAACTACATCGGAGTTGGCAAGACAAAATCCGACAAATATATTGTGATCGCTTCTTCGGCTACCATGTCATCCGAGTACCTGATCCTGGATGCGGATGAGCCGACCGGCCAATTCGAGGTATTTCAGCCACGCATGAAAGATGTGCTCTACGATGTGGACCACCAGGGGGATAAGTTTCTGATCGTCACCAATAAAGATGCATTGAATTTCAGGCTGATGGAAACGCCGGTTGGCCAAACAGGTGTCGAACACTGGAAAGAAGTAATTCCGAACCGCACGGATGTGCTGCTGGAAGGTATCGATGTATTCAGGGACTATCTGGTGATAACGGAGCGTAAAAATGGCCTTTTGCAGCTTCGGATCAGGAATATCGGTTCTGGCAAAGAACATTATGTGGACTTCGGCGAGCCTGCTTACACCGCTTACGCCGGATCTAACCCGGAATACAACACCACGACGCTGCGTTATGTGTACACATCGCTCACAACGCCCAGCTCGGTTTACGATTACAGCATGGAGACGCGTGCGAAAGAATTAAAGAAGCGTCAGGAAGTGGTAGGGGGCTACAATCCGGAGGAGTATGTGACGGAACGTTTATATGCGACCGTGCGAGATGGTGTAAAAGTGCCTATTTCAGTGGTTTATAAAAAAGATACGCCTAAAAGTACCGATACTCCCTTGTTATTGTACGCCTATGGTTCCTACGGCAACAGCATGGATGCGGCTTTCAGCAGCACGCGCCTGAGTCTGCTCAACCGCGGGTTTATCTACGCACTCGCGCATATACGCGGCGGGCAGGAAATGGGGCGGCAGTGGTATGAGGATGGTAAGATGTTTAAAAAGAAGAATACTTTCAACGATTTCATCGACTGTGCGGAGTTTCTGGTTGAAGCGCAGTATACCTCACCGGGACATTTGTTTGCGGAGGGTGGCAGCGCAGGTGGTTTGCTCATGGGCGCGATCGCCAACCTGCGGCCGGATCTCTGGCGGGGCATCATCGCTGACGTGCCATTCGTGGACGTGGTGACGACGATGCTGGATGAAAGTATTCCATTGACAACCAATGAGTTCGATGAATGGGGGAACCCCAAAAATAAAGATTCCTACTTTTATATGAAATCCTATTCGCCCTATGATAACATCGAGAAGAAGGCGTATCCCAACATGCTCATCACCACCGGGCTCCATGACAGTCAGGTTCAGTATTTCGAACCTGCCAAATGGGTAGCCCGCCTGCGTACGCACAAGACAGACCAAAATGTACTGCTGTTGAAAACTAACATGGAAGCCGGGCACGGCGGCGCCTCAGGCCGGTTCGACTACCTCAAAGAGATTGCCCTGCAGTTCGCATTCATGTTCGCGCTGGAAGGAATTGGTCAATGATTGAGTGGTTCAATTTTGAATGACTGACTGGGTCGCCGGTCAGTCATTCAAAATTACTAAGCAATCGCCTGCTCTACATCTGCAATGATATCATCAATGTGCTCGATCCCTACGGAAATGCGGAGCTGGGTTGGGAGTACTCCGGCTGAAATCTGCTCTGTTTCAGACAATTGCGAGTGTGTGGTGGACGCAGGGTGGATAATGAGCGTCTTGGCATCGCCGACGTTCGCCAAGTTGCTGATCAGTTTCAGATTGTCTACGAATTGCTCGGCCGTTTTCTTATCGCCTTTAAGTGTGAATGAAAGCACACCGCCAAACCCGCGCGTCAGGTATTTCTTGGCCAGCGCATGGTATTTGTTGCCTTCCAGACCGATGTAGTTCACGCTTTCCACTTTGGGGTGTTTTTCAAGCCACTGCGCCAGTTTCAGTGCGTTCTCGGCAATGCGTTCGACGCGTAACGACAGTGTTTCCAGCCCTTGCAGGAATAGGAACGAGTTGAATGGCGAAAGGGAAGGACCCCAGTCGCGCAAGCCCTCCACGCGGGCGCGGATAATGAACTGGATATTGCCGAATGGCCCGCCAATGCCGAAAACGTCGTTGAGGACCAGTCCGTGGTAGCTCGGCGAAGGTTCGGTGAACTGCGGGAACTTGCCGTTGCCCCAGTTGTAAGTCCCTGCATCCACGATCACGCCGCCGATCGATGTACCGTGGCCACCGATCCATTTGGTAGCGGACTGCACTACTACGTGTGCACCATGTTTAATGGGCTGAAAAATGGCTCCTGCGGCGCCGAATGTGTTGTCGACGATCAATGGGAGGTCATACTTCGTAGCGAGCGCGGAGAAAGCTTCAAAATCCGGCACGCTGTAACTCGGATTTCCGATCGTTTCGAGGTAGATGAACTTTGTTTTGTCGTCGATGAGCTTTTCGAAGCTGTTTACGTCGTCGCCGTCGGCAAAACGGGCTTCCACACCGATGTTCTTGAAGGAATTTTTGAACTGGTTGTGAGAACCGCCATAAAGAAATGATGTGGTTACAAAATTGTCGCCGACGGTGGTAATGTTGTTGATGGCCAGAAACTGCGCCGAATGCCCAGAAGCAGTTGCCAGAGCAGCCACTCCGCCTTCCAAAGCTGCTACCCGTTTCTCGAACACGTCGTTGGTCGGGTTCATGATACGGGAATAGATGTTTCCGAATTCCTTCAGTGCAAACAGATTGGCGGCGTGTTCGGCATTGTTGAATACGTAGGAGGTGGTTTGGTATATAGGTACTGCACGGGAGTTGGTAACAGGATCGGGTTGTTGTCCGGCGTGCAGCTGCAAGGTTTCAAATTTCATTGGTTAGAACGTTTAAGGTGGATAAACCTCAAATGTATCAAACTAAATGATATTACTCTATAAAAATTATAGTCTTTTGCTTGCCGGATAATAAATTGCATTTTACACAGTCGATGAGAAGAAGAGTCGTCGGCGATATCACCGACTATGGCTCAGCAGGTTGTCGCCTAGTGCCCGCAGCGATGTCAATAGCTGCGGATCGGTCACCCGGCCTTCCGGGCCGATCTTCTTTTTGATGTTGGGAATGGACAATGCAGATGCTTCATCTTTTCTTGTGCCCAGTGCTGTCAGCGTCAGAAGCAGGGATGCCAGCGCATGGCTGCCACCGGAATTGAGCGGCGAAGCGCTGATCGCCGACACCAGTTTATCGTTGAGATCGCCGGTGGCGACGGTCCAGTCCAATGCATTTTTGAGGGTACCCGGCACGCCGAATGCGTACTCGGGTGTACAGATCACGACCGCATCCGCATTTCGGATCGCTAATTTGAAACGGGTTACGGCCGGGGTATCTTCCAGGCCCGGACTGAAGTGCGGAAAGTCGTCCAGGCCTGTGAAGATCTCAAAAGTAACAGATGGGAGAAAGAGCTCTCCCAAGGTTTTTAGGATGATGGTGTTGGTGGAATCGTTACGAAGGCTACCCGAAATGCCCAGTATGTGAATCTGTTTCATACCTGCTATACAAAAGCGGCAACGGACAGGTTTCAGGGACTGCCAATTTATTTAGCCATGACATTATAAAAATTGTAGTCGGTCATGGGGGCGTCCGTGAAGCCGAGGTTGCGCCCCATGGTGATGATCTGCCCCCGGTGATAAGTCGTGTGGTTCACTACATGCATGATGTACTCAAAATTTGGAAAGTTACATTCGAACCATTGGCTTACCACCCGGGTATCCTGCTGCAACTGGTCGGGAGAGAGGCTTTCTATGTGGGCTGCAAGCTCCTCAGATTGCGCCAGAAGCGTATCAAAGGTCGCGTGAAGATCTCCATCGAAATCCTGGCCGTTATAAATGCTGTCCGGACGGATGATCGAGAGCCAGTAGCGCTGGGTTTCAAGGATATGGATCAGTGTCTGACGGATGGTAGTAAAGCTCGATTTAAGCTCAGTTTCAAGGATTTCGGTTGGTTTTGTCCGTAGCCAGTTAACAAGCGTGCAGTTGGCCCAATGGTTGTAATCTGCAAAATTTTTCATCGCGTAGGCCAGATTCATTTCTGCGGTCGGATTTGTGGTGATTGCTGCTGACATGGTGTTCTTTGTTTAAGTGTAATACAAAGAAAAGCAGAAGGCGTGACAGCCCTATGTCAGTAGCGGGGACTAGTGGCTTAAATTTTCTGAAATTTTTTCCACCAGTTGTTTCATGGTTGTTTTGAGGGATTCGGGTTCGAGAATGCAGGCATCCGGGGCGATCATCAGGAACCAGCGTGCAAACCCTTCCAGGGATGCGCTCAGGAATGTCATTTCAATGTAGTCGTCCTGCTCAGTTTCAGAAACGAAACCATAATAAAGCCGCTGCTCCCGAATGTAGCGGGCCACGCGTTTCTCGATGCGTATCCGCACCAGCCGCATGTTTTCGTTCTCCCAGCTATCGTGCATGAAATCTTTCAGGGGTGCATGCTTGTGTACGAAGGAGCGCTCGGTAATGTCACACTGCATAATCCGGTCGGAGCGAAAGTTCCGGTAGTCGTTACGCAGGTGACAGAACGCGATGGTGTACCAGTAGTTGTTTTCGTGGTAAACTCCAACCGGTTCGATGACACGCTCTACCGGTTCAGGGGCGCTTAGGGCCACGTAAAGGATTTTCGCGATCTTGCGTTCGGAGATGCTCCTGAGCAATACATCCAGCGTATTGCTGTTGGGTTGATGGAATGCGCGTGGGCGGTGACGGACTTCAATATGGTTTTCCAGGCTCTCCACCATCGACTTTTCGGTGCTTCGCAGCACAGCCTTGATCTTGTACATCGCCGACTGGTATTGCGATTGTGTCGAAAAATCCGTGAATTTTTCCACGAGCTTTTCCGCCGTAATGAAGGTTCGCGCCTCTTCTTTGGTGAACATCACAGGAGGCAGGCGATAGCCATCCATGATCGAATAGCCCACACCTGCCTCGCCAATGATCGGCACACCTGCTTCCGCAAGCGAATTGATATCCCTGTAAACCGTCCGGAGACTGATTTCGAACCGTTCCGCCAGATCCTGTGCCTTGACAATTTTTCGGGACTGTAGTTGGATCAGGATAGCTGTAATGCGGTCGAAGCGGTTCATGAGTGTCGGTGAAGAATTTCCGGCACAAATAACGGTCAAAGAACCGGTTCTCTCAAATTAAATGCCTCGGAAATGAGTTCGAACGATTTCACGCGGCTTTCGACGCTGTCGGCCATCGTTGAGATAATGATCTCGTCGACCTCGAATTCACTGGCCAGTTTGGTAAGCTGTTCTTTCACGGAATCCGCTGTACCCGACACGATCCTGCCGCTATTGTAACGGATGCGCTCCAATTCCCCGAAGTCGAATTGATATTTTCGCACTGTTTCGGGATCGGGGAACGGCCCAAACTTGCCTCGTTCAAATTCGACCAAAACGTAATCCATCATTTTGCGCATCGCCGCCGCTTTTTCTTCCGTTTCGCCACACAGCGTAAATACCGAAAGGATCACCCGTGGCTTGTCAAGCTGGTCGGACGGCCGGAAATTACGACGGTATTCTTCCACGACATCGGGCCGGACAAACCCGTTGATAAACTTCGCGACCGCCAGCCCCATGCCGAACCGCGCCGCAATACTGCTGCTTCCGCCGCTGGAACTCAATATCCATTGTTCCGGAATCGTGGGTGACTGCGGTGTAGCATAAATGAAGCCACGCTCGGTTCCTGCGGTATCCCTGAAAAAATGCTGGAGATGTTCCAGCTGACGGAGATAGCTGCTTTCGCTGAAATCGTTGGATGGGTTAAGTAATGAGGAAGTAATGCGGTCGGTACCAGGTGCGCGACCCATTCCAAGGTCGATGCGGCCGGGGTAAAGTGTTTCCAGCATCCGAAAGTTCTCGGCCACTTTCAAAGCGCTGTGGTTGGGCAGCATGATCCCTCCGGAACCAATGCGGATATGACTCGTTACATCGGCGAGTTTTACCATCAGTACCTCAGGGGTGGACCCTGCGATGAATGTAGAATTATGGTGTTCCGAAACCCAAAAACGGCTATAACCTAGTTCCTCTGCCAGCTTTGCAGTGGAAATGGTCTCCTGAATGGCTTCCTGTACCGTAGATCCCTGTCTGACAATGGATTGGTCAAGAATGCCCAGTTTGATATGCTTCATAAGTCAATTTGCGATTTGAAGCATAACACGCCAAAGAGATTTTATATTCAATGGAAGGGCTTGAAATGCCCTTTCCCGGGGTATAGTAACGTTCGACCAGGGGTAGGGAGGTCAAAGTACCCTGTCCCAATAAGTACTCCTGCCGAGTAACGGAATACCCACATAACTGCGGACTTCCATTTTATCGCTCTTCAATCGTATCAGGCAATTGTAGGTCTTACCGCTTTTGGGGTCATACATTTTCCCACTGTCCCAAAGGTCTTCGCTAAAGACGAAGTTGTTTAGCAGGTTTACATGCAACAGGTTACGGGTTCGCAGGTTGCGGTCGGAGTTACGGACATCTTTTTTGGATGTGCGTCCGTCAGTTTCGAATAAATCCTCGGACCAGAGCAGGCGTCCGAAATATTCGTCGCCATTCCTAAAGATTTCGATGCGGGTATCTTTTTCTTCGTTGATCCACTCACCAATGATCTTGTCGGCTGTCACGATCTGTGACTCTGCGGGGAGAAAACTAGCAAAAAAAAATAGTGTAAAAAGTATGTTATACATTCTCGATACTATGGCCTGGTTAGTTAGTGACCGGTTTTACCTCTTTGAAATGTTCAAAACGAAAATGATGATAAAAAAGATCAGAAATGTCTTGTTGGTTTGAATTCGCTAAAATTGACTCGTAATTCATGTCTACTATCAATGATTTTTTATTTAACATTGATAGATTCGCTAGTTAACAGTGTTAGCAATTTTGCGTTTTCAAAAGTACACTGGATTTAATACTATTTTGAAAATAATTGGTGTGACAATATACAACTCTTGCTCGTATTCCAAAAACAGAATTTTTCCAAGATCATAGTTGCTATCCGACTTAGTGGGGAATGCCGCTGGTACCCGTGGTGCCTGATTGGAGGTTCAATGCAAAATCTGTTCCCGGTCTCGGTAACCTGCAGCGCTCGTCAGGTCTCGCGAATGTATCGCGTGTGGGTGGGCACTCTTTTTTATAGAAGTAGTTCTCATTTTGCCAGAATGTTTGTAGAATTGAACACAAACCGGATTTGCATGACTAACGCTGCGCCTATTCCCGCAAACGAGTTGGAACGTTTGATGGGATTATCAGACCTTGACATTGATTATTCAGATCAGAAATCATCTTTTCAGGAACTTGCCAAACTGGCCGCGAAGGTGGCCGGAACGCGAGTATCCCTGGTGAACCTGATCGACTCACTCACACAATGGACGATTTCCAATTACGGCCTCGATATTGAGCAAATGCTGAGGGAAGATTCTGTATGCCAGTATACCATCATGGAGGCAGACCATCTGGAAGTGGGTGATCTGGCGGCTGACGAACGTTTTAAGAACAAATTTTACGTAACCGGTGACCCAAATGTGCGCTACTACTATGGAATCCCGCTAAGGACGGGAGAAGGATTGCACATCGGCGCCTTATGTGTGCTGGACCAGGAGGTGAAAGTACTGGATCCCGAGAAGATCGAGCTGCTAAAAATCATCGCGGATGAGATCGTAGCCCGGTTGAAGACTTTCAAGGTCATGGAGGGGCTCAAATCCAGACTACTGGAAGCACGTCAGACACAGAAAAAAGTAGCACATGACATTCGCGGGCCGTTAGGTGGGATCGTTGGACTGGCGCAGATCATCCGCGATCAGGGTGAGCGTAACCACATGGATGAAGTACTCGAATTCATCAATCTGATTCATAAAAGCGGCAATTCTATTCTGGACCTTGCAGAGGAAATCCTCGACTCACACCGCGAGAAGAACACAATGCCGGTTGGAAAACCTAATGAAAACGGGCAGAGTTTTAACCTGGCGGTGTTTAAAGACAAGCTGGAAAAACTGTATGGCCCACAGGCGAAGCACAAGAGTATCCGGTTCGCAGTGCATACAAGCCCTTTGACGGAGAATATTTCCTTTTCGAAAAATAAGCTGCTCCAGATCACGGGAAACCTGATTTCTAATTCTATGAAATTTACGCCCGTGGGCGGCGAAGTGACGGTGGAGCTTCAATTGCTGATCGACCTCGCCCGACCGGTATTGAGCATTGCCGTGCAGGATACAGGCCTGGGTATGAGCGATGAGGGCATCCAAGCCGTTTTATCGGGTAATGCATCGTCAACGGAAGGCACGGGAGGTGAGCACGGCTTTGGATTTGGTCTTGCATTGGTGAGGCATCTGGTGCATAGCCTTGGTGGGGACATGTCCATTATCTCAGAGCCGGGCATCGGCACGATTTTCGGGATCACGTTGCCACAGCACATTTATTGAAGGCTTGTTCGGGTCCCGGAACGGGCTGTTTTTGGTTTGTAGCATATCGATCGCCAATTTTGTGCCTTCATTCTAATCCGGATCTGAATTTTGAAACTATACAAAGGGCTGGTTGCAGCCACAGTCGAGGCGTTGCAAGACATTTTTATAAGGAACCGGCAGGCCGACCGAGTCGTCGAGCAGTTGCTGAAATCCAATAAAAAATGGGGCGCCCGCGACAGAGCTTTTATTGCCGAGAATACCTACGAGATGGTGCGTTGGTGGAGACTGATAAAGTATGCCGCGCAATTGGAGAAAGCCATTGAGCCGGATGATTTCTGGCGCATTGCAGGTAGCTGGCAGCTCATCAAACCGCTTCATTTTCAAGAAGTTGAAAGTAGCGATCTCCCGGATTGGCCTGAATGGGAAGGCATTGAGGCCGAAACGGTATTGGCGCGTTACCGGGAAGGTTTAAACACGAGGAAGATCGCGGAATCCGTTCCGGACTGGATCGACGAGATAGCGGAAGCGGAGCTGGGAAGTATTTGGAGTGACGAGCTTTCCGCATTGAACAAGACGGCGCCACTGGTACTTCGCGTGAATACCTTGAAAACGAATGTCGAAACGGTACGGGAACTGCTGGGGGTTGACCTGACTGAACACGTTCCCGGTATGCCTGACGCATTGATCGTAAAAAAGCGACTGAATATCAGTGGATTGGAGTCATATAAGCAGGGTTTTTTCGAAGTGCAGGACGCAGGATCACAGTTGATAGCGCCTTACCTGGATGTGCAACCGGGCATGTCGGTGATCGATGCCTGCGCAGGTGCCGGGGGAAAAAGCCTTCATTTGGCTGCATTGCTCGAGAATACCGGTTCGGTGCTTTCGATGGATATCGATCATTACAAATTGCAGGAGCTCGAACGCAGGGCAGCGCGAAATGGCGCGGGCAACGTGCGGACGATGTTCATCAGCTCCGATAAAATCATTTCGTCCCTCTCGGAAACGACCGACCGGTTGTTGCTGGACGTGCCCTGCTCCGGCCTGGGTGTGCTGCGCCGGAATCCGGATAGTAAATGGAAGCTTAAACCGAAGTTTCTGGACGAGATCAGGAAGGTGCAGGCACAGATCCTCGAAAATTATTCGAAAATGGTCAAGAGGGGCGGAAAAATGGTATATGCGACTTGCAGCATCCTGCCTTCGGAATCAGAAGACCAGGTGCGAAAATTCCTTAACGGACATAGTGCCGAATGGGAGTTTGTTTCCGAGCATCGCACGTCAGTGTCCCGGGATGGTTTTGATGGTTTTTATATGGCACTGATGAAGCGGAAGTAGCTTAAAACGTTCCGGGAGGGCGAGGCATGGTTTTTTCAAAGCTGTTTTGAATCAACGAACATGACCATGAACTATCAAAACATTGAACTGGGCGGAATTTTCGTTGCTGAAATGCCTGGTGATCAGCCACCTGCGCCTAGCTATCCTGAGAAGCCGCGGGAGCAGGGGCCGCTTAACCCCCGACCAAACATTCCCGGAACGGATGCGCCCGAGGTGAGTACCGGATCCGGAATGGATGACGACAAGCCCGCTGAGGACATCGAAGAGCGGGAAGTAGGTGAAGTGGAGTCTCAAAACCCGTAATACTAAAAGGTTGTCGATAGCAGTCGGCAACCTTTTAGTATTTGCTGTAAAGGCCGTTCGCGCTACGCTTCCACCAGCTTTTTAATTTCCACCAGAATCGGATTCCAGCCTTCTCCGTGGTTGTAGGAATCCTGGTAACGTCGTTCCCCCTCGGCAACGGTGCTATAATCCCCCTGCGTTACCTTAAAATGCGTCTGATTACCCTGCGGAATCAGCTCGTAAGTGACTTCAAGGTAGTTTTCAGATGTGTCATCGATGTTGGAATGCGGATCGATGGTCGTGTATTTCAGGAACTTTTCCGGCTCTATTTCCAGGACTTGCCCTTTTACATAAATGATTTCCTGTCCTTCGTGTACACCTTTCCAGAGTAGCTCACTCCCCACGTTCCAGTCTGAAAGTGCCTCACAACCAAACATATATTGTTTTGTTTGTTCCGGATTGACAAGTGCGTCCCAAACCTTGCTAACAGGGGCGTCGATGATGATTTCGTTGCGGATGATAAGTGACATAGGTTTTAATGATTGATTGAATGAATGATTTGCTGTGGAATGGGGAACGAGTAAGCGGGTGAATAGGCCACAATAGGATGGTGTTCGTAATTTTGGCAACTATATTTTAGCCAATAACCATAACCGGCCACCTGACTATACCTGACTACCTCTGGCCGTCCCTGCCTCCGTGACAATATTACCGCAGATCCGTCCCTGGGCGATTGCGTTTCAGGGATTATTTCTAATCGAAAAGGGAGTGACGCCAAATTTCTTTTTAAATGCATTGTTGAAATGCTGCGGAGTGGCGTAACCGAGTTGCGTGGAGATCTCCGCCGCGGTTTGCTGGGTGTCGAGCAGGTATTGCCTGGCGAGTTGCAGGCGCTGTTCGGTGAGGTAGCCAAAAACTGTGTTGTTAAATGTTTCTTTAAAGCCGCGTTTGAGTTTGTATTCGTTCAGGCCCACATGCTGCGCGATCTCGGAGAGATTGGGAGGGCAATGGACCCTGTCGTTGATCAGGTCGCGGACTGCGATGATCTTTTCCCTGTCGCTTTTAGTCTTGATAAATGCCTCCTTCCGGTTATCCGAAGCCTCACATGCATCGGCACACAGCACGAGCAGTTCAATGCTTTTTGACAACAGAAACAGCTTTTTCAGGCTTTCAGAATACTTACAGTGAATGATTTGCCGGATGACCTGCTGAATAGGCGAATCGATCGTGCCCCAGTTTTCAGTCAGGATCGTGCTTTTCCCGAGTATGATGTTTTCAGAAAAACGCTTCAATGCGTCGCTGGCATTTTGCGTAAACTGTATGAATGTTTCTTTCGGGAACTGAATGCCAAAGGTTTCTATTTCAAGGGTTTTGGCCTGAACCGTCATTTCAAACTCCCTGGAATACATGATGTTGTAATGCCCGCCGACGAGGTCGAACGTTCTGCCGAGCTGATTGTAGGTAAACATATAGTCGCCCTTCATGCCGAAATGCATACGGACCACGTCCGTAATGACGCTTTGGGAATGAAAACTTGTCAATTCCGTGAACCGGGAGATGGCATGCCCGAGACGAATGCCATCGCATTGCCAGGTTACGCCCGTCATGCTGCCTTTGTCAAAGTCCCGGGACTGCTTCTCTTCCATCAGAATGCTATTTTTTGTTCTTGCCCAACCACAGGATGGTGTTGACCAAGAACTGGTTTTGCTGGTCGTTGTCGAAGGTAAAGGATAATTCTTTATTGGTCTTGTTATCGTAGTCGATATCGTTGTGGCCCATGTTCATGTACAGCATTTTGAACTTTTTGTTGGTCCACGCTACCGGGTAGTAGCCGCTATGCCATATTTCGTGCTGTTTCGGCCCTGTTCCAAGCGGGAAACTGACCGGATCGACGGAAAGCAGGATTTCGATGTCAGGATTGCCTGTCAGGTCTTTTTCCCATCGGTACCATTCGTTGGGAGAGGCCTTGAATGTGGCTTCGAGCCCTTTGGTGGCCGGATGCCTCGCGTCTTCCACTTTAAGAACAGCGGCGGTGGGGCGCCAGGTGTTGCTTTTGTATTGTCCCGAACCGAGGAATTGGTCATGGTACCAATCCCAGTTTTGCGGGTATGCCGACGGTGTCAATGCGAACGCAGCAAAGTGAAATCCGATCCAGCCGCCGCCATTCTCCATATATTTTTGGAATGCAGCCCGTTGCTCAGGTTTTTCCGGACGTGTATCGAGAAACAGCACGACCTGATACTGCGACAGGAATTCCGCATTCAGGTTGTCCCAGTTAGTGGTTGAATCATAGGAAAAGCCATTTTCCTGAGCAAGTTCAGGAAGGCGGCGGTTCGCCTCGTGCACGAAACTGATGTGCGCACGGTCGTTTTTACCGGTGAAGAATGCGATGACTTTGAATTGTGGCTTTTTCTGTCCGTGAGCGGCATTGAGCGCCATCACAATGCCCAACAGAACCAGGAGGACAGCCAGTGGCTTACCCGAAAAGTACTTCATTTGAACAAGGTTTAGGATTTGATTAGGAATTAGATGCCAAATATAGCATGTTACCAATCCAACTTTTTATGAACACGCCGGTCCATTTCAGTCACTGTCTGTTATCTTGGCCAACAATGCCTGGATCTCTGCCCATGGGTATTCGATTGGGTGGCTCAGACCGTTAAGATACTTCCTAAAAACGCTCTGAATCTGAGAATTTGTTGTTAGAAGATGATCGCGATGTTGGTTTTGTATGTTTGGTGTCGCAATGATTTTTTCAGCCATCGAACCAAAGAATGAATCCGCAAATAGTTTGGTTTGATCCATAAAGTATTGAAAATCCATTGTGCATTGGCCGAAAGGAAATGTCCAAAGATGGGTTTGCCTATTTAATCGATGATCAGCGTTCCAAATGATTCGTAAAGAGCTTTCAAACCGGAAGAACCAGACAGTCGGGCCTCCGTGCAAATATTCTGCTGGGATAGCTCTCTTGTATATCCATGATGCCAGTTTTTCTTCCAGTTCGTCGCCATTGTCGACGGTGTACAAGTACCGTCTCAAAGTGCGTTTAAACTTCTGAAAGGATGTAAAATCACTTACATAGGATGAAAATGTTTCGGGGAGTTTAATTGCTACCTGTTCCAGAATATCTTGGAGATCCTCGAAGAACCGACCGAGATAGTAATGATAGTGTGTTGTATTATCGTGAAAGTAAAGTTGTGAGGCTTTGGAATATTCATAAAGGCAGGCGTTTGGCAGGTTGATGCATAGATTACCCTCGGATAAAAAGAACCAGCCAGGTGGAGATAGTGCCGGATCTGACGCAGCGTTCAGTTCGAATTGGAATAAGATTCCTGGCTTTTTTATCATGTCGGCTTTTTTGCATAACGATTACTCTATGTTCCGAACGTCGTAATCTTTGATGTTGGATAAATGAAAATCGTTTTCAGTAACAAGAACTGCTTTTATCGTAGTCGGCTGGCCTATTGGGTTAAGCATTTCATAGTTTTCGCACTCGCTGAGTTCGTTGAGAAGATCGGTGCCATTTTCGAATCCTCCCAGAATCACCCATGGGAAACCGTAAGAAGTATTTACATAGCTTATCGTAACATCCATTAAGCCCCTTGAAGAGTGTAATTCCAAGTTTCCTGACGGCTCTGAATGAAACTCGCCAAGAAGATTTGTCAACGTATTGACGGCGTAACCTTGGTATCTAATGAAGTTCAACAGGAGTGCGTTTCTTTTTGATTGCTCTATCTCAAGTGACAATTCTACGTGCGCTGCGTTACAGTTGGAATAGCCAGGTCGAATTGTTTTGATAAGCAGATATTTGTCGTGCTGCGCATTGAGATGAATAATCTTATATATGCTGTAAATTGTAATCTGGCTGGCCATTTAGCGGATTGGAGTACGATTGAGCCTGAAATGTACAAAGCCAACTTGCTGAGTAATGTTTGGAGTGATTGGAAGGCCAGGGTAATTTATTTTTCGTGTTTAGAACAAATAGGCTGCTATTTTTGCGGTTCATGAGAATACCCCTGAATAAGAATACCCCTGAATATTTTATGAACTACACCCTTATCGCACAGCAGGCGGGCGTTACCGACAAGCAGGCGAAGAATACCATAGCGCTGTTTGAAGAAGGCGCCACAGTCCCGTTTATAGCACGTTACCGGAAGGAAGCGACAGGCGGACTGGATGAAGTCCAGATCGGAAATGTCAAAGATGCATGGCAGAAACAGCAGGAGGTCGAAAAGCGGCGCGAAGCCATTCTAAAAAGCATCGAAGAGCAAGGCAAGCTCACGCCTGAGCTGAAAAAGAAGATCGACAGCGTTTTTTCGATGACCGAACTGGAAGACATTTATTTACCTTATAAACAAAAAAGAAAAACCCGGGCCGTCATGGCCATTGAAAAAGGGCTGGAACCGCTCGCGAAGCTTATTTTTGAGGGCAGGGAGCGCGACCCTCGGGGCAAAGCATCGACATTCCTCAACGAACAGGTAGGAGACGTAGAAGAAGCATTGCAGGGTGCCCGCGACATCATCGCCGAATGGATCAATGAGAATCAGGAGGCGCGTACCAAAATCCGCTACACATTCCAGCGGGGAGCGATCATCACTTCGAAGGTGAAGAAGAAGAAAGAGGAGGAGGGGGCCAAATACCGCGATTATTTCGATTTTTCAGAACCTTTGTCCAAAATACCTTCGCACAGGCTGCTAGCACTCAGGCGGGGCGAAGAGGAAGGTATTCTGAGCGTCGACATTTCACCCGACGAAGATGCAGCGCTGGAAAAGCTGGACCGACTTTTTATGATCGGTACCGAGGCCTGCAAAGATCAGCTGGAAATTGCCATCGCCGATAGCTATAAACGGCTGCTCAAACCTTCCATTGAAACGGAATTTTCCAATTTGTCCAAAGAGAAGGCCGACGTTGCCGCCATTCAGGTTTTCAGCGAGAACCTGCGGCAGTTGCTGCTGGCGTCCCCGCTCGGGCAGAAAACGGTATTGGCCATTGATCCCGGCTATCGGACCGGCTGCAAGGTGGTAGTCCTTGATAACCAGGGTAACCTTCTGGCCGATCACGTCATTTATCCTTTCGACAAGCCGGGTGATGCCGCGGCACGTATTTCGGAACTGATCAGGAAATTCAAAGTGCAGGCAATTGCTGTCGGTAATGGAACAGCCGGACGGGAGACCGAGGACTTTGTGAAGAAGCTGCTCGATACGTCGGGCCAGTCGGCGGAGATCGGGTTGTTTATGGTCAGCGAGCAGGGCGCGTCGATTTACTCGGCTTCCGAAGTGGCGCGTGACGAATTTCCGGATAAGGATTTAACGGTTCGCGGTTCGATCTCGATTGGCCGCCGGCTGATGGACCCATTGGCCGAACTCGTGAAAATCGATCCCAAGTCTATCGGAGTCGGGCAGTACCAGCACGATGTGGACCAGAATTCATTGCGAAATGCTTTGGATGTAGTAGTGGAGAGCTGCGTAAATTCCGTAGGCGTAAATCTCAACACGTCCAGCAAGCACCTATTGAGGTATGTTTCGGGCCTTGGACCGGCTCTGGCGCAAAATATAGTGGATTTTCGTGCTAAAAACGGAAATTTCAAATCCAGGCAGCAATTATTGAAAGTTCCGCGGCTCGGTGCCAAGGCTTTCGAGCAGGCCGCAGGCTTTCTACGGATTGAAAATGGAGATAATCCGTTGGATAACAGTGCAGTACATCCTGAGCGTTATGATCTGGTAGCTAAAATGGCCAGAGATAGTGGCGCGACTGTGAAGGATCTGATGCAAAAGCCTGACGTGCGCGGACAGATCAGGATTGAAAAGTATGTTTCCGAAGCAGTGGGGCTTCCCACTTTGCGAGACATTTTAGCAGAACTTGAAAAACCGTCACGTGACCCGCGTGCGGAAGTGAAAAAATTTGAGTTCGACAGCTCGGTACGGAAACCGGAAGATTTGAAAGTCGGAATGATCCTGCCGGGAATTGTCACGAACATTACCGCATTCGGAGCATTCGTGGATGTGGGCGTGAAGCAGGATGGACTTGTGCACGTCTCGCAATTGGCTGATAAATTTGTGAAGGATCCGAATGAGGTCGTGAAGTTACAGCAGGTAGTAACAGTGAGAGTGACGGAAGTGGACCTCGCCAGGAAACGAATTGCGCTCTCGATGAAATTGTAATTGCGGTATCGTCAAACCTGTCGATAGGCAGGTTTGACGATACCGCAATTCGTTTTACAATACGTGCAGCCTCTCGTTCTCCACAACCTTTTTCAGATTCTGCAGCACGGTCATCCAGTTCCCTTCGGCCTTTACGACGGCCTCGTCATCTTCCAGATTGTCCTGCGTTAATACCAGTGTGGTGTTTTCGTGGTAATCCGACAAATGGAAAGTTACGTGTGTATAATTGTCCTCAAAATCTTCGGTCCCGGAAAGCGGACTCCAGAAAGAATAGCTGAGCACGCGCTCAGGAATGATTTCCAGGATTTCACCTTTGTCTACATAGTGCTGGCCCTGCCAGACCCCTTCGAATGTAATCGGGCTCCCTATTTCAAGGTCGGACCGCATTTCGGTGCCGTAGAGATACTTTTTGACGAGTTCGGGCTCTACCAACGCCTTCCATACCGCAGAAGGGCTTGCATGGATAGAAATGGTTGTGGTTGCAAGCTGTTTTCTGTTCATGTTATTCGGGATTAAGTATAAGATGAAATGTTGAGAAAACTGTGCCAGAAACAGCCGGGCGCTGACCCCGGGCTGGTCTAAATATTTAACGTATATTCAGATCAAACAGAGAAGCATGCGCGAACTATATTTTTCACAGCTCTTACCCATCCCTCTGGATGAGGCGTGGGCGTTTTTCTCCGACCCCGATAACCTGAAACACATTACACCGCCGCATATGGGTTTTGTCGTGACATCATCGCATCACGGAAATGAAATGTACGCCGGGCAGATTATCCGCTACATAATCCGGCCCCTTTGGCGGCTGCCATTGAAATGGTGCACCGAAATCACACATGTGGTTGACAATAAATATTTTATAGATGAGCAGCGCTTCGGCCCCTATGCATTCTGGCACCATCAGCACCATTTCACCGCAGTGGACGGTGGTGTGCTGATGGAGGATATCCTGCATTACAAAGTTGCGTTCGGGTTCGTTGGTGCGATCGTCGATCGCCTGATAGTCAACAGGGAGATAGCCGCGATCTTCGCTTACCGTAAAAAAGTGCTTACCGAGCGGTTCGCAGGTTAGAAATTGTATTGGACACGGGCCGTGAAAACATCGTCAGAAACGTCGCTCTCGTAACCAGCGAGCGCCGACTTCTCGTTCCGTACGAATTCGTAGTAGAAGACAAATTTGAGGGATTCGTTTGCCATATAAATGTAGCCCATACCTAAGGTATTATAGCGAAGGTCGGCTTTACCAAATCCATTGGCGGCAGATACTTCCTTGCCGGAAACCTTTGAGTTGGGATCATACCAGTCGTATTTCATAACAAACTGATGGTCCAGGCTCCACAGGTTTTGCAGGAAGTAAAAATAGGCCCCATTAAAGCTGCGGGTATAGAGCGGGTCTTTAATGCTGTTGGTGACCGGATAGGTGCCCGGGGTTTCGCTGGTAGCGAAAGTCGCGGTTTGTTTTCCTTTGATGTATTCTGCCCGAAATTCAGTTTCTCCTTTGGCGTTGGGAAAAGCGAGCTGAAAGTCTGCCCCGGCGTAATTCCTGGGTGTAAGTTTATGAAGGTTGGATGCGGATGAGTCGCGGACGGCCTGATACTCGCTGCCGCGCCGCTCCGTTCGATAAAGAATGTTTCCCTGGCTTACAATACCGCCTGTATATCCGGAGAGAGCCGCGGAAAAGGTCGCATTACCCAATGCGCGGATTTTGGTAGGTTTAAGGCTGAGGCGGCTGATCACGTCCTTATGGCTATCATAATCCATTGGCCCCGACATACCCTGGCCGTTAAATACACCGAGGTCGAATTTCAGCTTTTGGAACCATTCGCGATCCTTGCGGCTGGTAACGGTGAGCATTAAACCGATGTCGCGTTCCGTTTTCATCAGGATCTGCGACATGCGCCCACGCTCAGGCGTCTCCCGGTTTGCCGATGACAGGTTGACTTCATGGCCGAACGGCCGTGCAAACATCCCGGTGGTCAACGCGAAAATCTTGAACTTATTCTCATAGAATCGCCCCCAGAAATCGCGGATTGCTACCCCGCGTTCCGTGCCATCAAACTGAAATACGAAATAAGATGTCGGGTTATCGTTCTTATTCATGTGCGCGTAATCCACACGCAGGCGCCCGCGACGGAGCATGAAGCGGTTGTTGGAAAGACCGGAGAAATTGCCGCCGGCGTATGTTTCTGCACCTTCTTTGGTAATGTACTGAAATTGAGGCTGAATATAACCACTGATTCTCACGCGATTATACCTTTCGTAAATCGAAAGCATTCCTTTCCCCATGTGGTTGGTCGTATCCACAAGATCCATAAGGAATCGCTGGGCGAAAAGGTCTTTATGGCTTAAAAGTATAAAAAGTAAAAAAAGGCCGGCAACACGAAACTTCATCAGACTTATAATTGGTGGCTGTAAAATGGGGTACAAAGAACCTTATTTTCCCTTAATAATTTCAGCCAGGCCGGATAGTTTTTCTTCCCAATGCTTTTTCATGTCTACACGGTCGGATGGTGCGGGGAGTTTTTCGTGGTGAAAAATGATTGCGGATTTAGCGACATCCTTCGCCTTGTTTGCCATGACACGCATCTGCAAGATTGAGCTGTGGCGCCACTGTGCAGGCTGCCACGACATCCGTAAATGAGAACCCCGAGCACGGTGATCGTACCGGTAAGACCATCGGTCGTTTCAAATGAAGAGCCTTCCCGGAACTTGCCGGTCTTCAACGGCCCGAGCCAGATGTCCAGAGCCTCTCGGGATGTGATGAATTGCCAGGCTTGCTTTGCAGTGAGGGGAAAGGTGTGCCGGATACCGACTTCGTATCCGGAAGCAATCTCCCCTAATTCGCGTTTGCCCTTAGCCTCCCGGTATCCGAGCGCAATTTTCTGTCGGTACCACATACTTTCTACATGGCTTTCGAGCATCGATACAAGCGCTTTGTGAGTCAGATTTTCAGCGGCTGCCTTGTCAAGCCACTTGATCCAGGTATCCCAACCCTTGCCGGTTTTCTCCAGAAGTACATTCGATGAGAGCTTTGCAAGCTGGTCTGTCGATGAAAATGTCTCGTTGTCTATCATGGATTTGAATGTTTTCCCTTTTGTAAATTTAACAAAAAGCCATGCTTGATTTAGAATCCGATGTAGTTTTTGCAGCTATGAAGAGAATCAAAGAAGCGAAGATAATGAAACTTCCTGTTTGTAATGTATTGATAAGTAGATAGTTAGTGTTTGTACTTTTAATACATTTAATAGTATGTTATTAATTAAAAGTATTTTATGTTAAATACTTTTAATATTTTATATGCTTATGATTAAATTGATTAGTATTGAAAGGGTGGAGTGGAGAGAAAGGAACGGTATGGCCGTAGCATCAGAAAAGTTATACGCATCTGGAATATATCAAATGCATATAACTTTCAAAATGTATCTATCATTTATAAAATATAAAAAGTAATAAATGGTAGATATGTATAATTTATATAAAGCTATTCATACGAAATATATGGTCAAAACATTTGGTATGAATAGTAAGGATAATTAGGCTGCGGCGGTAAACCGCTGCTTGATGAAGTTGTTTTGTTCGATTTCATCCACGATGGCTACTGCCGTATCTTCCACGGAAAGGACACTGCGGTGATGCTCGTCAAAGACCGGGGTGTCCAGCGCTGTGCGGTACTTGCCTGTGCGTACACCCGAGGTACCCTGATGCATTTCGATCGCCGGGCTCAGGAAAGTCCAGTCGAGTTCGGTCTCTGTTTTCAGGATGTTGAGGTAGTCTCTTGCGGCTGTCGCGCCGGGCTTATACTCTTCAGGGAAGTTGGGGCTGTCTACCAGTTGCAAACCGGGTTTGATTTCCAGGCTTCCGGCTCCTCCCACGGTCAGAAACCGCTTTACACCCGCCTGCTTCACACCAGCGTGAATCGCTTTTGCGCCGGCGAGAAAGTCGTTGTAGATGTTAGGGTTAGTCCAGCCCGCGTTATAGGTGCTGATCACAGCATCGTGCCCGGCTACTGCCGACGCTACTTCGCCGGCATGCATTACGTCGGCCGCTTTTGGCGTAACCAATGCGCTGCTGACGTCGATATTAGCGATGTTACGTGCAATGGCGGTAACCTGATGACCGCGTGAAACGAGTTCCTTCAAAACCTGGGTACCAACAAATCCGGTAGCGCCGATCAATGCAATTTTCATAAGTGATTGTTTTAGAGTTTATAATGTTACTGAAATTAAAAATGTTACAGTTTTGAATAGAATTAACTGAATTTTTGGCAAAAGTCGGCCAGCGAAACCTTTCCGAGGCTGGCGAGTAATGTCTGCTCGGCTGTGTCGTACAAACTATCCAGGTGATCGTTGATCTTGCGACCGACCGCACAATCCGGGTTGGGGGAGTTGATGCCTTTGCCCAGCAGGTCCTTTTGCCTGACAGCTTCGTAGACCTCCGACATGAAGATCTGGCCCGCAGGTTTCGCCAAACGACTGCCTCCGGATTTTCCTTCCTTGCTGAGCACCAGTCCGCGTTCGCGCAAATTACTTAACTCCTTGCGTACCAGCACCGGGTTAATATTAATGCTCCCCGCCAGGTACTCCGACGAGGTCCATTCCTCTTCCGAAAAAGTAAGCAATGTGAGTATATGCACAGAAATCGCAAACCGCCCGCTATTCATACTGTAACTTTTATTATTACAGTACAAAAGTGCGGGAAGTTTTTTAGAAAAGCAAGGTTTTTGGGAAAGTTTGGAAGGGATGAAAGGGAGTAGGGGTGAAAGGGGATGAGGGAGGAGGGGGAGTAGGGAGGAAGTCAGTCTGAGCGTACCGGGTGGGCGGAGCGCTCAGACTGACAAGATATTTAAACAGACAAAGTTCTGGGCATTGTATACGTCCGAACTGCTATTTGCCTTGTCCGAATGCCGGGTTATTTTTATCGAACCACAGGCGTTGGCTGTTCAGCGTGGGAGCGGTACGGTCGTTGGGTGTAAATCCTTGCTCTGTCTGCGCTTTTTGCCAATTGGCGTTGTTAGTGCCCAGTGGCGGCTCATCGACCCAATAGCGGCGCGGAATGACCTCATTAAAGGAATCACGTGGGTAATAAGCTGAGCCATTTTTCGGATAACCGGTTCTGCGAACGAAGGTGAATGCTTCTGTCGGCAGGCGGAAGAAATTCAGGTATTCCTGGATGTAGATTCTTTCCAGGTCATTGGTTCCGTTGAATTTCACGGCAGGTTGTGCCAGATAGGTCGCGATTTCAGCATCGGCCGCATTGGCAGTAAGTCCCGTGGTCGACAAGGCGGCTACGGCAATGGTGTTCATTGTCCGCAGTGAGGATGTGATACCTTTTTTGTACCATTCTTCTGCCGTGCCTTTGGTGTTGACGCCGCTGGCGTAGCCTTTTTGGATCATCTCGGCAATATAAAAACACGTTTCCGCGCTGGTAAGCATGTAATCGTGGAAGGTGCCCTTTGCGTTGTTGCGCGTGGGTGCAAAGAAGACCTTATTGATGGTGGACATTACGACATATTTATTGCTACCCGCATTCAATGAGTTTTTGTAAAATGCCGCCACAGTCGGATCGGTAGTCCAGTCGGCGGGGCCGCCCTGGTAACGGATCAGCGGATCGGCCGCGTTGATGAACGCGGGTAAAGGCTGATTGTACTTTTTGAGTGAATCCAATGCATTAGTAGTCAAGTCATTCGGCGCGAAGTAAATAACCATTCTCGGGTCTTTCGTCTGTTTGAGGAACGTCATGATCGACCTGGTAGCGAAGCGTGTGCTCCGGTAATCGACATCGCCGCCAATGGGTCCGTTATCCGGATCGATGTAGGCAAACTGGTCGGCATCGGCGACGATCGGCCCGATCGCATTCTCCATTACTTCCTTGAAGATCTGCTGGGTCTTGGCCTTGTCCTGGCCCTCATAACGCACTGCAATGCGCAGTTTCAGTGTATTGGCCGCTTTCACCCATTTGATCCAGTCACCGTGATAGATGATATCCGCATTACCGTAGTTTTCCTGATCGGCCGCATCAGCGCTCAATGCCGCAATGGCTGCGTTCAATTCGGTGAGCCAGGTGTCATACAGCGCTTTTTGGGTATCGTATTCAGGCGTGTAGTTCTGCTTATCGCGGCCTTCGATCGCCTGCGAATAGGGCATCGAGCCATTCATATCTGTGACGCGGAGCCCGTGCAGGACGCTCACGACGTATGTAGCAGCCCGCATTTTTTGGTAGCGTTCTTTGTTGGGTTTCAGGTCGATCTGCTTGCGTATTTCGATCAGGTTCGGCAAAATATTGGAATAGTAGGCCGAATAGCGTGAATTGATATTGGTCGAAAGCTCGTAAGGATCCGTGGTAAGATGCTGTGAAAAACGCAGCAGCTGTTCGAGGTTTTCCCATATCCATTCGGCGCCCTGGTAGGTTTCCAGGCTGTTGAGCGAGTAGGTAAAGAGGAATTTCGGATCCGGCGTGATGACGACGCTCGGGTCGGTGTTGATATCGCCGAAGTCATTTTCGCAGGCCGATGCGAATAGTAAACCGGACGCCAGTACGGCACCGGATGCCCATTTCAAGAGTATATTTTTCATTGTAAGATCATGTTAAAAATAAAACCGGAACTATCAGAATGATGCACGCAGCGTTACACCCAGTGCACGGGTCATCGGCGGTATAAAACCGACCTCCTTTTGCACCGCCGTGCTGTTCGAATAGTTGGACGCTGGATTGAAATTCAGGGGCAACGTGTTGTACAGGTAGAGGAGGTCACGTCCTACAAAGTTGACAGACAATGTATTGAGCTTCATCTTCTCGCAAATCGATTGCGGAACCTGATAGCTCAGTGAAACCTGCCGCAGCGATATCCAGGAATTTTCAGAAATCCAGTAGTCGCCCACTGCGGTGGAGAATGAGCCATAACGATAATTGTACTGGGGCAGATGCGTAGGCTCAACCAGGCCCTTGTCGTAGGCTTCCTGGAAGGTCATACCACCCACATTGACATTGCTGCCGTCGGGCTGGGTAACGGTTTGTCCTGTCGCAAAAACACCCTCAGGGATGATTCCGTCGTCATACGACTTACCGTCAAACTTGCTGGTAAACACGATCCCGCCATGGTCGGCATCGCGGCCCTGCAGTGTGTTTTTGAAAACACCCGTGTGCGTTCCGTACCGCAGCGAGGTAATGATCATGTCGCCACCGATCTTGGCATCGAAAAGTACGTTGAGTGATAAGCGTTTATAAGTGAATGTATTATCCCATCCGCCGCGAAATTTGGCATTGATATCGCCGACGTCTTTCCATTCATTGCTACGCGCGGGGAACGCTGCGCGTGCGTCCCCACGCCAGGAAAGAATGGGCATGCCGTTGCGCGGGTCGGCAGCGTCGGTGCCCTGAAAACGTGCGGCGGCGATCTTCGTACGGATCACGCCATATGCGCCTCCCACCTTCGCGTAGGGAATGAGGTCGTTACCGCCACCGGATTCGTCGGCCAGCGCATAATATTCACGATCGCCATATAACTCGATGATTTTATTTCGGTTACGGGAGAAGGTGACGGTGCTGTTCCAGGTAAAGGAACCAACTTTGATGGGTGTGGCGTCGAGTGCGATCTCGATGCCTGTATTCTGGATGTTCCCTGCATTGATAAGGATGCTATTAACCCCGGTTTCGACCGCAGCGGAGATCGGAATAGGCTGGTTGCGGGAATTGTCGCGGTATACCGAGAGATCCAGCCCCAGGCGGTTGTTGAGCACTTTCAGTTCGAGGCCGATTTCCTTCGCGATCTTCCGCAATGGCTTGATGTTAGGCTGTAATGCCGAAAGAGAGTTGAAAGTCGATAACGCCTGATCGCCGAAGCCGCCCGCATTGGTATAACCCTTGAATGCAAACCCAGGGTTGAGCAGGAATGGGTCGATATCTCCGCCCAATGCTGCCACGTTCCCTCTCAGTTTTCCATAGGTCAGCCAGTTGGGAAGTTTTGAATGGAATGTCTGGGAGAAAACCCAGGATAAGCTGGCGGAGGGGTAGCTGTAAAAGTTATTGCCGGATCCATTCGTGTATGTCAATGCGGAAGACCAGTCGCTGCGCCAGGTCGTTTGCAGGAACAGCTGCTCCCGCCATGCGAAATCGGCGCTGGCGTATAACGACTTATACGATCGGCGTGTTTTTATACCACCTTCCGATTTTTGAGACAGTACTGAGTTGGCCAGGAAGAAATTGCCGGGATACGAGAGCCCGCCCACCGTTTCCGCATTGTTGAACGAGAGGTTGTAAGACTGGGACTCACCACCCACATAGCCATTAAAATCCAGGTCTTTGGTAATGGGTTTGTTAAAAATCGCGAGCCATTTCATAAAGTTGGTCTGCTTGGTCGAATGGCCAAGCGCATAGCGGCCGCCTGTGAAGTTGGTGCCCTGGCCAAGCTCTTTGATCTCGCTTTTTGTGTACAGATTGTTGAAGTTGCCTTCCACCTGCAATTTGAGCCAATCCGTTATGGTCGCTGTCAGCGCCAGCCGTCCGCGGACCATCTGTTCGCGCTGAAGGTAGCTGTTTTCGAAGATGTTGAACCAATAATCGGCCCCGGGGACCCGGTTGGGTTCGTTTATGTCGCTTGTATTGCGTATGCCACCCGTGTAGCCGATGTAGTTCTGGCGCTGCATCCAGTAGTTGGTATCGTAGTTGCGTGGAAATATCCAGATGTAGTTATTGAGCGAGAGGGACGGTGGGTTGGCGCCTTCCGTAGTGGTGTAATCGGCTGTCACATCTGCTACGAGAAACTTATTGAGGTTCTGGGTCGCACGCAGGTTGAAAGCGTTTTTACCCAGGGTGTTTTTAAAGTTGATGCCCCGGCTATCTACCCGGTTGTAGGAGAAGCGGAACGTTGAACGCTCGTTGCCTCCGTCGATGGCTACGTTCGTGAGGCTGCCTTTCCCGGTTTGGAATGCATCGAGGTAATTGTTCGGATAAGCCTGGTAGGTGGTCATTTTGCCGTCATAATCAACGACTTGCTGACCTGCAAAGCGTGGTCCCCAATTTTCCAGCTCCCGGTTCACCTGCCGATCGATGTAAGGCTGGCCTTGTGCATTGGTGGGAAATACCTTGGTTGTCCAGCCTTCATCGGGTTTGTAGTTCGGTTCGCGGGTGTCGGTAAAGAACGCGCCGACGGTACCGCCACCATATTCATTCTGGAAATCCGGGCTCCGGTAGGGTTTCTGCATATTGAAAGTCTGGGAAACGCTTACACCAATGCCTTTGCGTTGCGTACCCTTTTTGGTTGTGATCAGGATCACCCCATTGATCGCCCTTGTGCCGTACAATGCAGCCGCTGCGGATCCTTTCAGCACTGAAACGCTTTCAAAATCCTCCATATTGAGGTTTTTGAGCGAATTCCCAAAGTCGCGCGGTCCCGATTTCTCGTCGTAAACATCGTTATCCAGAATGACGCCGTCGATCACGAAAATAGGTTGATTGTTGACGCCCAGTGTGGAATTCCCGCGGATCAGGATTTTGGTGTTGCCCATTAAGCCACCTGCACCCTGGTCAATCTGCACGCCGGGAATGCGTCCCTGTAACGCGCTGATCGGGCTTAGCTCGTTCGTGGCGGCCATTTTGCTTCCGCTGATTTCGGAAACCGTATAGCCGAGTTGTTTTTTCTCACGCTTAACGCCAAACGCAGTTACAACGACTTCATTAAGTTGCTGGTTGTCTTCTTTTAGCACAACGTTGATCACACTCTGGTTGTTGATCGCAATCTCCTGTTTTTCGAAGCCGACAAACGAAAAGACAAGACTTCCACCTGAGGGCGCCGTAATGGCGTATTCTCCTGTTGCGTTAGACGTGGTGCCATTGTTGGTGCCCTTTACCAGTACAGCAATACCGACCAATGTAGTATTGTCAGATGCAGAAGTAACGGTCCCGGTAACCCTGACATTCTGGGCGTGGAGTGAAAGGCAACATCCGAGGAGGAGGCACAGCAAGCCTGGTAACGACTTACTGGGTAAGAGGTACATTTTCTTCATAGTACAATGGTTTGAGGTACGTGCAGTATTTTTTGTTTTGTGCAAAAAGTTGGATAATACTTAGAATTACTTGGGCCTAAATTAAAGGTAATTTATTAAAAAAATTTATTAATTATTCACTAGTTTTTTATCTTTTTGAAAGACGGGGAATTGACCAGGCGCGTTGCATGGTTACTAGAAGTAGAAGAGCTGGGTGGAGTAGGAAGTTGTATAGATATTAATGATTTGTGAATCAGTATATTGACGCTTTTGGCGATGAAATAAAGTATGATATGTATTAAAAGTATTAAATTTTTTAATTCATTTAAATATAATTAATATTATTAATAGTATAAAAAGAATAGAAAGTATAAAAAGTTGTATATGGAATGCATTTAGAATGTTCGCATCTTTAGCAGGGAGGAAGTGTGCTGCCAAGAAATGGATCTTTTGTCAAGACAAACGGAGAGGGCAGTACAGCAGACATCGGGGGAGTAGGAGAACTTTCACATATAGAGCAGAACTTTAAATACATTCTATACATTTATATATTATAATTAGATTATTACTTATTGATAATATATAATGTATGAAATGTATTTATATTATGTAGCATATAAACCATATAGCCCGGTACATTCATTTTGAAAGTGCCGGGCTATATGGTTTAATTTCAGTTATTTAAGTATAGTCAATCCACCCTTGTAAGAGCGTTTAGTGTACTGGACGACGAAATAGTAATAGCCGGCAGAGATTTTGTCGGGGCACCAATCATTGGGCCGGACCTTGGAGTAATACACTTGTTTGCCCCAGCGGTTGAAGATCGTCACGTCCTTGAAGAAGTCGGTGCAGTTGTCGGCGGGAAGTTCCTGGAAGACGAAACAGTCATTTTTGCCGTCGCTGTTTGGCGTAATCACGTTGGGGAATTCGGGGAAAGGCGATGAACCATTGTCTTTAATCGTCACTTTAACCGTGGTTGTATCGGCGGCCGCAACGCAGCTTTTATCCTGTGTTACGAAGTCGATCATGAAAGTCTGTTCTGGCTGGCCATCCAGTAGGGTGCATTCCGGATTCCACGCATATGGAGACGTGACCGATTTAACGCCTGATCGCGCCTCGAAGATCATGCCGGCATCTTTCATGTCAAATCCTCTTCCCGCGGCTGTCAGAACGATCGTATTCGTATCGGGATCGGACGCCAGCACGTCGAAAATGATACCGGCCGAACTGCCGATCTGGTAAGTGATTTCCTGAGTGGGCAGGGAGGTTGTAACGGCTGGCGGATTGTTTGGCGACTGATCGACTATAAAATAGACCGGTTTTGCCACCGGCAGCGGATTACCTTCACAGCGCATGTCCTCTACTTTGAAATCCACGGCGAGGGTGTCGCCCTTCTTTGCGTTGCAGGGCGGTACCCAGGTAAACTTCTGTTCTATGGCTTCTTTGCCGCTGACGGGCTTGAAATCCATACCCATATCGGCCATATTGAAGTCCTGGCCCCGGCCCGATAGTGCCAGGTTATCTTTGTCTTTGTCCTTTCCGTACACAGTAAAGGTAACAGGAACGCCCGCGGTCACGTGTACGTAGTCGCTCGTGAGCGACGTGGTGACTGTCGGCGCATTGTTTCCGCTGCTTTCGCGCCGGATATAAATACTCAACGTGTCGGTAAGCGGAAAAGGGCAGCTTCCGTCCTGTGCCACGAGCTGGATCTTAATGGGACGGTTGTCGTAGGTGATGAAGCATTCTTCCAGGCAGATCTGAAATTTGAGCGTGTCGTTCGCAACCCTGGTGGTGAATTGCGCAGGCAGTAGCGTGAAGTAATCTTTCGAATTGTTTACCGCGTGGCCATCCACACTGACGATCTGGTTGATCGTAGGGTCGGTTACCATGACCTCGAAACAATTGGGATCGTCTTTTTTGACAGTAATGATTTCATTTTCTGTATAATATGTATTTTTCCCCTTTGGCTTGAACAGCAGTTTCGGTGGGTCCATTTTAGGGCAATCCACCACTTTTAGCTGAAAATCACGGGTCAGGCTGCCTATTTTCTGTCCGTTGCGGTACTCATCCACCTGAACGGCAAACACATACAAGCCCACCGCACCGGCTGTTACCGACAACATACCCGTGAACCGGTTGACTTTCAAAGGATCCGGGCCGGGGATCATATTGCTTACACTAATGCCGTTGATCCACGTCAGTCGCGGGTAATTCGAGGATCCGCGCGCCTGTGCGCTTGGATTGGTTTTATCCGAAAAACCTTGCATGGGTGTTGCGAGCGAGTAAACCAGACTGTCGCCATCGGCATCCTTGCCGCCGAAGTCGAAGAAAAAGGGGGAGTTTACGCAGGCATAGTCACCCTTGATTGCCGGAAAAACGGGCGATGAGTTCTTGAAATTGGCGTTGTTTTTAAAAAGCGGGGGGAATTCGAGATAGAAGAGACTACCGGCATCGCCGGGAGCCTGAATGTTGGTGATCGTGCCGTTTCGGCAGCACCGGTCCCATACCATATAATAACCCTGCGAATCTGCAAACTCGGTGGGTTCGAGGTGCAAAGTGCTGCTATAAGTGATCATGTAAGTCTGCAGCGTTGAGATTCCGCAGAGCGGGTTAGCGTAGGTGACCGATTTTCGTTCTATTTTTGGGGCTTCAAGCCAACCAATGGCCACGTTGTCGCGCTTTCTGAAAACATAAATCGTGACAAACTCGTCTTCGGCGCCGGGATTACCATTCAGCGCATCGAAGTACATGGTCAGGCCCATGTTATAGTTGTAATAACTGTTGGGGTTTTCGGTGATGAAGAGCTGGCCACCGACGATGTGCGTCGCACGGGCTTCGCAAATGGCAAACAGCATCAGAATATATAAGATGAACCGTTTTTTCATGGAGTGATGCGGCAGTAAAATTGATCCGATAGGATATTGGGATTAGTAATTAAAACAGGAAATAATGTCTAAGAGTAACAAGTACGAGTACGTTGAAATTACCGATTTTGCGGCAGAAGGCAAATGTATATTTAAATCGGAAGACGGCGTAATCTTTGTAGAAGGAGATGTGGCTCCCGGTGACATAGTCGATCTTCAGGTCGTCAGGACGAAGAAGAAATTGAAGGAAGCCATGGTGACCAAAGTCCACTCATTATCGGATTTACGTACAGAACCCTATTGCGAACACCACGGCGTTTGCGGTGGTTGTAAATGGCAGCACATCGGTTACGAGCATCAGCTCCGGTTCAAAAGGCAGCAGGTGGTAGATCATTTTGAAAGGATAGGTAAGATCAGGAATGTGAGCATCAATGAGATCATTGCTGCCCCTAAGACTGAATATTATCGTAATAAGTTGGAATTTACATTTTCGAACTGGCGCTGGCTTACCAAAGAGCAACTGGATTCGGGGCTGCCATTTACGAAGAATGCGCTGGGCTTTCACGTTCCCAAGCGCTTCGACAAGATTTTTACCGTCGAACAATGCCACCTTCAGCCGGACCCTTCGAACGCGATCCGGAACTCTCTAAACCGGTTTGGGAACGAAAAAGGGTTCCCTTACTACGATGTACGTTTTAATGTAGGCGTACTCCGCAACGTGATCATCCGTACAGCCAATTCTGGCGACGTGATGGTGATCGTGCAATTCGGGCAGAAGCATGATGAGATCATCAGTGAAACAATGGAATTTGTAGCACAAAACCACCCGGAAATCACTTCACTGAATTATATCGTGAACCTCAAAGGCAACGATTCCTATCAGGACCAGGAAGTAGTCCACTATGCAGGTGAAAAGGTGATCCGCGAGACCATGGAGGATCTGACATTCCTGGTGGGGCCGAAATCGTTTTATCAGACGAACTCCGAGCAGGCTTACCAGCTGTTCAATGTGGCGCGTGAATATGCCGGCCTGACGGGCAATGAGTCTGTTTATGACCTGTACACCGGAACGGGCACGATCGCCAATTTCGTGGCTCGCAGGGCGAAGAAAGTGGTAGGTGTGGAATATGTGGAGGCGGCAGTGCAGGACGCACGTATTAATTCCCAATTGAATGGCATTACCAACACCTCGTTCTTTGCGGGTGATATGCGCGCGATCATGAACGAGAGTTTCCTGCAAACGCATGGCAGACCGGACGTGATCATTACTGATCCGCCCCGCGCCGGAATGGATGTGCCCGTGGTGGAAACCATTTTGAAAGCGGCCCCGGACCGTATCGTGTATGTGAGCTGCAACACAGCTACGCAGGCACGCGACCTCGCCTTAATGTCGGAAGATTATGAAGTCACGCGTGTGCAACCAGTCGATATGTTCCCGAATACGCATCACGTCGAAAATGTGGCGTTGCTGCTTCGGCGCAATTAGGAGAGAATAGTCAGATGTGGTCAGGTGTTGTCATGGATAGTCAAGTCACATCTGACTACTCCTGACCACACTGTCGGTCTGAATGTTCGTACCAAGTAACGTCAGAACGGCGGTTCGGAATCCGGGCCTTTGTAGTCGAAATTGCTCAGATCGTTGGCCCGGCTGCGGAGCGTTCCGCCTACGGGTGCTGTTGGCTTAGCCTGGCTTTCGAATGAGGAAATGGGGTTGGAGGTCTGGATTGGACGATCCACGGAGAATGGGGCCGGCGTAAATCCTGAATCGAGATCGGCGAACTTTGTGTATTTTCCGATAAATCGTAATTGAATGGTATCCAGTGAACCGGCCCGGTTTTTGGCCAGGATCACTTCACCGATACCTGCTACTGAATTCCCTGCCTCGTCTTCTGTAATGCCATAATATTCAGGTCGGTACAGGAATATTACCATATCCGCATCCTGCTCGATCGAACCGGATTCCCTCAAATCGGAGAGCTGCGGCCTTTTCTCACCACCACGCGTCTCAACGGCCCGACTCAGCTGCGAAAGCGCGATTACCGGTACGTCGAGCTCCTTTGCCAGGTTTTTCAAAGACCGGGAGATCATCGCAATCTCCTGTTCACGGTTACCCGGGCTTTTGCCCCCGGTGTCTCCGGTCATCAACTGGAGGTAGTCGATAACGATCATCTGAATATCGTGCTGGGCTTTCAGACGGCGGCATTTGGCCCGCAGTTCAAGTACTGACAGGGCAGGGGTGTCGTCAATATAAATGGGGGCATTGGTAAGCCTGTGAATGCGGTGGTGCAGCTGCTCCCATTCGTGGGGCGCGAGGCTTCCTTTCCGGATTTTCTCACTGTCGATCTCGGCTTCTGCGGAGATCAAACGATTGACCAGCTGTACCGAGGACATCTCAAGCGAAAATATCGCGACCGGCATATTGAAATCCACAGCAGCGTTCCGCAGGGAGGAAACGACGAATGCGGTTTTACCCATACCCGGACGTGCCGCAAGGATCATCAATTCCGTTTTTTGCCAACCCGAGGTAAGCCTGTCGAGCGCACTGAAACCCGAAGGGACACCGGTAAGCCCGTCTTTATTGTTCTTTTTCTGATCCAGTTCGGCAAGGGCCTGGCGCATGAGCGCGCCCATGTCGGCGTAATTTTTCTTGATATTGGATTCAGATATTTGGAAGAGCGATTGTTCGGTTTTATCGAGAAGCCTGAACACGTCAGTAGTATCTTCATAAGCTTCGCGCTGAATCTCGGACGCCACTTTGATCAGCTCCCTTTTGATATAAGCCTGCGAGATAATGCGGGCGTGGAATTCGATGTTGGCGGCGGAGTTGACCTTGCTGGTCAGCTCCATGATGTAGGATGCGCCACCGATCAGTTCGAGCTCTCCGGTACTCCGTAATTTGGAAGTAACCGTAAGCATATCGATCGGCTCGGAATCGGCGAAGAGTGTGACGATCGCGGTGTAAATGCGAACGTGCGCCTCTTTGTAAAAACTATCCGGACGGAGGATGTCCGCCACGGCCGTCAAAGCATCTTTTTCGATCATCAAAGCGCCTAAAACTGCCTCTTCCAGGTCGATGGCCTGAGGAGGTAACTTGCTGAAATTCTGATCAATAGATGGTGTACGGGTGCCGAATGCTCTTTTGGTGCCGTTGCCAGCCTTAGAGCCGCTCCTGGGATAGTTGTTGGGTGCCTTTTCGTTTTCCATATTAAGACAAAGTTAATCATTGGAGTCCTGCGGAGAAAGAAAGGAATGGCAGTTTGGCGCAATAATTTTTTTTCAGTGGAGCGACTTTTTTCTGCCGGGCTGATAATGAAAGACTTGATTGGAAAACGTCGATTTTTTGCTTTCCTGTTTGGAAGAATAATTGTTTTTTCGACGATTATGTTTTACAAATGTTGGTTATTATTACTAAATTTTACAAACAATAGACAAACATTAAACAACGATTCATTTGCTGGAAAAAATCATCACACTCGAAGACGTATCCATGGTCGATTTTCTTGGCATTCACAATTCGAATATCAAAGAGGTGGCCGCCGCTTTCCCCGAAAGTAAAATCATTTCACGCGGAAACGAGATCCGCATCCAGGGGACAGCCCCCGAAATTATCCGAATCACAGATGTAATCGACTCGCTTCTGGCGCATTATCAGAAGTATGGTAAAATAACAAACGACAACGTCAAGGGTTACCTCAACGGTGTCAGCAAGATGCCCGTGGCAGGGGGGGAAGACGACGATGACGTCATTCTCTTCGGCAACAAGGGCCTTGTAGTAAAGGCCAAAACGACCAATCAGAGGCTGCTTGTGGAGCAGGCATCCAAATACGACCTCGTATTTGCGATTGGTCCTGCGGGTACCGGAAAGACTTACACCGCCGTTGCCATTGCTGTTAAAGCCTTGAAAAATAAGGAGGTGAAAAAGATCATTATCACCCGCCCGGCTGTGGAAGCAGGGGAGAACCTGGGTTTTCTGCCTGGTGATCTGAAAGAAAAGATCGATCCCTACCTGAGGCCCATTTACGATGCCTTGGACGACATGATCGCTCCGGAAAAACTGAAACTATACCTGGAAAGCCGGGTCATCGAGATCGCTCCGCTGGCTTATATGCGGGGGCGTACACTGAATAATGCATTCATCCTGCTCGACGAAGCCCAGAATACGACACCGATGCAGATGAAGATGTTCCTCACCAGGATGGGGCCGAGTTCCAAGGCTATTATCACCGGTGACAAGTCGCAGATCGATCTTCCAAAAAATCTGAAATCTGGATTGATAGATTCGCTGACTGTCCTGAAAGGTATCAAGGGGATCAGTTTTGTGGAGCTTGACGGATCGGACGTGGTAAGGCATCGTTTGGTGAAGGATATACTTGCTGCCTATGAAAAATCTGAAAATTAGTATCCTGCTGGCCTGCCTGTTGTTGGTCACTGCGCCCGGAAGGGCGCAGGACCCGCTTGTAACGCGTTGTGCAAGCACAGAGCGGGATTCGGTGAGGTTAATGAAAAACCCTTCTCTGCGAAACCTCAGGCAACGGTCGGAGGCAGCTATTCAGGATTATGTACGCCTCAGCTCTCGGGCGCGTATAGCTGCGGGGGAGATCGTGACGATCCCGGTCGTGGTGCATGTGGTGCACAACCGGTCCGACAATGTCATCGGGGGGGCGGGCAACGGAAATATTTCTGACGCACAGGTTCAGAGCCAGATCGACGTATTGAACGAAGATTACGGCAACACATCGGGTTACAAGGGGTTTTATACTGATTCACTGGGAGTAGATACGGGTATCCGGTTCAAACTCGTATCAATTGTCAGGACTTATAACGGGACTTCGCAGTTCAGCCCCATTACGGATGCCGACGATCTTGCAGAGATTTCACCGGCATGGTTTACCAACCGCTATCTGAATATCTGGGTGACGAGGCTGAACGACCGGTACCTGGGTACTTCACAGTTTCCGGTCGTGACAGAGCTCAACAGCCGCACCAATGGCCTTGCAACCACGGAGAACGGGGAAACCGATGCGCTGACGGACGGTGTGATCATCGACTTCCGCTATTTCGGAAGAAATTCCGATGCCATTACCAGCCGGATTTATAACCTCGGGCGTACGACTACACACGAAGTAGGGCATTGGCTGGGCTTGATACACATTTGGGGCGATTCTACCTGCGGTACGGACTACTGCGACGATACACCTGTGGCCAACACCAAGAACGAAACCACGGATATATCCTGTTCGCCAGTTTATTCGCAATGCCGGAGTAATGTTATTACCCGCAACATGATTGAAAACTACATGGATTATTCGCCGGATGTGTGTATGAGTATTTTTACCAATGATCAGAAGGAGCGAATGCACGCTGTACTTGCGCTGAGCCCCCGCAGAGCTAAAATGGTGGAGTATTCCAAAATCACAACGGATCATCTGCTTGTAGATATTTACCCAAATCCGGTCCGGGAAACCCTGACAGCGAATGTTTTTGTGCCGGATTTTGAAAATTACACGGTTAGCGTTTATAACCAAAAAGGACAAAAGGTTATTGAAGATGTTATGAACCGTACCTACCTCAACGTTAAAAACTTCCCAAGCGGTTTGTATTATTACAAGGTTACTACCGCTAGCCAGACAGTTACCAAACGTTTTGTTGTACGATAATCACACATGCTATCACGCGCTCCGTTTGTAAGCGTAGTTTTATTCTTCGCGATCGGCATTTTGTCTGGCGATGCAATGCACGCGTCCGGGCATGATCCGGTCGTTTTTGTTTTTAGTGGGGTAGTGCTGGCGGGCATTGCCTCCGTTGCGCTATATCGGCTGAAAAGGATGACAGCGCTCGGTGTTGTCCTGGCCCTGACATTGGTACTGTTAGGCGCAGGGTGCAAAATGTGGGATGAAGCGTCAAAGGATCGGAAATTGGGCAAAATTCAGGCCTTGAAACATTCATATTACCTGGCGGAGGTCACCACGTTACCGGAGAAGCGTGAAAATTCGATCCGTTTCGAAGTGATAGCCAGACAGTTTAAGACAGTTAACGGATGGATCGATTCTCCCACTCCTGCGCTTATTTACTTCCCGGATCGTGTTGGTTCCTTACCTCATCCTGGCGACCGTATCGTCGTGAAAGGAGCCCTGCAGGTCCCCCCGGCCCCCGCAAATCCTGAACAGTTTGATTATCAGCAATATTTGCGAAACCGCGGTATTCTTTTCTCAGGCTATGTGAAAGCGAACGCATTCAGAATATTACCGGGCGCTGGTAGTACGTCGCCATATTACTGGCCGGCTGCGGTTTCTGGTTGGGCAGATGCCCGCTTTCGGGAAAATATCCGGGACGCCAACGCCTATGGCTTAGTTAAGGCGATGCTGCTGGGCAGACGAGACGATCTCCGCGTGCAACAGGTCGGGGATTACGTCATTTCGGGTGCAGTACACATCCTGTCTGTTTCCGGAATGCACGTAGCGATCATCTTCCTGGCCATCAGTGCAACCTTAGGCTGGATCCGCCGCTGGCGCTATGGGAATGGGCCCTATTTGATGGTAGTAACCGGGTTGCTGGGTTTTTATGCATTGGTTACCGGATTGTCGCCGTCGGTCCAGAGAGCAACGCTGATGTGCCTGGTGCTGGTTGTTGCCGAGGTAACGGGCAGAAAGCATCATCCGGTTAACACGCTCGCCTTTTCAGCATTGGTTATTCTTTTGGTCGATTCAAACGCACTATATGACTTAGGTTTTCAGTTGTCCTACCTGGCGATGGCTGGTATTTTCCTTTTCTATAATCCAATTTACGGCCTTTTTATGCCGTCCAACCGCTTGCTTAGGTTTATCTGGCAGGTTTCAGCGCTGGCGTTTGCTGCCCAACTGACGACGTTTCCCCTGAGCCTGTTTTATTTTCACCAGTTTCCCAGCTATTTCTGGCTGGTGAATCCATTTGTGATCACATTTACGAACATCCTTTTACCCGCGGCACTCCTGCTGCTGGTAGTTTCGATTTTCCATGCGCATCCACTGCAATGGTTTGTTAGTCAGGTGGTAGAGCTTTCGGCGCGGTTTACAGACTGGTCAGCCGCATTTCCCCGTTCACTGCCGGGGCACTTGTTGGAAAACCTGCATTTGAATGTGTTGGAGGTCGTTTTGCTCTATATGATTCTCTTCACAGCCTGGTATACGCTGCATTCGAGGCTTTATACATACTTCAAATTATCGGTGATGCTGATGCTCATCTTTGCAAGTGTATCCATGGCAGGGAGCCTGCTGACATTTACCATCGACGAACATATGAGCTACCGGATCCGGAAGCATGAAGTGATGAGTTTCAAAAGACGAAACCAACTCTACGTCGTGAGCGATCCAGCATTTCCTGGTGATACCCTCGCCTATGATTTTAATGTGAAGAACTATGCCATTACAAGGGAAATCCAAAATGTCGTGTTTGTCAGCGCAAAGCGTTAGTCGATACTATTGAACAGCATAGATCGCCTCTATTTGCCGCGCTATCTTCTGGTCCCACGCCGCCTGCATTGATGCATTCAGTCCATGACCGGTTTCTCCGTCATATTGCTCCTGATCGCGGTTCATTTCCCGGAAGGATTCCAGAAACTGGTATTGGATCTCGCTGTCGTAATCTTCAATCGTTAGTTCCGCCTTTCGCAGCCGCTCCTTGAACTTCTCTACCACCAGTCTGGTGATATCAAAATGGATCTGTTCGTGCCGTAAAGTGCCCGCATTGCGCGATTCAGGTCGGCCCCACGACATGCTTTTGACCATAAAGATCTTCAAGCCGATCTCCACGACGAGGTGGTCGTCTTTGGGATAGGAGCGGCCCTCGTAGCCGAAACTGGTGAAGACAGCCGCAGCATAACGGCTCCCGGGTTTGGCGCTCCTGACCTTGAAATCATCCCAGATTAACGGACGTTTGGGCGAGTAAAAGACAGTATCCTCGGAAGCTGCCGTGGTTATTTCCTTGAACGTCAGTACCAGGTTGCGGGCCAGTGCGGGATTCTTCCCGGCATTAGTGGTCATCCACTTATTAAAATGGCTCAATGCTTGGTCCACTAGCTGCTTGATCAGTTTGTCGTGTGTGAAAGCTGTTTCCGGACGGGTATAATTCGCGGCTGTCTGGTATCCGGTCAATTCCACGGGTTGCATATCCCGGTACCAGCGGAAGCTCACGTTCAATTTGACCTCGCCTGTAACGCGGTTGGGAGCCACACGCTTTTCGCTGACGGAAAGCTCTCTGACAGTGATGTATAGCGGTAGGAATGTCTGCTCTTTTTTTGGCGCAAGGAAAGACCAGTAAGCGAACAGCTCGTCTTCTGCTTTTCCTGCGAGCGTGACCGGTACCTCTTTTCCGAGCGCAATCACTTTTCCTAACGCGATGCCTGGCTGCGAACGTTTGTCTTCTACGTTCTGTATGAAGAACTTATAGGACTTAAAAAGCCCGGCCGGGTCTTTTGTGAGAGTGACAATCGCTCTGTCCTGCTGTGCGAGAAGCGGAGAATGGGTTACGATCAGCAAGAGAGCGAGCAAGATGCTTTTGGTCATACTTTTCAAACAGCGTTGAATCCATCCGCCATTTCCCTAAGTTTGTACCCGAATTTGGATTAACAAAGAGAATGACTTTATCTACAACGAATTTGCGGCCGGAATTTGATGAGATTTTTATGGACCTGGCAAAAAACCTTGCCAAGCGTTCCCATTGTATAAAAGCCCAGGTCGGTGCAGTGCTAACGAAGGATACCCGGATTATTTCGATCGGCTACAATGGCCCTCCGGCAGGGACGCATAACTGTGATGAAGAATTTCCGGGTGTGGGCTGCCCCCGCGACGCGAAGGGAAGCTGTTCGCTGGCATTGCATGCCGAGCAGAATGCCATTCTTTTTGCAGTCAAAAACGGCTCGAATATCGAAGGAGCGACGCTGTTTGTGACACTGGCGCCATGTATCGCTTGTGCAAGGGTGATTTATACGATGAAGATCAAAAAAGTGATCTTTCTCCATTCGTACGCTGCTTATAAAGGTATCGCGGTAGAAGAGGGCGTTGAGTTTCTTAGGCGTTTCGGTGTGGAGGTGGAGCAGTATGTGCCTGGTGAGTGAATGTCTGAATGATTGAATGAATTTCTATCCAAAATTCATTCAATCATTCAAAATTAACATCAATGATGATGAACACCGCCCGTGCCATGCACGTGTCCGTGGCTAATTTCGTCGGGAGTAGCAGCTCTTATGGAGAGGATTTTTCCTGAGAAATGCATTTCTTTTCCAGCCAGTGGGTGGTTGAAGTTCATGATCACTACGTCATCGCGGATCTCCACGATCTGACCGTGCAGCCTTTCGCCGTCCTCATTGGTCATAGGGATGATGTTACCCACCTGAAGAAGCTCCTCCTGGTTCACTTCATCGGTCTGGAATACGGCTTTGGGCAGGTCCACAACAGCCTCCTCGTCGTATTCGCCGTAACCTTCTTCGGGTGTGACGGTAAAATCAAATGCGTCTCCTGCGGACAAACCCTCGATCTGTGTCTCAAAGCCTTCGGGCAGACCGCTGATACCATGGATAAAGTACATCGGGTCGTTTTCGTTTACCACTTCCACAACGTCCGTTTCGCCATCGGAGTCGGGAATACTTAGGGTATATGTTAAGGCTACGACGCTATTTTTTTCGACTTTCATTTGCTAGTTTGATTAAAATAATGGTTGTTGTGAAAGAATTGTTCCCCGCAAGAGTACGGGAACAAACGTACGGCAATTTTGTCAAAATGTCATTTACATGAATTTTTTAGCACATATTTTGCTGTCTGGCGAGAATGAGGGTGTGATGATGGGAAATTATGTCGGTGATTTCATCAAGGGGCGTTTGACTGATGAAAAGACTGCAAACTGGAATCCCGATTACGTGATCGGGCTGAAATTGCATCGGTTTATTGATTCCTATACCGACAAGCACCCTGATGTGCTCGACGCGAAAGATGTGGCCGCCGTGACGCATGGAAAGTTGGCCGGAATTGTCATGGACATTTACTTCGATTATTTTCTGGCCAAAAACTTTCAGAAATATCATTCGGAACCTCTGTTTGTATACGCGCACCGGATGTATTCAGTAATCGAAAAAAATGAACATCTGATTCCCGAAACGATGGTGCCAATGGTGCGTTCGATGATCAGACAGGACTGGCTTACGACCTACGAGACCCTGGAAGGGATCGACACTACATTTCGACGGCTTTCACGCCGGGCAGATTTTCTGGCACCTATTTATGAGGCTGTCAGTGATTTGCGGACGAATGAGGCATTTTACTACGGCAAATTCATCTCTTTTTTTCCTGACCTGCGCAGCCATGCCGGGCAATTTATCTCAGAAAATGCCGCATAAATTCCGCACGGGCGGTAAATTTGCTTCCCGGCCCGATTCCGGCCGCAATCAGCAAATCCATGGCACAAACACCTGATATCATTCTTAAAGAAATCAAAGGCAAGAAGTTCAGACCACTCTATTTCCTGCATGGTGATGAGTCTTATTACATCGACGCCATTGCCGAGGAGCTGGAAAATAAGGTCGTACCGGAGTCCGAACGTGGGTTCAACCAGTTTGTATTGTATGGGAAGGATACCGACGTAGCAGGGGTTTTAAGCTATGCGCGGCGGTTTCCGTTTATGGCGGAACGTCAACTGGTGCTGGTTAAAGAAGCCCATAAGCTGACTGGTATAGAGCAAAAGGAGCAACAACAACGGCTGGAAGACTACGCATTAAACCCTGTTCCGAGCACTGTTTTGGTTTTCTGTTTTCATGCCAATGCGGACGAACGAAAATCGTATATCAAAGCCTGCAATACCCACGGCGTGGTCGTGCAGTCCAAAAAGATGTATGACAACAAGCTCCCGGACTGGGTAGCGGCATTTTGCCAGCACGAAGGGGTCAAAATCAGTCCCAAAGCTGTGCAAATGCTGGTGGATAATATAGGTAATGATTTGAAACGCTTGTCCAACGAGATCCGCAAGATCATGGTGAACCTGCGTGTGGACGAGGGGATCGACGCTTCGGCGATTGAAAGGTTTGTCGGGATCAGCAAGGAGTACAATGTATTTGAGTTCCAGAAAGCACTGATGCACCGCGACGTGATGAAAGCGAATCAGATTGCCACGTATTTTTCGGCCAATTCCAAAGATAATCCGCTGGCTCCGGTGCTGATCATTCTTTTCGGTTTTTTCTCCAAACTACTGCTGACACACGCCGCAAGGGACAAGTCGGAGAAAGGCCTCGCTGCGGAATTGGGGGTTAATCCCTATTTTGTAAAGGATTATCTGCTGGCAGCCCGAAACTATCCCATGCCGAAAGTGGCAAATATCATTCACTATCTGCGGGAATGCGACGGCCGGCTAAAGGGGCTGGATGGAGTGAGCACTCCTGAAGGAGAATTGCTTCGCGAGCTGGTTTTTAAAATAGTGCACTGAGGATTCGCAAGAAACAGGTTTGAATGGGATTGCCTTTTGGGGTAATTTTAATGCATGAATGATCATCCAAGGCTTCTCATCCCGCTTCCGCCACTTTTCAGCTTTCAGGAATGCCTGTGGTTCCTAAACCGCAATTATGACGATTGTTTGCATGCCATTGCTGACGGGGCCGTTAGTAAGGCAATACGTACACCGCAAGGCAATGTATTGTTTCGGGTTCGTGAAAGTGGCAGTTTCCTTCAGATCGACGTCATGAAGGGGGAAGCGGGCCGTGAAAGCCGTGATTTTATTGCAGCCTACGTGTCCGAATGGTTCGACATGGGGCGGGAGATTCAGCCTTTCTACAAGTTGTTAAGCCTCGATAACCGTCTGGATTATATGACGGAAGCTTTTAGCGGTTTACGGCTGATCGGTATCTCCGACCTCTTCGAGGCATTGTGCTGGTGCATAATTGGTCAGCAAATCAACCTTAAATTTGCTTATAAGTTAAAGCGCCGCTTGGTCGAGCGGTTTGGCGACACGATTGAATGCGGAGAGGAAGTCTTTCTGATTTTTCCGGAACCTGAAACGCTGGCCGAAGCCGATCCGGCCGAACTGAGGGCGATGCAATTTTCGGAAAAGAAAGCGCAATACCTGATCGGCATTGCTGCTGCATTTGCCGCGGGAACGTTGAGCCGGAGCTCCATCGCCGCATTACCCGATTTTCAATCCCAGCAAAAAGCATTGACAAGTCATAAAGGTATCGGTGTATGGACCGCCAACTATGCGCTCATGAAAACCTTGCGTACTCCGCAGGGCATTCCGCATGGGGATGTGGGCCTGTTGAATGCATTGTCGGCCCATGGCATCATCACCGACAGGAACGAAACGCAGAAGATCGATTCGTTTTTCAGTGGCTATGCTGGCTGGCAGAGTTATCTGGCCTTTTACCTCTGGAGAAGTCTGGCTGTCAAAGAACTAATTTGAGTTCTCTTTCCAGCGGAGGTAGGCACTGCGCATACAATGCCCGCAAGGACGGTACCCGTGGGAAAGCGCGTCGGCTTCGTCCGCGAAGAATACCCTGTTCTCCCGTTTCATTCGTCTTCCCGAAGCGCAGGACATCAAACCGTATATTTTTAATTTCCTGTTTCCGCCATAATGGATTTCGCCCGCATCGATCAGTTTTTTGAGTTTTCTGCTCGTTCCGAAAGAGCGGGGACCGATGTCGTTGTGAGAAATCATGGGCATCAGCTTAATGCGTCGTGAAAAATGATGCCGAGGGTATAGCGGTTCCCGGCAAGCACTTCACTTACGCCATGTTTCATGCTGACCCGGTAATAACCTTTACTTCCTTTTACCGGCCGGAAGCTGGTTGTGAAAAGCAAGATATCTCCTTTGCGCGGTTTCAGGACAGTCGCCTTGGATTGGGCACGCGGAACCTGCTCGGTTAAGACAAATTCCCCGCCGGTGTAATCGACATCAGGTTCGCTGAGAAAAATCACCATTTGAATAGGGAAGAAAACAGCACCATATAGGTCCTGGTGCAGTGTGTTGTGGCCGCCTTTTCCGTATTTCAATATCAAAACAGTGGGCTTAGTCTGGCCCGTCGCCTGACATAACATTTGAAAATCAGCTAAATCCGGCGGATAGCGGACCGCTTGTTTCAGTACCTCCATCCATTGGTTCGCTACGGCGGTGAGTTTGGGATAAACCTGCTCCCGAAGTGACTGGATAATCGGAGGAAGAGGGTATGACATGTATTTGTATTCGCCCAGCCCGAAGCGATAACGTTCCATGACAATGGTTTTTCTGTAAAGCGCCTGGTTGTCATATTGTTCGATCAGGTGGTCGCATTCTTCCGGGTTGAGGGCTTTTTCCAGAAGCGCAATTCCATTTAGATGAAGTTTTTCCTGAATGGTCGTCCAGTCAAGGTTCTCGATGTTGATCATGGTTATTAAGCGTTTGCAACTGATTTCAGAACCAAAAGTATCATGCTTGGAAGCACTGGCAAACCTGTTTCTTGCGGATATGACAAACGCCCGGCGTGTTGACCGGGCGTTTGCTTGACAAGATATTTGAGTAAATAGAACCTTAAATGCTCAGGCGGTGAGGATCGGCTCATCCTTCCGCTCCCCGATTTGTTGTCTCCACATGGCGTAGTACAGGCCTTTCTCATCCAGAAGCGTATGATGGTTTCCGGTTTCGACGATGCGGCCTTTTTCCAGAACATAAATACGGTCGGCATACATGATCGTTGAGAGGCGGTGAGCGATCATAACCGTAATATGCTGACGCTGGTCTGTAATGTCGCGGATCGTGTTTGAGATCTCTTCCTCCGTGAGCGAGTCCAGCGCGGACGTAGCTTCGTCGAAAATGATCAGGTGGGGGTGGCGCAGGAGCGCGCGCGCAATGGACAGACGCTGGCGTTCACCGCCAGAAAGTTTCAGGCCACCTTCGCCGATGACTGTATCGATGCCGTTCTCGGCCCTTGCCAGCAGGTTGTAGCAGGCGGCTTTCATAAGCACATCGCTGATCATTTCGTCGGTCGCATCGGGATTTACAAACAGGAGATTTTCCTTGATCGTACCGGAGAAGAGCTGCGTATCCTGCGTTACAAAGCCGATTTTGTTCCTGATCTCGTCGAAATCGATCTGTTTGCCATCGATGCCATTGTAAAATACATTGCCTTCAATGGGTTGGTAAAGTCCCACCAGTAGTTTTACCATGGTGGTTTTCCCTGACCCGGATGGTCCTACGAATGCGATGGTTTCGCCGCGTTTGACATCAAATGAAATATCCTCCAATGCCGGGCGCTTGGCCGACTGATGTTGAAATTTCACGTGATCGAACTGCAGTTGCTCGATTTCGCTGATTGCTTCCGGATTGGACGGTTTGTGCTCCACAGGCCGGGCCAGCAATGTCTGAAGGTTGGCAAGAGACGCCTCTGCTTCGCGGTAGGAGAGTATGACGTTGCCTAGTTCCTGTAATGGCCCAAAGATGAAGAATGAGTAGAACTGCATCATCATCATCTGACCTACGGTAATTCTGTCGCGGAAGACAAAGAAGAGCAATGCAAACATGATGCATTGTTGCAGGAAATTGACGAATGTTCCCTGAATGAAACTGACGGACCGAATACTTTTTACCTTTCTCAGTTCCAGTTTGAGGATCTTATAGGTAGTGGTGTTGAGCCGGCTGATCTCCTGCTGGGTGAGCCCCAGACTTTTGACCAGTTCGATGTTACGCAGGGATTCGGTCGTGGAGCCGGCCAGGGCCGTTGTTTCCTTGACAATGTTCTTCTGTATCGTTTTGATCTTACGGCTTAGCACACTCGTGAGGAATGCGAGCACGACCGAGCCTACCAGGTAGATCAGCGGCAGCATCGGGCTGAGTTTGAATGCGACGACCACCACGAAAACAATGCCGACCAGGGTGGCAAAGAGTACATTAACGAAGTTGGTGATGAATTTTTCGCAGTCGGCCCGGACTTTTTGCAGCACGGAGAGCGTCTCGCCTGATCGCTGGTCTTCGAAATCCTGGAAGGGAAGCCTCAGCGCATGCCGAAGGCCGTCGGTATAGAGGCTGGCGCCAAATTTCTGAATGACTACATTCACCAGATAATCCTGGAATGCCTTGGCAATACGGGAAACCATGGCGACGCCTATAATCATCAGCAGGCCCATGAGCACTCCTTTGAAAAATGCATCGTTCAGACCATTGTTACGGAATTCCGCGGCTTTGTTTGCGTAAGGGTCGATGAGGTAATTACCGAGGATATAAGGGTTGAGAAGGGAAAATACCTGGTTAATGGCGGCCATGACGAGTGCCAGGAATATGAGCCCTTTATACCTGGTCAGGTATTGGAATAACAATTTCATACAGTTGTGAGGTGATTGGGTGGTGTTACCAATTACTGTAAACCGAAACTCGCTGAATTTAATTCTCGTGCGGTCGCAAATAGGGGAAATAAAAAAGACATCCGTAGTGGATGTCTTTCGTGTAGCGGGGAGCAGGATCGAACTGCCGACCTTAGGGTTATGAATTCTATTCCAAATGGTTTACTGTGGTTTACCATGTATTACTATGGTGTTGAAGTGATTGAAATACAGTATGTTAAGATTTTGACTGATTCATAGTGATTCACAAAAAACCGCGAAATGTTTGATTGATGTTTGACTGAAATTTCCTAGATTTGTTTGACCCTAAACAAATTACTATGGCGACGACAATAAAAGTTGTGATTAGGAATGCGCCTAAGGCTGACGGCACTTTTCCGATTGCCCTGAGAATTACGAAAGACCGTAAATCATCTTACATCCACATTGGGCATAGCGTCCATGAGGATGACTGGGACGCGCTGTCTGGTAAAGTTAAAAAAACTCACCGAAATTCAGTGAGGCTGAACAACTTAATTAATCAGAAGCTGGCTGAAGCTAGTGATATGAGTTTGGAGCTGCAGGCCAAAAAGAAGGATGTATCTGCCAAGTTCGTCGCCAAGAAAATAAAACCTAAAAAGGGTGTGACTTTTTTCGCAGTTGCGAATGAATTTGTTGAAAACATGCGGAAAGAGGGTAAATATAACCGTGTTCCGACAGACCTTTCCCGGCTGAAAAACTTCAAAGAATTTCTTGGAACGGAGGACATTGACTTCTCTGAGATCACGGTTCCGCTGTTGAACAGGTTCAAAGCCTACCTGAAAGGTGACAGGAAAGTCACAGATCGCACAATTGTAAATCACCTTATACTTATTCGGACGGTCTACAATCAAGCGCTCTTGGCGGAAATAGCCGATCATAAAAACTATCCTTTTGGCAGGGGTAAAATTCAGATTAGGATTCCGCAGACTACCAAAATAGGACTTACTCAAAAAGAAGTGGAGGCAATTGAAAAGCTTAATCTGCCGGATGCAAATCATAACCACGCGCGAAATATTTTCCTGTTCTCTTACTATTTCGCAGGGGTAAGGATTTCCGACGTGCTTAGAATGAAATGGTCGGACTTCCAAAATGATCGTTTGTTTTATTCCATGGGAAAAAACGACAAACCCGGCTCATTGAAGGTTCCGGCGAAGGTGTCGAAGATACTTAGTCAATATAGAGGTGACGAGCAGGTTAATGATTTGATCTTCCCTGAGTTAAAGGTGGTTGAGGACATGAACGACCAATACACCGTTGAAAGGAAGATTTCTTACGGTGTTAAGAAATTGAATAAATATCTAAAAGAGGTGGCGAAGCTTGCGAAGATCGAAAAGCCAATGACTAACCATATCAGCCGTCATACTTTTGGAAATATTTCGGGAGATAAAATCAGCCCCCAAATGCTGCAAAAGCTTTACCGACACAGCAATCTTACTACGACGATAGGCTACCAAAACAACTTCATTCATAAAAATGCTGATGAAGCATTGGACGCAGTACTTGGTAATTAAATATTTTTTATCTTGGGTTCATGGCAATTTCCCTTGAAGATGAGGCATTTTACGAACTGGTCAACCGGCTTTTGAAAGAAGTCAGGAAAGATGCTGTAAGCCGAGACAAGTGGGTGGATGGTTATGCTGCGATGGAATACATGAAAATCACGAGCAAAACGACGCTGCAAAAGCTCAGGGATACGAATGCTATAAGATTCACACAGCCATTCCCGAAGCACATACTTTACGACCTGGACAGTATTGACGCTTATCTTTCTAAACACGCGAACAAATAATGGGAAAGCTTGACAAAATACTAGAAGGATTAAAGCAGTCCATTCGAGGCAATGACTTTCGGGACACTAAGAAGGATATTTCTAAGAAACAGCAGCAGCAGCAGCCAGATAAAGTCTCTCAGAAGGCAAAAGACCTATTCAACGAAAACGAAAAAGCCACCGAGAAGGAAAAAGCTCCCGAGAAAGAGCCTTATTTCGATAACGGAAGACCCAAGTTCACCGAAAGGGAAGTTCACGCTATGGAGCAGAGCGTAGAGAGGGCGAAGATTAAAAACCTAAACGACAAGCTGAAATACAATATTCATCAGGCCGACATGGAGGAAAGAAACTTCATTCGTGATAAGAAAAAGGCCGAGACTGAAAAGTTCGATGCATTTGTAGGCCGGACGCCAGAGGAGAGGAAAACAGCCAAGGAAAAGTTTGCAGCCGCCTTTAAGAAAAAAGATAAAGAAAATGATCATGAGCGATGAAAACGAGGATCTTCGGGTAAATCCTGAAATGGTCAGGGGGTACAATGACGGTTATTTGATTGAAAAGGCTGATTCCAAAAAAGCAAAGGAAGTCCTGACGGCAATCGAACGCCGAAAGGACTTAAACCTGAACAATTATACTATGGCCTTCAAAGCGGGTGCGAAAGAGGCCAAAAAAGAAAAATTTAAAGAGAGCTTCAAACCGGAGAACGAGAAAGATCACGAGAAGTAGGCTGTAACAACTTCATGAAATCCCCTGCCTTGGATGCTGCACTTGCAGCGGTGAAAATCGCCTTGTTATCTTTTTTGAGGATTTCCAGCCAATGGCCTATGTAGCTGGCATGATCTGGCTTTTCACCGTCTGTTATCTCCAATTCAGCACATAAAAACGCAGATGACAATTCTGCAATCAGCTCCTCAAACGCATAAGCATTATCACCGAAGCGCTTTCCAAATTGGCGATTGCACCGTTTTTCATGCCCTGTCCAATGGGATAGCTCGTGAAGCTTGGTGGAATAGTACGACTCAGTTGGGTTCTGCGAGTCAGTGCCAGTGAAGGCGAAAGTCGGCGGCAATTGAATATAATCTTGTGCCGTGTGGTAGAACGCACGATTTCCACCGTGTTTGACGATTGCACCTGTGTTATTAATAAAATCATCGGCCTTTTGAATGCGGGTTACAAAGTCAGTTTGTTCCCGGATTGCTTCCTGTTCAGCACTATAAGATTGCAGTTGGCATTGATTAAAAACAAACGACATTTTTAAAAATGGGATCTTCGTGACTTCGTCGTCTTTTTCTCTGACAATTGTATCGTAATACACAATCGGGCTTGCCTTCTCACCCTTACGGACAAACTCTTTTTTCTCTGCCCACTGTTTAAAGGTTGCAAATTTACTGCTCTGATAACCTTTTTCCTGCATGGTCAACCAACAGTAGGGGACATTCACACCACGGTATTGGTATCCGGTAACCCCATTTACAGGCATGGTCAAAGGAACGCCCTCTTTCCAGCCAGCTCGCCACGAGGGAACGCCTTGTTCGAGTTGTTCAATGATTCTGCCTGTGATCTGATCTTCAATTTTGGTCAATTACTGTCTCCCTCGAAGGTAACGGTGAATTTCGGTGCCCAGAACTTCCACCACTTACGGGGAGTGTAGCGGACTTTCAGGAAGGGGTTGAAGTATTCTCCTGTGTATGATTGATAAAATTCAAAATCACATATTTGGTTACAGTAAGATTGTTTCACAATAAGAACTTTGTGAGCACCCTTATCAGGTCTGTCTGCGTAGAATTTATCGGTCATTTGTTTTCTCCGGTGGGGTTGGTAGGGGCATCCAGTGGGTAGGCTCTGGAAGATCATCGACAAATGATTCGTCAGAATATATCCAACCTTGCCAATCATCGCACTTAAAGTAATTTATCACTATCGGAAACTTATAAGCTAGATCATGAGCTAGAATGAATGTTCCGTCTTTCGGCGCGTTTTCAATCGGTTGCCATTCCATGAGTAAGGCCCGATTTGATAGATTACTACATGTTCTATCTAGGGCCGCCAATCCAGTATGAGCTAAAATCTGGCTTCCACGGGCGTTTTCAAATCTTTTAGCATAGTGTTTTAAGGATTCCTCAATTACCTTCAGATCGAATTTAAGATCATCAAGCATTTTATTGTCACTCATAGAAATCTCCTCATTATCATGTCATAGGGTGTGTCGTAATCGTCGTTTAGGTAGCATTCGTAGAATTGATCTGCAATGCCCATGGCGTCTGTAATGCCGTAATTGGACAGAAAAAGAATTTCATCGCCGGCACGGTGGAGAGCATCGTGGATGTGCCAGTCAAGGGGTATTGATAGCCTGTCGGGGCTTTTGAGAGCTGTGCCACGTAAACCGGTGTCGAGCAAGTGGTGAGCAGTAACTGCGCCCATCTTTCCGGTGCAAAGGCAGGGGAGGGTACGAAGGAATTTAAGAAACCCTTCGTCACCCTGTTTCACTTTCTTTTTCTTCGCAGGTTTTGGGAATGCTAAGGGCAAGGGAATAACCCCCAGTGGCTTATTGAGATATAGATTTGACCGTCAAGATCTTGCATTATGATTGCCCCTCAAAATAACTCATGATGCAATCCTTTTCATCATAATTTCTCCTATTTCCTCTTTGTCGGGGAATTCGTAAATTACCTCTGAAGCGATCATAAACTTGTTTTCCTCAGTCAAGAACATCTGTGTAAAAACAATATCACCGCCAATCCCGACTTGCTCATTTAAAGGCATTTTACTGTCTTTTTGCTTCTGAATTGTTATCGCAGTTTTGATGTACTCTTTATGCTTAGCACTGTCCGGTAAAGAATTTTCGATCTCCTCATGCAGCTTGTCGAATAGTGGTTGCAGAACGAATGATACCCCGTCTATCTGAGAATTACTTTTAATTTCAGTCCAGACGTTTTCAGTGTCTCTTTCACTTATTCGGCAGTGACTTCCTCTAAAAACTCCAAGAGTCTCATCAAAGCCATATACAAATAACCTACCGCCAAAACGTTGATTGTCAAAATCCATGAATTTTTTCAGTTCTCCAATATCAGCCTGCAATAAGCCATTCAAATCTTTTCCTATTATGAAGCGGTTTACAAATTCATAGAACTTAAATCCTAATATTTGGTATCCTGTGCAAGCGAACGCAGATTTTAGATGTGGAAGGTGGTAAACCTTTGTTGTGAAAAGCAGTGGCTCAAGACATTTATCACCCTCTCGGTAAGGATGACACGCAAGAGTATCTGTACCAATTGCAACGAATTCATCATACAACATTCCCACGAAAGCACTCATATTAATTTTTTTTGAGGTGGTTTAATTGTCAGAAACATAATCATTTTCTTTCACTGATCATTATTTACTCCAAATCAGGTCGTCCGGGTGGGGTAGGATTATTCCTTCTCCAATTGCCCATTCTTCAATTTTGTTCAGGTATTCGGTAAATTGGTTCGTATTCAAGCCTCTTGTAGATCGGGGACATGGTATTAATTGGCCTGTTTTAAGGTCAGGTACTTCAATCGGTTCCAGAAACATTATCGCCATAGCATAATGCCACTTGTCTCGCGTCATGACAATTCCCTGTGGTCTAGCCATAGATATAACTTCGATCCATTTCCAATACAGTGAGTTTTGGGCTGTGCTACGCTGTTTGGAATATTTTTCAATCGTAACCGTCCACTTCGGATTGTCCTGATCCTTTGGCAACCCGGCTATGAGTTTTACCGCATAGTCGGATTGCTGGGTTGAACGCAGGATGATGGTTTTGCTTTCGGTCACTTATGAAATTCGCCATTGTTCCAGTCAGGTAAATCATCGTCAAGATCGTCTGCAAAACCTGATGGCTCGTTTTGCGCCTTAAAGTAGGCCGCACCATTATCCGATTGTTGGGCATCCGGCTTGCTATCCAATAGGGTGATTTCTCCCTTGTATGGTCTGAGGACAACTTCGGTTGTATAACGGTCTTTGCCTTCGGCATCTGTCCATTTACGTGTTTCCAGTTGACCCTCGATATAAAGCTTTGAGCCTTTCTTGATAAACCGCTCAACAATACCCACCAGTGCATCATTAGTTACTGAGATGTTGTGCCACTCAGTGCGTTCCTTTCGTTCGCCAGTCGCTTTATCTTTCCATGATTCGCTTGTTGCAATCGTAAAGCTTGCGAAACGTGAGCCGGATTGTGCTGTTCGGATTTCAGGGTCTTTGCCGACATTGCCGACGATGATTGCTTTGTTTACTGATGCCACGGTTTTACTCCAATCCAATAGCTGATTTATACATTTCAAGAATTTCTTCCTGTTCTTGGCGTTTCTGTCGATCCATTTTGCGGAGTTTTACAATCTGGCGCATGATCTTGGTGTCGTATCCTGCTGACTTCGATTCCGCATAGACATCACGAATGTCATCCGCCAGACCTGCTTTTTCTTCTTCAAGGCGTTCAACACGCTCAATTAGAAGGGTAAGACGTTCGCCAGAAACGCCACCGATGTTAGTTGGTTGGGTCAATTTTAGTCTCCTGTGGTGGTTGTAATTGTGATTTTCGCTCTTTTGCTACCTTTAAAATTTCCTTATACGCCGAAGCATCACTTACCTTTTCACATTCCTGTTTTGCCGCATCATGCAGTTTGGTAAGATTGTCTATGTCCTTAGCTTCTTTAAGGGTATTTATGAGGAAAGCTTTACGTTCTGCTGTGATTGGCTCTGGTTCAGGGGGGCCGGGATCAACCTTGCTGCCGGGAAGACATTTTTGTAAGCGCTCGAATTCCCCTTTCGGGATGGCGTAAGAATTTCCGCGCTGTTCAAGGTTAACCCACACTGAATCGATGTCATACAAATAGCGACCAATACCCCACTTAACAGCAGCACGTTTGAAGGCGTCTGAAATACGGCCTTTCTCTGCTTCAACTGCTGTATCGCCAGCGCCGTCTGCTTTTTCAATCCATTCACCATCAATTCTGATTGAGAGATAGCAGATAGATGTGTTTCCGTAGTATTCATAGCGGTCTTTCCAGTTTTCCGGTCCGACAACTTCATCTAATCGCTTCATTACGTCACGGGCATCTATGTATGCCAATGCCATTCCTTTATCCTTATTCTTTGTCATGGAACCTACGCGCCATGATACAAGTGACGGGTCGAACGGAGCCAATAGCTTCTCAAAAATTGACATTAGTTTCTGCCTTTCAGCACATAGCGGCCATTGATGTATTCAATCTTACCTTCGATAGTAAGCTCCTCAATCGCAACTGGCACATATTCAGGTGCGCCGCTTTTCTCGATCAATTCATCCTTTGATAATGATTTGTAAAAAATTGCAAGGCGATGAACGATGCCATCTTTAACGGCTTGAGGTGGTGTGGTATATCCGTAAATCATGTATTAGCTCTCCTTTTCAACACAGACACCGTATCACCTGACAATACGCCTGTCAACAGGAAAAATGTGTTTCGAGTGATTTTTTTCGAAAAAAATGTCTTGCAGTGGTTATCATTTCGCGGTACAATCACCGCATGACCCTTAATGAATACTTAAAAGACAAATCAAAAACCGAGTTTGCCGCAGCCATTGGCTACGCACACCGCACAGCGCTTTACCGTTTGCTGAATGGTGAAAACCCTAGCATGAAGGTTGCTATGAAGATCGTTAAGATCACGAAGGGCAAAGTGAAGCTCAACGATTTGTTCCGCGAACTCAGTTGATAATCACTCTGCCATTCCCGCCCAGTGTTAATTCACTATTTGGTGGCGGGTCCAAGCAGAAGCGTTTCCCATCGAAGAAATACAAGGAATGGAAGGCGAGCTGTCCAGCACTGGAAGCTGCAGGAATAAACACTAGCGTACATATCCACTACACATTTGCGTGGCCGTGCCGTCGTAAGCGTGATGGACAATCCTACTTCAAAGCGGTGACTGATTATCTGGTAAGCCAGGGCGTGATTCTGGATGATAACTACGAAATTGTTGACAGTGAGAGCTGGGATCATGTAGGAGTGGACAGAACGAACCCACGTGTAGAGATCAGGATCACGAAGAAATGAAAGAAACGAAGTACAATAATGCCCGAAAAGAACAGAATCGGAAGAGCAACAGGAACACGATACCAAAGATTTATATGAACATGCGGGAAGACTTGGAGCAGTACGAAAGTGAAGAAGACCAAATCAACGCTATGATAGTAGAAGTAGGCTACAATTTCAACGATTAAAAAATAAAAAATGTAAACTTTTTTACTTTTATAAATTCATAACTTATTGATTTGCAGATAATTAAGTATTATATTTTGTAAACTTTTAATTGTATTCTACAAAGAGAATTGGAATAACAGTATATTTGTGTTGCTCAGATGGTAGAAACAAACATAGCCCGAGGTCGGGCTACATTTGAGACGATAAAAATATGGAGAAATTAAAGCCAGAGCGCACCAGCAAGCGCCAACGTCCGACCAATTCTCGTAAAGAGAAGCTTGAGAATGCTCGCCTGATACTCGAAATCATTCTCGCTGCAATACTGATAATTACTGCTGTAATCAGTTTAATTTACTAACATTCACCTTTAAATGTGCCTCACGTAAAGTGGGGCATTTTCTTTATCTGTTGGTAACTATCAGTTGTTATTACTGACTGCAAAGGTAATAGTTATAATTGTAATGTTTGTAATTACTGACAAGTATTTACATGTAATACTTGCAGATGTTCATACTGTTGCTGTAGTACATGATGTTAAGTATGATAAACGTACACTGTTAGAAGAAAGTATGTTCTTGTTCCTACTGTTATTGATCCGGCTGCTGGAACTGGTGGACTTCTTCTTGGGCATAAAAAAGCCCCGACTATTGCCGAGGCTTAACAACTCTTGAAGATGAATGTTACCCTAGAAGGAGATCCCGCTGTTTCACGCCTGCTTCCGTAAGTATCCCAATAACTGGGTAACTTACTTCATTCGCATATCTTACAGTAACAAGCCCTAATTTTTGGAGTGCTAAAAGCTGTGGCCCAATTTCCCGCTCCCAGGCTTGGTCATCTTGACCTTGCTTTTTAATTAGCTGGTCTTTTCCAGCAAATTGATTCAAGAAACTAATCATAGGTTATTTTTATTTGTTTCATGAATGTATAGAGAATATCTATACAAACAAAAACTTCTTTGCTTCCTTTTGTAGATATCAGGTTAGTGGTCAAGAGGCTCTGTGCTGCAAGCTTCCAAGAAGTGGTGACCGAATTGGGTAAGGAAATAAAGGTCATTCTCAATATTCCGTTCCATTGGTCTTTGATTCCCTGTTATCGTTGGATCATTCACATATCCAATCGTTCTATGAGGTTCAATAAGTCCAAGTCGCACCAAATTAGCTAATTCTTCGTAACCAACTGGCCTTTCAAGTTGTGTTTTCTCGTCTGTGGCTATGGAATACTGATCATCGTTAATCATGCTTTCCAAAATATCAGCTTCCGCTGTGGACAACTGCTTCAAAATCTCTGGGTAGACCGTTATCGTCAAGTTCTTAGCGCTATCAACATAGTTTACGAAAAGATTCGCCCACATTTCACGAAGATCATCATCGCTTTCCAACGAAATACCTTCGATTAAGGGCCCGAGCACTTTCAGATTTATTTCTTCGACAGGTTTCAGCTTCACATTTCCGTCTAAAATTTTGGAATCAATGAGCGCTGCACCTTTGAACCTATTTTGGTCTAGCTTCTCAAAAAAGTGATCGGTAGCTCTCCCTAAATTGTCACCAACACTTTTCACCGACGGCCCTAACAGGAGCCTTCCCCACCAAAAACCTTCCTTAAGTACAGTGCCTACGGCGTTTGACTCTTCTGGTGACATCACAGCGTTGAATTAATTTTTCTTGAATTTAAAGGATGTGTCATTGGTAGAATATTTTTATTGACAGGCGGTTGCCTTCTGCTATTATCTGGTCATAGCGGTGGACGTAAGACATCCTTTATCAGCATCTTCGCAGGGCTGAACGCTCATTTTGTCTACTGCGAAACAATGACTGCGGAGTTTAATAATGGACTGGTTCCCTTGGTATCCTGAGCGATACAAAAACAAAACCCTACACCTGACAGCAGAACAGGACGGTATCTATCGCCGTCTGATCGATCATTACATGGAAACCCGACAACCTTTGCCGGATAACAACCATGCGCTCGCCAGAATATCCGGTGTTTCAGGTGAATGCTTTGAGCATGCTAGTAGCATTATCCGAGCATTCTTCAAGCAGGAAAAAGGGGGTCTTTTGAGCCATGAAACATGTAACCAGTTGCTCGATGAGCAGGATAATCAGGCAAAGTTCCGTTCCGAACGTGCTGAGAAGGCTGCAAATAAAAGGTGGCAAAATCAAAAAGATACATGCTCAGAGCATGCTAGTAGCAATGCTCGAGCAATGCTTGGCGATGCTACAATAACAGTTAACAATAACAGTAACAATAAAGTAAGTAATAATATAATAGCGCCCGATGGGGTTTCCGCGGATGTCTGGAAGGATTTCATCACCCACCGAAAAGCCAAAAAGGCACCTGTGACCAATACAGCACTGGAGGCGATCAAACGCGAGGCTGTCAAAGCCGATATAGGTTTGCAAGAGGCATTGGAAACTATCGTCAACCGGGGCTGGACAGGCTTCAAAGCAGAATGGATAAAAAATGGAAACACTTCAGTCACCCCTCGCCAAACTCTTAGCGGAGATGGAAGCCCTGCCGGAGAACAGACAGGATTTGGCGGTCGTAAGTCCCAAACCCAGCTTGCCGCTGAAATCACAGACCAAATCAAGCGAGATCGTCGAGCCAAGTGGGAAGCCGATCAAAAGTTGCGTGGACAGTCAGGATCAGCTATCGGATTTATTGCAACAGACGTACACGATGTTGAAGAAATACGGTGAAGCTGCTGACAGTACGCAAATGCGTGAGGCTGGTTTTCAATGGGTGTTAGAGGATTATACGATTGACCAAGTTACAGCAGCATTCAAAACCTACCTGAAAACTGGCAAAGAGATTCCAACCCCGGCTGATATTGTTGAGATTTTGGATCCAACCGTAAAGCCGCTTTGCCCGAGAATGTATCAGGCACTTGTCAACCGTTCCAAAAAAGGTCAATTTGAGCTGACTAGGCAAGAATGGCGATATATTGAGCAGTACGAAAATCAGCAGTTACGGAGGCTGAGTTGAATTTCTATGAAACAGACAAATGGCTCAGACTACGATACAGAGCGCTCAGGTTATACAGCAACCGTTGTATGTGCTGTGGCAGGTTTGGAGAGATGCACGTTGACCATGTAAAGCCACGCTCAAAGTACCCTCGCCTGGCATTGAAGCTGACAAACCTTCAAATCCTTTGTAAATCCTGTAACATGGGTAAATCCAATCTCTACAAAGACGACTGGCGACCCAAGGACTGGAAGACAAGACTACGCGTATTTTTAAACATCAAAGCCTGAGAGACTTCGCCTATGAAAACAGTGCAAGCTTTAAAATACTGAGAATGTCGAAAGACATAGTAGCAAGCCTGATCCAGAATTTTGAACGGGGTTTCTTTTCCATGTATCAACGAGTTAAGCTGAAATGTATAATAAAAACCAGATACCAGAAAATACAGATTGATGAATGGTAGGAAGCGAAATGACCGATTACACACTTAAACCCGAAGAACGGGAGCCATTTGACTGCTTACTTTCTGATAAGCCGGTTAGTCAGACGACTGTAAATGTTTTTGGTCAGATAAAGCGGAAGAATGACCAGCATGAGCAAAATGTCGCTCAGGACTTGAACCTTTGGATTAAGTGGCCCTTTCGTTTGAAGTCGTGCCAGTTCGTCAGGTTTAGGCGAGAATTCCCCTAAACCAAGGTTTTCAAAAGCTATTTTAAGTTTGGTTAGAAATCTTGGGTGGTCGATTTGGTTATTAGTAAATTCTTCAATCTCCTTTGTTAATTCTCTATCCCTCTCTTTTCTCTGCTCAACTTCCTGAGCAAACTTCTCAAATTCTTCAATACTTCCTTTTTCCATCGGAGCCACTATGACACAAGTACCCAGATCACCTCACCAATCACAATCAGCAGGGCAAGACCAATCGCCCAGGCAATCCAATTTACAGGCTTCTTTATCGTCTGCCGGAAATAGGGTGCAGCCTCAAAAAATGAAGCGGCCGCATGATCTTGCTGGATTGGTGTTTCAATTACAGTTCGAGAATGCTTTATTACAGGCTCGATTACGGGCTGCACAACGGGAGATTCGACGGTCACAATTGGTAAACGTGATTGTGGCTGCGGCTGTGGTGCTAATGGTTGTTCGACTAGTTTGGTTTCTGTGGTAACACGTGCGATACGCGCTTCCATCTCCTGAATTCTTCTGAGTTGGGCTTCCGTCATAAAGGGCTGGGTTTAAGCTTCTAATTTATGATTTAGCCAGTAGAAAAGCAATGGACGGCAGCCAATTTGAGTATTACAATCTATCCATTCGGTTCCAACTATTTCCTTTCGGCTTGGCGGTGAGATAACAAGTAATAGCGACAATGCCAGAGGAAGCAGCCCCCGGACTCACTGGTTGCTCTGATGGTCAAAGGGTAGTTGGGTAATTATTAAAGCCTGTAATTGTCGCTGCTCACCAGTATCGCATGCAAATCATTTTATCAAATTCAGTAGCTTTCTGATGAAGAATACAAACGAAAGTGGCCCCATGAAAATCGAACCAATAACAGAAGTGGAGCCGATATTTTCCACCTCCTTTATATATTGATCAATGTCAAATTCAACAAGGTTTACAAACTTTATTGATTGACTTTTGCTAAGCGTAATTTCTTCGATCAATTTGTCAGAATCGGTTTTTGTTATCAGGGTAACAGAATATTTTTCTTTCCTGTGAAATGGAGCGATTTCAAAATCAAGTTCATTGGTTGTATTTTCCATTGAAACCTTCTGTTTGCAAGTAAACTTGTGATACCGGTCTCCAGTATCAGACTGCAAGCCAATTGCCTCAGTTCCTATTGGAAGATTAATTCCGATCTCAAATTTTTCAAAATCCTTATTACCATCATTGGATAATTCTAGCCTTACGATAGCAAGCTTCTCAAATAACTGGGACTGGTAATCACCGCCGTCAGCCATGCTTGTCACGGTTATCTTGGCCTCATAGCCGGTCATGATTTTAGGAAGGTCTACATAATTTACGGTAAGTTTTTTTCCTACCGGCTGAATTCTATTCCTCTTTTCAGCGTAATAATTATTGACAAATGCTCCCATTAGACCGCCACCAAGTAGGGCCGCTAAAATCTTAATAATTTCCATCCAGGGTATATTTTCAAACATAAATTGTGTTTCAGAAGGGTTATAGACAAAGATAGAATATTGTGACACCAACTCGAACAGCCCTTCAATTTCTGATAGAGGCTAAGACAGCGCCTGTCATTGATCAATTAACGATCCATTAACAGTCTTACTTCTGAGCCTTATTATTTTTACAGAAAGACAATGCGCTATATAAAGAGACGGCAAGATAGTTAGAACATAGATGATGACCATCTGGCTAATCCCAACATTAGTTTTGTAAACTAGGTAGCTACAACTCAAAAATGGCAATGCATACAGGCTAACTCTGCATATCCAAATGCTGTATTTGTCTCGGAAAAGTGCAATCCAAGGAAATTCCAGTAGGCAAGTTGTTTGAGCGGGTATGGAGATTTCGTCTAAATGAGTAGCCAATGAAAGCAGATAAACCAAGAGTGATAAGACTACCAACGGCCCGACAATGTAAAGAAGCCCTCCGGTGACTTTTAGACCAATGAAATCCGCTTCATTTTTATTTTTCGAGTTATAATCATCTGAAAGATTTTGCAGTTGCGTTAGCGCATCGTCGATTGAATGGTCAGAGATTTCGGAACGGACAACCTTAAATTTTGGGAGGAATGTTTTTACATCACTAGATGCGGCCAACTTGTTTTTAATAAATTCTTTTAAATAACTGACGACTTCACCGTTCATATATTTTAAATCAGTTTCAATTTCGATGTAAGCCGTTCCCTCGCTAATAATCTGACCTTTTAAGTAAACTGGAAAGGCATTTAAAGCGAAATGCTCTTTGTTTTCCATGACGGTAGTGTCTTTTAATAAATCCACCGCATCTTTTGTAAGAATATTAACTGGCAAGCTATCAATTAGATGCCATTCGTTTTCAAAGTCTTGATATATAGAATGTATGGGGGAATCCCAAGCACCCAGATTACTCATATCAGAGAACCCTACGAATCGCGTAACTTGTTTCAAATCCTTTGGTGAAACACGAGAGAAAAATGCTTTGCGGATCAAATGTCTTCTGATCGTCCCAATATCATCGACTGACTTTCTAAATTGAATTAATTCTGCTTTGGCTAAATCATATTTATTTTCATTTGGCCCGATAGACAGGCCGAAAATAAAAATCGCGACGGAAGCGACAATTAGAAATTGATGGATATTCCGCGCTGATTCGAGGGATTCTTTCATTGACGGGCAAGGCTTTGAGAGTTATGATCTAAATCTAATCAAATGTCCTGTAATCTGTATTTCATAGGTGTAAAATGACCATAGCCTCAGAAGTATTGGCGAAAACCTTCCATGAAACTTACGAAAGAATTGCGCCGGAATTCGGATACAAAACCCGTGAGGAAAGCGCCAAACCTTGGGAAGAAGTGCCGGAGCAAAACAAGAATCTTATGATTGCCGTTTGTGCAGTTGTTCTTGCAAAATATGCAGTCTATCAGGAAGCGTTGGAAAGATTGGCGCGTCTGGGAAATGGCGACCGATTGGGAAACAGCGATGGAAACCGAATTGCACAACGGGCGTTAGAATACACGCCTGACCAGTGGAACACCCTGACAGACGCTAAGACAGCAGCCTCAGGCGGTAAGTCAGTCGTGCACATGGCGAGCATTGACGGAAATGGACACGTTGAACAGTCCGTAATGATGGTTGATATTGAACCGCCAAAAAAACCGAAGCAATCACCGGAAACTGCCAAAGCGGAAATTGCATACTGGGATTTTGATGCAAGACATAAAGGCTATGGACAATACAAATTTAGACCACAAAGTGAGCGTGACGCATTTAAGGCTGTTTTCCGCGCCGCCTTACTGGATAACACAGCAGCAGACCCAGAGAACAACGGCTAATTGAATTTTTGTTCTTCATCATCGGATGTCTCACTGCCTGAGGACGTGCTTAATCCCTTCGGCACAAGGATTGTACGACCCTTAGGATGATCGTGCCCCTTTGGATCAGTGCGGCGAAATTGCCCGGATTGACTCCTCTTATGGGGTTTAAGGGAACCACCGGACTTCTTGGAAACAAGCACTTTTAAGGTTCCAGACTTTTTGACCTTATGTACTCCTTTTCCGAGCTTACTTTTTGTCATCCGATGAAGTGTTTTGCTGCGTCGAACCCGTGTCACTGGTTGTTTTTGCAGGTTCTTTGGGCGCATTCTGTACACTGCTGTGTATCGTTACAGTTCGACCTTTTTTCTCGTAATTGTCGGTATTAAGCATTTTGTTTTCTGACATTTCACTTTTTGGTTTTGTTGTGACTTTTGGATTTAAAGCGTTGATTGAGCAGAATATTATTAGGAATGTCATTCCAAAAAACATAGACCCCGTAACTCCCCAATTGATTCTTCTGATATACTTGTTTCTTCTTCGGATATTTTTTACAACCTCGCTGCTATCATCTTCCACTTGCGCCAGTTCATCGTATGATTTCTCTGAAAAAATGCTGGCAAGCTGGTGAGAAAGCAAATTTAATCCGAGGGTAAGACCCATGAGAATCCAAGCCGTCACAAGAAATAATGCGTTCGATGAATTCTCTAATTTAATGATCTTTTCCAGAAAGGTTAAGGACAAGACGAGTGTTCCAGCAGAAATGTAAGTTACGTTTTTCTCGTAATCGTCATCACTCTTATTTTTTATGTTGTTGATGAGTTCCTCTGCCTTCGCTCGATCTCCGTCAGTCATAATGCCAGGATTATTTTTTCTTCTTGTCAGGTGACTGCGTTAACAATGCACCGGCTAGGCTTTTCGTAAGTTTGGAGGTGTTTGGATTTGAAAGAGCCTTAGCCGCTTTGGTCGCCATCTTGGGGGATGTCTTCTCGTTTTTTGCCATGATATTATAAGATTTTTAATACCTAACGTATATGGCATAGTTCGAGTTCATTTTACAAGTAAACTTTTTATTTTCAATGCGTTGTGAAAAGCTTGATACGAACAATATCTACGTTTGGATACTATTAAATTCTATATTTATTGAACTGTCAGCTCCACGCATCCGGTAGAAACTCCCATTCCAAATACCTCGTCAAGCCTTTTATTACCGGGCTTCGTTTAAGTCTGATAATTTGTAAGCCATCCGCCGTGTTTATCTCAATGTCCTGCACGTCACCCTCAGGAGCGTTCGGGTGAAGCCTTTCAGCTTTTAGTTTTGCATTTTCCAAATCGTTCTCAGTCATATCACAATGGGTTTAAATTCTTTCATCTTACAAATTTACCTGAGTACACCAGACGCTTACCCGAATAATTGAAAACTACGGTTACATTGTCGTCGGAACCTTTATTAATGCACAGTACAGCTTTATCACCATAGCTGTCACGGACCTGTAATCCACATAGAGGATCGCTCTCACTCCCAGATATGATGGTATAGGTTAAAGAAGTGCCGTTATTAAAATTCAGCACCCAGTCCGTTGACTTTGTATCTACAGTGAAGGTAGCTGGCTTGACAAGAGGCTTGTTCAGCAATTTAGTGAGGGTAAATGTATAAGTAGTTGAAGGAGCAGCTTCTGGCTCGGGAGGGTTTTCAGCCTCATATTGACGTGATTCTTCTTGTTTTCCGTTACAATACTTGACAAATTGAACGAATAGGAAGAAACACAGGACGCCAATGATCCATTTGGAAACAGTACTCATGGTCGATAGAGGATAGGTTCGTTGAATTTAGTGATAATTCAACTATACGGTCAAAACTATTATTAACCGGTTGACATTAAACCAAGTTTGGATATAATCCATATTAATGGAATAGTTCCACGTGAAGCAAATTTTTAGGATTTTCGCTTGAACGGGCAATATGTATACGTAATAATGCGGGTTTTTTGATATTCAGAATATTCTTTGGGAGGGGTGGAGTAATTTCAGGCGAATTTCGACTGTGAGCGTTTAACTCCTGTTTAAGTAACATTTAAGAGGTCTGGATTACTTAAACAATCAGGCAACCACAGAACATTCTTCGGAATTAAAAAGGAAAGTTGCTATTGAAGCATTTTTTTTAAAGCCCATACCGCGATGCCGGTAGAGACAATGAAGCTTATCAACCCGCCAAGGTCGTTGAGGAAAGAAATATATTTATCGGCGGTATCGAAAGTCATAAAATACATGGATTATGAGAGCTACACAGCATTCTTCGAAAAAGTTCCTGACGTTTCTTAATTTGTTGACCGCACACCGAAAAGGCAGTACAATAATCTGATGGGGGCAAGGCTCCAACCGTTTAACCCAAGGGCGCCACGTGGCTAATTACATTGTCAAGCATATTGCATAACAATCTAATTTAGAAAGATATGCATGGCAAAAGGACGTAAGACTGGTGGAAGAAAGCCAGGATCAAAAAATATTCTAAACGCCGATATCCGATATCTGGCTCAATCATACGCAAATACCGCAATTGAAGTACTGTTCGGTTTGATGACGAATTCAAAGCAGGATGTCGTGAAGATTTCTGCCGCCCGTGAATTATTGGATCGAGCGTATGGCAAACCCTCACCGATGGAAGCACCTAAGGGTGAAGACGAAGAAGCGGTTCCAGTTCTAGTAAAGGTTGAAGTTATTGACGCCCGGAAGGTCGATGCCTAAGCTCAACCTGCCACAAGCAAGATTTCTAGCCTTGCCGCATAAATTCAAAGGGTTTGTTGCTGGATTTGGGTCGGGCAAAACTTGGGTTGGATGCGCGGGTCTTTGCAAACATTCATGGGAGTATCCACATATCAGTGCCGGATACTTTGCCCCAACGTATGGACAAATCCGTGACATCTTTTACCCGACCATTGACGAGGTTGCATACGATTGGGGTCTTAGCACTAAAATCCACCTGAGCAACAAGGAAGTTGATCTTTATTCAAATGGCATTTATCGCACAACGATTCTATGCCGGTCAATGGAAAAACCCAGTGAGATTGTGGGTTTCAAGATCGGTAAAGCGCTGATCGACGAGCTGGACGTAATGAAAACGGACAAGGCAGAACTGGCGTGGCGAAAGATCATCGCTCGTATGCGCTACAAAGAGCCAGGTCTGTTAAATGGCATTGACGTGACAACCACGCCCGAAGGTTTCAAATTCGTTTATCAGACATTCGTTAAGAAGCTGCGGGATGTTCCTGAATTGGCCGATATGTATGCGATGGTACAGGCCAGCACATTCGAGAATGAGCTAAACCTTCCTGCTGACTACATTCCTTCTTTATTGGCCTCATACCCACCACAATTGATCAACGCTTATCTCCGTGGGCAATTCGTCAACCTCGCTAGTGGAAGTGTGTATGCGGATTTCGACCGAATCAAGAACCACAGCAATGCTACTATGGACGGGCATGAGCCACTTCATATCGGAATGGATTTCAACGTAATGAACATGGCGGCAGTAATCAATGTGATTCGTAATGGCCTGCCAATTTCTGTGAATGAGCTGACCGGCGTAAGAGACACCCCAACCATGGCGGCAATGCTGAAAGACCGTTATCCCAAAAGGACGATCACTGTTTATCCGGATGCTAGCGGCCAGAGCCGTAAGTCTGTAAATGCCAGCGAAAGCGACCTTTCAATTCTCCGTCAGAACGGATTCACCGTCAGGGTGGACACAACCAACCCTGCTGTGAAAGACCGCATTCTATCCGTAAACGGGATGATCCTGAACGCAGAAGGGCAAAGACGCTGGAAGATCAATACCAACAACTGCCCGCGCCTGACGGAAAGCTTGGAGCAGCAGGCTTATGATAAAAACGGGGAACCGGACAAGACCAGCGGGTTTGATCACATCAACGACGCACAGGGCTATTTCTTGGCTAAGCAGTATCCGATTATTAAGAGAACAATGTCAGCGGCAAGGCTGGGAGGGCAGTAAGGTTATCACTCGCTTCGTATATTGGTAGCAAATCTTCGAAATTAGTATGATAGAAGCTATACAAGAATGGTGGAACAATCCAATAGACGACGTGACGTGGCACGGGTTGAAGGCTTTCCAAATAAAAAGAATTATAGAATTATTCCAGTTTCTTTCAGGCTGGGTTATCCTTGTTGACATACTTGGTGAAAGTTGGTTTAAAAATAAAGGCAAGGCTATGGATAGGTTTATTGTAAGGTTATTGTGGCCTATTCCATCAGAGCAACCGACTCTTCTAGGATTTGGGATTATCGATGTGATGGCGAAAATATGGGTACATATGCAATTCGCTATGCTGAAATTCACTAGTCGAAAAGGGGATGTTCGGGCAGGGTACAGCTACGCAAAATCATACTTGGCTACAAAAAGCTATCTCAAATCGAACCCTCAATTGATGGTTCCATATTTTTTGATGCTTTATTTTTATCTATTTATCATATTTCATATCGGTTTTAGTAACTTTCTGAGGATATATATATCAGGATTTTTGCTTCTGTTTATGCCAGTCTTCGTGCCAACGCTCGTTTTGATTGCCGGAGCAATCGTAGTTTTAGGATTTAATTTGATTTTTTTTACTGCCGTAAAATTGCCTGCATGGTTTCTTATGCATGAAAAATTTCGGCAACGAGTACTCACAATATCGTTTCTGGTGTTTGTTGTATCATCCTTTTTCGCAGTTGTTTTCGCCTAATCAAATATTTGCTTGATAACTTCCTGGCATATGGTATCCTTAACCAAACAAGGAGCACGCGATGGCCGGAAACCACGATTTCAACATAGATCAGGGAACGACCTGGAACCGCGAATTAACCCTTGAACAGAACAGCAGCCCCGTAGATCTGTCTGGCTTTTCAGCCCGGATGCAGTTAAGACGCACAAAGTCCCAAATCGAATATGACTTATCACTGACCACTGAAAACGGTGGCCTGACAATCGAGCCATTGACGGGTAAGATCACTATTTCCCTCACGGCATCTCAAACGGCTCTGCTATCGGGTTCATATTTCTATGATCTGGAAACCGTCTCAGGCGATACGGTTATCCGATGGCTGGAAGGAAAGGTTAATCTTTCGCCAGAGGTGACACGTTGACGACAACGATCACAATCCGCGAACCGCAATATGGCGTGGCTGTTGAAGAAAAAGTAACGGTCATCACCGTCACAAATGCCACTGTCGTTGTCCCGCCAGTTGACACATCTATCTTCGTTCTGAAATCTCAGATTGGTGCTGCGCTTGGTGTGGCATCTCTTGATGAAACTCAGAAGATCCCGCTTGAACAAATTCCAGCATCTATCCTTGGTGCTGCCAATTATCAGGGCATTTGGAATGCCGACACAAATCTAAATCCAACAATCCTGTCCGGCGTGGGTCAGAAGGGGCAGTATTGGGTCGTAGCCGTTCCGGGCAGTACAGATATTGATAGCGTTACTGATTGGAAGCTTGGCGACTGGGTTATCTTTAATGGCACGGCTTGGGAAAAGGTTGATAACACCGATGCTGTTAACTCCGTTAATGGTAAAATCGGCGCAGTCGTTGTAGATAAAAATGATGTTGGTCTCGGTAACGTCGATAACACCAGTGATGCTAATAAGCCATTAAGCACGGCACAGCAGACGGCACTAAACGCGAAAGCAAACTTAGCAAGTCCGACTTTTACTGGTACACCGGCATCGACGACACCTGGATCCACTGATAACACCACACGGATCGCCACCACGGCCTTCGTTGTGTCGGCGACTTGCCGTCGCGCGAACAACTTAAGCGATGTGGCAAGTCGTCAGCTTTCAAGGATGAACATCAACCAAGGTGAAACTGCACTAACATATGCCGCCAGCATCGTCACCAATACGACTTTAGGAAATATATTCACTGTCACACTTACCGGAAATGCCGTTCTTGCCAACCCTACCGGGATGGTTGCAGGTGCGACTTATATGTGGAAAATAACACAGGACGCAACCGGATCACGTCTGCTTTCCTATGGATCAAACTTTAAATGGCCTGGTGGTGTTGTCGGTATCGTTTCCACTGCACCTAATGCTATTGATGTAATCTCCGCTTATTATGACGGAACCAATCTGTATGCTGTGATACAAAAGGGATTTGCATGATCCCGATGCCGATGGGTTTATTTAACGAGCACATGTCTGGATACGATCCCAGATATGTAGCGGTAGTTAATAGGGCAGTTTCTGAGGGTTTTGCATTGCCGTCTGCAAACACCATGCAGCAAGGAAGTAATTTTATTCAGCATCTGGATTCAGTGGGCATCTGGGATCGATTGGATCTTTTATTCGTATTCGCCACCGATAACAGTGATTTCGGTCGTATCAACTGGAAAAATCCGACCGGAAATCTTGCCACTTATACGAATGCACCGACGTTTACACCGCGCAAAGGTTTCAGAAGCCTTGGCGCCACATCATATATTGATACCGGATTTAATTGTGCGACCAATGGTGTGAACTACGTACAGAACGATGCATCAAGGTATATGTGGGTTGATAGTGTCGATCTTACGACAGCTTTAATTACCGATGCCGTTTTAGATGGTGTGGCCAGCGGATCACAAAATAATATGTTTGGTGGTCTCACTGGTGCTCAGCGGATCAATAGTGGGACCAACACATCATCTCCGACTATAGATTTTACTGGTCCCGGCATGATAGGTCTCAACCGTATATCTGCGACACAGATCAGAGCACACAAGAATAAAGTAAATCTTGGATTAGCTACGACAACCTCGAGCGTGAAACTAAGTGAAAATCAGGTACTTTTCCGTCGTCAAACCAATTATAACACGATTGGTTCTATGATTAGTATTTATATGATCGGTGGAAGTCTGACGACAGCTCAAAACGATCAGTGCTATGACGCCATGAATGAATACATGAGCAATGTTATCGACCCAGATTACAAAGCTGTCCTGGATAGGGCAACCTCACTGGGATATATGAAACCAAGCATCGATCAGCAAACAAAACAAAACAATTTAGTTCTGGCGCTGAAATCAGCAGGCATCTGGAGCAAGCTGGATGTTTTTTACATGTTTGCCACGAACGGAGATCAAAACTTTGCAACCCTGAACTGGAAAAATCCTAGCCTTTATCAATCAACACTGTATAATAGCCCGACATTCACAACCGATGCCGGATTTAAAGGCGACGGTGTTGCCGCTTATATTGATACGAACTATAACCCGGCCATTAATGGGGTGAATTATACGCTTAACAATGCCTCCCGATTTATGTACGTTCGCACTGCAACCGTTGGAAGCCTTCCGGCACTGGATTCTGCGGCCACGGTTGGTGGTGGCGGTCAAAACCAGAATTACATGTCAAATAGTAACGCGTCAACCGTTCACCGGATTAATCAAACGACCAACCCGCCTAGTGTCACATTAAACTATTCTGGTACCGGATTTAAGTCGATTAATCGAACAACGGCAAATGATGTTGTGGGATTTAACGGCGCGACCCGCACAGACGCGACAGCGGCTTCCACATCTATTCGAAGTAGTAATCAGGTTCTTTTAATGAATGGTGCTCTGTATGGTAATGCCGAGATTTCATACTATGGCATGGGGGCAGAAATGGTAACGGAGAATTCCGCATTGCAGGCAGCTTTGTCAACTTACCTTGCGAGCTTGTGACGAATAGTATATTATGCAGATTAGGAGCTTAAATGAAACCCAACGAAAAACACGCTGAATACACCCAGTTTGAAACTATCTGGAAGAGATGCCGTGACGCTGTTGCAGGACAGCGTGCTATTCAGGAAGGTGGGATCAATTATTTACCGAAGCTCGACCAGCAGGAAGACGCCGTATATGATTCCTACAAGGCACGTGCCCTGTTTTACAATGCCACAGGACGGACAGTCGATGCGATGACCGGTCTTGTTTTCCGAAAGCCGATGACATGGGATGTTCCTGACTCGATGAAGCCTTGGCTAGACGACATTACGCTTTCTGATGAAACACTGACCGATTTTGCTGAAACAGCTCTCTATGAAGTACTGACGGTTGGCCGTGGCGGAATCATGGTTGATATGCCCAAAGCAGCAGATAACATCACGGTTGCGCAGATGGACGCCATGCAAATCCGTCCATATCTGGCTTTTTACAAAGCCGAAAGCATTCTCAACTGGGAATTGGCGCGTGTTAACAATGCCTATCGTATTGTCAATGTATGGTTGAGCGAACACTATAAAGCAGACAACGGTAAGCAGGAGCAGCAAATCCGGCAGTTAACCCTGATTGACGGCGTGTACACTCAAATGGTCTGGCGACAAAAGAGCCTTGAAAGGGGTGCAGACAATCAGAACAAAGACGTTTCCGAGTGGTTCGTTGATCAAACAATCATTCCAAAAAAGAAGGAAGTTGCATTTTCGGAGATCCCATTCTATCCGGTATCGCCACGCAAACCGACAATGACGGTCAGTGCCCCGCCAATTGAATCCTTGGTTGATGTGAACATTTCCCATTACATGAATAGTGCTGACCTCGAAAATGGGGCGCACGTATCTGGATTACCAACGCCCTACATTACAGGGATTGACGACACTAACATCACTCTGGCTTTGGGCACAGGAATGGCTTGGCTTCTTCCAAATGCTGAAAGTCAGGTTGGTTTTGCTCATGTTGGAGCAGATGGCTTTGCAACCCTCGAAAACCTGCTTGACCGTAAAGAAAAGCAGATGGCATCACTTGGCGCGAGAATGCTTGCGCCGGAGAAGAATGACGCCGAAGCAGCCCAAACGCACGAGATTAAACGTAGCGGTGAGAGCAGCGTCCTGTCAGCTACATGCGGTGTGATTGAGCGTCAGATCGAGAAAGGCTTGAAGTTTGCGGCCGCCTGGATGGGGATTGAAGGCGACATTTCCGTCGAGCTTAACCGTGATTTCTTCCCGCCGACATTTACCGGATCAGACTTGACCGCATGGGTTGCCGCACGTCAATCAGGAGAGGTTTCCAAGGAGACGTTCTTCAACGTCCTGAAATACAGCGAATGGCTGGAGGATGACCTGACTTTTGACGAGGAACAGGAACGTATTTCCAATGATCCACCACCGTTAAGCACAATCAGCGAGGATGCTTAGGATTTCGGTTTCCCGGCATTTTTCCATTTTGTCCAGTAGAAGATGAAATGCAAAACGGCTTTGTTCTTGGACTTGAACATCTGGTATTCGGTGCGGTTGTCACAGTACCACTCAAAGAAGCCGTCATCAGCCTTATGAGGCATGAGTTGGAAAAATCCGTCAGGGTTGTCATCACCAGCTTTTTTGACCTTTCCATTCGGCCCCCAACGCTGATGAGAAGTGTTTGCAAAAGTATAAATGTAACCCGTCAAGCTAGCGAGCAAGGCGATTAATTCCATGTCGGAAAGCTTTTGATTCGGCAATTCGGTCAGCGGCTGGCGTAATGATTCTTGTTCTGTCTCCATACCACAAATTTAACCAGATAAACGAGAGCATCAATCGGCGTTGACAATTTCATTTAAAGATGCCAAGCTTAATTCTAGGCAAAGTTTAGAGGTAGAAATGTCACAGATTTGCTACAAAATCCCTTTTGAGAACCGCGCGGCCGCAGTCAAGCAAGCCGGAAGAATGCGAAAGCCGAAGAAGATGAGTCTACGAGCTTATTCCTGCCCACTGTGTAACAAGTATCACCTGACATCCCAACCCGACGATCCCAAATATGCACAAAAGGTTTACGGCAAATGACCGTTAATGAGCGTATCCTTGAAGCCCAAATCAAACACTCGATATTCTTGGAGCGGTACAAGGGCGGGGTTTTGAAGCAGATCATCGGCCTGTTAAATTCCACGGAAGAAGACCTGATCATCCTGATTGCCTCACGACTTACAGCCATTGAAGGCCGTGGGTTCGACCTGTCAGCAGCCGAGACAAAACGGCTTGAAAAGCTTTTACAGGATATTCGGAAGAAGCGCGAGAGCGTATACAAAATCCTTGCTGACCGTCTTTCAGGTGAGATGGAAGATTTCAGCCAGTATGAGGCGGATTTTCAGATAAGGCTCGCCGAGACGGCAGGAGTTCACGCGTCATTCGCCATGCCATCCAGTGCGCAGTTAAAGTCCATCGTAACAAGCCAGCCATTCCGAGGGCGCTTGCTTAAAGATTGGGCCTCCGGCTTGCAGCAAGAAGAATTCAAACGCTTGAATGACGCCATACGTATAGGCATTACCGAAGGACAGACCACTGATCAGATCGTCAGAAGAATTCGCGGAACGAAGAAAAGTCGCTATCAGGACGGAATTCTCGAAATAAGCCGCCGAGATGCAGAAGCGTTAACCCGAACTGCCATTGCTCATGTTGCCAACCGCGCCCGGTCAGAGGTCTACTATGCCAACGCCGATATCGTGAGTAAGCTACAATACGTTGCCACGTTGGACAGCCGGACGACACTTATTTGTGCTTCCCGTGATGGCAAGCTTTATGAGATTGGCAAGGAACCTGCTTTACCCGCCCATTTTCGTTGTCGGTCAGTACTGATTGCATACTTTGAAGTCGATGAAGTTGGCGACCGCGCCAGCATGTTTGGTCCGATCCCTGCGAATACGACATTCAGCGATTTCCTGAAAAAGCAAAGCAAAGAATTTCAGGAGGAAGTTTTGGGCGTTGAACGTGCCAAGCAGTTTCGTTCTGGAACGGCGCTTGAAAAGTTCGTTGACAAATCAGGACATGTCTATACTCTAAAAGAGCTTAAATCCCGAGAAACTTAATCCCCCGAAAGGATCAGAAATGACAAAAATAACTATGGCTATGAGAATGTTGCTTGCAATGGGCGTACTTCAGTTCGGAGACCTTGGAACAAATTTGGCTCCAACTGGCATGACGAACTATAATCCTGCGATCCAAAAGCTTAATAACAGGTCAAAATATATTCCCGCTGGAAAGAATAAAAACATTCCAGAAGGTAACCGCTAACCCAACCCGAAGGACACCAAATGAAATTAAAAGCAATTCTTGATAGCCTTGATGGCTTAGACGAAGCCCTCAAAGCCGCATATACTGAGAAGGACGGAAAGTTTGTCCTGAACATCGAGGGCTATGATAATCACCCGGAAGTGCAGGGCTTGAAAAACTCCCTTAAAGTATTACGGGAAGAAAAGAAGACAGCTGATACACAGCTCACTGAGCTGAAAGAGAAATTCAGCTCCTTGCCGGAAGACTTTACCGTTGAGGAATACCACCGCATGAAGGATGCTGGAACCGGTGATATAGACAGGAAGCTGGACGCTCAACGTGAGCGACTGACAAAAGAAAAGGAAACAGCTGTCAGTAAAGCCAACACCGAGCGCGACACTTACAAGAGCCGAGTTGAAAAGCTTCTGACTGAAAGCACGATCAATGCTGCTATTGCCGAGGCCAACATCACAAATCCACCAATGCAAAAGGCGGTTCGTGCAATGTTCCAAAGCCAAGTGAAGGTTGATTATGAAGGCGAAGAAGCCGTAGTAACGATTGACAATCTGCCAGTGGCCGACAAGATCAAAGCTTGGGCAGGTACAGAAGAGGGTAAATACTTTGTTGCTGCACCTGGAAGTGGCGGCGGTGGTTCCGGTGGATCGGGAACTCCTGAAAATAAAGCAGACAACCCTTGGAGCAAAGAAGGCTTCAACCTCACAAAACAATCCGAGATTCAGAATGCTGATCCGACCCGAGCAGCGCAGCTAAAAGCAGCCGCAGGAAAATAATTTAGAAGCCCTTTAACCGGGGCTTTTTTAATGCTTGCACAAAACCTAAAATCGTGTTTATAATTAATTGCAAGCCGGGATGGCGAGCACAAAGGATAGCGGGATGCTACCACAAAACGGTGCGTAAGCCGTTATTTGATCAGCGGGATGCAAAGTCACATAGACGGAATCCACCAAAAAACAATTTCATTTTCTTTTTTGGAGGTCCTTCGTGGCTATTACTAAACTTTCAGACATTGCACAGCTTCCGGTCAATGTATCTGATTATATCTTGCAGGAAGCAATCGAAAATAACGCTTTCTTCCAGTCCGGTATTATCCGCCGTGACGTTGGTGAAAATCTGCAAGCCATGCTTAATAGCGGTGGCAAGGAAGTTATTTTCCCATTCTTCAACGATCTGACTGGTTCAGGCCAAATCCTTGATGAAGCCGATAACTTGACAATCGGCAAGGTCACAACTGGTACAGGTAAAGCACCTGTGTTCGAGCGTGGTGAAGTCTGGGGTTCAACCGATTTGGTTGCTGATTTCCTTGGTGAAGATCCAATGAAGTTGATTGCTGACCGTGTTGCCGCTTTCTGGACACGCAAATATTCAGCTAACCTGTTGGCTGTTTGCGCTGGTTCTGTCGGTGCTGTTTCTGCCAATGTACTTGACATTTCCGGTCTGGTCGGTGCTGCTGCGGTTATCGACGCTGATAGTTTCATCGATGCTGAGCAATTGCTTGGTGATCGTCGTCAGAAACTCGCTGCTATTGCAATGCATAGCAAAACTGTTGCTGTACTTCGTAAGCAAGGCTTGATTCAGTACATTACGCCGGCAGAAGGCTTGAAGGAAAAAGTCGCTTATTACGGTGATCTGCGTGTTATTGAAGACGACACAATGACCAACTCTGGTGGTATTTACACTACTTACTTGTTCGCCGAGGGGTCAATCCTGTTCGGTGAAGGTGGAGTTAAGGTTCCAGAAGAAGTCGAGCGTCAAGCTCTTGTTTCCGGCGGACAAGAATACCTTGTTTCTCGTAAACGCTGGATCATGACACCAACTGGTATTTCATGGGGCGGTACACCGGCTAAATTAACACCTTCTGATGCGGAAGCAGCCACAGTAGCTAACTGGACACTGAAATACGATCAGAAAAATATCGGTATTGTGAAGTTCGTTCACAAGATCGCTTAATAATTGAGGCCGCTGGAAACGGGGGTCTTTTCCTTTTCAATTACAGGAGCTTACAATGACCAAAGAAGATGTAGACGTTACAGCAGTACGTAACAAATTCATGGAAGATCGTCAGAAAAAAATTGACGCCGAACGTGCAAACAATCAGGCGGCAGAAGAACGTACAGAATACGGTAACGGTTTTAACAACCCGCCTGCTGTTCGTGGAACTGACGGCCTACCACCATCCGAGCCGGAACAGAACCCGATCTTGATGGGCGCACAGGCTGATGCCGATCAAGACAACGGTGATGAAGACAACGCTGATGAACTCACAGCGAATTCACCTGTTGCCGACATTAAGGCAGAACTGGATGCACGCGGTATTGACTACAAAGGCGTGACCAAAAAAGCTGACCTTTTCGCGTTGTTGGGTTAACTAAATATGTTCACGGTCGAAGATGGAAGTATTGTAGCGGGAGCGAATTCACTTGTGGATGTTGCTTATGCAGATGCTTACCACTCCGACCGTGGAAACCTATCTTGGGACGGATCCACAGAAGTCAAACAAGCCGCCCTTATCAATGCAACCGATTACATTTTTCAGAAATACTCATTCCGTGGCCGCGTAGTTGAGGCAGACCAGTCCTTGTATTGGCCTCGCGCCTGTGTGCCATATGTTGAATATAATATTATTCCAGACCGCCTGAAACAGGCTATTTGCATCCTCGCGCTTGAAGCCCTGACAGGAGTGCTCAATCCTTCCGTATCGCCGACAGGACAAGTCAAATCCAAAAAGGTTGACGTGATTGAAGTCGAATACTTTGCAGCATCCAGCACGAACATAAAGCGCCCGGCTATTGACGGTCTGTTACGTCCTTACCTTGCAGGCGGTGCTATCAATGCCCCGGTGGTGCGCGTATGACATTCTATGAAGAAATGGCGCAGTTGACACGAGAGCAGATCGATGAATACGGTCGTTTAGCCATCATTCGCCGAACAACGGGCAACACTTACGATCCTTCCACTGACACTAACTCAGACGGCGCGGTCACTGAGGCGAGCGTTAAAATGCTTTTCACCGATTATCGTGAGAGGGAAATAGATGGAACGATCATCATACGTGGCGATAAGAAGGTTTTGATTGCTGATGCAGCTGTAAATACACCGCCAAAACACAACGACATCATCATTGATGGTCTGAACGAATACAAAGTCATTGACCTAGACACTATCCAGCCGGGCGATACGCCACTGATTTACAAGTTGCAGGTGCGTAAGTGACCGTTGACGAGCAGATCAAAGCAGCGATGGAAAACAAGGTTTACAAGGTTCATCGTAATCTGGTCCGAGCTACTGCCTTGCTTGCCTATGCCTACATTATCCAATCGACGCCTGTTGATACAGGTCGAGCGCGCGCAAACTGGAACATTTCGGTAAACAGCGTGATCTACACGACCACAGACAGTACTACTGTACCTGACACCAATCCTACCTTGGATTACAAAGAGGGTGACACATACTACATCTCAAACAACCTGCCATACATCCAGCGATTGAATGACGGATATTCCCAGCAAGCTCCGGCCAACTTTGTCGAGAAGGCCATTGAGCTGGCAATCAGTAAGGCGAAGCGGGGTGTTGTGTGAATTACGAACTAGCCGTCAAAGCAATTAGAAAGCTGTTTTCGGACGAGTGGGGAGTAATCACGCCCGTTGCTTATGATGACGTGCCTTTCGACATACCGCAAACAAAGACTTGGGTGCGATTGAATATCTCGCACACTGATGGTTTTCAATCCAGCATCGGATCTCCTCTGGCAAATAGATTTCGCCGCTACGGATTAATCAATGCGCAGATTTTTCAACCGCAAGGACAAGGCAGCATCGACGCGCGAAAAAAGGCTGATTTTATAATTCCCATCTTTCAGGGCAAGCAAATATCTGGTATAACCTTCTATGACGTTCAGGCGCGAGAAATCGGTAATGACGGCGCTGGATGGTATCAGATCAACGTGCTATCCAAATTCTATTACGATGTTATTGCTTAACCAAGGAGCCATCCATGACTGATTCTTCACAAACCCGATTAGCCTATATTGCCGAAGTAACGCCCGGAACAACACCGGCCACACCGGTAATGAAAAAGCTGCGCATGACTGGCGAGAGCCTTGCGCCTGCAATTCAGTACGTGTCCAGCAATGAAATTCGCCCGGATCGTAACGTCGCTGACATGACCCGAGTTGGTCAAGAAGCTGGTGGAGACATTAATTTTGAGCTGTCTTACGGCACATTCGATGATTTCCTTGAAAGCTTGATGTACAGCACATGGACTACGAACGTCCTGAAAAACGGCGTGACACGCAAATCTTTCACGATTGAAAAGACTTTTGCCGCCACATCAAATCAATTCCACCGTTACCCCGGCTCCATCGTAAACAGCCTTTCTCTGAACATGCGTGCAAAAGAGATTGTAACTGGCTCTTTCAATATGATGTGCCAAACCACCACATCTGCACAGGCAATCATTGCGGGTGCCACATACACCGAACCAAACGCAAACCCTGTCATTAACGCAGCAAACAACTTTGCTTCCCTGTCGATCACAGGCGGCGGCACTGTTCAGCTGATGTCCTTATCACTGAACATCTCAAACAACCTTGAACAACAAGCCGTAATGGGTCAGGTTGCCAGCAAGGGTATTCGCGCCGGTCAATTCGTTGTGACTGGTGAGATGGAAGCCTATTTCGACAGTCAGGAACTGTTTGAATTATTCCTTGCCGACACAGCCGCAGACCTGACATTTGCTCTCGGTGGTGCTTCGACACTGAAATACACTTTCTTCATTCCGAAACTGAAACTGACTGCAAACAACGTCGCTGCCGATGGCAACAACCAAGACGTTATGCAGAAAATCAGCTTCCAAGCCTACTTCGATGCGACAACAGTCGCTCAAATGAGAATTACGCGGACACCGTAAGTCGAATGCCTACCCGAGGGCAAAGTAATACTTGCAAGTTAGGGGGCGGTCTGTTCGGGCAGGCCGCTTCCGTCTAACCCCGAAGGAACTTCAATGACCACGAAAAACAAACCTAAGGCTTCTCCGAAAGTCGCCACAGACCTTTTATCCTCATTTCTGAATACGCTTCACGAAGGTTTTGAGACAGATACCAAACTCGAAACTTCTGCAGGTGTGGCGTTTGACTATGGCCGCTACGGGACATTCGTTCTGCGCCGTGCCATTCACCGTAACCAAGCCTATGCGAAGGCAATGAAGGACAAAGTTCTTCCATACATCCAAGCACGTGGTGATGTTGACGATGGCGAAGAAGATCTACACGCAAATAAGCTGATGGCCGAAGTATACACTGAGTCAGTCATTGTTGGGCTGAAAAGTGCTGATGGTCAGGATATTCCTTACAACGACGATGCTAAAAAAGGTTTGGTAAAACTGTTCTTGGCCGCGCCGGATCTGTTCACCAAAATTCAATCTGACGCTTCTGACGCTTCAAACTTCCGTAAGAAAAGAACAGAGGCCGAAGCAAAAAACTAACTGAAGTCCTAGTCTGGGAAACAGAGTGGGGCGACAAGGTTGAATTCCTTGACGGTTTACAGCGTGACGGAAAACAAATCGACGCTTTGGACCGCCGCCCCAAACTTCTTCCCGGCTTGGACTTTTACTTGATTGCATACCAAGAACTGAGGTATGATAAGCCAATTGGAATGAGCGTAGGCCCGATACCTTGGTCTTCCATTGACAGATGGGCAACACGAAACGGAGTGAATGACATTGAAGATTTCACAGTTTTGGAAAGCCACATCAGGTCATTGGAAAACGCAGCTTATCAATTTGAAGAGAAGCGCAAGGGGTCGTAATGAGTGATGTAAATATCGTCGTTGGTATCACCGGAGATGTTTCCGGTGGTCGCGTAATTAAAAAATCACTCGATGATATTAATTCGGCCAACAACAAAGCAACCAGTTCGTCTAAACAATTAGAAAATCAGGTTCGTGCTACAACCATGGCAACTGGTGGGCTTTCACGAGCCTTCCAGCTTCTGACGGCATCTTTCGGGATTACACAGATTGTCAGAACCGTTGATCTTTACCAGAATTTAAACGCCCGGGTTAAAGAAGCGACACGAGCAACCGGCGATTATAACCGCGTCCAAAAGGAATTGATTGACCTTTCCATTCGGACAGGATCTTCTCTGGAAAGCAACGTCACGTTATTCCAGCGATTAGCAGGAAGCCGCCGTGATCTTGGAATTACAAATCAGCAGATTTTAGAACTCACAGAAAGCGTCAACCAGCTTGGAGCTGTTGGTGGATCGTCAGTTGATGGCATTAAGAACGCCACGCTTCAATTATCACAAGCTTTATCCGGTGGAACAGTCCGGGCAGAAGAATTCAATTCCATTGTTGAGAACATGAAGCCTGTGGCTGATGCTGTGGCTAAATCCATGGGGATTAGCTTTGGTGAGCTACGCAAGCGAATTATCGACGGTACAATGTCATCCAAGGAGTTCGCAAAGGCTCTATTGGATGGTTCCAAGGATGCGGAAGAAGCGTTCAACCGATTGCCGCCTACCATTGGACGTGCCTGGCAGAACCTAAAAACCAATACAGGACTTGCACTGAATGACATTAATGAGCTGACTGGCGCTTCAAATGTGCTTGCTTCTGCCATTGATGGGATCGGTAAAGCGATCAAAAACGCCTTTGTGGGAGCTGGAAGCTATTTACGTGCTTTCATGCTTGCAATGCAGGAAGTCAACATTTCCCTTGCAGACGCCAAACTGACCTTAACTGCTATCGGGTCAATGGTGCCTTCACTTGATCCAACCGTCAGAGCGCAACGAAAACAATCTGCCGAAGATGCTGCTCAGAACCTTTTGAACCAGCAAGACAAGCTCCAAAGAATGATTGAGGAATCGGTCAATGGACCGACACCTACACAACAAATCATTGAGCAGGAAGCTCCTTTAAAACGTATTCACGAGCAGACCAAGGCTCAGAAGAAGGCTGAAAAGAAATTACAAGATGATCTGACTGACGCTATAAAGCAGTCACGCAGTGAAACAGAAAAGCTTTACGATGAAATCGAGGCTATGGAACGCTTGAAACCTTTTGCAAAAACGAAAGAGCAGAGCGACGCCATTGCCAAAAACATAAAAAACGCCCGTGAAGAACTGGACAAACTGCGAATTGAAGCGGAGTTGAATAGTCCAGTTGGAAAAGCGTTCCAGTCCCTCGCGAGTGAGATTGACGACGGCTTTAAGGATGCGTTCAAATCTGCCTTTACTGAGAGTGATGGTGGTTTCAAAGCCCTTCTGAATGGCTGGAAGAATACATTTAAAAACTTCCTTGCTGAACTGGCTTATCAAGCGTTTGCTCGCCCAATTGTTGTTTCTGTTGTTGGAGCCGTTGGCGGTATAATGGGACTTTCATCAGGCGCAATTGCATCCGCTGCAAGCACTGGCGGCAGTTTGGGAACAAGTATTGGCTCAGGCGGCAGCTTGTTCAGTGGAATCGGATCATTGTTCAGTGCAGGATCAAGCCTCCTGTCTGGTGGTCTTGGGGCAGGGCTTGGCGCAAGTGCGGCGAAATTGGGCGCTGGTTTAGGATTGAATTTCAGCCAAACAGCTTCGCTACAAAAGTTTGCTACCGGCGCAGGATCAATGGCAAATATTGGCGGCGGGATTGTCGGCGGTGGACTGGCAAGCCTTATGGGATTGGGTAACAAAAACGGCCTTGTCAGCGGTGGAGCTGGTATTGCTGGTGGATTAATTGGTCAGGCATTGATTCCTGTTCCTTTTCTTGGTGCAGCAATTGGCTCATTTGTCGGTACTGCAATCAGTGGATTGTTTGGTGGTAAGAAACCTTCGGACAAAGCGCAGGGCGGTATCATTGATTTTGCATCCGGGGCAGCTTCATATAGCGGTCAAAGTGGCAAGAAGTTCAGTCAGGAAAACGCTACATTCCGCGACACGATTTTCAACACAATGTCCAGCGTTCTTGGCACGATCAAGCAATATGGCGGTTCAGCGAGTGGATCAGCTGAGATTGTTGTGGGAAGCAGAGACGGCCTTCGATACAACGGCCAGAACTTCGGAAACAATTCCCAAGCGTTTACTGACAAGATCTTTGCAGACCTTCGCAACAGCATCACCGGACTTGATGAGACTTTCACGACCATCCTGAATAAGGTTGGTGTTCAAAATGCGGGAGGCCTTGCTGATGCATTTGCATTTGGGCAGTCGTACAAAGACGCGCTCAATCCAAAGACAGTTGCCAGCCAGTTAGCTGACGCGATCAAAGTTCTCAATGATAACATGCAGACGTTGATTGATACCGCGACCTTCCTTGGATTGCCGATTGAGGAATATACTAAGGCGCTAGATAAGCAAAAAGAAGCCGCAATCGGTGCTCTGAAAGCACAGGCCGCAGGTTTTTCCAGTCTCGAAGAAATGACCAAGACATTTAAAGCATTCCTTGACGGGCAATCATTGGGAACAAATTCCAGTTTGAACCCGATGGAAAAGCTTGGCCTTGCGCAGAGCAATTTTGATACCCTTCTGAAAACAGCACAGGGCGGTGATTTATCAGTCACAACAGATCTGCTTGGCGCAGCTGCGACATTAATTGAGCTGGGGCGTGGCATTTATGCATCATCTGTAAGTTTTGTTGCGCTCGAAAGCTTCGTCCGTTCAAGCGTGACCGAGATTGCTAAAGCCGCTGGTGTTCCAGGCTACGCAAAAGGCACGAACTCAGCAGCCGCAGGAATTGCTATGGTTGGTGAACAAGGTCGCGAGCTTGTGAGAATGAGCGGTGGTGAGCAGGTTTACACCGCAGGCCAGACGGCAGGCATCATGGCGCTTTCCGGCAATGCATCCGGTGATATTGTCCGAAGCAATCAGCAAATCTCAGCCATCATGCAGGACAGCGTTGAAGAAAACCGCGCCAGCCGTAAGGAGCTGATCAAAATGCGCAAGGTTATGGAGCGACTGACAAACTACATGAAAGTGGCGGCATGACCGATTACCTGAATTTCTTTGGTGATCTTGCCATTAGCCAATTGGCTGATGACCTTGACCAGTCCACACCTGACCCGTTTGCCATCCTTCAACAGAACCCAGACGCCCAGCTCGTCTATTTGATTGAGGCATATCCATACGACCTGACGCAGGAAAACACATTCACCGGCGAACCACCATACGGAACCCTTGCAATTAGTCAGTATGGTTTCCAGTATTATGGTGGTGTAACTCTCATTTGCCTGTCAGACGCGGGTTTTGTCACAAAACCGACTGACACCCTCGCGAACAAATACTTTATCGGACAGGTCAATAATGCCTTCCAATTCGATGTTTCTGTACTATCGAATGATGAATTCGGGAACAGCAATCAGTCATACGGCTCTATCGTCATCCAAAACGGAAATGGCAATCTTGACCAGCTGGTTGATTATTACTGGTCATCCCGCCGTGTTGTTGTGAAGGCCGGGGCAAAGTGGTTCCGATATCAGGATTTCGCCACCATCTTTGATGGAGCAATTGACGATTTTGAAGGTGATGACGATCAATTCACGCTGACGATCAAAGACAACCGTTCAAAGGCTGATCAACAGATTGTCTCAGGAATTTACGGCGGAACAGGTGGGATTGATGGTGGTGAAGATATCGCCAACACCTATAAGCCACTTGCTTATGGGGTATGCCGAAACATCGAGCCGATCTTGGTGGATTCGGTCAATCTGGTCTACCAATTTCACGATGGCTCTGCCTTGGGCGTGGATGAATGTCGTGACCGTGGCGTTGGATTGACCTATGGCGGTGATGTTCCTGATATAACGGTTGCGGTTGTCGCTGCCGGACAATATAAAACCCAGCTTTCCGGTGGATTTGTAAAACTTGGATCCACACCAGCCGGACGCATCACTCTTGATGTTCAAGGCGAAAATGGCAATGGTGGATATGTTTCAAAAACTGGTGAGATCATCGAACGGATCGTCACAACTCGCTTAGGATTAAACCCAATCGAGCCTGAATACATTGACGGCGGCTCACTTAACAGGATGGACGCTGTTTTGGCTGGTGATGTCGGGATTTACATCAATCGCAACATGACAGCCAGTGACGCAATCACTGATCTTGTTTCAGGGGTAGGAGCGTACTGGACTTTCACCCGCCAAGGGCTTTTGTTTGCCGGGACAGTCTCCCCACCTGCATTAGAAACCACAACGATTACTGTCAATGATATTGAAGAACAAGGTATTAAGCTTGACCGCATAACCAAACCCGCCTGGCGTATATCTGTTGGATATGCCCCAGCTTGGACGGTTCAGGATGAGAGTGAATTAGCTTCGGCAACCAGCGATGACGTTCGTTCCTTTGTCTCTAACGAATACCGTTACCTTACAAATGAAGACCGGGGAATTCGAGGGAAAAGCAAGGAGCTGGTTGAAAAGATTTTCTATACCAACATAGCAGACCAGACAAACGCACAGTTACTTTTGAATCGCCTTGTCTCTGTATACAGCGAGCCAAGGCAGGTAATCCAGCTCACCCAAAATCGGGCGTTATTCAAATTATACATTGGAGATCAAGTCAAACTGATATACAATCGGTTCAATCTTGATGGTGGAAAGGTCTTTATGGTTTCCGGCATATCTGAGGACGCTGAAACTGGCGCAACTGTATTTGAATTGTGGGGGTAAGCCATGCAAAATATGATCTTGGCAAACGCCCTTCTCTCAGACGCCGCTACTATTACCGGAACCACCGGTGCTGGTGATTTGTCAATCAGCAATCTTCAAAGAATGGATTTGAAGGCCATTTATCGCGTTTTGGGCGATACTGTTTCACTGACAGTTGACCTTCTGACTTCAAAAGAAATTAATCTTGTTGCATTAATAGCACACAATTGCTCTGCCGCAGCATCAGTGAGGGTTCGTGCATCAAACACAAATGATGCCGGCACTGCTCCCTATGACACCGGACTTTTGCCGGCACGATCCAATCAGACAGGATTCATTGACACCGGATACCCGCAGGAAAAGAACATGTTCATGTCATTCTTTTCTGCGCAAACTTATCGCTACTGGTTCATTGACGTGGTTGATACGGGCGCAGCCTACATTGACATTGGCCGTTTGTATATCAGCAATGCTTTTCAGCCGTCAGTAAATATGGATTATGGTCTTGCCGAGGGTGTGGTTGATCCATCCCGAGTAAGCAGGGTTGTGTCTGGTGGAAAGGTTCCGCGTGAGTTTGTGAAATACAAAACCGCAGATTTCGCCCTTGGCTTCTCCAACGAAGCCGAGATGTTTGGTAAAATTTATGCTTTGGAAATGGCTTGTGGACGCACAAAAGATGTTTTGTTCATCCCTGATCCTGGTGCAAAAGACCTTTTGCAAATCCGTTCGTACTATGGCACGATGGAGACAATCAACCCCAAGGTGAATTACCAGTTCTCCCTATTTAACAAAGCTTTCCGGATTGAGGAAATTCCCGCATGACACTGAAAACAGCAGACCGCGTATTTGAAACATCCACAACCACAGGAACCGGTACACTTATTCTTGCTGGTCCAGTAGCGGGTTTTCAAGCTTTCGTCACTGGTGTTGGAAATGGCGCAAAGGTTCCTTACACCATTACACAGGCTGACGTCTCCGGTGTTATTGTTTCTTGGGAATGTGGTATCGGTACTGTAACAGATGCGTCTCCTGATACATTAGCTCGTAATACCGTCTTGAGATCCTCAAACGCTAATTCTGCCGTAGCCTTTGGTAGCGGGACGAAAAACGTCTATCTCGGCTTTATTGCTGATGTTGTGCCCACACGTGATGAAAATCTCAATTTTATTGAGCATTTTGGAGTTGTCGGTGGAGCGGCCAATGCGCTAACTTTGACGCTTCCAGTTGCGCCAAAAGGCTATTCGGATGGAATGATTATTCGTGGTTTTGCAACTCAGGCAAACGCCGCCGGAGCGCTCCAAATAAACACTAATGCCCTCGGAAACAAAAATATCAAGGTTAATGGCCTCGATCCAGCTGCGAATGTTTTAACAGTCGGTGGCTATTTTGAAGCGATTTATAAAACTGCTGCAGGTTGGTTTGAGCTTATCACTCCGGCTAGTGTCGGTTCAGCCGGACTTAATACGGCTCTTGGCAGGCTTGCCCGTAGCAAAGCCCCGCCTGAAACAAGCAACGCGGCTGATGTTGCCAATGATATTACAATTGCCGCAGGGGTTTGGTTTACTACAGACGAAGGGACGATGATCCAGTCCGTTGCCATGATCAAGCAACAGGACGCAACCTGGGCGGCTGGCAACAATGCCGGAGGGATGCAATCTGGCTCAGCCAAGGCAAACAACCAGACAATTGATCTGTTCGCCATTTATAACCCGACAACTTTTGCAGTTGATTACAAGTTTGTTCCGTCTGGGACAGCATTTGTGGCGGCAAGTGGTTTTAGTGAGAAGCGCCGTCTCGCTTCATTCAAAACTGATGCAACCGGAGCGATCAGACCATTTATCCAACGCGGTGATGAGTTCGAATATCTAACGCCGATTTTGGACGTGAATGACGCTTCACCCCCTTCAACCGCCGTTACTAAGACGCTTTCTGTTCCGATTGGCCTCAAATTAAAGGTAGAATTAAACGCTTCGACATTAGCCGGAGGAGCTGGTGGTCACGCAGCCGTTTATCTTAGCTCGCTGGATTCCGTTGATTTAGCCCCAAGCCTTTCAGCCACCCCATTAGCAACAGCGCAGTCGCAGGATGGTGCAAACTCCACACTGATTGGCAGTCAGGCATCTGTCTGGACAAACACATCAGGCCAGATCAGAACTCGCGTGGGCGTAAGCAATTCAAACTTTCTTGTTGCTACGCTCAGCTACATGGATAAACGTGGCCGGGACGAATAATTCATATGGCATACTTACACAAAGACAACTAGCTTGAGGGTAACGTGATTGAACAACAAGTAGCCGAGGGCGTAGGCCGCATACTTTCAAGTGATAGCGGTGTAACCACTGTTCTTGGGCTGTTGTGTTTGGCTCTCGGGTGGCAAGTCCACAAAAAAGACAAAAAGATTGAAGACTTGACAGATAAGTTCATCGCCATCACCGTCGAATACAATAAAACACTGGTATCTGTCACAACTTCCCTTTCAACTATCGCGAGTAAGTTAGATGATATTTTCCGGGCGAAATAAAAAGAAATCAAAGGAATTAGACAGGGTGATGCAAGAGCATCAAGACCTCTGCGATCATGCTAATGAGATAATTAAAAAGGTTCGATCAAAGATTGCAATTCTCGTAAAAGAGGGGTTGCAACGTGCAGATAACCGTTGAACGGCTCCACTCAACTGAAGACTGCACTATTGGCCGCATGACAGTTGACGGGTATGAATTCTTCACCGTCGAGCGTCCTTGGATGTTTAACAAGCCTAAAATTTCCTGTATCCCCATTGGGAAATATAAGTTCGTTCCCCACGGTTGGGAGTCTGATGCCAAGACAAAATTCAGGCGTGTATGGAGATTATTAGACGTTCCCGGACGCTCTGCCATTCTCATTCACGGAGGCAACACCAGTCAGGATGTCATCGGATGTCTTGCAGTAGGTGAGAAACGTGGTACACTAAATGGACGTGAGGGCGTGATAAAATCCCAAACGGCAATAGAGAAGCTCAGAAAGATCATCGGTCAACGAGGCGGGGAGATTACCATTGTTTAGAAACTTACGTTGTCTTATGAAGATTGTAATCTCTGGGGCGCTGTTAAAGCTCGCTACCGTCCTGTATAAATTCATTATCTTTTTAATGTCATAGGAGATAACATGTTTTTCTTGACCTACTGGAAGCAAATCACGGGAGCTTTACTTATAGCCCTTGTAATTATCCAGACTAATAGACTGTCAAACGCTCAGGAACGAGCCACCAGCGCAGAGACTAAACTAGCTCAGTCGGAAGCATACACAGAGAATTTGATTTCCACCATAGACCAAAATCAGGCAAAACAGAAAGAACTAACCACATTATCAGATAAGTTGAAGAAAGAGGTTCACAGTGCGCCAGATACAGATGTTGAGTGCTATCTTATTACTCGTACCCTTAGCGGGCTGCGCGAGCACCAGGCCTCACAAAATCCCTGAATCTTTTCTGACATGCGAAGATCCAGAAGTTCCGATCACAGGGGCACAAAAAAAACAGGCCGAATATCTCATCGACCTGTATAACGCTCATCAAGTGTGTAGATCACATATGCGATCCATTAGCCTGCTTCTGAATTAGTTGTGCTTTTTACGGCCTTCGGGAAATTGAAGTGATTTCAGCTCCTTTTTCAACTTTCGGATTTCAGCATTCTCTCTTTTGTAAACGGACAATCCCTCTTTGTTTGCTGATTTGACCTCGTCAGTTAGCATTTTCCAGTAAGGGCCAGTGTGTATTTCAGATGCAAAAGCTTTTTTCGTGGCTTCATCTATCTTGTTCAAATAAAAATCTATTGTCGCTTCACTCTGCGCAATTAAAACTTCAATCTCATCGATGCGTTCTTCGATGTTTTGCTCAGTTTCCTGAGATGGGGCATTCTGTTCAATCATATAAATAAAAGTTGGTGAAACTTAATAAGGCAAAATGGTGACAAAAAGTTCCCATCTTCAAAGTTTAATGATAGTGGAACAATAAAGCCGCCATCAGGATTGAAAGCGGCTATCTTATTGCAAAGATGCGTTAGGATAATCCAGAAAAAACTCGTCCAGCAGCATTTTGGATTTCCAATACGTATGCATCTCTTTCAGCGATCTTTTGGTTTAACCAATCATTCATATCGCGTTCGGCTAACATCCGTATCGGATAGCTTTCTGGATGATCTTTTTCCAGTTTCCTCCCGACCTCCCCAGACAACTGAATGGCCTGTTTTATCTGATCAATTTCCTGTTCCAGAATTTCCAATGGAGCGCTCAACGTTTCGATTGCAGCGATTGCCTGTTCGTAATTGCTCATAGTCTTAGATTTAGTTTAGTAAGCCAGAAAAACAAAGTGCAGTTTCAATTGGTTCTATTGTTCGTGGGGCCTGGACGAGACAGTTATGAGAGGTTCACATTTCTCCGCGCTCGAACTTCCTCATTAGCTCATTTTGAGCTTCTATTATCGTGCTTGATTCTGCAATGAAAAGTGGCCGCATGGCATAAACTTTGGTAAGAGCATTATTTTTAGCTCTTATTGCAGCGATATAGGATGGATCAACTTCTGTTGGTGTAGGAATTGGGTTATCCTTAATGTGTAACTCTATTTCTGTCAGAAGGAATGAAATACTCGCTGGAATTTCATAGTAGCTTTGGAGTTCATTGTATTCAAATAGATACCGATGCGTAGCATCACCCTTGTCCGCTCCTTGTAGCCGTGCTCTTTTGTAGCGCTCTTCGACTTCTTCTCTGTCACCTTTCCGTGCCTCAATTGCTTGAAAAATGGTTTGTACTAATCCTGCATTCATATAAAACGAATATTTGTTTGGTTTGAAACGCAAGCTACAACAGTTTTGTTCCGTTAAAACCAATTTTAATTTCGAAAAAATAAATCTAACATTTATGTTATATATGATTTAGTAGATTCATCAAAATATAATTCTGTTATCTATTTTGTAGCTTATCATATGCCGATTTTAATATAGATGGATCTTCCGTGATCTTGCCTATTTCTTGGGCAGCTTCTAAATACACAGATAATGGGTAATGGCCTTTAAAACTCTCATCTTTCTCAACCACAAACGTTCCATCTTCAAATTGGACGGTTTCCAGCTCAGGCATGAATACGTTGCCAAGTTCAGGAGCATCCATCCCCAAATCAGCCAATCCGAAAGCCATTCCAGGATAAAACGCACTGATTTCTGTTAGCAACCAAATGGCAGCTCCGTTGATAGCAAACAGCTTTACAACTGGCGGCGGATCAATCTCATTTCCCTGATCGGTACGTAAACCGTTTTCTTCAAGTAAGGCTTGCTCGGCGGGGGTAAGTAATCTCGACATAGTGTCTCCTTTTTAGGAAAGTATAGTCGCTCGGCGTGCTACGCACAAGGGGTTTACGGGGAAAAGGAAGTAAACGAAATTTTCTGAAACATGGGTATGGATGCAAATACAATCGCATTATTGGCATTGGGAGTGTCAGTTCTTGCTTTAATTATTTCTGTCCCTGTTGCCTATACACAGGTATCCCAGTACTTTGAAGATCGGCGAGGTGTATTTTTAAGCTACTCAATGAAGACGGAGCAAGGAACTTGGAATGAGGTTCACTTGACCAATCTTTCATCAAAACCCATAGTTGTATCTGATTGGGAGATGACTTGGAAAAAGAGAAGATTTTTTAGGAGGAATGTTGAGAAGCGTGCTGATATACGACTTGGTCCTGATCCTTGGCCGTTAACTCTTGAACCTCATAAGCGTGTGAATATCACGTTAAGCGATGTTTACGATTTTAACTGGAACCCTAAGAAAAATATGGGTAGCCTCTATATTGACCTTCACGTGACAGGCAGAAATAAGCCATTGCGTAAATTCATATTTAAACCATATTACCCGGCTAAAAAATAATTGTGATTTCCTGCATTTTGTTGTTGACAGGCGTATCATTTAGTGATACGGTGTATTCACAACCAAGGAGAGAACAATGACCCACAATGAAAGAGTTAACGCAGTAATTGAAGCCGAGATCAAAAAGATCAAAGCAAAAGGACTGGAACAAGCTCAGAAATCAGCACTACGCCGCGAACAACTGGACGCCCTGACAACTGCACGCTTGCTCCTGAGCACCAGCCACCACATCACCAGTGCCAGATCAATGTTTTCCCATCTCCACAAGACAATGGACGCCTACAACGGGTTTCGGGAGAATAGAATATGAAAGCCATCATCGTAACCTTCGCCGAAGAAAAATGCTTCACCGTTCAGGAAACCACCACTGACGCTCTGATCGACTTCGCCGCTAATCTCGGATACGAACACAAAGGATACAACGACAATCCCCGTAATCGTGCCGAGCTTCAAAACCAACCAACCTTTGCAAAGCTTCTCGGCCCTATGTGGGATGGCGATAAAATCCGCTATGAAGACAGCAACGCATATAACATTTTGAGCCAATAGGAGCCATAATGACTTTTGAAATCGTCCAACTATGCCTCATAACCATTGTCGGCATATTCTTTGCTGCCTTCTGCTACTTCACATCGAAAGGAAAATCTGATGAGTAAACACACACCGACGCCTTGGGAAGTAAATCCATTCGAGATTTCAGGTGGGCACCTCATTCAGACTGTAAATAAGATTATAGATGGTGATTATAACGAGGTTGCAGCTTTAGCAGTTGTAAGGTCTTTTGACAGTATTCCTAATGTAGATGCTACAAAAGAAAACGCCGAATTCATAGTACGTGCCTGTAACGTCCATGATGATCTTGTTGCTGTTTTGAAAATGCATCATGAACACTGCATAAAAACACAACCTGAATATAGGGAACGAGGAACTGACGGTGTGGCTTTTAGAGCGACTGTTCAAGCCCTTGCCAAAGCGGGGCAATCATGAAATCCGTACTTGCCCAACTCCACGAATACAACCTCGCCAATCCTCGCCCAGCGCCTACACCGCTTGAAGTGAAACGCTTTATGCAGGGAATGCGCTACGCATCCCGTATCGCCACAGGAACAACACGCGGCCACATTGCAGCACAGGCGATCAATACTGAAATAAGAACACTAGCGCTCCATGGTGAGCAGAAGAAGGTGATTTGATGTTTGAATGTTATTACGAAGACCGTGAAGACGAAATCTTCGCGAGATACCAAGATGAGGAAGATGCAAAAAAATGGTGCGGCATCAATGATCACGCCAGATATAGAAAGGTGATTTAATGACCAAACAACGCCTAAAAGACATAGGAGCCCTTGCATTCTGCATCATTCTCGGAATGATTGTGATATACGGGACTTATCTTACAATGATTGGAGTTGAGCTTTGACCGATCAATCAAAACCCACAACTGATAGAACAATGTGCGCCATGTGTAATGGTAATGGTGGTTTCCGATGGAATGAAAGCGATGGGCGCGGTGGTGTTTGGGAAAACGGCGAGCAATGTGAAACGTGCGAAGGGGCTGGTTATCTCTACGATGATCTGGTTCCAGCAGCCAACCCCGCCATATACAACTGGCTAAACGCCCACATTAAACCCGAAGATCTCAAAACGCATCCAGAGTGGATTGAATTGAAACGACTGTTAGGAGTACAGGAAAATGAACGATAAAATTGCAAGTCAACTCGTCAAGACTTTGAATGAAACGTTTCCAGATAGACAGGTTAAATCCTTCAATGCGTCTGAGCGTCTTGCATTGATTGCGTTAGAGCCATTCCTTGAATTAATTGGTGGTCGGATAGCCTTGATTTTGGATATGGCTATTAACAAGGAGCTAAAATGACCGATAAACTAACAATCTTCATCATTATGCTGGTAGCCGTGTGCATGGGGATTATTGGCGTGTATTTATTTTTTACAGGAGGTGGTGTATGACCGAAGCTGAAACGATCTTAAAACTGATAGAAACTGTTGATCCTTCTGACAGGGCAAAGTTGGATGAGATTGATGCGCGTGTCTGGTGTTACTTACAGCGTATAGACTTTGGTGTGTATGGACGCATGAATAATACAAAAGATAATCACCAATTCACTATTGATAATATACAACAATATAGCCCACACTACGCCCGCAATCGAGACTCACTTAAAGCGATTAGGCCGAATGGGTGGGTATTGGGTTCGTCTGGTTTCAACAACATTTATAATGTATTTACCGTCACACTCATACCGCCTGAAAAATCATTTCGAGTTGACGGTTCGGTTATCGGATACCACGAAGAACTAGCCGAACTTCACGCCATCATTCAAGCAATAGATTATGAACGTCGATCAAGCCAAAACCATCCCAATCAGTGACGTAGCCGAAAGGCTGGGGGCGAAGCTCCATAAACGGATTAAGCCTCATGTTACCGTGTGGTTTAGCCCATTCCGAAATGAGCGAACGGCATCATTTCACATCGACGAGCGAGCCAATGAGTTCAAGGACTGGGGACACCACCTGCCGAAGGGCGACGTTATTGATCTTTGGGTTGACTTCCATGGACTCAAACGAAACGACCCAGACGCAACCAAAGAAGCCTTGAAAGCTCTGGAAGCCTTTGATAGTATCCCCAGAATAACGATTTACAGGGAAGCCAAGGCGATGACCTATTCCGACCATTACCAAATAAAGAAGCTTTCTGACCGTGTGACAGCCGCAAATCTGAAAGAGGAAATCGACCGCCGCAGACTTTCAAAACCGTTGGTTGAGCGCTTTTTGAAGCAATCTGCAATCTATGACAGTAGCACCAAAAAGACATTTTACGCTTTCGCTTTTGAAAACGATAAGGAAGGTCACGAGATAAATAGTTTCAACACCCGACTGCAAAAATCATTCAAAACCTGCATTGGCCCGAAGGCTATAACAACCTTCCCTGCTCACCCAGAGGCAACGGACATCACAGCTTTTGTGTTTACTGGCTTTTTTGACTTTTTGACCTGGCTGAATTTAAAGGGTCTTCCAAAGCCCAATGAGGAATATATCGTCAGCAATGGCGACAGCATGATTTCTGCCGTGGGAGAATATCTGACATCCAGAAAGGCCGTAATCGCTCGTGTGTACGGGTTTCCTGACCACGACGAGTCAGGATCAGGGGATAGAGCAAACCATGCCCTCGCCTCAATTCTGGAAGCGGAAGACATGGTTTATGGAACGATGGATCATATTTATGACGGTCACAAAGACCTAAGCGCTGCCCATATGGGTAATACGAGCAGGTTGCAAAACGCTTATCGGGCTAGTTCACCCAAGCAAACCCTCAAACCGCGTTAATTCGGCACATAATACGGATTCGGATCGGCCCGTTCATTTGTCCGGGGCATATCGTAATAAGGATATTTCTGAAAGTCCGAAATAGGTTTTTGCTCGATAAACGTGAATATTTTATCCGCAGAACCCCGTCTCACTTCATCAGGTGTGATTAACGGCCTTGCGCTTGGTTGGCCTTTGTCATTTCCAATCACATTTCTATCATAAACTACATATGTAGAATTTCCCGCCAATCCTGAAATGTGATTTGCGGTAAAGGAATCGTTCACACCGAAAAAGTGCTTTACAGATGCCCCGGCCATGAAAACTTCCCACCCGTCGCCATAAATCTGCTTTAATTGGCTCAATGATTGAAAGATAGGCCAAAGCGTGATGTTGTACCCTGCACCCATTGCCATGAAGCTGCTTACATCATTAATCTTTCCGAGTGAAGGAAATTCGTCTAAAACAAATGTCACCCGCTTATTTCTATTTCTAACGACTGTGCGTAAAGCCGTAGCCACCAAAATCCTCAACCATTTCGACTGGCTGTCTATTTTATCTGGTGGAATAATCACATATAATGCCGCATTCCCTTCGGTAATTTTATTGATATCAAAGTTGGATTTAGATATTGAGGTTTGAAGAGATGGCGACTTTAAAAAGTCAGTATGTGTGAAACAGTTTGACATCACGCTACCGTGTGTTTTAGGGCTATTATTAAGCGTGCTTTGCGCCTCGTTAGCAGCCAAAGAAACAATTTCGTTATCTGATGCTGCCATTTCTCCCAGAAGCCCTTTAAACTCATCTTCAGGAAGCCTTAACCACCGCCAGACGGTAGCCAGTGTTTTCGTGTTCTCAATTTCATTACCTTCAATTTTGAACCCTTGCTCTTGGTCATTTTCCTCTTTTTGAAGCAAGGCATTTTTGTATTCAAGCACACAGTGCATAATTAAAGCCGAGATAATTGACCTTGAACGATTATCCCAATAGGGGTCCGAAGAACCGGAGTGCTGCGGTACAATCATTTCAGCTATCATAGCCGCATCGTCTGCGATTGCTTCAATGTCATCCAAAGGGATAACATCCAGCGGATTGAAGGTGTCAGGCGTTTCAGAATATACCTTCCAAGGGTCAATCACCCGAACTTCTTTTCCCGATTCCCTCTGATATCTTGCTGTGACAAACGCCGTTTCCCCTTTGGGATCGATGACAAACCACGAGCCTTCATATCCACCAAGCCCAAGTAAATTCGGAGCTATAAGATTAGTAAATTTCCCTGAGCGAGTTCCCGCCACGGACATTAAGTGACCTTGTTTTGGAAAGGTGTACCCGCCACCAATATAAATTCCGTTCTGTCCTACGAACTCAGCGAGATCGTTATCAGTAGCCCATTTTGCTGAGCCGAACTTATTTAGATTTGTCCGTAAAGCGTACATCCGGCCACGCCATTGCTCAAACGAAAACATTATCACAAATGTGATCGCCGCATTCAAAAGCATAAATCCGAAGATTACAATTACGAATGCCCCAAAGTCTCTATCAGAATCAAGTATTGCAGCGACAACAGCCAAAAAGACAATTGCACCAATCAGACAAGCCCATATACCGAAAGCACAAATAATCATGGCAAGGCGAGCAAACGGATGCAAGGGGGCAAGTGTCGGAGGAAGGTCTAAATGGTACAGCTTCCGTTTATAGGCTGTTATATATCCAAATAAAGCACCTCCAAGAGTAATAGGGGTTGCCAATATACCCAAGGCGTACAGGTAGAATTTGACTTTGCTCTCGGGGTTTCTTTCTCCTTTGAATAGGGCAAATACGTCACTGACCGTCCATGACGGTTGTTTTTTGTTTTCCATGTTGTGAGAGAGTAAGGTTTAACTTTACCAAGATATTTATTAATTTATTTAATGTGTGTAACCACTTGTGAATAATTTTTTACGCGGTGATTTAATGGTGGAAGTATTTGGGTGAAAGGCGATTAGGGGTTGTATTTATGCTTGAATTTTCTTAGTATAGCAAGACGTGTTCTATGTGCTTCAAAACTATCGTTATTGACCCACCCAGAACCATCTTGTAAGGAGACGTTACACTCTCCCTTAACCCTCACGTTGAAAAAAATGGCACGACCCAAAGCAACCAGCAGAAGAACAGAACGCGCTCCTACGATGTACACGCCGGAGGAGCTTGCGGTGATGAAAGCCAATGCCCGGCAAGCCCGTATGACACCCAGTGCATACAGGCGGTATATGACGACAGGAGTGGAGCCGGACAAAAAATTGCCTACCGAAAAAGATGAAGCTCAGATAAGAGCGATAGCGGACATCCAATTCATACGGAAAGCGTTAGAGCAGTTGAAACAAAAGGTGTCTGATGATATTTTACAAGAATTCAGAACTGCCGCAAATGAGGCTGTTGAAAACTTCAACAGGACGTTGAAATGATTATTCGCGGTGCATCCCGTGGGAACGGCAAGCAGCTTGCCATTTACCTGCAAACCACTGCCGAGAATGAGCGCGTAGAATTCTTTGGAGGGTGGGGGACATCCAACCCGGACGACCTGACGGCATCCATTATAGAAATGGACAGGCTGGCAAAACTCACGAAAGGCAGCAAATCGGTGTATCATGCGATCATCAGCCCGGACAAAGAAGAAAGCCACAGAATGACCCCTGAGCAGTGGATGCGGTCTATTCAGGTGTTGGGTGAGGAGCAAGGATTAGAGGGCCAGCCTTGGGCGGCTGAGAAGCACCTGAAAGATGGTAAGTGGCATTTGCACGCTGTTTATCAACGGTACGATGTCGAGCGGGGGAAATTCAGATCTGACAGCCATTCCCACAAAGGCAATGATCGAGCAAGGGCAGCTCTGGAAATTGAATTCAATCATGGGCGAACACCACAGCGAAATGAAAACCGACCGATCTTGACCAAGAACGTTATCGACGCTTGGCAGCAATCTAAAACCGGACAAGAGTTTCTTGATCGGACAAAAGCCTATGGCTACACCGTGGCGTCCAGTACCACGCGCCGACCGTTTATGATTATTGATGAAAACGGCAGAAGCTTCGACTTGCTGAAAAAACTACGCGATAAAGAGCAGAAGTTTTCTGTCCGAACTGCCCAGATGAAAGAGCGGATGAAAGACATTGAGCTGCCGTCTGATAAATCTGTGATTAGAAATATTCGTACACAGCAGAAGGCCAGAATTGCCGAGGAGAACAAAGAACTTTTCGAGGATATGACCGATAAAGAGAGGCGTAAGCGTGAATTTGCAAAAAAGTTCAAGCCCCGCGACCCGGATAAAGACCACGAACGCTAGGTTGCTCTTGTTTGACTTATAATTGACTGATACGAAAAAAGCCCCTGAAAAAGGGGCTTTACAGTGTAGCGGGGAGCAGGATCGAACTGCCGACCTTAGGGTTATGAATCCTACGCTCTAACCATCTGAGCTACCCCGCCGTTTAATTCTGGTGCAAAAGTATGTTAAAGAAAATTACGATGCAACCCAATTTGCCATTTTTAGCGCAAAAATCGCAGATTTTCTAAACAACAAATTTAACTTTGCACGCTTTTATTGTCGATTTATGTTATATTACAACTTTTAAATCAGCACATAAGGCGAGGGCTACTGACGCCGGTCCCTAAATTTAAGCACGTATGGAAAAATATAAATTTGTTACCGAATTTGAATTGCGCTCCTCCCCGAAAGTTCTATTTCCATATATTTCCACGCCGTCGGGCCTTGAACAATGGTTTGCCGAGAAAGTGACAGTGCTGCCTGACCACCGGTTCGACTTTCAATGGGATGGTGATAGTCATATCGCGCGTCAGACCGGTTTACGGATCAATAAAGCGGTCCGGTTTGATTTTGAAGATACGAGTGAAGATAACCTCGATAATAATCATCTGGAACTAAAATTAGAAGTTAGCGAGTTAACCCAGACAACCTTCCTGCGGGTGATCGACTATTCGTCCAATCGTGACCGGGACGAGTTGTCATCGTTGTGGGATGGTTTTATAGATAATTTAAGAGAAATAGTAGGTAGTTAATGAAAAAGCTGGATAAGCTTATTTTGACGTCCTTTTGGGGACCTTTTTTGATTACAATGTCGGTCGTGGTATTCGTCTTTCTGATGCGGATCATGATCTTTTACATAGATGACTTCGTGTCCAAGGACCTGAATGTGACGGACTATGCGCAGCTCTTCTTCTTTTTCAGCCTCATTACCGTTCCTACCGCATTGCCGCTCGCGATGCTGCTCTCCTCATTGATGGCATTTGGTAACCTCGGGGAGTTCTTCGAACTGACGGCCATTAAAAGTGCCGGCATATCGGTTGTGAGGGCTATGGCGCCGATGTTTATCGTTGCCGTAGGGATCAGTATCTTTTCCTTCTATTTCAACGACCGTGTATCACCCTGGGCCAACCTGAAAGGTTACAGCCTTTTGTATGATATCAAGACAACAAAGGCTACACTGAAAATCAAAGAGGGGATCTTTTATAATGACTTACCCGGATATAGTATAAAGGTTGACGAGAAGCACGAAAACGGAAAGCTGGTCGGTATGGTCATCTATAAGCACAGCAGCCGTTCATACGAGCTGGGTAACACGGAGATTATCCTGGCAGATTCGGGGAGGATGTATTCCATCAATGAAAACCGTTACCTCGTGATCGAGCTCTATAATGGGACCCGGTATACGGATGAGTCGGGCTCAGCGAGTTCAAGACCTGTCTATATTTCTTCGCCGGGCGGAACGTTGCCATCCTATTCCAATTTCAACAGACAGTCTTTCAATCATTATCGATTGACGGAGAGCCTGGCATCTTTCGGTATGAAGCGGACTGATGAGGGCCAGTTCAAATACCACGAGTTCATGAAAAACATCGGGGACCTGAATGCCACTGCAGATTCGCTGCGGACTTCCTATCAGGAGACTCAAAAGAACCTGGTTGCCGGTAGTCAGCAATATTATTCCTACAACTACCGCGAAGGGACGGATAAGACGATTAAAAGCGGGAAGTGGATCGATTCGTTGCTGAGCAAACCTGTATCGGACAGTTTGAAAAAGGAAATCCTGATGAATACCAAGGCGGCTTCCAACAGCATGCTTAGCTACGTGAAATCGCAGGGAGACTATTTGCAGATGAAATTGAAGGATGCCAGCAAGTATGAGTTGGAAAAGCATCATAAATTCACCCAGGCGCTTTCCTGCCTGATCATGTTTCTGATCGGTGCGCCGTTGGGAGCGATCATTAAGAAAGGTGGTTTCGGGGTACCGGTGCTGGTGTCGATTCTGTTTTTCATCCTGTTATATGTACTCACCAATCAGGGTGATAAGTGGGTGAAGGAAGGGCTGGTGGCTGTGCCGGTAGGTGCCTGGCTGGCCAATACGCTTCTTTTTATCACGGGGATGTACTTTATCGACCGGGCACGGAGCGATTCAAGGCTGTTTGAAAAGGATGTTTATCAAATGTTCTACAAAAGAATTAAATCCAAATGGGCAAGTAGATTTGGTAAAACGCAGCTTATGGAATCATAGTAAAATTATATTTTTATAATAGACACAAAAACACTAATTTTGCAACCTTATTTACGGCAGGGTGCCGTATTATACATTTTTACAATTTAATCTGTTGTTACAATCATGTATTTAACCGCGGAAAAGAAGAGCGAGATCTTCGAATCGAAAGGTTTTAAAAAGGAAAGTGCAGATACAGGATCTGCCGAATCACAAATTGCTTTATTTACGTACCGTATCAATTATCTGAACGAGCACCTTAAGACGCACAAGAAAGACAATGATACACGTCTTGGCCTCCTCAAAATGGTAGGAAAGCGCAGAAGATTGTTGGATTATCTTTACAAAAAGGACATTAATCGCTACCGTGCGATTATCGCCGAATTGAACATACGTAAGTAATTTGAAATCAGGGAACTTTGCATATGTGAAAGTTCCCTGATTTTTTGCGGAAAAAACAGGAATTTACCGGGACGTCAGGACGGCGTTTCACAGCTACAAAAATCAAATATTCTATGCTCTTTAATATAGTTACCAAGACTATATCCTTACCGGACGGCAGGGAAATCACAATTGAAACAGGAAAACTAGCAAAACAAGCCGACGGATCGGTGGTAGTCAGAATGGGTAACACCATGTTGCTGGCTACTGTTGTTGCTAACAAGGATATTAAAGAAGGTCTCGACTTTCTGCCATTGTCAGTTGACTATCAGGAAAAATTTGCTTCCGCAGGACGTATTCCGGGAAGTTTTCAGCGCCGCGAGGGAAAGCTGTCAGATCACGAAGTACTGACCAGCCGTTTGGTAGACCGCGTTTTGCGCCCGCTTTTCCCTGATGACTACCATGCAGAAGTGCAGGTTAACATCCTGTTGATTTCGGCTGACGCGGAAGCATTGCCCGACGCATTGGCAGCATTGGCAGCCTCGGCAGCATTGGCTGCATCTGATATTCCTTTCGGCGGTCCGGTATCCGAAGTTCGCGTGGCGAAAATTGATGGTGAATATGTGATCAACCCGGGAACTGCAGCGCTGGAACGTGCGACTCTCGAACTGATGGTAGGGGCGACGTATAGCGATATAGCGATGGTGGAAGGTGAAATGAGTGAGGTGTCCGAAGAAGAAGTGATCGAAGCACTCAAAGTAGCACACGCGGTTATTAAAGAACAATGTGCTGCATTGAAAGAATTTGAGGCGGCGGTTGGCAAAACTGAAAAAAGAGAATACGTAGGTGACCCGGCTGACGACGCGCTTGAAGCACGTCTTCGCGAGTTTGCTTATGGCAAAATATATGCGGTAACTCAGTTGGGTTCTACCAACAAAACCGTAAGGAAAGATGGTTTCAAAGCTGTTTGGGAGGAATTCAAAACAACTATTACCGAAGAAGAGAAAGGTGAATTCAACGAAGGGCTGGCAAAGCGTTATTTCAATGACCTGGTATGGGAAGCTTCCCGTCGACTGGTACTCGATGAAAGAACGCGCCTTGACGGTCGCCGTTTGGACGAAGTAAGACCTATCGCGTCGGAAGTTGACTTTCTTCCTAATGCACACGGCTCGGCATTGTTTACACGTGGAGAAACGCAATCGCTAACCACTGTAACGCTTGGAACGAAACAAGATGAGCAAATCATCGACACACCGTTGAAATATGGTTACAGCAAATTTATGCTGCACTATAACTTCCCCGGCTTTTCGACAGGTGAGGTAAAGCCTAACCGCGGCCCTGGCCGTCGTGAGGTGGGTCACGGTAACCTGGCGTTACGTGCGCTCAAAAAAGTGCTGCCCCCGGTTGAGGATAACCCGTACACCATCCGCATCGTATCGGATATTCTTGAGTCAAACGGCTCGTCGTCTATGGCAACCGTTTGCGCAGGATCATTGGCTTTGATGGACTCTGGTCTTAAAATCAAAGCACCGGTATCAGGTATCGCAATGGGTCTGATTTCCGACGAAGCTACTGGCAAATACGCTGTTCTTTCCGATATCCTTGGCGATGAAGATCACCTGGGTGATATGGACTTTAAAGTAACGGGAACTGAAAAGGGGATCACAGCATGCCAGATGGATATGAAGGTCAACGGCCTCTCATTCGAAGTGCTGACGGAAGCCCTCATGCAAGCCAAGGCAGGAAGACTTCACATCCTGGGCGAGATGAACAAGACCATAACCGAGAGCCGTCCTGATCTGAAACCACATACACCGCGTGCGATTGTGATCAAGATCGATCGCGAAATGATTGGTGCGGTAATCGGACCAGGTGGAAAGGTTGTTCAGGATATCCAGAAAGAATCCGGCGCTACGATTTCTATTGAAGAAAAAGATGGAGCAGGGTTCGTAAGTATATTCTCTGCTGATAAGACTTCCATGGATAAAGCGGTTGCACGGGTTAAGGGAATTATCCTCGTACCTGAGATCGGAGAAATCTATTCCGGTAAAGTGAAGTCGATCATGCCTTTTGGAGCCTTTGTAGAATTCCTTCCCGGAAAAGACGGTTTATTGCACATTTCCGAGATCAAGTGGGAGCGCCTGGAAAAGATGGACGGTGTTCTGGAGGTAGGAGAAGAAGTGCAGGTCAAACTGGTGGAAATCGACAAGAAAACCGGCAAATATCGCCTTTCCCGCAAAGTATTGTTACCAAAGCCCGAGAACAAAAAGGAGTAAATTAATGTTCTTACAGGCAGGAACGGTATAAAACGTCGTTATATAACATACTTAATAAAGACATAGATGAGACAGCTAAAGATCAGTAAGCAAATTACCAACCGTGAAAGTCAGTCGTTAGATAAATATTTGCAGGAAATCGGTAAGGTGGATTTGCTAACGCCGGATGAGGAGGTGACGTTAGCTCAGAAAATCAGGGATGGGGACCAGCTGGCTTTGGAACGTTTGACCAAAGCAAACTTGCGTTTCGTAGTTTCCGTTGCAAAGCAATATCAGAATCAAGGCTTATCGTTGGGAGACCTGATCAACGAGGGAAACCTCGGTTTGATCAAGGCAGCACAGCGTTTTGATGAAACAAGGGGTTTTAAATTCATTTCATACGCGGTTTGGTGGATTCGTCAGTCGATACTTCAGGCACTTGCAGAGCAATCCCGTATCGTACGTTTACCCCTCAACCGTGTAGGTTCGCTGAACAAGATTTCCAAGACGTTCTCAGAACTGGAGCAACGCTTTGAGCGTGAGCCTTCGCCGGAGGAACTCGCAGAAGTGCTGGAAATTTCTTCGTCCGAAGTGGTAGATACCATGAAGATTTCAGGTCGTCACGTTTCAATGGATGCACCTTTTGTGCAGGGTGAAGAAAACAGCCTGCTGGACGTTCTTGAAAATGATCTGGAAGACAAGCCGGATTCCGGTCTGGTTAACGAATCGCTTCGCAAAGAGGTACAACGGGCACTTTGCACGCTGACACAGCGTGAGGCAGACGTAATCGCGCTGTATTTCGGTCTGAATGGCGAGCATGCGATGACTTTGGAAGAGATCGGGGAGAAGTTCAACCTCACACGTGAACGCGTGCGTCAGATCAAAGAAAAAGCGATCCGCAGACTACGTCACGTATCGAGAAGCAAAGCTTTGAAAACATATCTGGGTTAGTATTCAATCTGATTCAGTTTCGGATGTTACTCATATAATTTCTTTAAATAGCCTCGTCAAGAGGCTATTTTCATTTTGAACATGGCTATTTTACAACCCTTGACAGACATTGCCTGGATTTGTTACGAACAGGGCATTAGGCATGTCGTGATTTCGCCGGGTTCGCGCAGCGCAGCCCTTACACTCGCGTTTGTCAGGCATGGAGGCTTTCAGACACATGTCTGCATGGATGAACGCTCAGCAGGTTTTATTGGGCTCGGAATCGCGCAGCAAACCGATTCTCCAGTTGTTTTGATATGCACGTCGGGTAGCGCGGCCTACAATCTGGCCCCGGCTGTTTCTGAGGCATTTTTTCAACAAATCCCACTACTAGTGCTGACTGCGGACCGTCCGAAGGAATGGTTGCATCAATACGACGGTCAGACGATCTATCAGAGTGGCATCTACGGACAGCACGTAAAACGCTCATTCGAACTATCGCCTGACTACGGGCATAAAGATGTAGCATGGGCGATCAATCGTATCGCCAATGAAGCCGTAAACCTTACCACAACGACTCCTTGTGGACCGGTCCATATCAACGTTCCCATCCGTGAGCCGTTTTATCCCGCTGAGGGAGATGATTTCCGTCCGTCACCCGGGCTAAGGGTGATTAAAAGACAGAGCGCTGAGCGGACCTGGTCGACGGAAGTTTGGGAGGACCTGCTTGACGAATGGGAATCAGCTCCGAAAATATTGCTTGCAGGCGGTCAGCGAAAGCCGGATCCCGAGCTGGACGCGGTGCTGTCCCGCATTACAGAAGAATGGCAGGTCCCTATCCTGGGGGATTGTATCTCCAACCTGAATGTCGGCCCGGACTATATCAGGCATCACGATATGTTTTTGGGTACGGAAGAGGTCGAAGCACTTAAACCCGACCTGCTGGTGACCTTCGGTATGTCATTTCTTTCCAAGGAATTCAAGCAATTTATCCGGAAAAACCCTCCGCGATGGCATTGGCATATTGGAGAAGATGCATTTCTGGCAGATCCGACGCAGTCTTTGACACGAGATATCTCAGGTAAACCAGCCAATTTTCTGAATAAACTATTTGAAAAGCTTGATTATCAATCTTTTGTTGAGAACTCGGATTCAAATATTGACGAGTCTTTTTACCAGAAATGGTTCCAAGTAGAATTGAAAGCACGGAGGATCAAGCACCAGTTGCTTGGAAATCTACCGGCGTTCAGTGACTTATCTTTGTTAGATTCATTATTTAGGTATGTTAAGCCCGATTTTCAGTTACATATAGCTAATAGTATGTCTGTCCGTTACGCGAATGTACTGGCTACTGAATCGAAGTTTGACGGCGTCTTCGCGAACAGGGGAACGAGCGGAATAGACGGTTGTGTGAGTACCGCGATAGGCGCGGCGCGTGTCAACGGAATCCCCACATTGCTGATTGTTGGTGATGTAGCATTTTTGTATGACCGGAATGGGCTGTTGATCGGGGGTTTGCCACAGAATCTGAAAATTGTGGTACTCAACAACGCTGGAGGAAACATATTCCGCATGATTGACGGTCCGGGCAACCTGCCTGAATTGGAAACTTATTTTGAAACCCGGCATTCCTTCTCGGCGCTCAGGACCTGCGAGGATTCAGGAATTGCATATTTCCGGATTTCGAGCCAGCAGGGACTGGAAGATGAAATACAGAAATTTCTGGACCATGAAGGGATTGCCTTGCTGGAAGGATTCAGTAATCCCAGTGAGAACACCAGGGCCTGGAAGTCACTCAAGCGGGCATGGACCAATGAAGCCGGCTAGCGGCAGTTTCTTGACGCTTCAACGATCGACAGGGAGTCTTTCAGCATGACTCCCTGCTTCCATATCTTACATGCCTCAGCCGTATTTTTCTGCGCAAAATAAGCTTGCCCCGTCATTCCGTAGAGCATTTCCACAGGTTCCGCAATATCAATGGCTTTTTTGTATGCGTCCAGGGCGCTGGAGAGGTCACCTTTTTGCTGATAGTAGATACCCAGATTGCGCAATGCGTAGCCGTTAGCTGGTAATTTGCGCAATGATTTTTCGATGAGTACAATAGCTTCTTCAGGTTTGCCGGTTTGCAGCAGTGCGTACCCTTTGTTGTTGAGGGAGTAGGGTTCCGCGGGGTCACGGCTTAGGACCTGATCAAAGTAAGCGATGGCCTTTGCCCACTGCTTGTTCTTTGACGCTATCAAACCCAGATTATTGAGAGCCTGTGGCTGGACCGGATCTAGTGCCACGGCTGTCTCAAAATCCAACCTTGCTTCGTTGTATGAACCTATCCGGTAATACACTGCGCCCCTGTTAACATAGGCTTCAATATTGGTACGATTCAATTTCAGTGCGAGATCGTATTCGGATATAGCAAATGCAGCATTTCCCTGTGCGTCCAGCAGATTACCTTTTACAAGATGGAATCGGGTAGAGTCCTTATATTCCTTTTCGATTTGCTGTAAATCTGATTTCGCATCATTCAGTCTGCCCAAATCCAGGGCTGCTTCCGATCGAACGAGATTTGCCTGTATCAAAGTAGGGTCAATGCGGATAGCCTCTGTCAAAATCTCATGCGCGTCGGCTGGCCTGCCTAATTTCAATAAAGTTATTCCCTTGTTGAGATAGGCGTCCGAAAAATCTGCATTTTTGGCAATTGCTTCGTCGTATAGCCTTAGCGCCTCGGCATAGTTCTTTTGGTTGAGGGCCAGGTTGCCTTTAAGAAAGAAATCCGAGGCATCCTTTTTACTCTGGCTCGTGCAATTTAGCAATATTAGTACTAATACAAATAGCGCAATAAACTTATTGAATTTTAGAAACATACATTTAGTAAAGAAAGAATAACCCAGTTATGCGGTACATTAAGGACATACCTAATTCACGTTTCAAGATAGGCCTTTACCAATGGAACAGCAAGTACATTATCAGAGTAGAGTCGGGTATGTATGAGCAAACATACAAAATCGACGACTATGAAGTAGCTTCGATTGAGGAGTTGGAGGCCTGCATGGACGAAGATTTTACCAGTCGGATCGCGCTGCGCTTCGATGCGATGCACGAGGACTTCAATGGCAGTCTGATACGTAATAACATCCTGTTTTAGCCTGTAAAAGGAAATCCTGAAAAGTGAACGTATACGGTTTCATGATGCTTTTCGTTAGATAGCAAACTATTTTAAGCGGTAAGTGAGAACCAAAATATTCTTTTCTCAGGATATGGTAAACCACAACAACTTAATTCAAAAATCCACCAACTCAGTATCTATGGTTTTTAAACACAGCGCCTCCACCTTCGGGATGCTTTTATGTGTTGGCGCGTCTTCCGTAGTGGCTCAGAATACGCTTAGTATTACAGAGCCGGAAGCGCATTTTCGCAATGGTCTGGAATACTACGAAAAGTCTAACTACGTAGCAGCCAGACAGGAATTTGGCGAGTTCCTGAATTCGCAGGACAAATTGCTCAGTACGAGCGACTATAATAAGGTCACGGCAGAGTACTATGTGGCTGTAACCGGCCTGTATCTTAATTATCCGGAAGCAGAGGTACAGGTTGACCGGTTTGTCAAAAATCACGCAGAGCACCCCAAAGCGCAGCTTATTTACAGTGATCTCGGTAAATACTACTACGAGAATGGCAACTATGAAAAGGCCATTACGTACCTGGAAAAAGCGGTAGACCTACCGGGAGCCGGTGCAAATAAGGCTGAGAGCACCTACCGGCTCGCGATGTCCTATTACAATACCAAGCAACCCGACCTTGCCCTTCCGCTTTTTAATCAGGTAAAAAGCGATGCCGGATTTGCCAATGCCGGAGATGCTTCATTTTACGCAGGAGTTATTAACTATCAGAAAAACAATTTCGAGGAAGCCTACCAGGATTTCAAAAGGATTGAAGACCATCCTTACTATAAGAATGAGGCCCCTAACTGGATCATCTCGTCGCTTTACCAGCTCAAAAAGTTTGACGAACTGCTGCAATACGGCGAGCGTATTCTATCTCAGCAGCGCGGGAATACCAAACTGGATGATGTAGCGCTTTATGTGGCAGAGGTGTATTACGAGAAAGGGGACTATGCTAATGCGGTGAAGTCATATGAGCGCTACAAGCGTATGAAGCCGGGAACAGTACCTCCGACGGTTGCATTGCATTACGGTCATGCTCAATTCCGGAACAACAATTTTGAGGGCGCTATTACCTCGCTGAAGCCTATCGGAAACGGCAAGGATTCTGTTTCGCAGTATGCTTCATATGTACTGGGAATCAGCTACTTAAAAACAAATGGTTTAACCAATGCTTTAACATCATTCGGCAATGCTTCATCATTAGACTTCAATAGCGTAGTGAAGGAGGAAGCCACATATAACCATGCGAAAGTGCAGTTGGAGCTGGGAAATAATACCGATGCTATCAAGGAGCTCAACAATTATATCGCTAAATACCCCGAAAGCAAGCATACCGAGGAAGCGACCGAACTGATTGCTGACGGATACGCCAATGCGAGCAATAGCACAGGAGCTATAAAGTACATTGAGGGGCTCAAAACGAGGAATGCTAAAATAAAGGGTACCTATCAGCGACTCACATATAACCAAGGTGTGACAGATTTCAATGCAGAGCGGTACGAGCAAGCCATTGCGATGTTCGATAAATCACTGAAGTTCCCAATCGATGAGCAACTCTATAACTCGGCACTATTCTACAAGGCAGAGTCGGTGTACGGACTGAAACGCGTGGATGAAGCGGCGACGCTCTATAATCAGATCGCGAGGAATCCGAAGGCGGGGATTTATTCGAGGAAGAGCTTATATGCGCTGGGCTATATTTACTATAACCAGAAAAAATACGGCCAGGCGCTCACTTATTTTAAAGACTTTACCAACAATATCGAGGGGATGGACGCCCAGATGATCGAGGATGCGTACGCGAGACTGGCGGATTGCTACCTCGCTGCCAAAAACTACAATGAGGCGATCCGGACGTATGAGCAGGTGGCGGCGAAAGGAAAGGTAGACAAGGACTATGCATTGTTTCAGAAGGCGCGGGCTTATGTATATATGAACCGCGAGGCTGAGGCAAGAAGGCAGTTCGAATTGTTGATCGGCCAGTATCCTCAGTCAAGGTATCTGGATGATGCCTATTTCCAGATGGCGGATATCGATTTCCAGAATCAAAGCTACTCCGCGGCCGTGAAGGGCTTTACGCGGATGATTAATGAAAAGCCCAAGAGCCATCTGATACCCGCGGCATTGTTACGGCGCGCGCAATCGTACTATAACCTGCAGGTGTACGAACAAGCAATCGTCGATTTCCGGAAAATCCTGACCGAGTACTCCGATTCTCCCTCGGCCGCGAGTGCATTGGAAGGTATTCAGGAGAGTTACACGGCAGTGGGCCGCCCTGAGGAGTTTACGCAGGTATTGGGAGTTGTCAGAAAAAACAACCCGGGGAACGAGAAACTGGAAGAGGTTGAATTCGACAACGTAAGAAATCTCTATTATGCCGAGAAGTACGAGAACGCAGTCAATGCACTGCAGGAGTTTTTACGCAGCTATCCGGCAAGCAAGCACCAGTATGACGCCACGTACTTCATCGCTTCCTCCTACGATAAGACCAACCGGGTGAACGAAGCACTTCAATACTTCGGTAAAGTGGTTCAACAAAACAGATCCACTTTTGTAGCCGCAGCGGCGCAGCGCTCGGCAGAGCTCGAAATTGCGAGAGGCAACTTTAACAACGCGGTGACGAATTTCAGGATACTGTCAAGGAATGCCGAGAGCAAGAAGGATCAGACCTTGGCCTGGGTGGGTTTAATGGATACCTATTTCACATTGAAGAGCTACGATTCCACACTTTACTATGCCAAAGAGGTGATCAACATGGGGAATATCGTGCCGGGCAGTTTAGGAAAGGCGCAGCTTTATCAGGGAAAAGTACCTTTTGAAAAAGGGGATTTAAAGAAGGCCGGGGAAGAGTTCAGGAAGGTTTCGGCGTCGTCAAAAGATGAGTTTGGCGCAGAGGCGGCATACTGGTCTGCTATGGTCCTTTATCGTGAGAAAAAGTTCAAAGAAGCTGAAACGGCCATTATCGATATGGGCAAGAATTTCGAAGGTTTCGATTACTGGCGTGCGCGTTCGTTCATTTTGCTTGCGGATGTTTATCTAGGCATGAATGAAAAGGTACAGGCCAAAGCGACACTGAATTCCATTATCGAAAATTCAGATGATAAGGAAGCAGTAGAGCTAGCCAAAGAGAAGTTGAACCAAATCGAAAAATAGCAGTGATCCAAAACTGTTTTATTAAACAGAAAACCTCATTACTCATGACGCATTCCCAGATATTACGTTCTTCCATGGTTTTGCTTACCCTCGGTTTTTCATCGCAGTTTGCGCTCGCGCAACGCGGCGAGATCGAGAGCCAGACCTACGAGATCGTTAAAGAGAAAAGCATCGAATTCGCCCCGGCCAACCGGGTTTTTGATAAAGTACAGCCTGTGCAGGGAGAAACAGGCAAGAAAAGAGTATCCTACCAGATTGTCGATCCCGAGTTCAACATCGCTTCGCCCAAACTGACTCCGGCAGTAGGTGCCTCATCGGATGAGCAAGGCCGCAAAGATGAACCCGATGTGTTAAATAACTATGTTAAAGCCGGAGGGGGCAATTATGGCCGGTTCCTGGGTGAAATTTTTGTTGGAGGGCGACCCAAAGAGGACCTGGCTTTCATCACGCAACTGAAACATCTTTCGGCCGCCAATGGCCCGGTCGACGGCAAGAGTTCAGCGAATGCCAATACCAGTTTCAAGGTAGGCGGAAAATATATCCGCAGCAAATACAAGGTAGATGCAGCTTTCGATTTTGACAGAAAGAATTACTACTTCTATGGCTACAAGCCCCAACCTGACGGTGTCGTGGTTGATCGGGATACGATCCGGCAGACCATTAACCAGTTTGGCTTCAATCTGGGTTTTGAAAACACAGACCCATCAGTGCTTGTAGACTATTCAGTTAAGACGGGTCTGAGTACACTGAAAGATCGTTACAATGCATCGGAGCTTGACTGGGGAACAAAGCTCACGGCATCTGTACCGATTTCAGAGACTTTCTTTGCTTTGCTTGAAGCGGATGCATTCGTTTCGCAGCGTGTTGATCAGTTTACGTATAACCGCAACCTCTTTAGAGTAAAGCCTACATTCAAGTACGTAACTGAGATGTTCTCGGTTTCCGCAGGGATTAACGCTGTTAACGAAACCGACAGCCACTTGGGTATCGACAGAACAAAGGCATTTCCAGCAGTTAATCTGGACGTAACGCCATTTTCCGGGCTGCATATTTTCGCCGGATGGAACGGGGATATCGTCCGGAACACGTTAAAGAGCATGCTGAGTGAAAATCAATGGCTGGGGCCTAATGCGCTGATCGTGAATACTGAAAAGACTTCCGATATCAGTGCAGGGGTAAAAGGGGAAACGGGGACAGGCTTTAATTATGAAGGTAAGGTTGCATATACATCTTACCGGAATTTTTATAACTTTAACAATTCGCTCGTTGATACGTCGAGGTTTTCGATCATCTACGACCCCGGAAAGACCAAGGTGCTGACGATTTCTGCCCAGGCCGGGTATAATTTCAATGATGTTTTCAAAACGTCTTTGAAAGCGAATTTCTTTGATTATGCAGTGGACCGCGTCGAAGAGCCCTGGCACAGACCGGATCTCACCTTGAACTGGTTCAATGCACTTACGATCAGTAAAAAACTGTTTGTTACCGCGGATTTTTATATGCTGAGAGGAATAAAAGCCAAAAATTTTCAGACTGGCCAAGTGACCAAATTACCCGTAATTGCTGACCTGAATCTAAAAATTGACTATCTGTTAACCAGGAACTTCTCTGCATTTGTTAACCTGAACAACGTGTTAGGCAAACAGTATCAGCGGTACCAATACTATCCGCAGCAGGGCCTGAACTTTATTGCTGGATTGTCATTTTCTTTTTAATTTCGCTGAGTTAACACCAATCTTCGCTTCATGATAGCAGTTGAAACAGTCATCCGGAAACTTATAGGGGAGTATGAATTTGTAATAATTCCCGGGTTTGGGGCATTGCTTTCACACCAGGTTCCCGCTGTGTACGACAGTACGTCCGGTGTGTTCACTCCTCCCATGAAGCGGTTGGCCTTCAATGAGTATCTCAAGCTGGATGATGGCCTGCTGGCTAATTATATTTCGAGACATGAAAAGCTCGTACATGCCGAGGCGGTTGAGTACGTAAAGAGCTACACCGATCGATTGAGGTCGGCACTGGATATCAATGGAGAGGCAAGAATTGTCGGCATTGGTGATTTCAAGCAAAATGTGGAAGGTAAGCTTGTTTTCGAGCCTAACACTGGTAAGTATTTCAAGGATGAGTGGTTTGGTTTTGAACAGGTTAAGGCAAGAGAGGTTCAGAACAGACCTGCGCAAGTTCAGAAAGCCGATCATTATGTCAGTGATGACGTGGAAGTTTTAGAACTGGACACAGAAGGAAGATCCCGTTTCCGCTGGACCGGATGGGCCACAGCCGCTGTTGTAGCAGGTTTGTTGTGTGGTTTGAGCTTTTTCCTGGTCAATACAGATAATGAATACATCAAAAGTACGTTGAATCCGTTCGCCGAAATGTTCAGCCGGAGTGAAAATGGGGAAACAACTGTGATTCCGGAAGAAACACTCAAGGCTGCTGAAACTGTACCGGCTATTTTGCCTGCTGTAACAGATTCCGTTCTGGTTGATTCGACGGTCAATGATAAAGCTCCGGATACGGCAGCCATTGCTGCAAAGCCTGCCGAACCCGCAGTTTTAGCGTCGCCAGCGCAGCCAGCTGATATGGCGAATGCCAAGTTTTATGTCATCGCGGGCGCTTTCAAAGGAACAAAACAAGCAAAGGTTTTACTTGCTCAGCTTACAGGGAAGGGTTTTTCGAAGGCGATTATTATTCCGGGTGATGAAAGAAGCAAAAAAGTGAAAGTTGCGGTGGATGGCTTTGATAATGAAACGGATGCCCACAATGCGTCGGCTAAACTCAAGGAAGTGATCGGGGAGCCCGGCTGGGTTTTCAAAAAGAGATAGGATTCTGAAATATAGTTGAATGAAAGGAGGTCATTGGCCTCCTTTTTTTGTTGCATACGTTTTTTACTACTTTTACGTTTTCCGAAAGAAAAACCCATATTGATAAATGATCACATTACAGGCAGAAGACCGTCAGCGAATCGCCGTCTCATGGGCATGGTCCTTTGGGATAACAGCTGCGATGTTGGGCATATTCTTTTTCATTCGACTGAGCTCATCGCTTCCCAAAGTAGAGCCCATGGAGTTGTTCGTGGAGGTGAACTATGGGACAAGCAAGGTAGGAAAAGGAGATGTGCAAACCTTCAATAAACCCAACGACAGTAAAGTCGCGGAGAATATGAAGGCGGATGCCGACGAGGTCAAAAAAGTGAAATCGATATCGACTCCAAAGCCGACGCCTCCGACCCCGCCTAAAATAGAGTCACCAAAGCCCACAAAAACGGTCGCAGAGAAGCCTGCGATTACTTCTAAGGTCGAGAGTCCGGTAGAGGCGCCCGAGAAGACTGAGGTTAAAAAATCGACGGGTAGCGAGAACGCTTCTGCGCCTGTGGCAAAACCTGCTCCCGAGAAGGCGGTTAATAAAGATGCCTTGTTTTCCAAATCGTCAGGCAGCAAGTCGGGCAGTAATGGTACAAATGGGACGAAAAGCGGAGTGGGTGGGAACAATAATGGCGATGACGCCGAGGGAGTGGGAGATAAGGGCTCTAAGACAGGAAGCCTTTTTGCCAAAACTTATAAAGGTGAAGGAGGCGGAGGCGGAACAGCTGTCGGGCTGAATTTGTCTGGCTGGAGCTGGTCGAGAAGACCAGTTGTTGACGACAATTCCGACGCAACCGGCGACATTACCTTCAAGATTACGGTTGATAAAAACGGGCGTGTGAAGAGTGTGATTACACAAAGCACTACGGTAACCGACTATGCTGTCGTCAACAAATACAAAAGTGCGGTAAGAGACCTTACTTTCGTGCCGAAGTCTGCGAATGTACCCGACGAATCGATCGGGACCATAACCTTCAAAATACGTTCACGTTAAGAATTAGATGACTTATCAGGAAACGATCGGATACCTTTACGACAGGTTGCCGGTTTTTCAGAATATCGGGGCCCGTGCTTTCAAGCCGGGCCTTCATACTACGCGGGAGTTGTGCCACCTGCTGGGTGATCCCCAGGAACTATATCCCACCATTCATGTTGCAGGGACAAATGGTAAGGGAAGCACGTCCAATATGTTGGCAGCGATCTTACAGGAGGCCGGATACCGGGTTGGACTTTATACTTCCCCGCATTTAAGGGATTTTCGCGAACGTATCCGTGTTGACGGGGAATGTGTCAGCGAGGAATTCATTGTTTCATTTATCGATGATCAAAAATCTAACATTGATAGATTGTCTCCTTCTTTTTTTGAAGCGACAGTTGCGATGGCTTTTTCCTACTTTGCGGCATGCAATGTCGACGTTGCTGTAATAGAGGTGGGTATGGGCGGCAGGCTGGATTCAACGAACATTATCACGCCTGAAGTATCAGTTATTACGAATATAAGCCTGGACCATACACAGTTTTTGGGGGATACGCTGGCAAAAATTGCTGGTGAGAAGGCGGGAATTATCAAGCGAGGTGTTCCGGCAGTGATGAGCGAAGATCAGGGAGAGGAAATCAGTAATGTCATATCGAATACCGCGGCCGCTCAAAATGCCCCATTGACATTTGCATCACATCGGTTCGACGTTTGCTTTGTTGGTTTATCGGAAGGAAGAATGCTTGTTAACATCACGGATAAGACTTCGGGAGCAATTGTTGCCTCACAACTGGCATTGGATCTTACGGGAGAATATCAATTGAAGAACATTGGAGGTGTATGGGCAGTCAGGGATATTCTGATATCAAAAGGCTGGAACATAACCGATGAAGCTACTTATAAAGCATTAAGATCGGTAAGCCAGATCACCGGATTGAAGGGGAGATGGCAGTGTCTGCGCGAAAACCCTGACGTTTATTGTGATACGGCGCACAATGCGGCTGGCCTGGCAAGTACGTTAAGACAATTTGAGACGGTTTGTAGCGGAAGAAAGCGCTTTGTTATCGGATTTGTAGGGGATAAGGATATTGCGACAATGCTGTCGTTGTTTCCGGCGGAGGCGGATTACTATTTCTGCCAACCGTCTAATATGAGGGCTTTGAAGGGCGAAGAATTACAGTCCAAGGCCTTCGGATACGGCCTCCGCGGGAGTGTTTACGCTAATGTGAATGAAGCGCTGGAACAGGCCATTGAGGATTGTTCCGCCGGCGACGCAGTTTATGTCGGTGGAAGTACATTTGTGGTGGCGGATATTGAGAGTTTATAGTGAACAATAAAAGGCATAATGGCAAGGAGAAAATTACATCATTACAATTACAGCGAGCAGGCAGGAAATGTAGTACAGGCGGGAAAGCCGCTTTATTCGGAGATTAAAGGGAATTGGAATAAACTATATTTCAATAATAGCAGCCCAATCGTGGCGGAGCTGGCGTGCGGAAAAGGGGAATATACCGTGGGGCTGGGCAGGAAGTTTCCGGATAAGAATTTCATTGGAGTTGACATAAAAGGTGACCGGATCGCACGCGGCAGCGCGCTTGCCACGGAAGAAAAACTGTCAAATGTGGCGTTTTTACGCGCCGGGATCCAATATTCTGAAGAGTTTTTTGATGAGGGTGAATTGAGTGAGATCTGGCTTATTCATCCGGATCCGCAGGTGCGCGACAGAAATGAGAAGTACCGTCTCACAAACCCGGAATTTCTGGCCAGATATTCGCGGTTTTTAAAAAAGGGCGGGATGTTTTTCCTGAAAACGGATAGTACTTTCCTGTATGAATATAGCCTGGAAACGATTGAAAAAGCCGCCAATTTCGAAATTATCGAACATACCGGAGACCTTTATGAATCGCATCTTTTGGATGACCACCATGGGGTAAGGACCCATTATGAAACAATTTTCACTTCCAAAGGCTATACGATCAAATACATTAAGGCCCAGGTTATCTGAAATGAATAAGCCCGTTCCAGTATGACCAGAACGGGCTTATTAGTATTTGAAAGCTTGATTATTTCTGAATCAGGCCGGCGAAGTAGTAAACAGTTCTTACAAGCTGAGACACGTAGGACATTTCATTGTCGTACCATGATACAGTTCTAACAAGTTGAGTATTACCTACTTTCTGTACTCTTGTCTGGGTCGCGTCAAACAAAGATCCGTAGCTGATACCAATGATATCGCTGCTCACAATTTCATCTTCTGTATATCCGTAGCTCTCGTTAGCGGCAGCTTTCATAGCGGCATTTACTTCTTCAACGGTAGTTTCGCGGCCAAGTACGGCAGTTAACTCAGTTAAAGATCCGGTCAAGGTAGGAACACGCTGTGCGGATCCGTCCAGTTTACCTTTGAGTGATGGAAGTACAAGACCGATCGCTTTTGCAGCGCCAGTGCTGTTAGGAACGATGTTCTGTGCAGCTGCTCTAGCTCTTCTAAGATCTCCTTTTGGATGTGGAGCGTCTTGTGTATTCTGATCGTTTGTATAAGCGTGGATGGTGGTCATCAAGCCATTTACGATACCAAATTTCTCTTCAAGCACCTGTGCCATCGGGGCAAGGCAGTTGGTTGTACAGGAAGCACCACTGATAATGGTTTCAGAACCGTCCAGAATGTTGTGGTTAACATTAAAAACGATCGTTTTCAGGTCGCCGGTAGCAGGAGCGGAGATAACTACTTTTTTAGCACCTGCTTTGATATGAGCGCTTGCAGATTCCTGGCTTGTGAAGAAACCGGTACATTCCAGAACTACATCAACGTCGTGAGAAGCCCAGGGAATTTGTGATGGGTCACGCTGTGCGTAAATCACGATGTTTTCACCGTTCACTACAACAGAGTTGTCAGTGGATTTTACGTCTGCGTCAAAACGTCCTTGAGCGGTATCGTATTTAAGAAGATGTGCTAATACTTTTGGACTAGTCAAATCATTGATGGCTACGATGTCGATGCCTTCCATGTTATAGATCTGACGGTAAACGAGGCGGCCGATGCGGCCGAATCCGTTGATTGCAACTTTTACTTTTGACATATCGAGGTAGATTGGTTATTTCTGCCGCAATATTAATAAAATATGTCTAGGGATGAAAAGTGTTGATGAAAATAATAGAAAACAAAGCTCGGGAAGCGAAAACCATTAATATTAGTTAATTGAGCCTGCCGTAACTATGCTATTTAGTAATTTGAAATCTGTTTTGCTAATTATACTGGTATTTTAGCGTGTCTGTTTTATGCTGTTTATGTACTCTTTGCAATTCCTTTTAATCTTATTTATATTTACACGATTAGAGTCTGTGTATCTCCCTCTTATATCTACTCTCAACGGTGCCAAATGATACATTAATTTTTGTTTTAATTGTTTAATAATCAATAAGTTAAATTAATTTCATTAATTTTAAGATTTAATATGAATTTCTCCGAACAAATCGAGAACTACTGGTCAAACCGAGAATTACTTAAAGAAGAATCCGCCAAGGATTTTATTCGCAACATCATTGAAGAACTAGACAAAGGAAGACTCCGTGTTGCAGAGCCTGATACTAATGGAAGCTGGATTGTAAATGAAGCGCTAAAAAAAGCTATTATCCTTTACTTCCCAATTCAGCAAATGCATATTAGCGAAGTGGGAATTTTCGAGTACCACGACAAAATGAAACTGAAAACAGGATACGAACAATTAGGTGTACGCGTAGTCCCGCCCGCCGTTGCAAGATATGGCGCCTACATTTCCAAGGGAGTAGTTCTCATGCCATCATATGTCAACATTGGTGCATATATAGATGAAGGCACAATGGTCGACACGTGGGCGACTGTCGGAAGCTGTGCACAGATTGGCAAGAACGTACACCTCAGCGGTGGCGTGGGAATAGGAGGGGTGCTGGAACCCGTTCAGGCAGCACCGGTAATCATCGAAGATGGTGCATTTATAGGTTCACGGTGTATCGTAGTGGAAGGTGCACGTATCGGCAAAAGAGCCGTATTGGGCGCAGGAGTTACTATTACAGGCAGTTCAAAGATCATCGACGTGACAGGAAGTGGGCCCGTTGAGTACAAAGGATATGTGCCCGAAGACTCGGTCGTGATACCAGGAACCCTACCAAAAGAATTTGCCGCCGGTACTTATCACGTACCCTGCGCTTTGATCATCGGAAAAAGAAAGGCCAGTACCGATCTGAAAACCTCTCTAAATGATGCACTTCGCGAAAACCATGTTGCGGTGTAAACGACCTTAGAAATAGTAAACAAATGTAAATGCGGCGTGAACCAACCATGTCGCATTTACTTTTTCAACCAATTGCACTGTGTGGAATAAATGTAAATCATCGCAGTTTTGTGTACAATACTAAACTGTTAAAGTTTACACTTGACAACAGTTGGTTTATTAACGATGTTAATTTATGTTTGTGCCTAAATTAACATTACTTAATTCATGGACCTGACGGAGAAAATTAAACAGATACTTTCCGATAAAAACACGACTCCTTCACTCTTCGCCGATGAAATTGGCATCCAACGTTCCAGTATGTCGCATATTCTTGCCGGACGCAACAAGCCCAGTCTCGATATGGTGCAGAAGATTGTCAGGCGATATCCCGAGCTGGGTGTTAAGTGGATTTTGGACGATGAACCATTACCAGACACTCCAAATGAGAGCGTCCCAGAATCGCGCAAAAAGAGTCTGACTGTACCGCCGACCATTCAAACAAATCCTGTGAAAGAAAAAAAAGAGATTTTGCCTGAAAAAAAGGTCGAAAAAGTGCTTATTTTCTATTCAGACGGCACTTTTCAGGAGTTCAAGCAAGGATAAAAAAAGCATTCTCCGAATTCAAAATTGAGCAGAAAAGCATAGAGGTTACTTCAAAAGCAGAATGGTGCCCATTATCTCACGGTTTTCCGTCTTGATTACATACGGATAGTCTCCGGCGGGAGCTGGCCTGTTTTCGTAGGTGCCGTTCCAGGGTTGCGGATAGCCATCGGAATAAAACACCAGCGTTCCCCAACGATTATATATCCGCATTTGCAAAATCTGATCGTCGGCATTGAAGATTTCAAACGTATCGTTATGTCCGTCATTGTTTGGCGAAAACGACGTGGGAACATACATTTTCTTAATAAGGTAGACCAAAACACTATCTGTGTCCGAGCATCCCCGCTCGGACGTAACGACAAGTGTGTATAACTGTTCCTGCTGTACCGGCGACACAATCGCGTCCCGATCATTCGGAGCAGACATCAAACCACCGTTCGGCGCCCATGCAAAAGTGTTACCGGCTCCTTCCGGTGTCACAAACGGAACGATTGTTCCCGTTCCACCTTCCACAACACCCTTTTTCTCAGGCAGTGTAACTGAAAGTTCTTCCCTCGTTATTTCAATTGTATCCCGCCCGGCACAACCGGCAATGTCGTTCGTAATTTCCAGTTCATAGACATCTGGTTCCTTTACTACCAGTTGCGGGCTTTTCTCTTCCAGCAGAACAGACTTTCTTCTCCAGGCAACCCTTTCGTTCGCCGCAATGGTCCCGCCATTCGCAAGCAGTATAACAGAATCCATTTTGCAAAGCACCTCCTTCATTGTAGAAATGTCCGTGACAATGGGCGGTGCCAAAGATGCCTTTACCACAAGGGAATTGGTGTCCCTTGAGCACTTGTTAATGTAACTTTTGACAACAGAGTAATTCCCCGAATCCTTTACTGTGATGTTTGCCGTGGTTGCCCCTGGAATATTAAGTCCGTTAAGTTGCCACTGATATGCCCAGTCTGGTGAACTTTCAGTTTTCAGTTCCACTGGTGCGTCCTTACAAAAGATCACCTCGGTTACAGGCTGTTCATTCTGCATGATGACGGGAGGTTCAGGCTGATCGTCGGTACAGTCGATTACCAGTAATTGGAAATCGCGCCTCACCAATCCAATTCGACGCCCGTTCCGGAACTCCTCACATTGTATAGTGAACACATATAAGCCCAGCGCATTCGCGTTCACGCTCAACTGACCGGAGGAGCTGATTTTCAAAGGGCTTAGACCGGGAATAACAGTAGAAAGGTTAATTCCTCTTGACCAGCTTACCAATGGAAAGGTTGTTCCCGGTCGTTCACCGCCATTGGGATTTCTCGGATCCGTGTGCCCGCGCATGGGCGTTACCAAGGAATATCGCAATTCATCGCCATCCGCATCAGTGGCGCTCATGTTCATCGAAAACAACCGATTTGCGCAAATATACTGACCATTGGGTGCTACAAATTCCGGCGACGAATTACGGACCGAGAGCGCCGGAAATTCCAGATAGAAGACCATACCATTGTCACCCGGATCCTCGATGTTGTTAATGTCGTCATTCCGGCAGCAACGTTCCCAGGCAATGTAGTAACCTCCGGGGTCATTGTATTCATCAGGATCGAGCTGGATAGTACCACGATAATATCCAATGGATGTATTGAGTGATCTGCTGACCGCACATGCTTTGTTCTGATAGATAATCGTCTCAGAATTAATGTAATTCAATTTAAAAGTGGTTTTATGGCTTCCATCACTTTTCCGGTAAATGTGCAAATCCACATCCGGGTCTCGGTTTCCCGGTTTTGTTGCGGTAGGAATGGTGATGTTATTCTGATCCCAGAATTGGATCAGGGTAATTTCAAAGTTCCCTGCCGAACCGGTTGCTCTCATCTGCAACTCGCCACCGACGATATGATTGGCGTAGGTTAACGGCGTAAACCAGGCTATCAAAGAAAGGACAAGCAATTGTAACCGTAGATCTTTCAACATGGCGATTGATTGGTCATTGCAGAAGTCCTAAAAATAGTCAATTGTCAGTATATGACCAGATTGGAAGGCTATTAATTTTCCAGCGGACCACCGTCTGTAAATAAATTGTGTCCAAACTACAATTTGAACAAATAACCGGACAGAACAGGACAGTATGAAATTCAAATACAGATAGTATTGTAAAATAATATAATTCAAATCATTAATTGTACATATCAAACATACTGATCGGTATGTACCTCACGCTCAGTCAGTCCGCAACCCAGCGCTGTATTTGAATTGTATTAGCCTGTTAAGGACCAACAACCCGCTTAATGTTTCACCTAAATGCCATTCTATGAAGAAAAAAAGACATGAAAGCCCCCATTAATCAAAAATCAATTTATCAATTATTCCAATCCTAAGCGTATGAATCGACCTCGACAATCAAAATACGATAATGGCTTGCGACTTCTTTGTAAGCTATTGCTCGGCCAAGTGTTAATGGGTATTGCATTTGCCAGCTTCGACAAAGCTCACGCAGGTAGCGCCTATGCGAAAGACCCTGCTGTCATTGCAGCGGAACGGTCTGTTAAGGGTAAGATTACAGATGAAAAAGGCCTGGGCCTACCGGGCGTAAGTGTGATCGTAAAAGGGTCCAGTACCGGAACCGTCAGTGATGCGGAAGGGCTGTACACCATCAACGTTCCTGAATCAGGTGGTCCCGTTTTAGTTTTCTCTTTTGTCGGGTACGTACCAAAAGAGATTGCAGTGGGAAATCAGACGTCATTGGACGTTCAATTAGCCGTGGATACGAAAGCGCTGGAAGAGGTGATCGTGGTGGGCTATGGTACCCAGCGCCGTCGGGATATCACGTCTGCGATTTCCACCATCGATATGAAAGATATCGGTGAGGTACCTAAGTCGAACGTCACACGGATGATCCAGGGGCAGGCTCCCGGGGTGATCATCAAGCAGAAAAGCGGCACACCCGGTCAGCAGTTCGATATCAAAGTGAGGGGGATCAGCTCGCTCGGTGCGGGCAGCGATCCTTTATATGTAATTGATGGTTTCCCTGTCGGAACATCTGCCGGCCAGAACCTGAACCCTAACGATATCGAGACAATCTCCGTTTTAAAGGATGCCGCTTCCACTGCGATATATGGTGCGCGTGGCTCCAACGGGGTTGTTCTGATCACGACCAAGTCAGCGAAAGACGGTAAGACGAGCCTCAATGTATCCATCGACTATGGTATCCAGAATGTACCGGACTCGCGCAAGACTAAGGTACTGAACGGAAAGGATTTTGCTCAGTTCAAAAAGGAGGTTTTCATCGGGCGTTTTGTGCTGGCTAATAAGCGGCAGCCCTCTACCGAAGAGATACCCATTGATTTCCGTAATCCGGAAGATACCAAGTATTCTACCAACTGGTTCGATCTCATCCTACATAACAATGCACCTTATAAGGATGTCAACCTCACGCTGTCGTCGGGAAAAGGCCCGATCAAGTCGGTCGTTTCGCTGGGCTATTACAAAGAGGACGGCGCTTTGAAATACACCGATTACGACCGGGCTTCCCTTCGAACAAACCTGGCAGGTGATGTTAACAAGTTCATAACCCTCGGCGCAAACATTGCCGGAAGCTATTCCAGATCCAGCCTCGCGTCCACCGATGGCCGGAATGCACAAGTGGGTTTGACGCTGATCGCGGATCCGCGTTATCCTGCATATGATGAGAAGGGCGAGCTGATTCCCTATTACAACGGGGTTGGAGATGTTTTTGGCTTTCCAAATCCTTTGTACATGTTAAAGGTTCTCAAACGGAACCGGAATATCGCCGACATTACAGCGAATGGCTATGTTGAACTGAACCTCGCGCCGGGGTTGAAATTCAGGTCTTCCGTAAATGCAAAAATCAATTACAATACTTACAAAGAGTATGTTCCGTCTACGATTGGTCTGCCCGTAGCGACCGGCACCAACGGTGCGCCGCCGCGGATCGCTACTGAGCGTGACGATGCCGAAGAACTTAAAAACTATGCAGCCGACCAATTGCTGACTTACAACCGGCAGTTCGGAGAAAATCACCATTTCGATGCCATGCTGGGTTACACGGCACAGCAAGAAACGGTGAAGGGCTTGTATGGTTCAGGCAATACATACCCGGATGATCTGACGCCTTACCTCGGAAATGCTACGATACGTTCCTCGAACTCGATCGAACGCAGATGGACGATGATTGCCTACATGGCGCGGCTCAACTATTCATTTAAAGACAAGTACCTGCTTTCCGCATCTTTCCGCCGCGAAGGCAGCTCCCGTTTCAGCGAGGGTAACAAGTACGGCAATTTCCCCGCGGCATCGGTTGGATGGCGGATGTCCGAAGAGTCATTCATGCCCAAAGTTTCATGGCTGACAGATCTGAAACTCCGGGGAAGCTGGGGTATGACTGGTAACAACACCTACAATGTGAGCGCAGCCAACAACTTCGGAACAGGCCAGAATTCCGGGGACGACGGTAACTACGCAAGCCTTGCATTCCTCGGGTTGAACAATTACGTGTTTAACAACGCATTGGCTTCCGGCAAAACAGTCACACGCTTCGCCAACTCCGAGCTGACTTGGGAGAAATCCAACCAGCTCGACATTGGCCTTGATCTCGCGACGTTTGACAACCGGTTGGTGTTTACTGTGGAGTACTACAAAAAGATCACCGATGACATGTTGCTCGGATACAGCATTCCGGCAGTATCAGGTTTTACCTCGACGTTGAAAAACCTTGGTAAAGTACAAAATAAGGGTATTGAAATCGCAGGCTCGTACCGTATGAAAATTGGCGCTGTGAATTTCCGTACCAATGCCAATATTACGTTCAACCGTAACAAGATCCTCGAGATTAAAGGGCAGAACGACTTTATCCTGAACGGAAGTCAGTACGGCGGTTATAACATCCACCAGGTGGGACGGCCGATAGGTATGCTCTTCGGATACCGGAAACTGGGCATTTTCAACACCCAGGCTGAGATCGACGCATCACCACTGCAGGAAGGAGCGGTTCCGGGTGCCATGAAGTTTGCCGATTTGCACGGTGCTGCCAACGGCGGACCCGATGGGATTGTGTCATACGATACGAAAGATATGACCGAGATTGGCAACCCTAACCCTAAATTCAACTGGGGATGGACGGTAGCAGCTGATTACAAACGCTTTGACATAAGCGTTCTGCTCATGGGCGCCTACAAATTCGATGTTTACCGAAACATCGAAGCATCTACCATGAACATGGATGGCGTATTCAACGTGTTGGAAAAAGCAAAAGACCGGTGGCGCTCACCTGAAAACCCAGGTTCGAACCCGAGTGCCAAGAATTCGCAGGGCGGTACAGACTACTTCAAATGGTCGCGCGAGAGCAGCGAGCGCTACGTCTACGACGGAACGCATACCTGGATCAAGAACGTGACGATCGGCTACACGCTTCCCAAGGTGGACGGCATTCTTTCAGATGCGCGCGTTTTCATCAATGCGGCCAACCTGTTGCTCATCACGAAGTATCCCGGAAATAACCCGGATGCCGGTGTAAGGGGCGGGATAGAACTGAACAATGACGACGAGTCGTACCCGGTCCCAAGAACGTTCTCTGCGGGTATAAAAGTTAACTTCTAACATTGATAGAAATGAAAAAGATAACCGTACTAGGCATTGCACTGAGTCTCATTCTATCTTCTTGTGGAGAAGGCTTTCTGAATGAGACAGACCCGACAAAGGTTGGGGTGGATGTATTTTATAAAAACGAGGCCCAGGTCAAACAGGCACTGAGCGGGGTTTACGGCCAGGTTCAGTCTATGAACAACACGGCGTATCTGTTCGGGGAATTCCAAACGGACAACACGACCATTGACCTGAACCCGTCCGATCGCGGGGGTGCAGGTGGCTGGGAAGCATTCGAGTTTGGCACTGTTAACTCCGGGAACGGAGAGATTGCCAACCTCTGGAATGGCTACTATGCTGCATTGTACAACTGCAATCTGACACTCGAAAAGATGCAGGCTGCTACCATCAATGATGCGCCCAGGAAGGAAATTGAAGGTCAGCTGAAATTTCTCAGGGCCTATATCTATTTCAATCTGACACAGTACTTTGGTGATGTCATTATCGTGACTTCCACACTTGTAACGCCGGATCCCGCATTTGATCTCGTCCGCTCGCCCCAGGCGGAAGTTTGGGCACAGATCGAAAAAGATCTGAAAGACGCCATCGCAGCACTTCCTGCCAAGTACGCCAATGCCGCTGACAAAGGCCGCGCTACCAAGGGCGCCGCGCTCAGCCTACTGGGTAAGTCTTACATGGTGAATAAGAAGTATGCAGAAGCTGTCACAACGCTGAAAGAGGTAACGACGCTGGGCTACGCATTAAATACCAGCTATGCCGACAATTTCGATCCGGCTCCCGCTAAAAAGAACGGAGTAGAGTCGATATTCGAAATCCAGTATCAGGGCGACAATGACCTCGGAGAGTGGAGTAACTTTCAGTATGTATTCGCACCGCGCGTTTCCAAGGGTGCGATAACAGGGTATTCAAATGGCGCCAATGGCGGTAGAAACGTCCCTACAAACGATATTATGGCCGCCTATGAAAAGGGCGATGTGCGTAAGGACTTATCATTGAAACCGGACTTTACATTAGACGGCAAAGTCTATCTGGTACCGTATGTATCCAAGTACAATTACCCCCATACGATCGTGAACCGGACAAATACGAACTGGCCCGTGATCCGTTACGCCGATGTGCTGCTGATGCTCGCGGAAGCCATGAATGAACAGTCGGGCCCGACAGCAGAAGCGCTGGGTTATCTGAATCAGATCCGTAAGCGGGCAGGTCTCGCCGATCTTGCCGTTGCCGACAAGGTTGCATTCAGAACGGCCGTACTGAAAGAAAGAAGGTTGGAACTCGCGTTCGAGAATCACCGGTGGTTTGATTTGAAGCGAACTAAAACACCGGCAGAATGGGCCGCATTCATGAACGCCCACGGAGCCATGGAACGTGCCAAGCCGACGGTGGACCGTGGTAATGTACCTTTCAACTCGACTGACTATGTCTACACCGAGAATGAGTACTTTCTGCCATTACCCGCTCCGCAAATTCTGATCAACCCGAAACTGGTTCAGAACCCGGGATATTGAGCGGCATAATCAGTTAAACCAACAGGAGAGGCACCATTAATATGCCTCTCCTGTTAAATTTTATAACTAATCCCTGATCCATAGCGTTATCAATCTGATAAACAAGTCAATAACACCGCAAACAAGATATGATAGTTTCAAGAAAGTAATGAATATTTATTATTTACAACAAGACAGAACAGGATACTGATATCCTATTTACATTTTAGTATTGTGTCATATTGCGAAATATCTTAAACCGAATACCCCATAACCACTAACCCCTTACATTGTGTTACTCCAAGCGACCGAAACTTTCTGGCTTTGGCAATTTTTAGGACGATTGCACCCTTTACTGGTCCACTTTCCCATTGGACTACTCTGCGTAGCTTTATTATTTGAACTGATCGACTGGAAACGCAAAGCATCCACATTGCGTGAAGCCACGAAAATACTAACCTGGGTGGGCGCCGGCAGCGCGATATTCGCTGTTGCGTTTGGGCTGCTCCTTGCAAGCAGCGAAGATGCCGGCGGAACCAATCTCGAAATTCACAGATGGGCGGGAATCGCCACCATGCTACTTTCGCTTTTTGCAGCATGGACGTTACGTTCCGGGAATACGAGCCTCTTCAGGACATTATTACTAATAACTGTACTCGGAGTTTCTTTCGCCGGGCATTACGGGGCAATGCTGACCCACGGTGACGATTACCTGTCGAGTGTATTGCCAGGCGGCCAACCCCTGCAACCCGAAGGCGAAACCGAGGCCGACTTTGTGCTCACAAACAATGGCGCTTTGACACCCGAACAAATTCAGAATCTCAATGTAGAAGTAAGGACTATCCTGGCGCATAACTGTTACAGCTGCCACAGCGAGACAAAAACGAAAGGCGACCTGCGCCTGGATAGCAAAGACGCTATCATGAAAGGGGGTGAAGATGGCGTCGTGGTTGTACCGAATCACCCGGACAAAAGCGAGATGATCCGCAGGATTTCGTTGCCAAAAGGACACAAGGAAGCTATGCCGACCAAGGGCAAAAGGCTCACTGAAAAAGAAATCAAGATCCTTCAATTCTGGATTGAAAAAGGCGCCCCATGGCCGGATGGAAATGAGAAGAGCATTTACCGCGTGGCCGAACTCGCTCCGAGAACGCCCACCGTACCCGCCGCGACCGGTGACCTCAACAAACCGGTTGATCTTTTTGTAAATGCCTATTTCCAGAAAAACAAGATTACCTGGAAGCCGGTGGTAGATGACCGCATTTATATCCGCAGGGTTTACCTCGACATCGTTGGGCTGCTTCCTCCTCCCGAAAAGGTCGAAGCATTTGTGGCCGACGCCCGTCCCGACAAGCGCGATTTGCTGGCCAAAGAGTTGTTAGCACAAAATGACAATTATGCCCAGCATTGGATGACGTTCTGGAACGATGCACTTCGGAACGATTACGATGGTACCGGTTACATTACGGGCGGCCGCTTTGGCATTTCGAAATGGCTATATGCAAGCCTGAACGATAACAAGCCCTATAACTGGTTTGTCAAAGAGCTGATAAGCCCGACGAAAGAATCCGAGGGTTTCGTCAAGGGAATCAAATGGAGGGGAACAATCAATTCGAGCCAGCGCACTGAAATGCAGGCTGCACAAAATGTAGCGCAAGTTTTCCTCGGCCTGAATTTGAAATGTGCTTCCTGCCATGACAGCTTTATCAGCGACTGGAAACTTGCGGACTCTTATGCATTCGCTAACATCTTCGCCGATACGTTGCTTGAAATCAACCGCTGCGATAAACCCACCGGTAAAATAGCAGGCACACGCATGCTATACCCGGAACTTGGCGAAATAGAAGTCAATGCGAGTACCGAGAAACGTCTCCGCCAACTCGCCGATCTCCTTGTCCAACCCAAGGACGGCAGGCTCTACCGAACATTGGTCAACCGGATGTGGGCGCAGCTGATGGGCCGGGGTATCGTTGAACCCGTGGATGCCATGGACAACCTGCCATGGAGTCAGGATTTGCTGGACTGGCTGGCTGCCGATTTCGTCGCCAATGGATATGATATCAAAAAACTCATTTACACGATCGTCACCTCCAAGACTTACCAGTTACCATCCTCCTCGGTAAAAGAGGCAGGCGACATGATGGCCAACGATTACAAATTTACAGGAATGGTCCGGAGAAGGCTCACCGCCGAGCAGTTCACCGACGCTATCAGTTCTGCATTCAGCCCGATGTATGCCGATTCAGCCATTGTGTTCAAAAAGCTACCCGAAGATATCAAGTCGCGTTTGCCATTCCCCCGTGCTGCCTTTGTCAAGAACGATCCCTTCCTGACTTCGCTTGGCCGGCCCAACCGCGAGACGGTCAGTACAAGCAGGACTTCACAAGCCAACTTACTTCAAGCCTTGGAACTTACCAACGGAGCTAAGTTTACGGAAACGCTCAAAGCCGGTGCGAAGGTTTGGAAGACGAAATATCCCACGTCCGATTCACTCGTGACCGAACTTTACCGCAAGGCACTCGGTAGAGCACCCGCCCCGAAGGAGCTTGCCGCGGCAAAGAAAATACTAGGGGCGGCACCAACCGAGGAAGGCATTCAAGACCTGGTATGGGCTATTGCCCTCGTCCCTGAATTTCAACTCATATATTAAATGGCTGGCCTGGGATAAAAATATAAAATATATAAAATGATTTGCACTGCTTGTAATTAAAATACTTTTATTAAGTACTTAACTAATTATACTTTAAAAAAGTACTTAGATATTAAAAGTATTTAAAGTAAACATTCATAACTATCAGAAATTCAAAACATTAAAATATATTCAAAATGAGTATTCAATGGAATAGGAGGGAGTTTTTACAACGCGCTAGTGCCGCTACACTCGCAGCGCTGGCGACCGGAGCTCCTGTATCAAACCTGCTTTCCTCATGCAGGGGCAAGGCGGGTTCCGACTCTTCTGCAGACACGGTCATACTTTTGTGGATGGCAGGAGGTATGGCGCATACCGAAACTTTCGACCCGAAACTGTACACGCCGTTCGAAAAAGACATGGAAGGCAACCGTGTCCTAAGCACGTTCAAATCGTTGCCAACCAAGCTCGACGGCATTCATTTTTCAGAAGGTCTTCAGTCGATAGGGAAGGTAATGGACAAGGGTACTTTGATCCGCTCATACGTGGCAGCCGACATGGGACATATTCTGCATTCACGTCATCAGTACCATTGGCATACCTGCTACGAGCCGCCGCAAACGGTAGCGGCACCACACATGGGTTCCTGGATTGCCAAGGAACTCGGACCTAAAAATCCGGTAATCCCGGCGTTCATTGACATCGGCCAGCGATTCACGGTAGGAGAGGCGGAAGAGCTTAAAGCTTTTCATACCGCCGGCTTCCTCGGCAACGAATTCGGTCCGTTTTTCATCCCTGATCCGAGCCAGGGGCTGGACAGCGTTCGTCCGCCGGTGGGTATGGATGCCAAACGTTTTGAGCGAAGGAATCAACTTTACAACGAGCTGATCAACAACAGCCCGGTTGGAGAATTTGGAAGTGACTATCAACGGGAATCCCTGAAACGATCAATGGAGCAGGCCTACGCATTGTTGAACTCTCCGGAGTCCAAGGCTTTTGATCTCAGCACCGAACCCAAAAAAAGTTACGATATTTATAATACCGGAAGGTTTGGCCTGGGGTGTTTGCTGGCTCGCCGACTAACCGAGCAAGGTGCCCGGTTTATCAGCGTAACCACAGAATATGAGCCGTTCAAGGGATGGGACACCCATGAAAATGGTCACACCCGCCTGGAAGAAATGAAAAAGCAAATCGATGGACCCGTTGCGCAACTCATCAAAGACCTGGATGAAAAAGGTCTCCTCGACCGGACAATGATCGTGCTGGCCAGTGAATTCAGTCGGGATATGATGGTTGAAGGTCGTCCTGACGCAAAAGTAAAAGAGCAGGTAGCGCAGCCCGACATTCTATCAGACATGAAATTCTACGGCATGCACCGCCATTTCACCGACGGCTGCTCGATGCTGATGTTTGGGGGCGGAATCAAAAAAGGTTTTGTCTACGGCAAAACCGCTGATGAACGGCCATGCAAGACGATCGAAAACCCGGTCAAGATCGATGGCATTCATCAGACGATCTATCATGCATTAGGTATTCCACCGGACACGCAGTATGAGATCGAGAAACGTCCCTTTTATACGACACCCGATGGCAAGGGCGTGGCGGTAAAAGAGCTGTTGATCTGATCTATCGCGCCTTTGAAAGGGCCATAGAACCCGAATCCAACGTATTTCTCAAGTAATTCAGGTATACGTACACAGACGGCATCTCCAAGTGGACGCCGTCTGTAGTACGATAATTATTACAGTCCGGCACGTCAATAAAAGCACAGTTCATTGGCTCGAAGGCTTCTTTAATCGCAGTCCTGATTTGACGCGTTCGAGGTAAAGAACAGATTGCAGGATCAACGGGAAGTTCAAACAGTACCACCTGAGTACCCTTTTTCTGAAAATACGAAATCAACCCAGCTAGTTTAGTAATCTGATTCTTCAAAGTATCGGGTGCAATAGGGCTATTATCTTTTTCGAGCTGTACTGCCAACATTGCCTTAAAGGTTTTTTCATCCCTCGGAGATTGCCCCTGATTTACAAGGTCTGCGTCAGTAGGCTTTCTGGTCCGAAATCGGAAAAGCAATTCTACTGGCTGGTAACTGTCTCGCCAGGATCTAATATATTTTTTTAGATTAAAGGCTATTGGTGAAAAAAGTGAATTTTGGAGTTGTATGTCTTCATCCCGGGTGATCACATTCGTCTCAATAAACAGAGTCCGGGGAACATAGCCCGATTCCTTTAAAATTAAAAGCCCGTCAAACAGAGACTGACCATTTAAAGATAAATTGTACAGATCCGAGGGAAGGCTATCTTTTGGAACTTTGGCTGTCAAGCGGGCCGCGAGAGAAGATCCAACCATGATATTTGGATACTCACGTGTTCGAAAGAGAAAATTGTTAACGGTTATGCGATTAGCCTGCCACTGATTTTGCCCGGAAGTCCACCAGACATCGACATTTCTGATGAAAACTTCATAAATAACAATTAATGCGAGAAAGAAAAGTATCGATTTTTTCACCTGGTAAACGAGTTGTTTTGTCCGCTTTACTTAGAACTGAAAATAAATAAAGTCGCCGCCGATTCCGCTATTGGTCGCAATCATGAACAACATAAGACTGTGTGCATACGGCTCTAATGCCTGCCATCGTGCGCCGTCGGGCCTTAGGCTCTTATTAAGATACGCTAAATGATACAAGATTACCGGCATAGAGTACATCATGATGTAAGCGATCAAGCTTTTATGTGAAGCAATGCCTGTGTTACGGAATATAGCAGTAACATATTTGGCTACGTCGGCAATGTCTGTCAGTTTAAAAAACAGCCAGGCAAATGTAACGAACGAAAAAACCATGGCACCTGAAAGAAGCTTACCAATCAGTGATAACTCCTTTTTGTGCCCGGGGGCTTTGTCTTTGACGAAACGTTCAATGGCCAAGGCCCCTCCATGAAATGCCCCCCAAATTGCATAACTCCATGCCGCCCCGTGCCACAGGCCCCCTAACAGCATAGTTAGGAAAAGATTCATGTACGTCCTTAATTGCCCATGGCGGTTACCTCCAAGAGGTATGTACAAGTATTCTTTTAAAAACGTGGATAGCGAGATATGCCACCTCCGCCAAAATTCCGAAAACGAAGTGGAAATATAAGGGAAGTCGAAGTTCTTTTCTAAGCGATAGCCAAACAGACCGGCAATCCCCAATGCAATAAGCGAATATCCCGCAAAATCGGCAAAGATCTGTATGGAATAACCAAATAGCAAAACAATCAGTACAACAGATGAATGCGCTTGAAAATAAGGAAACTGAATCCAGAATGTATGCTGGCTCAATTGATCCGCAATCACCATCTTAAGAAAATACCCTGTAACCAGTTGGCGATAGCAAAACTCCCAGGGAATATCCTTAAAAAATTTCTCCTTGATCTGCGGCATAAAATGATGCGCTTTCAATATTGGACCTGCGATAAGGTGCGGAAAAAACGCAACGAAGAAAGTGGTGTGTATCGCATGCAGTCGTAAAGAGGGAATCACAACATTTTCGGACTTGGCTTGATCCCTTCCCCGGTACGCGTCTACCAATAAACTTATCCCCTCAAAAGTAAAAAAGGAGATCCCGACAGGAAGTGGTATCTGAATTAGAAATGCCCCAATCCCGTTACTCGCATCGAAAAAAGTATTCCCAATCAATGGGCTGTATTTGAAGAACGCAAGTATCGAAAGATTGAAAACAACCCCCGCGGTCAACACCACCTTTTGAGTACTGCGTTTCCCATATACCACACTATAACTGGAGATAACATTGATCAAAACGGAAACCAGAAAAAGGATAAGCAATTTGGGGTTGGCGTATCCGTAAAAAACAAGACTGGCTATGATCAAAATTTGCACCTGGTAACGCCTGAATACACTGAGATAGTAAATGGCAAAGGACGCCAGGGTCAAGGCAAGGAATTCAAAGCTATTGAATAACATAAGGCAATAAACTGATTGGAGAAGCTCAATCCACGAAAAGGTTTCAAATAAATGCCAAAATATACAAATAAGTGACAAAAAACTAACTCATACAGTAGCCAACTGATTCTGCGGGTGACAAATCTGCTTCGGCTAACGGGAAATATTATCGCGCTGCCGGTAGATGCCTCAATGGCCACGCGCTGAATTTCCACTCCACAACGCCTATATTTTTATCCCACCAGGTAGCCGTCCGTATGGGATATATCCAAAAAAGTCAGGCTAAATAAATATTAATCAAAACCAGACAGAGCAGGACAGTCTCCTCTCGCATTCCTTCTAGTATTGCATAAATGTTACTTTAAGCATGAATAATTGTCTTTTACGCGTCAGAAAGACATTTAATTCTTAGAGTATTCCAAATCTTCGTCAACCCTAAAATCTGCCAGTTTTCCGGGAAATCACAAACGTCGGAACACCACCTCCTTTTCGCCATGAGACGAAAGCGATATTTTTTAAACTATCAAAAATAAACACTGCTGATTTTTCCCAATCCCGACAAATTGTTCACTTAAACCGATGACTATGAGATTAGAAAGCTTAACCGATTAACCCGATCCTCCTGGGCATTTCACCAATGTTCAGGCCTCTGCTAATTACTAAATCTAAAACATAATCCTATGAATCAATTTCGACAACCCCTTTACCGTGTCCGGTTGAACGCTATGCTCAAGCAATCGGTCGGACAGGTTCTGATCGGAGCAGCATGCGGCTTCAGCGCGATGGCCGGTAATCCCCTTGCCTTTAATCCCATGGCGCCTGGTAACTACATTACGGTAGATCGCACGATCAAGGGCAAAGTCACCGACGATACCGGCGAAAAGCTGCCGGGTGTGAGTGTGGTCGTAAAAGGCTCCAATGTAGGTACGGTATCCGACGCTGACGGCAGTTACTCCGTCAACGTTCCCGATAACGGTGCTACCCTGATATTTTCCTCCGTTGGCTTCCTCAGCCAGGAAGTTGCAGTGGGCTCTAACTCGGTCATTAATATCAAACTTGCCACCGATGCCAAGGCATTGACAGAAGTCGTGGTGGTAGGGTACGGCAGCCAGTTGAAAAAAGAAATTACAGGCGCGGTACAGACCGTCAAAAGTGAAGAACTGAAAGATATACCCGTTTCGCAGGTAACTCAAAAGCTGCAAGGGCGTCTGGCTGGTGTGCAGATCAACCAAACCACTGGTAAGCCAGGGCAGGGGATGGCGGTCCGTATTCGCGGCCAGGTGTCGGTGACGGCGGGTAGCGATCCGCTTTATGTCATCGACGGATTCCCGATCACCGGTACGATCGGCCAGATGAACCCGGATGAAATTGAAGACATCACGATCCTGAAAGATGCAGCCTCCACATCGCTTTATGGTTCGCGCGCGGCCAACGGCGTAGTCCTGATCACCACGAAACGCGGGAAGCCCGGGCAGACCAGCGTTAGTTTCAATGCATATGCCGGGATTCAAAAGGTTCCCAAAAGAGGTCGCATCGAGATGCTGACTGCCGAAGAATTCGCTCAATTCAAGAAGGAATCGTTCGAAGACGAAAACAGAACCGTACCTAAGGAATTCGAAGATCCTTCGAAGTACCGCGGTAAAAACAACGACTGGTACGATGCGCTGCTGCGCACAGCGCCCATTCAGAGCTACAACCTTACGGTCAGCTCAAACAAGGAAAACATGAAGACTTCCCTTGTCGCGGGTGTTTTCAACCAGAAAGGCGTTGTTTTGAACAATAATTACAAACGCTACTCACTGCGCATGAACACCGAGTTCGATATATCGACAAAGGTAAAAATGGGTTTCAACGTGGCTCCGCAGTTTGTTTATGACAATACGCCCCGAACGGACGGTGACCGCGGAACAGGTGTTCTATTCAATGCATTGCATACCTGGCCGGTAATGCCTATCCGGGATGAAAACGGCGAACTTACCAAGTTCAACAGATTCCCCGACGCTACTGGTAACATTTTTGCCTACCCCAACTGGGTACGTGCTGCGAACGAGCTGACCAACGAAACGAAGATCAACAAATTGCTGGGTAATACTTACCTGCAATACAACCCGATCAAAGGGCTGACGCTGAAATCGACGTTAAACATCGAGATGGAGAGCAACAAGTTCTTCTTCTTTAACCCGTCTACGGCAACCAGCAACATCAACGTCGCCGTTCCGACGACAGCCGTTTCGATCCGCCAGAATTACCAGAACTTCTCCTGGCTGAACGAAAACCTTGCGACGTATAACCACAGTTTTAACGACGCCCACAACTTCGAATTACTGGGTGGGGTTTCGCTTCAGAGATTCCGTCAGGAGATTGACCGTATCACGGCGAACACCTACACGGATGATCGCCTGCCGACAATCCAGGGAGCAATCAACATAGACCGTGGCGGAAGTTTCAACGTCAATGGCATCTCAGGATCCAACACATTTAATGATGCCAATGAGTGGGCATTGATGTCTTACATTTCCCGCCTGACCTACAATTACAAAGGCAAATACCTCTTTACCGCAGCGTTGCGGGCGGACGGTTCAAGCCGTTTCGGTGCAGACAACCGTTGGGGAACTTTTCCATCGGCATCGGTGGGTTGGGTTGTTTCAGATGAAAACTTCATGCAGGCTATTCCCAAGGTTTCCTTCGCGAAGTTCCGTGCAAGCTATGGTGTGATCGGCAATAACAACATCGGTAACTACACCCAGTATGGTCTCGTCAGGAATACAATTAACGTTGTCAACGGGTCGAACGTGAATACTGGTGCCGCTGTGACATCACTTGCTAACCGTAACCTGGGCTGGGAAACAACCAAACAGTTTGATGCAGGTCTGGACCTGGGGCTCCTCAATGACCGTATCCAGCTGATCTACGACTTCTACACTAAACGGACAACGAACCTGCTTTACGCCGTTCAGGTGCCACAGGAGTCGGGTTTCACAAACTACAATGATAATATCGGCGAGATTAAATTCTGGGGACATGAGGTGGCGGTCACTACCCGAAACCTGGTAGGTAAGCTGAAATGGACGACCAATGCGAACATTTCATTCAACCGCAATAAGGTGATGGAACTTGCGCCGGGTATCGACCGGGTATATGGCACATTCCACATCAGCCAGGTAGGTCAGCCATTTGGTATGTTCTATGGCCTCGTCAAAGAAGGCTTCTATATGAGCAAGGAGGAGTTGGCTAAATCGCCTATTATTCCCGGCCGTTCTGCCATCGGTACGATTAAGTACAAAGACATCAATAACGACGACATAATCACTAATGGTGGCGATGCGGACGACCGTACCATCATCGGTAACCCCTTCCCGAAATTCACTTATGGTATTACCAACAACCTGAACTATGGAAATTGGGACTTCTCTATCGTGGGTTCAGGATCGCAAGGCAATGAGTTATGGGTACGCCACTTGTACAGTACCGCCAACCTCGACGGTGTATTCAACATGGTCGCTGGTGCCAAAGACCGTTTCCGCGTGAAAAACGGCCCCAACCCGCTTACCGGAGTTCCCGAAGCTCAAACGGTGATCACCCCGGGTAAAGGCATGTACGGCGCCACCAACAACGGAGGTACTTATACGGGTGTGGAACGCGACTGGAACAGCTCGCACTTTGTCGCAAATGCATCTTACTTCACGATCAGGAACATCACATTGGGTTACAACCTGCCCGCAGTGAACAAGTTCTTCAAGTCGGCCCGCCTTTACGCAAGCGTTCAGCAAGTGTATGTGTTCACCAAGTATTGGGGTGGTCCTAACCCTGAAACCAGCGCTGCCGGCGACGGACAGGGTGATGGTGGTAACCTGAGCCAGGGCGTGGATCTTTCAAATTACCCCGTACCACGTACCTGGACGATCGGTGTGAACCTGAACTTCTAAGCCCGACTTGTAAAAACATCCCATCTTAATTCCGATAGAAATGAAAAGAAAACATATAACGGTCTGGATTCTGGCGGCGGCTATGATGACCGGTTGCGGAGATAACTTCCTCACGGTTAATCCCGAAACCGCATTGACTTCGAACAACTTCTTTACCTCCGAGAGCGACTTCAAACAAGCTGTCAACGCGGCTTACGAACCGTTCCGGCAAATGTACAATGAACGTGCCTGGGTGTTGGAGGAAATGCATTCCGACAATACCTACTATGCCCGTAACACGCTCTATGGCGCCGTGGATCCAACGGAAAACGTAGCTGATTTTGCAGTTCCGACAGCCAATGGAATCACTGCTAACGACAACGTGCTCCAACAGTATCGTTTGAACTACCGGATTATTGCCCGGGCAAATCAGATCCTCGCATTGATCGACGGTGTAGACTTCGACGCTGTCTCCAAGGCAAACCTGAAAGGGCAGGCATTATTCCTGCGTGCATTCTGCTACTTTGACCTGGTCCGCCTGTTCGGCAAAGTACCTCTGCACCTTATTCCCGTGGTAGGTCGCGACGATGCGCCGATGCCGTTGTCAGCTACCGAAGAGATCTACGCACAGATTGAGAAGGATGCCAAGGATGCAAGTACAATCCTGTTCAATAAGGCAACGCAGGAGCCGGGGCGTGCTACATCCGGTGCCGCCAAGACGTTGCTGGCTAACCTTTACATTACTCAGAAGAAGTGGGCTTCGGCGGAAACTTTGATGAAAGATGTCATTGCCAAGGACGGATATGCCCTGATGCCTGACTACAACGATGCATTCTCGTTTACAACTGCCAACAAAAACAACAAGGAATCTGTATTTGAGATCCAATACATGGAAGGTTCTTCGGGGTACAATGGTAACCAGATTTACCGCTTCATTCCGTCGCCAATCACGGCCATCGAAATAGCGCCGCTCACCGGAACTTCCAACCCGCAGGGTACCTCTCAGGAAAGTAATAACATTCCAACGCCTGATCTCATCGCTGCATACGAAACCGGTGACAAAAGGAAAGATATATCGATCGGTTATGTAACGCTTAGCGGCAGTCGTGTCACAAACAAGACCTATCCTTATATCAAGAAATATGCGCGACCACATTCCTTACATAACAACACCGGTCAAAACTGGCCTGTTTACCGTTACGCAGAAGTGCTGCTGTTCCTCGCAGAATCTTTGAATGAGCAGGGTAAACCTGCCGATGCGGCCATGTATCTCAATCAGGTACGTACCCGCGCCGGGCTGGCGGCTACCAAGGCGGCTTCTCAGGCAGAGATGCGTGAAGCCATTTTCAAAGAGAGAAGGGTAGAGCTGGCATTTGAAAACAAGCGCTGGTTTGACCTCACCCGCACGGGCCGTGTGAAGGAGATCATAGGTGCTTACGGTGCGAAGGTCAAAGCTAACCCGCAGGCTTACTATTTCCCGTCGGACGCTGTGCCTCCGACAAATGCTTTCACTGTACTGGACGACTACTACGGCCTGCCAGCGGTAGAAGCTGCCCTGACACCGCATTTCTGATGGATGTTTGAACGAATAGAAAAGTGCAGCGGGCGGAAGCTCACTGCACTTTTTGCATTATCAGGGAATTAGTTCCGACTTATATGCCGAATACCCCACACAACAGGATAGTCGCATGGATGTTTACCTATAATATTGTGTTTATCAGATTATTTGAAGTTTTAGTTTGCTTTATTTAAGAAGATATAGGCTCTGTCAGTCAGGCTTCAACGGTACTTCCACCATTTTTTCAATCATAATTACTTAAACTCTGAGCTGTAAAATGTACACAAAAAAACAATGGTTAAAACTTCCGATGACACTCGCGGTGCTACTGGCCGTGGGCGTTTTCTGTGGAGTAATGCTGAGTAACCGAACTGCCAAACACCGCCCTCCCGGCTCAAAAGTTGACAAAATAAAATTGCCGGATGGCTTTAAGGCCGAACATTTATATAGCCCTTCGGAGGAAAAAAATGGTTCATGGGTCTCTATGACTTTCGATGACAAAGGACGCATGATCACTTCTGACCAGTACGGCGGTTTGTTCCGTTTGGTAATACCGGCGATCGGATCTACAGAAAAGCCCACGGTTGAAACCCTTAAAGTCGAAGGAGATACGGCTAAGGTAGCGATGGGATATGCGCATGGATTGCTCTACGCATTCAACAGCCTGTATGTGATGATCAACAATCGCTCCAATCCACGTTTCCCCAAGGGCAGCGGTCTCTACCGGTTACAGGACACGGATAACAACGATCAATACGATAAAATCACATTGATCAAGCCACTGAAAGGAGAAGGGGAGCACGGTCCGCACAGTATCGTGATGGCTCCCGACAAAAAATCCCTGTTCGTAGTGGCCGGTAATTTCACCGACCTGCCGACTATGGATGTGTACCGCCTGATGCCTAACTGGAAAAATGACAACCTGTTCCCGTTCATCAAGGATCCGCGCGGACACGCGACCGACCGTAATGCTCCCGGGGGGTGGATCGCTCATACAGATCCGGAAGGAAAAAAATGGGAATTGTACACAGCCGGTTTCCGTAACCCATACGATATTGCATTCAATGAAGCGGGTGACCTTTTCGCTTATGACTCGGATATGGAGTGGGATTTCGGGACACCATGGTACCGTCCAACACGCGTTTGCCACGCGGTGAGCGGCGGTGAGTTCGGATGGAGAACAGGTTCGGCCAATACGTCGCCTGCATTCGCCGATTTCCTTTCACCGGTTATGAATATCGGGCAAGGATCACCTACCAACCTCATTTACCTCAAAGACGCACGCTTCCCAGCGAAATACAAAAACACATTGCTCGCATTCGACTGGTCATTTGGTATCGTTCACGGTCTGCATCTCAAACCCAGCGGCTCAACCTATACTGCCGATCACGAAGAATTCCTTTCGGGTGCACCGCTTCCATTAACCGACGGCGCCATTGGCCCTGACGGCGCATTGTATTTCCTGACCGGCGGCCGCCGTCTAGAATCGGACCTTTATAGAGTGTATTATGGTGATTACAAGAATATTGCACCTGGCTCAAATGCAGCGACGCCGGTGATCACCAATGAGCACAAGCAACGCACAGCAATCGAAGAATACCATGTTAAGAAAGACCCAAAAGCAATTGATCTCGCATGGCCTCTTTTGAAAAGCCCTGACCGCTTTCTGCGTTACGCGGCCCGGCTAGCTATTGAACATCAACCTGTTGCGCAGTGGGAGAGTAAAGTTTTTGCCGAAAAAGACCCGCAATCTGTCATCTATGCAGCCATTGCATTAGGCCGCCAGGGTGATTCAACCAAAGTAGGAGGGCCCCTTTTGAAAAAACTGGCCACTGTCGATTACGCCAAATTGGATGACCTTCAAAAGCAGGCATTGCTCCGCGCTGTTGAAGTGATCCTGTATCGCACCGGACAGCCGGATGCAGCGACGAAAACACAGCTCATTGCGTATCTTAATCCTAAATATCCGTCACCCAGCGCATTGCAGAACCGCTTTTTGGCCAAAATCCTGATTACACTGGAAGCACCCAAAGTGGTTGAAAAAACGCTGGGACTGATCACGAAAAACGAGAAGTTCGACGATAAGGATAACGAAATGGTCACTGCATCGGCGGACCTGATCCTCCGTAACCCGCAATACGGACTTGATCTGGCCGGTTTGCTTGAAAAAATGCCGCCTGCCCAGCAAACGTTCTACGCCATCATGCTCAGCAGCGCTAAAACAGGCTGGACGCCAGCTTTGAGAGACGAGTATTTTAAGTGGTTCCATAAAGCTTTCAGCTACCAGGGGGGGCGGAGTTACATCGGCTTCATCGATAAAGCCCGTCAACTCGCATTGAAGAACGTCCCTTCCGACAAAGTGGCACATTACAACAAAATGTCTGGATCTGAGCTCCTTACAGGAACAGGAAACGATCTTGTTAAATTGTACACACCGAAAGGACCGGGCCGCGGGTGGAAAGTTGACCAGGCTGTGTCGTTGGTTCAGGATAGTCTTGCCAACCGTGACTTCGAACGCGGCAAGCAGATTTTTTCCGCCGTTCTTTGCAGCCGTTGCCATACGATCCAGGGTGAGGGTGCCGATGTGGGTCCGGAGCTGACCCAATTGGGAACACGCTTTTCGGTAAAAGACATGCTGGAAGCGATCATTGAACCCGACAAGGCGGTTTCCGACCAATACGCTTCGATCTCGTTCCAGTTGAAAGACGGACAATCAATCGTGGGACGTGAAGTCAACCAGGATGCCAACTTCTACTATGTATCACAAAACCCATTTGATCCTAAAACGATCCGGAAGGTGAGTAAGAAAGAAGTTGTTTCGACCAAAATTTCACCGGTGTCGATGATGCTGCCAGGTCTGATCAACGGCCTTAACCCGAACGAATTGCGTGACCTGGTCGCTTATCTGATGGCTGGTGGCAATAAAAACAATCCGATCTATACCGAATCTGCTTCTGCAAAAGGAGGAAAATAGATCCGTCGGTTTTTTGAGTAGATTATAATTAATTAGGCTTAAGATAGTGGTGCTGCGTGTTGACTGTAATGCTTTTAGAGCGAAAACAGTCCGGCAGCATCACTACTTTTTTGTAGCGTTGAGTAGCAAGCAAAGATTAAATCAATCGACGTATATAAATATACGGCAGAACGGAGGAAGGCTGCTTTTTTGAGGTACCGGCAACTTATATTATATCAGATAGTTACATATTAAATGAATTCACACTCAAATCGAAGAAAAGCGCTTAAAAGTATGGCTGCGGCGGCAGGCCTGGGTACTTTTTCCACGTCACTGGCTGGCGCATTTGCTGCTTCCGAAAAAGCACTGGGATCAGCACTGAATGGCAAAATCAACCACTCCGTTTGCAAATGGTGTTATAGCAAAATCCCTCTGGATACATTTGCACAGGAATGTAAGAAAATAGGACTGACATCCATTGAATTGCTGGGACCGGAAGAATGGCCGGTGATTCAGAAATATGGTCTGACCTGCGCCTTGCCCTGGGGCGAAGGCCTGACGAGAAGCATTGACAAAGGCTTCAACGATCCCAAAAATCATGAGGAACTCATCAAAGGTTTTGAAGATGTGATACCCAAAGTACGTGCTGCGGGCTATGACAAAATCATCTGCTTCTCAGGAAACCGCCGCGGCATGTCGGACTATGATGGAATCCGCAACTGCGCCGAAGGTATCAGGAAACTGATCCCAACAGCCGAAAAACATAATGTAACCCTGGTAATGGAGCTGTTGAATAGCAAAGTCAATCACAAGGATTACATGTGCGACCGGACAGAGTGGGGGGCTGCCCTCTGCGAAGCCGTTGGTTCTGAGAAGTTTAAGTTGCTTTACGATATCTACCACATGCAAATCCAGGAAGGCGACGTCATCGCTACTATTAAAAAGTATCATAAGTACATTGCACATTATCACACTGGCGGCGTTCCGGGCCGACATGAAATCGATGAAACGCAGGAACTGTATTATCCGTCAATCATGAAAGCCATTGTAGAAACCGGTTACAAAGGATTTGTAGGGCAGGAGTTTGTACCAAGCCGAGGCGACGATCTCGCGTCACTTAAACAGGGAGTAACCATTTGTGATATTGCTTAAACACTGACATTCAACGGATTCATATTATGTCAACCAGAAGAAACGCCTTAAAACATATTGCAGCGGGGACTGCCGGTATTTTATCCATCTCGGATGTTTTCGCCAAAAACGAAGCTGTTCTGGGTACTAAACTCAATGGTAAGATCAATCATTCGGTTTGCAAATGGTGCTACGGTAAGATCCCGCTCGACACTTTCGCACAGGAATGTAAAAAGATCGGTATTACGTCCATTGAACTCCTTGGACCGGAAGATTGGCCGACGTTAAAAAAATACGGGCTCACTTGTGCGTTGCCTAACGGCGCAGGAATGGGCATTGAAAAAGGATTTAATGATCCCGCTTTACACGACGAGCTGGTCAAAAGCTACGAGGAGCTTTTTCCGAAACTGAAAGAAGCAGGTTATAAAACAGTCATTTGCTTTTCCGGTAACCGGCGCGGCATGTCCGACATCGACGGGATGAGAAACTGTGCGGTTGGTTTGCGGAGATTGATGCCTTCCGCAAAAAAGCACGGTATTACAATGATCATGGAATTGCTGAATAGTAAAGTCAATCACAAGGATTACATGTGCGACCATACTGCCTGGGGCGCGGGTCTTTGCGAAATGGTAGGTTCGGAAAATTTCAAACTGCTTTACGATATCTATCACATGTCTATCATGGAAGGCGACGTCATTGCGACGATCCGCCAGTACCATAAATACATCGGCCATTACCACACCGGCGGTGTGCCGGGCCGCAACGAAATCGACGAAGGTCAGGAACTATATTACCCGGCGATTATGAAAGCGATCGTCGATACAGGCTTTAAAGGTTTTGTCGCCCAGGAGTTTATTCCGAAGCGTGAGCCATTAGCTTCTTTACAGGAATGTGTGAAGATTTGTGATATTGCTTAACAAGCATCGGTTGGATCTGACCGTTTGAGTGAAATGTATATTCTAAAATGGCGCTATTTTGATCAAATAGCGCCATTTTGCACTAAAAATCGATTTTCATGAGCGAGTTCATAGCCGCTCGAAACAGCTGTTAACCTCACTGTATTTGAGACAGATAAATCTCAAACCAATCCAATTCGGATCGCTGACGTTTTAACAGGAGATCTTGCCCCACATCCAGGACGCTTTGTTTAAATCTCAGAACGTTGTCACCAAAGTATACTGAACGCTTAATTGAACTCGGAGATATTGGCAGTGATCTAATCTGATGTTTAGTTGTTGTATAATTTATATTATGTTAAATAGATTCCATTAAAAGGAAATAGCACTGATGTAGTCAGTGCTATTTCCTTTTATACTCTACTTACTATTCTTCGATACAAGCCACTCCCTTTGCAGCGAATTGTTCAAGAACACCATTCAGGTTTGTAAGGTTGTCTTTTGCCTCAGCTTCGTCTTTAGCCTGGATGGCTTTTTCGAAGTATGGTTTTGCTTTTTTGAATTTACCGCAAACACGACCTTCAACTTCCTTACCACGTTGCTGGTATTCAGTCATGTTCATGTTATCCACTTCACCTTTCAACTGCACAGCTTCATTGAAGTAGAAAACGCCCAGGTTATAAAGTGCATCGTAGTTGGTCGCGTCGATCTCCAAAGCTTTCTTGTAGTTAAGAATCGCTTTGTCGCTTGCTTCCTTTTGTTTCGCTTTCGCGTCGGCAAGTTCCTTTTGCGCCGCTGCTACATCCTGACCTTTGGCAGCTTCCTGGGCAGCTTTCACTTCACCTTCCAATTTGGCGATGGCCTCAACGCTTTCTTTCTTTTTCGCATTCACATCAGCAAGCTGGCGTTTCAGGTCTGCATTCTTAGGTTGCTTTTTAATCAGCGCGCCGATACGTTTTACTTCACCGTCATACACTGCAATCTTGTCTTTTTCAGCAGTCAGGTTCTTTTCAGCAGCGGCGGCAGTGTTTGCTCCTCCGCCCGCTTTGGCGCTCAATTGCTTCACTTTGTCGGTAGCTGTTCTGTACATGTTGTCATACAAAATAGCCAGATTTACCACATTTTGGGTGTTTTTAGGATCAGCAGCGGCCAAAGCTTCAAGTTCTTTGATAGCCTGATCTTCCTTACCCGATGCCAACAGTATATTAACAACCTCCGCTTTCAGGTCTTTGTTTCCGGGTGATTGTGTCAACCCCTTATTCAAAGTTTCAATCGCCTTATCGAAATTGTTTTCCGAACGGTAAAGCTGAGCCAAACCGTAGAATACACTGGGGTCCTTTCCTCCGTTAGCAGCATATTTTTCAAAATTGGTTTTCGCAATATCCTTTTTATCAAGCTGTTGCGCAGCGATACCTCCATAAAGAGATGCCAAAGTATCTTTCTTGTTAATCTCCTGAGCAGCCTGGAACATCTCCAAAGCACCGTTCAGGTTTTTAGCCTGGTATTTCTCAGCGCCTTGCTTTACAAATGCATTGAAAAGCTGTGTACCCTCGCCGCCAGCCAGTATATTGCTTGCCTCCTTCGATGATTTACCAGGTTCTCCTTTCTTCGTAACATCCAGCTCAACAACCTTTTTGTAGGCTTCCATGGCCGTTTTTGCTGCACTCGAATCTACCTCAGAACCTTGCAGAGCTATATTTTCATAAAGTTTTGCACGCTCCAACCAGAATGCCGCCTTCGCGCTCGATTTTGGGTCGGTTGCATCTTTATCGCTTTTCTCTTTATCCTTACGATATCCATCTACCATAGCCTTGTTCACAGCGTCCTGCGCCATCGCAGCACAGCCGAACAGACTAAGTGCAGAAACAAAAAACAGTTTTTTCATAAATATTAACTTTGGTTGTGATTGATTGTTCGAGTTTTAAATATAAATCAATTAATACAATTTTTACAAAAATCATGCCTCTGCGTCGTCAGAAGGCTCATCATCGCCCTCCTCTTCGTCATCGGCTACATCTTCATCTGCCTCGTCCAATTCATCCGATACCAATAACTCCTCATCCGCAGCTCCCTCGATCTGCCCTACCGGTTTCTGCACTACGTTACCTTCTTCATCCAGCTCTTCGGCTTTTTCATCCGGGTCTTTCAGAATTCTGGTTACCGAGGTGATTTCGTCGCTGTTGTTGAGTCGGATCAACTTCACGCCCTGGGTATTACGTCCAGCCTGGCGGATGTCCAATACGCTCATCCTGATAGCAATTCCGTTTCGGGTGATGATCATCAGGTCGTCCTCTTCCGTCACTTCCCGGATCGCCACCAGCTTACCTACCTTGTCGGTTGCATTCATCGTTGAAACGCCCTTACCGCCACGGTTTGTAACGCGATAACTATCTATGGCAGAACGTTTTCCAAAACCATTTTCTGACACCACCAGTAATTGTGCGTCTTCACGGCTTATACAAACCATACCGATCACCTTATTACCCGGGTCATTCAGATTGATACCACGTACGCCGGCAGCGGTACGCCCCATTGGTCGCACGCCTTTTTCATTGAACCGGACTGCCCTACCCGCGGCCGACGCGATGACGATATCATTGTCTCCGTTGGTCAGCGCCACATTCAGCAGACGGTCACCCTCGTTGATAGATATTGCAATGATCCCGTTGGTACGCGGACGTGAATATGCTTCGAGCAAAGTCTTTTTGATCGTACCTTGCTCGGTACACATAATAAGGAAATTATTGTTGATATAATCATCATCCGATAATGTCTTCACATTGATCACGGAGCGGATCGAATCACCGGTTTCCAGGCTGATCAGATTCTGGATCGGACGGCCTTTTGAAGTTTTACTTCCTTCCGGTACCTCGTATACCTTCATCCAGAACAATTTACCGTATTCTGTGAAAATCAGGAGGTAATTCAGCATCGTCGCAGAGAACAAATGCTCGGTGAAATCGGTGTCCTTGGTTTTTACACCGCGTGAACCTACACCACCTCTTGTTTGTGTACGATATTCTGAAAGCGGTGTCCGCTTGATATAACCCTCCTTCGAAATAGTGATCAGCATCTCCTCATCGGCGATCATGTCTTCATCGCTGAATTCTTCCGCTGAAAACTCGATCTTGGTCCGACGTTCATCACCATAACGCTCTTTAATGTCGGTCAGCTCGGTTCTGATGATTTCGAACTTGCGGTACTCGTTGGCAAGAATGTCTTTCAAATCTGTGATCAGGATCATGATCTCTTCGTATTCCTTCACGATCTTGTCTCTTTCCAGACCTGTCAGACGTTGCAAGCGCATTTCAAGAATCGCACGCGCCTGGATTTCCGACAGCGTAAATTGCTCCATCAATCCCGTCTTCGCTGTTTCAGGGTCGCGGGCGGCGCGGATCAATGCGATCACCGCATCGAGATTATCGAGTGCAATCAGCAAACCTTCGAGAATATGTGCGCGTTTTTCAGCTTCACGTAACTCAAATTCAGTCCGGCGGGTAATGACAACGATCCGGTGATCAACGTAATGCTTGATCAGGTCTTTCAGGTTCAGCAACACCGGGCGTCCTTTTACAAGCGCCACGTTGTTGACCCCGAACGAAGTCTGCAATGGGGTGTATTTGAACAAATGGTTCAATACAATATTAGGTATCGCATCCTTTTTCAAGTCGAATACGATACGCATCCCATCGCGGTCCGACTCGTCACGGATGTCGGAAATGCCATCGAGCTTTTTGTCATTGATCAACGACGCGATCCGTTCGATCATCGCCGCCTTGTTGATCATATAAGGTATCTCGGTAACGATAATCTGCTCACGGCCGGTTTTCGAAACCTCGAACTGCGCTTTGGAACGCATGATAATGCTACCGCGGCCGGTTTCCATGGCGGAACGCACACCGTTGTAACCATAAATGATACCACCCGTCGGGAAGTCAGGAGCTTTTACGTGCTCCATCAGTTCCGGGATTGTAATGTCGTTGTTGTCGATGTAAGCGAGCACGCCGTCCACAACCTCACTTAGATTGTGTGGCGCCATATTGGTAGCCATACCCACCGCGATACCGGAAGATCCGTTTACGAGCAGGTTAGGAAACTTGGCAGGGAGCACCGATGGCTCGCTCAATGAATCGTCGAAGTTGGGTTGAAAGTCAACCGTATCCTTTTTAAGATCTGCAAGCAGCTCGTCCGCAATTCTTTTCAGCCTCGCCTCCGTATAACGCATCGCTGCCGGGTTGTCACCGTCGACCGACCCGAAGTTACCCTGGCCATCGACAAGCGGGTAACGCAAAGACCACGGCTGAGCCATGCGCACCATTGTGTTGTACACAGAAGAGTCGCCATGCGGGTGATATTTACCCAAAACTTCCCCAACGATACGAGCCGACTTTTTATGGGACCGATTGTAGCTTACGCCCAGATCTTCCATCCCATAAAGCACCCGTCTGTGAACGGGCTTCAGACCATCGCGAACGTCGGGTAAAGCGCGGGAAATAATAACGGACATCGAGTAATCGATGTAGGCGCCACGCATTTCATCCTCAATATTAATGGGGATAATGTTTTCACCAGAAGATTCTGCCATAAAGAATTAGAAAAGAATCAAAATTTAAAGTGAGAGATTAAATATGTTCAACCGCTCAGTGGATTAATACAATCTTACAGGTACTAAAAAATCAAATTTCGCTATTTTAAAGCATTCTAACAAACTATCTTTTGTGCTATTTTGGGCTTCTGAGCGTATATGCGTGACATTCCGTTCATTACCTCTCCGAAATATCGCTGGGAAAACTAAATTGGCTTCTATCATTAAATTTTCCTTTCTTCCAGCTTATTACCAAAAGCTTACTTTTCGACAATTTCACTTATGCCGTTATTACTGACCTTTATCGCAATTCTCGCGCTTATTTTACTGATTGCCTGGCTCAAAATCGATACTTTCATCTCTTTCCTGCTCGTATCCATTGCACTCGGACTGGCAAGCGGGCTCGACGTCGACACGGTAAGCAAAGCCATTCAAAAAGGTGTGGGAGGAACGTTGGGGGATCTGGTGCTCATTGTCGGCTTCGGCGCGATGCTCGGGAAGATGGTGGCCGATAGCGGGGCGGCTCAGCGGATTACCGATGCGTTAATCAGTCTCTTTGGCCAAAAATACATCCAATGGGGTATGGCGCTGGCAGGTTTTGTAATAGGAATTCCTTTGTTTTACAATGCGGGTTTCGTGATCGTGATTCCATTGATTTTTATGATCAGCGCCACCGCCCGATTACCACTATTATATATAGGAGTGCCCATGCTTTCGGCCTTATCGGTGGCTCACGGGTACCTCCCACCCCACCCTTCTCCGGCAGCCATCGCCAGTCAGTTGCATGCAGATCTGGGCAAAACCCTCTTCTATGGTATGATCGTTTCACTCCCGGCCATCGCGGTCGCCGGCCCGATTTTCGGGAGTACGCTGAAGCGCTTCCAGCCTAAACCGGATGCTGATCTTTTCAATGTAAAGCCACGACCGACGTCTGAACTTCCCGGCCTGGGAATCAGTGTCATTACCGCTTTGCTTCCCGTGTTTCTGTTAACGACCATGTCGGGTGTTAAACGCGTTTACCCTGAGAACAAACTGATCGGGCTGCTCGCTGAACCCTATTTCGGCATGCTCGTTTCCGTTCTTTTCGCGGCCTATGCATTGGGTGTGAAACGCGGGATGACTATGAAAAAGATAGGCAAATCGATGGAAGAAGCATTCAAAGGTGTCTCTGTGATTTTGCTGATCATCGCCGGGGCAGGCGTTTTTAAAGAAATCATGACAGCGAGCGGTGTGAGTACCTATATCGCCGAGAGTCTTAAGGGAATGGAAATATCTCCTCTCCTGCTGAGCTGGGCCATCGCGGCGGTGATCCGTGTTTGCGTCGGTTCCGCCACCGTGGCCGGGCTTACTACTGTTGGCATACTAGCGCCGCTACTGGCTAATTCCGCTGTCCCCCCCGAGCTACTGGTGCTCGCCATCGGATCCGGCAGTCTGATGTTCTCGCATTTGAACGACGGTGGTTTCTGGCTCTTCAAAGAATACTTCAATCTGAGCATCAAAGACACCCTCCTGACCTGGTCAGTGATGGAAACAATTGTGTCAGTTATGGGTTTACTGGGCGTTTTAGTGCTAAATTTGTTCGTCTAGCCCTACCCGGCACTATCCGGCAAATCGTATCGGCTGCCGTCGCAGCTGGTCAGTATCTTATTAATCAAATGCAAACGGCTGATAGCCAACATTCTTTATTATTATGGACAAAACACCTGAATCAAACTTCGCAGCACTTGGATTAAACCTTCCTCCGGCCCCCAAGCCCGTCGGCGTTTATAAGCCCTTGCTCATCGTCGATAAACGTTGGGTTTATGTTTCCGGGCACGGTACCGTACAGGACGACGGCACGCTGATCAAAGGCAGGATCGGGAAAGACCTCGATGCGGATCAGGGAAAACTGGCCGCGCGCCAGGTGGGCCTGGCTATTCTTTCAACTTTGAAAGCCAACCTGGGCAGCCTGAATCGCGTGAAAAGGGTGATTAAAGTACTGGGAATGGTTAACTGTACCACCGACTTTGAAAAACATCCCTTTATTATCAACGGATGCAGCGAACTCTTCGCGAAAGTCTGGGGTGAAGAGAATGGCATCGGCGTCAGAAGTGCCGTGGGAATGGGTACTCTTCCCGATAATATCCCGGTGGAGATCGAAGCGATGTTTGAACTAGAAGAAAAATAATTTTGACCGGGTCGCCGGTGCAATGACCGAATGATTGAATATCAGTCCGGTATTCAATCATTCGGTCATTCAGTCACTCAATCATAAACACCATGTGGTACCTGCTCAACACCCCCGAAGAAATCATTTCGCCGTCTTTGGTCTTTTACAGAGAACGCATTGAAAGCAACATCCGAAGCATGGTGAACATTGCAGGAGACGCCGATCGGCTGATCCCGCACGTGAAAACCCATAAATGCCCGGAGATTGTAAAAATCCAGTTATCGGCCGGGATTTCAAAGTTCAAATGCGCCACCATTGCCGAAGCTGAAATGCTCGCCGAATCCGGGGCACGCTGGATACTGATTGCCTATCAGCTCGTCGGGCCGAATGTCGACAGACTTTTCCGGCTGCAGGGAAAATATCCGGAAGTAACCTTTGCATCGCTGGTTGACAATGACCAAACGGCCACATTGCTAAGCGAGGCGTCTGTGGCCCGCGGCGTACGGTCCACGCTGTTTCTCGACGTGAACAATGGTATGAACCGTACCGGGCATGCCACGGACGAATCACTGCTCTCGCTCTACCGCTATGTCAGCAGCCTCGAAGGCCTTGCTTTCGGCGGTGTGCACATTTACGACGGACATATACGTAATCCTGAGTTTTCAGAACGCAAAGCGGCGGCCGACGAAGCCTATGAAACAGTACTTCCATTGCTCGACCGCATTGAAGCCGAATGCGGGTATGAACCCATGATCATAGCGGGAGGCTCCCCTTCATTTACAGTTCATACGCTCCGCCCCGATGTATATCTGAGCCCCGGTACCAACGTACTTTGGGATTGGGGGTACGGTGACCGTTTCGATGGCCAGCCGTTTGAGCATGCGGCCCTGATCCTCACACGGGTCGTTTCCAAACCAACTGTGGGCATCATTACCATCGACTTGGGCCACAAAGCTATTTCAGCGGAAAACCCGGTTGAAAACCGACTTCGTCTGCTCAATCTAAGTGATTACACCGTACTCGGGCAAAGCGAAGAGCATGGTGTGTTACAGGTGGACTCCGAAACCTGGGAGTCGGTACAGATAGGTGATGTTTTTTACGCATTACCCTTCCATATCTGCCCGACTGTCGCCTTACATGACTTTGCAACCGTCATCGAAAATGGCGAAATCGCCGGCGAGTGGAAAATTACTGCACGCAGCCGGAGAATTACAATCTGATCTGAAATCCTTAACCCGAGATACATGTTTTTATTCGATGCACACCTCGACCTTTCCATGAATGCAGTGGAATGGAACCGGGATCTGACGCAGGATCTTTACGCCATCCGTGAACGCGAAAAGAACCTTACCGACAAACCCGACCGCGGCAAGGGCGTGGTAAGCTTTCCTGAAATGCGCAAGGGTAACATTGGCATTTGTGTTGCGACACAGATCGGGCGTTATATCCGACCGGATAGCAAAATCCCCGGTTGGCATTCTCAGGCTCAGGCATGGGCGATCACCCAGGCACAGGTAGCGTGGTATAAAGCCATGGAAGAAGCAGGTGAAATGGTGCAAATCACCGGACTCGCAGGGCTTCGGGCACATCTCGATCTATGGCAGAATGCAGAATCGACTGAAAATCTGCCCATCGGGTATATTCTGAGCCTCGAAGGAGCCGATTCTTTTGTGACTCTGAAAAACCTGGAAACCGCTTACGGATACGGTTTGCGCGCGATCGGTCCGGCGCACTATGGCCCGGGCGTGTACGCATATGGTACGGATTCTGACGCCCCGTTGTCTGATAAGGGCAAAGATCTTCTCCGCGAAATGGATCAGCTCGACATGATCCTCGATGCCACGCATCTTTGCGACACCGCGTTTTGGGAAGCCATGGACCTTTACAGGGGGCCGGTCTGGGCCAGCCATAACCTCACCCGCACGATTACGCCCCATAACAGGCAGTTTTCAGACGATATGATCAAAGTATTGTTGGAGCGAAAAGCGGTCATTGGTATGGCGTTCGATGCGTGGATGATGATCCCCGGCTGGGTACGGGGAAAATCGACTCCCGAAAGTACCGGTCTCAAAATAGAACATATCGCACAACATATCGATCACATTTGCCAGCTGGCTGGCAATGCCCTGCATGTCGGTATCGGCTCGGACCTGGATGGCGCCTATGGCAAGGAGCAATCCCCGGGCGACCTCGATTCGATCGCCGATCTGCAATCCATCACAACTATTCTGTCCAAACGCGGATACTCAGAAGAAGACATCGAGCGTATTATGTGGCGCAACTGGGTCGACTTCCTTGAAACCAACTGGGTCTGAGCAATGTTACGGATTCGCAATATGAGAATTTATAAAATCTAATAAATTCTTAATATAACAATACCGTCAGTTTTCAAAAAAGCTTCGCAACTTTCCATCATGGTTGCGAAGCTTTTTTGTTTTGTCAAAATAATTCAACCTTACTTATTTGTAATTATTATAAATAAGTAGCAATTTTGAGATATTAAATCAACGATCTGGATTCAGCGGTAACATCCGCACTCAATTTCACGTGACGAACAATGACCAATACCTATAAAATTTTCTTTCGAACCAACATCAAGGCTAGTAAGTCGTTGCAAAAATTGCACGATTGCCTGAAACAGTTGAATGTCAAACACTGGGCGTATGATTTCCAGGACTTTCTACTGACACTGACCTCCGAGTTATCCGATTTTACGCGCATTCAGTCCGCATTGCGCTCTGCCGGATATGTTTGTCATTTTATCAAACTTGAAAATATCAATGAAACGGGCAATCTGTCTGTTTCGTAGTGTCCTACTGTACGTTTAACGGCTTAACAATGCGTGAAAAAGCAGTTCCGGCAAACCGGAACTGCTTTTTTGTAGTAGACGGCCCTCCCACTTCTGCCTCCGCTACGTCTTCCAGTTATTTTCCGGCTAATAAATGAGGTTTTTGTTACCAATGGGCGAAAACATACGTCAAAAAACTAAGTTATTAGTTTGTAGAATTTCACGGTAAATATTTGCAACTGCCCTCACCTTGTTAATTATTACATACCAGGCAGTTAGGCCAGACTTGGCGGAACCTGTAAATAATCAAGGAAAAGGTTAAAGAGGCCGCGTACCCATTTTAACGCAATAGAGGTTTCACCATATAAAAAATCAACATAACTAAGAAAATAGTTTTTAGCGTATGGTTTCGCCCATTAGTAACGAAAACCTCTAAATGCGCTGTGGAACCAGATTCCGCTTCGCCTGCTGCATGTGACGCTCGTTATGCGCGATGATGAACTGAAACACGTCACCGACCTTCATCCGAACGAATGGCAGAATCGAAACCGGGATCCGGATAGCGTTCAAGTCCTTTCGCAGACCTTCCCGCAACAGATGTAACAGATCCTCCTGCTGACGGATAAACTCTCCGACAACCGCGGCGGAATCGAGATTTGACTCCGGTATGTGCCCCCTGAATGCCTTGTATTTCCGCTTGCCGGTCTGCGGATCCATCATCCTGACAAAATAGCCGCCCAGCCAGGTACTGGTGAACGTTGTGTCGGTGGTTTGTGGCGCTTCGGCCAGCTTTTGCCGCATTTTGGGAAGATAGTAATGCCCGTAGCTGTTCAGATGATCCAGGCATTGAACGATACTCCATCCGCCGTTGGCCGACGGCCGGTTCAGAAAAGCATCGTCTCTGTTTTGAAACAGCGATACGGTATCCGCGATGTGCTGTTCGACCTGCTCGTCTAACCTTTGCAGTAATTCTTCTTTATTGACCGTTTTCATGGAATCTCCAATCGTTTAACAATGCAAAGTTGCACAGGCATCATTCCATAATGTTTGGTAAAAACCAACATTTAAATACGGACCTTGTTTACCAGCTTACTGAAATTGGTCGGGTCGATGCCCAGGTAATTGGCGAGGTATTTATGCGGAACAAGTTGCAGGATATGGGGGCTGCGTCTCAGGAGGTTTCTGAACTTATCCTCCGATGAAAAACACTGGACTTCGACCAGCCGCTCCAAAATACCGGACAGCGACTGGGTAATGCCCGCCCGAAGCATTCTTTCGATGCCGGGCCGCTGGTGCGCTATCGCTTTGAAATCACTGTATGGCGCCCTGATAAAGCGTGAGGGTGTTAATGCCTCATAATAATAGCGTGACGGCACTTCCATCAGCATGGAATCGATTATCCCTCCAAAAGATGGCGCGTAGGTAAATACGAGCGTTGCTTCCCGATTTCGGTCATCCAGGTAATAAATCCTCTGAACGCCTTCCGTTACAAAATATAGGTGGCGCTCCGTCTCTCCGGCAGATGTTACGATCTCCTTACGTCTGGCCGTAAACGGTTTCCATATACCGGCCAACGCGTCCCAATCCGCTTCGTCGAGCGGATGGATGACTTTAACGACCGAATAAAGTAATTTTAGCGGTTCCTCCATTGAACCGCTAAAATACAAAACCGGGTGTTACTCGCCTACGGGTGATACCATAAAATGCAGGAAGTGAAATACTTCATCCTGGCTTCGGATATGATTGCGGGCGGCCGACAGATCGTCCCCGATTTTGACAGTGAACGAAGTCTCAGGCAGTGCCTCAAACATATCCTCATCCGTGGTATCGTCGCCAATGGCCATGATGAAATCAAAAACACCCGTCTCGACAAACATACGGGTTGCCGTACCTTTGTTGAAGGCCGTCTTTTTGACTTCCACCACTTTGTTGCCGTCAATCACCTGCAAATTAAGCTCCGGCTGAATGTAGTTTTTCAGCTGCCAAAGCAACTCCTGCGCCCGGCGGCTGGCATACTCTTTGTCATCCGCTGTGCGGTAATGCCAGGCCAATGCGGTTTCCTTCTCTTCGACAAATGCGCCCGGGCATCGTTTGGCATAAATCTGCATCATCGGGCGGATGCTTTCTTTCCAGTTCTCTTCATACCCCTCATTCAGCTGCCATTCCGATGCGCCTTTTTCCTTGATCAATGCGCCATGTTCGGCAATCATATGCACGGGTAGTTCACTGAATAGCTTATCGAGAAAATAGCGATCACGTCCACTGACGATTACCACCGTATCGCGTTTCGCGATCTCATGCAGCAATTTCTTTACGTCTTCTCCAATAATAGCTTTCGCAGGATCAGGTACAATGGGCGCTAACGTCCCGTCATAATCGAAAAACAAAATCCTGTTATTGGAGGACTGATATGCTGACCGGATTGCGTCGATTCCTTTATTATTGAGAAAGACCTGTCGCAAGCGGTCATGTTCTAATTCCAGCATGGTCATTTGGGTAAAAAAATCATTAGTCCATGCAAAGACATCGTAATCACGAATCCTTTCCCGCATGGCTTCCATTCGTTTGGTTTGTTCCTCTTCCGGCATTTCGAATGCCGTCTTGATCGCGTCGGCGATATCCTGGCGGTCAAGTGGGTTAATAATCAATGCTTCACCCAATTCGGCAGCCGCCCCGGCCATTTCGCTGAGGATCAGCACGCCTTTACCGTCCTTCCGGCTTGCTACATATTCCTTGCAGACCAGGTTCATCCCGTCGCGCACGGGTGTGATCAGCGCCACATCACTGGCCGTGTACATGCCCACCAGCTCGGGGTAAGGCATAGACCGGTATTGATAAATAATGGGTTGCCAGGAAATACTTCCGAAATCAGCATTAATTTTGCCAACCGTCTGATCTATATCGGATTTCATCTGCTGATACTGCTCGATCGTGTCCCGTGACGGAACTACCACCATCACCAACGATACCTTTTCGTGCCATTCCGCGTTGAGCTCCAAAAACCGTTGGTACCCGCGAAGCCGGTGAATGATTCCCTTTGAATAATCAAGGCGGTCAACGGAGAAGATAATCCGCTCTTTTAACGACTGGCGAGCCTCCGAACGTGCCGCTGATACGTCGGGATCATCGAATGCATCATTAAATTTGTCGAAATCTATACTGATCGGAAACGAATCCACCTTCACGATCCGGTTTCCCAGGTTGATATAATGTAATTTATTCCCCAGTTCGGAGACAAGTCTCGCAGCCTTCAAAAAATATTCCACGTAATCGTTCGTGTGAAATCCCACTACATCAGCACCAAGAATTCCGTCGACAATGGCCTTACGCCAGGCCACCGGTAACATCCGGAATATCTCGAAGGAAGGGAATGGAATGTGAAAGAAAAAGCCGCTTTTATTATCTGGATAATGCCTCCGGATCAGCTCCGGCAATAGCATCAACTGATAGTCCTGAACCCAAACCACGTCCCCTGGCCTGATCACTTCCCGCAGCTTTTCGAAGAAGAGCTGATTGGCCTGCTGATATGCTTCAAAGTAAACGTCGTGGAACTGTGCGAGCGAAGGAAAATAATGGCAGAGCGGCCATATCAGATTGTTGCAGAAGCCTTCATAGTAATTTTCATTGAGTTCTTCAGAAATAAATACGGGATGGGCCTGAAAATTATCGTTCTCCATGGACTGCCCTTCCAGCTCCTCCGGGGAGTTCTCCGAAAAGCCGATCCACTGGATCTTTTGCCGGGCGTCGAAAGCCTGGCTTTGCTGATCTTTTACGAGCGACAATACTGCCGAAACGAGGCCGCCGGAGTTTTGAAATAATCGTGGCTCGTCATTCTCCCGGATGATTTTAAAAGGCAGCCGGTACGCGACAATGATGAGTCTTCCCGTGGTAACTGATTGTGATAAACTTTCCATAGTATGCCTCACGGGCCTCAAAAGCCATGCCAACCGAGCTGCCGACAGCCCATTTTCCTCTACCGGTCCTACAAAAACGGCATATTCTGCCATTTGGCCATCCGGAGAGACCTTTCAGAAAAATGAGCTGATTATCATTTTGATCCGGCTTTGAAGCCAGCCACATTTATAGTAGCTTAGCAGCCGCAACCTCGTTTATCACATTACTGGATCCGGTTCTCCGGAGCAATGCCGCCGGGTATTTGCGAGCAATTAACTTGCTGTATTCCATGAGTTAGTGTGATAGATGACCACAAATACAGGTTTGTCAAAAACCTAAGATTAGTCAAGGACTACAATCATGTAATCGCAGATTAACACTGTGCCACTTATTGTTGTGGGTTGCAGGCGGTCAGAAATGACCGCCATTTTTTTGTAAATTCCCCGCCCGAAGTAAACAAAACCCATTCCCTCCTTCCTTGATGAAATTCCTGCTCACGACCCGCCGCCTTGTGCTTGCCGTCTTATGGGTTCTCTTTGCTCATACCGGCCATGCCCAATTCGAACGGCTCCTGCACAAAACACATGCAGATCGCTACGCGGATATTTATCATCTGTTCGTAACGCACGTGCATCTCGGTGACACCGTCGAGTCTTTTCAATCCATTGCAAAACTGAGAAGCGTTGCCGCGAAGGCCGGCGATCATCCGCTGATGCTGGAAGCCGACCTGCTGCATGCCCGCCTGGCCGTCCTGATTGCTTCCCATGGAGACCGGAAGCTACCAGCGGAATTACCAGCCCTCATCGCCCGGGCGGAAGCAGTGCGCTATGTGCCTGTACTCCTGGCATCACGCATGTTGCTCAGGCACTGGTATTGGTACACCGGCAAAAATTATGAACGCGCTTTCGAGGAATATCTCAAAATGTATCCGTTGCTCCAAAAAGCAAATGGCAGGGAAATCCCCGAAAAAGGCCATATGCTTACCCAAATGGGCGAGGCATACTACTTTTTCGCCGACTACCGGAACGCAATCCGCTTTTCCAGAGAGGCGCTCGGTGTGGAGGTTCGCCAGTCGCTGCGCGGTGTACACAACACAGCCCGGAATACGATCGGATTGAGCTATGTCAGAACCAAATCACTCGATTCGGCCGATTACTACTTTCATAAAATCATCGAAAACGTAGCCGTTGACGACTATGCCGTATGGAAAGGCATTGCACAGGGTGGGTTGGGGCTCGTAGCTTATCTCCGCGGCGACTACCCCCGCGCCATCCCGCTGCTTGAAGCCAATATCGCACAGGCGGTAAAAATTGGTGATTTCGATCAGACAGGCAAGTCGCAAACGCTGCTGAGCGATATCTTCTTCCGCCAGAACCGAATCGGCGATGCAGAAAAGACCATGCAGAAAGCCAGGCAGTCGATCCGCAAATCGGGCATTGAGACTCCCCTGGAACATCTTTTCCAGATTTTCGGGAAGGTGTATGCGGCAAAAGGGCAGCTCAGGCTCACCAGCAACTACCTCGACTCGGCCAATTTCATGAAGGAGCGATTCCAGTGGGAGTTCAATTCGATGCAAATGCACCGCGCCTCCGAAAGGTCACAGATCCAGACACACAGAGCCGCTATGGAGCGGATAGCGGCCGGACAGCAGATCAAAACACTGGAGCGAAATATCCTCCTGATCCTGATCTTGCTGCTGGTGGTACTATCGCTCTACTTTTACAACACCTACTACTACCGCGCACGTGAAAAAGAGCGACGCGCGCAGGCGCAGTTACAGAAGGCAGAACAGGAACTGACCTTCGCAACCATTCAGCTCGAAGAATTTACAAGAAGCATTTCCGAAAAGAATCAGCTTGTGGAGGAGCTGAGCATGCGGTACGGCATCAACGTGAGCGATGAAACCCGGCAGGAACTTCAAAAACTGACAATTCTGACCGATGACCAATGGGAACAGTTTCGGGGATTGTTTGAAAAAATCCATTCCGGCTACCTCAACAGGCTACGTGAAAAACTGCCGGGTCTCACTCCCGCGGAAACACGCTTCATGGCCCTTGCGAAGCTTAACCTCAATTACAAGGAAATGGCGAATACGCTCGGCATTTCGGTTCAGAGTGTCCGGGTGATCCGCCATCGGGTACGCAAAAAGCTAAACCTGCCCGAAGAAGCCGATCTGAACGATGTCGTCCAAACGATCTGATCCAATTTCCCGCATGTAACTCCGGATTTCCTGCCAAACCCGCTATATATCAACCGGCAAATAAATTGGAATGTTTTTGAAATGCATGTTTTTAGCCATTTCTAAGAGGTATCTCTACTTTTAGAGTCTCAACGACCTACCCTCCCGGAAATGATCAGAGCTACCCGACACAGATATTTCATTTTGCAGTCGCTGCTGCTGCTGTTACTTGTCTTCCTCGCTGTCTGCAGATGGTATAGTGGCCATTGGGCTCACGCGCAGCAAAAGAATAAAGACAATCATCACCTTTCTCAACAGATCGTCATCAAATAACCCTCCTCTCCTTTCAGTGTCCTTTGCAAAAGTGTTCGTCATTCATTTTATTTGTCTACTTGCTTAGTAGATTATCAAAGCAAGTTGCCTGACTAACCTGACACCCCGATAAGGATCCTGATGCTACGAAGTTATCCTAACCTGAGTTACACAATATTGATGTTGGTATTGGTTGCTTCGGCCATGCTTGTTTTCCGAAAAAAGAGCATGGCGGAAAGCAAAGCGCCACTGCCCAATGTGGTCTACATTCTGGCCGACGACCTTGGTTACGGCGACCTGTCCTGTCTGAACCCGAAATCACAAGTGAACACGCCGCAGCTCGACAAGCTCGCTTCCGGTGGGATGATCTTTACCGATGCACATTCAGGGTCGGCAGTCTGCACGCCCACGCGCTACGGTATTCTCACAGGCAGGTATGCGTTTCGCTCACGCCTGAAAAAAGGGGTTCTGGGCGGTTACTCGCCAATGTTGATCGAGCCGGAGCGCTTTACGGTCGGCGACCTGCTCAAAAATGCCGGCTACCATACCGGCGTGATAGGCAAATGGCATCTCGGCCTGGATTGGGTCAAAACCGACGCCACGCAAGCGACCAACCCGGCGGATTACGACGACTGGAATTCAACCCGGAATCTTTCCATCGAAAAAGGGATCACCGGCGGTCCTAATGACCTTGGTTTCGATTACAGCTACATTATACCCGCATCACTCGACATTGCTCCATACATTTACCTGCAAAATGGGAAACCGACAGATCCGCACATTACCGATATTGCCGGGAACAAAACACCCCGCGGCGTATTCTGGCGGGACGGAAAAGGCTCTGCCACTTTCGAGATCAGCAAGACGCTCGATGTATTCGGCCGCCAGGCGACGGACTTTATTGTTAAAGCCAGTCAAAACAAAGCACAACCATTCTTTCTGTACCTGCCCCTGTCCAGTCCGCACACGCCATGGGTCCCATCCGAAAATCAAAAGGGAAAATCAGGAGCTGGATTGTACGGCGATTTCGTACAGCATACCGACGCCGTGGTAGGTTCTGTCCTTCACACCCTTGACAGTCTTGGTATTGCCGACAACACACTCGTCATTTTCACATCCGATAACGGGGCCGACTGGAAACCTGGCGACAAGGAAGCATTTCCGGCACATGGGGCCAATTACTTTTTTCGTGGGGAAAAATCGGATATCTGGGAAGGAGGACATCACGTTCCTTTCATTCTGCGTTGGCCCGCTGTTGTCAAAAAAGGCAGCAGAACGGCGGAGACCGTCTGCCTTACCGACCTGATGGCTACGCTTGCGCCCCTCACCGGCCAGAAACTCGATAGTCATGCGGGCCAGGACAGTTTCAGTTTTGCTTCAATTCTCAGGAATAATGCTGGGAAGAAACCGGTAAGACACAGTATCATTCATCATTCCATTGACGGAATGTTTGCGATCCGGAAAGGAAAATGGAAATTCATCGATGGCAAAGGCAGCGGCGGGTGGTCATCCAAGGGTGATGCCAACGACCCGGCTGGACAGCTTTACGATATGGAGGCCGATCCCACAGAAACGTCCAATCTGTTCACTCAGCAGCCAGCGATCGTGAAAGAGCTCAAAACACTGCTTGAAAAACAAAAAGTGCAGGGGTATTCGAGGACGATGTAGGGCTATGGCCTTTTGGCAAGCGAGAACGTAGCCGTCAATGTAACATTCTGCCGGGCAAGGTCCCGACGCATCTTCCCCTGCGATTCACCCACTGCGAGCAGGTCGGTATAGGCATCGTTCAAAATGTAACGCTGATATTCTGCAGAGAGTCCCAGCCGCTTCCATCTGGCACCTGCTCCCAAGACCAGACCGGGTACAACCGCATTGAAAAGCGGCGGATTCGACTGTTTAAAATCGTACCGCCAGTATTTATGACGGAACCGGAAAATCCGGTCTGCCTTCACGCCGGCGTCGACAAACCATCTCAGGTTTGACCGGGGATTAAAATACCACCTTCCTTTTAGGTTCGCTGCGAGAGATTGGCTGCGTTCGGTAAAATCCAGATTGTTTCCGGCTTTGCTGATCGCCCCGACCATCAACCAGGCGTCAACCCGCGTGTAATGGTAATCCAGTTGCATCAGCAATGCTAAATGCTCCGACATCCGTCTTTCAGCCCAAACACCACCACCAAAGGCCAGTTTACTGCGTTCGTTCTTATAGGTGATCAATGCAGGCCCGGTAGAAGTGTTTGTAAATTTTTCCCGGAAGAATTCTTGTGTGTAATGAGAAGACAAGCCGAAATCCCACCGTCCGCCCAACTGCTGCGCCTTTGCCGCTGTGGCCAAAGTAAGTTGAATGATAAAGATCAAAACGAAAACAAATCCCTTTTTCATGGCCAAAATAATTTAGATATTTTTCATTGCCGGCAATCTTATAAATTTTAAACCAAAATAATACTACTATTAGTTACAAGCAAACAGAATATCCTTTCTGTATCTTCTTTATCTTATTGGAATTTCCGAAGCTGAATCAGTTTATAATTGCTATTTTTAAGAAAAGCCCGAGTTCTATTTATTAAACCAATACACTTATGGTCCTCAAAATCGTCAACGGAATCCTGATACTCATTGCCGTGTTTATGGGCATCAAACAAGGTTGGGCTATGGCCTCCGGTAAGCCCGAAATGCTTGAAATGTTCGGGAAATGGGGTTTTTCAAAAACCGGGGTCGCGGTCAATGGCGTAGTCACTATGGTAGCCGCATTGCTGATACTGCTTCCGAAGACATTTGTCTGGGGCAATTTTATTATGGCGGCGACAATCCTGATGATCATCTGCTTTCATTTACTGGCCAAAGACCTCAAAGGAGTAGCCATCGAAATTCCTTTTCTACTTCTGAACCTGATCATTATTTACCTGCAACATCCCCTGGCAGACCAATAAAAAGGCGGTGAATGAATCTTCACCGCCTGCATTTCAAAAATTCGCACGTATTGTTTCAAGATATTCTTCAATGGGTAACTGGCTCCGCATGGTCATCAGCTGATTACCCGTCGTGCCCAGTACATTTCTGAATTGCTTGTTCTTACCGGTTGCCAGGTCGTGGATCACTTTGACGATATCGAGCGGATCCTCGAGACCTGCCTCCCGTGCGTTCGTCATAAGGCCTTTCAGTTTGCCGGTCAGCTCGTCGTACGCATCGATCTCCGGATCGCTATTCCAGACGATGCTGTCCGTAAAATGGTTATCCCGGGAGCCGCCCTGCTCGATCAGACGCAGTTCGATATTGAGCGGTTTGAGCTCGTAGTAAAGTCCCTCGATCAGCCCTTCCAACGCAAATTTGGACATATTGTACAACGACCCGAGCGGAACGGCGGTCGTAACGCCCATAAAGGAGCTGATATTGATGAACATCCCGCCGCCATTTGCCCGGAAATGCGGCAAAAAGGCCCGGATTACATTAATAGGCCCCCGTGTATTCACAGCAAACTGCCAGTCAATGTCCTCTTCCCTCGCCAGTTCCAATGCGCCGTAGGTACCCATCCCGGCGTTGTTCACTACCACGTCGATCTTCCCAAACACTTCAATGGCTTGTTCCGTCGCGGTACGCACCTGTTCGATATCCGTCACATCCAATTTGAATACGCGTACATTTTCGTAATGCACCAGTTCGGTTTCCTTTTCAGGGCTGCGCATGGTTGCAGCCACATTCCAGCCTTTTCCGGCAAAATATTTGGCGGTAAGTTTCCCCAGCCCACTGCTGGTACCCGTAATAAAAATCGTCTTTTGCTCACGCATGATCCTTTAATTTTAATGAAGTGATGCAAAGTTACCGGCAATTGGTATAACTTTGTAATCAGTATCACAGGGTATACCAACTATCAAAAAAAATGAAGGAGCGCAATCAAGCCGAGGAGGTCAAAGCATTACAGGATACGATTTACGTGATCGGAGGCAAATGGAAACTGCCCATTATCAACTCGATATGCAATGGAAATAAACGTTTTCGGGAAATTGAAAGAAGTATTCCCGGCATCACCACCCGGATGCTCTCGAGGGAACTGAAGGAAATGGAAATGAATAAGCTGATCACCCGGACCGTGTATCCCGACTCCCCGGTGGTGGTCGAATATGAGTCGACACCCTATTGCAAGACTTTCGCGAACATTATCCTGGCGATGATCGACTGGGGTAAGGAACATAAGAAGTATATTACAACCGGGCCGGCGATCGTCCCGCCAGTGGAAGAACCTGTTGCCTGAACCGAACCATATGCCTTCAGAACCAAAGAAATCCGCGGCTAAACCCCATGCGCCCAAGCTGACCGACGCGGAACAGGTCGCCGAATTCATGACGCGCCTCGAACACCCGTTGAAGGCTGAAATAGAGGCTGTACGAGCCATTGTCAAATCAGCCAGTCCGAAAATTACCGAGCGGATCAAGTGGAATGCACCGAGCTATTACACCTCCGCCGATCTGCTGACGTTCAACCCGCGCACGACCCAAAATGTCCAGATCGTGTTCCATCACATGGCCATTACGCAAATCCAGTCCGGGCTGCTGGAAGGTAATTACAAAGACAGAAGGCTCGTCCATCTGAACGATATGGCAGACGTGGAAGTCAAAAAGCAAGAGTTAGAACGCATCCTGCGTGAGTATGTCGACCTGGTTGGATGATATGGAGAAACATGATCGGAGCATGGCGGTGGAATCTAATACGGAAACGGGCATTTCCGGAATCGTAAGTCTGGCAAGAAAAAAACGGGGCCTGACACAAGAAGAGTTAGCTGAGCTCACGCACCTGACCGTACGAACCATACAGCGTATTGAAAACGGTAAGACCACTCCCCGCTCCTACACGCTGAGAACGATATCAACCGCACTGGATATTCCTTTCGAAGATCTCCACGCATTTCATAACAGCGACCTATCCTATGACCCCCTGAATACCGTCACCGCAATCGATGCGGAGAAGGTGATGCATGAGCTGAGATTGATTTGCTTGTCCTGTTTCAGTTATCTCGTTTTGCCCTTCGTCCATTTTCTGGTGCCACTGTATTTACAAAGAAAAATGAAGGGCTTGCCCCCCGCAGCCCTTGCTTATGCCCGACACGTGCTTAGAGGGCAGATCTACTGGCTACTCGCGCTTCACCTGATGCTCTTGTTAACCGTTGCCTACAATTTTTTAGTGGTACCGCATCTCCATCCCAGCTATTTTCTTCACTATCTGGTGCCCACGTTGTTCATGTACGTGGTAAATGCGCTGTGGATTACCAGAACACTTTTAGAATGCAAGAAACTGACTAACAACCTCCAACAAAATCCAATATCCTGACACTTGTTAAATGTCGGGCAAAAGTCGGGTTCCGGACCGATTGTCCTCTACACGCCTTGACTACATTTGACTCATCTAGTCAAACCTTCAAGCGCAAAAGAAATGAATCTACCTCGGTGTCTGTTTTTGATAATCGCATTTGGATCTGGAATATGGATTAATACTGCCCAAGGACAGCAGGCCCGTACACTCCCGGCCAACCAGTTGGTACTACCCGCGACATCCCACAGCATTGCATTTAAATGGCAGGGCGATTCCATCGGCCCGAATTGGGAGCCCCACGCGGCGCTACTGCTGCCCATCCGGCTTCCCGGTTGTCCCCGGCAGTTCTACATGCAGTTTGATTCAGGCTCGCCCTATTCGATGTTTTACCGGGATAAACTGCTGAATATTGCTAACAAGTACCACCTGGCTATGACAGTCACCGATTCCTTGCAAACACTGAAAGACTATACCTTTCATGTAGGTCAAATGCCGGTAACGGCAAAGTCGATTGCCGTGAAGCAGTTCGACGAAGCAGATTCCGCACCCGAGTCCGAAGTGCTGATCATAGGTACCATCGGCGCAGATTTTATCGAGAACAGGATGATTTTAATAGATTACCCGCGGCAGTCTGTCACCAATGCGCCTGAACTGCCTTCTTCGTTAAAATCCGAACAAGCCATGTCTGAGTTTTCTTTCTCGGGGAGGTCGGTGCTTTTGCCGGCCATCATTCACGGAGCAAAAACGCTTCTTTTCTTTGATACAGGTTCCAGCGCATTCGAACTGCTGACCGATAAGCAAAGCTTCGACCGGATGGCTACACCAGGTACAATGCCGGTGCAATATCAGGTTGCTTCCTGGGACAAGACGCTCGCTGCCTACACAAGCCCTACCAACGACAGTCTGGAAATCAATTCCCGGCGGATTCCCATTCATCGTGTCACTTACATGGAGGGAGCCAGCGCCACCCAGATCGATCAAATGCGGAGACTGGGAATCGGCGGCATGACGGGCAACAAACTTTTTCTGCATCACCGTTTATTGCTGGACACCCGAAACGGCCAGTTTGCTGTGCTCAACCCCTTATGATTCCGCAAATCACAATATGTAACCTATTGCATCTATAATGTTAATTTACTAACATTGCCTTACCACTTCTCTCCCATCGAGGCCTTGAAAAAATTGCTATTCGCACTGGGCATTTTTGCCATGTATTCCTGTAAAAAAGAGGAAAACCCGGATCCATTCCAATCCAGCATTTTCAAGCAGCAGGCACCTTTCGGGCTTCCCGCTACCGACACCCAGCTCAGCAAAGTGCTCTATGATGACCAGTTGCTTGTGACGTATTTTTATAAAGACGGACAGCTCGCAGAACATAAAAGCTACACGCCTCTTGCTACGCCTCTCCTTTACGCAACCGGCAGTTTAGAGCGAAGTGGTAAACTGGTCACCAGCTATGAAGTTCAGAGATTGGCTACATTTAAAAGCGATCCGCCTGTTCCAGAGTACTTTTACCCAAAATTCATCAGCACATTCTTAACACCCGTTTCGGATTCGGTCAGAACGGTTCACTTGCAAATGACACCGGGTCAGAATGAGCGATTTACCGACTATTTTTTCGACAAAGCCGGTTATGTGGTTCGCGAAGAAACCTATGGCCCGGCCGGCGCGGCCTCGCAATCCCGCACTTTGCATACCCGTAATGCGGCGCATGATATTACCGGATCCCGGATGTTTCTGGCTGGCAATCCGGTACCCCATGTTGTATATGAGGTACAGTACGACAACCATCCCAATCCATTTTTTTTCCTGGGCATGAATCAGGAAGGGACAATCGGGCTGCAGTCGCTAAGCCCGCACAATATCACCAAAATGACGTTAAAATTTAAGGATGGAAACCAATACGACATTCATTACCGCTACGAATATCTGCCCAATGGCTACCCCAAAACGGTAATGATCAACAATGAAGGTATTGCCAACTCTGCTTTTACACTGACATTTGATTATTAAACTGAAAACGCCGATCCTCGTACTTGTGTGTACGTAACGTGTATTCACCTGTGTACATCGATTACGCGCCTGATAACAGCGGTTCCAAACCGCAATATTGGGCACTGATCACTACAATATCTTTCTGAAACAGACGCTATTTTCGATGCCCACATACTGTCCGTAGTTAGGCGTGCGGATGTAACCGTTCTTTTCGTACAATGCGATGGCTTCGGGCTGCCTTTTACCTGTTTCGAGCACACAATGCAGATACCCCATCTCCCTTGCCCAATCTTCAAGTTCCGTCAGGACACGCGTCGCGATTCCCTTTTTGCGGCCATTGGTGGAAACGTACATACGTTTCACCTCCATGGCCTCTTCGCTAAATGCCTTGATGGCACCACAGCCCACGGCAGTCCCGTCCTCATAACACACCACTGCGTGACGGATCTTATCGATCTTATTGAATTGGGAGTAAAATGAATGCTCTGCACCATCCCGCTCTGCAAGCTCGGCATCCAGCCGCCGGACCATGGCCTGAAAATCCGGGTCATCCGAGTCGGTTCTTTGCATGTAAATGGCCATAACGTCTTTTTTTTACATTAATCAAACCAAATATAGACTTTGAAATGCAGGCCTACAACCCAATACAATCGGCCGGACCTCCGATGTAACCTGTTTATATTTCTTTCCTTTAACCTATCTTGCACATCCTAAACAACTGCCTCCGGCAGATAAAAACTTTAAAGCCATGACAATCAGAGATTTATTTTACAGCCATGAAGGTAATCTCATTCATAAGTGGGACCATTATTTTGATATTTACGAAAAGCACTTCTCGCAATACCGTGGCAAGAAGGTCAACATGCTTGAAATAGGTATTTCGCACGGAGGTTCGCTGCAATTGTGGAAGAAGTTCTTTGGCGCCGATGCGCATATCTATGCCATTGACATCAATCCGGATTGTAAAAAACTGGAAGAAGAGAATACGACCATCTTCATTGGCTCACAAAGTGACAAGGCATTCCTTGAAAACGTGATGGTGCAGCTCCCCGAGCTCGATATCATTCTCGACGACGGCGGACATACAATGATCCAGCAACTGGTCTCATTTGAAACGCTTTACCTGAAAGTCAAAGAAGGTGGACTGTATGTGGTGGAAGATACGCATACTTCCTACTGGACCGAATTTCACGGCGGCCTGAGACAATCCGGCACCTTCGTCGAATACGCCAAAGGCCTGATCGACCACTTATACGAACACCATATCCATGACAAAACCGCCATCACTTTCGATGACATATCCCGGCATATCAGCGGCATTGCATTTTACGACAGTGTAGTGGTCTTTGAAAAAGCAAAACGTCCGAAGCCGTTCCACAAGCAGGTTGGAAATAAGACCATTACACCCTACGAGCCCACAGAATTAAAGAAAGAATCGTTTCTGGATAGTCTCAAAGCCATATTTAAGAAAAAGAGGAAACATAGCTTTGAGACCAACGACGGCGGATTTGTGAATAAGCAGACCAGGAACTAACGCAGATCGTCGAGCTCCACGACCTTGGGCGTTCTCGTAAGCCAATGGATGATCAGCCAGGCCACGAGGTAGGTAAATCCGCAGATGGTGAAAATGATATTGTACCCCGCCTGAATATTTCCCGCTGCTTTATAAGTGTCCAGCAGATCGCCGATCAGGATCGGAAAAAGGATTCCCCCGACGGCACCCGCCATGCCGCCGATACCCACAACGGAACTGACAGCCTGTTTCGGGAAAAGGTCTGAGGGCAACGTAAACACATTGGTCGCCCAGGCCTGGTGCAATGCCACGGCCAGGCTGATCAGCCCAACGGCCATCCATACGCCGGAAGAAAATTGGATCAGGATCACCGACAATTCGCAGAACGCCAGCGCAAGCAGTACCGTTTTGCGCGCTTTAAGGGTCGGCCAGCCCCTTTTGATGAGCCACGATGAAAGATACCCTCCGCCAATGCTGCCCACCGTGGTAGCGGTATAAATCAGCATCAGTTCCAGACTGGGCTTTTTGAGGTCGAGATTGAATGTGGAAGCGAAATAGGACGGCAGCCAGAAGAGAAAAAACCAGTAAATAGGGTCGATGAGCCCTTTCCCTGTGATGTACGCCCAAGTTTGTGGAAACGTAAAGAGTTTCAGCCATTTCACCGGCTGCTTCTCGGCGGCGTTCTCGTCCTGGTCCTGCCCGCTGACGATGTATTCCAGTTCTTCGGCGGTAATGCGCTTCTGCTTCGCCGGAATATCATAAAACAACAGCCAGAATACCAGCCACACAAAACCTAGTGCCCCGGTAATCCAGAAAACCTCCTGCCAGCCATAGTGGTTCAGAATCCAGGGCACCAGCATTAATGCTACCACAACGCCGACACTGGTACCCGCATTAAATAATCCGGTAGCCAATGCCCGTTCCTTTTTGGGAAACCACTCCGCCACCGTTTTAACGGCCGCCGGATAATTACCGGCCTCTCCCAGCCCCAGTCCCACACGCGCCAACCCGAACCCGAACGCACTTCGCGCCACCGCGTGCAACATCCCTGCAACGCTCCAGAAGATGATGGTAAAAGAATAACCCGCCTTCGTCCCGATCTTGTCGATGAGCCAGCCAAATACCAGTAAGCCCACGGCGTAGGCTGCCGTAAATGCCATTACAATACGCGCAAAGTCGGTTTCTGTCCACACAAACTCCTTTTCCAGAATGGGTTTCAGCAAGCCGATAATCTGCCTGTCGAGGTAATTGATAGTCGTGGCGAGGAATAGCAGGACCACGATGATCCAGCGGTAATTCTTTACTTTACCCATTTGCTAAGCAAGTTTTTGTGCGAATTGGAGGAAATGTGCTTTCAGTCCGTCCCAGTCTTTTTCCTGGATCAGCTTTTTGTCAAACAGTTGCCCGCCTACTCCCAGACCGTTGGCACCGGCTTTCAGGAATGCCGACATGTTTTCCAGGCCCACGCCGCCGGTCGGCAGCAGTTTGAGCTGATTCATCGGCGCTTTGAGGTCTTTGATGTACTCGGGGCCCAGTGAAGTAGCCGGATAGATCTTTACCATGGACGCGCCCATTGTCCAGGCATTGTAAATCTCTGTCGGTGTGAATGCCCCGGGAAAAACGGGAATGCCTTTTTTGACGCAGGATTTGATAACTTTTTTGCTGATCACCGGTGTAACGATGAATTGAGCACCGGCTTCGAGCGCTGCCTCCAGGTCATCCTTGGTGCAAACAGTCCCGGCCCCGATATTCAGCCCATAATGCTCGTTTTCCAGCGCGTAACGGATAATGTCGGTGGCTCCCGGGGTGTTCATGGTGATTTCGACGGTTGTCAGTCCGGCTTCACGGTAAATGGGCAGGATACGCTTCACGTCCTCCGGTGAAATATTACGGATGATGCCGACCAGCGGCGCTTTGTTAAACAACTCCCATGAAAATGTACGCTCACTCATAAATTTGTTTTATTCAATGTTAAATTCTGGTTCTCAAATATGCGGATATGCCCGATCGTCGCAGCCTGATCGACAATCTCGGACGGGATGATCGTGGCCCGTCCTGCAAGATTCAGTGTTTCAATGGCTGCTTTGTACAAATGATAGAGGTTATGCCCCCCGCAAAGGACGAGGTGCGCATTGGTTTCCTTCGTCAGGTCGCGGATTTCGTAGCCGATCAGCAGCCCGCTCAGGAACATGCCGTTCTTTCTCTTGTCTAATAAATCAAAAAGCTGGTTGGTTCTTACTGTAAATAGTGCATTTAAAATATTTCCCGAACCCGACTCGCGTATCCCCGCACGGAACGCATCCCGTGCTTCCGTTGTAAAGTCGGTCTGCTGGATGTGTTCAATGGAATCTTTGAGAATGCTGTGGAATGCCATGAGATTGAACACTTCGCCGGTCATGAAGGTTTTGAAATCCACCAGCCTTCCGTCACGGACAAACATATGTTTCGAATGCGTACCCGGGAAGATGAAAACCGCGTCGCGTCCCGAAAGGTCCATGGCAGCAGCGAGTCCGATCAGCTGAGTTTCTTCACCCCGCATAACATCGTGATCACTCTTTACCCCCGAGACCAGCATGATTTCGTGTGCAAAATCATGCTCTTCTCCAAAATGCGCGACCTGGACGTGGCTACCGTCGAGCGCGAAAGGCAACCTCGCGTAAGGCAGCTCCTTCATGCCGATGGACGATGAAGCCATACCCGAAAGCACGATGGGAACGCCGGCGGTATCGATCCCTGTCTGTCGGTTAAGCGCCGCAATCTGTTTGGCCAGAATATCCCGGAAAAAACTGTCCCGCGATACGCCCATACTCGTCCCGGCTTCCTTCCAGGCATTGTGCGCTGTTCCGATCCCGTTGGGGGAAGTGACTTCACCCGCTATTTCGTGGTCCTTTACATGCACCAGTCTTAATCTAAAAGAGGACGTGCCCCAGTCACAACTTAGCAGGTACTTTTTCATTGGTTATAACTTTTTACTCAGTTAGGGACCAGGGTACCGAAGTCCCTGGTTAGAAACGGCGCGCCCAAGGCACTGTCGCTATGGCAAAGCGAACGCTACATAGGTGCCGCCCGGTTTCAGGCCGTAGCGGGTACCGCCGGCAGCGATCGCAATATATTGCTTTCCTTTGACCATATAGGTAATCGGGGTGGCGAAACCGCCGGCTGGCAGTTTGTATTCCCATACCACCTTTCCGGTACGTGTATCGAATGCTCTCAGTTTTTCGTCGTAAGTCGCTGCGATAAACAGCAGGCCGCCGGCGGTTACAATCGGTCCGCCGTGATTTTCTGTACCGGTCGGTGGAACGCCTTGCCGGGTCAGCTCCGGGTATTCGCCTAATGTAACTTTCCAGAGGTATTCCCCGGTGTTCATGTCGATGGCGTTCAGTGTGCCCCAGGGCGGTTTGATGGCTGGAAAATTGTCCTGATCCCTGAACTGCACATTGCCGTTATTGACATAAGGCGGCATGTACGGGAAATCGCCATTGTTTTGCGTAGTTGCCTGGGCCGTTTGCGCGTGAATATCATTACCCGAGGGTTTCAACTCCTCTTTCAAAAGGAAATTAATGATTGCATTGCGGTCTTCTTTGGAAATATGCTGAAAAGAAGGCATTCTTCCCCGTCCGGTTTCCAGCAATGTTCCGATCTGCTCCCGGTTCATGCGCCGGCCGATATCCTTCAAAACAGGATACGCCTGGCTCGCAGCCGACGCCGTGGCGCCCTTTACGTCAGTTGCATGGCAAGCCGCGCAATTGGTATTGAAAAGCACCGATCCCCTCGAAGCGGCCACTCCGGCCCGGGCCGCTTTCGCATCCTGCATTTTGAGCCACCAGAGCATGTTGTTTCCATTGACGTACACGATACCTTTCGGGTCCGCTGCCGTGCCGCCCCATTCGGCGCCTCCGCCGATACCATAGAGCAAGCCACCAAGTGTGTCCGGCGGCTGATTTTTTGGTCCTTTGTTACTGCTTTTGAACCGGTCGAGTACGTAGGCATACGCCTCGGGTGTGCGGGTGGTTATGTCGGCGGCAGTTAAAGTCTGGTTCGCAAATGGAGCGGGTTTCTCCGGCACAGGCTGCGTTGGCCAGGGTTCATCGCCGGGCAATGGCATTGCAGTTGGTACAGGCATTTCTTTTACAGGAAACAAAGGCTTTCCTGTTTCCCGGTCCAAAAGAAAAATGTAGCCGTCCTTCGTGGCCTGAGCCACTGCATCCACCATTTTTCCGTTCTTCTTCACGGTAATCAAGTTGGGCGGACAAGGAATGTCGCGGTCCCAAAGGTCGTGGTGGACGGTCTGAAAGTGCCAGCGCCGTTTACCAGTGCCAGCATCGAGGGCGATCACGCAACTGGCAAACAGGTTGGTACCCTTCCGGGCCGCGCCGTAAAAGTCGACAGAAGGAGAACCTGTACCCAGAAAAACCGTTCCCCGTTTTTCATCGATCACCATTCCCGCCCAGCAGTTGGCACCACCGAGCTTGCGGTACGAGTCCTTCGACCAGGTGTCATAGCCATACTCCCCCGGTAAAGGGATCGTTCTGAAAACCCAGGCCACTTTGCCCGTGCGTACGTCAAATGCCCGGATATGCCCGGGTAATGCGTCCCCACCCTCGGAAACGGACGAGCCTGTAATCAGAAGGTTTTTGTAAATAACGCCGGGTGTGGTATTCCGGATGTTGAACTGGTAAGGGTCATAGCCATAGGTTTCCTTGTCTCCAAGTCCATCATGAAAATCCACTTCCCCGTTCTTGCCAAAATCCTTAACCAACTGCCCTGTTTCTGCATGCAATGCAAACAAGGAAGCACCGGCGGTAAACAAAATGCGCTTGTCATTCCCTTCCGACCAGTATACAACCCCGCGCACGGGATGGAATCTGGGCCTTTTACCCTCAAAAGGGTCAAACTTCCAAAGCTCCTTTCCGCTCGCCGCGTCGACCGCAAAGACCTTCAACCGTGGTGTGGTACCGTACATAATACCGTCGATCACGATGGGCTGGCATTGGATGTCCATTCCCCGCTCGCCCGGCTTGTTGTTTTCACCGGTATCATACGACCAGGCCAGTTCCAGCTTTCTGACATTATCCCGGTTGATCTGGCTAAGGGAAGAATAGCGGTTGCCCGCATTGTTGCCACCATACACCGGCCAGTCGGCGTCCTTTGGATCTTCCCGGCCGGTTTGTATGAAGCTGCAAAAAGTTGCGGCTGAGGTGAGCAGGAATATAAATTTAATAGAAAGGCGGCTCATAGCATCTGGATCGTCGGCATTGGAATGTTATTCAAATATTTGTATTTCGGAAACGGGTGTACATCGTTGCATGGGACTGCGCTGTCTTCAACTTCGTTCAGACCGACATTCTTGTTTCACCTTCGCCCGCAGCGGACGCCGCTGCGGGCGAAGGGCATTTGCATTCGTGTTACACCGCGGCTCTATTCATTCAAATTCGGGTTGATTGACGTATCGGTGTAAGGCAGCGGGAACCAGTAATTTGCTTTTGCGATCGGTTTGATCGGCTGCAGATCGTCCGTACTCTTCTTCGCATTGGCTTCCTCCACTTTTTCGAGACGCACCAGGTCAAACCAGCGTGTTCTTTCACAGGCAAATTCCCACGCGCGCTCCTGCACAACCTCATCGGCAAACTGGGCAGCGGTAAGGCCGTCCGTCATGGCAAGTGCCTTTGTACCAGCAGCCCGGCCACGCAAACGCACTTTATTCAATGCGTCGTAAGCCGCCTGATCAGGTCCGCCGGTGCCTCGCGCTTTCGCCTCGGCAAAAATCGTCAGTACGTGCGGGTAACGCATCATCACCGATGGCAACGAAATGCTCGATGTCACGATGTTGCCTTTGATATACCATTTCTGATAGTAAGGATGTTTGGTCAGACTATTCTGCCAGGGGATTTTGGTAGCGCCCAGCCCGAATTCGGTCCGGAACGTAGCATCTTTCCGGGGTCCTGCGGGGAAATCTTTGAAGAAATTCAGCTCTGCAAACATATCGTCCCATCCGCCTTCTTCTCCCGGCATCGTGGTGTTGCCATAAGTCGCATTCGCAGTACCGCTTCCGCCGAGGTATCCGCTGATCTGGAAAACGGCCTCTTTGGTACCCGATGAGGCCGGGTCGTTGTCGAACACAGCCGCAAATGTCGGAAGCAGTTCAAAACCGTAAGTGCCGGCATTGTCGATCACTTCTTTGGCTTTGGCCGCGGCCAGGTCGTATTTGTCGGTTTGTTTCAAAGGCCAGCCCGCCATGGTCAGGTATACATCTGCCAGAAACGCTTTGGCAGAGCCCTTATTAGGCCGCCCCGGGTCACGTTTTGCATTCGGCAAATTGGTTTCCGCGATTTTGAGGTCTGCGACGATCAGGTCATACACTTGCTGCGGGGTCGATTTTTTTACTGTCAGCAAATCATCGGAATATTCTCCGGCGAGAATGAGCGGAATATTACCCCAGAAACGCGTGAGCCAGTAGTACGAAAATGCGCGAATAAAATGCGCTTCGCCAACAATGATGTCGATCGTCGCTTTCGTTCCTACTGTTTTCTCATAGTTATTGATCACATTGTTAGCTCCCTGAATCGCCTTATAGCAACCGTTGTACACTGCATTGGACCGCTGATTAGTAGTCGAAACATTAAACTGATCAAACTCCCGCCAGTCGGCCTTGTTACTGGCCGGGTGAGTAGTCACATCATCGGCACCGAGCACTGCGGCATTAGCCGACGGGTGCAGGAAACCGTACGTCCATTGGTTCGCCAGACCTTTATAAGCGCCGGTCAAAGCCGATTCAAGCCCGTCCTGGGTTGACAGCACATTCGGGCCGTACAACAGCCCGGTCTTATCCTCATCCAGGTAATCGCTGCAACCCGCTCCCGTCAGAAGGAGGCCGCATAGAAGTAACGTTTGTAGTTTTTTCATGTTCTTTTAGTATTTACTTTGGCTTCCGGCCATCGGCTTTCGGCACTTAGTTTTTAAATCGATTAGATGTTTGCTGTTATAACTTCAGCTTTCGGCTGTCCAGCAATGGAGTATGTCAGGTCACAACGCGATGGCCGACTGCCCCCTCAAAACCCAACGGTCAATCCCAGCGTATACACCTTTGCATTCGGATACGAACCGCGGTCGATACCCATGGCCGTGTCAGTATTAGAGCCCACATTACTCGATTCGGGATCGGGTCCGGTGTATTTAGTGAAGGTCAGGACGTTGGTAGCGCTGGCGAAGACCCGGATATTCAGTTTGTCTTTGAAAACCGAGGACGGTACATTGTAAGCCAGGCTGATGTTCTTCAACCTTACGAAACTACCGTTTTCAACAAACCTGCTCGACTGTGTAAATGGCTGGTAGGTCTTGGTGAATGCAGGAATATCAGAATGTTCGTTATCCGGGCGATAGTAGTCGCGGATCTCGGTCAGCAGGAATTGCCGTGCTTCGCCGGAACCGGACATCGCGCCGGCACGGGTGTAATTCAATTTATCCAAACCAAATGCTCCCTGGAAAAAGACGTTCAGACTGAATCCACCATGGGTGAACGTGTTGTTCCAGCCACCCGTCAATTTGGGGAACGCATGGCCTACGATCTGGAAATCGTCGGTCGTAATTGTATTGTCGCCATTCACATCCTGATAATGCGGATCTCCCGGCACACGGCCTTGCTTCGCAGCCAGATCGGCCTCTTCGGGTTTGAACGTACCGAGGTACTTCAGGCCCCAGTATGATCCCAGGGGTTGTCCGGGCATGAGCATGAACTCGTTGGTAATGGACATACCACCGCCCGCTCCCGTTCCTGTGCCGATGCGCGGCAGGCCCCCCAGGCTCACCACTTCGTTTTTTAGGGTAGACAGGTTCAGGTTGGTTTCCCAGCGGAATTTACCCTTTTCAATAGGTGTGCCGCCGATAGAAAACTCAAATCCGCTGTTTCTCACCTCACCCACATTACGTGGCTGCGTACCGCCGCCCGCATAGTTAGGTAACTGTACATTGAGTAGCAGGTCTGTGGTTCTTTTATTGAAGTAATCCGCTTCGAAATGCAGACGACCATTCAGGAATTCCATTTCAATACCTACGTCGGTTTGGGTAGTGGTTTCCCATTTCAGGTTCTTATTACCCTGGTTGCCCTGGATCACGCCGGCAGTGGCGCCTGTATTGTTAAACCCGACCTGCGTAGAGTTGTAAGGCGATAATGTTGCATAAGGATTGATGGCCTGGCTGCCCGTTTTACCCCAGCTTCCGCGCAATTTCAGGTTACTGAACACATTGAGTTTTTTGATAAATTCCTCCTCCGAAAGGCGCCATCCCACGGCCACGGACGGGAAAACACTATTTCGGTTATCCTCGCTGAATTTGGAAGAACCATCTCGGCGTATCGCCGCTGTGAGGAGGTATTTATCCTTGAATGCGTAATTCACCCGGCCCAGCAACGAAAGCAATGTCCATTTCGAAAATCCGGAACTAACCGTGGCAGCGGAATTACCACCGATGTTATCGTAACCCAACTGCGGAAAGCGGAGGCCGTTCGCCGTTGCGGTGAAGTTCTTGTCCGTAAACTGCTGCGTTTCCAATACCGCCACCGCATTGATGGAATGATTGCCCAAAGTGATGTTGTAGTTCAATGCATTGGTATTCTGCAAAGTCACCTGGTCGGCCGAGTAGCGGGTCGCGTTGGGATTATTATTGGATAACCGCTTGCCGTTGAAGTTCTTATTCTGAGCATCCAGATAGTTGATCGCATATTGCAGGTCCAGCGACAGGCCTGTGATCGGCAGCTGATAGTTCAAACCTCCGATCGCATTGATGTTCATACGCTCCGTATCGATCGATTTGTCGTAAAGATGGTCGAGCGGGCTTCTGGAAACCGAACCGGTGGGATCCGCAAATGTGGGTTGGCCGTCTGCTCCGTAAGCGGGCGTCGTGGGGGCCCATTGCAAGGCTTCGATCAGCGCGCCGCCGCCATCGGTATTGTGATTGGCCGTCTTGGCTCCCGAGAGGTTGAGCCGGAGAGAAAGTTTTTTACTGAGCTGCGTATTCAGGTTGGTACGCAGCACATAACGCTTAAACCCGCTGTTTTCCACAATGCCTTTTTGATTCACGTAGTTGCCCGAAATCAGGAAAGACGTCTTCTCATTACCGCCGGACACCGTTACCTGATGCTGCTGACCACTGCCGTTACGGTACACAAGATCCTGCCAATCGGTACCGCCATTCTTTTTGAAGTCATCGATCTGCGCCGCTGTGAACGGGGCATTCGATCCGGTAGCCAACGCCCGCGCATTCACGATCTCCGCAAATTCCCCGGCCGGCAGTATGTCAAATTTCTTGATCACATTCGAAACGCTGCCCTGGCCTTCGTAACTGACCTTAATGCCTTTGGCACCCTTCTTGGTCGTAATAATGATAACCCCGTTGGCACCACGGCTACCGTAAATGGATGTTGAAGCAGCGTCTTTCAGCACTTGCAGCGACTCGATATCATTGGGGTTCAACAGGTTGTAATTCGCACCTACAAAACCGTCGATCACGTAGAGCGGGTCATTATTACCGAGTACCGAGTTGGCCCCGCGTACCCGCACCCGCGAATCACCGCCGGGCGCGCCGTTGGACTGCGTTACCTGTACCCCCGCGGCACGCCCCTGCAACACCTGATCGAGACGTGTAACCGGCTGCTGTGAGAACTCACGCGTCGAAACCACCGACAGTGCTCCCGTGACGTCGGTTTTCCTCTGAGTACCATATCCTACCACGACCAGTTCACCCAGACTACGGGATTCCTGCGCCATTTTTACCTCGATCGCCGACCGGTTGCCGATCGCGATGGTCTGACTTTCGTAACCGATAAAGGAAAAAACCAAAGTTCCATTTCCAGGAACATTGAGCACAAAATTTCCCTCACCATCCGTCACAGTTCCCTGCGAAGTCCCGCTGATCAGGATACTCACGCCCGGGAGCGCGGCATTGTCCTGATCTGTCACTTTTCCGGTCACCCTGCCATTCTGTGCAAACAGGTATCCCTGCGCCAGAACGAGATAAACCAAGCATAAACCCAGCAATTTTCTCATGGTCTTGAACAATATATATTTACATTAAAAAATAAAAAAATACAATTTAAACTCCGCCAAGGGCGAACGCTCCCACACTTGCCGGTTTTGGATCCCGGAAGCCTGGTCATGCTTTCAGTATTTCAACTGGTGGTCAGGTTTGTTACCAATCGACGACGGAGCCGTCCAGTGCGTTATAACTTTCCGGGTTTTTCCAATCGTGGCCGATCTTATCTTTCAGTTGGTCTTCATCGAGCTCGATTCCCAACCCGGGCTTCGTGGGCACCATGACGGTGCCATCTTTTTGCAGTTTGAACGGTTCTTTGAGATAACCTTCACCCAGCGTAACCTGCTCCTGCACGAGGAAGTTGGGAACGCTTGCGGCGAGTTGCAAACCGGTGGCCAGTGAAATCGGCCCCATTGGGTTATGCGGAGCAATGGGTATGTAGTAGGCTTCGGCCATCCCGGCGATGATCCTGCCCTCGGTGAAGCCTCCGGCATGACACAAATCGGGTTGAATAATGCTTGCGGCACCCTTTTCAAGGATTTCGCGAAAGCCCCATTTGGTAAAGATCCGCTCACCCGTAGCAATCGGAATATGCGTTCCCCGGGCAATGTCCACCAGGGTATCGACATTCTGTGCCTGACAAGGTTCCTCCACAAACATGGGCTGATACTGTTCCAGCGCTTTGATCAGCACTTTGGAAGTCTGCTGCGGAACTGCGCCGTGGAAATCGATGGCGATATCCATTTCGGGCCCGCCGGCTTCCCGGAGCGAAGCAAAATTATCAGCCGCATACCGGATGAATGCGGGGTTCTCGACGATGTTGGCAGGATTTTTCTTAGCTACGCCCGTCTTTATTACCGTAAAACCCTCCGCTTTACGCTTCTTCATATCCTCGGCATTCGCCGCACGGCCGTACACGCGCACCCGGTCCCGCGTGGGCCCGCCCAAAAGCTCATGCACCGGCACGCCGAGCAATTTGCCCTTGATGTCCCAAAGTGCCTGGTCGATCCCGCTCAATGCGCTGGTGAGGACCGGCCCGCCGCGGTAGAATGCGTGCCGGTAAATGGCCTGCCAATGGTGGACTACCGCCCGGGGATCTTTGCCTACGAGGTAAGGCTCGATCTCCTGAATGGCTGTTTTGATAGTCAATGCACGACCTTCGAGCAAAGGTTCGCCCAGCCCGACTATACCTGCGTCCGTATGGATTTTGAGAAAAATCCACCGGGGCTTCACCAAAAAAGTTTCCAGTTTTGTAATCTTCACCTTGCCGTATGCCTGGAAAGGCACCGGATTGGCTGCATAGGAGGTCTTCGGAAGCAGGATCGAGCCGGTAGCCGCGATCCCCAGCACCGACTGAATAGCCGAGCGGCGCGATAACGTAGATTTGGGGTTTGATTTCATGTCTTTTACCAGTTATGGATAGAACCGTCGGGGCTTTTCAGGATCGGGTGCGGAAACTTGGTTTTTTCCTTGACCTCCATGACGAATGTTGCTTTCTTGGGATCGAACTTCACACCCAGACCGGGCGCATCGTTGAGATAGAGCTTGCCGTTTTTAAAATTGATAAAATCCTCATTGAAGTAAGGCGGCCGTTCCGGTTCCCCTCCGCCCAATTCCATCAAAGCCCGTGACGGACTACTCGAACCCAGCACATGCACCAGCGTGGCGGTAGATAACGGGCCGGTGAAATGGGGGATCATCCCCACGTAATGCGTTTCGCACATCGACGCGAGTTTCTTGAATTCGCTGATGCCCCCGGTATTCGGCAATGTGAACCGGGTGTAGTCGATCCAGCGGTTTTCGATAAACTCGTTGCAATCCCAGCGGTCGCCGAACTGCTCTCCTACCGCGATCGGCACCTTCGTCATCGACCGCACCGTTTTGTATATCGAAGGGTTTTCCGAGCGGATAATATCCTCTACGAAATAGGGTTCCAGCGATTCCAATGCATTGCATATCTTCAAACCGTCGGTCATGTCGAAACGTGTGTGCAGATCGATGGCCCATTTGCCGCCCCCACCGACGGCCTCGTCGATACGCTTGCAGAATTCGATCGTCTTCTTCACATTTTCGTAGAAATCAAACGGCTGATCGCCATTGCCGCCTGTGGGACCGATCCGGTATGAGCGAAGGCCTGCTTCAATGCAATCCCTTGCCCGTTCTTCCTCCGTTTTGGCTTTGGAAGCCCTGAAACCGGTAGCATAGCATTCAATATAGTCGCGGGTTGCACCTCCGAGTAATTCGTAGACAGGCACATTCAATGCCTTGCCTTTGATATCCCACAAGGCCATTTCCAACGCACCCAGCGCATGCAGCTTTTCGCGTCCGGGCGGGTAGAACATCCCCCTGTACACATTCTGCCAGATGTGCTCGATGCGAAACGGGTCTTCTCCGATCATCATCTGTGCGCATTGTTCGATCATATCTTTGGAACCGCCTTCGCCGATCCCGATGATTCCACCGTCCGTTTCGATCTCGACGATCCCCCGCGCCTGGTTGAACAATGGTTTATTATAGCCCGGGGCTGCGTAGTACCGGATCTTAGTGATCTTCATTTTCGAAGCAGCCTCCGCTTTCATTGTTGGAAAACCGGTAGCGACGGCCGCAGTGCCCAGGAAGGCAGTTTTGATAAAATTTCTCCTTTGCATTGGTAATGAGGTTTGGTCAGCTTTTGTCGGATTTGGTCAGGAAATTTTCATGTTGGTCAGATTATTGATTGTGTATTGTGGTCATCAGGATGCTCCTGAAAGCTCCGCTAATACTTCACTTCCCGATTGGCTGGATGCATCTTGCAACCACCTGTTCATTAAACGTTTAAGCACTCCGTTAAAAAAATCATCCGCTCGAAAGGGTCATTCTGGCTTTCGACGACTCTCTTACGATCAGCTTCGCCTCCATCAGGATTTGCTTCATGCCTTCGTCCGGATTTTTGAGTTTCTTTAATAAATACTCTACCGCTGTTTTTCCAAGCATTTCCAGCGGCTGGCGCACATAGGTAATCGGGCAATAGTACAGATCGAACACTTCCGCCTGACCGAAACTGACGATGGCCAGGTCGGAGGGAACTTTAAGACGGAGCTCATTGATATACTTCAATCCATTGATCGCCAGACCATAAGTCGCGAAAATAATAGCCTCTACCCGTTGCTCCGATGCCATAATTTCATCAATGGCCGTCTTTACTTCGCTATCCATCCGTTCGAAATGCACGGCTTTCAGCCAGGATTCCTGAAAGTCCACCCCACTGTCACGCAATGCATGCTTATAGCCGCGGACACGTTCTTCCATGTGGTACATATTCGAGTCATAGGCAATGATCCCGATACGGGAATAGCCATTCTTCACGAGGTGTACCCCCGCATCGTAGGAGGCCTTGTAGTTGTTGGTGGCAACAAAATCAGTTTGTATTTCCGGAAAATGGCGGTCCAGCAGTACAAACGGGATGTTCCGCTCTTTGAGATACTGTACCTGGCTTTCGGAACCTTCGCATGATACGATGATAAAGCCGTCTACCTGTCGGTTGATCAGCACATTGAGCAGGTCCCAGGATTTGTCGGCGTGTTCGTCGCAGCTTCCGATGATTACCGTATAACCGTTCTTCTTCGCCTCATCTTCCACAACCCTGGCGATATTCGCAAAAAACGGGTTCGAAATATCCGCGATGATCAACCCGATCGTATGCGTTTTGCCGCTCCTCAGGCTCTTGGCAAGGTGGTTGGGCTGGTAATTCAAATCCTTTGCTATTTGCCTGATTTTATGTGCAATGGCCTCCCCTACCCTGGTTTCCTTTTCTTTGCCGTTGAGGACATAGGAAACCAGGGCGGTAGAAACGCCGGCTTGTTGTGCGATATCTTTAAGCGATGTTTTTTTCATGGACGTATAAGCGTGCCGTCGAATTTTCTTACTTGCCAGTTGGATTTGGTGCTGATCGGGTATTTGGCCGCTGCCTTTTCGTTGATATCCACGCCGATCCCCGGCACCTCGTTCACTGACATGTAGCCGTTCTTCATCGTCGGGCAGCCCGAGAAAACTTCCAGCGTTTTGTCATTGAACTGCACCGCTTCCTGAATACCGAAGTTCCAGACAGCCAGGTCGATATGGGCATGTGCCGAGTGGCCGACCGGCGAAACGTCACCCGGTCCATGCCATGCGGTTTTGACGTTGAACCATTCCCCCAGCCGCGCGACCTTCATCGCCGGGGTAACGCCGCCGATCTGTGACACGTGGATCCGGATGAAATCGAACCACTGGTTCGCCATCGGTTCCAGAAACTCGTTGATGTTGTTGAACAATTCGCCCATGGCCAGCGGCACTGTCGTACTTTGCCGTAACAGCTTGAACCACTTCATATTCTCGGGTGAAAAAGGGTCTTCGATAAAGAATGGCCGGTAGTCTTCCAGCTTTTTGATCATGTTGATGGCATTCATGGGCTGCACGCGTTCGTGAATGTCGTGCAGCAATTCCACTTCTTCCCCGCATTGCTTGCGTACTGTTTCAAAGAGAATAGGAATAGCTTTCAGATAGGCATTCTCATCCATGTAATTGTCGGTTGCTCCCCCGAATCCCGCCTCTTTAAAATCCGGTTTTTTGGTGGTGCTACCCACAGCCCCGTAACCGCCCTGCTGGATCCGGATGTAGCGATACCCCTGTTCCTGGATCTTTTTCACGCTCTCCACGGTCTCCTCGGGTGTGCGCCCGTTCGCATGCGTGTAACAGGGCACCGCAAACCGGCACTTTCCGCCCAGCAACTGGTACAGCGGCATTCCGGCCCGCTTTCCTTTGATATCCCAAAGCGCCTGATCGAGGCCGCTCAATGCATTGTTCAGCACGGGGCCGTTGCGCCAATAGGAGCTCACGTATGCGCCTTGCCACATGTCTTCGATGTTGTCGACATCCTTACCAGCGCAAAACTCGTTGAGATAGGTGTTGATCGCCACCAGCACCACTTCGGCCCGCTGAGTGAACGTCGCGCAGCCAAGACCGTACAGCTCGGGTTCCGACGTTTCTACTTTGACCACAATGAGGTTGGAACCCTGCGGAGCGGTCGCAATCGCACGAACACTCTTGATCGTCACGGGTTTCATGGCCTTCGCATACTGAGGGGTTTCCCGGTCGGCCCGGGCATTCGGGATACCGCCAAACAGTCCCAGCATTCCGGCTGACCCACTCAGTCCCAACGCTTTCATCGTATCACGACGACTCATTCCGTTCTCTCTCATTTCAATCAGGTTAAAGGTTTAAGAATTGATATCGCTGACATTATTTTTTATCCCACCACACCCGGGTATTCAGGTCGTTCGGACCTTGCCGCGCATTGGCGTCATTCACATTCTGCAGGTTCACGACGATCTCCGAATCCGGGTAAGGCATCCGGCGTATAAAATCCTCCTTGATCTCCGAACCTGGATAAGGGTTCTTTTTCAATGTAGGGAAGCCGCTTCGCCTGAAATTCGCCCACGACTCATTGCCATCCAGGAAGGTCGCGACCCAGTATTGCGTATTGATCTGATCGAGCGCCTTTGCATTGTCCAGCGGATGTGCTTTCAGGTAAGCCAGGATAGCGTCCTCCTTGATCGCCGCGCTGGGGTCGTACAGGGCCATTTGTTCCAGATTAGCCCGGATACCTTTGGCATAGTAATCGGCCGCCTCACCCGATACCCAGCCTCGCACGGCCGCCTCCGCCAGCAGGAGCTGCACCTGGGCATAGGTAATGTGAAACTCAGGAGCGTCCAGTTTCAGAACTGTCTTAAGGTTGATCTGTGTAAAATCCCATAGGCTCACCACGCCATTTTCGGCCAGCACGCTGTTGATCGTCACATCGTTGTAGCCCATGGGCATACCGATCTGCACCTTCGGATCGCAATTCGCACGCGTGGGGACCTGCTCGGGCCCGCCCTTGGCGCCTACGTAACGCACGGCGAACACAGGCAGGCGCGGGTCATTATTTTCTTTCAGGTAATTGACAAACGGAGCCGCCAGGTAGAAGTTCGTTTTCTCTCTGGCCGCGAGGTGGTTGGCAATGTAATTGTTATAAATGGCGGTATGCCTTATGATTGAATTGTCGGCATTGCTTTCAAAAAGACCACCCGCCACCGCCTTGGACACGTAGGCTTTGGCCCCAGTTGGATCCACCTTCGAAAGCCGCATTCCGGCACGCAGCATGAAAGAATAACCCAGTTTTTTCCAGCGGGGGACATCTCCGCCATAGAGAATATCAGTCGTTACCGCCGATTGAGCGGCATCGAGCGCAGCCGTCGCTTCTTCGAGCTCTTTGAGGATATCCCTGTAAATAGCCTCCTGAGGATCGTATTTGGGACGGATTACTTCGCTGATATAGCCTTTGCCCGCCTCGAAATAAGGAATATCACCGTAAGTATCGGTCAGGATCATGAATGCATAGGCCTTCCAAATCCGGGCCGCATTATAAATATTGGACTGTAAAGGATCGTCCTTGGTCTGCTCGGTCACCGCAACGAGCTGTTTGATCACGTTCCTGTAAAAATTAACCCACACTACCGGCGTATTCGCATTGTTTAACTGGTTGTAATTTCCACCGGATAGCGAGCTTCCATAGGGTGTGATCACCTGCTGTACGATACCAAAATTGTAGCAAAGCATGCCCAGCGTTGACACGCCGTCCAGGTAAGTAGTGGCAATGATGGCCTTATTGAGGATCAGCGAGGGAGCCAGCGAAGTCGGGTCGACCTTGTTGGTATTGATCTCGTCGAACCCATTGTCGCAGCCTGTGATAAACGTCACAGAAAGCACAAGCGACAGGATGTATTTGGATATAGCTTTCATGGGAAAGGCGTTTTGAAACTAGAATTTCACATTCAGATTGAAACCGATACTGCGGGTCGGCGGCAGACCAGGCCAGAAATCCAGACCGGTCGCGTTATCCGATGAGTTGAGTACCTCCTCCGGATCCATGTTTTCCGTCCATTTCTTGATCACCAGCACATTGTTGGCGACCGCGCTTAACCGCAGCCCTTTCACAAATGAATTCTCAGGCAGCAATTTCCCCAGATCATAGCCCAGCGTCAGTTGCCGCAGCTTCCAGAATCCTGCATTGGACACAAAATCCTCATTGACACCCAACGGGTTAACAGATTCATAAAATGGCTGTACCGCGGCCTTTGTCTTGTTTACCTCACCGTCCGAATTTACGCCGTTTCCAATGACAAATCCCTCCGCACGGCCGGGTAATGTCCGTTTCGACAAGCCATGCCGCAGGTAGTTGATATTCCTCCCGGCAATCATTTTGTGTCCCAGTTTGAAATCAACCAAAGCCGACAGCACGATACCCTTGTAGGTGAATGTGTTGGTGATCCCTCCGAAATACTTGGGAAGCGCATTGCCTACGTTTGTCAATGTGTTGTTCCGCATGGGCATACCGCTGTTTTTATCAAACACCTGACGTCCCTGGGCGTCGCGCAGGTACATAAACGTGTAAAGCTGGCCTAATGGCTTTCCAACCACCATATTGAGCGTACGGCCTCCCCCACCGCCTACCGTGATCACGGTGTCTTTGTCCGCCAATCCGAGTTTCAGCACTTTGGAAGTATTGTAGGAAATATTGAAACTCACATCCCAGGTAAAATCCTTTCCCTTGACAGGCGACCCGGTCAGCAATAATTCGATGCCCTTGTTCCGGCTCCGGCCAACATTGATCAGCTGGGCCACATACGAAGAAGCGTCTGAAATCTGGGCGGCAAGAATCTGATCATCAGTTGTTTTGTGGTAATATGTCAAATCAAAACCCAGCTGGTTATTGAACATCCGCATTTCCAAACCTGCCTCGGCTTCCTTGATCCGAAGCGGTCGCAGGTTCTTGTTCGGGACGATGGAAGCATTGATGCCCCCCACCGGTACCAGCTGGCCCGAGGGATTAGGAAACGAGTTGTTGTCTACTGAGTAATACAGCGCATTCGAATAGGGGTTCACATTGTCCGAGCCAACCTGTGCATAGGCAGCCCTCAATTTACCAAACGTGATCCAGGCAGGCAGGTTCTTGAACGCCTGCGAGAAGATGAAGCTACCCGTTACCGACGGATATAAAATACTGCGGTTCTGAGGTGCCAGCGTCGAGAACCAGTCGTTGCGCGCCGTGACGTTCAGGTAAATGAATTCTTTCCATGAAATCGTCGCTGCCCCGTATAGTGAATTGATTTTCTTTTCTGAAAGGCTGTAAAGCGGGTTTTTGACGCGGCCATTCATAACGGTGTACAGATCGGGCTGGATAAAATCCTGCACCGTTACACTGTTGTAGTCCATCCGGGCATAGCGCTGGTTACCGCCTAGTGTCACATCCAAACCTACATGGCCGAAGGTATGGTTTCCCCCCAGAATGAAGTCAAGGTTACGTTCGGTGTTTCTGCGCACATCCTGTGTGAACGAACCGTTTACATAGCCCACCGGTGCTTTCGCAATCGGTGCGTAGCCGTTGGGGATATTGTAGTCCTGATTGCGTACATAAAAGTCCTGCGCAATCCGCCCCTGCAGATAGAGCCAGTCGGTAAACTGATACTTCAGTGCAACATTGCCAAACAACCGGTCGCGGCTAATATTTTCAAAATGGTGGCTTAACGAGTAGTAAGGGTTATTGCGCACCAGGAACCTTGAAAACACAAATTCATCCCCATTCGCATGGGTCTGGTTCTGCCTGAGGGCATCAAAGGGCATGGAGTTCGCCAGCGTGAAAATGACCGTCGAAGTCGCAAAATCCTGGGCGTCGATCTGCGGTGGATTGGTGTTCTTCTCTTTGGAATAATTGATGTTCCCGAATGCAGTGAACCGCTTGGAAATATTCTGTGTAAAACCCAGGTTCACCACTTTCCGGTTAAATTTGTTATTCTCCACGATCCCGCGGTTATCGGTGTTGGCAAGCGAAAGGCTGAACCCGCCGTTCGGGCCGTTGTTGGAGACTGTAATGGTATTGGTCATGTTGGTACCCGTCCTATAAAACTGTTTCACACGGCCGCGTACGGGCTCATAAGGCCATATTTCATCGTCGAACAACACCTGGGTCATACCGGGCTCGAATTTTTCACCAAAGCTCCACACGCCTGAGGTCGGCTCTTTGGTGGTCGGGCGCTTCCCGCCCTCGCCCTGGCCGTACTCGTACTGAAAATCAGTAAAGTCCAGCGGCGTATCCGTGGTGAAATTGATATTGTAATCCAATCCGATCCCTTTGCCCGTGCCGCGGGTCTTGGTGGTGATCATCACCACTCCGTCCTTCGCACGCGATCCGTAAAGCGCCGCTGCGGTCGCGCCTTTCAGCACCGTCATCGATTCGATATCATCCGGGTTGATACTAGAAAGACCGTCCCCGCCGTCGGAATTGTTCGCCGCCCGGGGACTATAATCCCCCCCTCCAGCGAAGTTGGAGTTATCGATCGGGACACCATTGACGACAATCAGCGGGTTATTCTGTCCGCTGAAAGACGATTGTCCGCGGATGCGGATCTTCGCGGTTCCGCCGGGCCCTGTCGACAGGGAAGAAATATTCACACCAGCCATTTTACCCTGTAAAGAGCTGACTACGTTGGGGGTACGATTGGTCGAAATCTGGTCTGCATTGACGGTGGCCGTGGCATAACCTAACGTTTTGGCTTCCCGTTTGATACCCAGCGCCGTTACCACGACCTCGTTCAGGTTCTTCGATTCCTGCATCAGCTGTACATCGAGCACCGATCGTGCACTGACATTGACCGTTTGACTGACGTAACCAATAAATGAAAAAACCAGGGTCGCATTGGCAGGCGCATCGAGGGCGTATTTGCCCTCCGAATCGGTAACGGTCCCCTGTGAAGAGCCGCTGATCAGGATGTTCACACCGGGCAGCGGTTCTTTGTCCTGGCCGGTTACAGTACCTGTAATCCGGCTGCTCTGGGCGAAAGCAGCACCGCAACACAGGTATAGAAACAAGGTGGCAATAGTAAAACACTTCTTCATCTCTTCTAATTGGGTCAAAATTCAGGGTGAGTGCTATGCAAAACATACACGAAAACCGTAGTCGCTACGGACACGAGGGCCAGAATTCAAAAAAAGACAAAATGATATCACGCGTTCGAAAAACACATCGAACGATCATATATATACGTAATCAACAAGGCAGCCGGGGACCACAATCAACCAGGGATCCCGGGCGCTTTGAAGCGCAACACACTCGGACCAGGCTACGAAATCAGCTACCTAAATTCATTTAAACGATTAAGCAAGTCATACGTCAAAATGCCAGTTGAAAAATTCTTTAGTCAGGTTGTTGTGCTGGTACCGGGTACTTGAATAGCTTGCCGGGAATTAAAATGAATGGCAAGAGAATATATAAAATATGTCGTCTTTAATATTTTATAATTATTCTTCTAAAAAGGTAATAATGTGACCAAATGTAGATTTAATCGATTAAACAACAAAATTTACAAACAATTATTTTTATATTTTTTCTGGAAATAAGCACAGCCACCGGTTAATACTGATGAATTCGCAATAAACCGGTAAAATGTATTTCAAATAACCATTCGCCCGCTTTGCGGAGTGCCGGTTACAATCCGGTGGTGAAAGCACTAAATTTGTCCTGAAATCCTGTTACCGGTTTCTACCCCATCCATCCTGTCATGACTTTTTTAAAACGTATGTTGGAACAATCCAGGCTGCCGCTCACGGTCAGGCAGTTCTGGTGGTATTCCTTCTGTTACTGGAGCATTTTCGCTATAATAACATTTGGTCAGCTTATGATGCTGTGGCTATTGAAAGAAGGGATGGTAATGCGGGCGCACGAGATGTTCATCTGGCTCCTCGATGGACTATTCTGGTGGTCGACCAGTCCGTTGGTGCTCTACGCTTCGATCAAAATACCCATTGTATTCAAGCTGCGGAGAAGCTCATTGCTGAAACCGATCCTGTATCACCTGGCGATCGTTACCTTTTTGAATATTCTCGTCAACCTGGTTCATTACTACATTACCAACCCACTCATGTTCCGGGCTGTGGGCAGGTCCATACCACTCGAAAATTACCTGTTTTCGTTTTTCATCGCTTATACGGCCAGCTTTGGTCAATATCTCTTACTGGTGGTAGGTTTCAACAAGGTATCCTACATTTACCGCTACCAGGAGCTCAAACAGCAGAATTTCGAAACCGAGCTGCACAATGAACAGTTGCGCGGGCAACTGGCCAATGCCCAATTGCAGTCGCTCAAAATGCAGCTCAACCCCCATTTTCTCTTCAATACACTACACAGCGTCGTGAGCCTGATGGTGAAGAATGATATACGCAAAGCGACGCTGATGATCACGACATTGAGCGATCTTTTGCGTGCGGTGCTTGTCAATCAATCGGCCGATTTCATTCCTCTGCAGGAAGAACTCAGGTTGACGCGGCAATACCTGGATATCCAGCAGATCCGTTTCCAGGACCGTCTGAAAGTAGAATACCATATTGATCCGGCTTCTGAACTGTATCCGGTACCCCAGCTGATCCTGCAACCGCTAGTCGAAAATTCGATCACCCACGGCATTTCCGATCTCACCACCAATGCGCTGATCAGCATTACCAGCGCGGTGAGCTCCACGGGGATGCAGGTGACCGTATACGACAATGGCACCGGCGCCTCTGCACGCAAGCCTTCCAAAGGAATGGGCCTGGGGCTGAAAAACACCCTCATGCGGTTGCAACAGGCATACGGTGAAGATGCCAGGCTGGAATTCGACCAACCAGCCACCGGCGGAACGTCGGTCAGGCTGTTTTTTGAAGGTCAACCCAAAACAAAAACCCCGAAAGAATATGAAGTATCGCTGCCTGATCATCGATGATGAAGTGCTGGCCAGGGATGTAATCAGGACGTTTGTACAGCATGACCATGCCATTGAAATCACCGATGAAGCTGCCAATGGCTCCGAAGCGGTGGTTAAGATATTGCAAAACAAACCCGATGTAATTTTCCTGGACATTCAAATGCCGGAGCTGGATGGATTCGAAGTACTCCGCGAAGTTTGGCCGCATCACCAGCCGTTTGTGGTGTTTACGACCGCCTACGACCAGTATGCATTGCGTGCATTCGAGGTCAATGCCATCGACTATCTGCTCAAACCATTCGACGAAATCCGCTTTCACCAGTCGCTGGGACGATTGAAAGAAAGGTTGAGCCAAAAGTCGCAGCCAAGGATCGAGGAACTGGTGAACAGCTTGTTGCGCGACCAGCGTGAAAAAGAAGACAATTACCTGCTTCGGGTACTCGTGAAAGAAGCCGGCAAAATGTATCTCGTCAAGACTGAGGATATCACCCATTTTTCGGCGGATGGCAACTACATTTCGGTGTACACCCCGCAGAAGGTTTATACAATCTACGAAAGCCTCGGCAGTCTGGAAAACCGGCTCGACCCGTCGGTAATGATCCGTGTCGGGCGCTCCAACATTGTGAATATGAATTTCATTACCGAACTGGAAACGTACTTCAACGGCGAGTACATTATCCATTTATCGACCGGAGAAAAAATCAAATGGACTCGTGGCTATCGGGATAATATCAAGGCATTCCTGACTAAAATGGGGTAACGCCCGGATACAGTCTAATGTAACATCTGCACGGTTTAAATAACCAAATGCTCAGATCAGACATTTTTTGTTCCAATTTAAACGGTTCTGAGGGCAAATTTGTCGACAAGAATAGCTTTCCGCGAAAAGCGGATGCTGGATACCTTACATATTACCTGACTCAAATCTCTTAGCCATGTTCATTAAACCTTCTACCATCTTAGCCTCAGCAATCTTTGCATTGCTTCAGAATCCCAGATCTCCCCAGCAAAAGCAATGGCTTTTTCTCGTGGCCGTTGTGGCCACGGTCGTCATTTATGGAATGTTCCGGGGCATAAGCATCCAAAACCGACCGGAACAATCACCCGTAACTATCCAAGGCAGGTGCCACTCTGCAGAAAGTACAACCCTGAAGTGGAGCTACGACGAAATGGCCCACAAACTGATCATGGAAAATACAGACCTCACGTGTGAGGAGATCAGCCGGGGCTTTTCGAAGGGCATTGGCCATGCGCTGATCAAAATCACCAGACAGATCGATGCGCGCCCGGTGATTGTAAATATGTAACTCGTTGCTGTTGCCGGTGAAAACACCGGCAACAGCCCCATTCGTCCGGTCTCTCCAAAGTAATCTTCATCATCGCCCCGGGGGGCCGCACCACAATCATTTTCATCCCGCGGAGACCCGTACGACAATCTTCCCCATTGTATGTCCGCCTTCGATGTCCTCATGTGCGAGCGCGAGGTCATGCCAGTCATAAAGCTTCGAAACATGGGGAACCAGGGAACCGCTTTCCACCATTTCAGTCAGTCTTTCCAATATTTTCCCCTGTCTGTTTCCCCCGGGCTGCTGTAACGGACCGCCCATAAACTGATAGCTTACCGTGATGTTCTTCAATAAAGCGCGGTATCCTTCGGAAGTGTCCATGGCTACGGGTAATATAGAACAGATATGCCCGTTAGGGGCTACGTAATCGAGGCATTGGTGAAAACAGTCACCTCCGGCCGTGTCCAGAATCAGGCTGGCGCCCTGTCCGTCCGTCAGATCCTTGATCGCTTCCGGAACTGGTTCTGTTTTGTAATTCAGGACGTGATCAGCATTCAGCTCGTCCTTGCAGAAAGCGATCGATTCCGGCCGGCTGGCTGTCGTAATAACCTTGCAACCTGCTTGTTTCGCCAGCTGTACGGCAATATGCCCCACTCCACCCGCGCCGGCATGGATCACCACGGTGCTACCGGGCCTTACCTGCAGCCTCCCGTGTAAAGCCTCCCAGGCTGTGATGCCCACCAGTGGTAACGCAGCGCCCACCACCTCGCTCACGGTGCCGAAATACGTACACGATCGGTGGTCTATCGCCACGAATTCGGCATTGGCAGCTCTGCGAAAAGGCGTTGGTGAGCCGATCACCTTGTCTCCGATGGCAAAGCCGGTTACTTTGGCACCTTTCCCAACAACGATCCCGCAAACATCGAACCCCAGGATGAGCGGAAAGTTCCTGAAAATGGATGACTTCGTACGGATACGGCAATCGAGCGGATTTACGCTGGTGGTAAGCACTTTTAAAAGGAGGTCGTTCTCCAGACAGGCCGGGTCAGGTATTTCCTGTATTTGAAACACCTCGCGGGCCGGGCCGAAGCCTCTGATCACATTTGCTTTCATACTTTTTTACCTGCAAATGTATCCGCAGACGCACGAGGACGCTTATCCGGGCGGGAGTGCTATTTATCCGATCGGGAGTTTCGGATCGCCGAGGGGCGACAGCCGTATTTTCGCAAAAACGCATTCGAAAAACTGCCCGCGCTTTCATAGCCGCATTGCAAGGCGATCGTCGCCACGTCGAGCGCGGTATCATGCAACAATTGTTTCGAACGCGCCAGTGTCAAATCTGATTGATATTGAAAAACAGAAGTATGCAATTCCTGCCGGAACAATTTCTTTAAATAAAAAGTATTAGTTCCGAGGCATCTGGCCAGTTCGGCGATGGTAAGATAATGCTTCGACTGATGGACGTGCCACAGTGCTTCGTCGAGTAATTGCCGGCTTCTCACCGGACTGATACGTTCCTGGTTGCCGTGATACTGGACCGCAAAATTGTATAGCTGATCCAGAATGAGTTTTTCTTCCAACAACTTTCTCAAACCCTTCGAGCTATTTCTCAACGTTATGAAATCGCGGCGGGTTTCAGGTAAAAGCGTGCCGGTAAGGCTATTTTTGCCGAATATCCCGACCATTTCCGGTGCCAGCATTTCCAAATGGGCACTGGTTAAATGAATGTGAATGAGTTTGAAATCAGTATTCCCGGGCAAATGCGACGGATAAGATTCCTCCGAGGTCCGGTACCAGATCGCGTGGCTGCTTTTGAATGCATAAGGCTCCGCGTTAGCCGGGCTCGACCAGGAATTACCGGCAATGCAGAGCACGATCTTATGAAAACAATCAGGATAGCTCACATCCAGTGAATGCGCTTCACGGGTCTGGAAATCAAACCAGTGAACGGCGCTCGTTAAAGTATCTGCCGTATCAGATTGCTCGTAGCGCGTGTACAAACGTTCGTTAACATAACCGGGCACAGATTTTCCGGGATACAGCAGTTCATTCTGGCAGGATATTTTCATGATTTTCACTTCATGTTCTCCTGCAAAATAAACACGATCTAGGTAAACCTGTGCCCTGTTACTTAATATTCGGCAACTAACACCGCTTCCTCCACGTTCTCCTTCTGCTCAACCCTGGGCGGTAACAGTTTGTACATCACTGGTGTCACTAAGCGGGAGAGCAATGTAGAACTGATCAGCCCGCCGATGAGAACCAGTGCAAGCGGCGAATACAATGCGCTGTATTCAATGACGAGTGGCAGCAAACCGCCGATGGCGGTCATAGAAGTAAGAAGTATCGGCACGAAACGAATTTCCCCCGCTTCGATGATCGCTTCCTCAATACCCTTGCCCTGTTCGCGGAGCTGATTGGTAAAGTCCACCACCAGCAGCGAATTTTTCACCTCGATTCCCACCAGTGCGATGAACCCGATCGTTGCGGTGAACGACAGCGTTTCGCCGGTCAGGAACAGCATGGCTAATCCACCTACGATACCCAGCGGGATCACCGATAACACGATCAGAATACTCTTGAATGTCTTGAATTCGAGAATCAATACGCCCAAAAAGCCAAACACGGTCACGAGGATAATCAGTCCCAGGCCTCCAAAACTTTCTTCCTGGCTCTCTTTCTCCCCAGCTACGGTAAAATGCTGTCCTTTTTCAAATTTGAAACTGTTCAGCTTCTGCGTGATCTGCTCGTTCATCTGCTGCACATTGTAGCCCGGCTTCACAAACGCCGAAACAGTCACATAACGGTCTTTGTCGTAATGCCGGATCTGGTTGGGAGAGCTTTCGAGTTCGATCGTCGCGACATTCTTCAATGGAATGCTGGCACCCGACGCCGATGTGACATAAAGCTTGTCGAACACGCTGTAATCCTGGATGGCGGCATTCCGTGGTACCGACACGTTGATATTGTAGCTATCCGCCTTGCCCACATCTTCCCGGTAAGTCGCCACGTTCAGGCCTGCCGCACCCAGCCGGACAGTTCTGTCGATGTCCGCGGACGAAATGCCCAGTGTACCGGCCTTTTCCTTGTTAACCTGCACCCGCAGGTCGGTAGGCTGCACCTGTAACGGGTTGTTGACATAGATCGTCCCGTCAATCTTCGTCAGAAGGTCGGCAATACCGAAAGCAGTTTTACGAAGATCGTCCAGGTTTTCACCGTAAATACGGTAAGCCAACGGGGCTTCTATCAGCGGGCCCTGTTCGAAATCCTTCACTTTGATCTCCGCTCCGGGATAGCGTTCCAGTTTCTTTCTCAGCTTTTCGATCACCGCTACCTTTTCCTCGGTTTCGAGTCCTTCCACCTGCACGAAAATCTCGGCAAAATTCTCACTTTCATTCCGCTGGATCACATTGTAGTAAACTCTCGGATTACCCTTGCCCACATTGGTCGCGAAGGACGTGATCAATGGTTCCTGTTTCAAAACCCCTTCCACGTAGCGCGCGATTTCGTTGGTCTTTTTCAGATTGATCCCCTGCGGCGTCTCGATGTCGATCAGGAACATCGGCTTTTCGGATTTGGGGAAAAGGCTGTTACCGATCAGCGGGACGAGGGCGATCGATCCGGCGAAAATGAGACCGGCGATCAGCAACGTCGTTTTGGGCCAGTGCAATGCTTTGTCCAGTACGCTGCCATAGGTTTTGTGAATGCCCTTTTTCATCCCGCGCAACAGCCAGTTGCCGTCTTCGCTCTGGTGCGGTTTCAATATCACGCTCGACAGGAACGGTACCACCGTCAGTGAGACGATCATCGACGCAAATACCGTCGTGATCACCGACATTGGAAGGCTCCTTATAAAATCCCCCGCTCCCTCGGGCAGGAACACCAGCGGCAGGAATGCGAAGATCAACAGGATCGTACAACCCACCACAGCCAGGCCGATCTGCGACGATGCCTGAATAGCGGCCTGCACTTTGCCGTAACCCATCCGCAGGTAACGTTCGATGTTTTCAACGACGACAATGCTGTCGTCTACCAGGATACCCAGTGCCACGATCATCCCGACGATACTGAGTTGGTTGATATTGTACCCCAGGAGGTTCATTATCGTCAGCCCGATGGCCAGTGACAACGGGATCGAGATCATCACCACTAACGAAGCGCGGGTTCCCAGTGGCAGCAACGTCAGTAACACCAGCAGAATGGCAATACCAAAGTCCCTCGCGAAATGCGAAAGGCGGGTATCGACACTTTTGGCCTGGTCAAAAACCTTGACCAGTTCGATATTCGAGGGCAACTGTTTTTCGAATGCAGCCACGACGGGCTCCACCTGGCCCTGGACCGAAATGATATTTTCGCCTTCTTTCTGGCTTACATTCACAAAACTGCACCGGAAACCATTCAGGCGGGTTATATGCGTTTCGTCCTCATAGCCCATTTTTACGTCCGCCACATCTTTCAGGTAGACGATTTTACCATTGGAACGCGAAACGACCGTGTTAGCCACTTCGTCAAGGGTTCTGTAACTGCCGCTGGTCTTGATATTCAGCTTTTTGGTAGCCATGCTGATGCTCCCGCCCGGGATATTCACGCCTTCGCTCTGCAGTGCTCCTACAATCTGGTCCTGTGTCAGCTGTTGCTGTGCGATCTTTTGCAGGTTGAGGCTCACTTTCACTTCGGGTTCGGGAATGCCTGAGTACTCCACTTTCTTCAAAGTCTTCACCTTTTCGAGTTGTTCCTTGAATGCTTTGGAATACTTCTTCAACTGGGCATAGGTCGCATTTTCGCTGATCAATGCATACTGGTAAATGCTGACGTCCGAGGGAATCTGTTTGTTGATACGGATATCGGCCACGTCGGCCGGCAACTCCGAACGGAGTGCATTGATTTCCCGGACCACCTCCTGGTATTTATCGTCCGGATCGGCGCTGTATTTGTACATCACCTGCATCACGGCAAGCCCGTCCCGGATATCGGTAATGACATGTTTCATGTCATCGAGCTCGTTGATCTTCTTTTCCATCGGATCCACCACCAGCTGTTCCATATCCTTGGGATTGGCCCCGGGGTAAACGACCACGACGGTAAACTGCGGCGGATGGATGTCCGGATCTTCACTGCGCGGCATCGTGAAGAGCGAGTAAAGCCCCAGCGCCAGCACCCCCAGAAACACCACCAGCGTAAACTGATAGTTCTTGACTGCAAATTCAGGTAGTTTCATCATTGTTCCGGTTGAATGTTACTGAACTACTTTAATCACCGACCCATCGGCCAGGTAGGCCGACCCCTCGCGTATCACCTGTGCGCCCGCATCCACACCTGCGAGGATGAATGCCTTATCGCCCTCGAGGAATGCGATTTTCACCCTTTTCTTTTGTGCCTTGCCGCCATTGGCTACAAACACGAATGCGCTGTCATCATCGCCCTCGATCAGAGCATCGACGGGAATGGAAACCATGCTGGTTTTTTCTTTTGGATAAATGCTCACTTTGGCGAACAGCCCGCTCGCCAGCTTCGCAGCGGATTTACCCAGCCGGATCTCCACCTGATAAAGTCCCGATGCCGCGTCGCTGGCCTGGGCGAGCGTTTTGACACTACCCGTAAAGGTCTGCGGATAGGCGTCGAAGGTAACCTCCGCGGTTTCACCTCCTTTTAAGCGAGCCCAGTCCTTGTCGGTCAGGCCGCAGCGGATGATCCAATCCTGGCTGCTGGTACTGCTCACAAACAATACCGGCGTACCGCCCTGCACCTGTTCACCTGCGTTCTGCAACTTCTGAATTACCACGCCATCGGTGGTAGAGATGATTTTGGATTGCGAAAGATTGAATTTGACGACATCCAGTTGTTTTTCAGCGATTACCAAAGCCGTCTGCGTGTTTTCGAGCTGCTCTTTGGTACTCACGCTGTCACGGTAAAGATTCTGCACGCGTTGGGCGTCCCGTTTGGCTTTCAGGTAGTTCTCCTCGGCCTGACCCATTTGCGCGGCTATTTCCGTAGTGTTCAGTGTGGCCAGGAGCTGGCCTTTGTGCACACGGTCGCCTTCCTTGACCAGCACATCGCGGATAATCCCACCTACTTTGAAGGACAACCTCGCTTCGTTTTCCGAAGCCAGCAAACCCGATGTTTCCACAGCCTGCGCCTGCGTGAGTGCCGCCGAATGGATGACCTTGACCGGAATCGTTTCGTCGGTCCGTTCCTGTTTTTTTTCTTCCTTGCAGGACGCGGCCAGCGTAGCGGCCACCATTACTGCCCATATGCCCGGATGGAGTGTAGTCTTCATTTTATTTTTCAGTTTGAGAATAAATAGCTTGCCTTCGCCCGTTCCAGTTCAGCGGCGCGGGTGCGGACATTGAGATAGGAAATACTTTGTTGCAACTGATCGCCGATCAGCCGGTTCTGTGCGTCGAGGAGCTCGATGTAAAGGAGCTGGCCTTCCCGATAGAGCTTTTGCTGGTCCTGGTAATATTGTTGGGATAATGCCGTCTGGCTTTTGGAAGCCTGATAGGTCTGAATGGCGGATTGCAGATTATTGCCGGCGGTCCTGGTTTGCAGTTGAAGCTGCTGCTCTACCTGGCTGATTTGCTCACCGGTGACTTTTCGGTCCATTTCGGCCTGTTTTACCTTATACTGCGTCCGGTTATTGGCAAAAACGCGCCAGTCGAGCGTCACACCGAAAAGATAATAGCGGGTATCCTTATTGAAATTCACAAAGTCACCCTGCGAACCCAGGTCCAGGAACGTTGCAAGCTTCGGCAATGCAGCTGCACGGGCCAGTTGTCCGGATAATGCATTGATTTTGGAGAGCGATTCCAGCTTGACCAATTCCTCCCTCCTACCCGACACCGCCGTGTCGGCCAATACGTTGGATTCGTCCGGCCCGGCCAATGCAATCTCCGTGTCCAGGGGGTTATTGAGTAAAAAGTTGAAATAGGCTTTCGCATTCACCGACTGATTCCTGGCATCCACGAGCCTGGCTTCCAAACCAATAAGCTCGTTCTCCGAACGGCTGACCACCGTCCGGATGGCCTTGTCATTCCGCACCAGGGCCTGATTGAACCGCAGGTTCTCCTGCGCCAGCGACACCGCGCTTTCTAAAATGCGAATGGCTTCATCCGATTGCTGACAAGCGTAGTAAGCGAGCTTGATCTCCTTTACTAACTCTCGTTTATAAACGTCAACCTCGGCCTGCTGGAAATGGATCTGCTCCTTCCGTATGCGGGTGTTGTAGGTGATCTCCGCATTGTACAACGGCAGCGACGTCCTGAATTTCGCGTCATAGTAGTTTCTGGGATTGAAAGTCTGGTTTACATTCTCTACCTGCGGGAAAGCGGATGAATTGGTCAGCTGGTTCAGCGAACTGTAAACCGGGTTCAGCAGGTCGCCGATGGGAATGCTGATCTTCCGCCCGCCCCGCGAATCCAGGTAAGAAGTGCTGAAATTGACTTCGGGATAAAAGAAAGTCCTTGCCTCTCTTAATGCGTAAAGGCTTTTTCCCAGGATAAACCCCTGCTGTTTAAGGCCCTGATTATTGCGCAGCCCGTGGTCAATGTACTGCTGCAAGCGGGCATCCTGCCCTCGCACGGGTGCGAAGAGGCTTAGCAAAGGCACAAGAACGTACTGCCAATGCCGGGGCATGGTTTTCAAAAATCGAATCATGATAAGTAATGTTTATTTTATAAACACCGTTTAGTGAATGGCAAAATTTTTTATGTTTTCAGATTATCTAAAAAATTATCGAACGACGCGAACAGCATTTGTCGCACCACATCGTCGGTCTGCATCAGGATGCACATCCTTTCGCGGATGTAAAGTGACGCCAGCCCATGCACGAACGACCAGGTTGTAACGGCGGCCACATGCAGATCCACCGGCTTGATCCGCTGCTGTTCCAGGCAAGCCGAAAGCGTTTCCAGCAGGTAACCAAAAGCGCAATCACCAGCCTCCCACTTCTCCTCACTTTTGATCTGAGCCATCGGCGCGCGCATGATGAACATCAGATCGTAATAGTCAGGGTTTTCGATTGCAAACCGGATGTACGTTTTGCCGATGGCAGCCAGCCTCTCAAACGGGTCTTCTACCACGTCATGCTTCCGCAGTTCCTGATCCAGAATCGCAAATGCATTTTCATGAATGACATAGAAAATCTCATCTTTCTCCTTGAAATACAAATAGATAGTAGCGGGACTATACTCGATATCCTCGGCAATATTACGAATAGACGTCTTATCGTAACCTTGCTTTAAAAACAGCTGAGTAGCCGATTCGATAATCAGGTTTCTCATTTCCTGTTTCTCCCGCTCTTTTCTTTCCTTGATCGCCATGCCTTTGTAATTACGATGTAAATATAATAAACACTGTTTAGTAAATGCAAATTGTTTAGTAAAATAAGGGAAGAATGGCGATATTCTACCTATGAGCGGGAAGCTATTCTGCAAAAGAGCTATTGTCTTTTAAAACGGTCGTCGGTAAGGGCTTCAAGGAAGGCGACAATGTCATCGACCTCTGTGCCGGACAAATGGAGCGGAGCAGCCAGCGACAGGTCGCGGTTGATGCTGTTGCTGACGAACAGATCGGGCGTATTGTAATACTGCACGACTTCCCGCAGCGTTTTGAACATGGCATTATGCATGTAAGGTGCCGTCACGGCCACATTGCGCAGCCCCGGCACTCTGAATTGCCCCAAATGGGCGCTGTCTCCAGTGATTTTAAAACGACCACTGTCGGTAAGCTCCCTGCCGTTGAAAAGGCCGATACTTTTGAAACGATCCGCTGTAAAATCTTCGCCTGAATGGCAGGTAGCGCAATTAGCCTTGCCGATAAAAAGCATCCGGCCCCGCACGGCCGAAGCAGACATGGCATGTTCATCGCCGTCCAAATAGCGATCGTAAGGCGTATCAGTGGTTTCCAGTGTCCTTTCGAAAGCGGCGATCGCATTCAAAAGATGCTTCTGGTTCACCCCGGTTTTGAAGATCTTCTGAAAGGCCGCACTGTAATATGGATCAGTTTGGAGGCGGGCAACAGCGTCCACTACCGGCAGGTCCATTTCGTCGTGGGCCGACAGCGGTCCCAGGATCTGCTCTTCCAGCGAAGTGGTACGACCGTCCCAGAAGAATGCGCTGCGCCCCGACAGGTTCGTCAATGCAGGACTATTGCGCGTCACACGGGTACCTTTGTCCCCGATACTGAATGCGGCCGTGTCGGCGAATGCAAATGCCGCCAGATGGCAGGACGCGCAGCTGATGCGGCGCCCGCGGGAAAGAATGGGATCGGAGAACAATTTCTCACCCAGCTCTTCTTTCGTGTTCACATCCCGGCGTGCAGGAGACGGCAGAAAAGCCATGACGGTCGCCAGCAACATCCCGGAAAGAATCGTCGCCGGCCATTTCTTAATATCAGGCATAGTTAATATTAAAAGTATTGTCATTGAACCTCGAACGGCTCTTTGAAAGGCACACATAATCCATCGGCATTGCTGCACAGCAACCCTTTGATGGTACCTGAAATCCGGAAGCCTTTTTGCACGACTTTCACGGTTTGCCGGAACTCGGCTTTGTCCACAAAATACGTATAGGCCTTGTCCCAGGTCGGATCAACGGCCTTTAATGTCCCTATCGGCCGGACTTCTCCTACTAGCTGATAAGTATCCGCCCTTATAAAAATAAACTTTGTCGGAAGCGGACCGATATCCCCTTTGAAATCAGATGAATACAGCTTCCAGTTTTTGTCTATCGCCGCAGAAAATACCACTTCGACCTCATCCACTGGCCCGGCCGACGGCTTCGACACCGTCACCGCCCATTTCGAAAGGTTTTGCAGGTCCTGGGCCGCTACATCGACCGACGCCAGCAGCAAAAAAAATAATATCCTGTAAATCATAATCAATGCATGGTTGAAAGAAAGAATAAACAACTGCAAAGCATGATACACCTTGCAGTTGTCTCAAATCACCACGTACCTAGTTAGTTGAACTCACGATTTTGTATTTCTGCTGCACCCAAACTGTCAGTCTGAGCGTACCGGGCCACCCGTCGAGATAGTCTGTACGGGAAGCACGCCTCTGCGTAAAATCCCCCCGGCCGCGGCGCTCAGGGGCGCAGATACTTACTTAGAGTTTTTCGTTGTAGCTGCACTGGCGGAACTGACACCAGCCGGTACCGGCTCGGCGATGAGCTCGTCGAGGTCCTTGTTCCATTTTTTCACATATTCCGTAAAGTATTCGCCGGTGATCTCTCCGGTGTAGCCCGTGTGGATCTGGCGGACCTCCCCTTTGCGGTCGATGAGAATGGTGGTCGGAAAAGCCATCATCCGGTTGAGCGCGGGAAGCTTTTCGGAAGCCACTTTCTTGTCAGCAATACCCCCGAAAAGAATGTCGTACTCAATTCCATATTTCTTTTTCAGGGTACCGAGCGTGTACCTGGCGTATGCGAGGTCATCCTTTTGTTCAAAACCGATCGCGATGGCTTCAACGCCGCGCTGTTTGTTCTGCCGGTACCAGGGCGAGAGGAACGATGTCTGGTCGGTACAGTTGGGGCACCAGGTGCCGATGATCTCCACGATCACCACTTTCCCTTTGTATTTATCATCGCTGAGCGAAACGAGTTTGCCGTCCAGGTCGGGCAGCGAAAAGTCAAGTTTGGAGTAACCTTCTTTCAGGTGGGTCAGCTTGTAAGGATCCGGCAGTTCGGCCTTATCGTTCTTGACCCCTTCGAATTTCGTATTGTCGTAAATCCCGGAACTGATCACCCCGGTAATCGAGCCGTCCTCGTTGATCTTACCCCTGTATACGCGCGGGTTCGGGCCGGAAAAGTGTGAAAGTACAAATTCGTCCCCCTGCACCACTCCTTCGAGCTCCCGGCTGTCGCCCACGGTCGACATCACTACACCTGTCAATTTATTTCCTTCCTGTTTCAGCAGCGCCACATTATCCGGCATTTTTGCTTTACTGAATACCTGGAGGTCCCATTTGCCGCTCAGGTTATGCTTAGTGGGCTGCTCTTTGCCTTTTTCGACGAAACGGTAATCCTTACCATATTCCGCCGCGAATGGCAACGCATTGCCCCGGAAGCCGGGCACCAGACTGCGGTATTCACCGGTAATCTTGCCATCCGATTCCACCCGGGCGACCAATGCCGCATCATAGGTATTCATTTTGACAAAAATCGAATCCGCACCCAGCCGGGTCACCTTGAAATCGTCTCGGCGCGTGCCGTTGAGCAATGTGAGCACAGGATGCTCCTTATCCTTTGCATTGTATTCGAAATTAAACGGAATGTGCGTTTCACTGATCACGAATTCTCCGCGCCAAATACCCTGCCTGGGCGATTTGCTTTCCCGTCCGTCGTTGGTGTGCGTAAAGCTGCTGAGCAACGTGGCCCCTGCCAAAGCCACGGCTTTCATCTGGTTGCTGATCTTCATACAACTTGAAATTTGAGATTTGAAAATAAGTTAACTGTATAGCCTTGCCGGGTGCGCCCCGGAAGAACTCCTTGTTTTGGCCCGGAATATTGTGCAGGATCTTCCCGGAACCGTTAACTAATCAAAAGGTGGTTTTCAATCAGACGTCGTAACAACGCGGAACAAATATAGCGCAGGAAATTATATTGTCTAGTATTTTTGTAGGATTGGTAGAATAAACTCGGATTTTGTACCACTAGAACCTTCGAAGGGTACATATAATGCGGCATGGCATTTTGGTGGCAACGTGTCCGATTTGCATTTCAAAAGTTTTGATAATCCACTAAACCCAGCCTTACATTTGTGACATCTTACAATTGCTACCTGCATAGTGAACGTGGATTTATACAGAAAGAGGGAGAGACAGGCTCTACGAACTCTTAGCAACTTTCCAGGGTGGAATCAGTGCTAACCTGCCTATTTTAGGAACTATAAATTTACAAACCATGTCCAGCAAATCATTTTCAGCCAGGCGGATTGCCGCTAAACATCACCAGAAATGTTGTCCGGAAGACATCTGGCGCAGTTAGTCATTTTTATTTTAATATTTAATCTATAAAATTGATAGATTAAATATAATATTCCAATCCGGTGCGCTCCGGTAAACCCCGGCCGGACCGGTCGCGAATGGGACTGCAGGCTCTCCATTCGTACCGGAACGTCCCCGGGGCGGGCAAATCGCAACAGATAATTCTGACGGCATTGCCCCTACCGGCGCACCGGATTCGAATTCAATACAAATCAATCATTTAGTACAAACAATACTTATGAAAAGATTATTACTTTTTATACTTTTATTTCCATTCGCCGCTATTGCACAGCGGGCGCTGACGGGCGTGGTTACCGCTTCCGAAGACGGTACTGCATTGCCCGGAGTGAATGTATCCATTAAAAATACGCGTCAGGGCACCATTACGGATGGCTCAGGGCGGTTCAGCCTGAGTCTGGTCCGCGGTGAAACCTTGGTTTTCTCTTTCATTGGGTTTATATCCAAAGAGATCCGGATCACGGAAGCCAGTGAATACGTGGTGAGCCTGGCCCCCAGCACCCACACCCTGGGTGAAGTGCAGGTTGTAGGTTCCCGCAATGCCAACCGCACGAAAATCGACTCTCCCGTACCGGTGGATGTGATCGACCTGAAACCACTGCTCGAATCCGCTCCGCAAGTCAGTATTACCCAACTTCTCCAATATGTATCCCCTTCTTTCCATTCCGTCAACGGAAGCAACGCCGGCGACGCGGGCTCAGCTTTAAGCCTTTCCCAGTTACGCGGGCTCGGTGTGGACCAGGTACTGGTGCTCATCAATGGAAAAAGACGTCACAAAAGCTCCAACATCAACTGGGGCGGCCTGGGCAATGGTGCTACCGGTTATGATCTCAACTCCCTCCCTACTGCCGCCATTGAACGCGTCGAGATGCTGCGCGATGGTGCGGCCGCCCAATACGGCTCGGACGCAATTGCCGGGGTAATCAATATTGTTCTCAGCAAAAGCACCGAACAGCTGACCCTCAGCTCGACAGCCAGCACACGCCGACGTGGCGATGGCACCACCACCCGAACCAATGCCAATTATGGTTTTGCATTGGGAAAAACAGGAGGCTATCTCAACACCACGGCCGAATTTGCGACCCAGGCCATAGGATTACTTCCCGGGAAGGACGATGCGGGCTTGTACCTCGGTCCGGTTTACGGCGGAGGGGCCAACACCCGCAATTACGACGCGATTTATACCCGCGAGATCGACGAGGCGATCCTTACCTCCCGCGGCATCGACCGCCATCATTTCGACCGGCGGGCAGGCGGATCCAATAAGGCCAAAGACGCCTTGTTATTCTTCAATGCTGCCATTCCCCTGCGCCAGAATGCCGAGTTTTATGCATTCGGCGGGATCAGTCACCGCAATTCCGAATTCACGGCCGTATATAGGCTACCGGGATGGACCGAGCGCAACAACGCATTTCTTTACCCCGACGGCTTCCTGCCCGAAATGCAGAACATTATTACCGACAAATCGCTTGCGGTCGGTATCAAGGGAAAGATCCGCGACTGGGACATTGACATTTCCAATGTGTACGGCAAAAATGACTTCGGCAACGTGATCACCAATTCGCTGAATGCCAGCCTCGGCCTCAAATCCCCCACTACATTCGACGCCGGCAGTTACAATGCCAGCCAGAACACGGGAAGCATCGACATCAGCCGCTATTTTACCAAAGCGTTGAAAGGGGTCAATGTAGCCTTCGGAGCACAATACCGCGTGGAAACCTATCAGATCATCGCCGGGGAAGAAGCTTCTTATTCCAAAGGCGACCTGCGCACTATCTACGGGCTCGACACCACCGCCACAGGCATTATTTACAACGTCAAAGAGGGAAGTATAGGGCTGAACGGGCTCTCTCCCGGTTCCCAGATCCACGCGGGCTTCCGTCCGGAGAACGCGGTGAATGTAAACCGGTCGATTCTGGCAGGCTATGCGGATGTCGAAGCAAACGTCACCTCCCACTGGCTGCTGTCGGGAGCGCTGCGGCTTGAAAACTTCTCCCTGCTCGGCAACGTGACTACTTATAAAATCGCCACGAAATACAGCATAACCGACTGGCTGGGCATTCGCGGTTCGCACAACACCGGTTTTCGCGCCCCTGACCTGGCACAATACTACTACACTGAAACCTCAACCAGTTTCCAGCAGGGACGTGCCATCGACCAGGTAACGGCCTCTAATCAGAGCGCCGCTACCCGTGCGCTGGGCATTCCATCGCTCACCCCGGAAAAGTCGAAGGGCTACACATTCGGTTTTACGTCCCAGCCATTTGCAAACTTTGAGCTGACAGCTGACGCATACCTGGTAAATATTAAAAACCGCGTGGGGAACACCGGTAACTTCTCGGCGACCGACGCCAACCTCCCGCTGGAAGTAAGGACGCTCTTCATGCAAACCGGGACCACCCAGGCCAAGTTCTTTTACAACTCGTTCAGTACGCGGACGAAGGGACTGGAAATCACAGGCAGCTACCGCACACCTTTCCGGAACGGCACGTTGAGCCTGCTGTTGGGTGCCAATTTTGTAGGGAACGAGGTGACACAGGTTAATACCCCCAGGGGATTGGAGGCTTATCGCTACATTATCTTCAATGATGGCGAAAAAGCGCGTGTAACTTCCAATATCCCTGGTCAGAAGGTCACATTGCAAAGTATTTTCAAGAAAAACCGGCTCACCTATCTGGCCCGTGCAGTGTACTTTGGTTCCGTGACCAATGCCTCTGCATTGAACGCCACGTTCCCGAAACCCGACTATTTCTATCAAAAACTGAAACCGATCTGGGTGTCGGACGTATCTGTCGCATATGCCCTCTCAAAAAGCATTCAGGCTACCGTCGGTGTCAATAATGTCTTCAATGAACTGGGAGATTATTCCGATCCGAAGTTATCCGCGCTGAACAACCCTTCCGTGATAGGTTTGCAAAACGGAAGCGCAGGCATCCAGCCATTCGTCCGTATCTCCGCTAAACTTTAAAACACTGATTTTCTGATGAAAAGACCCATAACAAGCACAATATTCAAGTCTCTGACCGGCGCCGCGTTAGCCCTGACGTTCTATTCCTGCAAAGACACCGGTTACCTGGACATCGACCCGGCAGACAGGCCACCATTGAGCGCATTTATCAGCTTTGTGAATGCAAGGCCTGTCAACGCAGACCTTTACTTCTGGACTTTCACCGACAAGGTTACCCCTTCGCCTGTTCAAAGCAACAAAGCGTCCGATTATGTGCCCACCGTTTTTGGTAATGTACAGATCAACTTCACAGAGGGCACCCATACGAGTTACAAAGCTTCGTACCAGTTCGGTAATTCTGCGACATTCAGCGCCACTGGCAGGCCCAATGGTCCCATTGCGACCTTTTACCACACCGTGGTCGCCGCCAGAACCGCCAGCAACAAAACCGACTCGCTGATCCTCTTCTACGACGATTTGAAAGCGCCCGCGCCGGGAAAGGCGAAACTGCGTTTCATCAACCTTTCACCAGGTGTCGGCGCATTGCATGTGGTACGCGACGGGAAACCGCTTTTCAGCAATGTAGATTACGGCCGGGCGGCCAACTCCGCACTGAGCGGCGAGACATTCAGCGCCTGGTCGCTGGGGCCGTTTGAAGCGGTCGATGCCGGAACATACCAGCTAGATTTGATCCAGGTGAAAGACCAGGTTAAAGCAGGCAGCGGCTCGGTTCAGCTTGAAGCAGGCAAAATCTACACGATATTTACTCGTGGACTTCCCACAGGCGTACCCGGTTTCGGCCTGAGCGTCATTGAACATCCTGTAAAATAATATGGTGATTGGACTACGAATCCGCGCTGCCGTTTGGTAGCGCGGATTTTTGTATTCATGCGCCTTTTACGTTACCGCAATGCTAGGCTACCGACAACATTCTCCGGCTCAATGCGCTGACCCGTATGCCTTTGAGGTACTTGGTACGTTCCTCGATCTCGTTCTGATACCGGAACAGGAAGTCGTTACCGATGTTCCGTTTGAATTCCTTTGTGGCGTCCTTCAACTGCTTACGGGATATTCCGCTGTATGCGAGTTGCAGCAGCTGCGATTTTTGGGAAGAAGCATTTTTCAACTTCCAGTATTGCGGGTGGTTGCTTCCGATCGGCGGGCGGAAGTCAGTATCCAGCCTTTCCCGGATCAAAAATTCATAATCGATTATAATTTCCTTGCGGCCTTTGATCAATTGTCCTTTGACGATGATCCTCGCCTCCCTGTCTGCGCTCAGATGAAATGTCTTTTCAAGTCTCATTGTTGGTTCCTAATTAGTCGGAGTGATGTATGTTATAAAACTCATTCCAGCAATCGGGTGGTTCAATGCAAGAAAACAATAGTCTACTTAATTAATAGACAAAATAAAGTTATTTTCCTTGATTTGCAAAATGGGGGGCAGTAGTTTTTTTAGGCCCAACATCATTACCTAACTTAGCATTACATCCATTGGCTTGTCAATCCAAATCCCGATCTTGCCCAAACGAACTATTCAACCTAAGCCCACAATAAATAATGAACATCCGGCACTTTGGAAGATTACTATACTCCTCCATTTTCATCAGCGTAGCGTCCGCCCTTTCCGCGTCCGCACAGCCCGGTACTAAAACCAAGCCTAATATCATCGTTTTCCTCGTCGACGACATGGGCTGGCAGGACACATCCGTACCATTCTGGAACAAAACCACCGACTTCAACCGCCGATACCGCACACCCAACATGGAGCGCCTGGCGCGAGAGGGTGTCAAATTCACCAACGCTTACGCCATGCCCGTATGTACGCCCACACGGGTAAGCCTGATCACGGGTGTGAATGCCGCCCGCACACGCGTCACACACTGGACCTCCCCGGATAAAGACAAAAATACGGACTACCCCGACCCCGCACTGGAAGCCGTCGACTGGAACATAAACGGGTTCAGCCCCTCGGAGGGAGTGGCACACACATTCCACGCCACCGCATTGCCCGAAGTATTGCGACAGAATGGCTACTACACCGTACACAGCGGAAAAGCGCACTTCGGATCGTCAGACACGCCTGGCGCCGATCCGCGGAACATCGGATTTCAGGTAAACATTGCTGGCAGCTCCATTGGCCATCCAGCCAGCTACGCGGGCGAGCAGCATTACGACCACCCTGTACAAGGTAAGCCCAACCGCAATGCCGTACCTGGCCTGGAAGCCTATCATGGAACCGGCACTTTCCTGAGCGATGCCATTACCATAGAAGCATTGAAGGCCATTGAGAAACCCGTTGCAGATCAAAAGCCGTTCTTCCTGTACCTGGCGCATTATGCAGTGCACGTCCCGCTTACCGCCGACAAGCGCTTCATCGACAGCTATCTCCGCACGGGCCTCGACAGTACCGAAGCAAAGTATGCCGCGCTGATCGAGGGGATGGATAAAAGCCTGGGAGACGTTCTGAAATACCTCGATGACAAAAAGATTGCTGATAACACCGTAATACTTTTCATGTCTGACAACGGAGGCCTTAGCCTCACACCCGCACGGGGCGGACAGGCATGGACGCACAATCTTCCCTTAAAAGCCGGCAAAGGGTCCGTGTACGAAGGCGGTATCCGTGAGCCAATGCTCGTAAGATGGCCGGGGACCGTAAAACCAGGCAGCGTCGCGGAGCAATACGTGATCATCGAAGACTTTTTTCCGACCATTCTCGAAATCGCGTGCATCAAAAATGCGAAGCTTATCCAAAAGCCTGACGGAAAGAGTTTCCTGCCCATTCTGAAAAACCCCGCACTTAAAGACAACAAGCGTATCCTGGTATGGCACCACCCCAACCGCTGGATCGCGGCCGATGGCCCGAACATCCATTATGCCAGCGCATTGAGACAAGGCGACTGGAAGCTCATTTACGATTACCACAATGCCAAACTTGAACTATACAATCTCAGCAGTGACATTGGTGAGCAGAAAGACCTCGCGACTGCCAATCCTGCCAAAGTAAAAGAACTCGCGTTCCTGCTGACCAAACAACTCAAAGCATGGGATGCACAATGGCCGAATTTCAAAGCTACCGGAAAACCCGTGCCGTTCCCCGATCAGATCGCCTCCAAATAAAAAACACCTTCCGGGGATCCCCGGAAGGTGTAATAGCTTTACTCAACGTGTACATTACCTATGTGGTATTACTATTGAAAAGATAACACCTACACCCCGAATAGTGCAAGAGGATCTTACTCAACGGCTACTAGCTCTCCTTTTCAGCGTTTTTCATTTTCATCAGCAATGTATAAGCATTCCGGAACACGAGCCTGGAATGGACGCCGATATCTTTTCCGTTAATCTGCTGTAATCCGTCCCAGGCGGGCCCCGGCTCTACTTCCACCATTTCAAATCTTCCCTTTTGGCGTTCTGCAAATACGTATGACTTGTTCTGCCAGCGCACCACGGCATCTTCGGGGACCGTCAAAGCCCTCGAGACCCGGACTGCCACCTCTCCGTTCATGAACATTCCCGGTACCAGCGACGGACTGAACCGGGTAAAATGGCAATGTACTTCCGCCGTCCTGTCGTCGGTAAGGCTTTTGCCGATGAGAATAATCTCCGCATGAAACTTCTTTTCCGGATCGCCGTTGGTGTAAGCTGTCACCGATTGCCCTACGGCCAGTGTGCCGAGGTCCTTTTCGAATACGCTTAATGCCAGATGAATATCGCGGGGGTCCACCAGCTCAAAAAGCATATCCGTTGGCGACGTGTATTTTCCGACATTCACGTTTACCTTGGACACGAATCCGTCGATCGGCGAAACGATAGGCACACTCCGCGAAATATTTTCGGAGGTCAGCTTCCCCGGCGAAATGCCGATTATTTCCAGTTTTTTTGCCAAGGCATTCATCAGGATACGCTGTGTTTCCATTTCCGCTTTGGCCTGCTGAAAAATCTTGTCGCTGCTTGCTTTATTCTGGTTAAGATCCTTCTGCCGTACAAATTCGCTTTGTGTAAGCGTAAACTTTTCCCGTGCGGTAAGGTAGTCCTGTTGCAGCTGAATAAACTGAATGTCTTCCAGTTCGGCCAGAACCTGCCCTTTTTTCACACGCATTCCCGGAAGCATCCTGGTGGTTTTCAGATAGCCGCCCAGCGGAAAACTGAGACTGATAATACTCTGCGGCGGCACGTCGATCTTCCCTTGTAAGGTGAGTACGCCTGAGACCTCTTTCAGGACCGGATTGCCCACCTCGATCCCGACATTCCGGATCTGCTCCGTATTGAATGAAACCAGTTTTGCAGCTGAATCCGCTTCCACGGGGTTTTCGGCTTGCTGTTTGTCGGCATCGGTACCGCAGCAGAAACATGTCCATAGCACCGCTATGATGAGGATGATATTTGCTTTCATGCTATTTCTTATTGATTTTTTAGTTCGAGTAATCGGATCACAGCTTCATTGAAACTGCTCAGCGCATTCACATATTCGCTCCGGATGGTAATAGATTGCCCAACCAGGATCACCCATTGCAGATAATCGATTTCTCCATTCTGAAATTGCTGATCGGCGACACTGATGATAGTTTGTGCATTCACCAGTCCGCGATCCAGGTAGTGCTGCAGGTTCTGCTCATACTTTCGCACTTGTCGATAGGCATTCCGGAGATCGGAAGACGCCCGTCGTTCTGCCAGTTCCGCCTCCGTCCGGGTCCGCATCCATTCCAGCCGGGTGGCGGCGATGCGGACCGTGTGAGCCTTGAAAAAGATGGGGACGTTGATCCCGATCCCATAGTAACCAAACCGGTCCTTAGCTGTGAGATTCACTTCCCTGCCATTCAGAAACTGTGTCCCGCGAAGGCTTTGATTATTGTAACCTACCGAAAATTCGGGCAGCATCCGGGCTTTTTCGGTCCGGTACCTGAAATAGGCCGACTGTCTGAGCTGCCGGCTCCATTCCACCTGGGGCAGGTCCGCCGCCACTCCGACCGTATCCTGAGTTGCAGTCGGGTTGCTGATCCGCGGGTCCGTGACGTCCGGCAGGTAAGCCACCGCATCCTGCACCTGAAAGTTGAAGCGGTCTACTGCGATGTCCAGATCCTGTCGTACCAGGTCGAGTTGGTTCGCGATCTGCTGCCTTTGTGAATTGGCGGCTGTCTTTTCCAGCAAATTGGAAGCACCACGCTCGAAACGCAGATTGGATTTGGCTTCAAAAACCGAAAAAATACTGTCGGTATACACCAGGAGCTTCTCCCTTTCCTTCAAAACCGCATACTCGTAAAAGATCTGTCGGATACCCGTACGCACCTGCTGTTCCGTCCATCGCGTCTGCGCCTCGGAGGCCATAAAATCAGCTTCCAGCGCCCTGCGTTGATGTCCATACACAGTGGGAAATGTAATCGTCTGGGTAATACCGATCCGCAGATCATTGTTGGGGCTGTTGAACTTGCCATAATCGGCATTCACATTGGTTTTGGCTATATCAAACGAGCTGCCTCTGAGCCTTCCAGCCGCCTCTTCGCCCAGCCGCTTTCCTTTGATTTCCAGGTTATACTTCATCGCCTTTTGAATGGCTTCGTTCAGACCAACCGGCTGATAGCGTGGCTGCGCAACGGCCATTGAAGTAGCCATTAGCATCAACAAAACCATCGGGATACTCTTTGACCTTACTTTGAACTCTGTTTTACTTTGGAACAACAGATACAATGCAGGCAGGACAAAAAGCGTGAGCAGTGTGGCCGTGACCAGTCCGCCGATCACCACGGTCGCCAGCGGTCGCTGTACTTCGGCGCCGGCTCCATTACTGATCGCCATCGGCAAAAAACCGAGCGAGGCCACGGCGGCGGTCATCAGCACGGGCCTTAGCCGGTTTCGCGTGCCCGTCATCACAAGCTCCCACGCGTCCGTAATGATCCCTTCCCGCCGGATCCGGTTAAATTCAGTGATGAGCACAATGCCGTTGAGCACTGCCACACCAAACAGTGCGATGAAACCCACGCCGGCTGAAATGCTGAATGGCATTCCCCTTATCGCCAATGCAAAGACGCCCCCGATGGCCGACAACGGAATGGCGGTATAAATCAGTGCGCCGTCTTTCAGGGACGAAAACGTAAAATATAACATCATGAAAATCAGCAATAAAGCCACCGGAACAGCGATACCGAGCCGCGCTTTGGCCTGTTGCAGGTTTTCGAAAGCTCCTCCATAACTCACGGTGTACCCGCTTTCAAACCTGATTTTCGCTTCGACCTTCTTTTGCAGCTCCTCCACGATCGACTCGACATCCCGCCCGCGGACATTAAATCCGACAATAATGCGTCGGCGCGTATTCTCACGCTGTATCTGGTTCGGCCCCTCCACCTCGCGGATTGTCGCCACCTGGCTCAGTGGTATCTGGACGCCATTGGGAGTGGAGACCAGCAGGTTTTGTACATCGGTCATGTTTCTGCGCCCTTCCGCCCTTACTCTCACTACAAGATCGAAATGCTTTTCCCCCTCATAAATCTGCCCGGCTGCGGCCCCCGCGAATGCTGCATTGATGGTCCGGTTCAGGTCTTCAATGGCAAGACCGTACTTCGCGATCTCGGCGCGATTGAAATCGATCACGATCTGCGGCATACCCGTGACCTCCTCGACATACCAGTCGGCAGTGCCGTCCACGTGCCGGGCGATCTGCGCCAGTTGCTCCGCATAACCGGTCAGCTTCCCGAGATCTTCCCCGAAGATTTTACACACGACATCCTGTTTGGCCCCGGTCATCAGTTCGTTGAAACGCATTTGTACCGGATACTGAAAACCGGTCGTTACCCCGGGAACAACCTCCTGGGCGGTTGCTGCCATTTTTGTAGCCAGCTCGGGGAAACTCCTGGCGTGTGTCCATTCGGATTTATCTTTTAACACAATTACCATGTCCCCTCCCTCGATCGGCATGGGATCTGTGGGAATTTCTGCGCTCCCGATCCGCGAAACGATTTTGATCACCTCGGGATAGTCATTTTTCAATTTCTCAGAAATGCGGTTGATTGCTTCAATCGTAGTGCTGAGATTGGTACCCACCAGCAACCGGGTTTCGGTCGCAAAATCCCCCTCTTCCAGTTGCGGAATGAATTCTCCCCCCATGCGGGTAAACATCATCACGGCCACGCCCAACAGCAGGAATGCTCCCGCTACCATCATTTTTTTGAACCGCAACGCCCGTCCAAGCCAGCGTTGGTACCCGTTTTCGATCTGCTCCATCACCCGGTCCGACCAGGTTGCCTTGTGGCTGAGCTTTTTGCTGATCAGCAGCGAACTGATCATTGGCACGTAGGTCAGGGACAATATAAATGCACCCAGAATAGCAAATGAGACCGTCTGCGCCATGGGCTTGAACATTTTACCCTCGATGCCCGACAGGCTCAGGATCGGCAGATAAACGATCAGAATGATAATTTGCCCGAACACGGCGGCATTCATCATCCGCCCCGCGGAACCCGAAACCTCGGAATCCATTTCCTTTTGCGAAATGCGTTCTATTCCTGCATATTGTTTTGACGTATGTAAGTGGTGCAGGATGGCTTCAACGATGATCACCGCACCATCGACGATCAGTCCGAAATCCAATGCGCCCAGACTCATCAGATTGCCGCTTACCCCGAAGAGGTTCATCATCGCGATGGCAAACAGCATCGACAACGGGATTACCGACGCTACAATGAAACCGGCCCGCAAATTGCCCAGGAACAGCACCAGTACGATCACCACGATGACAGCCCCTTCGAGCAGGTTGTGTGTTACCGTTCCGATGGCATTGTTCACCATTTTCGTGCGATCGAGAAACGGCTCTATTACCAGTCCTTCCGGCAACGTCTTGCTGATTTTCTCAATCCTCGCCTTCACATTCTCTATTACTTCGGAAGAATTTCCTCCTTTGAGCATCATGACAATGCCTCCCGCTACTTCCCCGTGTCCGGCCATCGTCAATGCACCATAACGGATCGCTGGTGCAAGCCTGACGTCGGCTACATGGCTTATCAGCACCGGTACACCGCTACGGTTTGCGACAACGATGTGATTGATGTCTTCGATTGATCCGGCCAGCCCCACACTACGGATATAGAGTACCGTCGGGCCTTTTTCAATATAGGCGCCCCCTGTATTCTGGTTATTGCGGCGCAACGCGGTCATGAGATCGGTGATCGTAAGCCCCATCGCTTTGAGATTGGCAGGATTTACGGCAACTTCATATTGTTTCAGTTCACCGCCAAAAGTGGAAACATCCGCAACACCGGGGGTACCGAGTAATTGCCTCCGTATCAGCCAGTCCTGGGTTGTCCGAAGGTCGGTAAGCGAATAGCGGCTTTCGTATCCCTTCTCCGGCCGGACCACATATTGATAAATTTCGCCCAATCCCGTGGTGACCGGAGCAAGTTCCGGTTTGCCTGCATTCTCATTCATTTCCACCTGGGCCAGCCGTTCGGTCACCTGCTGCCTGGCCCAGTAAATGTCTGATTCGTCGTCGAAAACGATGGAGACCAGCGACAATCCGAACCGGGACATACTGCGACTTTCTTTGAGGCCGGGAATATTCGCCGTAGCCTGTTCTATCGGAAAAGTAATGAGCCTTTCCACATCTTCGGTGCCCAGCGCGGGGGCGGTCGTGATAATCTGCACCTGATTGTTCGTGATGTCAGGTACGGCATCTATCGGTAACCGGGTCAGTTCATAGGAACCGAAGGCAATCCACAGCAACGTGAATATCCCGATCACCAGCTTGTTCTCCACGGAGAACCGGATGATTTTGTTCAGCATTTGATCAAAAAATAAATACACAGATACATGCGCACGTACAGCAGCACACGCATGGTTAATCCGGGAATTCCCCGGTCACAAAATCTGATGTACTTATGCCTTGGGCGGACGGAAAAGAGAGCCGAAAACGGCACTATATTCTACCTGCGGCACGGCCGGACCATATTCGGCCCTGACGGGGAGGTAGGTACGAGGGAAAGTAAAGACTACCGGATGGGGTGCAAAGAGGAAACCGGAAGTATGGGCTTCAACCTTTTTGAAAGGTAGTTGCATGTCCTTCTCGTCGTCGTCGTCATTGATATCCTTCCCCAGGTAATGCATGGACAGGAAGTCCGAGAATGTAATGGAATGGTTGAGTGACTTGTGTTCTGCGAAGTGCTTAATCAGCAAAGGCACTTTATAGACCTGGCATAACGATGTCGTGTCCAGAACCACTATGAATAAAATGATATTTTGCAAAAAACGCCTCACAGCGGTAAAAGTAAGGTAACCGGCGGTTAAAATCAATTTTCCGGACGCTGTTTCAGCAAAAATGCCGGTCGTTTTAAAACGACCGGCATTTTTACCTCATAGATATAAACCTACTTGCCGCCCTGTAAAGATGCAAGTTTCGCTTCATCATCGCTGATCTTGCCTTTTAAAGATTCAATGTTCCTTTTCAGTTTATCGAGATTGTCGGACGCCCTTCTTGCTCTTTTGGCGTCCCGATGAGCAGACCCGGCGCTTTTGCTCGCACGGCGGGCCAGCTTTTTATCCTGTGCGTTGCTCCCGAGCTTTTCGGCCGACTGTTTATTTTCGTCTGCCGACTTTTGCGCCTGCTCGGCTGTCTTTGCCACCTCGTCCGTTTTTTCCTGTACCTGGTTTTCAAGTTTGGCTAATTCCAGCTTGCGCTCATTGAGTCTCTTACTCAATTCGAGAACTTGCTTCTGGTCTTTCAGCATGTTGATAGAGTCTTTGGATACTACCTGGGCTGACACTGACAGTGAGATCAGCAGGAATGCTAACGCTCCTACTATGTCCTTGATTTTCATAATGGTATTAGTTTTAAATGAAATACACTTTAACACGGGATGCAAAAATTGTGCCGTGGTGTTGACATAAATATAATCGCTGTACTGGAATCAAACAATCTTTTTCAAGGTTTACATTACACGCGCCGCCTAAAAGCGGATTACTCTTATTGCTTAAATCATCAACAAAATTGAAAAAATTTACCAGCTGGACCATCCTTGGTCTGCTATTCCTGCTCACTGCCTGCGACAATCTTTTCCAGTTCAACCCCAACCAGGTTATTTTCAAAGACAACGAGAAAAATCTCACCGCCAAAAATCTGGAAAAGATACGCGCCCTGCCCCTGCGCGACACCGTCCGCTTTATTCTCATGGGGGATTCGCAACGGTGGTATGACGAATCTGCCGATTTTGTCCGAAGTGCCAACAACCAGAAAGACATTGCATTTGTACTCCATGCCGGCGACATTTCTGATTTCGGGCTCACACAGGAGTTCAAATGGGTGAACGAAATTATGACGCGGCTGAAATACCCCTATCTGACGGTGATCGGCAACCACGACGTCGTAGCCAATGGCTCCGCCGCCTATAAGAAAATGTTCGGACCGCTCAACTACGCTGCGGAAATCGGCAACAACAAATTCATTTTCATCGATACCAATTCGAGGGAATATGCATTCGACGGGTCCGTGCCGGACATATCCTGGCTGAAATCGCAGCTGGCCGACAATCCTAACCGTAAGAATGCCATCGTAATCGCCCACGTGCCTCCGTTCGACGCCGATTTCGACCCGAATCTTCAAAAGGAGTATACCGAGGCGCTGGCTAATGATCCCAATGTGAGATTTACGCTGTACGGGCATCAGCATCGCTTCTATGAAGGTCAATTCTATGACGATGATGTGTATTACTATCTCACTACCAGCATGGGAGCACGCGGTTACCTTGTCGTGACGACCTGGAAGGAAGGTTATCATGTTGAACGCGTTGAATTTTGACGGCCGTGAGAAAGTACCTGCTATTAATCATCCTGTTAACTTACCTGCCTGCCATGGCGCAGGAAGTTGGCCTCACTGCGCACCGGAAATGGTATATGCCCGATCATATCAAACTGCAATTCGCCGGCAATATTGGCTTTTTGTCCGGGGGCCCCGGCTATGTGTCCCGCAACAGAACGCTTGAAACTGATCTCCTTTTTGGGTTCCTGCCTCAGAAGTTCGGCGGCGACGCGCTTGTGACATTAACCGGCAAAACGACGTATTCGCCTTGGCGGATCGTACTCAAAAATCACCATTACCTCCGCCCCTTTTCGATAGGTGCGTACCTGAGCTATACGTTCGGGCCACAGTTTGATACGAAATGGCCCTCCTATTACCCTTCCGGCTATTATTGGTGGGCTACGTCTTTCAGACCCGGAGCATACATCGGCGGGAAAATCGGGAAGAATGTAGTGATCAACAAACACAACAGAACGTGGGAACTTTACTATGAACTGGGCACCTATGATCTTCTGATCATCAGCTATGTACAGAACAAGGGCTTCCTAAAATTGAGCGACATCACCAGCCTCTCGCTGGGCCTGAAGTTTGGTTTTGATTAAATCTGCTCCGTCTTGGATGAGATATCACGGATAATCTCATCCAGGGCATAAGCGGATGTCAGTACATGGTCCAGCAGCTCGCTCTTTTCCACCTCCGAGTTCTGATAGTTCCGGATCAGGTCGATCAACCCCATCAGCCTTGCGAGCGGAGCACGTATCACGTGCGATTGCATCCAGGCGATCTCCTGTAATTTGTGGTTCTGCTCCTCGATCTCTCCGATGTACCTCAGGCGGTCGGTCACGTCATGGCCAATCGCAATCCAGTGGGTCAGCAATCCCCGCGCATCGGCTACCGGAAGGAGTGACAAGTTGATAAAAAACTCTTCATCATCCCTGGAATAGCGTATTGTAGCGGCTTTTAATGGTTCCAGGTTGCGGATAGCGTCCTGCAACTTGTCAAAATCGTTACGGGCCGGGCTGAATCCCTGCAAAGTTGCGGGGCTTTTACCCACCACCTCTCCGGGTGCATAACCCGTGATCCGGGAGAATGCGGCATTGACATAGAGTATTTTCAAACCACTCACATCCGCCGGATCGGATTCCGCAATAAGTACGGCGTCGTTGGTGTTGGTAATCACCGATTCCAAAAGTTTCAGCTCATGCCTTTCCTGGCGCGTTTTCGTAACATCCCGCAGTACACCGATCATCCGCACGGCCTTACCGAAACGATTCCGCCGGACATAGCCGATCTCCTCTACATACGCATAATGCCCATTGGCTTTCCGGAAGCGGTATTCTGTACTCCACTTTTGCCCGTCGCCATCTGCCAGGGCCGCCGCCAGGCCAGCCTCTACACACTCCCGCTCCGACGGGTGGATGCGCTCCGCCCACTGAGCACGGGGGTAGGGATCTTTTCCGGGTTCGTCACCAAAAAGCCTGTAAAATCCGTCACCCCAGTCGATATGATTACGGATAAGATCGCAGTCGTAAATAGCGTCGTTGGTAGCCATGTTCACATACTCGTAGCGTTCATTGCTGCGGCCCAAAGCATCCATTGCCTTTTTCCGGTCAGAAATATCGACACCTATGCATTGGATTTCCACATTTGCCCCTTCCTCCGCAGCCAGCGCAATGAAATGCCAGTAAGCTGCCCTTTGATCTTCCTGCGGGTCCACATGATCCAGTTCCACCGGAAAAACTACACCGGGTTTACGGATACATTGCGCTACCGTTTCGATCACACGCCTGCGGTGGTACTGCTTCACGCTCAGCAGGCAATTAAGCCCGATAAAATTCCGGTCTCCGTAAAACCATCCGAAATCAGCTTCGAATTTGCTGTTGTAATAGGTAAATCTTCCCGATACATCCGTTCTGACCACATAGTTGGTCTGCGCATCCACCAGACTTCTGAGTCTGGCCTCGCTGGCAGCCAGCTCAGCCTGAATCCGCTTGCTGTTTGTGATATCCAGACAAGCGCCGATCATGCGGACGACCTTGCCGTTTTCGTCGGTTTTGACTTTGCCCCAGGTCTTTAGAAACCGCTCCTCACCTGAAGAATGTATGATCCGTTCCTCGAACTCGATATCCCGCCGGGTCTCCATGGCAAACAATATGCCTTCCCTGATCCGCTGCCTGTCGGAAGGGTGTACCAGCTCCAGATAACTTTCATAAGACGGATAGAAATGCCTTTTGTCAAGCCCGTAAATATGATACAGGTTATCGGACCATGTCAGGACATTATTTTCAACATCCCATTGCCAGTTCCCGAAACGCGCGAGTTCCTGTCCCTGGGTCATCAGCAAAGCCGAATCCTGTATCAGTTCCGAGTTCAACCTGTTTTCAAGAATTACTTTCAGGATCGACACTACCCGGTCTATCACTTTCAGTTCGTCCTCACCGGGCACGGTGATATGGTCATAATACACCGCGAACGTCGCCACTACCTTTTCATCGAGGATAATTGGATGAGACCAGCAGGCAAGCAGGGCATGCGGCAGAGCCAGCTGCTTATATTTGCTCCACCTCGGATCGTTAGCGATGTCGCTCACGATCACCCGCTCTCCGAGGTAAGCCGCCGTTCCGCAGGAGCCGGCATTTTCGCCTATTTCAAGGTTTTCTATCGATTTTACATATTCGTGCGGCAGTGAAGGCGATGCCAGCGTATTAAGGCGCCTGTTCTTGATACCCAACAGTGAGCATTTCGAATGCGGGAAGATCCGCTCGATTCCTTTCAGATACGTTTCCAGCACATCGCGGAGCGGGACATCTTTCCCTGAATTCATTTCCAGAACTACCTTCTCCAGGTGCTCGAGGTCTTCCAGTCGTTTGGCCTCGGTAATGTCCACCATCAGCCCCCGCAGCAAGACTGTCGCACCGTTTTCCCGGATCACCGACACCACATCTTTGATCCAGACCAATGTTCCATCCGCTTTGTACATGCGGTAGTCGAATGTGTGATTCCGCATTTCGTGGGTTTCGCGATGGCAAAAAAGCACTGCCTGGTCGCGGTCTTCGGGGTGAATGTGGTTTTGCCAGAAAAATGGGTCGCCGAGAAACTCTTCCGGCGTATAACCCAGAATATTTCTGACCTGATCGCTCACAAAATTGAATTGAAACGTTTGGGCATCCGCTTCCCATACAATGCCATCCACGGTCTGGATCAGCGACTCAAACTGGCGGTGGGACCTCAGAAGCTCCTGCTCCACCATCTTCCGGCCATGAATGTCCTGGATCGCACCGTAAATCCGCGTACAGATCCCCTCATTCAGTTCTGCTTTGCCCGTAACGCGTATCCATTTCTCATTTCCTTTCGCGGTCAAAATCAGCAATTCAAGGTCAAAAAGTTTACCGGAAACGATCGTTTGCTGGATAGCGTCCATAAACTCGTCGCGGTGCGGGCCGGGGACATAAAAATCGGCTGCTGTCAGAAATCCGGGTTGAAAATCGGCCGGCACTTCGTGTATCTCCTTCACCATATCCGACCAGTTAATGACTTCGTTGATCAGATCAGCCTCCCAGCTACCTACCCGCGCAATCCGCAGCGTTTCTCCCAGAAACTTGTCCGAGGTGTAAGGCTGGTGTGTTTGCCTGGCCAGCGTCACTTCGGTGACATCCGTCACCGACCGCAGGATATATTCGATTTCATTGGCTTCGTTGCGAACGGGCGTATTCGTGGTAATGAGGTATTTCTCCTCCCGCTCTGCCTCCCATTCCAAAGGCAACAGGTACTTCGAAACCGGTGATTGGTTAGGCATTCCGTCGGCGACGAGTTTTTCGAGCAGATTGTTCCATGGCGGCATCCGGTTATACGGGTTGTTCGGAAATGCTTCGTAAAAACCCTTTCCCACCAGTTCATCCCTCGTGCTGTGTACAAGGTCCAGGTAGGCATCGTTTACTTCAACAATGGTAAATCGGGGGACGTCGGTCAGAAGCACCAGACTTGGCGACGGCAATGCTTTGAAGACCTGACTCATGTAGTTATTGACCATATCGCTTTTAGGTCAGAGACCCGACACATTGAACCACAATAACGATAGATAATAAACGTAGCTATTCGAATGCTGCAACAACGTCCGGTCATTCTCAAATACAATTTAGATATATTTTCGACTACATTGAGCTACTATCATCGCGCCACCGCCATATTTTTTAGGAAAGCCGGCAAACCATTCCTTTTAACCTGCGAATCGTACCATTTATTTCGACTTCGGGCTGAAATAAATTAGTATATTGGGGTTTGACCTCAGAAAAAACAATGAAAACTGTCATCCCTTTCACGATGCTGTCCTTACTTACGGCACTAGTATTTTGGACCCCATCTCAAAACAAAACCGTTCCTACGGCCGAGATCCCCGTGTGTGGGCCTGCTTACAAAACGCTGGAAGCGCCCATGCTCAATGGCAAGTATGTGGGGGCACTTCCGGGTTGGGGTAACCATTCCTATACTGTTTCCACGCAGTCGGATAGCTCCCAGTTCTATTTCAATCAGGGATTGAGCATGTACTACGGCTACCATTTCAAAGAAGCAGTGGCATCTTTCCGCGAAGCCGGGCGGATCGACTCTTTGAATGCGATGGCATTTTGGGGACAGGCACTGGCCATGGGACCGTATTATAATGCGGCACACAGTTATACCAAACCCGCCGAACTCGCGGGCGTGCTTGTAAAGATGAACGACCTGACCGGCCACGCCACAGAAAAGGAACAGGCATTGATCGAAGCGATGAACAGCCGCTACTCCGATGATCCTACCGATGCCCAACGTGCAATGCTCAATAGGACATATTCCGAAAAAACAAAGACATTACTCACCCGCTATCCCGATGACAATGAGATCAGGGCACTGTATATAGATTCCCAGATGCTGATGCACGCGTGGGATTTCTGGAACAAAAGCGGCTCACCCAAAGCATGGACGCCGGAACTGGTTTCGATCTGTGAAAAAGCCCTGAAAGTAAACCCGAAACACCCGGCCGCATTGCATTATTACATTCACCTGACAGAAGCATCGCGGCACCCTGACGTGGCCCTGGCCAGCGCAGAGGCACTGAGGGATCTCCTGCCCGGTGTTGCGCATATGGTTCATATGTCGAGCCACGAATACGAACGCAACGGACTTTATGCACAGGGAGTTGAAGTGAACAACCTGGCCGACGATGCGTTGCTCAATTATGATATGCTGGCTAAAAACCTCTCCCTAACCAGGCACTCTCCGCATTATTTTGCGGTGCAGACCTACTGCGCCCTGACGGCGGGTATGTACCAGGAAGCCATGCGTTATGCGCTGCGCTGCCGGAATAGTGTACAACCCTCCCATGAAAGCACCTATGACCAGTACCTGTACATGCTGCCGATAATGGCACAGGTAAGAATGGGCAAATGGGAGCAGATTCTCCGGGACTCAGTTTCGCCTGATCCGCAATGGGCCTACGCCAGCCTGCTTTCAGGTTTCGCAAAAGGCATGGCGTTCGCCAACACCGGGCACCCCGATTCGGCACGGGTACATCTTGAATTGGTTAAAAGGTACGCGAAGGACCCAACGCTCACAAAAAGGAGGGTACCGTTCAACTCGCCGGTTCAAATGGTCGGCATTGCCGAAAAAGTGCTGGAAGGAGTGATTGCAATGAACAGTAAACAGGCCACAAAAGGCATCGCATTGCTGGAGGAAGCCGTGGCGTTGGAAGACAAACTGATTTATACCGAGCCCAAAGACTGGCCGCTTCCCTCGCGTCAGTATCTCGGAGCGTATCTGCTCAAAACAGGCAAACCGGCATCGGCCGAGAGAGTCTACCGCGAAGACCTGATTTTTAACCCCGCAAACGGATGGTCACTGCGCGGCCTTGCCAACAGCCTTCAGGCACGGCGCAAAACCAGGGAAGCGGCCGGTTTACAGAAAAAATTCCGGCAAGCATTTGCCCATGCCGAGCAGATTCCCGACCATTCTGTCTTTATGAAATAATAACGTCAATCGTATTTCAATCGGTCATGGGCATATTCAATATCAGTAAATCAGGCCGGAAAACCATTCTGTCCGCCACACTCGTAGCCGGAACACTGGATATCCTGGCGGCATTTCTAGTTTATGCCATCATTCTCGAAAAAACGAGCCCGGCTAAGATACTTATGTCCATCGCCAGTGGGATATTCGGAAAGGCCGCCTACTCCGGCGGCACGGCCATGGTCATTACCGGCCTGCTCCTTCATTTCCTGATCGCGTTTATTTTTACGGTGTTTTACTACCTCGTTTTTCCCGGACTTTCATTCCTGCGCTCACACCGGTTGCTGTCGGGCATTCTGTACGGAATTTTCATCTGGCTGGTGATGAACCTCGGCGTGTTGCAGATTGTCTTTGAAGGCATGCCGCTCCCCGATCCCCGTTCAGCCCTCCTCGGCATCGCCATCGTGGTCGTAGCCGTAGGCATTCCCATTTCGTATATGGTATCCGCTTCGGGAAGAAGATAATGCGGAACCAGAATCTATTCCAACCTCATGACAAACATTTACCAGGACAAGGTCGACGAATATAAAGCCGCGATTGCACGGCTGACTCCTGACCTGAACGCTCTTTCCTACATCCGCCTGGCGGTATTTCTCTTTACCATCATATTGATCCTCGTTTTTGCAGCCAAAGGCCTCATGGGTCCTGTGCTGACGGTGGCGGCCCTGGGAGCCGGCGGATTTGTACTAACCCTCCGGCGGTACAATCACCTCGCGGCCCGCAGGCAATCCGATACGTTCCTCCAACAGATCAATGAATCAGAGCTGCTGCGTCAGGCGGGCAATCTCGCCACCTTTCCGACAGGCGTTGCTTTCATCGATCGCACCCATGGGTACTCGGCCGACCTCGATATTTTTGGCCAACACTCACTCTTCCAGCTTCTTAACCGAACCACTACCGAATCCGGGGCGAAGGAACTCGCTCGGTGGATGACGACGCCGGCCGATGTGGAAACCATCTTGAAGAGGCAGGAGGCTGTGAGGGAACTGTCGGCAAAATTGGAATGGAGACAGGAATTCCAGGCCGCAGGAATGCCGTTTGAGAGTAATGCCAGTGACTATCAAAAGCTACTGGCCTGGGTCGACGATCCGGAAAAACTCCTGCCCTCCCGCACAAAATACCTCGCCATCAGCCTCTTGCTGGCATGTCTTACGATCACAGCCTTCGCCTTTGCGATTTATAAGCTGATATTTTTTACCGCCGAAACATCATGGCTGCATTGGCTGCCTTTCGCGGCGATGATATTCATTAATTCTTTTTTCCTGAAATCGGTCCGGGACCTGCCAGAAAGCATTATCCTCAACACCCAGCAAAACATCAAGATCCTGGGCGGCTACCAATCGCTGATTGAAGTGATATTCCAAAGTCAGTTTCACGCGTCAGGACTGAAAGCGCTCCGTTCCCTTCTGACCGTCGGCGGGCATCCGGCAGCCGCGGAAATCGGAAGCCTGAAAAAAACACTGGAAATCTTTCAGCAAAAGGGCAATCACCGGACTATCGGCAACAATCAGTTTTACGGCATTATCAACAAACTCCTGCTGCTCGACATCCATCTGATCCTGCGGTCGGAACAATGGAAACTTCGCAACCGCGGCCAGATCCGTGGCTGGATCTCTGCGGTCAGCGAATGGGAGGCCCTGTGCAGCATGGCAGGGTTTGCCCACGCAAACCCCGGTTTTTCCCTTCCTGAAATCACTAACGACCCTTACCTGATCGACTTTAAAGCGGCAGGACACCCTTTGCTCAGATCCCGGGGCAGGGTTTGCAACGATTTCCGGTTACAGGGCCGCGGAGCCATTACGATGATCACTGGCTCCAATATGGCGGGCAAAAGTACATTTCTGCGTACCGTCGGTATTAACCTGGTCCTGGGCCTGATGGGCGCCCCTTGCTGTGCAACCGAAGCAAGACTCTCGCACCTGCGCGTATTCACGAGCATGCGTACTCAGGACAACCTCGAAGAATCTGTATCGTCGTTCTACGCCGAACTGCAACGGATCCAACTGCTTTTGAAACTGGTCGACAGCGGTGAGCCGATCTTTTTCCTGCTCGACGAGATGTTCAAAGGGACCAATTCGCAGGACCGCTTCCGGGGTGGTGTATCGCTGATCCGGCAATTGAGTGAACTCAATGCGTTCGGTATGATCTCGACCCATGACCTCGACCTCGCTAACCTGACCCAGGACCTGATGATCGATAATTTCAGCTTTAACAGTAAGATCCGGGATGGAAATATTTCCTTCGATTACCATCTCACCGCTGGCATCTGTACGGATTTCAATGCCAGCGAGCTCATGAGGCAGAGCGGCATTAAAATCCTGGCCGATGTCGCCACCCTGAAAAATTGATTGGAGGATATTTCAAATCAATTTTTTATGTTTAAATTGGTTACATCATATCATCGCAATTTGGACATGAAACTAGGACTGACATGGGCAATGCTGAGCCTCGTGCTGGTTTCCCACGCGCAGGGCGTTGCGGTCAATTCGGACGGGACACATTCTCATATTATCAATAACGGTAGTACGTCGATCATCGTTAACCCGAATGGGACGCATTCCACTGCTTTCAATAACGGCAACACGTCCATCATCGTGAATCCAAACGGAACGCATTCCACTGCTTTCCGCAACGGCAATACTTCGGTCGTTTTCAATCCGAATGGAACAACTTCCACCGTATTTCACAACGATCCCGTCCGGGATGAGGAAGACACCGAGCTCCTGCGCAGGCCGTCCTACGGATATGTACGCCCGTGGGGAAGAGGCCCCGTCGTCCCGGAATCTGCTTTTGTAGATCTGTCCCAATGGAAATCCGGACCCGTTATTTGGGTCAATGTAAAAAAATTCAAGCGGAAACGGGATCGATGAACACCGCTCTATCTGCATTTCGTACGCCGGGGATGTAAGCTTATCAAAATAATTTCCCCTTTCGCCATCCGGGTTGTTCTTTTACCCAGCACTTTCCGGCTTAACCATTTCGGAGAGGACGCAAAACTCCCATGAAAGGAATCCGATTGACGCGTCGCAACTTTATTCGAACGACCGCGCTGGCATCAGGCAGCCTGCTGTTTTCATTCTTCGTACCCAACCGCGCACAAAGGCATGGGGAGGCTGATGAAAGTCTGGCACCCAATGCATTGTTACGCATCGACGGTGATGGTTCCATTCATATCATTATCAATAAGGTCGAAATGGGACAGGGCATCTGGACTACTTTGCCGATGCTCATTGCCGAAGAACTGGACTGCGATTGGGAAAAGATAAAGGTCCGGCACCGCATCATTGGTCCGGCACAAACGGAAGAGAGCATTTATGTACTTTCAACGGGAGGCTCCGACAGCATCCGCTCGGAGTTCGACCGGTTCCGGACCACCGGCGCCATTGCACGCACGATGCTCGTACAGGCCGCCGCCGACCGGCTCGAAATCTCCGTGGATCAATGCGAAACGAAGAATGGCTACGTCCTGGCTGGCACTCACCGGCTCAGTTACGGATCATTGACTCAGGCTGCCTCCCGCCTTCCGGTCCCGAAAGTCAGCCTCCGCCCCCGTCACGAATGGAAACTGATCGGACGCTCGCCCCAACGACTGGATATTCCTGACAAAATCAATGGAAAAGCACAATATGGGATCGATATCCGGTTTCCCGGATTGCTGACCGCCGTGCTGGAACGATGCCCCGTGTTTGGCGGAACCGTCCGCTCATTTGACGCCTCCAAAACCCTGAGCGTACCGGGTGTACGCGATGTGGTCAGGATTCCGGCGGGAGTGGCCGTCCTTGCCGACAATTACTGGTCGGCTATGCAGGGGCGCAATGCATTGCAAGTTGTGTGGGATACAGCCGGAAAACAGAATCCCGAAATCGCAACGCTAACAGCAAATTACAGGCAATTAATCCTACAACCCGAAATAACAGGCCAGTCACACGGCGATGTCGTTACAGCCCTGGCGAATGCCGATGCGGTGGTCGAATGCGAGTACTTCTTCCCCTACCTCGCACACGCACCCCTGGAAACACTTAACTGCACGGTAAAACTTACCGCTGACCAGTGTGAATTATGGACAGGAACCCAGTCTCCTTCCCTCCACCAGCAGGAAGTGGCTGATTTTCTCAGATTCCGTCCCGAACAGGTTATACTCCACACACCGTTTCTGGGCGGCAGCTTTGGCCGGCGCGGCTCACTCGGTTCCGATTGGGTGATGGAAGCCGTTCACATTGCCAGGGCCACCGGAAAGGCGATCAAGTTCATATGGTCGCGGGAAGATGATATCCGGGGCGGGTTCTACCGGCCTGTTTACCTCCATTCAGTCAAGGCATGTATGAATGCGGAAGGACTTCCGGTTGCCTGGGAACATCATGTGGTGGGTCAGTCCCTGTTCGTAAATACGCCCCTGGAAAAGGACATTGCTCCCAACGGGCTTGATTATAGCTCTCTGGATGGCGTCAACGGCTCGCCTTACCTTTCCGGCATCGCCGATCACGCGGTTTACCTGCACACTACTTCCAACAATGTGCCGGTGCTCCCGCTTCGGTCGGTGGGTAACACCCACACGGCATTCGTAATGGAAACGTTCATCGACGAGTTGGCCAGCCGTGCGGGGAAGGACCCTGTTGACTATCGCAAGGCACTCCTCACCAATCATCCCCGACATCTGGCCGCATTGACCCTTGCCGCGGACAAGGCCGGATGGGGCGAGCAGTTACCTGCCGGGAGGTTTCGCGGGGTAGCCGTGCATGGAGCGATGGGAAGCGTAGTCGCGCAGGTCGCCGAAATTTCAATGCAAAACAATGCGCCACGCGTTCATCGTGTCGTCTGCGTGATCGCCTGCGGCCTGGCCGTCAACCCCGATGGCATCATTGCCCAAATGGAAAGCGGCATTGTATACGGACTCACCGCCGCCCTCTACGGAGAAATTACATTCGAAAACGGCAGCGTGAAGCAAAGTAATTTTCATGACTATCGCATGCTGCGAATGGATGAAGCGCCGGATATCGAGGTGCATATCATCGAGGATGATGGAAAAATAGGCGGTGTTGGTGAGCCGGGCGTGGCGCCCATAGCACCTGCTGTCGCGAATGCGTGGTTCGCCGCTACCGGAAAGCGGATCAGAAAATTGCCTTTACTCGCAAATCTTTGAATAAATTAGGGGATGCAGAAAGTAGTTTCCAAACTCTACCATATTCCGTTCTGGCTGGCGTACCACTATTTGTGGTGGGTAGTAGCCATGGGGAATCCGTTTAAAGCTGCGCACAGTATCGTATTTTCGCCTTATGCCATCAAATTTTTGTTTTACGTGGTTTTACAGGCGGCCGCGGTCTATTTCAACCTATATTTCCTGATCCCCCGCTATCTTGAAAAAGGAAAACTGAGAAGCTATCTCGGTTACCTGGCCGTCACATTGCTGGCTACCGCTTTGCTGATCGTATCCGGCTATTATGTGAGTGCTGTGGTCGCTCACCAGACGGTCGAATCGCTATTTGGTTTAGGAAAAAATTGCTTTTTCTACTTTTTCGGGGAGGCGATGCCCTCCACATTGGCGAGCATGACCCTGGCCATGAGCATCAAACTTACACGGAACTGGATCAGAACTGAAAAAAGGAAAAAGCTACTCGAAAAAGAGAAACTGGAAACAGAACTACGCTTTCTCAAACACCAGTTTAATCCTCATTTTCTGTTCAACAGCATCAATTCCATATTTTTCCTCATCCACAAAAACCCTGATATCGCCTCCACGTCGCTCGCCCGGTTCTCCGATCTGCTGCGCCACCATCTGTACGGCTGCAATGACGATCTGATTCCGCTCGACCGGGAAATCGACTACCTTCTCAACTTTATCGCCCTTGAGAAGTTACGGCAAAACCGGAACGTAAGCGTGCAGGCCGACCTGGATCAAACCGTACCCGCTGGCCTCGGTATCGCGCCGTTTATTCTCATGACTTTTATCGAGAATGCCTTCAAGCATGTGTCCAAAGACAGCGACCGCAACAATGTAATCGCAATCCGCCTGCGCACCGGCAATGAACAGCTTGAATTTTACGTGTCCAACAGCGTATCGCCGATCCGGTCAGCCGAAGCGATGCATTACGGTGGCATCGGCCTGAAAAACGTGCGTCGGCGCCTCGATCTGCTCTATCCCGACAGGTACCGGCTGGAAATCATCGATAGTACCGCCGTCTTCGAAATTCACCTCCGCCTCGACCTGGAATCGGGCGTAGCCTCCAAAGCGCCCGACCAGACCGCCTATGCCTGGTCTCAGTAAGTGACAGTGTGAGTGAATACTTGCCGCATTGCTTTGTTGCTCACGGCATGATAGGTAATCAGCAGACTCTTGTTTTGCAGCAAATCGATGGTGACAAATCCCTGCCTGGCATCTGCAAAAAGGGAATGCTTTCCTTTCCTGGCATAGGAATGTTTCGCTCCGGAGCCGCTGACTACCTGCGTAATGCCGTCGCGGATCAGTTGCAGGCCATGCTCATGTCCTGCGGCATAAACGACACCCGGCTGGTTGGCAAACACACCACCGACCTGACTGATCAACTCGCGATACCAGGCGTGGCCCATATCCTCCGGGTTCCTGAACGTGGACCTGAGCAAGGGGTACAACGAACCGATCACCGGCAGAGGAACGTACAACCATTTCTTGACGGCCGTTAAAGGAAAAATGTGGTCTTTAAGGCTATACTTTCCGCCGTGCGTGCCATAGCTACGGAAGGGATGATGCGAAGCTACGATCATAAACTTGCCTGCGTTCCTGGTTTTGATCTCCTGCATCCGGGCCAATACATCCGCTTTGGAATTGCATTCGCAGGTGTCGCCGGCCACTTTTTTTTCCTGTGGGAAAAGCCACCATTCACTGTCGTACGCAATCACGAGCAGACTATCCCCCATTGGAATCTCCACCGGTCCCGGGCAACCGTCAGCGGGAATCATCGCCAGCCCGGGGTCATGCTGCTCTTTCAGGAAATGGCCCTGGCGACGGATTTTGGCAAGCCCCTGTTTCCCTGACTTATCCCAGTCGTGATTGCCCGGCACAAAATAAGTGGTTGCACCCGCTGCCCGCATGGGCGCGTATTGCGAGCGTATGACCGACTGTGTGCGGCCTTCTTCCTCGCTTCCCGGCAAACCCATTCCGTGGGGATAAATATTGTCCCCCAGAAACATGACCACCGTTTTTCCCGGAATCACGTGAGTAGCCGCGTCTGCCAGCGCCTGGTGTTGTTTAGGATTGATTTCACCGGCATCGCCGATCAGGATGAGCCTGCGCACGACATCCGCCTGCGCAAAGCCAGAGGTCTGCCCCAGCATCAGGACAACTACCCAGCATATAATTCGCATCAACTGGTTACTTTATTTAAATTTCTATTTATTTCAATTCCTTTCATTTTCTTTCATTAAGTTAATCCAAGCGTAATGTGTCGTTAATGAAACGATAACATTGCACACCTACATTTGTGCCCGGATTCAGCAGTTCCCTTCCCCTTTCTCTATACGTATAAGATCAGGCGACAGCAGGCTTGATTTCTGTTTAATCTGTCACGGTTCGTACCATCCGGCATGGGGCGAGACGGCACACTATCACTCATCCAGCCGGCACACAGCCGGAGCGGCACCTGCAATGCATTTGAAAGAAAGTACCAATAACCAAACGAACAGCAAAATGATGAAATTAATTACTGCATTTCTCGGAATATGCGCATTACTCTTGCTCGCCGGGCCTGCCGCCCTTGCCCAGGGGAATGAGGCATCCATTACCGGAAAAGTTTCCGAAAACGCGACGGGCCCGGTGGTGGGCGCAACCGTTTTTGTCAAGAATGAATCGACCGGATTCAGTACCGGTACCGTAACCGACGTGAATGGCGATTACATTATCAAGCAGCTCCCCCTCGGATCCCCTTACTCCATTACCGTCTCTTCTGTGGGCTTTGGCGAACAGAAAAAAACCGGCTACGCGCTCAATCAGGGCGATCAGCTTCGCTTGAATTTCAGCCTCGAAAACGCGGCCAATGAACTCCAGGCAGTAGAAATTGTGGCCAATTCACTGAAAAACACGGTGGTAACGCTGGGCGCATCCACACCGGTAACAGCCAAAGACATTGCCAGGTTACCTGTGAACGGCCGTAACTTCGCTACGCTCGTCGACCTTTCGCCGCTGAGCAACGGAAACAGCCTGGGAGGACAGCTGGCGTCCTCTACCAACTACACCATCGACGGGATGACTTCGCGTGGTACCATTGCCGGTGGCGGTACGTCGGGCGCCTACTCCATTTCCATGGAAGCGATCCGCGAGTTCAAGGTGGTAACCAATGAGTACGACGTGACCATGGGCCGTGCCGGTGGTGGTACCATCAGCACCGTTACCAAATCGGGGACGAACAAACTTTCGGGTAGTGCATTCACTTACATGCGTAATGACGCACTTTCTAGCAAGTATGACCTTCGCGGAAACAAAAGAACACAGGAGTTCTCGACTTACCAGTACGGTTTCTCGCTCGGCGGGCCCATCATCAGGGACAAGGCACACTTTTTCGTGGCTTGGGACCATCAGGCCGATTCACGTCCGCTTTACATTGCGAATATCCTCAGCCCTGCCGACGAGGCTGCCAACAAGGTTACCAACGCTACCCTCGAACGCTTCGCAGGCATTGCACGCGATAAATATGGTGTTTCCAGGGAAGCTCAATTCGGGGCATTTGATAAAGCCAAGGGAACCGACGCGCTTTTTGCCCGAATCGATTGGCAGCTGAACTCCAAAAACCTCCTGACGATCCGAAACAACATGGTGATCGAGAAGGATAACCTTTCGGAAGGCGATAACTCGGGTATCAACTTTTACGAATCGTATATCGATCGTAAAAAATTCGACAACAGCCTCATGGCGTCGCTCCGCACCACGCTGAATCCCCGCGTGACCAATGAATTGAAAGTGCAGCATTTCTACGAAGATGTACAGGTGCTTCCCAGCTCCCAGCTTCCTGCGGCAGGCATCCCGCGCGCAATCGTCGAAAACGTGGAATCTGTTGCCGGAACAGCTACTTACCTGAACTCGATCCAGATCGGCGGGCAGCGTTTTTCCCCGGAGTGGTTCAAAGGAACTGTGGTACAGGCGGTTGACAATCTGTATTACAACACGGGAAAGATCAATTTCACATTCGGCATCGACCTGATGTACAACCTGATGCACTCGCGTTACGGCAGCGAAATGAACGGCCGGTTCTATTTCACGGGAATCGATAATTTCAATAACCTGAAACCTTACCGCTATGCCCGCGAAATTTACCTGAATGAAGATCAGAGCAACAAGGTGAAGTCCCTGAGCACCGGTTTGTATGCACAAATGGATACCAAACTCGGCGTTGGGCTGGACATGACCGCGGGTTTGCGACTGGACAATACCGTGTACCTCAACCGGGCGAATTTCAGCCAGGTGGTGTTCGATGAACTGGGCATTGAAACCAATAATCGCATTAACACACTTCAATTGCAGCCACGTGTGCAGTTTACATGGGATGTAAACGAGCAGAGCAAAGACGTGATCCGTTTCGGTGCGGGTATCTTCGGATCGGCATTGAACCCGTATTCCATGGTGAACAATATGTTGTTCGACGGCTCCAAAGTAGCCTCGGTAGAAATCCAGGGCGACCTCGTCCCTTCCCCGAATTTCCCCCTGTACCGTCAGGACCCGAGCAAGGCTCCCGGTGCTGAGCTTTTCAATATCCCGGGAATCGAACGCCTGATCACGATCAACACCAACAGCCCGGATGCGAAGGTTCCTGTTTTGTATAAAACCAATTTCTCTTATAATCACTTTTTCAGCGACCGGCTACGTATCGGCGTCAGCGGTTATGCATCGTGGGCCCGTAACAACTACATGTATATCGACCGTAACATGGTCGACGAGCCATTCTTCCGGATCGGTGCTGAGGCCAATCGCGGCGTATATGTTCCTTCCGAAAGCATCAATGCGAGCAACGGCGCCACCAACTGGCTCAACAGCCGCAGAACCAAGCAGGTCGGCCGGGTCCTCGAACTCGTCAGCGACGGTAAGAAAAACCAGTATGCATTCGTGATCGACGGGACTTTCAAGTATTTCCGCGACGGGCAGATCACCGCTTCCTATACCTGGAACGATGCAAAGGACAACACTTCCTACAATGGTAATGTAGCCAACACCGCTACGCTCGACCAGATGGTGATCGACGACCCGCGTGACCTGAGCCGCATGAGCTATGCCAATAACCAGTTCCGCAACAAGGTCGTTGTGTACGGTACGGCTCCGAGCTTCTGGGGTGTAACATTCGGTGTACGCTATTCGGGTATCGGCGGTACACGTTACTCACTCGCGGTGACCGGCAATATGAACGGAGATTTCGTATCGTCGAATGACCTCCCCTATGTGTACGATGCGAACAGCCCGGCTACGCCCGAGTATATCCGTACGGGCATCAAGGCGATTCTGGACAACCCCGAAGCGGAAGAAAGCATCAAAACCTACATCCGTGAGAACACCGGTAAAATCGCCGAGCGCAATGGTGGTGTGAATGGTTTCTACGGCGTTTTCGACGTTCGCCTCGGGAAGAAGTTCAAGATCTACAAATCGCATGGTATCGAGGCTTCCGTAGATATTTTTAACCTGACAAACCTGCTCAACAAAGACTGGGGCGTAGGTTACAACCTGAATAAACAAAACCTTTACACGATCAAGAGTTTTGACAAAGCCAAACAGGAATTCGTGTACAACGTCAATAAAGGAGCAGGCGTATCCGGCCTGAACGGCAGCCCTTACCAGATCCAGGTGGGCTTGCGTTACTCTTTCTGATCCATTCCGATTCCAATCACCCGGTCTCCCGAGCAATGCTTTTACATTGTAAGGGAGGCCTTCGTTTCAAAGCAATTATTGATGAAAAAATTAATCCTGCTCTTAACCCTTTCCACTTTTTCCCTGAAAAGCCTCAGGGCCCAGGATTCCCACGTGATACTGATCAGCATTGATGGCCTGCGGCCTGAATTTTACAAAGATCCTTCGTGGTCGATGGTGAATCTGCGCCAGGGAATGGAAACGGGCGCCTATGCCGATGGCGTTACCGGTGTGTTCCCGACAGTCACCTACCCTTCGCATACGACCATGATCACCGGCGTAAAGCCGATCAAACATGGCGTTTATTACAACACGCCTCCCGAACCGCTGGAAGCAACGGGCAAATGGATCTGGGATTACAAGACCATCAAAGTGCCCACGATTTTCAGTGCGGCAAAGGACAAAGGGCTAACCACCGCCTCCGTTTTCTGGCCGGTATCACTCGGCGGGCCTGCCAATTATAATATTCCTGAATACTGGTATTTGCCGGAAACAAAGGGTGGCAAGCGCAATATGACCAAAGCGCTCAGCGAAAACTCGCATCCGAAAGGATTTTACGAGGAAATCCAGCAGAATGCCACCGGCAAACTGGAAGAGATCGATTTCGATGGCGAGTACCTGAGCATCGACGATAACCTTTCACGCACAAGCGCCTACATTATACGCAGGTACAAGCCTTCGTTCCTGGCTGTTCACCTCGTGGCCGTAGATCATTTCGAGCATGAACAGGGCCGCGACGGCGACAAGGTCCGGGCCGCATTAACCAGCGTGGACCGCGGTATCAAAGCCATCCTCGAAGCCATCGAGAAAGCGGGTATCCAGGACAAAACGACGGTGATCGTCACCGGTGACCACGGGTTTGTGGATATCCATTCGTCGCTTTCACCCAATGTGCTCCTTACGCAGGCTGGGCTGTACGATCCTGAAAATCCATCTTCATGGAAAGCTTATTTCCATGCGTCGGGCGGCTCCTCATTCCTGCATTTGAAAGATAAAGACGATACCCAAACGCTTGAAAAAGTAAAAGCGGCGCTCGCGAAACTGCCCGTAGCACAGAAAGCGATGTTCGAGGTCAAAAACCGTGCTGCGTTGGACGCTGTGGGCTCCGACCCGAATGCGGCGCTGGCTCTGGCCCCGAAACAAGGGTTTACGATCGGTAATGCGGCCACCGGCGAGTTCGTGCGCGCGGCAAGCGGTGGAACGCACGGCTTTTTCCCGGATTTCAAGGAGATCCAGACGGGTTTTGTCGCATTTGGCCGTGGCATCAAAAAAGGTGCTGTAATTCCGGAAATGAGTTTACAGGACATCGCCCCGCTGATCGCGAAGCTGCTCCACATCGATCTTCCATCGGCTGACGGCACGGTCTATCCGGGAATGCTTGCCAAAGACTAGTTATACGGGTGCTAGAATAGAATGGAAAGGGCGTTGCCGGTCAGGTGGCGTCCTTTTTTGATAATCCGCGGCATAATTTTTGATATTCCCACAGGCATATCAAACCTGAAACTCCGTCGTAGTGATGAAAAAAACAATACAAGTCGCAAATATCATTGCCCTGATCGTTACAGTGGTCATCAATTACCTTTCGAACACCGGCATTTTCAATAACAACACGATGGCCAGTGTATCGGCTCGCTATCAAAGCTTCTTCACTCCTTCGGGCTATGCATTCTCCATTTGGGGACTGATTTACCTGGGACTCGCCGCATTCGTCATTTACCAGGCGCAGGGACTTTCAGGCAGGAAACCAATACCAGACATCGTAGGAGAAATAGGCTGGCTGTTTGTCATTTCCTGTGCCGCGAACTCGCTTTGGGTGATCGCCTGGCTCTATGATTACACGGGCACATCTGTACTGATCATGACCGTGCTCCTGCTCTCGCTCTGGCGCATTATTGTACGCACACGCATGGAACTCGACCTGATCCCCATCAAAAAGATCGCCGTCACCTGGTGGCCGTTCGCCATCTACTTCGGCTGGATCTCTGTGGCGCTCATCGCCAACATCTCTGCATACCTCACCAAAAACAGCTGGAATACTTTTGGGCTCACGCCCGTAGGCTGGGCGGTGCTGATGATACTCGTGGCAGGGGCGGCATACGTAGCCCTTACCTGGCTGCGCAACCTCCGCGAGTCGGCAATCGTCGGTGTGTGGGCATTGGTGGCGGTGGCCGTCGCCAACTGGGGCACCATGCCGGTCGTCGTTGTCTCGGCGCTCACGGTTTCGGCCATTGTCCTGATCAGCATTGGCTTACATGCTTATCGTAACCGGGGCAGGCACTATCTCGAAGAAGCCGAACAACATTCATCTTTCGCAAAATAGTGCGATGGTCTTAGTTCGTGACAAAGTATTCGCGGACAGTGCAAAGCAGGAGCTTTGCACCAGCAGCGCTAGCGATTTGCAAACGACCGGCACCAATCGATGATTTTCGGATACAACGCGGATACACTGGTGTCCGCGTTTTCCTTTTTCATCTTCATCAATGCCGCATTGAATTCGCGAAACTTAGAAAATCCTCTGTGATCAATCATCATTTTCTCTCTTCTCGCTATGAGAAAATCCGCGGTTGCAGGATCAAAAACGTCATGAACATACAGCGAAAAAAGTGCGTGTGTCATGTATTCATTGAACAGCGATTCCGGAAGTTGATAAAAACCTGACTGGTTTTTCGCAGTCCAGAAATCCCTTTTCGAAAATATGCTGTCAATAGCCATTCCGTAATCACTGGTTGTAGGATTCACATAATTATGATCCATTTCAGTAAAAACGATTCCCGCAATCAGTCCCCGCCGTTGCTGTTCGGTAAGTCCCGCGTCCTGATCGTATACATCAGGGCCGCTTACAAACATGACCATCTCGCTAAAATGAAAAGTGTTATGAAATCCGTAAAACTGCTGCGCACTATGGCTGGCAACAATAATGGGTGAAAACACGATTTTCGAGGTGTCAAATTTTCGCTTTGGAAACTGCTTTTCAAGCCATTGCTTCATGCCGGCCTGGTTGGTCCAGTCCCGTTGTTTGTCAGTCTGTTGCTGGTAAAAAGATGCGTGCTTTTGATAAAAACCCCTGAAATTCGATTGTTTGGCAAAGTCCCGGATCAGGTCAAGATTGTTCCTGAATGCATTGGAATAATCTGAGCGATCTTCCCCATAGACAAAAAAATACTCGGACGGGACAAGCTCATCACCCTCAAAATTATAGCAAATGCTATTCTCCCTGAACTCGTAATAATTGTGCATGTACCGGGCTCCCGGAAAATCAAGCGCCTTGAAAACAGGGTGATCCATAAAGGGCTTGAAATACGCAATCACCTCATCGTGATAACGTCCGCTTTTGAGCATATTTCCCGCTTTCTGGCCCGCAGGCGAGAGCATCAGCAGTATATTCGCCAGCTCGAATGTTTCCGGAATCTCCACGAATGTGCGGCCACGGTGCTCCCGTACATATTCGTCCGGGAAGTAATGAAACACCCCATTGTACCTTAATCTCAGCGTGTACTTTCTGCCTGCAAGCTGTAAAGGGAATAAATGCGCTTCGTCAAAAGGGAAATTACGATTGGCAACCTGAATAGAATCCCCAGCCAGGTAAACGGTCACCGTCTTGCCCGGAAACCCGTCTGATCCACAATCGATTGTATCTGAATCGAATTTCGGAAATATCTCCGGAGCAGCCATAAAATTGAACCTGATCCCGATCGTGCGGGCAGCGGTTTTAAGCGTATCGGGATATACCGTCGTTTTGGGCTGTCCATAAACCAACCCAGGCCATACACTCAGCAAAAAACAAAACCTTCTTAAATCCATACCGGTATGTTAAAAGTGGCGAGAAGGTCTTCCTTCATGACAAACTATTCGCGGCTTAACGCAGGAGCTTTTGCGCCAACACGCGGCTTTGCACCAACCTTTTAAATGTAACCAATAATGTAATAATTAAAAGAATATTTTATCCAAAACATTCACGCTCCGCTGCCGCAGGATCAAGCGCAATAGCCATTCGACGATTTTAATCTCTTTTTAACATGCTTTTAACACAGCGTTAAGGATGAAGTGCGGTTTTTGTATGCGTATAGCAGCAGTGCTCCTATGAAAAGAACAATTTCAAAACCCACGCAATATCCGGTAACATCTAAACGCACGCTCATTATCAAATACTTGAAATAGAGACCGCATTTAAGGCCTTCAAATTATACAAAAGACTCAATAGCCCCCTGACATGATTAAAGAATTGCTGAAATATCTCCTGCCCCTGTGCATTCTCCTGGTGGACGGATACAGCAATATGTATGCGGGTTCGCAGGATGGCTCAGTCTGTTCTGCTCCGATCCGGATCCTTGCAGGATCGGAGCACCCCAGTTTTGTACAGGCGGCGGACGATCACAATCTGGTTTTCCGTTTACCCGATGCCGCCAGGAAGCTGAAAGAGTTTCTCAAAGTGCTTTCGGAAGAAAAAGAAGAGGATTCTACGGAGTCGGTTTCTCTCAAAAAACACACAAAAGCCAACGGCTTCCTGACACCAGGCTATACGCCACGTCGCGATTTTCCTTTTTTCAGTATTTCCAGAACCCGGCCCCAACAGAGGTTCGGTTCCCTTATTTCCTCTCACCTATACCTGATACTCCGCGTACTCAGGATTTGATTCCGCATTACTACAGGCGTCGTTGCGGCCTGTCATTCCGGTTGTGGCCCGGTCCCCCCGGGAAGCGCACGACTAGCTATTGCGTGCCGTCAGGCACACCCATACGAACAGAAACTATCAAAAATTCAAATTGTGCTAACTACAGAAATCATCATGAAAAGAATTCTCATGCTCATGAGCTTGGGCGCGTTGTTGTATCAGACAGGCTGTACATCAAAACACGAGGAAGAAAAAGAAGAAGAGGTTAAATACCTGGTCACAAGCCCATTAGAAAAAGACACCCTCATCACCAAGGAATATGTAAGTCAGATCCGGGCAATCAGCCATATCGAGCTCCGGGCGCTGGAACGCGGTTATTTGCAGAAAATATATGTGGACGAAGGTCAGATGGTGAAAAAGGGCCAGCTGATGTTCCAGATCATGCCGCTGGTGTACCAGGCCGAGACGCAAAAAGCCCAGGCAGAGGCGAATTTTGCTGAAATCGAATACCAGAATACCAAGTCATTGGCCGACAGCAATGTGGTTTCCAAAAACGAGCTGAAATTAGCCAAGGCAAAATACGATAAGGCGAAAGCGGAACTGGGCCTTGCCCAGACCCACCTCGGCTTCACCGAGATCCGTGCGCCGTTCAGTGGCATCATGGACCATTTCCAGGTGCGGCTCGGAAGTTTGGTGGACGAAGGCGACCTCCTCACCACCCTATCGGATAACAGCGAAATGTGGGTGTACTTCAACGTTCCGGAAGCCGAGTACCTGGATTACAAAACGAACGCAGACAATGGAAATCTGTTGAAGGTAAAACTCCAGATGGCCAATCAGAAAATCTTCGGTTACACCGGTGTTGTCAAAACGATCGAAGCGGATTTCAATAACGAAACAGGTAACATCGCGTTCCGGGCCACATTCCCGAACCCCAAAGGTTTGCTGCGCCATGGCGAAACAGGCAATGTACTGGTGAGCGTGCCCTTCGAAAAGGCATTGCTGATCCCCCAGAAAGCCACTTTCGAAGTACTCGAAAAGAAATATGTGTACGTACTGGATAAGAACGACAAGATCCAGTCACGGGAAATCACCATTGCAGCCGAGTTGCCCCACATTTTTGCTGTTTCGTCCGGTCTTAAAAAGGATGATAGAATCCTGCTGGAAGGCTTGCGGCAGGTGCACGAAAATGAAAAGATCCACGTGAAATTCGAGAAACCCGATTCCGTGATCTCCCATTTAAGCCTGTATGCCGAATAATTAGGTCAAAAAGCAAAAGATATGTTTAATCAATTCATACGCAGACCTGTATTCGCCATTGTAATATCGGTCATGATAGTCTTTATAGGAATATTGGCTATCAAGAAGTTACCTATTTCCCAGTTCCCGGATATTGCACCTACCACGGTAAACATATTTATCGCTTACCCGGGAGCAAGCGCCGACGTACTGGTCAAATCCACGCTGATCACCCTCGAACAGGCGATAAACGGTGTGCAGGACATGCGGTATATCGCAACGGATGCAACCAGTGCCGGTGAAGCCACACTCAGGATCATTTTTGAGCCCGGCACGGACCCTAACGACGCCGTTATCCGGGTAAAAACAAGGGTTGACCAGGTAATGCCGCTCCTCCCGGAACTTGTTCAGCGTGAAGGTGTTATCATCACCCCCATTCAGCCCAGTATGCTGATGTACGTCAACCTCTACTCGAAGACCAAGAGCATTGACGAAAAATTCCTCTTCAACTATGCTACCGTTAAAATGATCCCTGAAATCCAGCGTACCAAAGGGGTAGCCAGGGCACAAATACTTGGTAGCCGGCGCTATGCGATGCGGGTGTGGCTCAACCCCGACCGCATGCGTGCGTACAGCATTTCGGTAGAGGAAGTGATGAAGGCTCTCGGAGAACAAAGTATTATCGGACGTCCGGGTCGGATCGGCCAGAGCTCCGGTATTGCGGCGCAGTCATTGGAATACGTACTTACCTATAAAGGCCGGTACAGCGAACCAAAAGAATACGAAGATATTATCATCCGTGCCAACGCGGAAGGTGAAAGCATTCATTTGAAAGATATTGCCAAAGTCGAACTGGGCAGTGAGTTCTTTGATATTTATTCCAACCTCGACGGCAAGGCTTCGGCGGCGATCGTATTGCGCCAGAACTACGGTAGTAATGCGAGTGATGTAATTAAGGAGGTAAAACAGAAGCTGGACGTCATGAAGGCATCTTTCCCTCCGGGCATGGATTACAAGATCAGCTATGACGTTTCACAGTTCCTCGACGCGTCTATCGAGCAGGTGATCCACACGCTGCGCGATGCATTTATCCTCGTTGCGATCGTGGTGTTCATCTTCCTCGGCGACTGGCGTTCGACCCTCATCCCGATCCTGGCGGTTCCGGTGTCGTTGATCGGTGCATTCTTTGTGATCCAGGGCTTCGGGCTTTCGATCAACCTGATCACGCTTTTCGCACTTGTATTGGCAATCGGTATTGTAGTCGATGATGCGATCGTGGTGGTAGAAGCGGTCCACGCCAAGATGGAAGAAGAGCCGCATTTATCACCATTTAACGCTGTTAGAAAAGTTCTTGGAGAGATTTCGGGTGCGATCATCGCGATCACCGCCGTCATGGTGTCGGTGTTCCTGCCTATTTCGTTTATGTCGGGTCCGGTAGGTACCTTCTACCGTCAGTTCTCGATCACGATGGCAAGCTCGATTGTCATTTCGGCGCTTATCGCGTTGACGCTCACACCGGTGTTGTGCGCCATTATGCTTAAAAACCATCACGGGCACGAGCGCAAGAAAAATCCGCTCACACGCGTCCTTGACAGCTTCAACCGCGGGTTCGACAACATGACCGGCAAGTATGTGAGCCTGCTGAGACTGATCGTGAACCGCCGCTTTGTTACGTTCCTCATATTGGCAGCATTTTGTGCGGGTATCGCCTACGAGAATTCGATCGTACCGGCAGGTTTTATCCCTAACGAAGACCAGAGTACGATTTACGCGATCATCCAGACCCCTCCGGGCTCCACGCTGGAAAAAACCAACGAGGTATCGCGGCGCTTGCAGAAGATCTGTGAAGAAGTGAAAGGAATCGAATCCGTATCGTCTCTCGCAGGTTATGAGATCATGACGGAAGGTCGCGGTTCCAATGCAGGTACCTGTCTGATCAACCTCAAACCATGGCACGAGCGTGACCAGAATGTGAAGGAGATCATGGAAGAACTGGAACACGCATCGAAAGGGCTCGGCGCGACAGTCGAATTCTTCGAACCACCGGCGATCCCGGGCTTCGGTACTTCCGGTGGTTTCTCGATGCGTTTGCTGGATAAAAACACGGATACCGATTACCATGAGTTTGACAGGATCAATAAAGAATTCATGGAAAACCTGGGCAAGCGTAAGGAGTTGACGGGCCTGTTCACCTTCTTCGCTGCAAACTATCCGCAGTACGAACTCGAAATCGACAACAAGCTGGCGATGCAGAAAGGCGTGTCGATCGGAAAAGCGATGGATAACCTCAACATCATGATCGGTAGTACTTACGAGCAGGGTTTTATCAAGTTCAACCAGTTCTTTAAAGTATACGTCCAGTCCGATCCCCAGTACAGAAGGCTTCCGACCGATCTTTTGAAACTTTTTGTAAAAAACGACGCAGGCGAAATGGTGCCTTACTCGGCATTTATGAAGCTCAAAAAAGGCCAGGGACCTAACGAAATCACGCGTTTCAACCTGTACAATTCGGCGGCGATCCAGGGACTTCCGGCCAAAGGCTACACCACTGCCGAAGCCATATCGGCTATCCGCGAAGTGGCTGCCAAGACCCTTCCGAAAGGATACGACATCGCATTCGAAGGTCTTTCCTACGACGAATCGATCCGTGGTAACGAATCTCTGGTGGTATTCATGATCGTGTTGGCATTCGTGTACCTGGTACTTGCGGCACAGTATGAAAGCTTCATCATCCCGTTAGCGGTTGTGACCTCGCTTCCCGTGGGTGTATTCGGTTCGTTCCTCGTGCTGAACCTGATGGGCCTGGAAAACAACATCTACGCACAGATCGGTCTGATCATGCTCGTGGGGCTGTTGGGTAAAAACGCGGTATTGATCGTGGAGTTTGCCGTCCAAAAACGGCAGGAAGGCGCAACGATCCTCGAAGCGGCCATTGAAGGTGCGAGAGTGCGTTTCCGCCCGATCCTGATGACCTCCTTCGCATTCGTGGCCGGTCTGATCCCGCTGATCATCGCCACAGGCGCTGGTGCGATCGGGAACCGTACCATCGGTGCTTCCGCATTGGGTGGTATGTTGTTCGGGACCATTTTCGGGGTCATCATCATCCCCGGTTTGTATTACATATTCGGCAAGCTGGCCGACGGCAGACAGCTGATCAAAAATGAGGACGACAGCCCGCTGTCCGAAGGGTTCGTTCACGCCATCGACGCTTTCCCACATTCAGAAGATAAAGACGAACATGCGAAATAAAAGAATATTGAATTGGGTCGGGATCACCTTCATCGGCCTGACCTACACGGCCTGCAATATCCCGGCACTGGTCCAGAAATCAGAAAATAAAGTGGTACCTGTGAGCTACAACGGCTCGCAGGACTCCACCAATACCGGGAAAGTAAGTTGGAAATCCTTTTTTACCGATCCCTATCTGAATGCCCTGGTCGACACCGCCTTCAAGAACAACCAGGAACTGAATGTGACGTTGCAGGAGATCCAGATCGCACAGAACGAGATCAGTGTCCGCAAGGGGGAATACCTTCCGTTCGTAGGACTCAGAGGTGGAGCCGGTGTTGAAAAAGCAGCCCGTTACACCAATATCGGTGCCAGCGAAGCTACTACCGACATCAAGCCCGGCCGGGAAACGCCCGATCCGCTTCCTGATGTGAACATCGCCGCGGTAGCGCGCTGGGAAGTCGATATCTGGCACAAACTGCGGAATGCGAAAAAGGCAGCTGCAACCAGGTACCTGTCGTCCATTGAAGGCAAGAACTTCATGATGACCAACCTGGCCGCGGAAATAGCGAATTCGTATTACGAACTGCTTGCGCTCGATACAGAACTGGCGATTATCCGTCAAAACGTTGATATCCAAAACAATGCTTTGAAGATCGTGAAGATGGAAAAGGAAGCGACACGCGTTACCGAGCTGGCCGTTCGGAGATTTGAAGCGCAGGTGCTCAAAACACAAAACCTGCAATTCAATATCCAGCAGCAGATCATCGAAACCGAAAACCGGATCAACTTTCTCGTGGGGCGTTATCCGCAGCCGGTACAGCGCAGCAACCAGGGCTTCGAAAACCTCGTACCCAATGTGGTACAGGCCGGTATCCCTTCACAACTGCTTTCGAACCGCCCGGATATCAGGCAGGCGGAACTCGACCTCGAAGCAGCGAAAATCGATGTGACTGTCGCACGGGCCAATTTCTACCCATCGCTGGGATTGTCGGCCAGTCTGGGTTTCCAGGCCTTCAGCCCCATTTTCCTTGCAAGGGTGCCCGAGTCGATCATGGGATCGCTCATAGGCGACCTCGCCGGACCGGTGATCAACCGTTATGCGATCCGGGCAGGTTATGCCAACGCGAATGCCAAACAGATCCAGGCCATTTACAACTATCAGCGCACGGTGCTGAATGCCTACATCGAGGTCGTAAACCAGTTGTCGAACATCAGCAACCTGGGGAAAAGCTACGATATGAAAACGAAGGAAGTGGAGGCATTGAACCAATCGACGACCATTTCGAACCGGTTGTTCGCCTCAGCCCGTGCCGATTACATGGAAGTATTGCTGACCCAGCGCGACGCACTGGAATCAAAATTTGAACTGATCGAGACCAAAATGCGCCAGATGCATGCCACGGTGAATATTTACCGGGCACTGGGAGGCGGCTGGAATTGACAGATTAAATAGGATGTGGTTTTTGTAAAGATACCTCCGGCACCGGAGGTATCTTTATTTATGGCCGGAAAGGTAATTCGCTCACGAAATCAGCTTATTACGATGATTTTTGTATGTAACCATCCGTACTCACCTAATCGACTTTGTAATGAGCCTGAAAAATTACCTCATCATCGCGTTACTGACCTTTTCCTTCCCGTCCCTGCAAGCCAAAGACTACCGCACCTCGCTTTTCGGCATCCATTCCGACGGCACCACGCTCAACACCCGCTCCATTCAGTATGCCATCGATTTTATTCACCAGAACGGCGGTGGCAGGCTGGTTTTCAATGTAGGCCGCTACCTCACCGGTTCGGTTCACCTCAAATCGAATGTGACGCTGCATTTGGAAGAAGGCGCTGTCCTGCTCGGATCGCTCAATCCATGGGATTATGACAAAAAGGTTTGGACGGCCATTGTTTTCGCCCACGATCAGCAGAATATCGGCATCACCGGCCAAGGCGTGATCGACGGCCGCGGCCGCTATATTGCCCGCAACATCGTCGATATGATCCATAAAGGTCTCATCAAAGATCTGTTTCGCCAGGACCGCCCGGAAGCCGAAACCCGTCCCGTACTTGCATACATCCGCAACTGCGAGAATGTGAACATCAAAAACGTGACCATGCAGAACTCGGCAAGCTGGGTGCAGATCTACGATCAGTGTAAGAACGTGACCATCGACAGCATTACCGTCGACAGCAAAGCCTACTGGAACAACGACGGCATCGACATCGTAGATTGTGACGGGGTAACGATCACCAACTCCTTCATCGACTCCGATGATGACGGGATCTGTCTCAAGTCGCACGATGCTTCCAAAGTCTGCAAAAATGTGCTCGTCCGCAACTGCACCATCCGTTCCAGCGCCAACGGCATCAAATTCGGTACGGCGTCTTATGGCGGTTTTAGTAATGTTAAAATTTATAATGTAAAAATTTTTGACACTTACCGTTCGGCGGTGACGCTGGCCGCTGTGGATGGCGGTTTTGTGGAGAATGTGATTGTAGATAGCTTAAAAGCCTATAACACCGGCAATGCGATCTTCCTGCGTATAGGCGAGCGCGTAAAAGGGAAGAAAGGGCGAATGGAGAATGTGAGTATTTCGAATATGTACGTGGAAGTGCCTGCAACCAAACCCGACGCTGGTTACGAATACGAAGGCCCGATCGAAGACATGCCCCGCAATATTTCTCCATCCTCGATCGTCGGAATGCCGGATGCGCTGATTTCCAATGTGACATTGAAAAACATCGAAATCAAATTCCCGGGTGGTGGTAACCCGATGTATGCCAAAATCGGATTGGACGAGCTCGATAAAGTCCCCGAAAAACCGACCTTCTACCCCGAGTTTTCGATGTTCGACGAATTGCCCGCCTGGGGACTTTACATGCGGCATGCCAAAGACGTCAAAATCAGTAACCTTACGCTCACGTGCGAGAAAAAGGACTACCGCACCGCCATCGTCACGGACGATGTGCACGGCGCTACGCTGGAAGGGATTAAGGTCACCCAACCTGGTGTCAAGCAATTTATACACACCCATAAATCGACGGGTATCGTCAAAAAATGAAACCTGTTTTCCGTCGCACACTTTTCAGGATACTGGCGATCGCATTGGTATCGTTGGCGTGCTCGGGTCTCTACGCGCTGCACCTGATGCGTTGGTTACCCTGGCAACATCCGGTATTCGAAAAGGTAATTCCTGCTCATTGCACGGCAACCGGGCCGAAAGCCATATTGGTTTTTTCCAAAACCAACGGCTACCGCCACGCTTCCATTGAAACAGCGGTAAAGGCCATCCGCGACGCAGGTAAAAAGCGTGGCTGGGAGGTCGTCGCCACGGAAAACGGCGCTTATTTTAACGCAGTGTGCCTCCGCTCCTACCGCGCAGTCATATTTCTCTCCACAACCGGTGATTTCCTCACCGAAGAGCAGCAAAAGGCATTTGAAAAATACATTGAAAACGGAGGTGGATATGCGGGTATCCATTCCGCCTCCGATTGCGAGTACGACTGGGAATGGTACGGAACACTGCTCGGTACGCGCTTCCGCAATCACACATTTCTGCCCTACCCTGTTCCCCGAGCCGAAATTATGACCGAACCCGTTTCCCATCCCGCTACCGACGGCCTCCCTGTTCGCTGGAATAAAAAGGACGAGTGGTATAATTTCCGTGACAATGTGCGGGGCAAGCCGGGGTTCCGGGTTCTCCTCACCGTTGATGAAAGCACCTACCCTGCTTTCTGGCCAAGAGCAATGCGGGGCGACCATCCTATTTCGTGGACACATATAGTCGGGAAAGGAAGGATGTTTTATACCGCGATCGGACATAACGCCTCCACATACCGTGATCCTGCTTCCATGAAACACATCGTCGGTGGCATCGCATGGGCGGGCCACCTTTAGACAATCCTGATTATCTTTTTGTTAAGTTTCAAATAACGCTTCCTGCCGGCTTACGACCGTGAGTAATTTTAGTTTTCTAAACTACTCACAACAAAAAATGCAGAACAAATCTTTACTCGCGCTGTTGCTTACCGCAGCCGTCCTGAATGGTTGCATCAACGACCACATTATCCAAAATCCTGTTCAGGAAAATCCCGCGGCATTCAGAGAAGTGGCGGGCATTGACCTGGGCAACATTGGCGCAGCTGAAATATCAGCCTACGACCCTGGTTCCAAAAGGCTTTTCACCGTCAACAATGAGAAAGCAGCCATCGTGGATGTGCTTGATCTTTCTGCATTGCCGGCCATTACCAAGCTGCAACCGATCGACGTGTCGGCCCTGGGTGGCGTTGCAAACAGCGTGGCCGTCTCGGACGGAAAACTTGCCATTGCCCTGGAAGCGACCAATAAACAGGCGAACGGCAGCGTGATTGTGATGAACACCAGCACACTGGCGATGATCAAACAGGTTGCCGTCGGCGCATTGCCCGACATGGTCACATTTAGTCCGGATGGCCGGTTTATCGTCACCGCGAACGAAGGCGAACCCAATGCAGATTACACCGTTGATCCCGAAGGATCGGTTTCTATTATCGACGTCATCAATAATTACAGTGTTAAGACGCTCAATTTCGCTGCTTTCGAGGGTTCCTACGCCGCGCTGGCCGCAAAAGGTTTCCGCATGTTCGGGCCTAAAGCAACTTTTGCGCAGGATATCGAACCCGAATACGTCGCAGTCTCGGCCGACTCCAAAAAGGCATTCGTAACCCTGCAGGAAAATAACGGCATCGCAGAAATCGACCTCATCAATGGCTCGGTGCTGAATCTTCACCCGCTGGGCACGAAAGATATCAGCCAGCTGATCAACGCGATGGATGCGAGCGACGAGGACAAGAAAATTGACTTGAAAACATGGCCTGTACAGTCGTTCTACCTTCCGGATGCGATCTCGCACTTCTCCGTGAACGGCACTTCTTACCTGATCACCGCTAACGAAGGCGACGCCCGCGAATACAGTACATTCGACGAACAGAAGCGCGTCAAATCACTCAAATTGGACCCTACCGCCTTCCCGAATGCAGGTGAACTGCAAAAAGACGCCAATCTCGGCCGGCTGCGCGTCACCAGTACACGCGGTGATATCGACAACGATAACGACTACGATGTGCTTTACGGGTTCGGCGGACGCGGTTTCAGCATTTTCAATGCGACCAATATGCAACTCGTCCACGACTCGGGTAATAACCTGGAACAAGAAGTGATCAAAGCCGGAATTTACGACGATGCGAGGTCAGATGACAAAGGTGTCGAACCGGAAGGCGTTACCATCGGATGGATGAATGGAAAGCCTGTTGCATTTATCGCCATGGAGCGTGTGGATGCAATCGGTGTTTACGATCTGACCACTCCTGCTGCCCCGCAATTTCTTCAGATCATCAAAACAGGGGACGCTCCCGAGGGTATTTTATTCATTCCTTCCGATAAAAGCCCCAATGGTAAAAGCCTGCTGATCAGCAGCAATGAGGAAGATGGCACCGTAAAATTCTATCAGCCTTAATGGTTTGTACAATAAAGCAATCAAAGCCGTCCGGAATCCGGGCGGCTTTTTTCAGTGGCGGTGTTCATTTAAAAGCCGGTTCATCTACGGGTTCCCCAACACCTTTTCCCAGCACCAAAAATGCGCCGGTGATCGCCGTGAGCGTAACGATGATGTCGAATAGCACACTGGCAGTCACCGCGATATGCTCCGAAGTTCCCAGGAACTGAGCGCCTTTCATAAAGACCAGTTCTCTGATTCCAACGCCTCCGATACTCAGCGGAAACATCGCAGCAATGGACGACAGGAGGAATATCAGTATATAATCCACCAGATGGCCGCTGGCTCCAACCGCTTTAAGCAAAACCACAATACACACGATCTGAGCCACTTGCGTCAGCGTCGACAATATCAGCAACCTCCCCAATACCGGAATAATATCATGCAGAAAACGCGCCGCCGCAATGCGGAAGATCACTGCCGAAACGATTCCGATGGCCGCCACACCCCCGATAAAAAAAAAGTCGTAAAGCCGCGTAGCAACCAGCAGGCCGGCGAGCAATACCAGCACTGTAAGTCCAATGATCCGGTCCCAAAGCAGTGTTGTAGTAAGTAATATCGTTTTCTGTTCAGGAAAATACTGTCTCAAACGAACAAGTTTATACGCATCACCGCCCAGCCCTCCCGGCAGGAACATGCCGTAAAACATGCTGATCCAATGTAAATAGAGGCCCGTTATGCGGGAAAGCGGTATCCCGTTTACATTCAGCATCAGGGTCAGCCGGAATGCAGCGGTAATGCGGGAAAAAATGTACGGAATGATTGCCAGAAGCAGCAACGTTCTGTCCGCTCCCCCGACAGCCGCAGCAAAACGCCCGCGGTCAATACCCGACCCTACCCAGCAAAGCAATGCTGCTGTTACCGCAATTTTCAGAAGCCATTTCCATTGCTTCATCTCAATCTTTCTTTAAGTGCACGAGCGCAATGTTCTTACACGCTTTCAATCGTGTGACCGGGTTAATAAATCCGGCTTTGAGTTTGGTGGTGTCGAAATCCAGGTAGGTGTACGATTCCTTTACTTGTAATCTATGCTCGTCTTTCAGGTTATTGATCTCATCCACCGGTCCCACGATCCAGAAGTCGGTTTCACGGGCTAACGCCGCTGTATCCACGTCGCGATAGAAAAATTCGGAATAGTAATTCAATGTGGGGCTTTCCCATTGCAGGATGTAGACATTATTTTCAGCGATACCCATTTGCCGGATTTTCGCAGCGATGTACTGCCCGGCCTGGTACCGTTGTATTTCGTAGTAAAAACTGCCGTTCATCAACACATTGACCAGCAGCGAGGCGCTTAACGAAATGCCTATGAGCCGGTTCGGCCAGCCAGGCGTCGCGCGCCATTCATAAACCACCAGATACAATGCCGGTATGATCAGCAAAACAAGGGCATAAGCTCTGACGGGGAACAAATACAGGTTAATAAAAAGCCCTACCAGGATCATCACGACCGAGACGAACTTTTGCATGCCTGTGAGCACATTACTTTCCCGCCCAGTTACCTTCTCCAACTCACCAGCGATAAGGATCGCGAAGAAGGGGAACAGGATATTCAGATAATGCGGAAGGCGGAAATTGGACGAGGTAAGAATGCAAAACATGACCACTATCGTGGTCCAGGTCAGGATTTCACCATTTTTTTCAGGCGAAAAGCCCTTTCGGATCAAATGAACACCGCGCCGGAAAACAGCCCAGTATCCCAACAGACACCATGGTAGTAAGGCCCAGAGTAAAGAATGGAAAAACAGGAACGGATCGCTCCCCCCTGAACTTCCCCAGTTGACCCCGTTCAGCCGCTCGGTATTTTGAAAAAAAAGGATGAAGGCAACGCCCGAAATATGGCTCATTCCCCGGATGGTTTTCTCGGGGTGGAGGTCAAACTGAAGATAATAGCAATAAAGTACCGGGCTGATCATCACAAAAAACAGCGGAATTGCCCAAAGCCATCTTAGAGAAAAAATAAACCGCCAGTTACGTGAATAAAGCAGTTGTGAACCCACAGCTATCACAGGCACCGCAGCACCCGACATGCCTTTCGTGGCGAAGGATAGCGCAAGTACTGCAGCCCCGGCAATGAGCATCACCGGCCGCATCGTAACAGTATATTCATAGAGCAACCAGGTAGCAGTGATGATGAACGATAGTAGTAAAGCATCCATCCTCACATCGTTGTGAGCCAGGATGTAGGCCTGGCTGGAAACCAGGATCAATACCGCATTTAAGCCGGTCTCCCGGCTATAAAGCCGTCCGGCAAGGCGGAATGTAGCGTAAATACCGGGAATCGCCAGCAGCAGGCTCGGAAGCTTGTAGGACAATGTTCCCACCCCGAGCAGAGTATCTCCCAACGCCGATAACCAGAAAAGCATGTGTGGTTTATCGAGATAGTCGCGTCCCCGGTCGATCAGGCTCACATAATCGTCCGTCATGTACATGTGCATGCCTATGAGCGCGTGATGCGCGCTGTCATTGTCAAAAAGAGGGATCAGCAGCCCGAGGAGGTAAATCGCAAAAATGAGTCCGGCGTAGATGCACCGGATATAAATGGGATGGTTTTGCATGATGAAATTAAGATCTCACAGGTTCGTCGGTCACCGTATGCTGCCTGAAAGCATGCCCGTTGCGGGTCTGTGCATGGCCAAATATTTCGCGAATGATATAGGGCGTTTTTCCGGCGCCTTCGTAATAAGCCCGCATTTGTACTTCTGCCATTAACCCCATCAGTATCACCATCACTCCTGCGATTACCAATGCAAGGCCGGCAAGCGTCGCCGTTGTACCTGTGAAAAGCCGGAACAGCTGCCATACGAGTAGCATTGAGCCCGCTGAAAGGAAGGTTCCGCCCAGCGCGCCAAACAAATGCATCGGCTTTTTCATCCAGCGCTGCAGATACACCACCAGCAGTAAATCCCCTAACACCTTCGAGGTTCTCCCCAGGCCGTACTTCGATTTACCAAAAAGACGCTTGTGATGGCGTACCGGCAACTCCGTCATTCGTGCGCCGGTCAGATCACCCAGTACTGGAATAAAGCGGTGCAACTCTCCGTACAATCCGAGCCGGCCGGCAACTTCCCTTCTGAAAACTTTAAGCGTGCAGCCGTAGTCACGCAAGTGTACGCCCGTGAGGTTCCTGATCATGGCATTCGCAATGCGGCTCGGCAACTTCCTGAACAGCCAGCCGTCGAGCCGGTTCGCCCTGTAGCCGGCCACAATATCCCATTCCTCCTTCCTGGCGTGTGCGAGCATCAAAGGGATATCCTGCGGGTCGTTCTGAAGATCACCGTCGAGGGTGGCTATAAAATCGCCCGAAGCCAGGGCGATACCTGCGGCCATTGCGCTTGTCTGACCAAAATTGCGGGTCATGTTTACGATTCTGAGCCGGTCATCCACCGCGTGCCGCAGCATGTTTACCGTCTCGTCTGTCGAGCCGTCATCTACGGCTATTACCTCGTAGTCATAACCCTTCATGGCCTGCCGCACGGCTTTCAGCAGGTGCAGCACATTATCCTGCTCGTTGTAGAGTGGAATAACTACGGAAATCATTCTCCTTCCGTATTCTGATTCATTCGGGGATAAATGGTCTGGCGGAGTCGAAATCGCATACATGGAGTTATCAGTATCAATTTTACCGGCAACAATGCAAAGCCGTCGGTTGGTTTGCGCATTTCACAGACCTAACAATTTGATAACAAATACATTGCTAACAGCGACCACACTTCTTGATTTAACTACATCGCGGAAACATTACGGTAAATTTCTATTATACATAGCTCCTGTTCGATAGTCGGATAGAAATTATCTGAGCGCATGTATTTATCGAGAGTTACAGACTGCAGTATGATGTCTTTTTTGATTTGAAATACCTCATAACAAGAAGCCGCAGTACCACTCAATAAGAAATTGACAGTCAATACACTATCGCCTGATCAATTTCATGGAAGAGTTTTTCCCAACCAAAATATTCTCTATATTCGACACCATTCACCTCGCTATTTCTACAAACCTTATGAAACATCGTCTACTATTCATTTCCCTATTGCTGTACGCTCACACCTCCTACCCGCAGGCAGCGGTAAAGGGAGAAATTGAAGCCTTTGCAGCCAGTACAGGTGCTTTGCCCACCATCGACCCCGCCACACGCTCGCTCAGCTTCCTGCGCTTTCCAGGGCAAAAGGCGCTGCTGATCTCCGGCGGCGACGTTCAGCAGAAATCCATGAACTTTATCGCCCAACATAAAGGCTTGTTCGGCATCCGGTCGGGTCAGGACGAGTTCCGGTTCCGTGGTCAGAAAACAGATCATTATGGCCTGGACAACGTAACCCTCCAGCAAACGTATAAGGGAGTCCCGGTATATGACGGACTTATGCGGTTTCATTACAATAAAAACAAAGCACTGACATCGCTCAACGGGAATTTCATTTCCGAAATCAAGGTGAGCGTTGTGCCGGCGATCGCTCAGCACGAAGCAGAATCCCTGGCGCTGGGGTTTGTAAAGTCCCAGAAATTGGGCACGAAGATCGCCGCACCGCTGAAAGTCAACAAGAGCACGCTTTACATCTTTCAAAAGGGCCTGGCGCAAGGTTACAATGGAACAAAGGCCCTGGTGTATGAAGTCGAGGTACGCAACGACGTCGATGTGCGGGAATTCCTTTATGTCGATGCGCATGACGGACAGCTAGTCGAGCAGTTTACCGGTATACACCAGCTTAACCGATTGCTTTATGAAGGGTCTATTGCCGAAGGAAACCTCAAATGGAGCGAGGGAAACGCGCTTCCTGGCGAACTCGACGTATGGCAGCAGTCGGAAGTCGAATCCGCCGGTTTCATCTACAACCTCATGAAGAATGCGTTCGGCCATGCATCTTATAATGGCGGTGAAGCCACGATGATTACCGTCAACAACAATCCAGACATCAATTGTCCCAATGCAAACTGGAACGGTATAAGCGCCAATTATTGTACCGACATTGCCACCGACGACGTGGTTGCGCACGAATGGGCCCATGCCTACACCGAATACACCAGCGAACTGATTTACCAATGGCAGTCAGGGGCGCTTAATGAATCCTATTCGGATATATGGGGTGAGACGGTGGATCAGCTCAACGGCTATATGGACCAAGGCGAATCCAACGCATTGAGAACCGGTTGCGGAAGTTCTCAACGCTGGCAAATGGGAGAAAAAATTGTGGCCGCGGGCGTCCAAAGCCGGGATATGTGGGACCCTACCTGTTTTGGTCAACCCGGCAAAGTCTCCGATCCGCAGTACTGGTGCGCATCCACCGATGAAGGAGGCGTTCATATCAACAGCGGTGTCCTCAACCATGCCTATGCATTGCTGGTCGACGGAGGAACCTACAATGGCCAGACCATCAACGGGATCGGTCTTACCAAGGCTGCCCACATATTCTGGCATGCTCAATCGTCCTACATGACCGCAACGACCGATTTCGCAGCCCAGGCCGACATTTTGGAGGCTGCGGCAAATGACCTGATCGACGCCACCCTGACCGCATTATCGACAGCACCTGCGCCCGCAGGCAACTCCGCCGAGACGATTTCCGCGGCAGATCTAGCCGAGCTCGCCAAGGTGATCGCGGCCGTCGAACTTCGCAGTGCAAACAATTGCGCCTTTACCACCCTTCTGAAACCTGTACCAGCTCTGTGCCAGGGCGCCAGCGCCGGAGTTGCCCTCTATTTTGAAAGCTTCGAAACCGGCTTGGGAGGATTTACAACTTCGTTTGAGACCGCCTCCGCAACCTGGGTTAACCGCCAGTGGCAACAGGTAGCCGCGCCGGGCGGACGTCCGGGGCAGGTCGCTTTCGGTATTGACTTTCAGGGTGGCAATTGCACCTCATCCATCCAGGCCGGGATCATCAGAATGGAAAGCCCTGTTATCGGCATTCCGGCAGGTACCGCGGGGAATCTCAATATGGCGTTCGATCACTTTGTCGCGATGGAAGATACCTGGGATGGGGGCAATATCAAATACCGCATTAATGGAGGAACCTGGACCTTACTGCCGGCCACCGCATTTACCGCCAACGGATATAACAATTTCCTCAAACCCGCCGCCGCCGAAAACATCAACCCCATGGAGTCGCAGCCGGCCTTTACGGGAACGGATGCCGGTTCACTAACCGGATCCTGGGGCCAAAGCCAGATAAATCTGACCTCGCTGGGACTCGACGCCGGAGAAAATATCCAGTTCCGTTTTGAGGTCGGCACCGACGGCTGCGGCGGTATAGACGGCTGGTATATCGACGATATCCGAGTTTACTCCTGTGCCGTGACGCCCGCTGTGCATTTTGTAGCAGCAAGTGCAACCGTCAATGAGGGCCAGGCCGTTACAGCCGGAGCTTCAAGTTGTCTCAAATACATTGACAAACTGGTAACCCTGCAGATCGACAAGGCTCCTACCCAGCCCGTTATTGTGACATTCAATACGCCGGGAGGGTCTGCCAAAATGGGCGCCACTGCGGACTACACGATTTCCCCTGCATCGGTGACGCTCTCTTCCGGAGCACTGACACAAAATGTTATTGTCCGTGTGTACAACGACGCCTATCTGGAGGGCGCCGAAACCATTGATCTGTCTTATGAAATCAACGCCAATGGTGGTGACGGATACAAGGCGACCAATTTGCAGAATTTCCAGCTTACGATAGTCGACGACGACCTCGAACCAGGCAATTACACGGAAGAATTACTTAATTCGAACTTCAATAACGGGGTTGAGGGGTGGACGATCATCAATGGCGGTAACAGCTATCACACGTGGGAGCTGGTACAATATATAGACGCCGCCCTCGATGCCCAGGGATCACCCTTCTTGTTTATGAATGGAACCGTAGCAAGCACCTATCAGATCGATGAAATCCTGGTATCGCCCGCCATTAACACCGCTGGGAAAAAGAACCTCGTGCTGACCTTCTCCCAGGATTGGTCGCCCCGGCCGGGGAGTTTTCCGGAAACAGGTACTGTGGAAGTATGGGACGGAGCGGCATGGCAGATATTGCTGACGCAAAACGAAGCTACCGGTTTTCTGGGCGACATGCTTGCATTCACGCCCAACATCCAGAACCTGAGCATCCCGGATCAGTATGCAAACGTCAACATGAAGATACGTTTCCGGTATATTTCCAACTCGGAATACTGGTGGGCCATCGACAATGTCAAGGTCACCGCCACAAATTCGACACAGATCATGTCGACGGTGAATACCGGCAGCGCAGCCCAGCAATACCTCGGGCCTAATGAAACTGCGGCTTTCTATGACCCCGCGACCGGAAACCTCATGGCCAAGATCAAGAACCTGAGCTCACATGATTACGGCTGCACTACTGTGGAACTGGACCGATCCGGCAATAACGGAACATCCTGGCTGGGCGGCTATCAGGTCACCAACAAGACGTTCAAGGTGACACCGACGAACAACAACCCTGCCGGCCAATATGAAATTACGTTGTATTACAAAGCCACGGAGGTATCCGGCTTTCCTGTCGCTTCTATCCAGTCTATGGGCAAGAGCACGGACAACATTGCCACCGGAGACGCCGCGACGACTTCGCTGGTGGACGTAGAGATGAGCCCGGCATTCAACGGAGACTATGCGTTCACTGCGACATTCAATACCGGATTTTCGGGCTTTGGCCTGTCTAATGCGCCTCCCGGGGCTGCATTACCTGTAACATTGGTAAATTTTGAGGGAAAATATACCGCAGAAGGTAACGTACTGCAATGGGCGACCAGTTCCGAAGTGAATAACGCTTACTTTGTGGTCCAGGAGAGCTCCAATGGCCGAAATTTTACCGAATCCGGACGGATCGAAGGAATAGGAAATGCCTCCGTCCTCAACCATTACAGCTTCACGGATGCGGATTTCAACAAGGGCATTACCTATTATCGACTGAAACAAGTGGATACCGACGGCAAGTTTGCATATAGCAGGATCATTGCCATCGATGCGCCCGCAGCGGGAAATATCCGGTTCTACCCCAACCCTGTGCAATCCGTGCTCAACATCGACCTGCCAACCCTGCAAGGCGCATGGGTCAATGCAAGGGTAGTCAATGCCTCGGGCCAGGTCGTGATCATCAGGGAGAAAGTGGCTGTACAGAACGGCAAACTTAGTCTCCAGCTCGGAAAGCTACCGTCAGGCATTTATCAGGTTCTGATATCCAATGATAAAGTGAATTACCAACTGTCCGTGTTCAAGCCTTAGAGAGAGACCGGGCCGGGTGTGAAGAAAAAGGGTCTGCGCGAAAATCGTTCAGACCCTTTCCTATTTCTCCGTTTACGGCCTAATAGACATCATCGACAACCTTGACCAGCCAATCCGCGACATCCTCCGCATGGGAATCCGTGTTATGAATGACCACATTGCCGGTCTGCCTGAGCAGTTTCAAACGATAGGTCTTTGTAGCAGCATCGAAATGGTAACTGTAAAATCTCGTTAGCCCGAGGTCTGCGCCGCCATTGACAGGTTTTGAAAATGCTGCATCGCTTATCTGCTTTGCTTTGGTAGCAAACTTATCCAAATCAGCCGCTCCGATCTGTTGACCTGATACAATTGTCTGGGAAAGATTGGCTTCAAGCTGCCCGGACGAGAGCATAGCTGTCGCTTCGGCCGCGATCCACTTGGCAGGCTTGTCATAAGTAAGGATGCGCCCGTCCTTATCGATCAGAAAGCCCTTAAACTGATTACCCCACGCCTGGTTGGCATAATTCACTTCAAAATAGACCTGCTGCTCATTGGGTACTGGGACATCGTCGGAACATGCCGAAAACAGCACGCCTACCAGTATTGCGCGAACTCCTGAAATAAATGGGGACGTTTTCATGACTCAACCGGCTTGTTCATTTAAAGTTATACTTTTTTTATTAAAGTGCTTCATTGACCGTCCCGGCCTGAAATGCAGTCATTATTTCATCCGCGCTCCGCCGGTCTAACCTGAGAAACGGACATGAAAAAAGGCTGAATAAATCCAGCCTAACTTCAAGGTATCCTGCAAAAATAATAAGGAAATACAAGACCTATTTGACGGCCACATACTTGCCGGAGCACGCCTCGATGCAGCCATAGCTGAGCGTAAGCTTGTCCGAAGCAGTGTTGGAGTAATACCAGATATGCGACTTCTCGCTTTTGTTGATCGGTATCATTTCGATCCGCTGCTCATCGAGGATCTTGTAAGCGTCAAACAATGGCACGGACGAAGTTCCCTCCCCTTTTGTTTCTATAAACTTCCCGTCCGCTTTAAATTCGATGGTATGTGCCATAGGATCTTTCACAACCTGCCATTGTCCGCTGCCGTCGCCCGGATCGGCCAGGTATTCGGTCATTTTCCATTTACCTTCCAGTCCTTCATTTTGCGTGCGGGCCAGTTTATCATCTTTTTCCATCGGATCTGTGCTGCTATCCTGGCAGGCGAATGCTGCCCACAGCAGCATGAATGATACAAGTAAGCGGGTTGTTTTCATGGGCTAAAATAGGAATTGGTTACAAATGTTGAGACGCAATTCCCGGGCTAACCGTTGGAAAGGGCCTTAAATTTTGTAACCAATTTTATCAGAAATACACACATCAGATTGCGTCTTTCTTACCGATCGTGCGGAAGGTCAGGTTTACCCTCGGCCCATGCTGTGTTTTCGACTTGGGCACGCGATGTTCCCACGTATGCTGCAAGTCGCCTTTCATAATCAGCAGCGACCCATTTTCCAGGGTTAGTCCATACTTTCGGTTATGATCCGCCCGGCAGCGGAATTCAAACCGGCGCTCCTGCCCGAGGCTCACCGATGCGATCACCGGATTTTGACCGAGCTCATGCTCGTTGTCGCCGTGCCACGCCACCGAATCATTGCCATTGCTGTAGTAATTCAGCAGGACGCTGTTAAATGTGAAGCCGGTTCTTTCTTCTATCCCTCTTTTAAGATCGCTCAACTCTGGTGTCCATGCAAAGGGTTCAAACCGGGTACCTGAAAACGTATATGCCTTATCGGTATCACCGAACCAGGCCATCAGCCGGGGCGCCAGCACATCCTTGCCGTACATGCGCATCGATTGCTCCCGCCAAGGCACTTCATCGATCCATTGTTTCATGAGCATCCCGCTTTCCGGCACTGACACAAAACCGGGATAATATTCCAATAAGTTTTCAGGAAAAAGCAGGCATTCCTTCGGATCAAAAAGACTTAGTTGTTGCATGTAGATTGTCGCGAAGTTGTTTTATTCGACAAACAACAAACCAGAACAAAAAAGTCGGACAAAAATCAATAAGCATTCATTTCCGCCTGCAATGACACCCTGCCGCCTGGCTCTACCCATTGTACTTGCACGTGCTGGTGGTCAGCTTCGGCGTTCAACGCCTCTTCCATTGCCTCATGCTGATGGTACATGCCATCCTTGTGGAAACCATAATGAATGGGAACCAGCACTTTTGCATTCAGCAACCGCGTCGCGGTAATGGCCTGAACCGGCGTCAGCGTGATGGGTACAGGGCTAGGCGTAATCCGTGGAATGGTTACCACGGCACCATTTACCGGCAGAAACACCGCATCGAACTGCCCCCAGGTTTTCCCGAGCTGCCAGAACTGGTTATGCCACATCGTATCACCACCGTGCAGGATGCGCCGCCCACCCGCTTCGATGACCCAGGACACCTGTTTATCACCGACTCCGTCCATCGCAAACACCGGAGTGATCGTAAAAGCCCCGGCCTGGTAAGATTCGCCCAGCGCCAGCCCGTGCGGGTCGAGACCGTCATCGGAAAGATCCTCTACGATCTCGTCCGAGCTGATGAACGTGCCACCCGGTTTTAAAACAGCCTTGATCAGTTCCTTTTCGTAGTGATCCGAATGCAGATGTGTGATGAGTATCAAGTCAGCCGCAGTATCCGATGCGAACGTAAAAGGATCAGCAGGACCTATCGAAGCGCCTCGCTGGTAATTCTGCACGGCGTCTACCAGCAATACCTGGCCGTTGAATTCCACTTTCAGGCCCGCCCAGGATAATCTTTGAACTTTCATGTGCTTTTGTTTTTAGTACATGACAAAAGTAAGTGACTAATAAATATGAGTAAAATGATTTGTTTTTATGATTTACATGAGCAATATTCATGGTAAAATCATTCCATATGCTTACACTTCAGCATTTATACATCATCGAAAAAGTGATTTCGGAAGGATCGGTAACCCGAGCCGCCGAAAAACTGAACCTGACACAATCTGCCCTCAGCCACCAGATCAGGGACCTCGAAGCTTCAAGCGGACTTAAGTTGTTCAACAGGATCGGGAAAAAACTGGTATTGAGCGAAGCCGGCCAGCGGATCGTGACCAGCTCGGAAAAAGTATTGCCTGTGATTCGTGAATTAGAGGCGGAACTGAAAGAGATGCGGCATGGAAGAAAGCAAACTATCCGGATCAGCACCGAATGCTACACCTGCTATCACTGGCTTCCCCGGCTCCTGACGGATTTCCATCAGGAATTTCCGGATATCGATATCCAGATCGTTGCCGAAGCGACCAGGAAACCCATGGAATTCCTGGAATCAGGAAAGCTCGAACTCGCCATTGTAAACGGGATGGCCGGGAATGCTAACTTACATTATGAACCGCTTTTCGAAGACCGGCTCATCGTCCTGCTGGCAGATACGCATCCATTGGCCATTAGAAATACGCCTCTCGAGTTTCAGGATATCCATTCCGAAACCCTCATTGCGTTTCAGACGGGCAGGAGCGGCAATCTGCTCAGCAACGAACTGATGGACAGCCTGTCTCCTCAGAAAGTCATTCATATACCCATTACCGAAGCCATCGTTGAAATGGTTCGGTTCGGAATGGGAATTACCGTCATGGCTGAATGGGCTGCCCGCCAGTATCTGGGAACGAAAGGACTCGCCATCCTTCCGTTCCGCTCGCATACAGGCGTACGCCATTGGTATGCCTGTACGCACAGGGAACGCAGCGATTCGCTGAACAGCCTGGTGAGCAAGATCCAGCTTGCACTTTCAGGAAAACAAGACCCTGTGATGGCAGAAGCCTGAGCAGTAATTGCTCAGGGGAGCTCGTATTGCGATATACCATTCTCTTTTAGTTTTTTCATGAGCAGGTTTCTGCCACGGAGCAATTGTGAGCGCGAAGTGCTATCGGAAATCGATAAAGTTTTGGCGATCTCGACATGCGAATAGCCATCGATGAGGTGCAGGTTGACGATCTTTCGGTAGCCGTCCGGCAACTGTCCGATCACGTCGTTGATGACTCCAATACTGATCTGATCAATGATCCCTTCATAATCCCGCGATTCAAATTCACCGGGGGTAAAGTCCATCGAGTAGTTGCGTACCTCCTTTTTAGTAGTGCGGTTGTAATAGTTGATCGCCGTCCTGATCACCACGGAACGCATCCAAGACTCCACCGATTCGAGATTCTTGATATCGTGAATATGCCTGAAAATCTTGATAAAGGACTCCTGGTAAATATCCTCTGCCTCGGCTTTCGTTTTCGCAAAACGTGAGCAGGTATTGATGAGCTCACTTCGAAAACGGTTGTAAAAAAGGGTTTGCGCCTTTGGATCGTTGTTCTGGCAGGCTTTGACCAGGTCGGTCAGCGTGCGGTAGTGTTTGGTAGCAGAAGACTTCATGCAGTGAGGAATGGTAATTGGTTATGGGTTTGATGGCTAACAGAACACCCACTTTGTCCGGGGCATTCTGGTAGTTTATACTGCAATGCCTTTTACCTTATCACTTGCCGGCTATTTTTTTTGAAAATATCCGCCCCCCATGCAAAAAGCCGGAAACCAGGCTCTGACCTCCGGTTTCCGGCTTTTCAAACAGAGTAACGGGGTTACTCTTTAAAATTTATAGGCAACACTCAATGTCGAGTTTCTTGGCTTCTGTGGGTTCACCGACCAGTAACCGATATAGTATTCCTTGTCGGTCAGATTATTGACGTTGAGAGAAATTCTGAAATGATTACTATTATAGGAAATACTCGCGTTCAGCAAGGTGTAGCTGGGCAGGAAAAATTCTCCGGTTTTGCTGTTATCGATTACTTTGTATTCCCCGGCGTAATTTCCTCCTAAGCCGAAACCAATGTTTTTCAGCGCTCCCCTGCCGATGCGGTAAGTTGCCCAGAAATTGACCAGATCCTGAGGGCCCTGCCCACCGGGTGCGCGACCTGGTTCACTGTAAAAATCTTCCTTGTCACCCGAAATTACCTTCGTACTGTTGTGGCTGTAACCTGCGATGAGGTTCAGGCCGCTGACCGGACTTGCTACCAGGTCGATCTCAAAACCTTTGCTGCCTACCTTTCCGCCCTGCGTGAAATCACGGATGTTCGCGGGATTAGGCATTACGCGATCGGAAACTTTAATATCGTAGATTGACAGGGTAGCTGAAAGTTTATCCGAGAGCAGGTTGGTTTTGATCCCGTACTCCCATTGGTCGGCATGTTCGGGCCTGAACGTCTTGACACGCGGATTGGTACCGTCCACATCGGTGATCTGTCGCGGTGCCACATTAATAAACGCGTTCATATAGTTGGCAAAGAGCGACACCTTATCGAGTACCGGCTGATAAACAATCCCGAATTTCGGGGACAGTGCCCATTGGTCATAGTCGTCTTCCGCTGTACTTCTTTCTCCTTTGGAATCAAAATAATCCGCACGCAAACTGATCATCGCACTCAGTTTCGGGGTGATGTTCAGCACATTAGAAGCATAGGCACCGAACGAGCTGTTGGTGATGTTGCTCGCGCTCCCTTCCAGGCCCGCGAGCAGGTTGTCCACGGATGCCTGGGTCATGTATACCGGCGCCAGTGTGTCGCCTGAGTAAGGGTCGACGTAGTTCACATCGCCCTGCGGTGTGACATTTCGTGCGGAAGCCCAGCCAGAGCCGTTGTCAATAACGTTTCTTCTGAAATAATCCACTCCGACAAGCAGCCGGTTTCTCATATTGCCGATTTTGAAATCGCCATTGAAATTCTGCTGAATATCCGTGGTATAGGTAGTCTGCTGCTCCTTGTGAAAATACTGGCTGAACCAGTTGTCACCGGACACGTCATCCCAGATGTAAGTATAAATACCGTTAGATCGCACCGTCCCTCTCGAAAAAACCGTTTGCGAAGTCCATTGATCCGACAGTTTGTACACCATTTGGCCCTGCAAATTGAAACGCGGGTTTTTGATTGTAAGGTCGTTGGAGGTAAATGAAAGGCGCGGATTGAGGTTCAGTTCGCCCAGATTTTTAAAATCCAAAGGGCTCAACCGGTCGGAATGGAAGAACACCGGTGCTACCGCGCGTTCTTCTTCCAGGATTTCGGCCAGAAAATGAAAGGAAAGCCTGTCATTCGCATCATACACCAGCGAAGGCGCGATGAAAAATGATTTTTTGAAACCGGCATCCTGAAAGCTGTTCTCAGAATGATATGCCGTGTTCACGCGCAATGCAATTTTCTCTGTTTTGCTCAGCGGCGTATTGATATCGGCAGTAACGCGATTCAGCCCAAAGCTACCCGCATTATAGCCAATCTCGCCGCCAAATTCATGGTAGGGCTTTTTGGTAATGGTGTTGATCATCCCACCATAGCTATAAAAAGCGCCGCCAAAAAGCGTGCTGGACGGCCCTTTGATCACCTGGATCTCCTCCACGTTGGCAGGATCGAGATTTCCGCTCGTAATGCCCGGCAAGCCATTATAGAGCGTCGGCTGCGCGTCGAAACCCCGTAACGCGAAATAGGAGGCCCCATCTCCTGCCCTACCCGTCGACTCCCAGGTGCGCGAAATGCCCGGTACATTGCGCAGTGCGTCATCATAATTGGTAATGCCCTGCTGTTTCATGATTTCCGACGAAACCGTATTGTATACCTGCGGGTTTTCGAGCTTTTTCAGCGGGATTTTTGCGACGATCATATTCTCCTTGTTGAGATTTCGCGCCGAAACAATCACTTCCTGCAACTGTGCCGCATTCTCCTTCAGGACAAACGCTGCCGTCGCCGTTGCACCTGAAACGACTTCCACTGTTTGCTCCTGGCGTTCGAGGCCAACAAAGGACGCGATAAGCCTATGCAAGCCTGGCTGGATGTTTTTAATCTGAAAATTCCCGTTTTTATCGCTCAAAGCCCCCTTGGCGGTGCCCTTGATGTTGACGGTTACGAATTCGGCTGGCTGTCCGTCGGAAGTCTGTACGGACCCGCTGATTGCCCCGGTCTGTGCCACGGCTACCCGCGCCGATAAATGCAAGAATAATGTGAGTAGAAATAATTTTTTTGTCATAACGCACGAATGGATTTCGCGCAAAAGTATTATTTAAACTAAATCTAAACAATAAAAATCAAACAGAAAAAAATGGCAGGACGGGCCAACCAGGGCAATGAAGTAGTTCAACATTATTTCAGCTTACCGGAATTGACATAGAAATCTGACAGCAGCGCCAGAAATTCATCCTTTCGACGGCGTGAAACCTCGATCTCCGTATTGTCGCTCATCCAGACCTGCCCGCCATCTCCTTTGACATATCTTTTGATGTGCTCGAGATTGACGATATTGGATTGATGGACGCGGAAGAAGTAGTAATTATCCAGGATTTCTTCATATTCTTTCAGGAGGCGTGAGACCACGATCGCCGGGCCTTTCACGAGATGAAATTTAGTATAGGAACCGAGCGACTCGCATTGAACGATATCCGTCATCTGTACAAAATGAATTCCCTCCGCAGTAGGCAGTGCAATGCGTTGGTTATCATTCCTTTTCCGTTCGACGAGACGGGGCATTCTGCCCGGGTCGAGCTGTTCCTGCAAAATCTGCAACTGTTCGGGATTAACGCTGCCCGCCTTGGTCTTGAATTTCCCCACCGCCGCCTGCAACTCGTCGGGGTCGATCGGTTTGAGCAGGTAATCGATGGCGCTAAACCGAAAAGCACGGATCGCATATTCCTGATAGGCAGTCGTAAATATCACCCCAAAGTCTACCTTCCCGAAACCGGAAAGCATATCGAAACCGGTCTTTCCAGGCATCTGTATGTCGAGGAAAATAAGGTTGGGGCGTTCTTTCCGGATCAGTTCAATGCCTGTGTCGGCATTCCTCGCCTCTCCGCAAATTGCAACCTCCGGGCTTACGATCCTGATCAGGTTGGCTAATGCTTCCCGCGCATTTGTTTCATCATCGATGATGACGGCTCTCAGTGACTGGTTCATTCGCTAAACATTTTCAATCGGTATGATCATTTTCACCAGCGTGCCAGCCGGTCGGTTTTCAGCATCAAAAAGGTCAATCATCTCAATCCGTGCCTCGCTGTCCTTCTGCCGCAAAGCTTCGAAAATCCCCCTCGTCATCTCCTGTCCACGCGAAATATGCCCTTCGGTACGCGGCGCAAAATCACGGCCTACGCCATTATCCTGGATCGTGCAGACGATGTGTTTATGAATGAGCCGTGCCGTTATCGTCAGCTTCTTCTCCCCTTCCCTCGGCATAAGGCCGTGCCATATTGCATTCTCCACGTAAGGTTGCAGCAGCATGGGCGGCAACAATGCATCCAGCAAGATGTCATTTTCCTCGATATCGAAGGTGTAGGCAAACTCGTGATTAAACCGGAATGATTCAATTTCGACATACATCCGCAACGTATCGATGATCTTTTCAAATGACAGATATTGGTGATTAGAATTTTCCATGATCGTCCGAACGAGTTTGGAAAATTTAGACAGATACTTGGCCCCCTCGATGCCCCGGTTGGTGAGCAGGTAGTTCTGGACCGAATTGAGCGAATTGAAAAGGAAATGCGGGTTCATCTGTGACTGTAAGGCTTTCAGTTTCCACTCGGTAATCTGAAGATCCAGCCGGTTCCGCTCATCCAGGGTATTGACCCGCCACCGCATCATAGCGACGATGAGTGCGGCAATGGACAAGCCAATCAATATGCGAAAAAACCAGGTATTGGTGAAATAGGGCTTGATTGTCAGCCTGATTACCAGGGGACGTTGACTTTGAATGCCGGAGCTGTTGCTGCTTCTCACCCGCAACGTATAGGATCGTGCGGGCAGGTTGGAAAATGAAACAGTATGGTCATTGTTCATACTCACCCAGCCCGGTTCATTCCCTTCCAGCTGATAGCTATATATATTCTGTGATGCCGGCTCAAAATTCAAAGTCGTGAATGCAAAATTGACCGAATTTTCATCCGGCTGCAATATGATCTCCTTTTCCGTGTCCGGAAATATTTTTTTCCCTTTTACTTCTATTGACGCCAATGTAATTTCCGGCGGTGTTACCCGTCCCCGTAACAAGCCCATATCAAGTATATTCAGCGCATTGATATGCCCCAGCAACAACTGTCCTGAAGTTTGGTAGTAAAACCCGACCGGTGCATTGCTCCGCAGGCCTTCAATGGTGGTGAGGTAACGTATCGACCGTGTCTTCGGATCGGCGATATGAATGCCTTCATTGGTACTGAACCAGATCTTGCCGTCGGGCGTCTCGGCGATGTTGGCGCAGTAGGTATCTTTTAGCGCAGCCGAGTTAAAATCGAACGAATCGATAATCAACCCATCCGATGCTACTTTCGAAACACCACCCCAGCTTGCAACCAGGATCGACCCATCTGCGGCAATCTGTATAGCATTGATGCAATCGCCACCGAGCCGCTTTCCTTTGTTTCCTGCAAGCTCTTCGAGGTTGATGAACTTGCCTGCTTTTTCATCGAAGAAATATAATCCGCCTGAACAGGTTGCAATCCACATTTTACCATCAGGAGCCTCGCGAATACCCTTGATGTAGCTTTGATTTACCAATTTACGCCCCTGCGCGGCCGGCCAGAGGTGCAGCTCCCGGCCGGTCTTCGAATCCATTGCTTTCAGGCCTTCGTTGAGGCTGGCGATCCAAAGCCTGCCTTTCCTGTCGAGCAGGCCATCCCGGAAATCGGTATTTCGGAACAGTTTCTTTCCCGGAGGCCAAAGCGAAAAGTCATCGCTTGTTCCGTTGCGGGTAAAGATGCCTTTGTCTGTAAAAACGAAAGGCGTGTTGCCGATCAGCCTGACTTTATCGATATACGCATCCTCTTGCGGGTGTCTGAACAATTTGAAACGATTTGCGGACGGCTCCCAATGCAAAGCCCCTGAATGGGAAAGACCCAACCAATAACTTCCTTTTTCCGCAGGCGCGATGCTGGTTACCAGGACAGGTAGCCGCACCGCATCAGCCGGGATCGCAACGGTCCTGATCCCGACGTTCCGGTAGCGGTACTTGTACACCCCCGCGCTGGTCCCGACCCAGAGGATTCCATTGGTTTGGTCATCAAACATATTCTTGATGCGGATACCGCTATTGTAAAATTCGGGAAGGTGGTACAAGCGATTGCTTTCCGGATAAAAGGCGCTGATACCGTCGTTCGTACCGACGAACAACAATCTGTTCCCGTTTTCATCACGGCATTCCGTCGCACAAATCACATCGTTGTGTTCGAAACCAGCTTTACGAATGGTAAAACTATGGTTTTTAGGGGAATACCTTATCAAACCATACTCGTAGCTACCAATCCACAAATTGCCTGCGAGGTCCTGCGAAGCCCTACTGAGCCGCACCTTCACCCGGTTTTCTGGATGAATCGCCTCCTGCCCCAGCACACAAACCAGCTTGTCGCCCCGGCGGTCGAAATAATACAATCCCAATTCTGAAACGATCCAGAGTACACGTTCCCGGTCCTCAAAAAAGCTCGCGTACTGGTACACATCGCCGTTCGAACCTGGAAAATTGTATCTGAACAGCTTTTTTTTGGCGATGTCATAACGTTTCACCGAAGTGTAGTCGCAGACCCAGAGCTGATCGTAAGAGTCTACCAAACCTTGTTCATGCAGGTCATTGTCCGTATCCTCATCGTCGTAGTTATTGTGAACAAGGGTGGTCACCTCCATTGTTTTCGCGTCGATTCGGCAAATTCCGCGTGTGTCCACCGAGGTGTACAGATCCCCTTTCGAGTCCGGTGAAACGCCGGAACAATATCCCAACTGCAGACTATCCAAACGGAGAAACGAATAACCGTCGTAACGACAAAGGTTTCTGCCCGTCCCGATCCACAAAAATCCCTTGCGATCTTTATTGAGACACCAAATATCATTCGAAGGCAATCCCTCCTTGGTAGTGAGGTGTTCGAGCGTCAGAACAGGCATCTGCGCACAAATTATCCGGGAAAGCAGAAGGATATACAACAACAAGCCAATGAGGCGCATGGATGATCGCGGGATTGGGCCGATAATAATTTGTAAGTACATGTACCGGCCTTCTTACTCGGACGAACCGCCGGCAATAACGCGTTCATCGAAGCGCCTGGCAGGTATATCCGGGTTTGAAGCACTTACTACATACGGCACTACTTTCTGATCCGTGGCAACTGATCCGGCGCTGGTCCGACGCTCCGGCTCCATACGATTCCGGACCCGAGACATCCGGGCACTCTCTTTCTCTACATAGCACAATATCAACAATATGCAGAAAGTAAGATAAGTGAGAAAAGTCTTCATAGTGGTTATCTGCTGTGCTGATCATCAAAAAAACACGAGGCTCATCAGGATGATCAGGGTGATCAGCAATAGTGCAATCCAGTCAAATTCCCGCTCGAAAAACTTCCTGAACTCTCCTTTTACCGGCCTTCGGCCGTCCTTTTTTACCAGATGTTCGCCTCTTCCCATACGCCGGATGATGATTGTGGGTGAATGATGCATTAAAAATCGCCCAAAAAAATACGCTGAAGGCAGTAGCTTCAAATCCGGGCGAAAAGCAATCATAACCGGTTAACCGGGCTTGATAAGCGGAGTCGGGACAATTCCATCTTCTTTTCCAGATGAAACTTCCGTGATGGGTGAGGCCCCTTCGTTTCCCACACCCATCAGGTCATATTACGAATTCATTATTTCAAAAAAATTTAAATTTTTTTAGACTTTTAAATTTCTTAATCCCAGCGAATTGCGGAATTTCCTTCATTTTCGGCTCAAAAATAGTATCCTCAAAATTTGTTTGATAAAATCCCAATTGTACTTTTGCACCACGATACGGCGAAACGGAAAACAAAAAATGCCCACAACGACACCGGTTGTTAAGCAAATGTGAAGACAACGGGCTGTCAAGGAAAGCAAAAGTTTTCAGAAACGCAGATCGGAAAAAAGATTCCGTAGCTCAGCTGGTAGAGCAATACACTTTTAATGTATGGGTCCTGGGTTCGAATCCCAGCGGGATCACAGAAGGTACACGAAAGTGTGCCTTTTTTGTTTAAAATGCATTGATAATCAGCACATTTTACAAAAAGGCAGGTCAGTCTGAATCATAGTGAACCAATCCATTCGGTCACCTATTCGGTCACCTATTGGATTCGGTAAATTAGGTGACCGAATCAGATTTTTGATTGAGGCGGTTTTGATTTAAGGTTCTCCACGGACACAATTACCAACCTTAAAATGTGCGAGCATGAAGTTCAAACAAAATCTGTCATTGCTATTCTGGCTGTACCGGGGCAAAGCCTCCAAAGACGGAAAAGCACCCATCTATGTCAGGATTACCATCGACGGCACCGACACTGACATTTCTCTTGGCAAAAAGATCCATCCTGACTTCTGGAACAGCGATGCCAAGCAGGTGACCGCGACCACCGCGGAAGCAAAGATGATCAACCTGAAAATCGTCCAGGCACAGGCTGAGATCGAAAAGCATTTCTTTGTGCTGCAATCCCAGTTTAACCATGTGACGCCCGTGATGCTGAAAAATGCCTACCTGGGCTTGCCATTGTCGCATGCCAGATCAAAGCAAGAAAAGGCGGGCAGGCAAAACCAAACGCTACTGGATGCCTTCGATGAATTCATTGCACTTTTCGAAAAAAAGGCCAAGAAAGGGATCCGGTCGGAAGGCACGCTCCGGCACTGGCGATCCACTAAGCGCAAGGTAGAAGCATTCATCCGTTTCCGTTATCAGCGCAAGGACATCGAAATGACTGAAATTGATCAGTGCTTTGCCGAAGAGTTTTACGACTACCTGACCCTTCACCTGGATGAGCCGCTTTCAGAGGTCACTGCCAAAAAGCTGCTCAAATGGACAAGGCAGATTGTCAAAATAGGTGTTAAGAAGAAAGTTATTACGACCAATCCACTGGAAGGGTTTGTTTGCTCGGGCGGCAATAAAGAAGTAATGCCTTTGGAGCTATTTGAAGTGGAGGCCATTCACAAGAAGCAGATCGACATCGACCGGATCGGAGAAGTGCGCGACGCCTTCATTTTCCAATGCTTTACAGGCTTTGCATATCAGGACATGTACAATCTTTCGCCTGAGAATATTGTGAAGGTTGGCAGATCGGGTGAAAAGTGGTTGATCAAAGACAGGGGTAAGACCGAGGTGACAGAAATGGTGCCGATCCTACCGGTTGTGCAGGAGCTGATTGATAAATACAAAAGCCATCCGTATTGCAAAATCAATAACCGCCTGATCCCCGTTAATAGCAATTTCCGGTACAATGTCTACCTGAAAGAGCTTGCAGTGATCTGCGGCATCAAAAGGCCACTGAATACACACCTTGCGCGCCATACGTTTGCGGACATGATGCTCAATAACGGTGTGCCACTGGAAGACGTCGGCAAAATGCTTGGCCATCGCAATATCCGGACAACCCAGCGCTATGCGCGGGTCAGGAAACAACGGATCAGTGACCATATGGCGCTGGTAAAACAGAAACTGTTTACCAATTCGGGGAAGCTGAGGCACATAGTTGCCTAAAGTATAAGCGGCTGGACAAACACCAGCCGCTTTATTTTTGAAAATGCATGTTTTCTTTAGAGATTGCTGCGCTCTTCATCAAACAGTGATTTCAAGCGTAGGTAGGAGTTCACTGAAAAGCCTGCTGCAAATTTATGTTAGTCAATTTATTGTCCTTATACAGAAAGGTGTCAAAATCCGAGCGCACGCCGCTAGAAGACTTTATCTCTGAAAGATCACCAGCAGGGTAAATTTTAATCTCTTCAACCGGCAAGTGTGATGGAAGGGCTGCACGCCCTTTGTGATTGGGCCTGCTGCGGACGTAGCTGATTTTTTCTATCAGCGTTTCCTCTTGCGCAATGGTTTGCCCGGTGGGAGCTTCAAAAGGGAGGGCAATCTGGGCAGGGTCGCCTTCGAAGCGTTCGCGCTTCTGTCCCAACTGCATCCGCTTGTACATTTCCAACTGCGATCTGAGATAGGTTATCTCTCCGTCTTGCTGGCTAACAATATCCCGCTCTTTGGTCAAAAGATCGATTAATTCTTCCCTGGAAAGTGAGTCAAGAGCAGCGGTTTGCATACTTTAAATATACACAAAAACAGCCAATGCAGCCAAAGAAGCGGCTTATTGTTACAAAGTAAAACGTTTCCGTCGCCTGCTTTTCAAAATCTGGATACCTTCAATCATCAGCACCAGGTCCGCCCATGAAATATCGTTGGACATTATTTTTTGGGGCAATGGAAAGGTGCCGCTTTCAAGTCTCTTGTAGTATAAAACAAAGCCCCCTGGTTCCCAATGCAGCATTTTCACATGCGTACGAGCTCGGTTAAGAAAGATAAAAACCTCTCCGCTGGTAGCCACTCTGCCCAGCTCAGAATTTACCAGCCCACACAATCTATCAAATCCTTTACGCATATCACAGTGTCCCTGGTAAAGAAAATATCGGTGAGACGAGCTGAGACCAAACATCAATAGAGCTTGATCAGCTGTGAAAGTGTAGCCAGGTCACTCCCTTGATAATTCACTTTCACACCGTTGGGGTAGATGACCTGATAGGATTCACTTGGTGCGGGCTGTTGGCCTGATAGCTCAATAAAGCCGCCGACTTTTCGGCGATCCCCTGCGCGGCTTAAATTTTCTTTTCCCACCCAATAACCAAACTTGGCTACCGTAATGCCATGAGGCTTGCAGAATTCACTTTGATTTATGCCACTTTTGCGCCACTCCCTTACTAACTTGAACATTTCTTCTGACTTATCCATTCTCGGTGCTTTTTTCAGTCAAAAGTAAAAATCGCATTTTAGTTAAGAAATATGTGGTTCATCGGATGCTTACAATAAGACTGGCGCAATCTATGCGATTTTGCCCTTAAGTGTTGCTTATTCTCAAAAGGATAAAAGGATATGGCAGGCACTTGAAGAAAAGTACAACTTAACCATCCTAGAGGAAACCAGTACGGCATCATTCAAGGGATGTACCCCCAACATCGTAATGGTATCTCTAAATGACAAAGATAAACCCTTACGGAAACAAAGCGTCGAGCGCTCTTCATTTGGAATCGACGAACTTACTGTTATTAGAGGTAAGGTGAGTATGTATCTTGCCAAAGAGTACCCTGGGAGCGTACCACTCGTCCATACTACCAACCTACAAGGAAATGCTATTGAAGGCTTAGAGCATCGAGTTAATTATAAAACTTCGACGATTCAAGGGCCGGCAGTTTTGGTACCTCGCGTTGGGAAGCCGGACAAGGGTAAGATCTGTCAAGTGCCGGCAGGAACCGGCTATGCGATTTCCGATTGCGTCATTGCCATTCGATGCGCAACGGACGAAATAGCCACGATCTTGTTCTCTTTCCTTTTACATAATTGGGAAGACTTTTCTCGATTATACCACGGCACAGCGGCGCACTACGTAACATGCGAGAGAATTTCTCAGTTTCTAAACATTGACAAAACGGAACCAACCGAAAGCATCGAAGCCCCTTCGAAAGCAACGATGCACATGCTCGCTTAGGTACTCGACAGTTACCGTATGCAGTTCTAACCGTCTAACATGATGTTTTAACAACGCTAAACTGTGATTTTGAGAAAGCCAACCCGCTATTTGAAAGCGGGGGGATCACATCCTATTACAACAAAGACGGTTATGCCTTATTTTTTCTATTTTTATTGCCTAGAGTGGGATGTTCCACGTCTATGGCAAACCCAAGTAGCAGTCGATGCTTAGTCAGGAAATAATTAAAACTTTAATACACAACCCAACTGTCCTTTTACTTGGGCAGAAGTATTTACAAATGGGCACTGGCGAGGACACCTTCCTCGCTGAAACATTCAGAAAGTTTGGACCGGCCCAAAGTACGCAGCCCCCCTCATACAATTCATTGCTGAAACTTGGACTGGAAGGGCATGTCGACGACGTTACGGCTTGGTTTGACAAGCTTGGAAAATACATCAATCCACCTGCGTCTATCGCACGAATTGCCTCGATTCCTTGGTCGGCAGTCCTTACATCGGCAATAGATCCAGGCTTACCAATACAGTTGGTATTATTTATTGTTATGATGAGAGGAGAAATGGCTGGACCCTGCTTGCGGGATCGGATGGTGCAACTATTGCTGCCAATTCGAATAAAGCTCTTATGGTAAACATAGCAGGGAAAATATTCAAGATGACCTAACCTCCAATCGGTTTCGGCATTAAAGGAAGAGCTTTTCAATCTGAAAAATGATCCTTATGAGCAGCATATTATTGCCGAACTGGCGCTGGTACCGTGGTTTACCAAATGGTTCAGCAAAGTATCTTAATGCTTTTTCCCTTTTAATACCTCATCCATCCGCTCGTAGGCTTTTTGCCGGACGGCTGTCGGAAAATCGTGTTCCGCCTCGGGATAATGCACTTCCAGCCGGTCTCCTGCTCCGAGTGCATCAAAAACCTTCCGCGCGCTTTTTTCTCCTTTTTTCACACCGTCCGGGTTGAAATTGGCATCGTTTACCGGCGAATTGGAAAAGAAATAACGGGGCGCGAACGTGGCGATTATCTCGTCAAAATTAAAAGGCATTCTGGCTGGATCCAGGCCGAATTTCTCGCGTACCAGCGGCATATATCGCTGTTGTGCCCAGGGACCCAGCTTTCCGCCATATTGCTCGGTCACCTTCTGGCCCGCATTATAATCTTCAAATTGCGTCCAACCGCAACTCGAAACGATGATCTTGATACGTTCGTCGAATGCGCCGAGAAACATAGCGGTATGTCCGCCTAGGGAATGGCCGATCACCCCGATTTTCTCCGGGTCCACATCTTTCCGCGACTGCAGGTAATCCACGCAACGCATGTTATTAAAAACCGATTGCATCATGCCGGATTCAAACCTGTCTTTGGAAAAATCGTGATCCGTCAATTCCCCAAAACTCGGGTAATCTGGCGCGACCACGATATAACCCCGATACGCCAGCTCGGTCGCTGTGGCCCGGTTGGGGCCTGCGTCAGAGCTGTCAGTCAGGAACTTGCCTTTCGCGCCGGTACCGTGCAATGCCAGAACCGCCGGTGCCTTACCGCCCGCGCGGTTTTTTTTGGGAACATACATAAGCACGGGGACGATCTCACCCGGAAAGGATTCGAGGTGGATGGAATATCTGGTAAAAACAGGATTGCTTATCGAGTCCAGGAAAATGGCTTTTGGCGTCGGAAGGTTTGTAACAGGGGACATCGGGCCGGTTACCAAAATTATTCTTGCTTGAATCTCCGCCCTTTTGTACGCCAGGTCTTTGGCGCCTTTGATGACTTTCTCCCTGCCGTTTTTGTCGGTATAGGTCAAAATATCCTGTTTGTTTTGCGCAAAAAGCGGGCTGCTCAAAAGTAAGCAGCAACCGAGCAGTAAAACCGATTGTTTTTTGAAATAGGATAAAAAAACGTTCATGGTATTTGTCATTTAGGAAGTCTGACCGTTTCGTGCAGCAGCCTCACCGCTGTTTCAATCAGGATAAGTCCCGCATCGTCTGTTCCTACGGTCCCTCCCCCCATTTCATAACCGCCTTTGGCTTTTTCGCCGGGAGGCGCCACATAATGCACACCGTTGCCATTGGAATAACCCAGTACTAATGTGTGCGGGAATGGCGACCGCTTTCGGATGGCGATTCCCATGTCTGTCAAAGGCTCTCCGGGCAAGGTAACAATGGCCAGCGGCCCGGTAGAAAGTACCTGTACTTCCGCCGCGACCAGTTCGAGCCCGGTCCGTTTTTGTCCGGCTTCATCCAGAGGAAGAGCAGCCGGTACTTTTTTCACGCGAATGGAATCCGTGGCGAGCTGCACACTCAGGTCAAATGCTCCTTTTGCCCTGCCCGCCACGCCCAGGCCCATTTCATTCACAGCGTCCCTGCCGCGACGCCAGGGATTAATGTCGCCGGCCGTTCCCTGCAGAACGAGCGCATGACCGCCGAGCTGTTTTTCAGCCTGTTTAATGGCCTCCGCTGGCCAGTCCGCAGATATTTCGTCTGAATAAGGATAAATGGAAACGGAATGCACAGACATATGGATCATCGAAGCGATGTTCTGACCGCTGGCATTCCGGAATGAAACGATACTCATCGTCCGGTCCATGGGGCCGTAATTGCTTCCTTCGGTGATCACATCGGGGTTATAGGCCGGATGTTTGTAGTTATATCCTTTGGGAGCACTGTCCTTCACAACGCCCCATTGCGGTTTTACAGGTCGCCGGTTGTTGGCAAATGCAGAAATATCTGCCTTCCCGATCCAGACCGTGGCAGGTTGAAGATTCTGGTTCGCATCTTTGGCAGCGGCAACTACATTTTTCAGCAGCTTATCCATCCAGCGTTTAAAAGGCGGAAAATCGTTCTGCGCCGACATATACCGGATTGCCCACCACGTATCCGCTTCCTTACCCCTGTACCCGCTTTTATAGGCCGGTGCCCAGGGAGCAGAGTGGTTATGGGTGGCAGTCACGATGATATGATTTGACACTATGCCAAGTTCTTTCCCGACCGCTTTCCGGATTTCATCCGTAGCAGACTCGCCGGCATCAACCAGGTCCAGGCTTACGATCGCGCTTTTTACAAATCCATCACTGATCACCAGAACCCGCGTATGCAGCGGATCATTAACCTTACTATAGGGTTTACCCGTTACCCAATTTTTAACGGCCGGGTCAGGCGTGATATCCTGAATCCCAAAACCCACTGAAAGAGGTACCTGCTGCGCAACTGACAATCCGGGAAGGAATGATAGAATCAAAATACCTAGTAACCATGTCGTCCGATTTTTCATGCTCATCCGATGTTTAATGCCTTTTTCACCGATTTTACCGCTTTTTTCACTTCTTCACTAGATTTATCCTCCATTTTCTGCAAAGTTTTGATCAAACTCTTTTCCGGTTCAGTGCGGTTCTGCGACCGTTTAATACCTTTTGCAAGTCCGTCCAATGCCGCTGCCTGATAGCCTTTATCTTTATTCTCCAAAACCGCCAGCAGTCTGCCGATCTCATTCTTGCCATTTCGCGACCCGGTGATGTAGCCAAAATCTTCCGCAAACTTCAACTTCCCCGGAGATACATGATCAAAAAAACTACCCCCTGCCAGCAATTCAGCCATTTCAGCTGAACTACCCGTCACAGAACTGAGTACCGATAACCTGTACAGCGGTTGCTCTGCATTTTTTCCGGCCACGTTCGCCAATACCTGCATGACCTCTTTTCCCTGAAACTGCCCCAGGCTTAAACTTGCCTGATAAGCAACCTGCGGAGAAGGATCGTTTGTCAGTTTGATGATTTCCGGCAGGAACTTCGGATACTTTTCCGCGAGTACCAGTCCGTGTTCACGCATTCCCGGGTGGCTGTCAGCCAACGCACTGCCGACCATTCCCTCGTCCAGTGCGCCCATGCCTTCGAGTGCATACATGATGTGCAAACGGCCGCGCGCATCCTTCGTTTCCGAAAAGGCCCTTTTTAGTGTGGTTAGGATACTCTTATCCTGCTTTTCCAGCAGCAAACGCTGAGTAGTCAGCCGCCACCATTGGTTTGGGTGGGATAAAAGCGGGACGAGTTCCGCAGAACTTTTACTGCCAAGATCAGGCAACTGCATATTTCTCTTTTCGCCGCTTTTAGGGAAAATGCGCCAGATCCGGCCATATTGCTCGCCATTGGCAAAATCCATATCCGTTTTCAGATCCTCCGGAATGGACACCGGTGTTTCGATATGCTGCCGGTACATATCGATCAGATAAAGGTAACCATCCGGCCCCAGCGCCATGTTCACAGGCCTGAACCAGTTATCGGTAGAGGCAAGAAATTCCTTATCCTTCTCCTCCGCACTACGCGTTGCGGTATAGGAAGGCTGCCCGGCTATCGATTTGATCACATCGCGGTGCACCAGGTTTCCGGCAACATCCCCGGTAAAAACAGAGCCGTAAAACGACTCGGGGAACGCATCGCCTCCATAGTAAGTCGCGCCCGACGCGCCGGTGAAATGGTCGCGCGCATACTCTTTGTTACCGGTTTTTAATGAATCGTATTTAGCCTGGCGGCGGTCACTGCGCTGCTGGCGCCAATACGGCGTGGCCGACTTCTGGAACATTTCCAGCTCATGGTCCGAAACATTCACATCCGTACGGTTGCTCGGCAGGTACGGGTGGCGCCTCACATATCGTCCGGCGAGGGGCGACTGCTGAATGTGCAGGGTGTTTTGGGTATAAAAACGGTGGCCCCAGTCGTCGATCGCCTGGCCAAACTGTCCCGTACCTGACTCCTGCTCAAAGAGGCCAAGATCCATCCGGAAGCGAAAACTGCCTCCGCCTACCTGCACGGCGGACTTGTCTGGCCATTTCGGCGAGGTAATCTGCCCGGTTTGTCCGTTGTTATTGGCATATATCCAGTTGTCGGCGCCAAAACGCAGACTGGTGATCTGTGCTTCTGAGTTTCTTGCAAAAAATCCTGTAAAAAGCACTTCGCGGCTATCTGCTTTGAAATCCCCGTTGGTATCTTTCAAATACAAAATGTCCGGCGCGGCGGCCACGATAACGCCTCCTTTCCATGGAAGCACGGACGTTGCGCTGGGCAAACCTTCCGCGTACACATACGACTTATCTATCTTTCCATCGCCGTTACTATCTTTCAAAAGCCGGATCCTGCCTTTGAAATTTCCAGGTTTCGCATCATAAGGATAATCGCCCATTTCCACGACATAGATATTTCCGTTGTCGTCAAAAACCATATCCACGGGAGACATTACGTCGGGTTCCGAGACAAAAGGTTCGATACCGAATGCATCATGAAGCTGAAAAGTAGCCATCGATTCCTGCGGCGAAAGTGCCTTGGGATAACGCTGGGAAAAGGCCGGCAAACCCGGTATAGCAAGTGAAAGAAGCGTAAGTGTTGCGCTGGATATAAATTTCATTTGTTCTTATTTATGAAAAAGCGATTGATAATGCGGGATAACGTCAAAAATTCCCCCGCTGCGATCGTAAAAATCCTGATTGAGGCGAAAAACGCCCTTTTCTGCACTCGCCCAGCCGGCCCCCGAACCGGGAAGATAGGCCCGCATTGCGTCCCAGTTTTTGTAGTTCATATCCCCGTTCGTTTCCAGTAACCCCATTCCCAGATCCGGAAACGGCGCAAGCCGCGCCGCCAGGTTCTTATGCCATTCCACCAATGCAGGATTGACGGTGAGATCCGAGCAGGCACATGGAACCTGGTATTCATGGGCGATACGGGCAATTTTCATGGAAAGACTCAGCGTTTTGGCTACACCTTTGAGGATAATGGCGCCGTAGCCCAGCTCCATGCATCTGCGTGTACTGGCCTCGTCGTTGGCCCGCTCGTCGGCAGCGATCCGCAGGCCCAGCCCGCCCACCGGCTCGTCGCTGGTTTCGGGAAGTGGCTCTTCGATGAACAGGATATGGGAAAACGCGCCGATTTTGTTCGCGTGGTCGATGAGCCTTTCAAGGGTTTCCCTTTTCTGGTACCGGCCGTTGGAATCGAGGGTATAGAGGATCTTACCGCTCTTGGTTTCCGGGCTGATTTTATCCTTTAATGCCTGATGAATTTCCGCCAGCCGCGCTTTATCCTTTTCCAGCATTTCCGATTGGTTTCCCGGCTGCCCTGTTTTTATTTTTATGACAAAATAACCTTTATCCACTGCCTGTAAAATCTCCCGCACCGGCATTCCATACGGGACCTGGAACATCACGCCCACCTTCGGGTTTCGGTAAGAAAGCGCTGCTTTGTAAGCCTGAGGTATCATATCGCTGTAATTGGTGAACCCATTTTCACGCGCATATAAAAGCCACGCGGCATTATCCACACTGACGAGTGCATTCAACATAAAATTCACACTCAGATCCGGTTTGTCGGTCAGGCTAGCGGCTATGGGACCGAGTCTGGAAATCAGCTCATCCATGAGCGCAACGGGATCGGCAAATGGAATCTCGCGGGCAAGCAACAACGCTTTTTCCGTCAACACATACATGAGCGCATTTCCGGCGGCCTCCGAATGATGGCTGAAAAGGTCAGCGTCTCCATACAAAACACTCTGGGTTGCCAACCCGATACCCTCGTGATTTTCGGTCGAAAGCCTCGATACGGTTTGCCAGAGCTCGGTCAGGTAACCGCCTTTAAATCCAAACGGACGCAGCAGAGTCTCTCTCTCAAAATCGGAACCGGTTGAAATGATTTTTAGCATAGTTTGTTTTTTAAATTCTTTCCGGGTGTGCCGGCATGTCGGGCATGGTCACTTCACTATTTTTGTAATAGCTGAAACATGGCTTTCATCAGCACACCCTCCACTTCCGGCGCAACATTCGAGGCGCGATCGCTTACCTCATAGCCGCCTTTTTTATATGCGTCGGCTGTCCCGATGTAGCCTGCGCCCAGGTCGCCATAGGCAGCCATGGCCACAAAAAGGTCCGGTCTTTTCGCTTTGGCCGCAAGTTGGTATTCCACAAAAAGCTCCCCAGGCATATACAGTATCCTGGCATTTTTAAGTTTCAGACATGCCAGATCCAGCTTTTTGCCACTCTCGCAGCGTCGGAGCCAGGCAATCTTGCCCGCGTTTCCATTGTTTTCGAGCAGGGCCGCATTTCCTGATGCCAGGTTTTCTTTCACTTTGTAAAGATGTTTGGCAGGCGGTAATGCCACGGGAACTACCGTCCAGTCGATATCATCCGGTTTTATCACTTCACGTCTGGTGGCCTCCCAGGCAAGTTTCATACCTTCTGCCAGCCTTTCGGCGAAGAGAAGCCGGTTTTTGGGGGAGCCGTCGTTGTACTTACCGGCAGCGATGTTCCCGCCCGCTCCATTGAAATGAATGTGCAATGCTTCCGGCTCAGCGAGCTGGCGGTAAAAACGGGCTACACCCGGGAAATCGGGATTGACTACACCGGTTCGGTAATAGCTCTGAGGATGCGTGGCGTAGTATGATATTACGGCAACGGGCTTATCGCCATTCCAGAAACTCACCAGTGACAGCTCCGGGTCAATCAATCCTTCGGGTTCTGCGCGGATCGCCGGGTCTTTGGTCGTTGACATCCGGGTCACTCTTACATTGCCGTCAGGGCCATATATGTTCCTGTTGGAAGCGACCTTATACACTTTTGATTTCCCCAGCCCCAGGTGGGTAACTGGCCGGGAGTTGCTGATGGAATTTCTGACAGCCATTGTAAGCTCCCGCAGGGCCTGCCGAGGGAAGTCTCCGTTAAACTGGGTTGGATTAATGAACGCGGGATCGATCCCCGCCTCAAGAAGTACCTGCTCGGCACCGGCATCGTACCGGGGGGCATCGTGCTGGTGCAGCACATTCACACTTACGCGCTGCGGGGTCGTTCCGGCCGCAGCAGCTAACGCATTTTTGAACTCATCCATGCCTTCATTGCTGATACCAAGCCAGTCTACCGCACACAAAACAATGGGTAACCCTGACCCAAATAATACGATTCCTTTTGCCCTTAACCCCAGGTCCCATTTGTTGATTTCGGGATCGTAGGATAAATGGCTTCCCACGGGAGGCGTCACGTCAATATCAAAGGTCGATAACCGGACCGTGTCCGGCTGCGCCAGCGAGTTTTGAGCCAAAAGGAGTACCAGCCAGGCAAATAGCTGACAGATGTTCCTGATGTAATTTATTCCTGAACGGTCGCGGGCTCGACGCATATTGGTCTCAATAGTTTGGATTTTGTTTCAGCTTCGCATTTTTATCCAAAACAGCCTGCGGAATGGGCAGAAGGTAATTTTTGTTGGCAAAAAACAGCCTGCCGCCATTGGGCGCTTCTATTACCGAATATACCTTTTTACCGCCCTCTTTGACGATTTTCATTGCATGAAACTGGCCATTGAGTGTTGTTTCAGCCAATTTGAGCCTTAACAGGTCAGGCCAGCGTCTTTCTTCGAAGGCAAGTTCAACCCTTCTTTCCTGCTGGATAAATGCACGCATCTGCGCCTGTGTCAGGCCGGATTTTAGTGCCGGTAATCCCGAGCGCTCACGTACTTTGTTCACCGCACTGTAAACGGTAGCGTCAGGCCCGGCTTCTTCATTTTTTGCTTCCGCGTAGCTGAGCAGTACTTCTGCGTACCTGAAAATAATAAAGCTGGCGCTGCTGAGCCGCTGATCGCCGCTCGCAAATTCATACTTGGGATTCAGGCCTTTTTTGAGATAATAACCGGTGTTGGTAGCCTCGTTGGCGCTCGACAGGTCGAGGGTGTTTCGCGAACCCGACCCGATCCACATTTCCATTTCAAAACCCAGCCATTTACTTCCGTCATAGATAATGGACTGATAAAAACGCTTCTCGCGGTTCAGATACGGATTTTGGGGATCATAGCCCGACGCAGGGTCGGTAATAGGCAGTCCGTTTGCCATGTAATAGGAATCTACGATCTCCTGGGTGGGGTTCGGTGCACTCCACGCACGCTGTGTTCCACCTACCATCCAGGCCCCATGCAACCCTTCCCGGCTCGAACCCAATGTGGTTCCGCCCAGGTACGCTTTATCGAAAATGACTTCTACGTTATTGTTATTTTCCTCGAAAAATAACGTTTCAAGGTCCGGGAACAGGCTATACTTATTCAGGTCCATGACCTGCTTATTGGTAACAGCGGCAGTAGCCCATCTTGCTTTGTCATTTGACGGGTTTTTTAACGGGCTCGCCTGAAACAGTTCACACCAGCCTTTGAGTGTAAGTGCGGCACCTTTGCTGGCTCTTCCTTTATCGGCCGTGAGCGGCAGGTCGGCGGCAATGGCGGCGCATTCGTCGGTGATAAACTTAAACGTTTCATCCGACGTGCTGCGTTCTCTGAATATTTCATCGCCCTGCTCGGCGCGGTTCAATACCTCGGTGATAATGGGCACACCGCCGTAACGTATCCATAACAATTGATAAAAATAAGCTCTCAAAAACCGCGCTTCCGCAATGCGGGTGGTCTTCCAGGCTGCGGGTAATGCGCTTGCTGTGACCTTTTCGATAAAGAGATTGCATTTCCGGATTTTCGTGTAATTCGTAGTCCAGTCGTCACGGACCGAGCCTGGCGTATAACTTGATTTGGCGTAAGCCGTAAAACTGTAGCCTGATGAAGATCCCCGCATGGTATTGTCCGAAAAGCTCTCATCCGGATCGTTGGTGGTAAATGAGCCGGGCAGACTTCCGTAAATGTCATTCAGGAACATATCGGCATTGCCCGTCGTGGACCAGGCGTTGTTATCCGAGACCTGGTCGGTCGGTGAAACATCCAGGTAGTTGTCGCAGGAGGCAAGTCCGTAGCCCAGCAACAGCACGGCAAAGGCTGAATACAGGTAGTGATTTATGGCTTTCATGTCTGATTTTTTTGATCTGTTGAATTAAAAAGTAACGTTCATACCCAGTGAAACCACCCGTTGCTGAGGGTAATTAAGCCCCGAATTGACAATGTTCTCGGGATCGTAATTCACGATCTTTGTCCAGGTCAGCAGGTTTTGTCCCGAAACAAAAACGCGGGCGTTCTTCATATGCACTTTGCTCATCAGCTGTGAAGGAATGGAGTAGGAAAGCATGGCGCTCTTCAATCTCAGATAGCTCGAATTCCGCATCCAGAATGAAGACATCTGCGTATTGTTAGTGGTAGGCGCGCTGGTGATCCGGGGGTTCAATGCATTGGTATTTTCCGGTGTCCAGTAATTCAGGTTTTCTTTTACCGGTACCGTTCCTCCGTAGAAAGCCCATGCAGAATACAGACTGGTGTAGAAATTGGTTTTCGCAGCTCCCTGAAACAATAGGTTCAAAGACAGACCTTTATAGGAAATATTCGGCATTACCCCATAAATGATCTGCGGAACATCAGGCTTGCCGATCACCGTCTCATCATCCGTATTGATCACACCATCCCCGTTCATATCCTTGTAACGAATGTCGCCGGGAAGTACCTTCCCCCACGGCTGCGTGGCGATGCCGGGCTTCAATGCGCCGGTTTCGGTGAAGTCATCGACCTGGAAAAAGCCCAGGGATTGATAGCCAAACTGCGTGCCGAGCGGTCTTCCTGTTCTTTTCCGGTTTGGGTTACCAAACGTGGATGCGGTTTCAAAAACTTTCAGCAGCGTATTTTTTGCATATGTAAAATTCCCGGTCAGGGACACGTGCAGATCTTTGGTCACATTGTATTCAGTACCAATGGAAAGGTCGATCCCGCGGTTTTCCATCACACCAGCATTTACCTGGCTCAGCCCGATACCGTATTCTGCCGGAACGGTCACGTCTGGTGTGGTCAGCATATTGGATCGTTTTTCATAAAAATAGTCTGCCTCGATCGTCAGCAGGCCCTTCCAGAGTGTTGCCTCGAGGCCGATATCGGTTTTCTTGGCCCGCTCCCAGGTAATGTTCGGATTGGACTCCGCACGCTCGCTGATCCCCTGAACTGCCTTTCCGCCAAGAACATACGCCGGGCCATACACGCCATACGTACTCAGGTACTGAAAAGCGCTGCCGGCCAGTGCGCCCACTTCTCCATAAGATGCCCTCAATTTGAGGTTATTGATCCAGTTAACATTTCCTTTCATAAAATTCTCTTCCGAAATTCTCCATCCCAGCGAGAATGCAGGGAAAAAACCGAATTTTTGGCCGGGCGCGAAGTAGTAGCTGCCGTCATACCGTCCGCTGGCCTCGAAGAGGTATTTTCCATCATAATCATACTGCCCGCGGTAAACAAGGCCGACTTGTCTGGCTCTGGACGAACCGCCCGTGTTGGAAATATCCGCCTGATTGGAGCTACCCATATTCAGTTCGTCGATGCTCAGGCCGTAGTTTTTCCGGGTTGCCCCAAACGTATTCTGGTCATTTCCTTTTGCCTCAAACAGGCCTAAAAAACCGACATAGTGCTTACCAAATGAACGGCCATAATTCAGGCTTCCCTGGAATGTAAGTTGATTGGCGCGAACGTAACCCTCGGTCAGTTCGGCGGCAGCCCGCTCGCCATAAGAGACATTGTACTGCCCGGCAGCGTCCGGCGCCCATATCGCAACCGGGGTCAGCCAGTTTTTGTTAAAAGTTGTGGTCGGGTCATAGGCCACCGAACCTTTGAGTTTCAAACCCTTGATAAAGGTCAGGTCCTGCTCTACGGAAAGCTGCGAGAAAATCTGCGAAGTATTGATCTTACGATAACCATCCGTTTTGATTAATCCCGCCAGCAGGTTGCCTACCAGGCCATTTGGATGGATCTGGGTCCAGGTAGGGTTTGCATTGGTAATGGTAATAAACATCCTGTCGGTGGTCGACGACGGATAATGGTTGTTTTGCTCGCGGCCTTTCAGCGACAGCGAGACTTTGGTTGTTTTGGTAACCTGCGCATCCAGACTGAAATTAAGATTAAAACGATGCTGATAGGTAGCACCGAACAACCCGGCTTCATACTGATAACCAAGGCTTCCATAATATTGAACGAGGTCTGTACCACCCGAAACTTCCAGGTTGTGGCTGGTGAGGGCCGTATTCTTATTGACAAGGTCCCAAGGGCTGTTGTTCGGGAAATTTACAGGGTCCGAACCATCCTTGAATTTCTGAAGATCGGCGTCGGAGTATTTTGCCGGCAGGCCTTCGTTTTTGGAAGCCGCATTGAGCAGCGATGCATATTCGAACGAATTCGGATATTTTGTGAGTACGGTTGGGTTTTGAAATCCCATGTACCCATTGTAGGTGAGCGTCGGAGCGCCTGCTTTTCCTTTTTTCGTGGTCACCAGAATTACCCCGTTCGCGCCAGCCACACCATATGGCGCAACCGCCGCCGCATCCTTTAAAACCGTGATACTTTCAACTGAATTGGGATCCAGATCCTGAAACGCCCGCGGGATATTGTCGACTACCAGTAAAGGCTGACTGTTGCCCGTAGTGGCGATACCCCGGATGTAAATACTCGATGCGTCCCGGCCCGGCTCGCCAGAACCCTGACGAAAAATCACACCCGACATTCTGCCACCGAGTCCATTGCTCAGATTGGTAATCGGTGTGGACGCTACCTCGCTGCCTGTCATGGACGAAATCGCAGCAGTGACGGAGGTCTTTTTCTGCGTGCCGTACCCCACTACCACAAGCTCTTCCAATGCTTTTGTGTCGGGCAGCAAAACAACGTCCACAGAAGTCTTATTTCCCACAATAACCTCTTGGGGTACGTACCCGACGAAGGAAAAAATAAGAGTCAGCGTACCACTTGCTCTCTCGCTTTCGGAAACATCCAGTGAATAATCGCCATTTACGTCTGTCACAGTGCCGCGCTGGCCACCTTTCACCAGAATGCTCACTCCTGGTAATGCGCCTCCTTTTTCTTCGGTTACCCTGCCTTTCACGGGAACATCGGCATCCTGCGGTTGCTTGTCTGTACTTCCCGTTTGGTTCGCCTCTTTCATCGTGCTGATCAATATCCTTCTATCGACTTGCTTGTAAGTCAGCCGGTTAGGTGTAAGAAGTTGAATCAGGAGTTTTTCCACGGTAACCTTTCCGCCTTTGAGTTCCAGCTCATTGATATGCTTCACATCCTGCTTGCGGTACATAAACCGGAACGGGGTCTGCTGTTCGATATGATGGAATACATCTACGAGCGTACCGTTTTTCAGGGCGATGGCTACCTCTGCGGTTTCCAGATTCTGCCCGTTAAGGGTAGAGGCGTTCAGCAGTTGCGAAGTCGCCAGAACAGTCAGTGACAAAATCAGTGAAACTCGCATAAGCTTCTTCCATTTTCTAAAAGTAAAACTGTGCATAGGATTTGGGGTTAAGGATTAGGGAATACGGAGTAAGGGTTAGTTGGGGGAAATGATTACTTGTTTGTTTTCGGGATCCAATACATAACGCGCGTCGTTGAATTCCGTAATGCTTTTCAATACACTTTCAAGCGTTTCATCCTTTCCAAAAGTGGTGGTAAAACGCTGGCTTTTCAGCCTGTCACCATCGATCCGGATCTTAACCTGAAACCGTTCTTCGATAAGTCTGGCTGCATTCGAGACTGTCACGTCGTCGAACAAAAGATCCTCCCGCTTCCATTCAACCGCTTTTTCGGCATCTACTTTCGTCTGCACAGCTTCCCGGTTTGCGGTGTTATAAATGATCTGCTGATCGGGTATCAGCGTTCCAAAAGTTTTATCAGGATCGCTCACTTTTACCTTTCCCCGAGTAACGGTTACGATTATACTTTCATCTCCCGGCAACGCTTTAATGTTGAATGCCGTGCCGAGTACCGTCGTCGATAATTTGCCTGCATGTACGATAAACGGCTTGGCGGGATTGTGCCGGATGTCGAAATACCCTTCTCCCGAAAGGTATACCTCCCGTTTTTTCCTATTGTCGAATGAATCCGGATAATCGATTTTGCTACCTGCCGTGAGGATAACCGTGCTGCCGTCGGGGAGCTGGACAAAATTATTAGGCTTAATTACCTTCTGCTCGTTCTTTGCATAGGCAACCTCCGGCTCCGCTTTTTCATTGTATCTAAAAAAAAGAAAGGCAGAAGCCAGCAGAACGAGTACTGCCGCGGCATAGGCCGACCAAAGCGGGAGTTTCTTTTCCGCTACCGGAAGAACGATCTCCGTTTTCTCAGGCGACTTTTCATCAATGTATTGTTTGATTTCCAGCCCCAGTTTTTCCTGATCACTTTCCGGCATAGTATCCAGAATATCCGCCTGAATTTCAAATGCATTGTAGTATGCGTTAATCAGGTCGGCTTCTTCCCTGGTGGCTTTCCCCGTCCGGTATTTTTCCAGAATCTTTAAAAATTGTTCTTGCTGCATGTCAGGGTTTTGATCCTTTGAACATTCTGATTAATACCAGTTGAAATAACTGATCTTAACAGTATGTTCCGAAAAACCGAAATCCGCCCACGCCCGGGGGAAATATTTTTTTGTACTTTTTCGAAAAGCAGCTCTCAGGCCGCAAAAGAGAAGGAGCACATGCACGCCATCGCGATGAAAAGCGCGGTTTTTAGCTTCGACATCGCCCTGCCAAGCTGGTTACGGACCGTTTTTGGGGAAACGTTTAGCTTATCGGCGATTTCGTCACTGGAAAGATCATAATCGTAGCGCATCCGGAATATAACCTGCTGCTGCTGCGGAAACTGGTTCACGACATTGTCGAAAGCGGCGCGCAGCTCATTATACCGGACCTGCGCATCGGCATGGTCCCGCCGGCTTTCCAAATGCAGAAGCAGCTCCGGGATCGGGACAAATTTCTTCTCGCGCTCCATCCATTTCAACACCTGATTGCGGACCGCGACATAGAGGTAAGCCGACACATTGTCGATCGGGTGGGCCGAAGAACGCGAGGTCTGCTGAGTCCAGAACTGGATAAACACATCCTGGGCGATATCCTTTGCCTGATCATAATTGCCCAGGCGCTTGTAAGCTGCATTATATACGGCCTTCCAATGTTTCCGGTACAATGTGTCGAAAGCATCCCGGTTACCCTCCCGGATCTGAAGCATCAGCAGGCTGTCCTCTGTGGCGGATATTTCCCTCATCATTTTCGGCTTTAACCTTCACGGAAATTTATCCTAAAAGTATCGCGCGGTTTTTAGCAAAGCAAATTCCACAAAAATAATATTTTGAAGAATTAAATTGGGCATAATGAAGGAAGTAAAGGCGATTAGTTTGGTGGGAGCGTAAACCAGGGCCCAGTACTGATGTCCACCACATCGCTCTGCAATACAACGACGGGTGGACAATTTCTGTAATTAACTATGCCTGATTTTCTAGCTCCTGCACTGCAACCTCCTGTTTTGCAAGCTGCACATTGGCGAGGATCTTGATATGCTCGCCCAAAGCCAATCCTCCGGTTTCAGTCAGTGAGTTGAAAGTCACATTGAAATCCTTCCGGTCGATCGTGCCGGTTACTTCAAATCCCACCTTGGTATTGCCCCAGGGATCTCTTTCGGTTCCGCCCTATTCAGCTTCCAGTTCCACTTCCTTCGTGATTCCCTTGATAGTGAGATGGCCGGTCAGCTTATACAAATCCCCTTTGGACTTGGCAAATGAAGTGGATTTGAAGGTAAACTGAGGATAGGTTTCCGTTTCAAAAAAATCCCCGTTCTTCAAATGCTCGTCGCGCCCCGGCTGGCCGGTATCTACACTGTCGACATCGATCGTCAGCTCAATTTCTGCATTTGTAAAATCGTCGCCGTCGGTAACCGCGCTCCCGCTAAAAGACTTGAATGAACCTGTTACAGTTGAAATGACGAGATGTTTTACCTTAAACTGTACTTCGGAATGCAGTGGATCAATATTCCAGATAACTTTTGACATCAGACTAAAATTTAAATATGAATGATCGTGTTTGACAGTATAAACTTAAAGATCATTACTATTTAAAGTATAGTAGTATACAAAAGATTAGCGGTAACCTGTGGTATAGTAAGTAATCTGAACGTTACCGGATTTCTCCTAAACCTGCGGCACCCAGTAGGTACAATTCCCTTCGGGCGAAACCGGACCGGCGAAAAGCAGGCAGCCGCCGCATTCTTTTCCCTCGGCAACGGGTACCCATAGTTTACAGGCATCGCATTGCTTGTCGGGTGACGGGGCCAGATTGACATAACCTAATGCTTTCCTTTTTTCAACATCCACGGGGTCCACGCCAGTCAGATCGTCGCAGGGATTTTCCTTGGCGGCCTTTGGAATCGCCGCTTTTGAAACTGTCTTTTTACTGCTCCCACAACTTGCCAGCAGCACCATACCTGCGCCGGTCATTCCCAGCGAGCAGCATTTTTGCAGAAAAATCCTGCGACTTTTTATCTCACCCATACTATTCAAATTTCAGGTCGGATATGCTCACCCGACCGCTCGTTTTCAATTTTATTTATCAAATATCCAATGCCTTACGTACCGATTCCACTGCCTTCTTTACATTGTCGGCGCCGTCGTTGCTCCATTTCTGTAAGGTTTTGCTCACACCTTTATCGGGGGCTGATTTATTCTTCGATCTTTTGATCCCTTTTGCCAATCCGGTCAAAGCCGCTGCCTGCATATCCTTATCCGCATTTTCCAGCGCGGAAAGCAGCTTTCCCATTTCATTTTTCCCATTCCGTGCCCCGGCAATATATCCGAGGTCTTCCACATACTTCAGTTTGCCCGGCGTTGAATTTTTGAAAACGTTACGGCTACCAAGCATTTCCGTGAATTCAGGCGATGAGCCTGGCAGTGAACTCAGTACAGCCAGTCTGAACATGGGTTCTTCGATATTTTTTTCCGCAATCTGTGCCAAAGCAGCCATCGCTTCTTTACCGGTAAACTGCCCCAGGCTCAAACAGGCCTGATAAGCAACCTGCGGGTTTGCATCCGTAGTCAGGCGTATTACATCCGGCAGAAAGTCGGAGGATTTTTCAGCCAATACCAGCGCGTGTTCGCGTAAACCGGGATTCTTGTTGCTCAATGCGGCTTTTATCAATTTCGCATCCAGTGCATTCATACCGTCCAATGCATAAAATGCATGTAATCGGGCATTTGCGTCGGGACTTTCAGAGAAGACATTTTGCAGTGCGGGCACTACACTTTTATCCTGCTTTTCAAGTAACAACCGCTGCGCATTCAGCCGCCACCATTGGTTGGGATGGTTTAATAATGCGGCCAGTTCTTCCGGCTTTTCTCCGTCCAGATCAGGAATCGCAACGCTGCGTTTCTCCCCTCCTTTTGGGAAAATCCGCCAGATGCGCCCGTACTGTTCGCCATTTGCGAAATCCATGTCTTTTTTCAGGTCCTCCGGAATCGACACCGGCGTTTCGATATGCTGGCGGTACATATCCACCACGTACAGATATCCGTCGGGCCCGGAAGTGAAATTCGCCGGCCGGAACCAGCCATCCGAGGAAGCCAGAAATTCCTTATCCTCCTCGCCATCGGCCCGTGTAGCTATAAATGCAGCCTGTCCGGGAACCGACCTGATCACGTCCCGATGGACCAGGTTACCAGCTACTTCACCCGTAAAAATGTTACCGTAAAATTCCTTTGGAAATCCGTCGCCGCCATAAAAAGTAGCCCCCGAAGCACCCGTAAAATGGTCGCGGGCATATTCTTTATAACCCGTTTTCATTGAATCGTATTTGGCCTGCCGCCGGTCGCTCCGCTGCTGTCGCCAGTAGGGTGTCGGCGACTTCTGGAACATTTCGAGCTCGTGGTCCGAAATGTTGACGTCGGTGCGGTAGCTGGACATAAAATCGTGGCGATGTGCATAACGCCAGGCAATGGGCGATTGCTGGATATGCAGCGTATTCTGCGTGTAAAACCGGTGTCCGCCATCATCCAGCGCCTGTCCGAACTGACCCGTCCCCGACTCCACTTCAAAAAGTCCCAGATCCGGACGGAACCGGAAATTCCCTCCGGCGACATTCACAGCCGATTTTTCCGGATGTTTCCTGGAAGTGATCGTCCCGGCCTGTCCGTTGTTGTTGGCATAAACCCAGTTATCCGGCCCGAAACGAAGACTGGTGATCTGAGCCTCTGAATTTTTGGCGAAAAAACCGGTGAAAAGAACTTCTCTCGTATCGGCTTTGAAATCGCCGTTTTCGTCCTTTAAATACAAAATATCCGGCGCGGCAGTCACGATAATGCCGCCTTTCCATGGCAAAACGGAAGTTGCACTGGGCAATGCTTCTGCAAAAACATAGGATTTGTCTACCTTACCATCGCCATTGGTGTCTTTCAAAAGCCGGATACGCCCCTTGAAATTTCCCGGTTTTGCATCATAGGGATAATCCCCCATTTCCACCACATAAATATTTCCTCTGCCATCAAATACCATATCGATCGGCGAGAGTACTTCCGGTTCCACTACAAATGGCTCAACTCCAAAAGCATCATGAAGCTGGAACGTCGCCATTTCCTGCTCGGGCGAAAGTGCATTGGTGTAACGTTGCGATATGCCCGGCAGGGTCGCTGCGGTCAATATCAAAAGTGATGCAGCTTTTACGTATTTCAAATTCATTAATTGTCGAGTTTTTTAATTTGCTCTGCGTTCTTATGCACTTTTTCAATGGCCCCTGCGATCGATGCCATATCTTCCTTTGTACCCAAAAGCATGTTCTGGGTGAACCATACCGCTTCGTCGGCGCATAGCTTGTCGTTCAACGGGCATTTATTTCTTTCATTATAGCTGTTGATATCCAGCATTTCCTTCGGATACATTTTCTTAAAATTCGTCGATCCGAATGTGTCTTTTATAAAAGGCTGGGTGTTCAATGGAATGTAGCCGCTGGAACAGGGGACGCCCTCGGCGCGCATTGCTTTCAGGAACGCAGCACGCGGTAAATCTTTAAAAGCCGATTTTTCGTACCGGAATGCAAAGAGGTGAAATGCGGCGCGTGTGACGTTCTTGTACATTTGATATGGCAAAATCCCCGGAATGTCTTTGATCTGCGATTTCAGATATGCTGCATTCACGTTCCGGGTGGTGGTTTCGGCATCGAGACGCTTTAACTGGGCAATGCCGATCGCCGCCTGGTATTCGGTAAACCGGACTTTGGTGTTCTGCATAATGCTGCCGGTTCCGACTACTCCCACCGCGGTTCCGTACGGTGTACCCAGGTTGGAGTAAGAAAAACAACGGTCCATAAACCCATCGTTATTGCTCACAATCGCCCCGCCTTCACCGATGGGCAGGTTTTTGGAATTTTGAAAACTAAAACAGCCCGCGTCCCCGATGGTGCCTACCTTTTGTTTGTTCACCTCCGCCAAATGCGCCTGACACGCATCTTCAACTACGAGAAGCTTATGTTTTCTCGCAATCGCCATGATCGCATCCATGTCCGAGGGCAGGCCCAGAATGTGTACAACCATAATGGCTTTGGTACGGGGCGTGATCTTCGCCTCGATTTTGGACGGATCCATTTGAAAAGTCGCCGGGTCCACGTCCACGAAAACAGGCATGGCGCCATTCGACAGAATGGATGAAACCGTCGAAATAAAAGTATATGGCGGGACGATCACTTCATCGCCGCCTTTGACATTCAGCTGATTGAGCGCCACAACCAATGCATTGGTACCATTTACAACTGACAAACAACGTTTTGCCCCGAGCGCCGCGGCCCATTCTTTTTCAAACTGCGTCACTACGCCGGCCCGCGACCATACGCCGCTCCGGACCACTTCCAGCAATTGTTTCTCGTCGGTTTCAGGGTTCCAGACCGGCCATTTCGGCCATTTTACCGGATCCCAGGCTGATTTCCCACCGAGTATGGCAGGTTTCTGCAAGCTGGTAATACCAGCCGCCATGGTAATGTTTGGAGCTAAAACGGCGGTGATACCCGCAACCGAGCTTTGCTTCACAAATTCCCGTCTCGTCAATGTTTTTATTTTTTTCATTTAACTAATGTCTCAAATGATGAATTGTTTGTCGGACCTACCCCTCTTACCGACCGTCAATTGCCCAGGCGATCGCATTGACCAGCAACGTATTGAACTGACTTTCCGAGAAATCCGCAGGGTAACCTAATGTGGTGTAAAAAATCCGGCTTTTACCAGCCATTCTGGTCCACGCTACCGGCTGCGTTTCCTCCCCCGCTTTTCCATTCAAAAGAACTACTGCTTTTTTGTCAACCAATGGAGTTACCCGGTACAAATTTCCGATGCTGTGATAACCGCCTGACCTGAAGTTTTTCAGGATCGGGTGGTTGGAAGCTCCCGGGGCAACGGACACTTCAGTACCAAGTTCCACAGGCCCATACCCGTAGTTCCCACAGCCCAGTATATCCGCCACAAATTCCGGCCAGGCCGAGAAATCCTTCCCTACTTCTCCCCGCGTGGTAAATGCGTGGTTGCCGGTACGAATCGCCACGAGCGGCCCGCCGTTTTTGAGATAATCCTTAAAAAGCTGCATTTGCGCATGTGACAGGGCAATTCTTCTTGAAAACAAAACGACCAGGTCCGCCTTTTTCAGGATTTCCATTCCCGGAAAACGGAATGCATTATTGGTACCTTCTCCCAGCAGAACGGTTACTTCATACTGATTGGCAGCCCTGAGTTTTTGTGCAAAAACTGGGATCGTTTTGTGGGCTTCGTAGTTGAGTGAATCCTCGCTGATCAGAAAAACCACGTGCGGCTTTTTCCCGGGCTGCGCATTCTTCTCTTCCGAAAATGCAGTTGCCAGAGCAATCTCCACAGCCGCCAGCGTCATAAATACCAGCAGCAAACATCTGAATATTACAGTCATATTTTTAGCAAGCGTTTGATATTTTCGGACCTTAAAAGGTCTTTCGTTTTTACATCCGCTTCATGATCCCGCAATGATTCCACACGGAGCAATCCAGTACGATAGTCGAAAATGGGAGAATGGGTACCGAATGCGAATTTTTCCTTGCCAAACCGAACCAGCAGGTTCCCAAGATCGGCCATATTCCGCCCGGAGGTGTCCATGACGAAATCGAGGTTTTTAAAAACAGCCTGCTCATCGGCATTGAGCGCAGTACTGTTGGCTACATTCAGGATCAGGTATTTTGCATCCGGTACCGCTTTCAATATCGGTAAAATGTCTTTGAGCGACCATTCTTTTTCCACATCCAGCCACGAGCTGGGGCGCGCATCGACCATCCGGAGTGAAAGCGCCACTACCATGCCTTTGTCCCGCGCCATTTTTACCAGCTCGATACAAAACGGATTGTTCAACTCGTATCCGTGGTAAATTGGATGCAGCCGTATTCCCTTCATGCCCAGCCTGGTACTGCATATTTCCAGGTCGTCTTTCCAGCCATTATAGATCGGGTTGATGACGGCGAAGGGGACAAAACGGTCACCAAACTGCTTGCTGGATTTGATTTCATCGTACAATTCCTCGTTGGCGTGCTGGGTATTTTTGTAAAAAACCCCATTGAGATTACTCACCACGGAAACATCGATATCATAATTCTTCATCCGCTCCAGAAGCCCTTTGCAGGTATTGTCTTTGAGCTGCCGGAACGGCCAGTGACCTACATATGCATTGCTATCAATCAACATGGTGACCCGACTTTTTTAAGATGTTGTTATAATTTTCAAAAAAGATCTTCTTACGCTGGACTTCCGTCAGGTTTGCGGCGATCATGCCGCCAACACCCTGGTAAAACCCATTGTCACATCCAAAAAGCAGCCTGTCTTCGCCGATATAGCGTAACGCGAAATCGATCATATTACCCTCATTATTACTTCCTGAAACATCCACATATACATTAGGTGAATCTTTGAGTGCTTTGCAGGCATCTTCCCAGTCGATCCCACCGCCGATGTGTGCAAACTGGAACATCGCTTCCGGGAACCGCCTTGCTGCATCTACAAAATCTTCCGGTATGGATATATTCTTAGGCTCACGCGCATTGAATTTCACCCTTGCCTTCCCGATCGGCGAGTGCATGAGAATGATCATTTTCAGATCAATGAATTTTTCGATAATAGGGTAAAAAAGCGGGTCATTTATTTTAACGTGGTTATAAAGCTTCATCCCGACAAAACCGCGGTCAACGCATCGCTTTATTTCATCCAGGCTTTCCTGTTTGTGGGTCGGGTTCAATGTCAGCATACCATTCAGCCGGTCGGGGAATTCTTTCATCGCGCTGTAAATGATTTCATTACAAGCTTTGAATTCAGAAGGCAAACCTTCGCTTCCCGGTGCCATGGGCCTGGATACCATGAGCTTTTGAATCCCGAGGCGGTCCGCGAAATCCACGACTTCTTTCGGGGTACCGTGCCCGTGGCCCACGTGTGCGTGCGCATCTATTTTTTTGTACCGCATAACCTCCTCCATCAGAGGCATTCTTTTTGGCATTGCAGGCGCGCTTTCCTCTGTTCCCGGGTAGGCACGACCGGCCAAGTGGGTGGTCGTGGCGATGCCCACCGTGGAAGCCACAGTACCAGCCATGAAATTGCGTCGACTGATCAGTCCAGCCATATTAAAATTGGGGTTTAAGAATGAAGGCCCGGTGAAGCCGGTCAGGGTTTCGCCGGGTCCCGAAATAGGTTAGTATCCGTCGTTCTGAACAAGCACACCTGCATTGGCCAGCTCGATCTGGTTGTTTGGGATCGGGAAATATTTATAATTGGCTTTGGGCGCCAGGGTTACCTTTTGCGGTTCTTTGGTAACCGGATTGTAGCCCCATTCAACATTTGCGAGGACGGTCATAAAACGGTTGGTCCGGACGAGATCAAACCAGCGCTCGTTTTCCATCACGAATTCCAGCTGACGTTCCAGTAACAGTTTGTCTGTAAAAGCCGCAGGCGTGGCAATGTCCGCCATCGTATAATTGAAGGCAGTTCCTTTGAATGATCGCGCCCGTACTTTATTAAGTTCGGCAAGCGCCTCAGCCGGCTGGTTCAATGCATATAAAACTTCTGCTCTCAGCAACAATACATCTGCATATCGCATCACCGGGATATCAAGTCCGGAAGAATTGGGAGTATGCGGCACGGCGAATTTGCTGATGTATGGATACCAGTTCTCCGGTGCTTCCGCCGGGCTTTTGGGTGATTTCCAGTACTCGGTAACGGTTGCTTTTTTGCGTGAATCCTGCGGCAGGAACAGTTTCATCAGGCTCCATGAAGGAAATACATTCTCGCCGCCACTCGCAGATATGCCCGTCACGCCGAAGTATGGCAGGAAGTCCGTAGAAATGGTATTCCCGTTTGTTCCTCCAATGTACCTCATCGCGAACACAATCTCATTATTGTCTTCGGTTTCTTCTTTCCACAAAGAAGCGTAATCAGCCTGGAGCGCAAAACCGTAGCCTGTCATCATATCCAGGTAGATTTTTGCATTGTTCCAGTCTTTCCGGTACACATATACTTTTCCCAGCAACCCAACCGCCGCCGCCTTACTGGCCCGGCCACTGGCAATTTTATCTTTTAAGGGTAAAAGGTCGATGGCCGCTTTCAGGTCTTCGATTACCAGGCTGTAAATTTCTTCCTCGCTCGCCCTGCCTGTGGATTTACTCTCTTCCACCGAAAGCATGGTGGTGATCTTAGGTACATCGCCGAATGTCCTCACCAGGTCGAAATAGAACAATGCCCGCATAAACCTTGCTTCCCCCGTCAGCTGCTCTTTTTGTCCCGCCGCATAATCGATGGGGCGATCTATGTTTGCAAGTACTGCATTGGCCCGGTAGATACCGTTGTAAGTTTCCACCCAAAAGCCTGCAAACAGCTGGTTTTCGGATGAAAAAGCCAGGGTATTCAATTCATCCAGGCCTCCGATATTGAAATAGCCCGTCCGGTGAATATTGTCGGTGGGCATTTCAAGAACGGCCCAGTCCCTTTGCTTGCGGGTTTGATAACGGTTGTATATACCCAGTACCGCGCCATTGATATCCTGTGCCTTCTGGTAAAAGTTGACTTCCGTCAAAGTAGACTCCGGCGTCAGGTTCAGCACGCTGTCGTCGCATGCAGAGAATGTAAAGGCCAGAAACAGCAGGCTTAAATATTTGTAACTTTTCATCACGATGTTTTTTAGCAATTAAAAATTGATATTCAAACCAAGTGCATAAATCCGGTTGATAGGCTCGGCGCCGTTGTTGAAGCCCGGCGTACTGTTGATACCGTTGATCTCCCCATTGGTAAAGCCCTCCGGATTGTATCCGTGGAAGCCTTTCTTCGTAAACATCTTTGGATTGCTGACAGACACGTAAATTCTGCATGTGGTCATCCGTAATTTCTGGGCAACGGTGGAAGGAAGTGTATATCCAAGGTTGATATTCCTGATCGCTAAAAAGGAAGCGTCTTCCAGATAATAATCGGTATTGGAAACATAGGCCAGCTGGCTCAGCGCTGTCGCCGGAGACATGCCGTCGCCGGGCTCCTGCGCCGACCACCATTGATCTTCAATAAGCGATTTTCGCATCGCGCTCACCGTCGCTCCCTGGTAGTACAGGTTTTCCAGGTTGTACATTTTTGCGCCCAGCGAAGCCTGCATGATAATGCTCATGTCAAAGTTTTTCCACCTGAAATCATTCACCATACCCATAAACAGCTTAGGCTGGTAATTGCCCAGGATCTGGCGGTCAGCAGGATCGATCTTGCCGTCTTTGTTCACATCCTCGATCTTGGTATTTCCCGGCTTCGAGCCGACGATCACCGCAGAATTTTTCACATCTTCGTCGTCTTTCAGTACACCGATCATTTTGTAACCATAGTAAGAAAACATGGGCTCCCCTACGCGCAGCAGCCAGCCCATTCCGCGGGTGTGCGTATAAATCACCTCATTTACGCCACCGAGGCTAACCACTTCATTTCTGTTACGTGCGAGGTTAAAGGATGTTTCCCATTTGAATGCCTTAGCAAAGTTCTTGGTGCGGATTTCCAGCTCGATACCGCTGTTTTTGATGTCGCCTATGTTGACCATGGAATTGGTAAAGCCGGAGATGGCGGGTATCGATACATCATACAGCAGATCGTTGGTTTTTTTGATATAATAATCCACACCAATGTTCAGCCGGCCTGTGAAAAGTCCCAGGTCCACACCAAAGTTCTGGCTGGCCGTCCTTTCCCATTTCAGCTTGTCGTTACCAAAGGAAGTCTGCGCCTGACCTTTTGTGAGTACTCCCCCCGGTGAATAATACATGTCGCTGATCGCTCCCAGGTAGCGAAAGTCACCGATATTGAAATTACCCACAACCCCGAAGCTCGCACGCAGCTTGAGGTCGCTGACAACCGGCAGCGCTTTCATGAAATTCTCTTCGGAAATCCGCCAGGCCACAGAAGCGGAAGGGAAAGATCCCCACCTGTTTTTAGGGCCGAAACGAGAACTTCCGTCAGTCCTGAATGATGCCGAAAGCAGATACTTATCTTTAAATGCGTAATTGACCCGACTGAAATAGGAAGCCAGCCCCCAGCGCGATTTGCTGGTATAGGTCGCAGTAGGCGAGATAATTGCGTTGTTGAGCGTATGGATGATGTCGTTGCTGAAACTTCCCGGCAGCACGCCCATCGCGGCAACTCTGGAAGTCGCTTTCTGGTACGATGCGCCCAGCAATGCATTGAAGCTGTGTTTCTCGTTTAAGGTTTTGGAATAGCTGAGCACATTTTCGTTGATCAGGTTGAAATTCCGGGTATCCATCGCCGAGCCGGTACTGTTGTTGTTGGAGTTGGCATAGGGCGCGGAATAGTTTTCTGCTGTATTGTAGGTAATGTTGCCGCCCGCAGAAGAGCGCAGCGTCAGCCCGTCCAGCAGGTTCAGGGAAAGGTAAATCTCTCCCACATTATTAAGCCCGGAGGAAGTATTCGAGGTGCCTTCAAGTGTGGCCAGCGGGCTCACCTGTCCTGAAACCTGCGTCCCCCAATAGTCTAGCGGACGTGGATAAGTACCATTCGGGCGCTTTTCGGGTGATACGAACGGTGCGGTTTTAACGACTGCCTCCATGGAAACCGGCGACGTGCGGCGCTGGTTAAAATTTGGGTTGAGCGACACACCGGCATTGATCACTTTGTTGATCTTCGCATCGATATTGGCGCGAAGCGAATACGTTTTAAAATAGGTATTGAGCAATGTACCGCGCTCGTTTTTCACGGTACCTGATATGTAGTAATTGACCTTGTCGTTCCCGCCCCTCACCGATAGGTTATAGTTCTGGATCGGTGTGGAATTCAGTAAAATGTCCTCCCATATATAGTTACCTTCTCCAATAACCGGGTTGACCTGAAAATTGGCCGGTCGGCGCGGATCTCCCCAAAGCGGCAACGAAACGTCACCCCCCTGCCAGGCATAATCCCGGTTGATGTAACGTGCGATATAATCATGATACTCCTGCCCGCTGATCCAGTCTTTATGCCCGATTGCCCTGCCTATACCTGCATAAGCGTTAAAATTAAGCTGCGGCTTTCCTTCCTTACCCTTTTTGGTAGTCACAATAATCACCCCGCCGGAACCCCGCGATCCGTAAATGGCCGCCGACGATGCATCTTTCAGGACTTCAATGGATTCCACATCGTTCATGTTGACATTGACCAGGTCGCCTCCGGGAAAACCGTCGATCACAACCAGTGGATCATTGCTGGCGGTGATAGAACCTGCGCCCCGTATCCGGATAATTGGCGCGGCTCCCGGCGTGCTGCGCGGGGTGGAAATATTGACCCCCGCCAGACGTCCCACCAGCGCGGTTTCTGCCCTGCCGGCTGGTATCTGGTCCAGTATCTTATTCTCAACCTTGGATATTCCTGCTGTAACAGAGCTTTTTTTCATCGAACCATACCCCACCACCACGAGTTCTTCAAGCGATTTCGTATCGACCTGAAGTACCACGTCCATCACATTTTTGTTGCCCGGATCAATCTCCATGGGTACGTACCCGACAAAAGAGAAAATAAGCTTTGTGTTTTCCTTACCAAGATATTCATCGGGAATGGTCAGGCTGTACCTGCCATCGGCGCCCGTGGTAGTACCCCGTTGCGAACCTTTGATCACGATGCTCACACCCGGAAGAGGCGTTCCTCCAACATCGGTGACGCTGCCTGTTAACACTTTTTCAAAAGAATGCGGAGTAGTGCCCTGCGAATTTTTACCGGCCTCCGGCAGAGGATCACCCGGACGCAATATGACCGAATTGCTGCCCTCGGGCTCCCTGATCGTCGTGTTGTTACTTTCTGCAGGTGTGCCGGAACGGAGCGGCAATATGGCGTAACCTCCCCCTTTCAGTTTTTTATACCGCAGGTTCATATCCGGCAATACTTTTTTCAGGATCAGTTCCAGATTTTCTTCATCAGAAACCGGCCCGGCAACCGTTTTGTTTTCAATCAATGATTTCTCGTAAACGAAATTGGTTTTGTACTTCTGTTCCAGTTTGCCCAGTAAAGTGATCAGGCTGTTTGCCTCCTGACGGGTTGCGGGCTTGCTGGCGTGGGCATTGCTGGATGCCAGAAAATCCTGCGCTAAAGCCTTCTGAATGTCGCAGGTCAGCAACGTCAGCGCAATAATGGCGAAAAAGGAAAGGTGTATTTTCATAATTTGCTCCGGGAGTAGGTGTTTATCCAAGGTATTTCGAAAGTGAAACAGGGCTGATCTTCATTTTCCCGGTTTTTTTTCAATTTATTTCAGATAAATTTTACGAAAGCAACATATCGCAGCGCAAAACAACCACTAACTCAAACATCAGCGGAATATATATCCGTCATCTGTCTTTATTAAGTCACGTTCAAGAATGGTGGAGAGGTTCTCCAGAAACTGCTCGGGGTCCTTCGTAGCAAGCTTTCCCGATAATCTTTTATTCAGCAAAGATGAATCTTCGAACTGCAGACGGATACCATAATTGTCTTCCATCACCTCTACAATCTCCGATACCGGTTTGTCGTCCATCACCAGATAGGATTCCTTCCAGGAGTCGTAATGGCCGGGTTGTACCCTTTTGGAGCGTATCCGGTTGTCTTTATCAACAGTAGCCATATCGCCGGGCTTCATGACCCATACCGGGTTCTTGCCGGATATCAGTTGGACCTTCCCTTCTGCAAGCACAACACTTGTCTGCCTGCGGCGGGTATTGACATTGAATGTGGTCCCTAAAACTTCCACCTGCGTTTCCGGGGTATGCACGATGAATTTGGCCCCGTTCCTTTTTGCGATTTTGAAGTACGCCTCTCCCCTGAGCCACACTTCCCGGATCTTCTTTTCGGCAATCTCATCACTTATTTTTATTTCTGAACGCGCATTCAGTATCACGCTGGAACCATCTTCAAGTGCTATTTCCCGCACTTCACCATAGGCGGTGCTGTAGGTCAGCGCGGAATTTTTCAGTGACCACCAAAAGCCAGCCGCCAGGATAAAAACGACTGACGCCGCAGCAAGATATATCCGGTTCAGCCGCCGGTAGAGGATAGGCCTCGGCGCTTCAATATCTTTCCATATACGTTGTTTCAGCGACAGGAGGTCGTCTTGATCAGGTTCGGTTTCCTCAAATTGAATGGTACGGACGCATTCCAGCGCCAATTGAACTTCCTCGGTTTTATGCGGATGCGAGGCCATAAACTCCTTCCAGAACCGGTCGGAATCCGATGTCGGGGAGACCGCCCATTTGATGAAGTCGGCATCTTTGCAAAAATCTTCGACTGTAAAAAACGAATATCGCATCTAAATGAAAATGGTACTTTAATGTAGAAAGCTCTTCCAGTTAATTTTTCCCGGTTTTATATCAGGTATTTGGAAAAAGCATGTGAATGATAAAACCGGTATTCAACCATAAGGCACCCTCCCGAAGCATTGACTTCCGGATATATTTCCTCAGTGACGTCAGCGCGACATTGACGGTATTGTAGACGCTCTTCATTGAAATATCCATAACCTCGGCAGCCTCCTGATAGCTAAACCCCTTCATATAAACGAGATACAGGATTTCCTTCTGACGCTTGGGTAGTTTGTTCAGCTCTGCGAGTACCATTTGTTGCTGCCTGACCTGAATCTGTTCTTCAATATATTGCGACTCAAATGACTCGACAATAAATTGCGCATGATCAAATGCATGCTCGTCCGAATCATACTTTTTCAACTTGTCCAAAGCATCCAGCAGGCGGCGGCGCAATGCGCGGTACAGATAAAACCGGATATTATCGGTGGGCCCCAGGTTCCTTTTATGACTGTGCAGGTGCAGGAATAATTCATGCAGACAATCCTCGACCAGCTGCTTGTTCCTGACAAGGTTGAAACCATAGCGATACAGGTCAGCCGTGAAAATCTCGTAGATTCGGGAAAATGCATCACGATCTCCGTTTCGGAAATCGTTCCATAAATTAATATGCTCGTCCGGAGTCAGGGAGATCTTTGTCATATAAGAGCGTTGTAGTTCGTTTTACATTGAAGGAACGGGCACGTACACGTAAATTTACTCTTATATTTGGCAAAGTATCAATTTTTCAGATTTTCATCTCATATAGTTTTTTAAAAACGACATTTTATACTGCATCCAGTCAGACGAACAGCCTGTTGCGAAGGTGTAATAAAGGAAGGCTGATGGCGATCACACTTGCTGTTCAAAAGTTTTTTACGCTCCGGCGGTCCAGGTACAACCTTGCGGTTTCGCTCATGGTGATGATCGCTCCGCCAAGTATCACCAGATCTTTAATGACCAGCCGTCCCCGCCCGGAAAGGTATGGAAAGCCCCACTGCGCATCGCCCAGGTTGGGTACCCAGCTTTCGGGTGTAGTTATCAGGAACGAGAGGGTGCCCAGCGTCATGATGCCGATAAGCGCACTCGCCACCAGGCTAGGCAGCGGCGCAACCTTATATAGCGCCACCAAAACGGCCATCAAAACCAGAAACGTCCCGAGCCCACAGGAAAAACCGTAAGTATTGTTTTCGATATGCCACTGACGGTTGGCGGCGATGAGCTCGCCTTCCTTGTTCATGTGCGGTTTGTAATCGCCGGGATTTTCGTAGAAAAACGACATAAAGGGACTGTTGGCCACAAACGGAACGATGCCATCGGCCTCGTAGGTGAAAAATTTGAGTCCTCCTATCCAGAATGGCTGGATTATTTGAAATACACTTGTTTTGTTGGGAGGATATTGTCGAGCTAATAGACGAGAATAGACAGACCTATGACTGGTATGCTAAGAATCAAAACTTTAGGTCTACGCACTCTGTCGCCGTAAATTTTGACCAGGGCTTGAACTGCCTGGATGTAGAACCATTATTTAGCGAAGTGACTTATTTGATTGAGCCTGCTAGATCTTATGAAGATCGATATAACGAAACTTTCGGGGGTGGAATGATTATCATTTCGATAACCGACATCGGAAAAGTGATGACCAATAACAGTTTTATACCGTTTTCCGTGGAGATTAAAAACGATGGGACTCGATCAATAGAAAAGTTTCAATTGATTGTGAGCATTATTGGGGACATTAGCCGAATGACCGGAAACTCTACTTTCAACCGTCTGAAAACCTGGGAGGGGCTCAAAGCTCTTCACTAAGACTGGCAAACTTCGGAACGTCAAATGAGATGATTTACAATAGGTTATAACAACAACGTTCAATCTCTGTTAAGGATAACCAATGACCCCATCGCCAGGAACTCTGCAGATTCACCTCAACTCGATGTGCAGAGTTCCAGTTTCAAGAGACAACGGTTTTTTCTAACTTAAATTCCATAAAAGCCATTCAGAGCTTTCCCTTCAATACTTTTTGCGAAAAGTGGCGTTTCTTCCTTGTTATGAAGATCGGATGCGGCTTGACGCGCTGCGGCCGCCTTTGCAAGGGTGATGCCGTGTTTCTCGATGAATTCTAAAAATTCCGGTGTTGCCGTAGCATGAATTTCATTTGTGTATTCACAACGCTGATCATCAATTCTGGTGGCTTTCAGTTCCCAAAGTACCTGAACTTTGGTGCGACCGTTCTGACTGATCACATCAGACTGTGAGAGCATTCGGCAATAGTCGGCACGGTATTCGGTCGCAACGTAATGCTGGATCACCAATGCGTCGCCGATCATTTCGACATTGATCGACATGGGCTGACCCTCGTAAGTACTGGTAGCACCGGCAGCGATGTGATTGACGGAGCATTTTTGATATTCGGCGTCGGGCAGGTTTAGCAGCCAGTCAGCAATGTTTACTTTTTCGATCGGCGCGTTAATGATGGCTTTGGCTACAACATGTGATAATGCATTGGCAGTGGTTTGTTCTATTTCCATGATCTGGTTGTTTTTGTTTGATAATCCAAAGATCTGACGCAAAGATTAATCGTCAAAACTCATTTTTTCGATCAAGTTCATCGCCAATAGCGATCAAGTGCTTATCTTGCTGCATGGAGTTACGTCAACTGAAATATTTCTCAAAAGCAGCTGAGCTGGAAAATTTCACAGAGGCTGCACGGGCACTGTTTATCACTCAAAGCACATTGTCGCAACAGATCAAGCAGTTGGAAGATGAACTTCGACTGCCACTTTTTGATCGCATTGCCAAGCGTGTGCGACTCACAGAAGCGGGTAAGGCATTTTTACCGTACGCATTAAAAACATTGAAGGATTCAGAAGACGGAAGGGATATTCTCAGAGATCTTATGGATCTCAAAACGGGAACATTGTCCATAGGAGTCACCTATGGGCTCATTAACCTGCTAAGCAGGGCAGTAGCCGACTTCAATGAAAAGTACTCCGAGATCAAGCTGCTGATCAATTTCGGGACAACGCAGGAGCTACTCCGAAATTTGGAAGAAGGCAAGCTGGATTTAATGCTATCATTTTACGACGAGCCAGACAATGAACGCATCACAACAGACTATTTATTTTCCTCTCAGCTATCCCTGATCGCACATCGCGACCATCCCGTGGCAGCTAAGAAGTATGTAAAGCTGAAAGACTTGCCAGATCTGCCCCTAATATTGCCATCGCCCGGGTACAGCATCCGCAGCTACCTGGATTTGGTAATGCAAAAGCACGACTTATCGCCATCGTTCAGCATGGAGGTGAATGATATACACACCTTGCTTCAATTTGTGCAAACAAGTCGCTGGGTGACCGTGCTGATGAACTCGACAATACTACACCACACCGAATTAAAGGCCGTTACAATCATCGGAGCCGACATGCAGCGGCGGGCCTCCATTACCTGGCCGAAAGGCGCTTACCGAAAAAAGTCCGCTTGTTCATTAACCGACTTGTTGGTTCTGCATGGCGCCGACTATCATACACTTTAGACACGTTCTGCCTAGCAAATTAATCGCACGTTAAACCTTCATTTACGATAGCAATTCGTACTATAATGGCGCAATTTGTTAAATAGACCTACAAACAAGATCTGGCCGAAATTTCGCTTTAACTACCCTATTTCCAAACTGGATTAGCTGCCATTAACTATTATCTTTTAGGTAGTCGCCGGCAAACCATACTACGATCCTTGAAGTTTCCGACGTCCATAATTACGAAGAAATAGTTTCCTGTGACGCCAGCGTTTCCACAGATAATCTTCAATATTTCATATGAGGTCCCGCATGAAATCAACAATATGAAATCGTCTAATAAATATCTAATGCATAGCCGCTGACGTCTAAGGCTATTTCCTTTTGACTACCATCAGGTGATTCAATGCGGGGTCTTCGTTAATCTGGGCAATGACATGATCGATTATTTGCTGGATATCTTCCTTAATCAACTCGTATGTTTTGCGAACCACCTGGGGGGAAATTTCTCGAACGGCAGGAATTGGCTTGAACCCATTTTGCTCGACGGACATGGCCTTATGGTCGTTAATAATCCGGCAGTGGAAAGCCTTTAACGCAACCTGCTCATCGGGGTTATCAGCCACCATTCCAACGAATTCGCCCGAACTGAGGGTGGCTATCTTAGAAGCAGGCACAGCCAAATCCAGCTGCATCGAACTTGCCACGGTTGTATCCGACCGGTTGACTGAAAGTACCGTGCGGCCTTGCTGGATTTTACCAAAACGTTCTGAAAGCAGCTTGGCTGTATCGCCGGAAACCTGTCCGCTGATTAGATTTCCGGTGATATTCATTAGTACGTCAGCCTGCTCCTTTCCGTAGTCTTTCCTTAGCTGGCTAAAGTCCTGCACCGCCAGCGTAGTAGCTACTTTATTTGAGCGCGCGGTGGCAATCAGAGAATCTATGTTATTGAGGTAAATTGTTGGAAACTCGTCAAAAATCAGACTACTCTTCATCTTCCCTTTGGTGTTCACCAGTTTTATCAACCGGGTGACAAACAATGAAACGACCGCGCCATAGATTTGCACTTTCTGCGGGTTGCTGCCGATGCAGACAATCTTGGGCGAATCGGGACTATTGATGTCCAGTGTCAGATCGCTTCCCGAAAGAACGTAGTATAGGGAAGGTGATGACAAACGGGCCAGCGCAATTTTCGCCGAAGCTATCTGGCCTTCGAGTTGCTCCATAGCATCATTCATATAAGCGCTGATAAAGGGATTGACAGTATTGAAAGAGTGGGAAGGTTACCAGCCCTCTGTGAAGGCATTTATCGCCGATATTCGCTCGCATTCGGAAAAGTGATATGAAAGAAGTCCTTGTAAAACGATCTCTAAGCCTGATGGGGAACCGGTTTGAGATAAGTGCTGTGGCAGACAACGCTGCCCTGGCTGATCAGTACATTGACCTGGGAATAGCCGAAATTCAGCGCATAGAAAAACTGCTCACTACTTTCAGCGATGACAGCCAGACTAACCGGATCAATCAACAGACGGGAGTGAGCCCTGTTGTTGTGGACAAGGAAGTATTTGATCTGATTTCGCGGTCGATCCGGATTTCCGACCTTACCCAGGGCGCATTCGACATTACCTACGGATCAATTGACAAATCGCTCTGGAACTTCGATCTGACGATGACTGCACTTCCACCTGCGACAGTTGCAAAGCAGATGGTCAGGCTGATCAACTACAAGAACATTATGCTCAATGCTTCGGACTGTTCCGTACTACTGAAAGAAAAAGGTATGCGGATTGGTTTTGGCGGCATTGGCAAGGGATATGCTGCCGAAATGGCAAAAAATGTGATGCGAAACGCCGGAGCGGTATCCGGCGTGGTGAACGCCTCGGGAGACCTGACCACCTGGGGAAAGCAGCCGGGAAACGCGGACTGGACCGTTGGGATTGCAGACCCGGACGCGACGACCTCGCCGTTTTCGTATCTGAAAATCAGCGACATGTCCATAGCAACCTCCGGCAGCTACGAGAAGTTTGTCACGATTGACGGGCGCCGTTATTCGCATACGATTAATCCCAAAACAGGATTACCTGTCACGGGGATTAAGAGTGTTACCATATTCTCCCCCAATGCAGAACTGTCCGACGCGCTGGCCACACCGGTCACCGTGCTGGGGGTCAGGACCGGTCTTAACTTAATTAACCAAATGAAAGATATAGCATGCGTGATCATCGACGATCACAACAAACTGTTCACCTCCTCCAACATTCATATCCTCTAAAACGTATGGACATTATCGTCACCAGAAAATTCGTATTGTTTAGTACCCTTGTGGCCTGCCTATCCTCATGTGTGTCTGTGAAGGAGTACCAGAAAAATCGTATCAATGACTCGGAGATGGAGCTCTCGGCGAGAAAATCCGAGAAATTCGAACAAAATTTTTACCTGTACCGGGAAGGCGCTTCCGGGGCAAACGGAGGAAAAAGTGGCGGCGGTTGCGGCTGTAATTAACCCTAATATCAGAATCTGATGAAGAGAATAACCTATACCGTTGCGGCGCTTTTAAGTTTTTTCGGCTCTGCCCGGGCACAGTCAACAGACAGTACCGGGAATGGATATCAACCTAAAAAGTTGAAAATCGAAGAAGTTAATTTCGTTTCCAGCTACTACAATCAAAACGGCAATAACTCGGCAATTACCGGCGGACTTGGAACGGAAAAACTGTATGATTTTGCGAATTCGCTGGAATTACGCCTGAGCAAGACTGACAAACGAAACCGCGTCCACACGATCTCCGCAGAAGCTAATATCGATTATTATTCGTCTGCTTCTCAGGACAAGATTGACCCTTTGACCATTTCTTCGGCTTCCAGAAGCGATACGCATATCTATCCGAGTCTATCCTGGAACATGAGAAATGATGCCAACCGCACGATCAGAGGAGCTATGTTCTCGTATTCGACGGAGTATGACTACAAATCCTACGGCTTCGGGATCAATTTTTCCAAATCTTCCAAAGACAATAACAGTGAGATAACCCTGAAAGCCGGGACATTTCAGGACACCTACATTGCGATTCTACCTTCCGAACTGCGGCCAAACGGGTATAGCTCTGGTGCCGAAGGCGATAAGTCCAACCTCGATCATAAGCCCAGGAACGCCTACAACGGCTCTATCGCCCTTTCACAGATCGTCAACAAGAGCCTGCAAGTAATGTTGATCGTCGAACCGACCTATCAGGAAGGCCTGCTAAGCACGCCCTTTCACCGCACCTATTTTACCGACGGAAGCGAAAAGGTCGAAAAATTACCCGGCAGCCGCTTCAAGCTGCCTGTCGGCCTGCGGGGGAGCTATTTTGTGGGTGACCGCCTGGTGTTGCGGGGTTTTTATCGTTTCTATGCCGACAACTGGGGAATGAGGGCTCATACGGTGTCGCTGGAAACTGCCGTCAAAATTACGCCCTTTTTGTCTTTAAGCCCCTTTTACAGGTTTAATACCCAGAGCGGAGTCAGGTATTTTGCCCCCTACAAAGAGCATAACCCCGACGCTGCCTATTATACGAGCGACTTTGACCTATCATCCTTCCAAAGCCATTTTGGCGGCATGGGCATACGGCTTGCTCCTCCGGGTGGCGTGATTGGCATACGTCATCTTGCATCGCTGGAAATACGTTATGGCCACTTTTATCGAAATGCCGGGTCGGGGATGCAATCCGATATTGTCACGCTGGCTGTCAAATTTAAATAAACGGCTGGCAGCCCGCTTGAATACAATGCTCAATTCACCGCAGTTAAAAAGGGAAGCTCGGCCTCGGTAATTTCCGCTGGGGCTTCTCCTACCTTTTTTTAATCACACCCCACGCCTGAAAGTATGTATTTGATACTTGCGCGCGGGCCCACAGCCCGAGCACACAGGCGCAGAAGAAGAGGGCAACTTTTCAGAATTACCGACAGGTTGACCAAATCCGTTTCAAAAAACTGCTTAGCTACCTTTCCAGAAGTTTCTGTGAATATACCTTAAGGGAAGACGGATACGTGCCCGCCATAAAGCCAGCATAGAACTGTTCATGATCAAATTTGCAAGGCAAAGCCCACCCCCCGCAAAATGCCTGTCTGGCATTCCCACGCACAAGCAGGAGCGTTACCAAAAGGTAATGAGGCTGTTTGAATCAAACATCATTCAGATCAAAAGCGGCGCAGAATGACAGATCTGTCGGTCTATCAATTGAATGCCATCACCAAGGCATCTGTCGGTAAGACGACCGCAGACCTGATCAATGAACAGATTATTCTGGAAGCCAAAAGGTTTCTGCTGGCAACATCGATTCAGATCAAGGATATTGCCTGGCATTTGGGTTATGAAGATACCTCATACTTCATCCGCTTTTTCAGGAAGCAAACCGGTTATTCACCGGAAGCCTTTCGGAAGCAACTGAGCTAATATATTTACGGGACATCCCGATTCCGACCATCGGTAATAAACACACCTTTCCTATTGCTTTGCTGTCTAAGGTCGTTTGCATAGCCGAATAGCCGGTCTATCTAAAACTGTTTGATTCTGCTTTGAGCATAACATCGAGCGTAGTCTTAGTGCCCAAATGGATTTCCTGTGACTGGTAGCCGGTTAACGAAAATACCAGTGTTGCTTCTTCGCCCGCGTTGACGGAAATTGAAAAGCGCCCGGCAGCGCTTGTCATCGTACTGCGCTGTGTTCCCTTAATGAGCACATTGACATTTGACAACAATAAGCCGTCCTCATTCCTAACTGTACCTTCGACTTCTGCGACCATAGGGCCCGCCTCCATGAAAAGCTCGTTCGCGGTTATTTTTTGCTTGCGATCGAACATAAGCATAGCTATTAAAAGCGCGGAAATTATCGCCGTATGCCTACAAAATGTCGCTATCGTTTTCAACATATCTGGGATTCTATTTGATTAGATCTTGCAGGTTAACACTTTGCACCAGGTAAACTACAAGAAGGACACTAATTAACACCAGCACAACGGTCAACAGATTAGTCAGCCAGCTCCTTGGGTGGTAAGTCCCGCTTCTCAGCTCTGCCTCTGTCAGGTGATACTGGATAAAGGCAAGCAGTATCGAACAGATTCCGAAAAGTACCAGCACGATCCCGATGATTTTAGAATATCCGTGCGAGTGAATTTTAGCCGGCTTTTCAAGTACAAGGCCAATTTGAGTAACAAATAGCGAAAATTTAACAACAACAAACCCAAATGCCATAATCCCGACTCCGGTCCTTACCCAGGCAAGATATGTCCGCTCATTGGCAAGGTGATCATTTGGTTTGTAATCTTTATTTTCACCTCCAGTATTTTCTTTCATATTCTTTTTCATCAATGCAATGACGCAAGAAGGGTAAAAAGCCAGCACTCAACGATTACTGGCTTTCCTCTAAACGAACATGGTGTGATTTTATCACACCGAAAAAATGATGGTAAAAATAGCATTTTGCCCACAACGAAACACCATAGTGACTACAATTACCATAATATTTCACAAACAATAAAATCCAATTACATATTCAAAAATCCACCGCAAAACCATTGCGGTGGATTAAGCACTATCTGCTCATGCATAGCGATTTACGCCATACTATCGTAAAGTATCAAATAAAAACGGGTGCGTTAAAATTTTCTTTTTTTTAATTAATACTCCTTACATTCACCTTATAAACTCGTTTATCTCTTGCCTCAATTTTTAAAATTATGTTTTCTATTTTTTCAACCAATTTTCCATCCCACCTCCCCCCTCCTATTGACGGCCTATTAAGCTCATTTAGTTTATTTGCGATACCATCCGAAGTATTGAATTCCATTTCCCTTAACGCTTTAATAAAAGGAGCTACTTCCAAAGCAAGTTTTTCCGTAGAACTTAAATTATTCGCTTTTACTTTACCCAGTGGCTTACCAGTCCTTGATGTAGCACCAGGCATAAATGATTCGACTCCAATGGCAGCATGGCCAGCTTTCATGCCTGCGCTGTACATTTCGCCAAGGACCTTGTAAAACAAATAACCGCTATAAGTATCAACAGACATTTTCCCTTCAACGGTTTTTGCTACCATTCTGATGACTTCTTCAATGAAGACTTTTCGCAGCCTATCGTCACGCAACCTTGCCAGTAGTGACAAGCATAGGTGTACAAAATCACTATTTGAGTGTACCATTCTCCTAGGATTTATAGCATGACCTGCCGCCAGCTACCGGCTCGCCACTACCTTTGTCCCCTGCCTGAGATCATTACGCGCGTTTACAATAATCTTATCTCCTTTTTTGAGACTTCCGAACACCTCGGTCATTTTCGATTGTTGGCCCAAGCGCACATCCACGAATTCTGCATTGCCTTTCGAGTCAATTTTGATCACATACTGACGTTCGGTTGAAACGACAACGGCCGTGCTGGGTACGATCAATGCACCTTCGGTTGCTTCCGGGGTCAACATCACCTCTGCGAACATGCCAGGTTTAATCATTCGGCTCGCGTTATTGACATCGATCTCGACAGTTTCGGACCTGAATTTCAGGTTCATATTGCCTGACCGGCGGCTGATCGTTCCTTTGAAAGTCTCACCTGGCACCGCATTCAAATGGTAGCTAACCGGTTTGCCTTTTTTTAGGCCCAGGCTATAATTTTCAGGCACGTCCACCACAAGTCTTAGGCGGTCCTGCTGTTGCAGGTTAAGCATCGGCCCCACCTGCCGAAGGCCTGAACCTACCAGCGCCCCGGGATGGACGTTCCGCTCGGTGATGATCCCATCGAAGGGTGCCCTAACGGTCAGGTAGCTTTTTATTTCCGTCAAAGCGTCAAAGTTTGCCTTCTCACCCATCGCCGAGGCGCTGTCAGCCATCATTTTGGCATGTGCACTTTCCAAATCGAGCGCCGATACCGAGCCCGTTATGCGTGTGCTGGCCTTCAACCTGCGGTAGTGCTCCTTGCTGGCCACGAGCATGGCCTGAGCTTTCAAAAAATTGGAACGCGCTGCCACCAGCTGCTGCTCGGTTTCGGGTGCTTCGAGCACCATCAATACTTCCCCTTTGCGTACCGCAGAGCCCCTGTCGACCAGCACTTTCTGCACAAACCCATCGGCCTTGGGGTAAATGCTGACTTCCTGAAAGGCCAGAAACTCGCCCGGCAACTGGATCTCTTGACCTACTTTACCCTGGGATACTTCACCAATTTTAAAGGAAACCTCACTTTTACCCTTTTGCTTTTTTGACTGTTTGGGAGTGGATGATTCAGAGGAAGAACAGGCCGAAAAAGCGCCCAACCCTAACATTAGTATTAAACAGTGATATGGATTAGTTTTCATTTCTTAAAGATTGTTCAGATTTATGGGAGCCGTTTGCTGATACTGCTACATGTAATGCAACCGGATGGTCGGGAAGCAATGATGGATCCTGCAATGGTGTTTTCTTTTGCAGCAGCGCATACACCTGGGGTACGATATAAAGGGCAGCCAGGGTGGATGCGACCAGCCCACCGATGACGGCCCGTCCCAGGGGCGCCACCTGTTCGCCGGCTTCTCCGGTGCCGAGCGCCATCGGTACCATACCGGCCACCATCGCAAAGCTCGTCATCAAAACCGGCCTTAACCGCAGTCCTGCGCTATCCAGGGCAGCCTTTCCGGCGTCCCGATATTCCCAACGCAAGCGCTCGGCATTGGTCACAATCAGGATTGCGTTGGCAACCGAAATACCGGTGGACATGATGATACCCATATAGGATTGAAGGTTCAGGGTACTTCCAGTTAGCAGCAGTGCTCCGATCGACCCGGCGATGACGGCTGGAATCGTTGAAAGGATGACAAATGAAAGTTTAAAGGATTGGTAGTTTGCCGCCAAAAGCAGGAATATGACTAAAATTGCGATGCTTAACCCGGTTTGGAGACTGCCGAGTGTCTCTGTCAAAAGTGATGACATCCCCTTTACCTGGGTGGCTATACCTTTGGGTGGCTGGCCGAGCGAAGCGATTGCATTTTCTACCGACCTTGTTGCCGTGCCAAGGTCTTGATGGTGCATGTTGGCCGAAACGGTCACAAAGCGCCTGGGCCCGGTCCTGGAATATTCCCCCGGCAAGGTATCGACTGAGAATGTTGCCACATCCGCCAGCACGGGACGGGCCTGGCCCGCCACGAGTGGTACTTCCTGCAATTGCGCCAGGTTGCGCATAGCAAATTCAGGAATCTGCACCTGTACCTGGTAGGTATAGGCCGAGTTCTGGTCAAGCCACTGGTTTTTCTCAGTGTACCGGCTCGATGAAGTAGAAGCGGTAATCGAGCGTGCAGCAGCTTGCAAGCTTAGTCCCATCACTGCCAGCTTTTGGCGGTCGAGTTTGATATTGATTACCGGGAATTTGAGGGGTTGGATAATCCTTACATCACGCAAGTGCTCATCGTCGGAGAGCTTTTCGACCAGCCGGGAAGCATAACCTTCGATTTCCCTCATGTTGCGCCCGGCGACCTGAACCTCAATGGGCGTGAATGCCCCACCGCTCATCAGCTTTTCGGTCAGATCTGCCGGCTCAAAGGATAGTGTAATTTCAGGCATTTTTTCACCGACAAGATCCCGGATACGTTCCCTCAGGTCTTGTATGTTCGTCTTATATTCCGGATCAAGGCCGACTTTGATAACCGCGTCATTGGGACCGCTTGTGCTTACATACAGGTTCGATGTTGCGTAATTAGTGGGAACCACGCCGACATAAGCCGATGATACAGCTAAATGTCCATCAGCTGCCTGGTCTACCTGTTCCAGCAGATTTGCCACCTGCTCTTCCGTCCTCTCCAGGCGGGTGCCATCCGGGGTTTTCATCCGGATTACCATCTGACCTGAGTTTATCTGCGGGAGCATGTCCTTGCCGATCACTGAAAATCCCCATGCGGCCAGGCCGATGATTAGGACTGCGTAGATTGCTACGACCAGTTTATTGAAGGTAAGCAACCTTCGGTTTTGCGAGATAAACCCTGCCCGGACCTTATCGAAAAAAGTGGACGATTTGGCAGTGTCCGTCTGGTGCGTGTGCCCCTGGTGCTCTTTAAGCATCCAGTTGGCCAGGATAGGCACCAGGCTTTGGGCAAGCAAGTAGGATACTGTCATCGCAAACCCGATTGACAGAGAAAGGGGTAAAAACATCGCTCGGGGGACACCTGACATGATAAATGAAGGTGCGAATACGGCGATAATACAAAGCAGGATCAGTAAAAGCGGCAAAGCAACTTCCCGGCACGCATCGTAGATCGCCAATCTCTTTGGCTTCCCCATCTCAAGGTGCTGGTGAATATTTTCGATGGTCACCGTAGCCTGATCGACCAGTACACCGATCGCGAGCGCAAGGCCCGAAAGTGTCATGATGTTGATGGTCTGACCGGCAAGGTTCAAACAGAGCACCGCGGCTATAACTGAAACTGGGATCGTAATGATAACAATCAGCGAGGAGCGCCAATCGCCCAAAAATAGTAGCACCATTAACCCGGTCAATAGTGCGCCCAAGCCGCCTTCGAAGAGTAAGCTTTTCACAGAATTGATCACAAATACCGACTGATCAAACTCGTAGTTCACCTGGATATCATCCGGAAGCAGGCTGCGCATTTCCGGCAGCTTTGCTTTCAGCGCCGTTACCACATCCCAGGTTGAGGCGTCAGCCGTCTTGACAACCGGAATATAAGAGGACCGGCTACCATTGACCAGCGCATAGCCAGCGGTAACATCCGAGCCGTCTGCTACGTTGGCAATATCCTTTAAAAGAACTGTCCTGCGGCCCTGGGTGCTGACAGGGATCTGACCAAAATCTGCGACCTGCTCTTCGAGTGAGTTTAGCGTCGTAATATAAGTAGTGTTATCTACCCGGATATTACCCGAGGGGGTCATCGCATTATTGGAGGCGAGCGCTTCCACCACTTCGTCGGGCGAAATATTCAGAGCGCGAACCTTTTGCGGGTCCAGGTTAATGACGATTGTGCGCGCATTGGTACCGATTGGCGGCGGGGCTGTAAGGCCGGGAACCGTCGAGAACAATGGCCGGATCCTGGTTACGGCCAGTTCATGGATTTCTTTGAGCGGCCTGGTTTTGCTGCTAAAAACCAAATCACCAATCGGCACAGATGAAGCATCGTATCGGACAACCTGGGGCGGCAGCGCACCCGGCGGGAAGAATTTCATGGCCCGATTAACTTGGATAGCCACCTCGGCAGCAGCCTGCGCCATATCGCTTCCCTCATAAAAGGACAGTTTGACGATCGTCAGGCCCTGCACGCTCCTGCTGGAAATTTCCTTAATACCTCCAATGTAAAGAAATTGGTCCTGCATACGGGTGGCAAAAAAGCCCTCCATCTGAGCAGGGGACATCCCACCGTAAGGCTCAATCACGTAAATAACAGGCGAATTCAGTTTGGGAAAAATGTCGACCGGGATCTTGGTAGCAGCCATGATGGAAAATACCACCAGGCCGGTAACAAAAACCAGTACCGCAATCGGACGTTTTAATGATAGGTTCAACATGGGAAAATAATTTTACGGCCGGCGGAAAAAACTAAAAAACTCATCGAAGTCACTGGTAGCATAAGCGCGTTGCAGCCTGAGTTCGACAGCGCGCCGCTGCACTTCAATTGCCTGTTTTTCGACTTTGGTCAAAAGCTGCATCGCATCTGTGAGTCCCAGGATATTTTCAATACCGTTATTATACAGGGAAAGCCGCTGTTGGTAAGCGCTTTCGGCAGACCTGATCGCGGTGGGTAGTTCCCTCAGCGCATGGCGCATGATCGACATCACCGAGTCGGAGGAGGCCAGCGTATTTTCAAGTTTCATCCTTTCGAATTCCAGCTTTGTATCTGCTTCTTTGATTCTGAACTGCTGGACTTGCAGTCGGCTTTTGACGCGCCGGAAATCAACCAGGTTGACAGTTGCAGCCAAACCGACCAAAAAGTTGGTGCGGCTGTAACCAAAACCTGACCCGAGCGGCCCGAAATTGTTATCTAGGTCTAGGCTTGTGCCACGGGCCCAGGCAGCGGTCATCACTGAAACCCTGGGTAAGGCTGCGCTGCGGACCACGCCCACTTCGGTTTGCTGACGGCTTAATAAACTAGCCTGGTAGCGAAGCAGCGGGTGGGCAGGGCCTACCTGTAAGTCTAAGGGCACAGAAACTAGCGCCTGTTCATGGAATGTGGTGTCAATCACGAGCTCGCTGACTGTCCTGCCCGTGAGCATCGCCAGTTGCAGAAATGAGCGCCTGAGCCCTTCATCGATCTCATAGTAGTTGAGCCTGGCCCGGGAAAGCTCCACGCTTGCAAGCGATGAGTCAAGCCCTGGCCTGATGCCGTTGCTGACCAGGTTGTTGATGATTTTACTGACTGTATCAGCCCTGGCTAGATTACGGGATTCAATCTGCAAGATCCTTCCTCTCCATAGCACATCCAGATACGTTCCAACCACTGCCTGCCTGAGCAAAAACGCTTCCCTTTCAACCCCGGCCTGTCCGATAGCAATGTCGGCGCTAACAAGCTGGTCTTCCGCTCTGAAACGGCCAAAGTTGTAAACTTCCCAGTCTGCTGTTGCCAAAGCAATGTTGCCAGAGGTCAGATCCATACGATTTTCAGGTCTTCGGCCGCCCGAGGTCGGAACGATCATCCCCATTGAAAAATACGAACCCGACAAGCCGTTCGCCGTACCGATATCGATCTGGTCATGCAGGCGAACATTCGGCAAACGACTGTCTTTCAACACCCTGGCACTAGCCTGAAATTGCGACAGCGCTGCCCTTTGGGCTTCAATGCTCGGATATTTTTCAATCGCCGAACTTACTGCCTGCTCCATGCTGAGCGGCTGCCCTTGCGCGGCTGAATGGATGGCAAAGGCTATCAAAGTAAAAGCAAGCGTACGCGGTAATCTTAACATATTGGTTTATAGGTTCTTCGCAAACGAAACTGCCGGTCGCAATAATTCTTTCCATTGATTGAAAGACGCCGGCTTAAATAAATAGCTATTGGCTTGCTGGTTATATGCATTGGAAATAATCTGTGGGTTAACATTGGCCGATAATATAAAGACTGGTACATGGTCAAAGGCAGGGCTTCTACGGATTTGGTCAAGTATACCAAATCCGGTTCCGGCGAGCGGCGGCAGGTTAATAAATATGATGATACGCTGCAAAGAACCATGGGAAGTAACCCCGTCAATTAAGCTTTCAAATGACTCGAACCGTTCGACAAGGCAATCAGGGTGAGTTTGGCTTACGGCCATTTCAAAGAAAATAACATCATCTTCATCATCCTCGGCAAAAAAAACAGTCCATTGATTATCAGTAGCCATTGCGCGCTAGGATTTGAAACCCAAAGTAAACAGGCAAGTTCTTATAGGGTAGTTAGAAGGTTATTAAAAGTTGATTAGAGGAGCCATTTTTATAGGTTTTCTAAGGCCAAGGGTTGTTAATTTGGCAACATAAATAACCGATGCACATGAATGTATTAGTGGTAGAAGATGATGTCGAACTAACACAGTTCATCCAAAAAGGCCTGGTCTCTGAGGGAATTGGTGTCTCGATCGCTTTCGATGGAGTTATCGGGCGCTCTATGGTCAACGAAAACCGGTTTGATGTGGTGGTTCTGGACGTAAACCTACCGGGCGTCAATGGGCTGGACCTGTGCCGCTTTATCAAGCAAAACTGGCCGGCCATTCCTGTAATCATGCTCACTGCGCTGGGCAGCCTGGACAATAAAGTATTGGGCTTTGAAGCGGGCGCGGACGATTACCTTGCCAAACCCTTTGCCTTTAAAGAATTGCTCTTTCGCCTGAAGGCGCTGGCCCGAAGACATCCGGCCCGCGCCCCGCGCCCGAAGCGATTGGAGCTGTTGGACCTGGCTATTGAGACCGATTCGCACCGGGTGTGGCGTGGTGGCGAAAGGGTTGAATTGACCGCCCGCGAATATGCATTGTTGGAATACCTGATGCTCAACCAGGGACGGGTCGTCAACCGGATCGACCTGCTTGAAAATGTCTGGGACGTACATTTTAACAGCAATACCAATGTGGTGGACGTCTATATCAATTATCTGCGAAGGAAGGTGGACCGAACCGAGCCCAAATTGCTACACACTGTATTTGGCGTTGGATATATGTTAGGGGCCGAACCATGAGCATCAAGCAGCGGATTACAATCTGGTTTGCCGCCCTGGTAGCATCTTTGCTACTGCTGTTTTCACTTTTCATTTACCAGACCTACGAATCCTATCGCCGGTCGCTGATGCGCAACCGTTTGCAGCGGCGAGCGCTGGCCGGACAGCTGTACTTTCAAAACCGTGTCGAATTTCACAGGTCGAGCTACCTCACCCTGCCAGATCAGCATGAAACCATTCTTGGACCGGCCAATCATGTCATTTATAAATCCTCTGGGCCAGACGACCACAAGCTCACCAAAGGATTGCTGGCTCAGGCGCGAAAGGGAGAAGTTCAGTTCACGTATGATGCGCCTCCATGGAACAAGCCTAAGGAAGGAGTAGCGCTCTCATTTATCATCGGCGGGCAGCGCTATGTATCTGTCGTGACCGCCTACGACCTACCCGGCAGGCAGGCCTCCAACAGCCTTCTGTTCATATTGTTTGTAGGAAACATCGTATTACTGGTCATTGTCGCTTTTGCAGGTTTCTGGTTTGCACGCAGGTCGATGCAGCCTTTTGATCAGCTGATAGAGCAAATGAATCCCACTTCGGCCAACGATTTTTCATTTAGGCTCCAAAGCACTTCCAAGGCTGACGAAGCGGCTTATTTGGCTGGCTCGTTCAATGAGCTTTTGGCAAGACTGCAAGTGCTTGCCAAAAGCCAGAAGCATTTTGTCGCGTATGCGTCGCACGAGATCCGCACACCATTGACAGTTGTGAAAGGAATCCTTGAAACCTCAATCGCTTATGACCATAAGCTTGCAGATACTCGCATTAGTATGGAAAAAGCGTTGCTGCGACTGGAAGACGCCATCAATCTGGCCAACTCACTGCTTCAACTCGCAGAAGTAGAAGGACTGCAATCGGTTAAAATGCAGCAAGATGTAAACGTGGTTGATACCATCCTGGACAGCATTTCTTACTTCGGAGAAAAGCACCCTAATCAGCAAATAAATTTCGTGCTATCGGACGCCTTTACAGAAAAGAGTCAGGTTACCCATGTTATGGGTAGCTCGATCCTTCTCAGGACTGTGCTGATCAACATCCTTGACAACGCCAGCAAATATTCAGAAAAAAAGACTATCTCGCTGGATGTCGGTTTGACAGATAATCAGATGACTATTGCTGTCACGGATCAGGGAATGGGCATTCCCAATGAGCAGATGGCGGACATTTTCATGCCTATGATGCGGGCCAGCAATGTAGGCAAGATCCCCGGCTTTGGATTAGGGCTAACGATCGCGAAGAAAATCATTGACATGCACCAGGGGACCCTTGAAGTCGATTCGAAAACCAATCAGACCACTGTGTCAATCAGGCTTCCCGCAAGTACAATACAGGCATAGTGGACATTGGTAGACAAAAGTAGTGCAAATGATGGGTTTACACGTTTGCGGTTGCAATATGCCCCCGCAAACTTTTGGTCAGAAAAATGCAAGTTTGGGCGAAGAAATCGCTCTAAAATAATTGCTGGATACCGAAACCCATTCGCATGAAGTGAAGCTTGAATCAGATGTTGGTTTTCTTACTAGTTATCCTGGCAATCGGCGCTTTTTGCCCTGCGATCATTCACTTTGCCAACCGGCTAGGTCGCGCTCAGTTTATGGCTAGACTCAAACAGGAAAACCTGGACAGAATCAAGTCTGATCTGGATGAGGTTTCACAAGCATTTAATAATGGGATTCTCAATGAAGAAGAGTTTGAAAAAAAGTATAATCTTCTGATCGACGAATTGTTGGAACTGCTCGTTACAACAACAAACGAAGAAAACCAGCAGATATGAGCGAGAGCGCCTGAAGGCTGAGAAGTTTACCTGAATACTGCCTTCCTGAACAGACCACTGCTTTTCGAAAATAGGCCTCCGTTTCTCAGGGTGTGCTGCTGCTGCGATTATTAAAGTCGCATGATCTCTCAGAATGCATTATAAATCAGGATTGCCGGAAATATTCCGCTGTTGAACGCGCTGTATCAGCGCCTCGCGATACGTTCGGCTTACAGGGATTTCTTTTTTACCAATCCAAATTGAATTGCCCTGAATGGCATCGATCTTTGAAAACTGAATGATAAAAGAGCGGTGCACCCGCATGAACTGCGAAGCGGGTAATATTTCTTCCATTTTACCCAGCTGCATAAGCGTCATCAGGCGATCGGCGCTGCGGTGGATAAGAACATATTCGCCGTAAGCTTCCAGATAGTCAATATCGCTCCATGTAACCTTGTGGGTTTTGGCATCCGATTTGATAAAAATATAATCCTGCTCATTATCAGCCAGGACATTTTGGCGTATAGTATTACGGGTTCCCAAACGATCCATCGCCTTACCGACGGCCTGGAAGAACCTTTCAAAGGCGATCGGCTTAACCAGGTAATCGAGTGCATCGAGCTCATAGCTTTTGACGGCGTATTCTGTGTAAGCTGTGGTGAATACAGTCAACTGGCTTTTCCCCAGCGTCTGCATGAAGCTGATACCATTAACGTCAGGCATCTGCACATCCAGAAAAAGCAGATCGACCCGCCGGCTTTTCAGCACTACCGAGGCTTCAATCGCATTCGCGCAGGTTGCTACCAAATCTAATGCGGGGATTTTGGAGACATAATCCGTGAGCAGTTTGCGGGCCAGGGTCTCGTCGTCGATGATCATGCAGGTAATTTTCATAGGTTCACAATCAGTCGGATTTCAAATGTGTCGGCATTATCGATGATTTCCAGCTCATGTCTGCCAGGATATGTGAGTTCCAGGCGTTTTTTTACATTCGCAAGACCTATACCACCGGGTTCACTTTCCGTGGCTATTGCCGTTTTTTTAGTGTTAACGCATAAAAAAGATAACGCATTCTGCTCGTCCACGTGCATGTTAATGAAAATGTATCCCTGCGGATTCATGTCCAGGTCGGAATGTTTGAAGCTATTTTCTACAAAGGTCAGCAGCAACAGTGGTGCAATCTGGTGTCCGGGGCCGATGCCTGTTACTTCAAAAGACAGATGCTGCTCGAAAATCTCAGATTTGAGTTTTTGCATTTCTACGATATTACGCAAGAAAATTATTTCGTCTTGCAGAGGCACCCATTGCGCCTGGCACCGGTATAGCATATACCGAAGCAGCTCGGAGAGCTTCATGATCATGGGTGCGGCATTATCCTCTTTCAGGTAAGCGAGCGTGTAAATGTTGTTGAGGGTATTAAACAAAAAATGGGGGTTGATCTGGTTTTTCAGCAATTGCAGCTCACTTTCCAGTTGCTTCCTTGCCATCTCGTTTTGGCTTTGCAATGAATTGAACCGGTCAATAGCGAACTTCCAGGCGGTACTAATGATGAGTACAATCATAAAAAACAGGTAGATCCGCGCGAATTGAAATGCCCTGGGGTATTGAATGTTGCGTTTCAGGATCACTTTCACATCCGCTGGCACCAGCGTCAATTGCAATTTGGCAAACAAGATCAGTATCATAAAACAAAGCATACCATAGAAGACATACTTCCGCTTTTCCAGAAAAGACGGGATCAGAACCAACATATTGATGTAGACGATAACTGCTTGTAGGCTCACATTTACTGTGGCTGCCCACACCGCCCCTGGCGCCTGCTGTCCATTTGAAAACATGAGCACCCAGATGAGCCAGTAGCCCAGCCAGGCAAACAATGCCATCAGAGGGATCTTTTTAGACAGTGTATTTTCCATTGCACATGCATTTATCTGCAATGGTAAGCGATAACGGTCAAATCCGGAAAAATCTCCTTTGAATGCCCGGATTTATCCGATGAGCTTCATACTTCGCCGGTTGAATTGCATTTAGCGGCGCGCTGAGGCGCTCACCGGAAAATTCCTGCATTTGAGACCAAATTAGTTAACGCCCGTTGATTTACTTTTTTTGTATGAGACTTCCGAGCTTGTTTTGGCCTGTAATCAAACAATCGCTCAAATGAAAAATTTAATTGTTGCTGTCTCTTTTATCCTGGCAGTGCTGCTGTTTGCAGGGAACGCGTCCGCTCAACAAAACCGGCTCAACGACACTTCTGCTGAAGAGCGCGCCCAATTACAAACACAGCGAATGAAAGAAACGCTGAAACTCGATTCCCTGCAACTAGGGCAAGTAGCGTCCATCAATTTAAGTTACGCCCGCAAAATGGATCCGGTAATCGCCGGTAGCGGAAGCCGGCTTTCCAAACTCAAGGCCTATCAGCAGATCAATGCGTCGAAGGAAAAAGAACTGCAACGGGTGTTGAATCCCGACCAGTTCAAACAATTCAAACAGCAGCAGCAGCAAATTAGAGAGCAATTAAAAAAACGCAGATCATAAAAAAACAGATGATGAAAATACTTAATATTCTGACCGCGTGCGCCTTTATACTCTGCTCGTGCCGCACCGACCAAGTCACGCCGGAAACGCCGGGCACTTACAATTTTGAGCAGGTAGATAAGTTCATAGACGCGCATCTGGCCGACTATAATAATCAAGTAGTAGTACTCGTATCGCAGAATGGGAAGTTGATTTATCAAAAAGCAGCCGGCCTGGACGAGCACACTTCCAAACCGATCGCGTCGGCCTCCAAATGGCTTTCGGTGGCGGTGATCATGAGCCTTGTCGACGAAGGCAAGCTCGCACTTTCCGATAGCGTGGGGAAGTTTTTACCGATATTTACCTCCAACAAAAAAGGGAGCATGACCATTCGGCAATTGTTTGCGCATACGGCAGGTTTCGGAGGCGATTCACCACAGCAATATGAGTACAAAAGAATGATGACGCTCGCCGAGGCGGTCGATTCAATCGCCGTTTACACCCCGCTTGTCAGCCGTCCCGGCACAGAATTCGACTATGGAAGCGCAGGCATGCAGATCGGCGGGAGGATTGCTGAAATCGTGTCAGGCAAAAAATGGCAGGATTTGTTTGACGAACGCATTGCCCGGCCTTGTGGAATGACAGCCGAATATCGCTCTGCTCGCAATCCGATCATCGCAGGCGGCGTGCACACCACCGCCGCAGGCTACCTTAAATTCCTGGAAATGGTGGTTAACCGGGGCACCTATAACGGCAATCGCGTGCTGAGTGAAAACGCTATCGGGACCATGGTGACCGACCAGACCGAAAACGCAGCAATCACCGGCACGCCATATGCCACCAATCCATTTTCATCTACGCCACAAAGGCCGGTTCGGTACGGTGTCGGCAACTGGCTCGATGTAATCGATGCCGACGGCCATGTACAGGAGAGCAGCAGTCCAGGGCTGTTTGGGACACACCCATGGCAGGATTCTGAGCAGAAAATCGCAGGCATTATTTTCACCCAAACCACGCCAAGATTGAGTAGCATGACTAGCCTTCAAGTGCGTAAGATGATCAGGGATATTGCGAAATGAACACAATTGGCCGCTCATCCAGGTGTCTATCCCGATAAAGAGAACCAAGTAGTGATCACCATTCCGGGAAACCGAGCCTTGTCGCGAATTCTTCCCGAAAACAGCGAATTACTCAATAAGATACAATCGCCTTGCACGAACACCTACTTTGAATGTTCTGCGTCGCAATGTGACTCTGGTCACAGACCGGCAGTAGTGATTTTGTAAATTTGCATGATTTCCAATCACGTCAGAAAATGAACATGCATACACAGCAAGCCGCGATAAGTCAATATCTGGAAACCTTTTTTAATCAATTCGAGCCGGAGCTGATCAGGAAACTGGCCGAAAACAGCATCCTGAAGGACTTTGAGAGTGAGGAGCAGTTGATGCGGCCAGGTCAATATTTCAAATCGACCATGCTGATTGTGGAGGGCGGCGTGAAGCTATACCGGGAAGGCCAAGACGGCAACGAGTTTTTTATTTACCAGCTAGGCCCTGGCGATGCATGCGCATTGTCGATGATTTGCGCGACAAAAAAAGAACAAAGCCAGATCTCGGCCAGGGCCGTAGAGCCCACACGGGCTATACTCATTCCTATCGCCTTGATGGACGAGCTGATGACAAGCTATAAAAGCTGGTACTATTTCGTGCTGGAAACTTACCGCTCCCGGTTTGAAGAACTTTTGCAGGTCGTCGACGGCATTGCTTTCAGGAGCATGGACGAGAGGCTGGAATTTTACCTAAAAAACCAGCAAAAACTGCTGCAAAATGATGAAATACCCATCACCCACCAGCAAATCGCCAGTGATCTGAATTCATCCAGGGAGGTTATCTCACGGCTTTTAAAAAAGATGGAACAGAGGGGAATGGTCCGCTTAGGCAGAAACACGATCAAAGTTCTGAGAAAATTTCCCTGAGTGACAAATATCACTGACCGGCTCGCCTGCCCTTCCGAACTTTGTATTGTTCATTAAGAAGAATCAAACAAGGAAGGCTATGCGAATCGAGCAAATCTATACCGGCTGCCTGGCCCAGGGCGCCTATTACATTGAGAGTAACGGCGAAGCAGTGGTTATCGATCCCCTTCGTGAGGTGGAGCAATATATCAAACGGGCTGAAAAAGATGGCGCACAAATCAAGTACGTGCTCGAAACGCACTTTCATGCTGATTTTGTCTCCGGTCACATTGATCTGGCCGAAAAAACAGGAGCGCAAATCGTATTTGGCCCCACTGCCAAGCCGGGGTTTCCCGCCCATGTTGCACAGGACGGTGAAGTTTTGAAAGTAGGCAATGCTACGATCACAGTACTGCATACACCAGGGCATACGATGGAGAGTACCTGCTTTCTACTGGCCGATGAACGTGGAAAACACACTGGCATTTTTACCGGCGATACATTATTTATCGGAGATGTCGGCCGTCCCGATCTGGCGCAAAAGGTTGTAGCGGACCTTACCCAGGATAAATTGGCCCGGCATTTGTTCCATTCCCTGCGTAACAAGATCATGCCACTTTCCGATGATATCATTGTATATCCGGCCCACGGTGCAGGCAGCGCCTGCGGCAAAAACATGAGCAAGGAGACCACCGATACACTGGGCAATCAGAAGCGGTTCAATTATGCGTTACGCGCCGATATGACCGAACAGGAATTTGTAAAGGAAGTAACCGATGGATTGATGCCGCCCCCTGCATATTTCCCCGAAAACGTGATGATGAACATTAAGGGATACGAAAGTATCGATACGGTGCTCGAACGCGGAAACGCCGCCCTCGACCCGGATGCCTTTGAAGCCGCCGCCAATGAAACCGATGCGGTAATGCTCGATACCCGCGATGCCCGGATTTTTGCCCAGGGGTTCATCCCCAATTCGATCAATATCGGGATTGACGGAAGTTTTGCCCCCTGGGTTGGCGCCATGATTCCCGATATCAAACAGAAAATACTGGTGATTGCCGACCAGGGCAGAGAAGAAGAGGTCGTCACCAGACTGGCAAGGGTTGGCTATGATTACACAATCGGCCACCTCAAAGGTGGTTTTCAGGCCTGGAAAAAGGCCGGGAAGGAAACAGATCACATAGAATCGGTAACGACCGCCGAAATGGCAGAGCGCCTCAAACAGGACCCCTCCCTGACCGTGCTTGATGTGCGCAAGGCGAGTGAGCACTTTTCCGAGCACGTGATCGGCTCCGAAAATATGCCGCTGGATTACCTGAATGACCACCTGGCAGAGATCAGCAAAGATAAAACCTACCTGGTACACTGCGCGGGAGGGTACCGTTCGATGATTTTCAACTCCATTCTCAAATCAAGAGGATACGATAAGCTGATCGACGTTCAGGGAGGCTTTAAAGCCATTAAAGAATCAGGGCTGATACCGGTAAGCAACTACGTGTGCCCGAGTACCATGTTATAGCTATTTGGATTCAATTAAATCACTTATGTCATGAAATCAAATTTAGGAACCACAGACAAAATAGTCCGCGTGCTGGTCTTCTTGGCGGCCATGATGTTATACTTAATGAAAGCAACCTCGGGAATCTTCGGAATCACATTGATTGTGGTCGCGACGGTACTGCTACTGACTTCATTGCTGAATTATTGCCCACTGTATTCCATATTGGGTATCTCCACCAAAACGAAAAAATAAACTTATGGGAATCTTATCATCATTATTCGGATCCAAGAATGCTGATTACAAAACCCTGATAGAGCAAGGAGCGGTTATTGTCGACGTGCGCTCGCCTCAGGAATTTGCCACAGGACATATTCGGGGAAGTATCAATATCCCGCTGGATCAGATCAATACAAAAGCAGACATGCTGCTCAGGAAAAACAAACCCGTAATTACATGTTGCCGGAGTGGCGCAAGGAGCGGCATGGCCGAAGGCATGTTGAAATCTGCCGGGGTGGACGTCTATAACGGCGGGTCCTGGGAGAGTCTCAAACAGAAAATCTAAATATAAGCGCTAACATGCTGGAAGTAATCAAACAGCCGTGGCCCTGGTACATCGCAGGGCCGCTTATCGGGCTCACCGTGCCGGCCCTGCTCATTCTTGGAAACAAGTCATTTGGGATATCATCTTCATTGCGGCATGCCTGTGCTGCATGCCTTCCCGCCGGAATTCCATTTTTTAAGTATGAATGGAAAAAGGAAGCCTGGAACCTGGTATTTGTGCTTGGGATTTTTCTGGGAGGGATGGTCGCTTCGCACTTTCTGACCAATCCCGCTTCCATCAAGGTTAACGAAAATCTGGTAAAAGAGCTCGCCGTATATGGTATAGCGGACTTTTCTTCGATGATTCCCACCGACATTGTGAGCTGGGAAAACCTGTTCACCGCTTCCGGCCTGATCATGATGGTCGGCGGAGGGTTCCTAGTGGGATTTGGGGCACGTTATGCAGGTGGATGCACGAGCGGGCATGTCATCATGGGACTCTCCACATTACAATGGCCTTCTCTGGTCGCGACAATCTCTTTCATGATTGGAGGGTTTGTCATGGCCAACTGGATATTGCCGATCATACTCAGCTTGTAACACCATGGATGAATTGAAAACATATTGGGAGGATGTGTACAGGACCAAGCAATCCGATCAGATGAGCTGGACTCAGCGCCGGCCAGATACCTCCCTGGCCCTGATAGACGACTTACACCTCCCAAAAAATGATCCCATCATCGACATTGGTGGCGGGGAAAGCATGCTGGTTGACTACCTGTTACAAGAGGGTTATACCGACATCACTGTTCTGGATATCTCACAAACAGCGATCGATCATGCAAAGGCCCGACTGGGACCGTTATCCGGCCGGGTAACATGGATTGCCAGCAATGTTCTGGATTTTATTCCATCCCGGACCTACCGGGTCTGGCATGACAGAGCAACTTTTCATTTTTTGACCGAAAACAAGGACATCGAAAAGTATGTCGGGACCGTCGGGCAATCGATCAATGAGGGGAATGTCATATTGGGGACTTTTTCGATGACCGGACCGGCAAAGTGCAGTGGATTGCCCGTTAAACAATATGATCACAGCTCGCTTGCCGAGGTTTTCAGCAAAAGTTTTCGATTGGTCAAAAGCCTCGACGTTGATCACATTACGCCGTTTAATACCTGTCAGAATTTCATTTTTTCGAATTTTCAAAAACTAATGCTGTAATAGATGAGCAACTTCACATCTGAAATAAGCAGGGAGCAAGAACACGAGATCCGCGCGACTGACGCGATGTGCATTAATGAAAGCCAACAGAACCACCGGTGGTATTACAACTTAAAATATCTGGTTACAGGTGTATTGTTCGGTGTTGTATTTGTCAAAGCCGAAGTAATCAGTTGGTTCAGGATACAGGAAATGTTCCGCCTTCAGTCTTTCCACATGTATGGGATTATAGGCAGCGCGGTGCTGGTAGGAATACTCTCCGTATGGCTTATCAAAACCTTCAAAATCAAGACCATACATGGAGAAAAAATCACTTTCTCGGATAAAAAATTTAGCAGCGGACAAGTTTACGGCGGGCTCATATTTGGATTGGGCTGGGGACTTACCGGCGCTTGCCCAGGTCCTTTATTCGCACAGATTGGCCTGGGAGCCACTGTAGTAATGGTGACCTTACTAAGCGCTGTGGCAGGAACCTGGGTGTACGGACGTTTCAGGGAGCAGTTACCCCACTGAGATCAGAAACCATCAGGGGACAGGGAACGTGAGACCTGTCCCTTTTTATTGTCACTCTGCACTCAATGATCTTGCATTGGTGTGCTTTAAACCCGGTACGCCCCGCAGTGCCCTCCGAAAGCGCTGCTGCCAATTTCTTCGAACCGACAACGGGGTCGTTCGAAGAGAAATAAACCCAAAAAACAGTGATGTAATTTTTCATGTGTAACATTTATCACTGACCAGGGCTTTTGCGGCAGGTACTTTTACAGGGTAATTAATTCAATAATCTCATCAAAACATGAACTCCACAGACGTTTTGGGATTTTCCGCCTCGATATTAATCGGGCTAAGCCTGGGGCTGCTCGGCGGAGGGGGCAGCATACTCACATTGCCGGTGCTTGTATACGTCATGGGTATCAATCCCGTGCTTTCAACGGCATATTCCCTTTTTGTTGTGGGCATCACTTCACTGGCAGGCTCTTTCAATTTTATGCGCAAGGGGCTTGTTAACTACAAAGCCGCCCTTGTTTTTGCAATTCCGTCCTTTGTCTCCGTATTTCTGACACGAAAATATTTCGTTCCGATGATGCCTGATTCGCTGTTCACTGTGGGCGGCTTTGAAGTAACCAAAAATGTCGCGATCATGCTCTTTTTCGCTCTGGTGATGTTGGCTGCCTCTTATTCGATGATCAAAGAGGGCAAATCCGAGCCGCAAGAAGCGACCGGTCAGCCCAAATTCAACTATCCGCTGATCGGACTCGAAGGAGGGGTGGTAGGTATGCTCACCGGTGTTATAGGCGCGGGGGGAGGATTTCTGATCATACCCGCATTTGTGATACTGGCGAAACTACCTATGAAAATAGCAATTGGAACCTCACTTTTGATTATTGCAGCTAACTCACTGATTGGCTTTGCGAGTGGACTCTCAACTACTGCAATTGATTGGACCTTTCTGCTCGAATTTACCTCTCTCTCTGTTGGAGGCATCTTTCTCGGGTCCTTTCTTTCCAGATTTATAGCCGGTGAAAAGCTCAAAAAGTCCTTTGGCTGGTTTGTGCTTGTGATGGGCATCTATATCATTTCAAAAGAAACCTTTCTCAAATCGTGACCAGTACCGTGGATAGTGTTAGCCACCCCGCCGCGCAGCATGTTCCGTAATAGTAAAATGCAAATACTTGAAAAGCTCAAATCCATGCGACATGCGTATATAGATAATCGTAATTAATGATATCTCCCCTGATTCAGTTGTTAAATTAATCCACCCGTTGAAGCTGCTTGTCACCCATTTAGCGTTGTTCTGGCTTGCTGATCATTCTGCTGCTTATTGTACTTTTTGGCTTGCCGGAATTCGATTTGGCTCAGCTGGTAGGCAAAAAACCTCCTGAAATGAAACCGGCCAATGCAGACCGGAATATGATGTGGAAAGGCCCCTCAGAAGAGAACATTTCAAAACTCTCTCCGGCCGAGCAACGAATGGTCCGTGCTGCGCGGGCCACAATGAACTAGCAGCATGTTCAACTGTTGACCATGAATGTGGAATTCTAATCTCAGGTGCCTGGGAAGTGTTAAGAGATAGCCTCTTTCCTTGTTCCCAACCAGCTTATAGGCGTACCCGCTGTTTTCTTCTTTGCTGCAATCGCCTTCGGAAGAAAGTAACTTTTATGTGGTTCCCGGCTATGGTAGCAATCCCATGTTTACGGACCAAGCCTATTACCTGATTAGGCCAGACATTATAGCCGACCAGGTCACCCAGGCAGTAGACAGCATCAGGATTTTGTTTTTCCAGGTCTTCCAACACCGCCTCGAAAGCAGGTAGGTTAGCATGGATATCAGATAGTAGTGCTATTTTCATTTTCCCAGACGTAATGATTCCGCATAGGCATCCGGAAGAACGCTGTCTTCCACCGCCTTGGCCGCTCTTTCAATATCGTACTCAAAGCGTATAAATTCAACGGTAACACTTTCCTTGATTGAAGTGGATGCATCCGCGTTGATATGCAGGATTACATAACCACCTCTTGGGTCACCGTCCTTTGGTTTACCAACTGACCCAATATTGATCGCATGCCGGAAATGATCTGTGCCGTCCGGATCGACGGAGCCGATGATCCTATGGTAGGGTTTGTGGGTATGGCCAAAAAGCATTACATCTGCACCGGCCTGCTCCATGATCCGTAGCATACTTTTTTCGTCCCGGTCTTCAAACAAGTACTCGTTGATCCGGCGTGGACTGCCATGTACCAGCAGCACAGACAGCGGCTTATCGTTGCGTTGAAAGTCCAGGCGGATGTGTGCTGGTAGCGTTCTTAGATAGTTCCGTTGCTGTTCGTTGACTATATCGTTTGTGTAGGCAATCGACACTTTACCATTTTCCTTTTCGTCGTCTGTTTTGTAGGCGCAACCGCAATCATCGCTGCTTCTTCCGATTCCAAAGTCGTAATTGCCAGCAATGGTAGGGATACCACGCCTTTTGATGTGGTCGATTACTTCATTGGGCCAGATGTTATAACCGACCAGATCTCCCAGACAATAAATAGCATCGGTGTCCCTGGCCTCGACATCATCAAAAAATGCTTCCAATGCCGGAAGGTTGGCGTGAATGTCTGAAAAAAGGGCAATTCTCATAAATCATTATTTAAGTATTCGATAATCTCATTGACAGTCTGACGTGCCGAACGCCCTACGCCGATTAATGTTGCCGAAGCAAAACCGGTAAAACTGCCATAACCTACCAGCCAGAGCCCGTTTAACTTTAAGGCCTTCGTACCTTCGCAGTCGACTTTTCCATCTTCATTGATGATGCCTAGATCTTTCAGGTGCCTTGTTGCAAAGCCAAATCCGGTACACCAGATCACCACATCAAATGGTTGGTTGCTGCCATCGTGCCAGATGACGCCGCGTTCATAAAACTCCTTGAAGGTTTCGCGAGCATGGAGCACACCGCGGTCGCGGGCCTGCTTTACAGGCGGTACCATGACTATGTTGCCTATGTTGTATTGGGCTGCATTAAACTCCCTCCCTTCCTTCATTGCATGATATTTGGCCGATGCCACATCAAAAAGTACCCTTCCATCCACGTCATCAGGTAAGAGTTGCGGCTCTTTCGCTGTTGCCCATACGGTGGTTGCCACCTTGGATACTTCGGCCAGGATTTGTGCCCCGGAATTTCCCCCGCCGACTATTAACACCGATTTATCTTTGAAAGGGAGCGGGTTTTTATACTGGGATGAATGCAGCTGCTGGCCTGTAAACAAGTGCTTTCCCGGAATATCGGGAACAAACGGGTTTTGAAAAGTGCCCGTAGCTGAGATAATCGCCCTGCTCTGATAATTTCCCTGGTTAGACTCTACCGTAAAAATGCCGCCCTGCTTTTTGACGCTGATTACTTTTGTATCATGCCGTATATGGACTTGGTACTTTTCCTGATAGCCGTTCAGATAATCAAGTACATCTTGTTTTGATGGAAAACCGCTTCCAGATTTAGGCATGATCCAACCCGGTAGGGAGCTTTGCTCAGCCGGTGAAAACAGCGTAAGTGAATCCCAGCCGTGTTGCCAAGCGCCGCCCCCTTGATGTTGGTCGTCCAAGATGATATATTTCAGGGTTGTCCTGCGCAGAAAGTAGCCGCAAGCTAACGCGCTCTGTCCGCCACCGATAATGATCAGATCAAATACCTCCATGAGTGATCTGGCAGCAGTTTAATTTCTTGCAAGCCTGCTCATAGAGGGCGACCGGCTTCTTCAATATCCGAGCAGCGTGGAAAATACCCATCAAGGAATCGGTTTGCAATTGTTAAACAGTAATTTTTTTTTGCTGTTGGAGCGCGAAATTGACCATTAGAATCAATACGGGCACTTCGATTAGCGGGCCAATCACAGCAGCGAAGGCTGCCCCCGAATCAATGCCGAATACCGCTATTGCGACCGCAATCCCAAGCTCAAAATTGTTACCCGCGGCAGTGAAGGCCAGGGAAGTAGATTTTGCATAATCCGCGCCCGCACGTTTAGAAAGATAGAAGGCAGAGAAGAACATGATCGCAAAATAGATCGTCAGCGGCAGCGCGATGCGCAGCACGTCAAAGGGTATGCTGACAATCAACTGTCCTTTCAAACTGAACATGACCACAATGGTAAATAGCAAAGCAACTAAGGTGATTGGGCTGATGGCTGGAAGGAATTTTTTCTCGTACCATTCTTTGCCAAACAGCCTGGTCAATACGACCCTGGAAATAATACCGGCCAGAAATGGGATGCCCAGATAGATAAAGACGCTTTGCGCAACCTGACTAATAGTGATGTTCACTTCGAATCCTTTTAAGCCAAAAAGCGGTGGCAACACTGTCACGAACACATAGGCATAGACCGAGTAAAATAAGACCTGAAAAATGCTGTTGAAAGCCACCAGGCCCGCAGCGTACAAGCGGTCACCATTAGCAAGGTCATTCCAGACAATGACCATGGCGATGCAGCGGGCAATGCCAATCATGATCAGGCCGGTCATGTACTCAGGCTTATCGGGAAGGAAGATTACGGCCAGGCCAAACATCAGCAATGGGCCGATAATCCAGTTTTGAAACAGTGAGAGCCCCAAAATCCTGGTGTTGTTAAACACCTTCGGCAGCTCTGCATAGCGCACTTTCGCCAGGGGCGGGTACATCATCAGAACCAAGCCAATGGCTAGCGGCACGTTTGTCTGCCCTGAATTAAACTGATTGATGAAATCGGGTGTACCTGGCAAGAAATAGCCGATTAACACGCCGATAAGCATGGCTAAAAAGATCCATAAAGTCAGATAACGGTCCAAAAAAGAAAGCCGTGGCGTATTCATGCGTTTTGGTGCTTTAAAATACGTTTCATCACAACAGCTGATGAAGGGCAAAGGCCGCTAAATTGCCTGGTTTGTTGAATTGCTTCTGGCACTTGCTCGCGGTTCACTGGCGCGAAACCATACCGGTCAAAGTAACGATCGGCTGTGGTTGTGATCAAATAAACCTCTCGCAATCCCCGTTCGTCTGCACCTGCCAGTAGCTGCGCGACCATCTGCCCGGCAATACCTTTGCCCTTGTGAGTTGGAATAACAGCGACTGAGCGCAACAGCCCAACGAACCCAAACAGTTCAAGGCCGGCGACGCCCACAAGCACTCCGTCCTGTTTTGCCAAAAGAAAATTGCGCAGGCCATCCGGTAAATCTTCGGTAAGTAGGTTCGCTTCTTTTAGTAGGCTGACCACCAATTCTTTTTCTTCCGGCCTGGCATTATCGATTTGAATACTCATAATTCTTTAATTTGATTAACAACATCCTGAGCCAGGCTCGCAGCACGCCGCCTCACAAGCGACTAATTCCAGCTCCTGTTTGACAGGGGCAAGCGCGCAGCATGATGATTCTGCTGCTGTTGTGCCGCAGCTCTGGTTGCGGCTGAGCGCCTTGCATTGGGTGAAGTCCGGAACCAGGTTGACTGTGAATGTTTCGCTTCCGGCAACAAACTCACCAGGATACATTTGCCGCGTATCAAACTTTGAATTCCCGAATTCTATCTTCACGGTTGCATTCGGATCCAAAGGAAGCGTTTTTTCAACCAGATTGACAATTTTAAGTGCTTTACCGACCTTCATGGAACGGTCCACCTCCTTCACCGAAGGCTCCCAAAGCTGCACGATAATCTCTGTCCAGTTATTCATTACCCCGCCACAATCTACCGAAACGATCGGCGCTCGTTTGATCTCGGTAATGTGGTAAGAACTATCCACAAACTTGCCTTCTTCATATTGGAATTGCAGGTGCAAATCTGGATTTTGTTCCAAAGTGCTTTTAAATTCCCCCCAGGTCATTGGATTTAATTGGCTCATGGTTTTCATTGGTTAAATGTAATATTACGATTAATATATTCAAAAAAATACCCTGCTTAATTACAGCAGGTTGTAGCAAGGGCAAAACTGTCCAGCAACGAGCCAAACGTCTTTTGTGCTTCTTCCCACACGAGGGGATTGATGCAATAGCATACCCGCGGCGGATTGATTTCACCGTGAATAATCCCGATCCGTTTTAGCTCTTTCAAATGCTGGGAAACTGTTGCCTGCGCAAGTTCGAGCTCATCGACCAGATCACCACAAACACAGGCTTTCCTTGCAATCAAGAGTTGCAGAATCGCAACTCTGGCCGGATGCGAGAATGCCTTGGCCAGATCCGCAATACGGTTCTGCTGCTCGGTGAATATTTCGGTTTTGGTGACTCCCATGACGCAAATATAAAGACCGGTTTGTCAATTGCAATATTACGATTGGTTTTTTTGAAAACTTTTTCAATCTGTAACATCCATGAAGCGCGGTATGATTAAATTTTTTCTTGTCCGATAAATACTAATCGTATCTTTACGATTGAATTTAAATACCCCTAAAAAGAGTTGAATATGTACCTGATCCATTTATTGATAATAACCTTTCTAAGCACTGTCCCGATTATGCCACGCGAAAGCACCACCAGTAAAAAATCCCTTAATCCGAAGCTGGCCTCCTATATTAATACAGTCAAAGGTAACTTTTCACAGATACCCCAGGACCGAAAAGAAGAGCTTGACAAGATTACCCAGTACATCCAAAAGCAGGCGGATGCCGGCCAACCAGTACAGCTGACCTATATCTGCACCCACAATTCCAGACGCAGCCATTTCGGACAAATTTGGGCTGCAGCAGCCGCCGCTTACTATGATGTCCCTAATGTGAAGACTTATTCCGGCGGCACGGAAACCAGCGCATTCAATGAGCGGGCGGTCGCTGCCTGTGAAAGGGCCGGATTTGACATAACCAAAACCTCAGAAGGTAAAAACCCTGTCTATCATGTAAGCTATGCTTCTGATACAGAGCCTCTCAAAGGATTCTCAAAAAAATATGACGACAGCAGCAATCCTCAAAGTAACTTCTGTGCGATCATGACCTGTTCGCAAGCCGACAAGGCTTGTCCGGCTGTAAAAGGTGCAACCGCGCGGATCGCTATTCCGTATGATGACCCCAAATTATTTGACGGTACTCCGCAAGAATCAGACAAATACGACGAGCGCTGTAAACAAATTGCCACCGAGACATTGTATGTTTTCTGGAAAGTAAAAATCTAAATCACAATCAATAGGTATTCGCCCTGTCCAGGGTTGGATTGCCGCTTTTAAATTTATCGCAATATTGCAATAGAATTCAAATATTTAAGCCATGAACAGTTTAAAGAAGGCTCTCGCAAACTGGCCGGAATATCAGCCAGCGATTTTAAATTATCTGAAAAAGCATAGCAAAGACGAAATGCTTTCCCAGGACCTGGCCCATGATATATTCCTTAAAATACACCGTCTCAGTTTACTGCCTGATTACAGCGTTCAAATCTAGTTCATGAACAGTCGATCCACGCTGCAAAAATAAACCCTGACGTGTGTCTCGTCAGGGGGACACTGGGCTCCAAAGCCAGTTGAGCTTCTTCTCAGCTTCATTTGACCGCATAGGTTTTGAACTTCTCGAATATCTTATCGATATCGGTTCTATCGTAATAAATCACGCCACCTATCCGCATGAAACTGAGATGATGGCTTACTCGCATGGCATGTAGCTTGCCAGGTCATACGTCAAGTAACTTCCTAACCGCTCGGGATTTGAGCCACTGCTTGGATTGCTAAGTGCCTCCGCCTGCAAGCAACCTTCTCATTTCGGAGAGCATTTGTTCCATAAATTTTTCCAGATCCGCCAAAGTGACTAATTGATACGAGAACAACACTGAACTCTCCTGTGATTGCTTGCTCTTCTTGTCCATTGTTCGTTGCTTTATGTTAACAATCAAAAACATCGATTGACACATTCGGTTGATGTTTTTGATCGAAAAATAATAGTCAGCATTTGATACTTGCTTCCTCTTTTTCCCAGTGGAATAAAAAGAATAAAGTGCCCTTCGTATTCGCAGTAGCCTTCCAAGAACAGGTCTTTTGCGAAGGCTTCGCAATCAAAATACCATTCGAGTGTCTGAGGTACGCCTGAAAGCAAGCCTGTCTCCTCGATATACTGGTAAGCATATTCGAGCGTCGTATCTTCCATCGGGCCACCAAAGAATCCCCGATACCTTTCCTGAAAGCTTTCGATTTGATCTTCCAATTCATACACTTTGGTTGTAAATCAGCTTTCAAAATCTGCAAAATTTAGTAATTTTGTTTTTGCACAAAGAGCTGAATAAAACAAATTAGAACGAGTCAAATTTCGTGGGACCCTTTATGGAACCCCATTTCTAAAAAGCTTCGAAATTACGCCGAAAACGCGGTTTTTTGTAATCCCAGCGGGATCACTGAAAGCGCCTCAAAAGGCGCTTTTTTGTTTTAAATTGTTCTGAAAATCAGCTTGTTTCAAAATTTCTGAGTCATTCCTGATCAAAGTAACCTATCCGATTCGGTTACCGTTTCGGTTACCTATCTGATTTTCTAAATTAGGTAACCGAATTTCCGAAAATAGCTTGTGTGATGTGGTTTTGAGGAAATCGATGCGT